>NZ_JBMJAO010000001.1:0-508773 GCF_049221745.1 Campylobacter jejuni
TTATTTAAGCGGACAGGTTGGGCTTAAGTATAAATTTTAAACACAAACTTTTTGAGAATTCTTTGCAACGAAATTCTTGTTAAAACACAAGAATTTCAAAGTTTTAACCTAGGCTTTATCTTAAAGCCCTTTTTATAACAAACAAGTAAATAAGTCTTTAGAGTATAAACCCTAAAAACTTTTAGTTTTCTTTGAAAAGTTTAGAAGCTAAGTGCGTTGCACGACTTTGATCTGTATCTTTTTTAAGTGTTTTATAAATTTTACTCACATATTCTTCTAAGGTCTGTTGAGAATCTATAGTTTTTTTAGAAGAAGGAATTTTTTCATATTCTCCATTGTTTTTAAGCTCATAAGCTAAAACATTATCACTAAGTTGCAAGCGTAAAAATTGAGCTAATTTAGCTTTGCTTCTTTCATCATATATAGGAGTCATAAGTTCTAAGCGACGCTCTAAATTTCTTGGCATCCAATCTGCACTCGATATAAAATAATTTGGCTCACTATGTTTAAAATAAAACACTCTAGCATGTTCTAAGTATTTTCCTATGATGCTTCTAACGCGTATGTTTTTACTATATTCTTCATTAGGTTTTAAACAGCAAATTCCACGTATGATAAGATCAATTTGAACCCCTTTTATACTTGCTTCATAAAGAGCTTTGATGATATCGCTATCTACAAGAGAATTCATTTTTGCAATGATTGTCCCTTCATCGCCTTTATTTGCTTCTAAAGCTATCATTTCTAAAATTTTTTCTTTAATTTGATTTGGACTCATTGAGAGGGTTTGAAGGCGACGATTTTTACTAAAGCCCGATAAGATGTGAAAAAAACTTGTCGTATCTCTTGCAAATTCTGCTTTGCTTGTAAAATAACTCATATCAGTATAGATTTTAGCACTGCTTGCATTGTAGTTTCCTGTACTTAAATGCATGTAAAATTTAAGTTTATCTCCTTGTTTGCGTATAACTTGAGAAACTTTAGCGTGAACTTTAAAACCTGTAATTCCATAAATTACATGAGCTCCAGCATTTTCTAAAGCTTTTGCCCAATGAAGATTGTTTTCTTCATCAAAACGTGCTTTTAATTCCACCATCACAGTTACTTGCTTTCCATCACTTGCAGCATCAATTAAGGCCTGAACTATATTAGAATTTTTTTCTACTCTATAAAGTGTCATTCTTATAGAAATTACTTCAGGATCTTTACTTGCTTCTTTGATAAATTTATAAACTGGATCAAAACTTTCAAAAGGCTGTATAATAAGTATATCTTCTTTTTCTACAGCATCAAAAATAGATAAATTTTCATCAAAAGGCGGCAAAGTTTTAGGTGTATAAAGCGGACTTAAAAGATGGGTAAAAGTTTTATTTTTAGTGATTTGCCAAAGACTAGGAAGATTTAATAAAATAGAATATTCATAGACATCTTTATGGAAAATTTTCATGTGAGTGTTAAGAAATTCTACGATTTGTTCATCTGCATTTTTTTGTATTTGTAATCTTACAAAAGCTCCTTTTCTACGAAGTTTTAAACCTTGCTCTAAAATCATCATAAAATCATCAGCTTCTTCCTCTTCTATCACCATATCTGCATTTCTAGTCACTCTAAATGCTGCTGAGGCTAAAAGCTTATAGCCTGGAAAAATTTCTTCTGCGTGTTGATGAACTATGCTTTCTATGGGAACATAAATATTTGTGCTTACTTCATAAAAACGAGGTAAAACCCTTGGAATTCTAATCATTCCAAATTTTATAAGTTCAGGATGTGCTTTATCGCAAATTTTAACTGCTAGCGAAAAAGAGAGATTGTTTAAATGTGGAAAAGGATGAGTAGCATCAACAGCAATTGGAACAATGACAGGAAAAATATTAGAGAAAAAATACTCATCACATTTTTGTTTTAAATTTTCGTCTAAATTTTCATAATGTTTTATAAAAAGATTTTCTTTTTCTAGTTCGTTTGTAATTTCGTTAAAATAATGTTCTAAAAGTTTTTTTTCTTGATGTAAATATTTACGTATAGCTTTTAGTTGTTGTAAAGGTGACATTTCATCACTGCTGCTTGCATTAACACCAGCTGAAAAAAGCTGCTTTAAACCTGCAACACGTATCATATAAAATTCATCTAAATTGGTGCAATATATAGCTATAAATTTTAATCTTTCTAGCAAAGGTAAATTTTTAGAACATTGATCTAATACACGAGAATTAAAGCAAAGCCAAGAAAGTTCTCGATTGATAAACATATCAGGACTTGTTTGCATTAATTTTTCCTTTTTTGTTTTATTTTATCATTTATTTTTAAATTTATTAAAAAAGTTTTATTTTTTTTAGTTAATTAAGAGTAAATATATCTTTAAAATTATATTAAATTCATCTATGATACAATCATAAAAATTATTTTTGGGAAATTCTGTGACATTATTGTTTTTGTTAGAGATTTCGAGAAAATGATAATTTTAAGGAGGAAAATTTTGAAGAAAACTTCGAATCTTTTTACTATTTTTCTTGTTTTGCTTTTTGTTTTCTTTGCAGTTGGATTTTATACCTTTTACAATGCTAAAGGTACATCTTATTTAAGCAATGCAAGTGAGTCTTGTAATAACTGCCATATTATGAATGAAGTTTATAACGAATACATGGCAGGACCACACTCTCAAAAAGTCAAGGGAGAACCTAGAGCAACTTGTGTAGATTGCCATTTGCCACATAGCTTTGTAGCTAAATGGATAGCTAAAGCACAAAGTGGTTTAGGACATGCTTATGCTTTTACTTTTAAACTTGATGAATTGCCTACAAATTTGAGTGCAACTGAAAAAAGCAGAAGAATGGTGCAAGAAAATTGCATACGTTGTCATGCAGATTTTGCTCAAACAGCTATTAATGCTACAACAAATCCACATGCAGATAAGTCGTTAAATTGTGCTTCTTGTCATAAAGATGTTGGGCATAAACACGGAATTTAATAAGGAGAAGATGAATGAAAAAAAATATTTTACGCTTAGGTATTGTTGTTTTGATTTTACTTATAGCAGGAGTTTTATGGTTAAATAATGATATAAATCAAAAAAAAGAAGATGAAGCAAATAAAAACACTATTGCAGCAAATGCTGATTTTTCTTTACTCAGTGATGATGATCCAAATTTTGAAAAATGGGGCAAGGTTTTCCCAGAGCAGCTAAAAATGTATTTAACAGTTGAAAAAGAAGAACCTAAGACTACTGAATTTGGCGGTAATTTAGCTTATTCAAAATTGATTCGTTTTCCTCAATTAACTATACTTTGGGCAGGATATCCTTTTAGCCTTGATTTTAATGAAGAAAGAGGACATTTTTGGGTTCAAGTAGATCAAATGAAAACAGCAAGAAACAACAAAGATTTTCTTAATGCCCATGGACTCGCTGCTTTTAAAGGACAACCAGCAGCTTGTATGAATTGTCATAGTGGATGGACTCCGTGGCTTATAAAAAATGTTGCTAAAGGGGATTTTACTGCTTTTAACTCAACAAATTACTGGACTATGATTAAAAATATCCCAGCCGTTGATGGTATAGTAGAAAATTCACCTGAACATGCAGGCCCACATGGTGGTAAAAGAATGGGTGTAACTTGCGCAGATTGTCACAATCCAAACGATATGAGTTTAAGACTTACTCGTCCAGCAGCTATTAATGCTTTAGTTTCTAGGGGATATGAAAAAGATCCAGTGCAAGGCGTAAAAGCCACAAGAGAAGAAATGAGAACTTTAGTTTGCTCTCAATGTCATGTTGAGTATTATTTTAAGCCAACTGGGGAAAAGGTAAAAGTAATGGGCGAAACTATTGTTGATGATAGTTCTAAAAAATGGTGGAATGGAACCCAGAAAAATTATGATGAATATGAGTTTTGGAGAGATGGTAATAAAGCTAAAGAGATTGAAACCGATGGTATAGTTTTAACTTTTCCTTGGAGTGAGTGGAAAAAAGGACAACCATTTAGAATTGAAATGCTAGATGATTATTATGATAAAATTCGTGGAGTATTTGGAGCTGATTTTACTCATAAATTAACAGGAGCACAAATTATTAAAATTCAACATCCAGAAAGCGAACTTTACAGTGGCGGTGTGCATGCTGCAAATGGAGTAAGTTGCGTGGATTGTCATATGCCTTATGTTAGAGAAGGAGCTAAAAAAGTTACTCAGCATAATATCACTTCTCCTTTAAGGGATATTAATTCTGCTTGTAAATCTTGTCATAAACAAAGTGAAGATTATTTAAAAGCTCAAGTGCTTGATATACAAAATAGTGTTGCACATGATCAAAGAACAGCAGAATATGCTATAGTTAGTTTGATTATGGATACTAAAAAATTACGTGATGAGCTAGGTAGCATGGGAAAATTCCAAACTGATGGAAAAGCTGATACGAAAAAGATTAGCGAGGAATTAAAAGAAGTTTTAGAACTTCATCGTAAAGCTCAAATGAGAGCAGATTTTGTTAATGCTGAAAACTCAACAGGCTTTCATAACCCTCGCGAGGCAACAAGAATGCTATTACAAGCTGTTGATATGGCAAGAATGGGACAAACTAAACTAGTAGAAATTGCAGCAATAAATGGAATTAAAGATTTTAAAACTTCAAATCTAGGTTTTGAAGATATACAAAAATTTAATCCAGGAGAGCTTTATTATAAAGTTGATGTTAATGATCATAAAGCAGGAGAGCGTTACTATGCAGATGAAAAAGATGTTAATGGTAACCCTCCAAAAGAACTTTTAGAGCATGATAAAGAGCTTGCTCCTTATAATTATCAAATAATTGATAAAAAATAATTCTTAAGCCCTATAATCATAGGGCTTTTCTTCTTTGTTTTAAAAAGTATAAACTTTTTGTTTAAAATTCACTTTTACTTCACTTTATTTTGTCAAAATATCATAAATTTTGATAATCAAAAAGGAACTAAAATGATCAATAAAAATAAATTATTTAGACAAATTCATATTTATCTTAGCTTATTCTTTTTACCTTGTGCTTTGCTTTTTGCTTTAACGGGTATAGTTTATATTTTTGGTATTAATCAAGATGTAGGTTTAAAGATTGAACATTATCAATTGTCAAAAACTATAGAAAGCGGCAAGGAAAGAGAGGCTTTGATAGAATATTTAAAAGAAAATGGTTTGAAAGTGCCATCTAATACAAATATAATTAAAAGTAGAGATAAGGGCGTAACAATAGGTGGAACTCACTATAGTGCTAATATAGTTCAAAATTCTACCAGTGAATATAATATTACTTTAAAAACAAGATCTTTGCTTGGAGATATGATTATGCTTCACAAAAACAAGGGTACTTGGTATTTTTCTGTGCTTAGTGTAGGGTTTGGTGTGGTTTTATTTATGCTTTATATTTCAGGACTTATGATTACTTTGTTTGCAAATAAAAAAGATAGAAGCAAGCAGTTTGCAGTTTTTGGAATGGGTATTATTGTAACTTTACTTTTGGCTTATCTAAGTCTTTGATTTATCCAGCTTTTAAGCTAGGTATTATTTATTTTTTTGTATAATTATACTTCATTTTGTTGGACAGATGGGTGAGTGGCTGAAACCACACCCCTGCTAAGGGTGCAGATCTTAACGGGTCTCGAGGGTTCAAATCCCTCTCTGTCCGCCACTAAAATTTTCTTGAAAACTCCAAGTATTTTATTAAGTATCGAAGCAAGAGACTAGCCCTTGCGAAGTTGTATTATTTTACAGCGTTTTTGATTTCTAAAATCATAGTTTTTAATGATTCTAGTCCATTGCCACTTGCTAGATACCAGTATTCTGGATCAAGATATATAATTTTTTTATTTTGTGCTGCTTTGGTTTTGGCAACAATTGGATTATCAAGTATGCCTTGAGCACGTTCTTTATTGCCTACTATAATATTTCTATCAATTATAAAAATATAATCAGGATTTTTTTCAAGTATAAATTCAGAATTGATACTTTTACCATGTGTGCCTACTTTTATATTCTCATCTACCGCGTTAATCCCTAAAACATCGTGAATAATTCCAAAGCGAGATTGAGGACCAAAGGCAGAAATTTTATTAGAATTAGTAAGAATGATAAGAGCTTTTTTATCTTCATCAACTATATTTTTAGTTTTTTCAATTTCATTTTTAATATCTGAGATTTTTGCTGAAGCTTCTTTTTCTAAACCATAAAGCTTTGCAACACTTAAAGTATTATTTTCAAAAGAATTTAAAAAATTTGTATTATCAAGCCCTACAAATAAAGTTGGAGCAATTTCTTTTAATTTGTCATAAAATTTACTTTGTCGTCCAGAAATGAGGATTAGATCAGGTTTTAAAGCATTAATGGCTTCAAAATCAACTTGTTGTACTCCACCTACATTAGGTTTATTTTTAAATTGTTGTAGGTATTTTGGCAAATTTTTAACAGGAACGCCTGCAACTTTATCATTTAATTTTAAAGCATCAAAAGTATCTAAAATTCCAAGATCTAAAATCACTACTTTGGAGGGATTTTTAGGGATTTTTTTTTCGCCTAAGCTATCTTTTACTAAAAAGCTATCACCTTCATCATTCATGCTAATAGGTATGACTTTTACTGCAGTGTTAGTTTTTGTTGTAGAGCTTATATTGTTTTCATTTGAATTTGAATTACAAGCTGTTAAAATCAAGCTTAAAAAAAATGCAAAAATTAAAGATTTTTTCATATTTTCTCCTTTTTAAAAATAAATACAAATTTTTTTGCCATCGATTTGACTTATGGGTATATCCATATCATAAATTTGTTTTAAAATTTCTTGATTGATAATTTCATCTTTTGAACCTTGTTTTAAAAGTTTTCCATCTTTTAAGGCTATGATTTCATCTGAATAAATAGAAGCAAAATTAATATCATGCAATACAACAGCTATGCTTTTGTTAAAGTCTTTGACTAAATTTTTCATCAATTGCATGATTTGTACACTATGCTTCATGTCAAGATTATTTAAAGGCTCATCAAACATTATAAATTCAGTATCTTGTGCAATAATCATTGCTATGAAAGCTCTTTGTTTTTGTCCGCCACTTAGTGTATCTAAAAATTCATTTCTTAAGTCACTAAGTCCCATAAAATCTAAGGCTTTATTGATTTTGATTTTATCATTTAAATCAAGCCTTCCTTGAGAATGTGGAAAACGTCCAAAAGCAACTAATTCTTCAACTTTTAATCTTAAATTGATATTGTTTTGTTGCTTAAGAATAGAAATTTTTTGTGCTAAAATTTGTTCTTTGTAATCTTTTAAATTAATTCCATTGATATAAATTTCTCCGCTGCTAGGTTTTATCAAGCGACTTGCAAGAGCTAAAAGAGTGGATTTTCCTGCACCGTTGGCTCCTATTATAGAAGTAATTTTGCCTTTATGAAAATCAAGGCTAAGATCTGAAATAATGGCTTTGTTATCATAAAATTTGGTAATATTTTTTAGTGTAATCATAATTTATTGCCCTTTAATACAAGATAGATAAAATATATTCCACCTAAGAAATTAATAATCACACTTATAGTGGTATTATAATCAAAAATTCTAGAGACAAAAAATACTCCACTAAGTAAAGCTAAAATATTAATAAGTATGCAAGCACTTAGTAAAATACTATGTTTTGTAGTTTTAAAAAGCTCGTAAGTGATATTAACTACCAAAAGTCCTAAAAAGGTTATAGGACCTACAAGTGCAGTGCTTATAGAAGTTAAAACAGCAATAATAATCATTAATTGTTTTGCTATTTTTTGATAATTTATACCTAAATTTATTGCTAAATCTTTACCCAAATTTAGAGGATCTAAAAATTTTATATAACGAAAAATCCATATAAAACTTAAAAAGGTAAAAATATAAGCAAGGATTAGAACGTTAAAAGCAATATTATCAAAACTAGCAAACATTCTTCCTTGTATTACCATAAATTCATCAGGATCGATCAATACCTCAAAAAAAGAGCTTAAAGTGCCAAAAAGTGTTCCAAAAATTAAACCTAAAAGCATGATAAGATAAATATTTCTATTGCTATTAAATAAAATTTTATAAAGTCCTAATGAAAAAATTACCATACAAATTAGGCTAATTAAAAAATTTATATTATTTTTATAAACACTTAAATTGGTTGCACCAAAGGAAAAGATAAGAGCACTTTGAAGTAACATATATAAAGAATCTAACCCTATGATAGCAGGAGTTAGAATTTTGTTATTGCATAGAGTTTGAAAGATTATAGTTGAAACAGCAATACAAATTGCTACTATGATAATAGCTGCAATTTGTAAAAAACGATTTTTTAAAGCATATTCATCAAAGCCATTTAAACCTACAAATATAAAGATACCCATCATGATAAGTGTTAAAAAACTTAAAATTAGTATTTTTTTACTCATAAGCTTTCCTTTTTAACAAAAGAAAGATAAAGATTAAAGATCCTAAAATCCCTGTAGTGATACTTAAAGGCATTTCAAAAGGAAAGATAATAAGTCTTGAAATGATATCGCAAATAAGTAAAAATAAAGCTCCAAAAAGTGCTATATAGATAAGATTTTTTCTAAGATTATCGCCTAGATAAAGTGCTACTAAATTTGGAATAATCAGCCCTAAAAAAGGTATAATCCCAACACTTACAATTACCATGCTAGTGATAATGCTTACAATCATCAAACCCAGAAACAATATCCCATTATAAGAAATTCCAAGATTTAAAGCTATATCTTCACCCATTCCAACTATAGTAATTTTATGTGCTAAGAAATAAGCAAGTATAAAAAGCGGTAAAGAAATGTAAAGTAATTCGTAATTTCCTTGCATGACATTTGCCATGCTTCCTTGTAACCAACTTTGGATATTTTGTATATAATTTAAAGCATAGGCAAAAAAAGTGGTTATAGCACTAATAATTCCGCCAAACATTAAGCCTATTAGAGGTACAAAAATCACATCTTTGAGTTTGATTTTCTTTAAAATTTGAATGAAAACAAAAGAACCTAAAAGTGCAAATACAGAAGCAATAATAGCTTGAGTAAAAAAAGATACTCCAGCAAAAAATATCAAAGAAACAAGTATGCCAAATCTAGCACAATCCATAGTTCCTGCTGTTGTCGGAGAAACAAATTTATTTTGTGTGAGTTGTTGCATGATAAGTCCACATATACTAAGGCTCATTCCTGTGAGTAAAATTGCTATAAGTCTAGGAATTCTTGTCAAGGTTATGATCTCTAATTGAGTAGGGCTGAGATTAAAAATATCTTTTACATTGATACTGATAACTCCTATAAACAAACTTATCATTCCAAAGAACAAAAGTAAAGTTATAAGTACTTTTAAACTCAATATATACTTAAAAAACAAATTTTTCCTTATAGTAATAATAATTATCAAAAATGAAATTGTAATAAAATTTATTTTAAGAACGAATAAAACTATAAAGGATATTTTTAATAAGAAATTAAAAATCCAGTTGAAAGTCTTTGTAAATGTTGATTATAATCTATAAGGCTTTCTCCATAACCATTAAAGTATTGTAAATACCAAAAAATTCCGTTATTAAAAATATCATAGCCTATATCAACTTGAATAGCACCTTTGTTATTGTTAAATTTAAGATTATTTCTTAGCATAAGATTGATAAAGTAATCATCTCCTAAATACGCTAAATTCACATCAAAATTTCCCATATAGTGCAATATGGCAGGATTATCATCATCTTTTTTGCTCTCAGGAATTCTATACCAAAGACGTGGAACAAATAAAAATTTGTTATACAAAATAGCTGTGGATATATAAATTCTATTCCATGATCGCGATTGTAAATTCTCATCTCCTTTGCCATTGCTTTCGTGTAGTATACCTAAGCGTAAGTTATTAAAAAATTCATAATCTTTAAAATACAAGGGAAAATCTACAAAAAATTCAGGTTGATAGTTTGTCTCTCTAAAAGGTGATGAATGTTTATAAATTTGCCACCAAGAAGTTTGAGTATAGCCTATATAATATTTCTCATCAAATCCTAACAAATTTTCAAAAAGTCTTTTTTTAACACTAAGTTGAAATTTGGCCTCACTTTTACGATTTTCTTCTCTTAATGGTCCAAAGCTATAAGCAAAGGGTAAAAAATAATTCATCTTATAAGAACTAATACCAAGAGGATTAAAACCCTCATCTTCGCCAAGATAATTAGCCAATGCTAAACGAGCAAAATCTTGTTTTTCTTCTTTGGTTGCAATGATGGATTGTTTTGTTTGTATAACTTGATTGGTTTTATTTTGTTCTTGAGAAATTAAAACAGGTGAATTTTTTAAAGCGAGTTTTTTGTAAATTTCCATAGCTTTTTTATAATCGCCTCGTTTTTCATACTCTAAAGCTTGTTGTAAATCACTAGCCCATATAAAAATGCATAAGCTTAAAAATAAAACAATTTTTCTCACTTTAACTCGCTTTTAAATTTTTCATATTCTTCATAAAAATTAAGATTTAAAAAAGCATCTTCATCTTCAAATTCTACAAATTTAGTTTTAATCTCAGAAAATAAAAGTCCTATTTTTTGTTCATTTTTTTCTAAGAAATTTTTACAAGTTTGAGCTAAAGAGCTGTGATAAAAGCCGCATAAGGGATGTTTGTGTAAAGGGGTTTTGGCTATGATTATTTTATAGTTTTGTTCTAAAAAAGGAAGCATTTTTAAAAGTTCATTTTCACCTACTTTAGGACTATCCACACTTAAAACAAAAACAAATTCATTTTTAAAATTTGAAAGTATAGAGTAAAGCGCAAGCATAGGAGAATAAACTTTAAATTCTAAAGAATCTTTTATCAAGCTAAAGTGGTTTTCAAATTTGTCTTCTTTTGCGCTCACATAGACATTTTTGAAAATTTTAGAAAATTTATCTACTTGAAATTGAGTTAAATTTTGATTTTTAAGAATCAATTTGCTTTTATCTTGTCCCATACGACTAGATTTGCCACCACATAAAATCACGCAATTTAGCTCATTAAGTTGCACACATTTCCTTTTTTAATATAATTATAATTCTACCACAAATTCGCCAAAATATTTTATAATTTCTTTTATGAAATATACAGAACTTTTGCAATTACAAACTTTTTTTTCTCAGTTTAAAAAAATCGATTTTATCAAGCGTATCAATGACAATATATTAGAACTAAGCTTTGATAGAGAAAGATTTATTTTTGATCTCACTCGTGCAATGAGTGCGATTTATACAGCTAAATTTAATGCAAAAAATTATAATGCACCTTTTGATTTTATGCTCAAAAAGTATTTTAGCAATGCTTTTATAAAGGAAGTTAAAGTTCTTAAAGATAATCGTATTTTATGTTTTAGTGTAAAAGCTAATAAGGCTTATAAAAGCTATGAGAGCAAAATTTATTTTGAATTTACGGGTAAAAATACTAACGTTATTATTACCGATGAAAAAGATTTGATTATAGAGGCTTTAAGACACATTGATAAAAGTTATCGCATTGTAAAACCTAATGTAATTTTAGAGCCTTTAAAACCTTATAAAATGGATGAAAATTTTGAGGAAATTAAAGATTTTAAAGCTTATTTTTCTCGCAAATTTACAAGCATTTATGAGAGTAAAATCAAACAAATAAAAAATTTAAAACTTGCACAAGTGGATAAAAAAATACAAAATTTACAAGAACTTTTTTCTAGCTTAGATGAAGAAAATTCTTTGCTCTTAAAAGCTTTAGAATACAGAAAAAGGGCTGATGTATTGTTTGCAAATTTGAGTGTTTTAAAAGATTATGAAAGGGAATTTAAGCTTGATGATTTTGAAGGCAAAGAGCTTGAGTTTAAACTCGAATTTAGTCCTAAACAAAGTGCTAATTTATATTATAAAAATGCTAAAAAATTAGAACAAAAAGCTAAAAATTTAAACATACAAAGACAAAATTTAAAAGAAAAGTTAGATTTTACCTTGAGTTTGAAAGAATTATTGTTTCAAGCTAAGAGTGAGATAGAGCTTGAAATTTTACTGCCTAAAAAAAATAGCAAAAAAAATCAAGATCACAAACAAGAAGATCTTGTGGCAAATTTTTATTTTAACGAGTTTAAAATTTGCGTGGGCAAAAATGAAAAAGGCAATGAATTTTTACTTAAAAATGCTAAAAAAGATGATTTGTGGCTTCATGTAAGGGATATTCCTAGTGCTCATACTTTAATTATATCAAACAAGCAAAAAATCAGCCTTGATGTGATAGAATTTGCTGCAAGGCTTTGTGTAAGCTTTTCTAAGTTAAAGAAAGGTTCGTATTGGGTCGATTATACCTTAAAAAATTTTGTTAAGGTTCAGCAAAAGGCGTTTGTAAATTATACAAATTTTAAAAGTATTAATATCACAAAGGATTAAAATGCCAGTTAGCCCATTAGGAAATGTCAATTATATAAATCAAAATATGGCTTATCCAGCTACACAAGCAAGCAATGAGCTTGCAAAAGAAGGTTTTGCAGCTACGCTAAATATGGCTGAATTTAGTGAAAAAGAAAAAACTTTGAACAAGCTTGAAAAAGTCAATGAGACTCATGAAATCAAAGAAGAGATCAAAGAAAAAGCCGAACAAGAAGAAAAAAAGAAAAAACACAATCAAGAAGCTAAAACTAGCAATGATGAGAAAAATGAAGAAGATGAGTCTAAAGATCCAAATTTTAAAGACGCACAAAGCATTCATCGCTTAGATATTAGTATATAAGGAAAAATATGTTTAATACAACTAGAATTATTTCAGCTCTTGTGATGATAGGGGCTATTATTATTATCGCGTTGATTGATCAATTTTTTATCAATTTTATCGTTTTTGCGGTTTTATTGTATTTATCTTTTAGCGAAGCAAAAAAACTTTTTGCTTTAGAAAATATTTCTATTATCCCTTTGGCTGTAGCTTTTATTTTGGGAAGTTTATCGTATAAAGCTTTGCTTTTTGGGATTTTAGCTTTGTTATTAGTCGTTGGATATTTGGTTTATAAAAAGGCTTCCTTAAAACCAGCTCTTATTTATATTTATCCTAGTTTGCCTATTTTAGCACTTTGGCAAGTGTATTTAGATCAGGGTATGTTCGCGCTTTTTTGGCTTATCATTATCGTTGCAGCTTGTGATAGTGGAGCGTATTTTATCGGAAAACTTATAGGAAAAACTCCTTTTTCTCCAACAAGTCCAAACAAAACCTTAGAAGGCGTTATAGGTGGCTTGATTTGTGCGAGTGTTATTGGAACTATTTTGGGAGTTTTTGTTTATAGCTTTTGGCTTTCTTTGCTTTGTTCGTTTTTTGTAGCGATTTTTGCAGCGATTGGAGATTTACTTGAGAGTTATTTTAAAAGAGAAGCAGGCGTAAAAGATAGTGGAGATCTTATCCCTGGTCATGGGGGTGTGCTTGATAGAATCGATGCGGTGATTATCGCTACTTTTGTGATGGTTGCTCTTTTATGATACTTTTTGGAAGTACGGGCAGCATAGGAGTAAATGCTCTTAAACTTGCTGCTTTAAAAAACATTCCTATTTCTGCTTTAGCTTGTGGGGATAATATAAAGCTTTTAAATGAACAAATCGCAAGGTTTAAACCCAAATTTGTTGCCATAAAAGATCCAAAAAACAAGCATTTAGTTAAACATGATAGAGTTTTTATAGGGCAAGAAGGTTTAGAGCAAATTTTAACAGAATGTCAAGACAAACTTTTGCTCAATGCCATTGTAGGTTTTGCAGGACTTAAAAGCACTTTAAAGGCTAAAGAACTTGGCAAAAACATAGCCTTAGCTAACAAGGAAAGCCTTGTAGTGGCGGGGAGTTTTTTAAAAGGAGCTAAATTTTTACCCGTTGATAGTGAGCATGCGGCTTTAAAATTTTTACTCGAAGGTAAAAAAAATATAGCAAAACTTTATATTACAGCAAGTGGCGGAGCTTTTTATAGGTATAAAATCAAAGATTTAAATCAAGTCAGTGTCAAAGATGCTTTAAAACATCCTAATTGGAACATGGGGGCAAAGATCACTATAGATAGTGCGACTATGGCAAATAAGCTTTTTGAGATTATAGAGGCTTATCATTTATATGATTTTAAAGAAATTGATGCTTTAATAGAACCAAGATCTTTAGTACATGCAATATGTGAGTTTAAAAATGGATCTAGCACAGCATATTTTTCAAAAGCAGATATGAAACTAGCTATTTCAGATGCTATATTTGAAAAACAAGATACGCCTATTTTAGAGGCTGTTGATTTTAGCAAAATGCCTGCTTTAAAATTTTATCCAATCAGCACAAAAAAATATCCTATTTTTAAGCTTAAAAATGCATTTTTAAAAGAGCCAAATTTAGGTGTTATCATCAATGCAGCTAATGAAATAGGTGTACAAAATTTCTTAGAAAATAAAAGTAGATTTTTAGATATTGCTAAATGTATTTTTAAAGCCCTTGATCATTTTGGAGTGCCTAAAATTTCAAGTATAGAAGAGGTTTTTGAGTATGATTTTAAAACAAGAGAGTATTTAAGGAGTTAAAATGAAATTTTTTTTAACAATTTTATTTTTTATAACAAGTATTTTTGCTTTAGAACTAGACTTTAGTGTAGGAGAAAATGGGAAAAGTCTAGATGATAATAATACGGTTTTAATTTTTGGTGGAATTCAAGGCGATGAGCCTGGTGGATTTCATGCGGCAAGTTTGCTTTTGAGTGATTATAATATCACTAAGGGTAAGATTATAGTGGCTCCAAATTTAGCTTTTGATAGTATTATCAAGCGTTCGCGTGGGAATAATGGGGATTTAAACCGTAAATTTGCAAGTATTAGCCCAAAAGATCCTGATTATAAAAGAGTTCAACGCATTAAAGAGCTTATTTTACTTCCTGAAGTTAGTATGGTGATCAATCTTCATGATGGTTGGGGTTTTTATAAACCAATCTATATCGATGCGATGCGAAATCCTAAGCGTTGGGGAAATTCAAGCGTGATTGACACAAGCGAAATCAATGCAAGCAAATATTCTGATCTTGAAAATATCGCCACTCAAACTGTAAATAGTGTCAATTCTTCACTTGCTGATCCAAAGCATGCTTATTATCTTAAAAACACCAAAACTCAAGAGCTTGGTGATACGGAAATGCTTAAAGCTTTAACTTATTTTGTGATTTCAAATCACAAAGCTGCTTTTGCAAATGAAGCGAGTAAAAATCTACCTGTAAATTTAAGAGCTTATTATCATCTTTTGGCAATTGAAAATTATTTAAAAACTGCAGGAATTGAATTTAGTAGAGATTTTGAACTCACTCCACAAGGGGTTGATAAAGCCATAAATAAAGAGCTTGAAGTAAAACTTTTTGATGATAGAATTTTACTTTCTTTGAAAAATCCAAGAAAGGTTATTAACTATGTGCCTTTTCCAGTAAATAAAGAGTTAAATTATAACACAAGCAATGAACTTACCGCTGTTATCGCAGAAGGAAATTCTTTTTATATCCAGTATGGCAATCGTTTTCAAACAAGATTATATCCTGAATATTTAGAATTTAGTGATGCTTTTAATGAAGTAACTTTTCAAGTTGATGGTAATGAAACCTCAGTTCCTTTTGGAACCAAGGTAAAAGTAAAAGAGAATTTTCTTATCCCAAAGATAGCTAATGTGCGCGTAAATATCATAGGCTTTGATCATGGAAAAGATGAAAGCGGTATTTTAGTTCATAAAAAAAATATGCAAACACAATACTCTTTAGACATGGCAGGTAAAATTTATAGAGTGGAATTTTATGAGCTAAGAGGAGCAAATTTGCAACAACTTTTAGAGGCAAATACCAATAGCAAGTTGATCAAAAATGCTAAAAATTTGGATTTAAACACTCTTAAAATGGCAAGATTAAAAGATAAATTCTTAGGTTCTATTTTAGTGGAATTTGAATGAAAAATCTTATCCTAGCTATAGAAAGTTCTTGTGATGATAGTTCTATAGCTATCATTGACAAAAATACCTTAGAATGTAAATTTCATAAAAAAATTTCCCAAGAATTAGATCATAGTATCTATGGGGGAGTGGTACCTGAACTTGCTGCAAGACTTCATAGCGAGGCTTTGCCAAAGATACTTAAGCAATGCAAAGAGCATTTTAAAAATCTTTGTGCCATAGCTGTGACAAATGAACCTGGGCTTAGCGTTTCTTTGCTCAGTGGAATTTCTATGGCAAAAACCTTAGCAAGTGCTCTAAATTTACCCTTAATCCCTATAAATCATCTTAAAGGTCATATTTATAGTCTTTTTTTGGAAGAAAAAATTTCTTTAGATATGGGAATTTTGCTTGTTAGTGGTGGGCACACTATGGTGCTTTATCTTAAAGATGATGGAAATTTAGAGCTTTTAGCAAGTACAAATGATGATAGTTTTGGAGAAAGTTTTGATAAAGTGGCTAAAATGATGAATTTAGGTTACCCTGGTGGGGTTATCATAGAAAATTTAGCAAAAAACGCCAAACTTAAAAATATCTCTTTTAACACACCTTTAAAACATTCTAAAGAACTCGCTTATAGTTTTTCAGGGCTTAAAAATGCAGTGCGTTTAGAAATTTTAAAACATGAAAATTTAAGTGATGATATAAAAGCAGAAATAGCTTATGCCTTTGAAAATACAGCTTGTGATCATATCATGGATAAATTAGAAAAAATTTTTAATCTTTATAAATTTAAAAATTTTGGCGTTGTAGGCGGAGCTAGTGCAAATCTTAATTTGCGTTCGCGTTTGCAAAATTTATGTCAAAAATATAATGCAAATTTAAAACTAGCTCCTTTAAAATTCTGCTCTGATAATGCTTTGATGATAGCAAGGGCCGCAGTTGATGCTTATGAAAAAAGGAAATTTGCAAGCATAGAAGAAGATATTTTAAGCCCTAAAAATAAAAATTTTTCAAGGATATAGATGAGAAAAGCTTTTACTATATTAGAACTTGTTTTTGTGATCGTTATTTTGGGAATTTTAGCCGCTATTGCTTTGCCAAAAATGAGTTCAAGTAAGGATGAAGCTGAAGTTAGCAAGTCTTTAAATAACCTTAAAAATTTGATCAATGATATAAGCATTTATACTTTAAAAAATGACCATTTAAGCTCTATAAAAACGATGAGTAATGTAAGCGGGGTTGAAAATGTTGATCTTAGTAATTTTAACGGCGTAAAAGAAGTAAATTTTCGTGTAGGCGATGATAAAGAATGCTTAAAACTTGTTTTTATAAATAAAGCTGATTTTATACTCATGGGAATTTCAAGCAATGAAGCAAGCAAAAATGCTATCATCAACGCAGCCAATCAGACTCATGAAGATTTAGAAAATATAGACTTTACAAGCTCTTCTAGTAATAAAGCTTGCGTGATCTTAAGTAAGAATGAAAATTTTAAAAATCTAGCGAGCAAAACTTATCTTTTAATAGGAGGAATGTAATGATAGTGAGTAAAACTTATGAGATTGACTCTTGCGATGATGTAGAACTTGGTATAAAAAGAAAATCAAAGCTTGAATTTAAGCTTTGGTATGATGATGAAAAAACACCTAAAGCTTTGGTGTTTGTGGTGCAAGGTATGGGCGATGATATATCATCGATCCAATATGTTGGTGATTATATGGTAAGGCAATTTAATACTGCTGTAGTTGGAGTAAATTATCATTGTATTGGTAATCGTCCTCAAACTGGATCAACTTTTAATTTAGATGATATAGACAAGCTTATTTTAAAAGCAAGTTGTGAAGCTATAGACATAAAGCTTCCTTATAGTGTTGATAAAATTCAAGACTATAAACAAATGAGTGAGATTTTTCATTTTATAAATAATAAAATAATAGAAGGTAAGCAAAAAGGTGATTTTGCACCAAATTATTTTTTAAATTTGCATGTGAGTTTGCAACCTGCAAAAAATGAGTATCAAAATTTTGGCGTTATGCAGGCTCAAGATCTTTTAAATGTCGCACTTTATCTTAAAAAACATGCTCCTTTTGATACTATGGGGGGGGGGTATTCCAGTTATCATGATAGGTAGTTCTCATGGAGGGTATTTAGCACACTTAGCCACTAAAATTGCTCCTTGGCTAATAGATGGAGTGTTGGATAATTCTGCATATGCTAAGTTTTTATGGAGAGTTGTAGGTTTTGGAAAGGAAATAGATTTTATGCAGTATAGCGAATTTGCTACTTTTGATTTTTTTCATCATATTAAAACACATTGTTCGACAAAAACTTTTTGGACAAGTAATTCTTCATCGCCTCGTTTTTTTTCTCCCGCAAGAAGAAAAATTCGAAATCTTTTAGAGGAAGATCATCTTTTAGAGCAATCAAAATGTTTAAAAACTTGCTTTATAAGTTATCATTCATTATATGATGAGTATGTTTCTTTAAAAGAAAAAACTATGCTTTATGAAGAGCTTGAAAAACTTGGCTTTGATGCAACTTTGCATTCTATTACTAAAGAATCTCAAGTTGATGGAAAATTTATTAAAAATTTAAATCATGGTATGGGAATTCCGGTAAAACTTTTGATTAAGAAAGAACTTCCTTTAATGCTAGAAAAAATAAAACAAAATCCAAAAAAAGATTGTAAAGAAAAATGTATCTCTTATCCTTGTGAGGATTTGTTGTATCAATTTAGCGAAAAAGATGACAAAATATCACTAAAAATAGATAAAATTTAAGGAAGGCTAATGACCATACTAGAAAAAAACATACAAGCTTTATTAAGCGGGGTAAATGAACCTTTAGGAAATAAACTTTTAAATTTCATACAAAATAAAACTTGTTCTCGATTTAATATAGATGAAAATTTAAATATCTTTGATAAAACTCATAATGTTTTTATGTATGAAAATTTAGAAGAAGAATTAAATTTTTTCTATCAAAGTATTTTAGAAAAAACTCCTAGATATCCTTTTATATGTATTTATGGCACAGGCAATGCTTTGCTTATTAAAAACTTAGCTAAACACTATAAACATCTTTTTGTATTTGAAAGTGAGATAGAACTTTTTATCTTGGCTTTAAGCACAATAGATTTGAGTGAAGAGCTTTGTAGTGGAAAAATTTATCTGGTGGATATTCAAGAGAAAAAAATAAATTTACAACTTAGAATACTTTTTGACCAAAATGATGTATTTTTATGGTTAAATCTTTATGAGATGTTTATTAATAATAATTTTTATAAAAAATGTTATTATGAGGAAATTTTGAATGCAGATAAAATTATACATGAAAATATTAATCTTGTTATAAGAAATTTAGATCCTGACTCCAAAATTTCTTTGTCTTGTTATGAAAATTTTTACAAAAATATACCTTTAATGTTGAAAAATATACCTTTTAAAAGAATTATTGATGAAAGAAAAGGGCTTTTTGAAAGCTGTATAGTTGTATGTGCCGGTCCTAGCCTTCAAAAGCAAATTCCATTGTTAAAAAAATATCAAGAAAATTTTGTGATTTTTTGTGTTGATGGAGCTTATCCTTTACTTGTAAAACACAATATAACTCCTGATTATGTGTTAAATCTTGATTTTGAAGAATATCCACTTGAATTTTTCAAAGAAGTTAATCCAGAAAATAAAACCTTATTTATATTAGCGGCAAGTACTCACCCTAGCGTGATTGATTATCTTTATAAAAAACAAATTCCTTTATCTATAGCATTAAGTGATAATCTTCCTTATCAAAATCTTCATATTAATGATTTTGGTTATCTTGAATTTGGAACCCATGTTGGGCATGCTTGTTATACTTTGGCGATTGCTTTAAAATTTAAAAATATAATTATTATTGGGCAAGATTTATCTTTTGATAAACAAGGAAATTCTCATTTTGATAGTTTTGATTTGGGGAGTGATATAGATACAACCTTAGATATTCCTACATTAAAAACAATTGCCTATGAAGGCTTAGGAGAAGTTTTAACGCATTTAACTTGGGATGATTATAGAAAAAAATTAGAGGATTTGTTTGCAAGAAATTCCCAAGTGAATTTTTTAAATGCTACAGAAGGTGGTGCTAGGATAGAATTTTCGAAAGAAATTAATTTTGAGTTATGTTGTAAGAAATTTAAGAATTTAAATAGTAAATTAAATAAGTCTCTTCCAAAAACTTTAACAGCTAATCGTAGTATTAAAATTTTTAATAAAATTTTAGAAACTTTCAAAGAAGAAAAACAAAATGCCTTATTTTGTTTAGAACATGCTATGAGATTAAATGATGCATTGAAAATGATTTTAGCTAGTGATAGAAAATTACCTTTAGATTTTTTTAAAAATACATATGAAAGTATTAGCAAATTTGAATCTTTTTTGGAAGTAAATTCTTTATTAAACGATGGAGTTTTAAAAGGGGTGATTTTTTATAAAGGTAAATTATTAAGTGAAGTTATTATTAGTAAAATTGAAGATGAAAAAGAATATTTATTAATGTATTTAAAATCTTATAAGCAATGGCTTGAAATTTTTATTTTTAGATTACAATTAAAATGTGATATTTATAATTTTTAGTTTAAAGTATAAATTTTTTAAAAAAAGTAACGATATAGGGTATAACAAGTTCATGGATGAACTTGAAATTATTTAAAAGGATTTAAAATGGGATTTCGTATTAACACAAATGTCGCAGCATTAAATGCAAAGGCAAACTCAGATCTAAATGCTAAAAGTTTAGATAGTTCATTAGCAAGACTTAGTTCCGGTCTTAGGATTAACTCTGCAGCGGATGATGCTTCAGGGATGGCGATAGCAGATAGTTTAAGATCTCAAGCCAATACTTTAGGTCAAGCTATCTCAAATGGTAATGATGCTTTAGGTATCTTACAAACTGCTGATAAGGCTATGGATGAGCAACTTAAGATCTTAGATACTATCAAGACTAAGGCTACTCAAGCGGCTCAAGATGGTCAAAGTCTAAAAACAAGAACCATGCTGCAAGCAGATATCAACAAGCTCATGGAAGAACTTGATAATATCGCAAATACCACTTCATTTAATGGTAAACAACTTTTAAGTGGTGGTTTTACTAATCAAGAATTTCAAATCGGTGCAAGTTCAAATCAAACCGTTAAGGCAACCATAGGTGCAACCCAGTCTTCAAAAATCGGTGTTACAAGATTTGAAACAGGTTCACAAAGTTTTACTTCAGGTGTAGTAGGACTTACTATCAAAAACTATAATGGTATAGAAGATTTTAAATTTGATAATGTTGTGATTTCAACTTCTGTTGGAACAGGTCTTGGAGCTTTGGCTGAGGAGATTAATAGAAATGCCGATAAAACAGGAGTTAGAGCAACTTATGATGTAAAAACTGTAGGAGCTTATGCTATAAAAGAAGGAACTACTTCTCAAGACTTTGCTATCAATGGGGTTGTAATTGGCAAGGTTGACTATAAAGATGGCGACGGTAATGGTTCTTTAATTTCAGCTATCAATGCGGTTAAAGACACAACCGGAGTTCAAGCTTCTAAAGATGAAAATGGTAAGCTTGTTCTTACTTCAGCTGATGGTAGAGGCATTAAAATCACAGGTAGTATAGGTGCTGGTGCTGGTGTTTTAAAAACTGAAAATTATGGAAGATTATCTTTAGTTAAAAATGATGGTAGAGATATCAACATAAGTGGAACTGGACTTAGTGCTATAGGTATGGGAGCTGCAGATATGATTTCTCAAGCTTCAGTATCTTTAAGAGAATCAAAAGGTCAAATTTCAGCAGCTAATGCTGATGCTATGGGATTTAATTCTTACAATGGTGGCGGAGATAAGCAAATTATCCAAGCTTCTAGTATTTCAGCATTTATGTCTCAAGCAGGTTCAGGTTTTTCAGCAGGTTCAGGTTTTTCAGTAGGTAGTGGAAAAAATTATTCTACTGTTTTAAGCGCAGCGGTTCAAATTGTTTCAGGTGCAGCTTCTATAAGCAGTACTTATGTAGTTTCAGCGGGTTCAGGTTTTTCTTCAGGTTCAGGAAATTCTCAATTTGCTGCCTTAAGAACATCAACTGTAGGTGCTACTGATGAAACTGCAGGTGTAACTACTCTTAAAGGTGCTATGGCTGTTATGGATATCGCTGAAACTGCTATCACTAATCTTGATCAAATCAGAGCTGACATAGGTTCTATACAAAATCAAGTTACATCAACCATAAACAACATTACCGTAACTCAAGTGAATGTCAAATCAGCTGAATCTCAAATCAGAGATGTAGACTTTGCAAGTGAGAGTGCAAACTACTCTAAAGCAAATATCTTAGCTCAAAGTGGATCTTATGCTATGGCTCAGGCAAATTCTAGTCAGCAAAATGTTTTAAGATTGCTTCAATAGTCTAAATATTTTTAAAATACTGCGATATATACAAATCCAAGCCTAGTTTAAATACTAGGCTTTTTATTTTAAACTCTCAAGATTTTTAATTAAACTAAAACTTGGAACACTTCTTGCTTTAATCTTTTCGATGCAATATTTTGAAAGGATTTAAAATGGGTTTTAGGATAAACACCAACATCGGTGCGTTAAATGCACACGCAAATTCAGTTGTTAATGCTAACGAGCTTGATAAGTCTTTAAGTAGACTTAGTTCCGGTCTTAGGATTAACTCCGCAGCGGATGATGCTTCAGGGATGGCGATAGCAGATTCTTTGCGTTCTCAAGCAGCTACTTTAGGTCAAGCTATAAACAATGGTAATGATGCTATAGGTATCTTACAAACTGCTGATAAGGCTATGGATGAGCAACTTAAGATCTTAGATACTATCAAGACTAAGGCTACTCAAGCGGCTCAAGATGGTCAAAGTTTAAAAACAAGAACCATGCTGCAAGCAGATATCAACCGCTTAATGGAAGAGCTTGATAATATCGCTAATACTACAGCTTTTAATGGTAAACAACTTTTAAGTGGAAATTTTACTAATCAAGAATTTCAAATCGGTTCAAGTTCAAATCAAACTATAAAAGCAAGCATTGGACCAACCCAGTCTTCAAAAATCGGTGTTACAAGATTTGAAACAGGTTCACAAAGTTTTACTTCAGGTATAGTAGGACTTACTATCAAAAACTATAATGGTTTGGAAGATTTTAAATTTGATAATGTTGTGATTTCAACTTCTGTTGGAACAGGTCTTGGAGCTTTGGCTGAGGAGATTAATAAAAGCTCTGATAAAACAGGAGTTAGAGCAACTTATGATGTAAAAACTGTAGGAGCTTATGCTATAAAAGAAGGAACTACTTCTCAAGACTTTGCTATCAATGGGGTTGTAATTGGTCAGATTAATTATAAAGACGGAGATAATAATGGCCAATTAATCTCAGCTATAAATTCTGTTAAAGACACAACCGGAGTTCAAGCTTCTAAAGATGAAAATGGTAAGCTTGTTCTTACTTCAGCTGATGGTAGAGGCATTAAAATCACAGGTAGTATAGGTGCTGGTGCTGGTGTTTTAAAAACTGAAAATTATGGAAGATTATCTTTAGTTAAAAATGATGGTAGAGATATCAACATAAGTGGAACTGGACTTAGTGCTATAGGTATGGGAGCTGCAGATATGATTTCTCAAGCTTCAGTATCTTTAAGAGAATCAAAAGGTCAAATTTCAGCAGCTAATGCTGATGCTATGGGATTTAATTCTTACAATGGTGGCGGAGATAAGCAAATTATCCAAGCTTCTAGTATTTCAGCATTTATGTCTCAAGCAGGTTCAGGTTTTTCAGCAGGTTCAGGTTTTTCAGTAGGTAGTGGAAAAAATTATTCTACTGTTTTAAGCGCAGCGGTTCAAATTGTTTCAGGTGCAGCTTCTATAAGCAGTACTTATGTAGTTTCAGCGGGTTCAGGTTTTTCTTCAGGTTCAGGAAATTCTCAATTTGCTGCCTTAAGAACATCAACTGTAGGTGCTACTGATGAAACTGCAGGTGTAACTACTCTTAAAGGTGCTATGGCTGTTATGGATATCGCTGAAACTGCTATCACTAATCTTGATCAAATCAGAGCTGACATAGGTTCAGTGCAAAATCAACTCCAAGTTACTATAAACAACATTACCGTAACTCAGGTTAACGTTAAAGCAGCTGAATCAACTATAAGAGATGTAGACTTTGCAAGTGAGAGTGCAAATTTTTCTAAGTATAACATCCTTGCACAATCAGGCTCATACGCTATGAGTCAAGCTAATGCTGTACAACAAAATGTTTTAAAACTTTTACAATAATCTTTCTAAAGAGCAAAATTTTGCTCTTTAGATTAGATTTCTTTTTTCAAGTTCGTCTTGTAAAGGAATGATAGCTTTTTTTAAGATAATATTTTGAGTATTTACAAGATCATAGATATTTTCTATCAAAGATTCGTGAGCATAAAGCCAAGCAAAAAGTTTGTTTTGTTTTTCGCTTTCATTTGTAAAATTTTGAGTGTATAGAGGAGTTAGTAAACTTTCTTCGTGATATAAAGTAGGTCCTAAAATTTCATGTAAAAAATTATAGTGTTTTAAATCTAAACGAGTTTTAAATTTATCTAAATTTTTATTGATTTGATCTAGGGTGAGTTTAGATCCCCCTTTTTTTAATGAAGCTAATTGATTTTTAACTTTTTTGCATTCTTTTAAAAAAGTTTGAGTTAAGCTCATTTGTTTTTTGATATTTTTATAGGCTTTTAGCATTAATTTATCTCTTTGATTTTTTGAAAGTTTAGGAATTTTAGCAAAAGGCTTTTTTAGATCTTTTTTAGGTAGAGTTTTGCATATTTCTTCAAACGATTTTTCTATAGCTCCTTCTATCCTAGCTCCTCCTTCAGTGCAATTATAAGTTTTTATTGTTTCTTTATTTTTCTTTATACTATTTTCAAAAATTTCTCTAAATATAGTCCAAATTTCAGAGCTTTGAACTATTCCTTCTCCTCCATAAGCTATAGTTGTGTATTTATCAAAATCCCTTTGATGATGTCCATCGTGGAGTTCTTCATGGACAAAGCCTTTTGAATGAGAGCTCCCATCTTTTGCATAAGCTAGATCTTGTCCTATTAAAATGATATTTTTATAGTTTAAATTGATAGCTAGTTCATAGTTCATGTGGGCTACGCTTAATCCACCACCTATATATCCAAATTCTTTAAGGTCTATTGAGCTAGCAAAAGGTAAAAATCTTGTTGCTAAGATATAGGATCTTTTGTTTTTTTCAAGATAAGAAAGGGTTTTTTTATGCACTAAAGAAGCTACTATAAAAATAATATCTTTATCAAAATTACCAAAATCATTATTAAAACATTCAGCTACTATTTCATCACGTTCCATCATGCAAACATAATCAGGTTTTATATCATGTTTTGCTAGTATAGCATAAGCACTATCAGCACAAAAAATAGTTGCTTTGTTTGCATACTGTTTAAGTAAAGGAAGCTGTTTTTCAAGACTAGGTCCTGTAGAAACTATGATGGCTACATTTTCATTTTTAGTATTTTTTCTTTTTTGAAGTAAGGTTTGATAGCTTGGATGAGAGATCATTTTTGGGATATTTCTTACAAACTGTTCTATACCTTGCATAGCATCTTTTGGGTCAGTTCCATGTCTTAAGCTTATGTTTTTAATAGCTTTTAAATTTAAAGTATTGACCTTTAATATATCTTCTTTGTAGTTTTTTTTATAAAAATTAGAATGTAAATGCAAATTGTAAGTTTTAAAAAAACGATTAATTTCCTTTAAAGAAAATATACTATCTGCTTTAGTATAGCTCATATAAGATGTGTAGATTAAGATCAACCTTCCTTTTCTTAAATCTTCACTAAAGTCTAGTAAATTTAAAACTATAAAAATAATTTCAATTTCTTTTTCAAAAATAACTATTCTTTTGTGATTTTCATTTCGAAGTAAGGCTTTGTATAAAATTCCATTTCCAAGACCGTAAAAAAATAAAGCTGGATATCTTTTATAATCTTTGAAAAATTCAATGTTTTCCTCTAGCTCTTTTAAAGGATTTTTATAAATGGTTTTTAGATTTCTTTTTTGAATGATATTGATATCTAAATTATCTTTACCAAAAGTATAAGAAAATTCTCTGAGTTCTTTTATTTGAACTAATTTTTCTTTAAGTTTATCATATTCTTTACCGTCCATAGCTTTTATGTTTTTATCAAAAATTTCATTTTGCATTTTTTATTTTCCTTTTGTATTTTTCTAAATTTCTTTGAGCTAATTCATTTTCTAAAGGAGTGATATTTTCTATCAAAGCTTTTTCTTGAGCTTTGATATGTTCATAAACCATATCAAAAAATTCTATATGTTCTTTTACCCATAGTAAAGATTTGTTATAAGAATCTTCTAAAGTTTTTGGATTTAAAACATAAATCCTTGCCAAATTAAGTTCAAATTGAGTTAAAAGAGGACCTAAAATTTCATAAAAATCTAGCATATTTTTTCCATCTTCAAGTTTAGTTTTGATTTTATCGATTTCTTGTATGAGATAATCAAGTATTTTTTTACCTTCATTTAAATTTGAGATTAAACTAAGATTTGAAAAACTTTCTAAGATGTGGTTATAAGATTTTAAAAGTTCATCTGAAAAATCTTTGCAATGTTTTATACTTTTATAAATTTTATAATAACTTTTTAATAATAATTCATCTTGTTTATCTTTGCTTAAAGCTTCTACTTTAGGAAAAGGTTTTTTAAGATCTTCTTTAAGTAAAGTTTCACAAATTTCTTTAAAAGGTTTTTCTATAGTCCCTTCTATCCTAGCTCCACCTTCAGTACAGTTGTAAGTAGTACAAAGCTTTAGTTTTTTTGTTTGAAAGATGTGTTTTTCTAAGGTATGACGAAATACATTCCACATTTCTTTAGTATAAACCATCTTTTTGCCACCATAAGCTAGAGTTTTTAAATGGTAGGTGATTTTATTTTTATCTACAGCATCATAATTTCCATAAATATGTTCACTTGGATGAGAGCTTCCATCTTCTGCATAAGCAAGATCTTGTCCTATGAAGATAATATTTTTATGTTTTAAAAGCATAGCTAGTCCATAAGCTATATTAGCTACGCTATGTCCTTCTACTAATTCTCCAAATTGTTTAAGTTTTAAATAATATACAAATTTAGATCCTCTGTAAGATAATAAAAAATTTCTATTATTGCTTTTCAAATTTTTTATGGTTTGAGGATGAGTTAAATGAGTTGTGATAAATAAAATATCTTTATCAAAATCACCAAAATCATTATCAAAAAATTTAGAGGTTGATAAAATTCTTTCTAAAGATAAAACATAATCAGGCTTTATGCCATGTTTTGCTAAAATAGGATATGAGGCGTCAGCTGCTATGATGGTTGCTTTATTTGTGTATTTTTTCAAAATAGGAAGTTGTTTAGCAAGAGAAGGTCCTGTTGAAACAATGATAGCAGTATCACTAAGATTTGCTCTTTTTTTGAGCAAATCTTGATAAGGTATGCGGGTTAGCATGATGGGAAGATTGTTAATACATTGTTCAATCCCTTGCATAGCATCTTTTGGAAGATTACCGTGTGTTAATATAACATTTTTGAAATTTTTCATAAGATTGTTATTTAAATTTAATATTTCTTCTTGATCTTTTTCATAATAATTGCTACTAAGCTCTAAAAAATAAGTTCTTGAAAATTGAAAAAAAGGATTAGAAGAACACAAATCATAATAATCTTGAAATTCTAAAGAATTAATATCAAGAATTAAAAGCCTATTTTCTTTTAATTCTTGTGAAAAATCTATAAGATGAAGCATAATCTTAATAATTTCTAATTCTTTTTCAAAAACAACTATATGTTGACGGTTTTTATTTTGAAGTAAGGTTTTTAATAAAATTCCATTTCCAAAACCATAAAAATAAAGCACAGGATATAAAAGATATTTTTCATTATAAGTTTTTAAGATAACATCAAGTTCTTTTATCGCATCTTGATAAAGAAAAGTATGATTTTGGATATCTTTTAGGTTGATATCTAAGTTATCATTACCTAAAATAAGCTCATAATGAGTGATTGATAATTCTTTTAATTTTTCTTTTAAGGTAGGATTATTTAGTGAATCTAGATTTTTATTAAAAAGTATAGTTTGATTTGTATTGAATTTCATAAGCCTCCTTTTTTATTTTGCTAAAATATCGTCATTTTTGTATTTTTTTAAAGCTTCTTTTATGATTTGGTTTTGAGTATTTAAATACTCAAAGCTTTGTAGCCACCATGTTTTTTGACTGGTTAAAAAGTCTTTAATTTTTTCGTTTTGTTCTAGATCATTTAAAACTTCGTAATGAACAATTTCGCATTCATTATGATAATATATAGCTTGAGTGAGCTCATTGAAAAGTTTTAATCTTTTAAGATCCTTAAAAAAAATTAAAAGGTTTTGCTTAATTTTTATTAGAGCTTGTAAATTAAGTTGAGATTTACTAAGTTCAAAGTCAAGTTTTTTTAGTTCATTTTGACATTTTTTTATAAATTTTTCACTTTGTTCGACATTTTTAATTAGCAGTTTTTGAGTTTGTAAAAATTTATTTTTTGTCTCATTGTTTTCTAAAATTTTAGGTTTGTCAAAAGGTTTTTCAAGATCTTCTTTAAGTAAGGTTTCGCACACTTCTTTAAAAGGTTTTTCTATAGTCCCTTCTATCCTAGCACCCCCTTGGGTGCAGTTATAGGTGTTGATTTTTAATTTTTCTTTTGCCCAAAAAATATCTTTTTCAAATGCTTGTCGGAACAAGTTCCAAGTGAGTTGAGTTCTTACTTGTTTTTCTCCTCCATAAGCAAGAGTATAAACTTCACCGCGTATTTTTTCTCCTTTATTTCCATAGATATGTTCACTTGGATGAGAGCTTCCATCTTCTGCATAGGCTAAGTCTTGTCCTATTAAAATGATATTTTCATGTCTTAAACTTGCAGCTAGTTCATAAGCCATATTAGCAACACTTGCTCCAACTCCAATATAACCAAATTCTTTAAGATTTAAAGATACAGCAAAGTGCAAAGGACGATGTGCTAACATATATTCTCTATTATTTCTTTCAAGAAATTCAATAACTTCTTTATGAACCACTGAAGCTAAGATAAACAAAATTCCTTTATCAAATTCTTTAAAATTATTATCAAAACACTTAGATACTATATCGTCTCTTTCTAACATGCAAACATAATCAGGTTTTATATCATGTTTAGCTAAAATAGGATAAGCACTATCAGCACAAAAAATAGTGGCTTTATTTGCATACTTTTTTAGTAAAGGCAATTGTTTGATAAGAGAAGGTCCTGTTGAAACAATGATAGCATTTTTAACTTTTTGTTTTCTTGCTTTTAGGAAATTTTGAAAAATACCATGGTTTAAAAGTTTAGGAAGATTATTAAGCATGTGTTTGATGCCGATGATAGAATCATAAGGATCATTTCCTTTAGCTAAAACAATAAAACGAATATTTTCAATAAGTTTTTTATTAAGTTCTTGTATCTGATGAGTATAGAATTTAAGATAAAAATCACTATGTATAAAAAGATTAAAAATTTTCACACTTTTTTGTATGTGTTCGTACATAAAAAGTGTCGTAAGTTGTGCAGTAGTGATATTTGGAGTATGAAAAAGTATTAATTTTTCATCTTTTAACTCTTTAGTGAAATCAAAAAGATGTAAAGCTAGAGCTAAAATTTCTAGCTCATCTTCAAAAACGATGATGTGTTTATGGTTTTTATTTTCACATAAGGCTTTATAAAACATACCATTTCCAAAACCGTAGAAAAATAATACAGGATATTTTTTATATTTATTTTTAAAAAGGGTTAAATTTTCTAAAAACTCTTGATTAGGATTTTTATAAAGCGAAACATCATCTTTTGTAAAATTCATTCCGTTTTCATTTTGTAGTATTTTAAAATCATTTTTTTCTAAAGCACGCAATTTATAGGCTAAGATTTGATCAACTTCAAATAAAGCTTGAGTATTTTTTAAAAAAAGATTTTGATTCATCTAAAATCACTTTCTTTTAAAGCATCACCAAATTCTATATCTTTAGTAGCTTTTTTACCTAGAATTTCTTGATAAAATTTAGGATGTAGCCCAAAAGAAGGACGCACAGATTTTATATTTTCTTCACTAAAAATTTCATTTTTTTTAATATTTTTACTTGCGTATAAGCTTCTAGCAAAAACACGGTTTTTAAGAGCTTTTTCATCTAAGTCTAACTTCCCATCACCTAAGGCACTTTCGGCCTGTCTTACTGCATCTACCATAGCTTTAAATTCATCAAAATCAAGACTAAATTTGCTGTCTTCACTTTCTATGCTTTTATCTAACATAAAATGCTTTTCTATCACTCTAGCTCCAAGTGCTACTGCTATTACAGGAGCTAAAGAGCCAAAGCTGTGATCGCTTAGTCCCACTTCAACATTAAATTTTTCTTTTAAACTTACTATGCCTTTTAAATTCATATCTTCTATGGCAGCAGGATAAGCTGAAGTGCATTTTAAAAAAATCAAATCAGGATTTTTTTCTTCTTTGAAAATTTCGCAGATTCTAAAAAGCTCTTCCTCTGCAGCAATGCCTGTTGAAACGATAGTAGGTTTTTTTTCTTTGGCGATTAAACGCACAAAATTTTCATCATTGGCTTCAAAAGAAGCGATTTTATAGGCTATAGGATCAAAGCGTTTAAGAAACTCTACATCTTCTTTAGCAAAAGGACTTGAAAAACAAAGTATGCCTTCATTTTGCGCAGTTTCAAAGATTTGAGAATGCCATTCATAAGGAGTTTTTGCGCTTTCGTAAAGTTCATAAAGCTTTCTTTTATCCCAAAGTCCACCTTTGATGATAAAATCTTCTTTATCGCTATTTAGAGTAAGACTATCAGGTGTATAGGTTTGGATTTTTATCGCATCAGCTCCCGCTTTTTTGGCGGCTTTTATGCTTTTAAGTGCCATCTCAAGACTTCCTGCGTGATTGGCGCTAAGTTCAGCGATGATAAAAACTTTTTTATCGGTATTAAAATTTCCTATTTGCATGTTTTAATTCCTAAAATATTATAAAAATTAAACTAAATATCGGTAAAATTATACAATTTTTTATTTAAGGGTTGGATTTGTGTGAAATAGAAAAACTTCTTTCTTTTAAATTTAATCATGAAAATCTCCTCTATACAGGATCTGGAACGAGTGCTTTGTATTTGATTTTTTCTTATTTAAAAAAACAAGGAAAAAGTAAAATTGCTATTCCTTCTCTCGTGTGTCCTCAGGTTTCTTGTGCAGCATTTAAAGCTGGATGTGAACTTGTTTTTATCGATGTTTCTTTATGTAATTATACTTTAGATTATGAAAGTTGTGTTGCTTTATATACAAAATATTCTTATGATGCTTTAGTTTTGGTTCATCTTTATGGACATTTTTGTGATGAGAGAATTTGGAAGTTTTGTTTAGAAAATGATATTTTTATTATAGAAGATTGTGCGCAAACTTATAAGATAGATTTTAGGGCTCATGCAAGTATTTTAAGTTTTGGTCATACTAAATTTTTGGAAAATAATTCATGGGGGGGGGTAATTTTTGTTTACTCTAAAGAAATTTTACAGGATTTATATATAATGAATGAGCACTTAGAATGCAAGGATTTTAAAATATTTTTTGAAGAATATAGGCAAAAATATTATGCTTTGGATTCTAAAGATTTACATTATTTTTCTAAGCTAAAATCTTTGCTTTTGGATTATACTTTGATTTTTAAAGCACAAAATTATGGAAATTTAAAAACTAAACTTAATAATCTAGAAATGATTTGTAAAAATCGTAGAGAAAAAATGCAAATTTATCAAGAAAATTTAGTGCATCGAGATATTATTCATCCTAAATTAAGCCATAACTGTATTTCTTGGCGTTATACTTTTAGATATTTAGGAGATAGGGAAAAACTGCTTGAAAGATTGCGTTTATTGAGAATTGATTGTTCTTCTTGGTATATTCCTTCTCATCAGATTTTTCAAAGTAAGATTTTAAAAAATGCTGAAATTTTATCTCATCAATTGATCAATTTATGGCTTGATGAAAAAATAAGCAAGAAAGAAATTTTTAAAAATGTCGATATAATTATGCAAAATTTGTAAAAAAGGTAAAATATGATTCAACAAAAATGGCACGAATTGCATGCAGATAAAAGGCATCAACCGCGTTACCCTAGCAATGATTTAGTAAGTTTTGTTTTTAGAAATTTTAAATCAGGAGATAAAATTTTAGATTTAGGGTGTGGTGCAGGAAGGCATGTTAAATTTTTAGCAGAAAATGGCTTTAAAGCTTTTGGAGTGGATTACTCAGAAAATGGAATTAAAGCCGCTCAAGAGCTTTTAAAAACATACAATCTTCAAGCAGATTTAAAAGTTTCAAGTGTAGATGATATTCCTTATGAAGATGAAAGTTTTGATGGTTTACTTTGTTATGGAGTGCTTTATTACAATTCTAAAGAGGTGATAGAAAAAGCAGCTAAAGAAATTTATAGAGTCCTTAAAAAAGGTTCTATGGCCTATGTTGCTGTAAGAAATATGGATGATTATCGTTATAAAAATAATGAGAAAAAGTCAAAATATGAAGTTATTATTCAAGAAAGTGATAAGAATAGATCTGCAAGCTGTGAAGATGGCATGCAAATGTATTTTTTTGATAAAGATGAAGTACAAAGGATTTTTAAAGATTTTAAAAATATAGAGATTAATCTTTTAAAAACAAGTTATGCAAATGATAGTTTTGCTGATGAAAGCTTTTTGATAATCTTGAAAAAATAAGGTTTATTTTGATGAATTTAGATGAGAGATTAAAAAAAAGACAAAGAAATGAAGTAAAAAGTATGTACATAATAGAGTATTTTTATAGAATTATTCTTGCGCGTAGATATTTGCCATTTTTGGCCAAGATAAATATACATCCTATTGCTATTACTGCACTAAATACTATTATTTTTCCTATTACTTTATATTTTTTATATTTTGAGTATTTTTTAGTGAGTGCAATTTTAATTCAAATATATGCTTTAATTGATCATACGGATGGTATGCTTGCACGGTATACAAATAAGCAAACTTATATAGGTTCAAGACTCGATCGTTTTAATGATAATGTATTTTTTAATGCAATTTTTATTTTTATAGCATTAGGTGCTAATTTATCTTTATATCTAGCTTTTATGACTATAATTTGTATGAATATTCATAATGCACTTGGAATGTTTTATTTTTCAAAAAAACTTAGGTCTTTAAAGAAAATTAGAAGATTTGGAATTAAAAAATGGTTTCTTGATAGAAATTTTATTTTAGGTATAGATTGTTCTTTAATGTTGACCTTGGTTAGCTTATTTTTAATTATTGATGAAGTATTTTTATTGTTTTATGTTGTATCGTTTTTATATTTATTGGATGTTATATATCGTTTTATAGAATTAAAAAGGAATCAAAATTTAGATTTTAAGGAGAAATGCAATGGGAGAAATTAAAGCAGAATCTACTTCAGCAGGAAGAGTTGTAAATAATTCAAAAAAAGATATTGATGCAATTTTTGTAAAGTATTATGGGCAAAAATGGTTAGATTATAGAAAAAAATGGTCAGATGCGTCTAAGCAGATTTTGAATGATTTTCCTTTATTTGTTCGTTTTGAAAATCAATTTAAATGTAATGCCAGATGTATTATGTGTGTTCATGGTCATGCAGACTTAAGGAATGATTATTATTATAATGGATATTTGCCAATTGAAACTTTTAAAAGACTTGTTGATGAATGTGATACATATAAATGTCCTTCTGTTGGTATGTCTCAGACTAATGAACCGCTTTTAGATCCTGATATTATAGAAAGAATTTGTTATGTTAGCAAAAAAGACAGCATAATGGATATTCATTTTAATACCAACGCTTCACTTCTAGATGAAGAAATGAGTAAAAAATTGCTTGATACTAAGATTACAAGAATGAATTTTAGTATCGATGCTTTTACGGAGGAAACTTATAAAAAAATTAGGTTAGGATTAAACTTTAAAAATGTTGTTAGAAATATAGAGAATTTTTTAAATCTTAAAGCTAAAATGGGTCAAGAGTTGCCTATTGTAAGAGTAAGTTTTCTTTTACAAGAAAAAAATAAACATGAACTTGAAGACTTTAAAAATTATTGGGTAGATAAAGTTGATTATGTTTCCGTTCAGCGTTATGTTCCAATTTCTCCATTTGATGATGAAAGAAGTATCGCTATTTCAGATGCTCCTATAGCAGGTAAACAGTGCTGTTCTTATCCTTTTGAATCTCTATTTATTCATGGAGATGGGCTTGTAGTTCCTTGCGCAAGTCATCGTGCTAAACATATTGCTGTAGGCAATATTAATACAGATAATATTTATAATATATGGCATTCTCAAGCTATGGAAGATTTGAGAGAGGCACATAGAAATGGTGATTTAAGTAAAACAAAATTATGTGATACGTGTTTATTCAAAGGATAATCAAAATGAACAAAAAGTTAGTTTATGTACCTATGGCTGCAGATATTATTCATCCAGGTCATTTAAATATAATTAAAGAGGCTCAAAAGCTCGGTTATGTTATGGTAGGTTTATTTTCAGATCAAGCTATTGCAAGTTATAAAAGAGTACCTTTTATGAATTTTGAACAGCGCAAACAACTTATAGAATCTATAAAAGGTGTTGATGAAGTTGTTATTCAAAACGAAAAAGATTATGACAATAATTTATTAAAATATAAACCGGATTTTATGGTTCATGGTAGTGATTGGAATGAAGGTCCATTAAATTCTTCAAGAAAAAAAGCTATTGATTTAATGAAAACTTGGGGAGGAGAGGTTATAGAACCGCAATATACTCCAAATATTTCTTCTACAAAACTTAATAAAGATTTAAAGCAATTTGGAATTTTACCTCAAAATAGATTAGGTTCTTTAAGAAAATGTATGAATGCTAAAAGTCTTATAAGGGGTATAGAATCACATAGTGGAATTAGTGCATTAGCTATTGAAAATACATTTTATAAAGATGAAAATGGGATTAATCAAGAGTTTGATTTTTTATGGCTTAGTTCATTAACTGATTCGAGCTCTAAAGGAAAACCTGATATAGAATTTGTAGATTTAACTTCAAGAATAGCTACAGTCAATGATATTTTAGAGGTATCAACAAAACCAATAATTTATGATGGTGATACAGGATCTCAAATTCCACATTTTACATTTATGGTAAAACGATTAGAAAGGCTTGGTGTAAGTGCAGTGGTTATTGAGGATAAAATTGGCTTAAAGAAAAACTCTCTTTGCGAAGGTAATGATATAAAACATACTCAAGATTCTATTGAAAATTTTTGTTTAAAAATTCAAGCTGGAAAAAAGGCACAACTTAGTGAAGAATTTATGATTATTGCAAGAATTGAAAGTCTTATTTTAAATCAAGGTATGAATGATGCAATTTCAAGAGCTAGAGCTTATATTGATGCTGGAGCTGATGGTATTATGATTCATTCTCGAAAAAAAGATGGATGCGAAATTATAGAATTTTGCAAAAAATATAATACTTTTAAAGATAGAAAACCATTGATGGTTGTTCCTACAAATTATCCATCACTTGGCGAAAAGAAGTTGCAAGAAGCTGGAGTTAATATTGTAGTATATGCCAATCAATTATTAAGATCTGCATATACAGCAATGCAAAATACTGCTTTGTCTATTCTTAAAAATAAAAGTTCGGTTGAAGCGGATAAAGATTATATTTCTGCTTTGGATTTAATTAATTTAATTAAAGGCAATGAATGATTGATTCTGAAAAATTTGCTTCATTTTTACAGGATCGTTTTTCTTTTATAGCTGGTGTTCCAGATAGTCTTTTAAAATACATAAATCAGGCGTTGGAAGAAAAATTCAGAGAAAATTTTCATATTTGCGCTAATGAAGGACAAGCTGTAGCGTTTGGAGTTGCTTATAATTTAGCTACATCGAAAATACCTTTGATATATATGCAAAATTCAGGTATAGGTCATGCTTTAAACCCACTTTTATCTCTTGCAGATAAGACGGTGTATCAAATTCCTTTAATTTTATTTATAGGATTAAGAGGAGGAGTAGACGATGAGCCCCAGCATTTAAAACATGGGGAAATAAGTGAAAAAATTTTAAAGATTTGCAGTATAAAAACTTTGTATTTATCTCAGAATATTACTACCGCAAAAAAACAAATAAATAAGGCAATTGAACAAAGTTTTAACGATAAAAAAATTATTGCTTTTTTGATCAAAAAAAATACTTTTAGCAAATACTCTAACAATGATATAAAAAATAACAATTTTACTATTCTTAGAGAGGAAGCTATTGCTTTAATTCAGGATATTTTTCAAGATTCAAAATTTGTTACTACGACAGGCATGATTTCGAGAGAATGTTATGAACTAAGAAAAAATAAAAATCAAACACATGAAAATGATTTTTTGGTAGTAGGTTCTATGGGGCATGCTAATTCTTTAGCTTTTATTTTATCTAGATATAGTAAAAAACGTATTGTTTGTTTGGATGGAGATGGAGCATTAATTATGCATATGGGTGGAATTTTAAATTTTAAAGGTGCTAGTTTTTTGCATATTGTTTTTAATAATGAAATGCATGATAGTGTTGGAGGGCAAAGAACTCATATATCGAATACAAATTTAAAAAAAATGTTAAAAATTTGCGGGTATGATTATAGTTATTCTGTCGCCACAATTACACAACTTAAAAGAATACTCAAGAATATTAAAAAGCAAAAAGGTTTGATATTTTTAGAAATAAAAGTTAAACGTCAGACGCGTGATAACTTAGGTCGTCCTAAAAATTTATTACATTTAAAGGAGATTTTTTGTCGGGAGTTTTAGTTTATATTACGGGATTAAGTGGAAGTGGTAAAACAACTTTGGCAAAAGAATTACAAAAAGAATTAATACTGCAAAATATTTATCCCATATTACTAGATGGCGATGAATTGAGAGCTTGTATAAATAATGCTAATTATGATATTAAGAATCGCATGGAAATGGCAATGTTTTATGTAAAAATTGCCAAAATGTTATACAATCAAGGTTTTATAGTGATTTTATCCACAATTTCTATGTTTGATTCGATAAGGGAATTTAATAGAAATTGTTTTCAAAATTATTTGGAAATTTTTTTAGATGTTTCTTTTGAAATAAGAAAAAAAAGAGATAGTAAAAATTTTTTTAAAAATAAGATGGAAAACATGGCAGGTATTGATCAAATTTTAGAATTACCTAAAAAAAGTCATATTGTTTTAAAAGATGACTTTGATATTAATAATGCAAAAATATTAATTATAAATAAAATATTAAATTTTGTTTAGTAAAAATACATTTATATCTTCATTTAATTTCATTTTAATATAATAATAACCCTTAGAATCCATCAGCGATGAAGAATAATCAAAATTTTTTACATTATTAAAATGAATTTTTTCTTTAATAATAAATTCAGGGCATAGTGATTTTATTTTTTTATAAAATAAATAATCTTCTTTGGTAAAAATCATTTTAACTAGACAAAAATTTTCAGCTTTTGTATTTACTTTTTTCAATTCTTTTTTTAAAGAACTTTGAATTAAGAGTTGTAAATAATCAATTTCGTATGAATTTTTAACTAATACATCTCTCCAGCCTCCCATTCTACTTGCAATTTCTATGATTTTGACTGTATTGTCATGAAGTTTAATTTCTATATGACAAGCTCCAAAACAAATATTAAAAGCATCGAGTGTTTTAAGAATAGCTGTTTTTATATTTTTTTCTTCATTTGAAGAAATTCTTGCAGGAACGAGTTGTTGTGTCTCTAAAAAATCATTTGCAAATTCACCTTCTCTTAAATATTCTTCTGTGATAGCTATAATTTGATGTTTACCGTGTGAACTAATAGTTTCTACGCTAAATTGCCTACCTTTTAAAACTTCTTCGGCTAAAACGATTTTATTGTAAGAAAGTTCTTTAGCTTTATAAAAGTATTTTTTTAAATTTTCTTTATCAAATACTTTTACAACTCCTCTTCCAGCACTTCTGTCACTTGGTTTTATAACAACAGGGAATTTGATAATTTGTTCTAAATCTTTTTCATCTTTGAGTATAAAATATTTAGCATGGTTAATATTATTTTTTTCAAATATTTTTTTCATTAAGCTTTTATCTGTGGTATTTTTAGCACATTCATAAGAATTAGTTCCAAGATCAAGCTTTTCTCCAATGTAGCATGCTGTTAAATTTCCAAGTTCTGTGGCTGCTGTAGCAATACCTACTATATTAAATTTGATAGCTAATTCCAGAATTTTTTCTTTATCAGCAATAGAAATAGGATGAAAATAATCTGCTAAGTTTTTACAAAAACAATTTTCATTGTAGTCAAAAACATGAGTGATAAAATCTTTTTTTGCATGTAACACTAAATCTGCTTGTAAATCACCACCACCAATAATAAAAAAATGTTTGTTTTTCATAGATTCTCCTAGTAAAATCTGCTAAAAGATTTTTACTAGAAGTTTAGAGGTGAAGTTTTCCTTTTATATAAATTTCAGGATCCTCATCCTTTGAAATTTTCAAATAATAATAACCCTTAGAATCCATTAATGACGAGGAATAAGGAAATTCTTCATTGTTTTTAATATGAATTCTTTCTTTTACTATTATTTGTGGTTTTAAAGCTTTTAATTTCTTATAAAACTCATAATCTTCTTTGGTAAAAATCATTTTAACCAGACAAAAATTTTCAGCTTTTGTATTTACTTTCTTTAATTCTTGTTTTAAAGAACTTTGAATTAAGAGTTGTAAATAATCAATGCCATAAGAATGATATGCTAATACATCACGCCAACCTCCTATGCGAGTTGCAATTTCGATTACAGATAGCTTGTTTTGTTCTACCCCCCCCCTGTTAGTACTAGTTTTGAGTTTAATCTCTATATGAGAAGCCCCAAAATTAATCTTGAAAGCATTTAGAACTTTAATAATTTCGTTTTGGATAAAATTCTTTTGGTAATTAGTTATTCTTGCAGGGATAAGATGCTGTGTCTCTAAAAAATCATTTGCAAATTCACCTTCTCTTAAATATTCTTCTGTGATAGCTATAATTTGATGTTTACCGTGTGAACTAATAGTTTCTACGCTAAATTGCCTACCTTTTAAAACTTCTTCGGCTAAAACGATTTTATTGTAAGAAAGTTCTTTAGCTTTATAAAAGTATTTTTTTAAATTTTCTTTATCAAATACTTTTACAACTCCTCTTCCAGCACTTCTGTCACTTGGTTTTATAACAACAGGGAATTTGATAATTTGTTCTAAATCTTTTTCATCTTTGAGTATAAAATATTTAGCATGGTTAATATTATTTTTTTCAAATATTTTTTTCATTAAGCTTTTATCTGTGGTATTTTTAGCACATTCATAAGAATTAGTTCCAAGATCAAGCTTTTCTCCAATGTAGCATGCTGTTAAATTTCCAAGTTCTGTGGCTGCTGTAGCAATACCTACTATATTAAATTTGATAGCTAATTCCAGAATTTTTTCTTTATCAGCAATAGAAATAGGATGAAAATAATCTGCTAAGTTTTTACAAAAACAATTTTCATTGTAGTCAAAAACATGAGTGATAAAATCTTTTTTTGCATGTAACACTAAATCTGCTTGTAAATCACCACCACCAATAATAAAAAAATGTTTGTTTTTCATGAAAACTTTCTATATTTTTGTTATTTTATTTTTATTATAGCAAAATATTTATAATATAATTATGCAAAGTATAGATGATATTACTTGGTATATTTTAATATTTAAGGAAAGAAATGAAATTTTGTAAAAAATGTGTAATGCCAGATACTAAACCTGATTTACATTTTGATGAAGAAGGAGTTTGCGATGCTTGTCGCTCTCAAGAAGTTAAGAATTATGAAATTGATTGGAAGGCAAGAGAGAAAGAATTTTTAGAACTTGTGAAGAAATATAAAAAGCATCCCGCTTATGATTGTGTTATCGGAGTAAGTGGCGGAAAAGATTCTACTTTTCAAGTAGTTAAAATGCTTGAACTTGGACTCAATCCTTTGTGTGTGTGTTTTGAGCCTAGCGTGCCTACGAAAATAGGGCGTAACAATTTAGAAAATTTAAATCGTCTTGGCGTGGATTTGATCCATATCAAGCGTGATCCAAAAGTTTATCAAAAACTTGCTCGTGAAGCTTTTATAAGAACAGGGGATAATGAATGGCAAAACCATTTGGGAATTTTTACTTCTGTTCCACGCATAGCGGTAAATTTTGGAGTGCCTTTGATCATCTGGGGAGAAAGTCCGCAGATAGAGTATGGCGGTCCTGCGAGTAGTAAAAATAAGAATATTTTAGGTAGAGAGTGGCTTGAAGAATTTGGTGGACTTTTAGGAAATCGTGCTTCTGATATGCTTGGGGTAAATGGCATCACTGAAAAAGATTTATTTTTATATACTTATCCAAGTGATGAAGAACTTGAAAGAGTAGGGGTTACAGGGCTATTTTTAGGGTATTATTTTAAATGGGATTATAAAAAAATTCTTGAAATTTCTAAAAAATATGGTTTTTTAACTCTAGATCATCCTGTTGAGACTACTTATGAAAATTTTGAAAATTTAGATTGTTATTCTAATCATGTGCATGATTATTTAAAATACTGCAAATATGGTTTTGGTAGAGCAACGGATAATGCTTGTTTGGATATTCGTTTAGGTTATATCAGCCGTGAAGAAGGGGTGCGTTTGGTGCAAAAATACGATGGCAAACCCCCTAAAAAGGCTATTAAAAAATACCTTGAATTCAGTGGTTTTAGCGAAGAGGAATTTCAAAAAATAGTAGATTCTTTTACCAATAAAAAAATCTTTAAACGCGATGAAAATGGTAATTTTTTAAGAGATTATGATGGTTCTTTGGTAAGAAAGGATGAGTGTATTTTAAAATGATAGCACTGATTGATTATAAAGCTGGAAATTTAAACTCAGTTGCTAAAGCTTTTGAAAAAATAGGAGCTAAAAATTTCATAGCTCAAGATCCAAAAGATTTGCAAAAAGTAGATAAGTTGCTTTTACCTGGAGTGGGATCTTTTAAAGAAGCGATGAAAAATTTAAAAGAGCTTGGTTTTATAGAAGCTTTAAAAGAGCAAGTTTTAGTACAAAAAAAACCTATTTTAGGTATTTGTTTGGGAATGCAGCTTTTTTTAGAAAAGGGCTATGAAGGTGGAGTTTGCGATGGGCTTGGTTTTATAGAAGGTGAAGTAGTCAAATTTGAAGAGGATTTAAATTTAAAAATCCCACATATGGGTTGGAATGAGCTTGAAATTTTAAAACAAGATCCTTTATATCAAAGTATAGGTAATAAGAGTGATTTTTATTTTGTGCATTCTTTTTATGTGAAATGCAAAGATGAATTTGTAAGCGCTAAAACGCAATACGGACATAAATTTGTCGCATCTTTACAAAAAGATCATATTTTTGCGACGCAATTTCATCCTGAAAAAAGTCAAAATTTAGGCTTAAAACTTTTAGAAAATTTTATAAGGCTTTAAATGTTAAAAACTAGAATTATCCCTTGTGTTTTACTAAAAAACGGACAACTTGTTAAAAGTATAGAATTTAAAGATTTTCGTACTATAGGACACTTAACTTCAACGATGAGAATTTATAATGCGCGCAATGTTGATGAGCTTATTATCTTAGATATAGAAGCTTCAAAAAGTGGAGAAATAGACTTTGAAAGTATAGAAGATCTTGCTAAAGAATGTTTTATGCCTTTAACTATAGGTGGCGGGATAAAAACTCTTGAAGATATACAAAAGATTTTAAACTTAGGTGCGGATAAAATTTCTATCAATTCTAAAGCCTTAGAGGATATGGATTTTATAAGCAAAGCGGCTAATCGTTTTGGTTCTCAATGTATAGTTTGTTCTATAGATGTTAAAAGAAAAGGGGATCAATTTTGTGTTTATGATAGGGGAAATTTACTTGAAAAAAGTCCTTTAGAACTTGCTTTAGAATACGAAAAAAAAGGAGCCGGAGAGCTTCTTTTAACTTCTATAGATTTTGAGGGAAAAGCAAAGGGTTATGATTTGGAACTTTTAAAGATTTTTCAAAATAAACTTAAAATTCCTCTTATTGTCAATGGAGGACTTAGTAAACCAAGTGATGGAGTTAAGGCTTTAAATTTGGGTGCTGATGCTTTAGCGGGAGCTTATATTTTTCATTTTTCTAAGTACACTCCTAAGGATGTGAAAGAAGAGTTAGCCAAGCAAGGCTTTGCAGTGAGATTGCTTTAAATAAATATAGTAAAAATTTTTATCTTCATCATAAATAGTAAAATGGTTTTGTTGATATAATTTTAAAGCTTTGTGATTATTTTTAAAAACATAGGCTTTAAGAGTATCTACTTTTAAAATTTCAAAAGCGTATTTTATAATTTCATTCATTAAAATTTGTCCTACACCTTTTAAATTAGGTTTTGCATAAAGTCCAAATTCGCAAGATTTAGCTGCGATATTGATAAAATCAATCACACCAATAATCTGTTCATCTTGAAAAACTAAAAAATATTTTTTACTAGAATCTTGATGTAAGCTTTTTATAAATCTTAAATGCTCTTCAAAATCAATTTGTTTTGTTTTCATAAATTGACTAATATAAATATCATTACGCCATTTAAAAATTAGATCTATTTCTTGTGAATTTAGTTCTATAAAATTTTTAAGTTTTATCAATACCTATACTCCACTTCATAACCTTTTTTAACAAGCCAAGATGCTGTAGGTTCTTGATTTTTAACATAACAAATAGCTTTGAAATTTGCCTTTAAAAGTAAGGCTTCATTGACTAAAGAGCTTGCACTGATGATGAGTTTATTACTTTCATTCATTAATTTTGCAAGATTTTCATAATCGATAAATAATCTAATATTGTCATGTAATTTTGCAAATTTTTGTAATTTTTTAAGATAGGGATTAGAAGAGCTAGTTGCAATGCTTATGATTTTTGTTTTAGGTAATTCACTAGCAAGTTCTATGGAAAGATTTTTTATATCAGTTCCGCCCATGCAGATGAAAAAATCATATTTTTTTTCTCTATTTTCTTTGGCTTCTTGGTAAAATTCTTCTCTGATTAAGGCATAAGAAAAACCGCATCTTACTTCGCATTTAAAAGGCACTAAACCTTCATAATCACTTGCTTTTGAGTAAGCATTGACATTGAGTAAAATATCACAATGATGAGGCTTTATTTCATCATCAAAGCTTAAGATTTTCACCCCTGTTTCAAGTTTAATGAGTTTTTCATCATCTATGCTGATGCCATAGTGATCAATAATAAGAAGTTCAAATTTTTCTTCTTTGATAAGATTGATAAGCTCGTAGATACTTTCACTGTTAAGCTCATAAACAGGATAAGGAATTTCATCGATCAAAGAGCCTTCTAAAGGCAAACAAGCAAAACTTACATCGTTATATTGTTTAGCTAAGACTAGATCGCGTTTAATGTGTCCAAAGCCTATTTGGCTTGAACTATCGCTCCTAAAAAGCACTTTCATGATTTACCTTATAAAGTATTTTTGCAAATTCTAAATCTTGCATGGTGTCTATATCGCAAGCTAAATTTCTTGGTAATACAAATACACTAGAATGAGGTTTAAACATAAAATCTTCTTCAAGCCAAGCTTTACTTGTACCAAAATAAAAAGCCCCTGCATCATGATAAGCTTTTGTTAAGTCTTGTGAGCGACTTTTATAATGTTTTTCATCAAACATATAAACTTGATTGTTTTCATTCAGATAAAAGGCCCTTTGTATAGGATACTCAAACTCAGTAGCAGCAAATAAAAACTTGCTTTTGTTTTGAATAAATTTTTCATAGGCTTGTTTTAAAATGTCTTTGTTTAGCAAAGGAGCAGTAGCATAAAGGCAGCAAACATTATTATAAAATTTATTTTGATTTTGTAAAATTTCTATGGTATTTTGCACTACAGCAGTGCTTGAAGCATAATCATCGCTTAAATTTTTATCACGCACAAATGGAGCTTTTGCACCGTATTTTAAGGCTACTTCTATGATTTCTTCATCATCGCTTGAAAGTATTACTTCATCAAAAATGCCTGAATTTAAAGCATTTTCTATGCTATAAGCGATTAAAGGTTTACCTAGAAAATCAATGATGTTTTTTTTAGGAATTCTTTTTGATCCACCGCGTGCAGGGATTATGCAAAGATTTTTCATAGTTATGCCTTATTTTGTATTTTTATTGCTAGAATTTAAGTATAATTGTCTTTAAAGTACAATAAAACTAGGATAAGGGTAAATATGCTCATAAATCAAACTTTTGAAATCGATTCTTGTGATGATGTAGAACTAAATATCAAAAGAACCAGTAAGCTTGAATACCGTATAAGTTATGATGATGAAAAAGAGATTAAAGCCATAGTTTTTATAGTAGGTGGTTTTGGAGCTAATGCAAATATTTCTTTTTTAGATTTTGATAGGGAATATATTGCTAAAAATTTTGATGTTGTAGCGGTGCATGTTTTTTATCATTGTTTTTGCGCAAGACAAAGTATTGATCAAAAGTACAATCCAAAGCTTATTCCTAATCAAGATGATTTAGAGCGTGTAAATGGTATTTTAAAAAATATTAATTTAGGACACTTGTTGGCTAATGAAAATAATTTTGAGCAAATTATTCCTCTTATAGAACAAAGAGCTGGAGAGATTAAACAAGCAGGCTTAGTTGATGAAAGTCAAAAAATAGAACTTTTTTGCGATTTTGTCCCACCTAATGGAGATTATCAAAACTATGGCATTATGGCAGCTATTGATCATATCAATGCTTTAAAAGATCTTGTTAAACGCTTTCCAAAATTTGCAGATTTACCAAAAATTTATGGGGGGGGGTCTTATGGAGGATACCTATCTTTACTCATAGCAAAAATAGCTCCTTGGTATGTGGATGGCGTGATTGATAATTCAGGACCCGCCTTGCCTCCTTTGAAATTTATATTGGGAAGGGAAATTGATTTTCCTGAATTTGTTTTTAGTTTTAAAAATCTGAATTTGTATTGTTTTTTAAAAAAACATTGGACATGCAAAGAAAATGCGTTATATTTTTTCAATGATGTAAATTATATGATAAGGGCGTTGTTAAATTTAAAGCATCTGCAAATTTTATCTGAAGTTTCAAAAAATATTATTTTTATAACTTATCATAGCGCTAAAGATGTTGGAGCGCCAGCTAAGGATAAGATCATGCTTTATGAGATTTTTAATACTTTAGGTTTTGATGCTACTTTAAATTTGATAAAAGACGAAAGTCAAATAGATGGAAGATTTATAAAAGATTTAAATCATGGTATGAGAATCACTGATAAAGCTTTATTTAGAAAAGAACTTCCCTTAATGCTTGAAAAATTGCAGAAAAGAAAATCTTTTATGCAAGAAAATTCTATCTCCTATCCTTGTAGCGATAAAATTTTTACTTTTAAAGATAAGGAAAATCAATTTATATTGGAAAATCTTTAATTTTTATAAAGGCTTGTAGATTATAAAAATCTATATCTAAAGCCATTATATTAAAGATAATTCCAGATCCAAAGCTTGATAAAACATATTTTTCAACACCCCCCCCCCACATTTTTACATGCGTTTTTTCTTGGTTTTGTTTATAAAGACAAAGTTCTATAGGTAGATTACTAACTTTACAATCTGCATAGATTTTAAATGTTTGATGAAAACATGGGAAATTTTCCATATGTAAGTTTTCTAAATTTTTTTTGAAGAAAAAATCATTAGGTGTATGAAAAAAGAAATTTGATATTTTTGTTTTATCAATGTTAAAATAATCAAAAAAATCATTAAAAAATTCAGGATAGTTTTCTGATATAAAGTTAAAAAACAAGGTGTTATTAATATACAAATACTCATTGAAATTTGTATTGTAAGCATTAAGAGGCAATGTTTCTTCCAAAGTATATTGACTGTATATTTCCTGAGAAAAATAAGTTTTTTGTGTTGTATTTTGAGATTTTTCGATTAAAATTGCACATGCGCAGTCACTATGTGTAAGATAGGATATTTTGTCGTTTTTTATATCTGTTTTTTTGCTTTTTACGAGACTTGTAAGAATGATTATTTTATGGATATCGGGATTATCTAGCATTAAAAAAGCTTGCATGAGTGTTTGTAAAAAACCTGAGCAAAATGTTGTTGTATCTATACATACAGTTTTTTTGCTTAAATTTAAATTTTTATGTATAATGCTTGATGTTTGAGGTGCAAAAAAATCAGGTGTATGCGTAGCAAGAAAAACTATATCTAATTCTTCTTTTGAACATATATTATTTTTAAATAATGTATTTAAAGCTTCTGTAGCTAGGTCGCTTGCAAATGTATTTTCATTAGCTATATAGTGAGATGAAAAATTAGAAGTTTTTTTAAGAAGTTCAAATTTATTCTTTGTTAAATTACATAATTGTAGCTCTTCATCTATAGAAAGAGTATTTTTTGGAAGTATTACGCTAATAGCTTTAATATTATGAGAATTTAATGTAAGTTTCAATTTGAAATCCTTTGATATTTATTTGCTATAATAACATAAATATTTGTTTTAAGGCAAGATAATGACAGCATATTTTCATATAGGCAATCCTAAAACAGGAAGTACTGAAATTCAAAGTTTTTTTGTTAAAAATGAATTTTTAATTTTAAATCAAGCTTATATTTATCCAAAAAGTCTTAGAGTAGCAAATAGACATTGGGCTTTAGTGGATATGGTTTTAGAATTGGTTCAAAAAGAAGATATTTTAAAAAAAAAGAGTGTTTTAAGTCATATTACAAATGAAAGACTTCTTAGAACTATAGAAAATTTTAAAAGCGAAAGCGCTTTACATAAAGATAAAAAATTTATTTTTTCATGCGAGGGTATAGTTTGGGATTTTTCCAGCAAAAAACATGTAGAAATTTTAGAGAAAATCATGAGAGAATTGGGTTTTACTCAAATTTATATTATTGTATATTTTAGGGATACTTTGGGTTATTTAAATTCTCATTGCTCTCAAGATCATAAGAATAATATGGGATATTATTCTGCTGATTTTGCCCCACAAGATCATCCTAGAAAATATATTTTTGATTATGAGTGGATTTGCAAAACTTATGCTGAAGTATTTGGTGAGGAAAATTTGATAGTAAGACTTTTAAGAGAGGATTATGTAGGGGGAACTTTGCTTAAAGATTTTACTTATCATTTGGGACTTGAATGGGATGAAAGTTTTATTCTTAAGCAAACTAAAAATGAAAGTTTTAACCTTTTAGGAATGGAACTTATGTCAAGATTAAATCAAAAAGATCTAAAGCAAGATAATCTTAATTCTTTACTTTTTATAGCCAGAAGAAAGTTTGAAGGTACTAAAGAAAAAAGATTAAAATTTGCTGTGCAAAAAGATATTGCTAAGGCTTATGTGGATTATTTTGCTTCTTCGCTTGAATGGGTAAAAAACAAATATTTCCCGCATAAAAATTCTCTTTTTACTCCTATAAATTGGGAAGAATATGAACAAAATTATACCTTAACTCACACACTAAGTAAAGACTGGGATGATGTGGCGGATTTTATAGCACAAATTATTGTTTCTAAAAATGAAATCATCAGTTCTTTAAAAGAACAGCTTGAACTTGCAAGGAAAGATTAGTCTTTCATTGCGGTTTCAAGCATTTTTTTGATATTTTCAAAGCTTTCGAAATTTTCAGGCGTAATAAATTCTGCTTTTAAAGGTTTTTTATAAAATTTTTCTATTTCGGCAACTAAGGCCATGATATCAATACTATCGATAAAATCTTCACTTACTAAATTTTGCATACTTTCGTTGATATCTGTTCTTTCTATATTGATAAAAAATTGTTTGATTTCTTGCATTTTTATTCCTTTGTGATTTTTAAAATGGTATTATCGCTTAAATTTAAAATTAAATCAAGTTCGTTGATTTCATAAAGTAAAATTCCCTTTCTTCTCCTAAAAGTTTTATTTTTGGTTTGGATACCCCGCTTAAAGCACCACAATCCATAGCTCTTAAAAATCTAGAGATTTTCTCTTTATCCCAAGCAAGTTCTAAGTAGCCATTATTAGGTAAATCTGATTTTTTGTGATACTCCCCCCCCCCGCCATTTGAAGTTTGAACTTTAAAGATCTTATTTTTTAAATTTAGCAAAGTCTCTTTAAATGAAGTTATAGCAAGATTATGTTGTACATTTAGAAGACTTAAAGCGGTAAAACTGCTATTAAGTTTAATTTCTTTTTGGGTTAAAATAGCACCTGTATCAATACTTTCTTCAACCATGTGCCAAGTAATTCCTGTTTGTTTGTCATTTTCCCATATACTCCAAATTCTTGCATTGCATCCTTTATGAAAAGGCAATAAAGCATTATGATAGTTTATAATGGTATTGTTTTGAACGCATTCTTTTTTGAAAATATACGAATTATTTGCACTAATGATAAGGCAGTTTTTAAGATTTTTACAAAAATCATCTAAATTTTCTAAATTTTTTAAAAAAATCACTTCTTGATTAAAAAAATACTAGCTATTTTTTGACATTCTTTGACGACTTTTCCTGTACCTATAATGTAGATGTGTGAGTAAGTCATTAAAAATTCCTATAAAATTTTGAATTATTTAATTTTAATTCTTTATAAAAAGCTTGTTCAAACAAGTTCATTTAAAACTTTCCTATCAATTTTACCATTTTGATTGAGTTTAAATCTATTTAGCTTGATAAAATTTTTAGGGATCATATAGCTAGGCAATTTATCTTTTAGAAAGGTTTTAAAGTCAATTTCTTCATCGCTTTCATAAAAACAAATAATATCTTCCTTAAAAATACAAGCACAATTTTTTATATTCGTATGAGAATTTATCACGCTTTCTATTTCTCCAAGTTCTATCCTATGCCCCATATATTTGATCTGATTATCCGCTCTTCCATAGCATAAAAGTTCGCCAAATTCATTATAAGAAACAATATCTCCTGTTTTATAGAGTAAATCTAAATAATTGTCATGCAAAGGATTTTGTATAAAAGCTTGTTTTGTTTTTTCTTTATCATTATAATACCCTAAAGATAAAGAAGTTCCACGTACAAAAAGTTCCCCTTTAACACCCATTTGCTTAGGACTGATAAAATCCATATTTTCATCAAAAACTAAAAGTTCCGTGTTTTTACACGCTTTGCCTATAGGTAAAAGTTCTTCGTCTTTAAAATTGCGATCCACTATATAAAAAGAACATACATCAGTAATTTCTGTTGGCCCATAAAGATTAGCAAATAAAGCATTTGGTAAGTGTTTACGCCAAATATTTAGTTGTTTATTGGGCATAATTTCACCACAAAAAAGTATCTTTTTTAAATACTTTAAATTAAAGTTTGTTAAAGCTTCAGTATTCGCAAAGTAAATTAACACCGAAGGTACCCAAAATATAGTGCTTACTTTTTCTTTTTCAAGGTATTCTAAAATTTTATTTGGAAAGGCAAAAAGATGATTAGGTAAAAGGTGCAAAGTCGCTCCTGCTTTTACACTTGAAAAAATATCTAAAATGCTATTATCAAAATAAAATGGCGCTTGATTGGCTAAAATTTCATTCTCATCAAATTTAAAAGTCTCACACACCCAAAAAGTGTAATCAATCACACTTTTATGTGCTATGCTTACTCCTTTTGGAATGCCTGTACTACCACTTGTAAAAAGAACATAGAGTAAATTAGTATCTATGTGTTTTTCTTTTGCATTTTTTATTAAACTCTCATCTATATCAAAACTTTCAAAGTCTTGTGTATAAAGCGTAGGTAAATTTAAGTTAAAATTTAAATCCTTTGAAGTAATAAAAAGCTTAGGTTTTAAAACCTCTATAACTTTTTCTACTCTTTCTTTAGGACTTTTTTCATCTAAAAGGGTATAAAAATTTCCACTTAATGCTACCCCAAAAAAAGAAATCAAACAATCAATTCCTTTAGGCAAGATGATTAAAACAGGAGCTTGAATAGGATTATCGCTTCCTAAAGTTTTTAAAATTTCACTAGAAAGTTTTTTGGATAAAAGATCAAAATTTTTATAAGTAATTTCTTTTCTTTCTTTGGCAAAAGGTTCTACGAAAGCAGTTTTATCATTAAAATTGATTAAACTTTTTTCTAAAAAATCGTAGATATGAGCTGTCATGATTTACCTTTTTAGTTTTTTGTATTATAATATCGATAAATTAATAAAAAGGCCTTTATATGCTCATAAATCAAACCTTTGAAATCGATTCTTGTGATGATGTAGAACTAAATATCAAAAGAACCAGTAAGCTTGAATACCGTATAAGTTATGATGATGAAAAAGAGATTAAAGCCATAGTTTTTGTCATAGGAGGTTATGGAGCTAATGCAAATATATATTTTTTAGACTCTTATAGAAATTATATCGCTAAAAATTTTGATGTAGCGACAGTAAATGTTTTTTATCATTGTTTTTGTCAAAGGCGTTCAGATGTTGAGAAATATAGTGCAATTACAATGTTTACAAAAGAGGATGTGTCAAATTTATCTCAAGCTTTATTAGACATAGGTATTAAGATAGATGTTGATATTCAAAATGCACAACAATGTTACGAATTACTTAATCAGAATATTACTACTTTAAAATCACAAGGAAAACTAGCGCAAAATTATCAAGCGAAATTTACTTCAACTTTTGTCCCACCTAATGGAGATTATCAAAACTATGGCATTATGGCAGCTATTGATCATATCAATGCTTTAAAAGATCTTGTTAAACGCTTTCCAAAATTTGCAGATTTACCAAAAATTTATGGGGGGGGGTCTTATGGAGGATACCTATCTTTACTCATAGCAAAAATAGCTCCTTGGTATGTGGATGGCGTGATTGATAATTCGGGTTCAGCTTTGCCACCTTTGATTTATATTTTAGGAAGAGAAATGGAGAGCGGTTGTGATTATGTATTTGATGATCCAAATACTTTGATAGAATGTTTTGTAAAAACCCGCTGGACACGTAAAGAAAATTCACCTTATTTTTTTAATAACGAAAATTATTTTATTAGAACATTATTAAATAAAGATCATTTGATTTTACAAAGTCAAAAAAATAAAAATATCATTTATGTGAGTTATCATAGTAAAGAAGATCCTTTAACTCCAGCAAATTTTAAAGAACAAACCATGCAAATATTAAAAATTTTAGGATATGATGTAAGCTTAAATTTGATAGATGAAAATAAAATTGATGGAAAATTTATTAAAAATTTAGATCATGGTTGTGGTATACCTGATAAAGCCTTATTTAGAAAAGAACTTCCCTTAATGCTTGAAAAATTGCAAGGAAGAAAATCTTTTATGCAAGAAAATTCCATCTCTTATCCTTGTGGAAATAAAGTGTTTACTTTTAAAGATGTGAGAGATAAATTTGAATTAGAGATAAAAGATTAAAACCTTAAAGGTTTTAATCAAGCTTTGCTAAATCGATTAAATCACTCACTTTTTGACAATTTTTCAAGTCCTCGGCTGTGATTTTTAAAGCAAAAAGATTTTTGTAAAGTACCATCACAGATACAAAAGCCAAACTATCCCACTCATCTATATCATCAAGTAGCATATCCTCGTTTAAGTCTTCATCTCTATGCATAGCTTCTTTAAGCTCTTCTAAAAATTCAGTTTTTGTCATTATTTCTCCTTTGTGTAAATTAAAATATCTTTTTTGTATAAATCCTTAAAATTTAACACCGCACTTCCCCAGCTAAGTCCTGCACCAAAAGCACTTAAACTCGCTTTAAATTCTTTTGGAGTATCTAACTCGCAAAGTAGAGCAGGTAGTGAACAAGCGCTTAAATTAGCGTATTTTTCCATGATGAAATTAGGAACTTTATCATCATTAAGTTTTAATTCTTCTTTAATGCAATCAATCAAATACGCATTAGATTGATGAAAAAGATGAAAAGCAATGTCTTTTTCTTCTACCTTGGAAAATTCTAAAATTTCTTTAAAGCTTTTAGGTTCGCATTCTAAAGCCATATTGAAAATATTTGCTCCGTCCATATAAAGATTTTCTAATTGTCTAAATTCCTCAGTTTGCATGAGTGAATCGTCATTAAAAATATCTGCTTTAGGTATTCTCATCGCACCTTTTGGAATGATGAGTTTATCAAAATATTTCCCATCGCTTCCAAGTTTAAAAAAAGCTTCGTTAAAATCTGTTTTTTCAATCAAAGTTGCACTTACTCCATCACCAAAAATAGGAGCTAAATTCATATTTTTAGGATGGATGAATTTGCTTAAAGTATCCCCACAAACGAGTAAAATTTTACTTAAGCCACTTTGTATTAAAGAATGAGCGACAAATAAGCCGTATAAATACCCTGCACAAGCTTGTCCTAAATCAAAAGCTATAGTTTTAGAACTTAAATTTAAAAGCTGATGTAAATAACAAGCCGTAGAAGGCATGAAAAAATCAGGACTTTGAGTTACTACGATGAGTGCATCAAGGCTATTTTTATCTATATTTAAACCTTGCAAAAGTGTATTAGCTGCGTGTTTTCCAAGATCGCTTACACAAGTGTTTTCATCGCAAATATAACGCGTGTTTAAGCCTATGACTTTTTTCATTCTTTTAAGGGTTTTGATATCGTTTGAAAAAACGCTTTCTAACTCATCATCAATACAAATTTTATGTTCAGGTATGCTTACGCAAATGCCTGAAATTTTGGCTTTATCAAATCTAGTTTTCATGGATTATAAGTCCTTTAAAATTTAAATTTTGAAATGAAACAAGGGCTGAGTTTTTTTCAATTTCTTTAGAAATTTGTTCTAAAAAGTTTAAAAATGGCATATTTCTTTCGCCTTTTTGATAATAAAGCTTTGCATTATTATTTTTAAGATCAAAGAAATTTAAAGCTAGTTCAAAGGCTTTAAAAAACATTCGAGCTTCAAGTTTTCTACCTAAAGCCCTACAAGAAATGCAAAGATCATCGATAAATAAATTTCCTTCTTTGCAAGAAAAAACAAAAATAGCGATAATCCCACTATCGCTTAATTTATCACTCATGCTCACACTTACAATGAGTTCTTTTTGCATATATTGTGCGACTTTTTCTTGGTTTAAGCGTGTGTAATTAGCGATAAATTGATTGGTTTTGCCTAAAAGTTCACTAATGCGAGTGATATTTTGCAGATCATTTTTGCTAAAATTTAAGCTGATTTTCAGATTTTGAAAATATTCTTCATCGCTTAAACTTTTAAGCTCTTCTCTTAAAGCATTGGCTGCTATATCTTTGGCACGAATTTGATCTTCTTTGGTATTTGAAAGTTTTAAAAGATTAGGAAAAAGCTTGATTTTATAAAGTATATTTTCATCGCATAAAAGTGTTTTAACACCTGTAAATTTGGTATTTTCAAGCTCGGCGATATTATCATCTATAAAAAGCATAGCATTAGTATTTATATTAAATTTTTTAGCAATTTTTAAGATATTCTCACCCTTTGGTTCCCAATTGATCATTCTAACATCAAAATCATTCCATTGTAAGATGAAATCTCTCCTTGTTTCAAAAAGTTTTTTTACGTCTTTTTCTTCATTTTTTGAAGCTAGGGCAAGTAAAAAGCCTTGTTTTTTAAAAGTTTTAATTTTTTCTTGTAAGGTTTTGTGCAAAGGACTTAAATTAAGATTATCTATACCCTCTTCACCTAAAATTCCTTGATACAAGGTATTATCAAGATCAAGCACAAGGGCTTTAAGAGCAGGTTTTATGAGTGCAGGGATGAGGCTAAGTCCTAAAATTTGTGCTAAGAAAATCAAGGCTTTATTATTAAGTTTAGAGCCTGTAAGTTCTTCTTTAGCTAAGTCTAAAATATCTTCTTCATCAAAATACTCTTTTATGAGTTTTTCCACATTAAAAATTTCGCAATTTAAAATTTTTTTATCTGTTTTAAATTCTCCTAAACTAAGGACTAAAATAGGGCTTTGTGAAATTTTTCTTAATGCTAAAAGTCTTTCTTCTAGAAAATTTTGCACATTATTTTTATAGCGGGTTAAATCCAGCCATAAAAGTTCCAAATTAGCTTCTTTAAAATTATCAAAACTCAAGCTATCATCATAAGAGCTGAAATTAAAATTAGCTTTTAAATTGTCAAAATGTAAAAAAGGAGCAATGATACTTTGCACTCCTTCAAAGGCATGATTTCTATGGATATTGATAAGAAGATCTTGACTTTTACTAAAGTCTAATTTTTTGGCAAATTTTATAAGTTCATTGCGTTTTAAATGGGATGAAAAAAGATTCATTATTTTTCCAAAACTACTGCCATAACAATGGCATTTTTTGTTTTTAATGCTTTTTCTAAAGAATAATTATTTGCCATAAAATATTCGCATTCTTTGATTTTTAAACCTGCATTTTTAAGCAAATCTTTAACTTCATCAGGATGAGAAAATAAATAAATATGGTCAATAGCAGGAGCGTTGATAGGGATGGTTGCAAAAATTTCTCCACCATCATTCAGTAAAGTTTTTACATCTTTCATAAACTGTAAAGGTTGTTCTACGTGCTCCAAGACTTCTCCCATTACAACTAAATCTGCTTTATTGTTGAAATTGCATTTAGTGAAATCTTTACATATAAAATCACATTTAAAATTATTTTGATTAATTGCTCCAAATTGATTTTCTACCATATCTTTGCTCATTTGACAACTTATAGGAGAAATATCTATTCCATAATATTCTATAAATTTTTGACTTCTTAGTGCTTTAACAAAAAATTCTCCATGACCAGGACCGATTTCAAGATAAGTGCTTTTTCGATCTTGTTTTTTATCTATATATTTAGCAAAATATCTTCTAACTTCAATATGAGCATTCCAAATAAAAGAAGATATAGCAAGTCCCACCATGTATTGCTTCATATAATTTTCATTGAAATATACTATATTTTCTACTTCTGCTAAAGTGCTATATCTATATTTTCCAAATTCTATAAAATATTTAGTTTCTTCTAGAGTGTCATTGAGTACAACTATATAACTTTTAGCTTGTTCTTCTAGATTGATGTTCAATGTATCTTTATAATAGATGATAAGTTTTTCTAAATCATTATATTCTTCATCTGAAAGTTGTAATCCATCTAAACATTTTTTATGCAAAACATTTTTTTCTTCTATGAGTTTAAATAGTTTTTTAGTATTTTTTAACATAATTTCTCCTTAATAGCTTTTAAAAGTTCATTTTGAGATTTTAGCCGACTTAATTCGTCTTTGCTGAATTTGATTTCAAATTCCTCTTCTAAACTCATGATGATATCAATATGAGCTAAAGAAGTCCAGTTCTTGCAATTTTCCATGCTTAAATTTGTATTTTCATCTACTTTGATTTCAAGTATATTTTCTAAAATTTCATAAAATTGTTTTTCCATATGTATAGCACTTTCTTAAGAATGTTGAAAATTAATATATTGTATCATAAAATTTTTCATTAATTATAAAATATTTTATTTAGGTTTTAATATGGAAAAGATAATACGATTTATAAATTTCTTAGAGTTAAATAAAGATGATTTTATTTTATTTACAGGGAATTTAATGCAATTTTTACAAAACATAGATGAAGATAATAGAAAAAAATTAAATTTTTTATTAGATTGTATGAAAGATAATGTAGATACACTAGCTATTCATACTTTTAATTGGGATTTTTGTAAAGGTTTGGCATATGATATTTTAAATTCTAAATCACAAACTGGAGCTTTAGGTAATATAGCTCTTAAAAGAGATGATTTTAGGAGAACAAAACATCCTATTTATTCTTTTGCGGTTACTGGAAAATTTCAAAAAGAACTTGTTGCACTTGAGAATAAGGGAGCTTTTGATAATAATTCCCCCTTTGCTTTTATGTATAAAAATAATACAAAAATGATTATTGTAAATTTGCCTTTGCAAGATTCTTTTACCTTTGTGCATTATGTGGAAGAATGTTTAAAAGTGGATTATCGCTTTAACAAAAGTTTTGAGGCTTTATATACAGATGAAAAGGGATTTACGCAATTAAAAACTTATGATATGTTTGTTCGCAAAGATGGAGTTTTAACGGATGTTAATGGTTTGGAAGATCTTTTTATAAAAGAAAATGTGATGGAACTTAAAAAATTTGAAAATCTTTGCATTAAGAAAATTGATTTATCTAAGGCATATGACATAATTGTTAAGGATATTAAAGATAATCATGCTAAAAATTTAATGAGTTATGTTTAAAAGTTTATATTCTAAGATTTTTACCAAAAGTTCTTTAAATTCATAAGCTTGTATATTTAAGATATTGGCTATATCGATGATATCATTTTTCCCATCGCAATAAGCTAGAAAATTACAAGCCAAAGGAATGTCATTAGCAGTGCTAAGAGTATGATATAGTCCTCTTTTGCCAAGATTGGGCTCGCATACTATGGTGTTTTCATATACGGCGTTGATTTCTAGATTTAAAATCATTTCTTGCATACTTTGAAGTCCACCCATTAAACCTTTTTTGGAGATAAAATTGAGATCATCTTTGCTAGTGTGGTATTGTTTATACTCTCCATACTTGGTGCGACATACCCCTACTATGCCAAGATTTACAAGCGGAGCATTGTATTGTCTTTCATCGCTTCCACGATCTAAAAAACTAAATGCTTTAAAATTTTCTTTATTTTTAAGCGTATGCAAGGCAACTTTATCGCTTAGAGTATTTTCTTTAGCTGTGTGTATGAGCGAGTAGGCATGATCATCACCTAAGCAAGAAAGCACAAAGCCTGCTTTAACATGTTTTTTTAAATGCTCTAAATGTTTGCTAAGATAGACTATAGAGCCTATGGTTTCAGGGATGATGACAAAGCGGTAATTATATCTTCTTTCTTTTAAACTCAAGAGCCATTTTGCTAGGAAAATACTCACCACAGGACCACTGAGTTCATTATTTGCCATGGAAGGATGGCAAAGATAGGTTGAAATTAAAATTTCATCTTTTGAGTTTTGCGTACTAGGTAGGATAAAATCAGCATAATCCAAAACTCCATTTTCATCATGTTTTGCATCGATATAGACTTTGTATTTGCCTTTTTTGAGCTTTTTTCTTTCGTTATGTGTGAGACAAAATCCCCAACGCCTTTTATAATAACTTGTTACGTAAGGGATGGCATCGGGCATTTTTTCTATGGAGTAAAGATGATCTTGAAGTTCTTCAAGTTCGATTTCTTGATCGATGGCTTCGCTATAGTTTAGAAGGTGTAGATTATGCTTTTTAAAATCACAAATTTTTTCTCCTTCTGGAGTGATGATATAAGCTTCTTTGGCGTTCCATTCATCAGGGACTATCCAGTCAAAAACCTTTGTGCCACTTTTTATAGAGTGAAATTTGAGTATACCCCCCCCCGCCAGAGTTTTATTTAAAATTTCTAAGCTATCTCTAAAGCCTTGCCCTGTGATACTTCTAGGGATAGGAAAAAGTTCACAAGCTAGTTCATACATAGCTTTTCCAGTTTGGCTAAAATCTTGACTTCTAAAGTCTAGCTTATCCACAATATCCCTTTTTAACTTTTTCAAGAATACTAAATAAAGTATCTTTTACAAATTTTGCATCTTTTAAACTCATTTCTTGGTGACAAGGTATGCTAAGCTCGGCTTTGTAAAAATTATCCGCATTTTGAAGTTTTATTTCTCCTAAGAGTTTTTTATAAAAACTAAACTCATAAGTTGGTTTATAATGTACCTGTACGCCAATTCCTGCATGAAGTAAGCTTTCAAAAAGTTCTTCTTTTTGACAATAAAACTCAGGAAAAAGCAAAATAGGATATAAATGTCTCGAGCTTTTTTTATAGTCTTTGATTTTTATCGTAGAAAAATAAGGATTTTTTTCAAATTCTTTATCGTAAAAACTTGCGATTTCTTCTCTTTTTTCAAGATTGTGATCGAGTTTTTTAAGCTGATTTATCCCTAAAGCACAAGCAACATCACTTAAGCGGTAATTATAGCCAAGTTCTACCATATCGCTATCCCAAAGCCTTTTTTTAACGATGCCATGACTTCTTAAAAGCTTGATTTTAGCTATAAGCTCTTCATTATCGCTTACCACAGCTCCACCTTCAAAGGTAGTGATAGGCTTAACAGGGTGAAAAGAAAAGATAGAAAGATCGGCTTTTTTTCCTACTTTTTCACTTTTATACAAAGCACCTAAAGCATGGCTTGCATCATCGATTAAAGGAATATTGTATTTTTTAGCAAGGTTTGAAATTTCATCCATTTCAACGCTATTGCCCGCAAAATCTACTACGCTAATAGCTCCTATATTTTTGCTATCTTTTAAAAGTCTTGCTTCTAGTTTTTTTTCATCGATATTGCCATTGTTTTTAATGTCGATAAACTCTATCTTAGCCCCAGTCATTAAGGCTGCATTAGCCGTAGCAGCGAAGGTTAAAGGAGTGGTTAAAACGATTTTTTCTTGGACACCTAGTACTGTGTAGGCAAGATGAAGGGCTGAAGTGGCTGAGTTTAATACACAAGCGTGTTTTACACCCACATATTCACAAAGGGCTTCTTCAAATTCATCTACCTTTTTACCTCCTGTTAAAATTTCATCTTTTAAAGCTTTTATAAGTGTATCTATATCGCTTTGATCGATGTTTTGATGAGAATAAGTAAGCATTTTAAAAACCTTCGGTGTGATTGATGATTTCTAAAAGTTCTTTTTCGCTTGCCCATAAAGGATTGTTATCCGAACTATAAGAAAAACCATCTTTTACTTTTTGTCCTTTTTCGCCTATGGCATTGATACTAAAGTCATTATCTTTATCTACAAATTTAATACTTGGGCTTATAGCATAGTAGTTTTCAAATTCATAGGTTAAATGACTATCATCGCTTGAAATCATGATTTCATGTAGTTTTTCTCCTGCTCTTATGCCTATGATTTTATGGCTTAAATTAGGAGCTAAAGCATGGGCTAGATCGGTGATTTTCATCGAAGGAATTTTAGGGATGAAAATTTCTCCTCCGTGCATTCTTTCAAAATTACTCAGTACAAATTTCACTCCATCTTCAAGGCTGATCCAAAAACGAGTCATTCTTGTATCGGTAATAGGAAGTTCTTTAGCTCCTTCGCTGATGAGTTTTTTAAAGAAAGGCACTACTGATCCTCTTGAGCCAACAACATTGCCATATCTTGTAACGCTAAAGCGTGTTTGTTTGTTACCCGCTATGTTGTTTGCAGCGACAAAAAGTTTATCACTTGCAAGTTTGGTTGCGCCGTATAAATTCACAGGATTGCAAGCTTTATCTGTACTTAAAGCAATGCATTTTTTAACCCCATTTTCAAAACACGCATCAATGACATTTTGTGCGCCATGGATGTTGGTTTTTATACATTCCATAGGGTTATACTCAGCAATAGGCACATGCTTCATCGCAGCAGCATGGATAACAAAATCCACATCACGCATAGCAGCACTTAAACGTTCTTTATCTCTTACATCTCCTATAAAATAACGCATACAAGGTTTATTAAAAATACTTGCCATTTCAAATTGTTTAAGCTCATCGCGAGAATAAATGATGATTTTATTAGGTTTATAGTTTTCTAGCAAAACCTTAGTATAGGTTTTTCCAAAAGAGCCTGTTCCGCCTGTGATTAAGATATTTTTTCCATTAAACATTTTGCTTTCCTTAATCTTAAGTTTTTTTAAAATTAAAGCAACAAGTGTTCCTATTTTAAAATTCTTGGCAAGGTTATGCCAGTTTGGGCCTGATACTTGCCTTTTTTGTCTTTATAGGTGGTGTCGCATTTTTCATCGCCTTGCAAAAACAACACTTGTGCTATGCCTTCATTGGCATAAATTTTTGCAGGTAATGGAGTGGTATTTGAAATTTCTATAGTGATATGCCCTTCAAAACCTGGTTCAAAAGGAGTAACATTGACGATGATACCGCATCTTGCATAAGTGCTTTTGCCAAGACAAATAGCTAAGACATCATCAGGCATTTTAAAATACTCTATAGTTCTAGCTAGGGCAAAAGAATTTGCAGGAACTATACATACATCGCCTTCAAAATCTATCACATTTTCTTCTACAAAATTTTTTGGATCTACCACGGTTGAATTAATATTAGTAAAAATTTTAAACTCACGTCCTACGCGTATATCATAACCATAGCTTGAAAGTCCATAACTTACTACACCTTTTCCTATATTTGCTTCGCAAAATGGTTCGATCATCTTGTGTTCTAGTGCCATTTTTCTTATCCAATTATCCGCTTTTAAGCCCATTTTTAACCTTTTAATATTTGTAATTTTTTATAAGGATTATAACCTAAAAAATCTATATTTTTTATGATTTTTTTCTTTTTTAAAGTTAAATTTTAAGTTTTTTTATATAATACAAGATTAAGTTCTTAAATTTTAGGAGAATTTTATGACAAAAGAAGAAATTAAAGAGTTAGTAAACCTTTTTGCTGAAGCAAATATTAGTAAAATTAAGATCAAAGAACAAGATGGTTTTGAAATAGAACTTGAAAGAGATATGTGTTGTGACGTTCCAGCTCCTGTTTGTCCTCCAGCTCCACAACCTATCAATGTAAGTGTTGTAAATGAAGCTCAACCTAGCCAAAGTGCAAAATCAAATAAACCAAGTATAAACAGCCCTATGGTAGGAACTTTCTATCAAGCTCCAAGCCCAGGTGCAGCACCTTTTGTAAAAGTGGGCAATACGGTTAAAAAAGGCGATACTATAGCTATTATCGAAGCGATGAAAATTATGAATGAAATTGAAGCAGAATTTGATTGTAGGATTGTTGAAATTTTAGTTGCTGATGGACAGCCTGTGGAATTTGGAATGCCTTTATTTGCGGTGGAGAAATTATAAAATGGAAATTAAAAGCATATTAATTGCTAATCGTGGAGAAATAGCACTACGCGCTTTAAGAACAATTAAAGAAATGGGCAAAAAAGCAATTTGTGTGTATTCTGAAGCAGATAAAGATGCTTTATATTTAAAATACGCTGATGCAAGTATTTGTATAGGTAAGGCAAGAAGTTCTGAAAGTTATTTAAATATCCCAGCTATCATCGCAGCAGCTGAAATAGCAGAAGCTGATGCGATTTTTCCAGGATATGGATTTTTAAGCGAAAATCAAAATTTTGTTGAAATTTGTGCTAAACATAACATTAAATTCATAGGTCCTTCTGTAGAAGCTATGAATTTAATGAGTGATAAATCAAAAGCTAAACAAGTAATGCAAAGAGCAGGCGTACCTGTAATCCCAGGAAGTGATGGAGCTTTAGCCGGAGCTGAAGCAGCTAAAAAACTTGCCAAAGAAATAGGCTATCCTGTGATTTTAAAAGCAGCCGCAGGTGGTGGCGGTCGTGGTATGCGTGTGGTTGAAAATGAAAAAGATCTTGAAAAAGCATATTGGTCGGCTGAAAGCGAGGCTATGACAGCATTTGGTGATGGAACTATGTATATGGAAAAATACATACAAAATCCACGTCATATAGAAGTGCAGGTTATAGGAGATAGTTTTGGTAATGTGATCCATGTTGGCGAAAGAGATTGTTCTATGCAAAGACGTCATCAAAAGCTTATTGAAGAATCCCCCGCGATTTTACTTGATGAAAAAACACGTACCAAACTTCATGAAACTGCTATTAAGGCAGCTAAAGCTATAGGATATGAGGGTGCGGGAACTTTTGAGTTTTTAGTAGATAAAAATTTGGATTTTTATTTTATAGAAATGAATACGCGTTTGCAAGTTGAACACTGTGTAAGTGAAATGGTAAGCGGGATTGATATCATAGAACAAATGATTAAGGTAGCAGAAGGCTATGCTTTGCCAGATCAAGAAAGTATTAAATTAAACGGGCATTCTATAGAATGTAGAATCACAGCTGAAGATTCTAAAACTTTCTTGCCAAGTCCAGGTAAGATTACTAAATACATTCCACCTGCAGGACGCAATGTCAGAATGGAAAGTCATTGTTATCAAGACTATAGCGTGCCACCTTATTATGATTCTATGATAGGTAAGCTTGTAGTTTGGGCAGAAGATCGCAATAAAGCTATTGCAAAAATGAAAGTAGCTTTAGATGAGTTGCTTATAAGTGGGATAAAAACAACTAAAGATTTTCATCTTTCTATGATGGAAAATGCTGATTTTATTAATAATAACTACGATACAAATTATCTTGCAAGACATTGAAATTTCCCTATTAAAGGGAAATTTCCTTATCTTAAATATTCTATATTGATCTTAGAGCGGAGTTTATCAAAATAATCCTGTATGAAATTTTGTCTTTGTTCGCTTACATAAGCGTTTAAAACTTCATTTTTAACTTGTTCATATTCAGGAGTTTGTGCTCCATCTTTGCCTTTAACTTCATAAAGTTCATAGCCATTTTTTCCATTTAAAACAGGGGAAAAGCCTCCAACAGGAATTTGCGATAAAAGCCCTAAAAGTCTTGGATCGGCATTGCTTGTGTTTAAAGATGCATTTTGTGGTTTAAGGATTGTTTTTTTTGTATTTTTGATATTTTCTAAAGTTTGAGGATTGTTTGATAAATAAATATTTGCATTAATTTGTGTATAAAAAGTGAATTTATCTTTATTCTGTTCGAAAAATTTTTTTGTTCCTTCATCACTAAAATCAGTTTTTGCTATACTTGCGATTTTTTCATAAAGCTTTCTTTTTTCTAAATCTTTTTTAAAATTTGCACGAAATTGTTCATAGCTTTGGTTTTTGGATTTTAAATTTGCTTTGAAAGCATTTAAGGTGGTTTTGTTTTGAGTAAGCATTTTATTTATAGCATCATCAAGCTCTAGATCATTGACCACAATACCCAGCTGTTTCATTTGTGAAATTTCCATTTTTTCATTGATGAGTATGCCTAAGGCTTCGTTTCTATCAATTTTAAGCGCTTTCATAGTTTGATCTATATCATAAGTTGTGATAGGCTCTTTGTCTACAACTACAGCTATAGCATTAATGGTATTTGCGCTAGCTAAACTTGCAAAAAATGCAAAACTTAATAAAATTTTTTTCATTTCAAACCTTTATTTAAGTATAAATATCGCATTATATCAATAAAAATTTAAGAAAAGGCAAAAAATGCACGAAAAACTTACAACGCGTTTTGCTCCAAGCCCAACAGGGTATTTGCACATAGGTGGACTTAGAACAGCTCTTTATAATTATTTATATGCTAGAAAAAATGGTGGAAATTTTTTACTTCGTATTGAAGATACGGATTTAAAAAGAAATTCCAAAGAAGCTACCAAAGCAATTATCGAAGCTTTTAAATGGTGTGGTTTAGAACATGATGGAGAAGTAACCTACCAATCAGAGCGTTTTGAACTTTATAAAGAATATGTGAAAAAGCTTTTAGATGAAGGTAAAGCGTATTATTGTTATATGAGTAAAGAAGAATTAGAAGAATTGCGTGTCAAGCAAGAAGCCGCTAAAGAGCGCCCAAGATATGATGGAAGATATAGAGAATTTACAGGTACGCCACCTCAGGATATAGAACCTGTTGTGCGTATTAAAGCACCTCAAAGCGGTGAGATTGTTTTTGAAGATGGGGTTAAAGGCGAGGTGAGATTTAAAGCAGAGGATATAATGGATGATTTTATCATTGCAAGAAGCGATGGAACCCCAACTTATAATTTTACTGTAGTAATTGATGATGCTTTAATGGGGGTAAGTGATGTGATTCGCGGGGATGATCACCTTTCAAATACTCCTAAGCAAATTGTACTTTATGAAGCATTGGGTTTTAAAATTCCTAAATTTTTTCATGTGGCTATGATACATGGAGAAGATGGTAAAAAGCTTTCAAAAAGACATGGAGCAACTGATGTTATGGAATACAAAGAAATGGGAATTTTGCCTCAAGCTTTGCTTAATTTTCTTGTGCGTTTAGGTTGGAGTCATGGTGATGATGAGATTTTTTCATTAGAAGAATTGAAAAAGCTTTTTGATCCTTATCATATTAATAAAAGCGCATCTTGTTATAATACTAAAAAGCTTGAATGGCTTAATGTCCATTATATTAAAACTTTGCCTTTTGAAGAGATTAATCGTCAACTTAAAGATCTTGGCTTTGATTTATCTGTTTATGAAAAGGCAGGATTTTTACTTGATTTATTAAGAGAACGTGCAAAAACCTTGTATGATATTATCAATGGTGCAAAAAGCATAGTTAATACGCCGCAAAATTATGATGAAAATGCAGTGCAAAAATTTGTTAACGAAAATAATTTAGAATTGCTCCAAGCATTTGCTAATACACTTAAAGATCAAAAAACAAGTAAAGATTTTGAAGATTTTACAAATGATTTTTTAGAAAAAAAAGAAGCAAAGTTAAAAGATTTGGCTCAACCTATACGCATAGCTTTAACAGGGAGTGCGGTAAGTCCTAGTATTTTTGAAGTATTAGAATTTTTAGGGGTTGATGAGTGTAAAAAAAGAATAGAAAATTTTTTAAAAGTTAGAGGAAAATAAAATGAATTTAAAAGAAGAAGCTTTAAAATACCATTTAGGTGGAAAAATTGATATTGTGCCAAGTAAGCCAATGGCTACAAGTTATGATCTATCTTTGGCGTATAGCCCAGGAGTTGCAGAACCTTGCCTTGAAATCGCTAAAGATAATGAGCTTGCTTATACTTATACAAATAAGGCTAATTTAGTAGCTATAGTTAGCGATGGTTCTGCTGTTTTAGGACTTGGAAACATAGGAGCACAGGCTTCAAAACCTGTTATGGAAGGTAAGGCTTGTTTGTTTAAAAAATTTGCAAATGTCAATGCTTATGATATAGAAATTGATGTTCATAGTATAGAAGAAATTGTAAAATTTTGCAAAGCTTTAGCTCCAACAGTAGGCGGGATAAATTTAGAAGATATTGCCGCGCCAAAATGTTTTGAAATCGAAGCGGCTTTGCAAGATTTAGGAATCCCTGTAATGCACGATGATCAGCACGGAACAGCTATTATTTCAACTGCAGGGCTTATGAATGCTATGGAAATAAGCGGTAAAAAATTTAAAGACATTAAAGTAGTTGTAAGTGGCGCAGGTGCCGCAGGTATAGCAAGTGCTAAGATGTATAGAAATTTAGGGGTTGAAAATATTATTTTAGTAGATAGCAAAGGAGTGATTTCTAAAGATAGAAATGATTTAACTCCTCAAAAGCTTGAATTTGCTATTGATTCTAAGGAAAAGACTTTAAAAGAAGTTTTAAAAGGAGCTGATGTTTTCCTAGGACTTAGTGCGCCAAAAATTCTTGATGATGAAATGATCTTAAGCATGGCAAAAGATCCTGTGATTTTTGCTTTAGCAAATCCTATCCCTGAAGTGATGCCTGAAGATGTGGCTAGACTTAGAAAAGATGCGATTATAGGAACAGGAAGAAGTGATTATCCAAATCAAATCAATAATGTTTTAGGTTTTCCTTTTATTTTCCGTGGAGCTTTAGATGTGCGTGCAAGTAAAATTACTGAAAATATGAAAGTAGCAGCTGCTAAAGCATTAGCAGATCTTGCAAAACTTCCTGTAAGTGATGCGGTTAAAAAGGCTTATAATTTAAACACCTTAGAATTTGGAAGAGCTTATGTTATACCAAAACCTTTTGATGAAAGAGTAAAAGCTGCAGTAAGTACAGCTGTAGCAGCAGCTGCGGTAAAAGATGGCGTTGCTAAGGTGAAAAATTTTGATGAGAAAGCTTATTTTGAAAGCTTAAAATGAAAAATATTTATTGTATCAATCATCCATTGATTGAACATAAGTTAGGAATTTTAAGGGCTAAAGAAACAAAGCCCTTTCAATTTCGTATGTTAATCGATGAAATTTCATCTTTTTTGCTTTTTGAAGCGAGTAAAGGTTTTTCTTTAAAAGAAATTGAAATTTCAACACCTATACAAAAAACTACAGTAAAAAAACTTGATGAAAAGATTATGATTTGTCCTATTTTAAGAGCTGCATTAGGAATGCTTGAAAGCGTTTTTAAGATGATTCCTGATGCAAGTGTTGGATTTTTAGGATTTGTGAGAAATGAAGAGACTTTAAAGGTGGATTTTTATTTTCAAAAACTTCCCAAAGATGCAAAAAAACGCACTGCTATTGTCATAGATCCTATGTTTGCTACAGGTGGGACTGCTATAGAGGCTTGTAATTTTTTAAAAAGCCAAGGAGTTAAAAAAATAAAATTTATATCCATACTTGCTGCTCCACAAGGTTTGCAAAAATTTAGCCAAATGCATGACGATGTAGAAGTTTTTGTGGCTTGTATTGATGAAGGTTTAAATGAAAAAGGTTATATTATCCCAGGGCTTGGAGATGCAGGAGATAGAGTGTTTAACACTCTATAAAAGAGATGATTTTTGGAAAAATTGATTATATTAATCTTTTACCTTTGCATATATATCTTAAGAAATACCCCTTACCTAATGGTTATAAAGCAAGTATGGAGTATAAAAAAGGAGTTCCAAGCAAGCTAAATAAAGATTTATTTTATAGAAGAATTGATGCAGCTATCATTTCAAGCATAGAAAGTGCTAGAAAAAAATATAAAAATTTAGATTTGGGTATTTGTGCTAATAAAAGAGTTTTAAGTGTTTTAGTAGAAAAAAATACATCAAATGCCAAGGATCCAAGTTCAGCAACTTCAAATGCTTTGGCTAAAGTTTTAAAACAAGATGGAAAAGTAATTATAGGTGATAAGGCTTTAAAACTTTATCTAAAAGATCCTTCTAAATATATCGATTTATGTGCAAAATGGCACGAAAAAACAGGATTACCTTTTGTTTTTGCTAGATTTTCTTGTGTGCAAAAAAAAGCTTTATATAAACAAATTTTGAAAAAATTTCCAAAAACAAAGATTAAAATTCCTTATTATATGCTTCAAAAATATGCCAAAACAAGGGATTTGGATATAAAAGATGTTAGATATTATTTAGATGAAGTTATATATCATAAAATTTCCACTAAAGAAAAAACAGCCTTAAAGCGTTTTGTAAAGGCTTGCAAGACTTTGAATCTTGCTTAGTGTTCAAATTCTCTAAGTTCTTTAACTGTTCCAAGGAGTATTACAACATCTCCACTATAAACAGTTGTAGTTTCTAAATCAGGAAGTATTTCCCAGTCGCTATTTAATTTTTTATAAGAAATCACTTTCATGTTTTGTGCTACATGTTTTAAAGAATTTCCTGCTAATTTTTCATCTATATTGATCTTAATAGCTCGTATAGTATTTGCTGAAAGATCAAAAACTTCATAATCAGCATCTTTAGCTAAAAATTCTTTTACTAGTCTTTTGGCACTTTCTTTTTCAGGATAAATAACCTTTGTTGCACCTAACTTAGAAAGAATTTGACCATGAATATTAGAAGTAGCTTTAGCGATAATATTTTTAACACCTATATCTTTAAGCGCCATAAGAGTAAGGATTGATTTTTCAACATTTTCTCCTATGCTAACAATGACTACTTCAACATCATGAAATCCTGCTTCTTTTAGGGCTGAAATATTTGTAGAATCTAAAATATAAGCATAGCTTGGAGGATTTTGTATACTTTTTAAAGCTTCTTCATCTTTATCCGCAACGATAACAGTATGACCTCCAGCAATGAGTTCATCTGCTACAACTGAGCCAAATTTTCCAAGTCCTATGATTCCGTAATTAAGATTTTTCATAATTTTACCTTTATAAATTTACTTTTCCTTCAGGGAATTTTAGATGTATGGCTTTATCTTGTTTAAATACGGAGAGTAAAAAGGCAAATACGCCTAATCTTCCGCTTAGCATCATAATGATAATAATTACCTTACTAGGATCGCTAAATAAAGCACATAAAGATAAAGTTTCACCATTTCCAACTGAAATTCCTACAGTTGCAAAAGCTGAAGAAGTTTCAAAAAGCAAAGCTATAAAATCAAATTTTGATTCTAATAAAGAAAGTAAAATAACAGCTATTATTATATAAACAGCTGAGCCTACAGCTATAATAAAAGCTTTGGATATAGTTTCTCTTGAAATTTCATATCCAAAAATTCTAACCCTTCCATCGCGGATACTCCAATAAGCATAGAGCAATAAAACCATTACAGTAGTTACTTTCATACCTCCAGCTGTTCCACCTGGTGCACCACCAATAACCATAAATAAAGATCCAAAAAATAAGCTCGCATCATGCAAATGCCCTATATCCAAGGTATTAAATCCTGCAGTACGGTAATTAATAGCGATAAAATATGAGCTTAAAATTTTATCAAAAAATGAAAAATGTCCTATAGTTTGAGGATTTGAGTATTCAAAAGTAAAAATAATAAGTGTTGAAGAAATTATAAGAAAAATACTTGCAACAACAACCATTTTTGTATGTAGGCTTAAATTTTGCAATTTTTTTCTTTGAAAAAAGTATAATTCAACTAAAACAAAATATCCAAGCCCTCCAATGATGATTAAAGAAGTGATAATAAGATTAATTGCTATATCATGTTTATAAGCTATAAGCCCATGCTCAAATATAGTAAATCCAGAATTATTAAAAGCACTAATAGAGTGAAAAATTCCAAACCATAAAGCTTTCTTAAAGTTCATTTCAAGGGCAAAACGCATGGTAAGAAGTATAGCACCTATCAATTCTATAGTAAAAATGAACAGCAAAACCTTTTTAAAAAATTTAAATAAACCATCCATAGATGGATAAAATAAAGACTCTTTTAGTAAATTTCTTGCACTAAAACCAACTTTTTTGCGTATGAGTATATAAACAAACAAACCTATACCCATATATCCCAAGCCTCCAATTTGCACCAAAGCTAAGATAATAATTTGCCCTACTAAGGTAAAATCAACCGCAGTGTTCTTAACTACTAATCCTGTCATACTAACAGCAGATGTGCTTGTAAAAAAGGCATCTAAAAAATCAATAGGAGTTGTATGTGCCCAGCTTGAATGTAGCAATAAAGCCCCAAACAATGCAATAATAATATAACCAGCTAGTAAAATTTTAAAAGTTCGTCTATCTAGTCCAAATTGTTTCAAAAAATTTCCATTTGATAATGATCTAAAGCGGGTATTCTATCTTATTAAAACTTTAAGGGAAATAAAATTTTATTTTTGTATTTAAACTTAAATTAAAGAAAAAAAGATACAATTACATTTTTACTTTAATTAAACATTGTGGTTGGATAGCTCAGTCGGTAGAGCAGCAGACTGAAAATCTGCGTGTCGGCAGTTCGATTCTGCCTCTAACCACCACTTTGTCTTTCAAAAAATCACATCACATGCTTTTTTATATAAGATTGAAATATTTAAAGAACTAAAAGTTATTATTTAAAAAAGTTGATAGTTTATAGTAGAATGGTGGATTTAGCAGGACTCGAACCTGCGACCAACCGGTTATGAGCCGGTTGCTCTAACCAACTGAGCTATAAATCCGTCTAAGTTGAATTAAAACGTAAAATTATATCTTATTAATGCTTAAAAATATTTTATTTAGCCTTTATATCCGTCCAAAAATATCTAAAAGTGATTAAATGCTGTAAAATTCCAAAAAAAATCATAAAAATAGTAAAAGAACTTCCACCATAACTAAAAAACGGCAAAGGGATTCCAACTACTGGTGCAAAACCTATAGTCATTGAGATATTTACTGCTGCATAAATAAAAATGAATAATGCAACACAATTGATAGCAACTCTGGCAAAATAATCATCTTTAAGTTTATAATTTAAACTAAGTAGATGAAAAATAAGTAAAATATAAAATATAATTAATGTTAACCCTCCAATAAATCCAAATCTTTCTATCATATAAGCAAAGATAAAATCGCTAGTTGAAATAGGTAAAAATTTAAAATGCGTTTGAGTGGCTTCATCTTGAGATTTTCCAGTTAAACCACCATTTCCAATAGCTATCATTGATTGAGCTACTTGATAACTTGGTTTTTCTGAAATAAAATCATGAATTCTTTGTTTTTGATATGGTTTTAAAAGGTGTGTGTAAATAATAGGAGAGCTAATGCTTATAACTATAGCAATACTAAGCCAAATTTTATAATGAACCCCCATAATAAAAAGTACTCCAAAACCAACAAGTAGTAAAACCATTGCACTTCCTAAGTCAGGCTCTTTTGCAATGAGTAAAAAGGGCAAAATGATGTAAAAGCTAAGTTTGATGAATTGTTTAAGTTTATATCCGTTTTTTGGCGGAGGATTTTGATAAATAAGATAGGCAAGCATTAAAATAAAACTAGGTTTAAAAATTTCAGAAGGTTGTATAGTAAAGTGAGTAAAAGGAATTTCAAGCCATCTTTTAGCACCTAATTTTTCAACCCCAAAAATATCTACGCTTAGCAATAAAAAAATATTAATCCAATAAGCAACAGGAATAATCCAAATAAATTTCCTTATAGGAAAGAAGAAAAAAATCATAAAAGCAAACAATCCTACACAGGCATAAACAAACTGTTTTTCTGCTAGAAAAGGATTGGCTTCAAAGATTAAGAAAAATGAAGTAAGAATTATAGGTAAAAATAAAATGGGTTGCATATAGTCAAAATGAGTTAAAATTCTTCTATCTAATCTAAACAAAATTTGCCTTCAGTTGGTAATATAAAGCTATAATTATAAACTAAAATTTTAAATTTTTAAAAACTTCTAAGGAAAAAATGCAAACTTTTTTAGTGGATGAAAATTTAAGACTTGATGTGTTTTTGGCTAAAAAATTAAACCAAAGTCGGAATCAAGTTACCTTGCTTATAGAAAAAGATTGTATACAGGTTAATGATAAAATTCAAGATAAAAATTCATTTAAGCTTAAAAATGGTGATATTGTATCTATTGCAAGTTTAAAACCTTATGATGAGACAAAACCTCAGTTTGAAGTGGATTTTGATATTGATGTGTTATATGAAGATGAGGATTTACTTGTATTAAATAAACCTTCAAATTTAGTCGTTCATGGAGCAAGTAGTGTTAAAAGTGCTACTTTGGTGGATTGGTTAATAGAAAAAAAATATACTTTATCAAATTTAGGAGGAGAGGTAAGAGCTGGTCTTGTTCATAGATTAGATAAAGATACAAGCGGAGCTATACTAATAGCGAAAAATAATTTCACCCATCAAAAATTAAGCGAACAGCTTGCAGATAAAAGCATGGGAAGAATTTATCTTGCGTTAATTGATTTGCCACTAAAAGAAGATAAAATTATAGTTGATAAATTTTTAATGCGTTCGCCTTCTAATGCTATTAAAAAAATAGCCATAGATAAGGAAAATAAATTCAGTAAAAACGCAAAATCAGCTTTCATAAATGTAGTAAAAACTGAAAATTTAGCTTTAATAGCAGCTAAGCTTTTTACAGGGAGAACTCATCAAATTAGAGCGCATTTGGCTAGTTTAAATCGCCATATTTTAGGCGATAGCTTGTATGGTTATAAGGGTAAGTATGATTGTAGGATAATGTTGCATGCTTATTTTTTGTATTTTATCCATCCAAAAACCAAAGAACAAATTTTTGTTAAAGCACCTTTGATGGAAGATTTTAAAAATATTATGTTTAAACAAATTAATTTAGGAGAGAATGATGAAAAGATTTCGCTTGAGTTTTTACTTGGGTTTTTTAACTCTTTTGCTTAGTGCTTGTAGTGTTTCACAAATGAATTCGCTAAGTTCAAGTAAAGAGCCTGCTGTAAATGAAAGCTTGCCAAAGGTTGAAAGTTTAAAAAGTCTTAGTGATATGAGTAATATTGCTTTTGAATGGGAGCCTTTATATAATGAAAATATCAAAGGATTTTATTTGTATCGTTCTAGTGATGAAAATCCTGATTTTAAACTTGTAGGCACTATTAAAGATAAGTTTCAAACTCATTATGTAGATACTAAATTAGAGCCTGGTACTAAATATCGTTATATGATGAAAAGTTTTAATGAGCAAGGACAAATTTCAGAAGATGGGAAGGTTATAGAAGTGAGCACAGCTCCAAGACTTGAAGCTGTTCCTTTTGTTCAAGCTATAACTTTGCCTAATCGTATTAAACTTATTTGGCGTCCACATCCTGATTTTAGGGTTGATTTTTATATTATTGAAAGAACCAAAGGTGATGATAAAGAATTTAAAAAAATTGCAGAAGTAAAAAATCGTTTAAACGCTGAATACATCGATAGTGATTTAAAACCTAATGAAAATTCAAGTTATAGAATTATTGCTGTGAGTTTTAATGGGATAAAGAGTGAGCCAAGTCAAGTTGTAAGTTCTACAAGTAAGGCTTTACCTCCTCAAGTTGAGCATTTAAGTGCTAGCACAGATGGTTCTAATAAAATCATTTTAACTTGGGATGCTCCTACGTATGAAGATTTTTCTTATTATAAAGTTTATTCTACGAGCTCAAGTTTCCTTCCTTTTAGTGTTTTAGCAAAAACTGATAAAAATTCTTATGAGGATATAGTAGAAGGATCAGGTAAAAGCAAGTATTATAAAGTAACAATGGTGGATAAAGATGGTCTTGAAAGTCCTATGCCAAAAGATAGTGTAGAAGGTAAAACTCTAGGTAATCCTTTAGCTCCTAGTATTATTTTGGCTCAAAGCACAAGCGAAGGGATAAATTTAGAATGGAGTGATAATGATACTAGAGCTGTTGAATATGAAGTAAGACGCTATGGCGGGGAGCAAAATGCAGTTTTTAAAGGCATTAAAGAAAAGCGATTAAAAGATGTAAAAGCTTTACCAGGAGTAGAATATAGTTATGAAGTTATTGCTATTGATTCAGCTGGACTTCGTTCAGAACCTTCAAGCAAAGTTAAGGCGGCTCAGTAGTGCCAAATTTTAAAAGCAAAAAGATCAAAGAAATAAATCTACCTTATAGCAAGGATGATGTTGAATTTCTTTGGCTTGCTAAGAATGATAATGTTAGTCTTATTTATACAAAGGTTCAAGAAGAGAGTTTTTTTCTGCAGATTAAAAAAGTACAAAATGGTTTTGTGATTAAAGGCGATAAACATACAAAACCTTCTAAAATAGGTTATTTACAAAAGGCTTTAAAAATCTTTAAAGAAGGTTTTTGCGAGAATATTATCAATGAAGCTTTTGGGCTTAAAAACAATGCTTTAATTGAAAAAACACCTTTTATTGTTAATAATTTTGATGAGCTTTTATCTAAGCTTCAAGGGAAAATTTATATAGAAATAGGTTTTGGTTCGGGAAGACATTTGCTTTACCAAGCAAAAGAAAATCCAAATGTTTTAATTTTAGGGGTGGAAATTTACAACCCAGCTTTAACTCAAGTAGCTAAACTTGCTAAGGCACAAAATGTAAATAATATTTTGCTAATCCAAAGTGATGCGAGATTGTTATTGAGTGTATTAAAATCAAAATCAGTTGAAAAGATTTTTTTACATTTTCCTGTTCCTTGGGATAAAAAGCCTCATAGGCGAGTTATTGGCAAAGATTTTTGTAAAGAGTGTGCTAGAGTTTTAACTCAAAATGGACGTTTTGAGCTTAGAACAGATAGTTTTGAATATTTTGATTTTACTTTAGATCAATTTTTGACTTTCCCAGCTCCAAAATTTAGTCTTAAAAAAAATGAAAATTTAGAAATTTCAAGTAAATATGAAGATAGATGGAAAAAACAAGAAAAAGATATATATGATCTTTGGGTATGGAATTTTGATGAGAAAGAGAGAGATTGCAAGTTAAACGAATTTAATTTCTCATCTATTAATTTTTCTAAAGAGAATTTAAAAAAAATAAAGCAGAATTTTAAAAATATTACTATAAAAAAAGATGATTTTTTCTTGCATTTTGAAAGTATTTATAAGCAAGATGAGAATTTACTTTTAAAAGTTGCTTTTGGAGCTTTTAATAAACCAGAGCATTGTTATTTGTATTTAGATAAAACGATTGGTTTTGTATTTAAAGAGCCATTTAAAATTCAAGAAAATATTAAAGCAATAAATGAATTAAAAGAAATTTTAAAAGTTCAGTTTAAAATATAATTTTTCTTGAAAATTAAGCAAAAATAAAGCATAATTTAAAAATTTAAAAAGGGAAGTTAAGGAAAAAGGATGCCTAATTTAATCCAAGCAAATAAACTTACTTTAGGTTATGATGAACTAGTTATTAAAGAAGCGAGTTTTGCTTTTAAGGATGATGATTTTGTTTTTATTACAGGTAAAAGTGGGAGTGGTAAGAGTACGCTTTTAAAGTCTTTTTATGGAGATTTAGAACCTATTTCTGGTAAGCTTGAAGTATGTGGATCTTTGATGAATAAAATCGGAAATTTAGAACTTTTAAAATTGCGTCAAAGAATAGGGATTATTTTTCAAGATTATAAACTTGTACAAGAATATAGTGTTGAAAAAAATGTTATGTTGCCTTTAATGATTAAAGGTTATAGCAAAAAAGTATGCCATGATCAAGCTGCTAAGCTTTTAAAGCATGTAAATTTAACTTTTAAAGCAGATAAATTGCCTAATCAACTTAGCGGTGGTGAGCAACAACGCGTTGCTATGGCTAGAGCCTTAGCTCATAATCCAAAGCTTTTACTTTGCGATGAGCCAACGGGAAATTTGGACGAGTATTCTTCTGATATTATATGGACTCTTTTAAAGTCTGCTAGAGAGCTTTTAGGAACTTGTGTTATAGTAGTAACGCATAGAATTCCTAGCAATTTAAGAGTGGATTATCGTCGTTTTAATATAGAAAATGGAAAAATGAATGAAATTTTTTAAAACACATTTATCTTTAATTTTACCTTTACTTTTTATGATGTTTGCTTTTGAATTTATTTTGATTACAAATGCAACTTTAAAGCATTATGAAGAACTTGTTAATAAAGATTATAATATTATAGTTGTCAGCAAAACTGAACTTGATCAGAATGTAGTAAAAACAAAAATACCATTTTTTGCTGGACTTGAATCTTTAGATCCTAAGGATTTAATCGATCGTTTGAAAAATGATGTTTCTGAAAAGAATTTGAAAATTTTAAAAGATTCTCTGCCAAAATTTTATACTTTAAAATTAAATTCTTTACCCGATCAAAATGAACTAAATTCGATTAAAAATCAACTTTTAAATATTGTAGGTGTTAGCAAGGTTGAAACTTTTTCCAAAACCCATGATAAGATATATTCTTTACTTATTTTGATGAAATTTGTTTTTTGGTTATTTTTATTTATCATTATTTTACTTGCCTTTGTTTTGTTTTTAAAACAGATGAGAATTTGGCTTTATGAACATACCGATCGTATTGAAATTATGTGTTTATTTGGAGCTCCGTTTTGGTTTAGATCTTTTATGCTTTATAAGGTAGTTGTGGTTGATTGTTTTATTTCTTTTATTATTTTACTTGCCTTTTTTACCCAAATTTTTGATCTTTCTATTATCCAAGAAAGCTTAAAGACCGTAGATATTATTTTTCCACCTATTAATTTTATTTTACATTTGACTTTAATTTTTTTAGCTACTTTGTTTATTTGCTTGTTGTGTGTAAATACAGTTATGTTTAAGGTTAAAAGATGAGAAAAAATATTCTTATCTTTTTTTGTTTTTTTTTGTTTGTTGATATAAGTTTAGCAAACGCTATAAATGAAAAAACAAAAAGTTTAGAAGAAAATAAACGCATACAAGAACAGCTAAATAAAAAACTTGAAGATTTGGCTAGTGATATTTTAAATGGTGAAAAAAGTTTGAAAGATCTAAGTTTGCAAATTGAAAGCTTAAATTCACAAACTTCTAAGCTTGAAGCAAGTGCCAAGGCTCAAAATCAAGAGTTAAACACCCTTACAAGCCAAAATGAAGTTTTGCTTAAAAGTAAATCAAATATGGAAGGTAAACTTATATCTTTAATGGCTAAAGATTTTGCTTATGATTTACCTATTCCTCAAGGCTATATTGAAAGTGAAGAAAGTTTTATGGCTTTTGAAATTTTAGGAAGCTTAAACAAAGTTTTAAATGAAGAAATTTTTAAAATTTCTAAAGATTATGAGGGAGTAAGCAGGCTTATTGATGATAAACAAGCTCAGATTAAGAAAATCAATGAAAGTCTTAAGGATTACAACGCTCAATTAGCCAAGCTTCAAAGTTTAAAACAAAAACAAATTAGCGAAATTAATAAACAAAAAACAGATCGAGCTATATATGCAAAAAAACTCGATGATTTGCAAGCTCAGCAAGAAGAGCTTAGAAAAACACTAAATCAACTTAAAATTATTAACGATAAAGACAATTCAAATAAAAATAACACTAAAATAGTAAAAAATAATCAACAAATAAGGCAATTAGGTTCAAGCTATCAAGGAAGTTCAGTCAAGCGTTACACAGGAAAAAAAACCATAGCTCCATTAGATTCTTTTACTGTGAAGCAAAAATTTGGAAATTATGTTGATCCTGTTTATAATCTTAAAATTTTTAACGAGAATGTAGTTTTAAGAAGCAATAAAAGCGATGCAGTTGTTAAAAATGTGCTAGATGGAAAAATAGTTTTTGCCAAAGATACTAGTATGTTAGCTCGAGTTGTTATTGTTGAGCATGATAATGGCATACATACAATATACGCACATTTAGATAAGATTGCTCCTAATATTAAAGTTGGTAAGAATATTAAAAAAGGTGCCGTAGTGGGTAGAATAAAAAATGATCTTACTTTTGAAGTAACTCAAAAAAATTTTCATATCAATCCTTTGGAACTCATTAGCTTAAATTAGCTAAATTTAATGGAATTTAAAATATAATTTCAAGTTAAATAAGGAGAAATAATGCAGGAGAGAAAAAGAGTTTTAGTAAAATTTTCAGGAGAGGCTTTAGCGGGTGAAAATGGCTTTGGTATAGAAAATTCTATTTTAAAATTCATAGCTTCAGAGATTAAAGAACTTATAAAAAATCAAATAGAAGTAGGTATAGTTATAGGCGGTGGTAATATTATTCGCGGAGTAAGTGCTGCTAAGGGCGGATTGATTAAAAGGACAAGTGGAGATCATATGGGAATGCTTGCTACGGTTATCAATGCTATTGCTATACAAGAAGCTTTGGAAAGCTCTGGACTTGAAGTTAGGGTTCAAAGCGCCATTCAGATGGAAGCATTTTGTGAAACTTATATTATGAGAAGAGCGCAAAGACACTTAGAAAAGGGTCGTGTTGTGGTTTTTGCCGCAGGTACTGGAAACCCTTATTTTACTACAGATACAACAGCAATTTTAAGAGCTGTGGAAATTGATGCAGATATGGTAATAAAAGCTACAAAAGTTAATGGAGTTTATGATAAAGATCCAAAACAATTTAATGATGCAGTATTTTTAAATACTTTAAGTTATGATGAAGCTATGCAAGATAATATTAAAGTGATGGACGATACAGCTATAGCTTTAGCTAAAGATAACAAACTTCCTATTGTGGTTTGTAATATGTTTGAAGAGGGTAATTTGCTTAAAATCATACAAGGTGATACTAGCCTTTGTTCAATCGTTAAAAATAATTAAGGAGAAAATTATGGATAAAAGAATAGAAGAAGTAGCGGCAAAAGCTTTAGAAAAAATGGGTAATGATAGATATCGCCTTTCTTTAGCGGTAGCAAAAAGAGCGGAACAATTGGCAAATGGAGCAACCCCTTTGGTAGACTTTGATAAAAATAAAAATAAACTTGCAGATATAGCTTTATATGAAATTGCAGAAAATAAAATTACTTTAGAGGGTTTAGTTGAAACCAATCGATGAAGAATTATTGCTTGAACAATTAATCGATAATGTAAAAAATTGTAAAGACTTAGAAACTGCTAAGGCTTTGCTTTTCGAAATTTGTGGCCATGATGCCATTCTTGAAAAAGCAGTAGATTACTGTATATTTTGCCATGAAGGGCAGTTTAGAAAAAGTGGAGAGCCTTATGCGGTACATCCTATTTTGGTAGCAACACTGGTTGGATTTTTAAGTGAAAATAAAAGCAATATTTTAGCTGCTTTATTGCATGATGTGATCGAAGATACAAACTGCACCGAAGAAGAACTTAGAGAGCAGTTTGGTTCTGAAGTCTTAAAACTTGTTTTAGGGCTTACTAAAATTATAGAAATTAGAGAAGATAATCTCATTTCATCAAAATCTAAAAAAAGTTTAACTAAATCAGCCTTGACTTTCAGAAATATGCTTTTAGCAAGCATTGAAGATGTTGGGGTTTTGATTGTGAAGTTATGTGATAGACTGCATAATATGCTTACTCTTGATATTCTAAGAGAAGATAAGCAAAAAAGAATTAGCGAAGAAACTTTAGTTGTATATGCTCCAATAGCCCATAGACTTGGTATTTCAAGCATAAAAAATTATTTGGAAGATCTTAGTTTTAAATATCTTATGCCAGATGAGTATAAGCTTATTGACAATTATATCAATTCCAATAACCAAGAAATGCAATTAGGTTTAAATGAATTTATTTCCAAAATCGAACTTTTATTTTTGAGCAATGGCTTTAGACAAGGTAGTTTTGAAATTCAAAAACGCATTAAACATAGCTATTCTATTTATCTTAAAATGCAAAGAAAAGGCATTGGTATTGAAGAAGTACTTGATTTGCTTGGGGTAAGAATTTTGGTTGAAAAAGTAAGTGATTGTTACTTAGCTTTGGGAATTTTACATACACATTTTAATCCCTTGGTTTCGCGTTTTAAGGATTATATAGCCTTGCCTAAACAAAATGGTTATCAAACCATACATACCACACTTTTTGATACTAAAAGTATTATAGAGGCGCAAATTCGAACTTTTGATATGCATAAAATTGCTGAATTTGGTATAGCAGCACATTGGAAATATAAAGAAGATGGTAGTGTGGTTGCACCTCGTCTTGATTGGCTTACAGATATTTCAATGCAAAGTATAAACAATCTTGAAAATGCAGAAGATTACAATGCTATTGAACTTTATGAATATGCTAAAGATAGTCTTTATGTTGAGGATGTTGCAGTTTATTCTCCTAAAGGAGAGATTTTTACTTTACCTCGTGGGGCAACGGTTCTTGATTTTGCCTATGAAGTGCATACTAAAGTAGGACTTCATGCAAAAAGTGCTTATGTAAATCGTATTAAAGTACCTTTGTTAACCGAGCTTAAAAATGGCGATATTGTGCGAGTGGTTACTAGCAATGATAAATTTTATCGTTGTTCTTGGATAGATAGTGTTAAAACAGGAAAAGCAAAAGCAAGTATAAAGGAATTTTGCAAGCAAAAAATCAGAGAGATTAATCTAGCAAGTTCTATTAGTATGTTAAGTTTTATTTTTGGAGTTGATAAAAACAGAATTGAAACTTGGATAGAAAAAGAAAATTTAGCCAGACGCATTAGACAAGTAGCAACAGATAGTGCTTATTTGAAAGATATAGTTAATGGTCTTAAAAAATACGCCAAGAAATCATATTGGTTTGATAAATATGAGATTAAAGAACAAAAAATAGGGAATTTCACCCTATACTGCAACCATAAAATTGCTAATGTGGATTTTGATTTTTGCTGCCATCCAAAAAGAGGTGATGCTGTTTTAGCTTTTGTTAAAGGTGGTAACGCTATTGTCCATCATAAGCTTTGCGATAGAGCTGATAAAATGATAGATAATAATCAAGATATGGTATTTATAAAATGGGATTCTAACATCCCTAAATCTTATAAATTGATTTTTTCTTTGGAAAATAAAAAAGGTGTTTTAGCGGAATTTTTGGCATTTTTAGCTAAAATACAGATAAATCTATTAACAATTAATTTATCAAGTGATTTAAATTCGGCGGTAGATTACTTCGAGATTACAATGGAAATTCCTGATAATATCAACCCAGATAGCGTCAAGGATAGGTTAAAATCTCGTTGTAAGATTTTAGATTTTACATCTTTAAATGATGCTTATAAAGAAGGTTAAAAGGTTTATTATGGATATAAAAAAAATATTAGCAGAAGTTAAGCGTGGCTGTGCAGAGCTTATTGATGAAGAAAGAATAGAAAATTTAATTAAAAATTATTATGAAAAGGGTGAAAATTTCTTTATAAAAGCAGGATTTGATCCTACAGCACCTGATTTACATTTAGGCCATAGCGTGGTTTTAACAAAAATGGCTTTTTTACAAAAACATGGAGCTATTGTACAGTTTTTGATTGGAGATTTTACGGGACAAATTGGTGATCCAAGTGGAAAAAGTGTAACGCGTAAAAAGCTGGATAAAGAGCAAGTTTTAATCAATGCTAAAACTTACGAAACACAGGTTTTTAAGGTTTTGGATAAAGAAAAAACACAGATTAAGTTTAATTCTACTTGGCTTAATGAACTTGGAGCTGCGGGTATAGTAGAGCTTACTTCAACTTTTAGTGTAGCTAGAATGCTTGAGCGTGACGATTTTACCAAGAGATTTAAAGAGCAAAGCCCTATTTCAATCTGCGAGTTTTTATATCCTTTACTTCAAGGATATGATAGCGTGGCTTTAAAAAGCGATATTGAAATGGGTGGAACGGATCAAAAATTTAATCTTTTAATGGGAAGACAGCTTCAAAGAGTTTATAGCATAGGAAAAGAACAAGCTGTGATTATGATGCCTTTACTCGAAGGTTTAGATGGTATCAATAAAATGAGTAAAAGTTTAAATAATTACATTGGCGTTACAGAAAAAGCTAATGATATGTATGCTAAAATTTTAAGTATTAGCGATGAATTGATGTTTAGATATTATGAACTTTTAAGTCGAAAAAGCCTAGAAGAAATCGCGCAAATAAAAAAAGATATAGAACAAGGCAATTTACATCCTAAAAAAGCTAAAGAAAATTTAGCTTTAGAGATTACGGAGCGTTTTCACTCCAAAGAAGAGGCTAATAATGCTAAGTCTGAATTTGATAGAATTCATTCACAAAATGCTTTGCCAAGTGATATGGCTGAGTTTGAAATACAAGGAAAAATTTGGCTTGCCAAGGCTTTGGTTGAATGTGGTTTGGAAAGTTCTACTTCTGCGGCAAGAAGAAGCATCAGCGCTAATGCAGTAAGTGTAAATTCTCAAAAAGTTAGTGACGAACAAATGTATTTAGAACAAGGAGAATACATCTTACAAATAGGTAGAAGAAAATTTGCAAAATTAAAGGTAAAAGAATGAAATTACAATCCTTACAAATAGGCAAACATACTATAAAATATCCCATATTTCAAGGAGGAATGGGACTAGGCATAAGCTGGGATAGATTAGCTTCTGCAGTTTCTTTAAATGGGGGACTTGGGATTATTTCTTCTGTGGGAACAGGATATTATAAAGAAAGAAAGTATGCAAGTAAAGAATTAAACGCTAAACCTTATGGAAGTGAAAATTTTTACTCACGCAAGGGTTTGCAAGCTTTGATTAATAATGCAAGAAAAGTTTGTGGCGATGCGCCTTTGGGGTGTAATATCCTATGTGCAAGTAATGATTATGCAAGAATAGCACGCGATGCTTGTGAAGTTGGTTTTAATGTAATTGTTTCAGGTGCTGGACTTCCTACAAATTTACCTGAATTTACAGCCGATTTTCCTGATGTGGCTTTAGTGCCTATCATTTCATCGCCAAAGGCTTTAAAAATTATTTGCAAAAGATGGCAAAGCCGTTACAATCGCTTGCCTGATGCAGTGGTTTTAGAAGGGCCAAAAAGTGGAGGTCATCAAGGTTTTACTTATGAGCAGTGTTTAGATCCAAATTATCAATTAGAAAAATTAATCGCTCCTGTGGTAGAAGAGGCTAAAAATTGGGGATCTTTTCCTGTGATTGCTGCAGGTGGAATTTGGGATAAAAAAGATATAGAAAATGCTATTTCTTTAGGTGCTAGTGGTGTTCAAATGGGAACACGTTTTATAGGAACTTTTGAGTGTGATGCAAGTGAAGAGTTTAAAAACGTTTTGCTAGCTTCTAAAGAAGAAGATATAGAGCTTATTAAATCTCCTGTGGGCTATCCTGCTCGTGGGGTTAGAACCAATCTTTTAAATTTGGTAGATAAAAGAATGGGTCCTAAGATTAATTGTATAAGCAATTGTGTAGCACCTTGTGGACGCGGAAAAGAAGCAACTAAAGTAGGGTATTGTATAGCAGATAGGCTTTTTGATGCGTGGTCAGGTAAAAAAGAAACAGGGCTTTTTTTTACAGGTGCAAATGGATATCGTTTAGATAAGCTTATCAGTGTTAAAGAACTTATGGAAAAATTGGTTAATGGTGAATAATGGCTAAAATTTTTGTATTTTTAGTATTTGTTTTCACAACTCTTTTTGGAGCTTATGAAAATGAACTTGCAAATTTCGATAAAAATTTTATCGGTTCTAAAAGTGAAGTGCAAGTAAAATTTCATCATCAGCTCAAAAGTCTTTATATACAAAGTGTTATCAATGAAGATGAAAAAACTAAAATTGAAATTTTAAAAAGATTGATCATCAGTTCAAATACTTTAAATTTAGATGACAAGTCATATGCTAATGAATTAAAAGAAAGTGGTATAAGTGAAGCAAGTATCAATGCTTTAAGAAAGGCTGTTATTAAAGATATTAAGGTTCAAAATATTTCTCAAGACACTGAAAAATCAACTTTTAAACCTATAAAAACAGTTCAAAAAAATGAAAAAAAATCATCCAACGAACAGGTAAAAAATACAGAAAAAACAAATTCTAAAACTTCACAAGTATCAAAGAGTAGTATCGTTTCTAAAGCAAAAAGCGATGATAAAATTTATGTTTTAAAGTCAAGTAAAACAAATCAAGGCGTAGAGTTTGAGCTAAGTGCAGATTTGAGTAAGGATCAATTAAAAAGTTTTGCTTTAGATGAAAAAGGAAACTATCGTTTTATTAGTGATTTTGATGGGGTTTTAGAAGGGGGTAAAAAAGAGTTTAAATTTGATGACTATCGTTTAGTGATTTCACAATTTAATCCCAAAACCATACGCATAGTGGTTTATGCTAAAGAAAAAATTCCTATTGATATATCTTTTAAAGAAGAAAAATTAATTTTTTTAAAAGAAACTACTAGCCAAAAAAAGACTAAGCAAGTTAGTAAAATTTCAGAGAAAAAGCAAGATCAAAAAACAGAAATTAAAACCAAAGTTTTAGAAACAAAAAAACAAGATAAAAAAACCAATAACGAAAAAGAAAATCAAGAGTCTTTATATGTTTTAGATGCGGATAAAATTTCTAATGCTGTGGTGCTAAATTTAAGCGGTGATTTAGATGAAAAAGAAATAGCAGTGTTTGATATCAAAGATCAAAAATTCCGATATATTGTAAGTTTTAAGGGTGTGTTAGAAGGTAATAGAAAAAGTTTTACTTTTGGACAAAATGTGATTACAGTTACTCAATATAATCCAAAAACTGTTCGTGTGGTTTTGAGTGCTCCTAAAGAATTTAAACTTTTAAAGAAATTAGATAATAAAAATCTCATTTTAGGTTTTTATACACAAACTACAAATCAAAATGTAAACAAAAAAGCAACCCAAAGTTCTAGTAAAGCTTTAAATACAAATTACAAATCAGGAAAACTTGTAGTTATTGATGCAGGACATGGTGGAAAAGATAGTGGTGCTTTAAGTGATAAAAAAGGAAGTTTAAAAGAAAAAGATATAGTTTTAAGCACGGCTTTAAAACTTGGAAATGAACTTAAAAAACGCGATTATAAAGTGCTTTATACTAGAAGTTCGGATAAATTTATCAATCTTCGTGATAGAACTAAATATGCTAATGATAAAAGAGCGGATTTGTTTATTTCTATACATGCTAATGCAGCACCAAATGCCACAAAAGCCAAAAGTAGCGAAGGCGTGGAAACTTTCTTTTTAAGTCCTGCAAGAAGTGAAAGAAGTAAAAAGGCAGCAGAAAAAGAAAATCAAGGGGATTTTGAAGAGATTAATTATTTCTCAAAACAAAGTATTTTAAATTTCTTAAATCGTGAAAAAATCGTTGCTTCAAATAAACTAGCCATTGATGTACAAAAAAATATACTCACTCAAACACGCAAAAAGTATAAAATTGTAGATGGCGGTGTAAGAGAAGCACCTTTTTGGGTTTTAGTAGGTGCACAAATGCCTGCAATTTTGATTGAAATTGGCTATATCACACATCCAAACGAAGGCAAAAGAATTGCTAGTAAAGCTTTTCAAGATTTATTGGTTAAAGGCATTGCTGATGGAGTTGAGAGTTATTTTTATAACAACCGATGAAAAAAGCTAAGCTAATCTTTAAGGATAATACTCCTTTTTCTTTGGATTTTGATGATTTTTATTTCAATTCCAAAGATGGCTTAAATGAAAGCAAATTTGTTTACACTCATTCTTTTGAATGGAAAGATCAAGAAAATTTCATTATCGCAGAGAGTGGTTTTGGTATAGGTTTAAATTTTTTTCTTACTTTGAAACGCTTTTTAGAAACCACTTCTTCTAAGCGTCCTAAAAAACTTTTTTATATTAGCGTAGAAGCTTTTTATATCCAAAAAGAACAATTAAGAGAAATTTATCAAAAACTAGGATTTTATGAAGAGTTTAAAGAGCTTTTAGAGCAATTTTTAAAATTTTATCCTAAGGCTAAAGAAGGAATTTATCGTTTTTATTTTGAAGATTGTTTTTTAGATCTTGTTTTTGAAGATATTACTATTTTAAAAGAATTAGATTTTAAAGCTGATGTTTGGTATTTAGATGGATTTTCTCCAAATAAAAACTCGCAAATGTTTGATGAAAATTTAATTTTTGAAGTGGCAAGACTTTCTAAAAAAAATACACAAATTTGCACCTTTTCTTCGGCAAGTTTTTTACAAAAAAATTTAAAAAAATATGGTTTTAGAGTAGAAAAAACCAAAGGTTTTAGAAAAAGAGAAATGATTAAAGCTTATTTGGGAAATGAATTAGATTTTAAAGACAAAGAAGCGTATTTTTCAAGAATATTTTCATCTTTAAAAAATAAAAAAGTGGCTATTATTGGTGCAGGTATATCAAGTGCTGTTTTAGCTTATGAGCTTAGTTTAAGAGGTTTTGAAATAGATGTTTTTGAAAAACATTTAGAATTAGGCAAGGGTGCAAGTGGAAATGAAAGTGGAATTTTAAGCTCTTTAATCTTAAAGCCTAAGGTAAATTTAGGGGAGTTTTCAGAGCTTTCTTTTATAGAGGCAAGTCGTTTTTATAGACAAATTTTAGATTTAGAATTTAAGGGTGTGGTGGAGTTTGCACATAATGATTTGATGCAAGAAAGATTTGACACACAAAGAGAAAATGTTTTGTTTAAAATTTCAAAAAATCAAGCTTTTTTAGAAGAGGGTGGAGTGATTTTTCCAAAAAATTTGGTTAAAAATCTTTTTGAAAAAAGCAAAGCTTGTATATATTTTAATCATGAGTTTCAGTCTTATAATTTTGAAAATGAGTGTTTTACTTTAAAATTTAAAAATGATATTGTTAAAAGTGATTATGCGGTTTTAATTTATGCTATGGGCGCAGATACAAAAGACTTTGTTTTTTATGATGAGATGAAATTAAGTAAAGTAAGAGGTCAAGTTACACATCTAAAACCTTTTTTAGACACCCCATTTCCTTTATCTTCTAAGGCTTATATTTGCCCTATAAAAGATGATTTGCAAGTAATTGGTGCAAGTTATGATAGGCTTGATACAAGTTTAGAATCAAAAGAAGAAGATGATAAACAAAATATAAAAAATATAGCCGAATTTATAGATAAAAATATAAAATTAGAAATCATAGGTTCTAAGGTAGGCTTTAGATCTTATTCGAGCGATCGCTTTATGATAGTTGGGAATGCTTATGATGAAGTGTTTTATAAAGAAGAATATAAAGCTTTATTATGGACAAAAAACAAGGAGCAAAAACCAGCTAAAATGTCTTGTAATTTATATTTTAATTTTGCTCATGGATCAAGGGGTTTTAGCACAAGTGTTTTAGCGGCAAGGTATTTGTGTGCATTGATCAATAATGAACCCTTGTGTTTAGAAAAAAAATACATCCACGCTATTCACCCTGCAAGATTTTTGGTTCGTAAACTCAAAAAAGGCTTATGATTAAGCTTTAATTAAGAGTGATGCTAATATTTGCTTATGAGAGTAAGTTTTTAACTTTATTTTAACTTCCTTTATTTTATTATTATAGAGAATAAATTTCATGTTATAAAGGAAATATAATGATTGATTATCATCAAATAGAGTCGCGTTTATCGGCTCTTGAAAAACTTCCTTCTTTAAAAGATAATGATAGCATTGCAAAGGCATTAGAAAAATCAGGTTTTTCTAGAAGGGATTTTATGAAATGGGCAGGTGCTATGACAGCTTTTTTAGCTTTACCTGCAAGTTTTACTCCTATGGTAGCAAAAGCTGCTGAACTTGCTGATAGACTTCCTGTTGTGTGGCTTCATATGGCTGAGTGTACAGGCTGTAGTGAGAGTTTGTTAAGAAGTGATACTCCAACGATTGATAGTTTGATTTTTGATTATATTTCTTTAGAATATCACGAAACAGTAATGGCTGCAGCGGGTTGGCAAGCTGAAGAAAATTTAGAAAGCGCCATTCAAAAACATAAAAATAAATATATTTTAATGGTTGAAGGCGGTATTCCTATGGGTGATACTGAGTATTTTTTAACCATAGGAGCACATGGAAGAACAGGTTATGAACTTTCAAAGATGGCAAGTGAAAATGCTTTGGCTATTTTTGCTATAGGAACTTGTTCTAGCTTTGGTGGGATTCAGGCTGCAAGACCAAACCCAAGCAATGCACAACCTTTAAGCAAGGTAACAAGTAAAACCGTTATTAATGTTCCAGGCTGTCCTCCAAGTGAAAAAAATATAGTAGGTAATGTACTTCATTATTTATTATTTGGTGAATTGCCAGCACTTGATGTGTATAATAGACCAAAATGGGCTTATGGTTTAAGGATTCATGATCTTTGTGAAAGACGAGGGCATTTTGATGCAGGTGAGTTTGTGCATACTTTTGGAGATGAGGGAGCAAAGCAAGGCTTTTGTCTTTATAAAGTAGGCTGTAAAGGACCTTATACTTTTAATAACTGCTCAAGAGAGAGATTTAACCAGCATACTTCTTGGCCTATCCAAGCAGGACATGGTTGTATAGGTTGTTCTGAACCTGATTTTTGGGACACTATGGGACCTTTTGAAGAACCTATGGCTAGTCGTAAATTTGATACTGTTTTTGGACTGGGTGCAGATAGTGTTTCGGATAAAATTGGTATAGGCGTACTTACGCTCACAGGTGTTGCTATAGCAGCACACGCAGTTATATCTTCCATGCAAAAAGATAAGGAATAAAAATGAGTCAAAAAATAATTGTTGATCCTATTACAAGAATTGAAGGACATTTAAGAGTTGAAGTTGTTGTTGATGATAACAATGTGGTAAAAGAAGCTTATGCGGGCTCTACTTTATGGCGTGGTATTGAAACCATAGTAAAAGGGCGTGATCCAAGAGATGCTGGATTTATGACACAAAGAATTTGTGGGGTTTGTACTTTTTCGCATTATAAAGCAGGCATAGTTGCTGTTGAAAATGCTTTAGGTATTACTCCACCTTTAAATGCACTTTTGACAAGAACTTTAATGAATGCAGCTTTATTTTTACATGATCATATCGTGCATTTTTATCAACTTCATGGGCTTGATTGGGCTGATGTGGTAAGTGCTTTAAGTGCGGATGTTAAAAAAGCAAGTGATGAGGCTTTTAAATATACTCCAAATCCTTATGCAACAGGTGCAGATAAGCTTCTTGAAGTACAACAAAGACTTAAAACTTTCGTAGATAAAGGAAATTTAGGACCTTTTGCTAATGCATACTATGGTCATCCAACTTATCGTTTAAGTCCAGAGCAAAATTTAATCGTTCTTTCTCACTATCTAGAATGCTTAAGAATTCAAAGAATCATTGCTCAATGTATGGCAATTTTTGGAGCTAAAAATCCACATCCACAAAGTTTAACCGTTGGCGGCGTAACTTGTGTTATGGATTTGCTTAATCCTTCAAGAATGGGCGAATATATGGTTAAATTTCAAGAAGTACAAGACTTTGTTAATCGCGCATATTATCCTGATCTTGTGATGGCAGGAAAAGCTTATGCAGATGAAGCCAGTGTTTTAAATGACATAGGAGTAAATAATCTTTATACTTTTAAAGAATTCCAAATCGGAAGGGATGAATGGCTTTTTGAAAGTGGTATTATCAAAAATGGAGATTTAAGTAAGGTTTATGAAGTAGAAGAAGATAAGATTACTGAAGAAGCAACTCATTCTTGGTATGCAGACAATGAACCTTTACATCCTTATGATGGCAAAACAAATCCAAATTATACAGGACTTGTAGATGGAGAAAGCGTAGATCATCATGGTAATAATGTCCATTCTAAAGTGTTTGATACCAAGGGTAAATATAGCTGGATCAAGGCTCCACGCTATGAAGGAAACCCTATGCAAGTAGGACCTTTGGCAAATATCGTTGTAAATTATGCTAAAGGTAATCAAAATGTTGTTCCTGTGGTAGATGAGTTCTTAAAGGAAACAAAACTTCCTTTAAATGCTGTATTTAGCACACTTGGAAGAACAGCTGCACGCTGTATAGAAGCAAAAATCGTTGCAAACAATGCTTTAAAAGCGTTTAATAATTTAGTTGAAAATTTAAAAGTAGATCAGAGTACTTGTGCCCCTTATGTGATCGATAATTCTAAGGAATACAAAGGACGCTATATGGGTCATGTGCCACGCGGAACATTAAGTCATTGGTGTAGAATTAAAAATGGCGTCATTGAAAACTGGCAAGCTGTAGTGCCTTCTACTTGGAATGCAAGTCCAAAAGATGCTAATGGCGTAGGTGGAAGTTATGAGCAATGTTTGATAGGGCTTAAAATTGCCGATGTAAAACAACCTCTTGAAATCATTAGAAAAATTCACTCTTATGATCCTTGTATTGCTTGTGCAGTGCATGTAATGGACACTAAGGGCAATAATCTAAGCGAATATAAAGTGAATGTCAATTTATAAGGAGGCTTTCATGCAAAACAAAGAAGAAAAATTGCAAAGAAAAGCTGAATATGAATTTAGCATAGGTTTGCGTTTAACACACTGGGTAAGAGCTATTGCTATAGTGATTCTTATTGGTACAGGGTATTATCTTTCTTATGTGTTTCAAAGTCCTATTAGTAACGGCGAACCTGTAAATTTTATGCAAGCAAAATATCGTTTAGTACATCAAGCGGTGGGTTTTGTTTTAATCGCTTGTATTATTTTTAAAGTGTATTTGTTTTTCTGCGATAAGATAAGCGCAAAAGAACGCGCAAGTGTATGGGATATTTTTAATATTAAATTATGGATAGAACAAATAAAATTTTACATTTTCCTAGGAAAACACCCGCATTTAAAAGGGGTTTATAATCCTTTGCAATTTGTAACTTATTTTTTCTTTTATCTTGTGATGTTAGGTATCATTCTTACAGGGCTTATTCTTTATACTCATACTTATCATGAGGGTTTAGGCGGGCTTTTATATCATATTTTAAGACCACTTGAAGCTGCAATGGGTGGTTTGGCTGGTGTAAGAACTTATCATAGAATTTTGATGTGGGTGATTATGATTTTTGTACCAGTGCATATTTACATGGCGATTTTTAATGCAGTAAAAGGTAAAGATGGTGCTATGGATGCTATCATTAGTGGATATAAATTTATAAAAGAAGAAAAGCGTTGAAATTCTTAGTCCTTGGAATAGGCAATATCATGTTTGCAGATGAAGGCTTAGGCGTTCATCTTTGCAAACAACTTGAAAAAAACTACAAATTCAATCATCCTGAATTTACTTTAGATTTTGTTGATGGTGGAACTTTGGCTTTGCAACTTAGCTATATCATCGCTCGGTATGATAGACTTATCGTTTTAGACTGCATAGAAGCGCAAGATGCGAGTATAGGAGATGTATTTTTCTTTCCTTATGATGCCATGCCTAATAAAATTAGCTGGAGTGGAAGTGCCCATGAAATAGAAATGCTTCAAACCTTGCAATACATGGAGCTTGCAGGCGATTTGCCTAAAACCCACATTTTAGCTTGTGTGCCAAAGCGTATTGAAGCAATGAGTTTTAAGCTCTCAGATGAGCTTATACAAGGAGCTAAAATCATGGAAAAAACTTTACTTGATTTTTTAAGCAAGGAGGGTTTTGTTTATGAAAAGATTGCGGATTTTTCTTTGCAAGAATTAGCCGATATTTCTTATAAAAATTACTAAATTTTAGTTCTAAAATTCATAGCTTTATTTAAAGAGATTAAATCTACATTTTCTAAATTTACACCACTTGGAATTCCTTGAGCGATTTTGCTAAAACTTAGGTTTAAGCCTTTAAATTTATCTTCTATAAAAAAGATAGTTGCATCAGAATTAATGCTATGTGTTAATGCAAAAATGAGTTCAGAGATATTTAGTTTAAGTATGATTTGCTTTAGTTTTTCAAGTTTTTCTTCATTTAAGTTATCTAAAACAAAATAAAGCCCATTGTAACTTTGACTCTCTTCGAGTGTTAGTATATCTTTTGGACTTTCAACTATACATAAAATGTTTTTATTTCTTTCTTCATCGCTACAAATTTCACAAAGCTCATTTTCGCTTAAAGCACCGCATTGCTCACAAGGTTTTATAAAGCGGATAGCATTTTCTATATTGTGTGCGAGTTTCATACCATCGATTTGATTGTTTATGCAAAGGTGATAAGCAAGTCTTATGGCGGTTTTTTTTCCTATGGTAGGTAAATTTGCAAAACTTTCAACAAGTTCGTTGAATTTTTCTAGGCCTTTTGGCATCATTTTTCTTTATCTCCAAAGAAAATTTTAAAGCAATGCTTTCCATCATCATAAAAATAAATCAAATCAAAATTATGCAGTTTGCATACTTCTGAAACTATATAAAGTCCTAGTCCCATACCTTTGACTTGATTATGCTTTTCTCTTGTAAAAGCTTCAAGATAATGTTCTATAGGCTCTGCTAAAGGTTTACCTGGATTTTTAATGGTAAAACATTCTTTACAACAAAAAACTTCACAAGTGCCATTGTTTGAGTATTTTAAGGCATTATCGATAAGATTTTTTAAAATAATGGAGAAAATTTCCATATCAACATTGATTAAAGCATCGTGTTTTATATCAACTTTTACAACTTTGTTAAAATCATCTCTCATAAGATGTTTTTTAGCTTCTTCAAGTATAGCGCTAAAATAACTAAGTTTAAAATGTAAATTATAGTTTTTTGAAAATAAATTTTCGATTTTGGCAAATTCATTGATTAAAGAATCCATGCGCAAAAATATAGCGATAAGTCTTTCTTTTTGTTTATCTTCTTTGATCATTTCAGAAATAATCCTCCCTTTTCCTATGGGAGTTTTAAGTTCATGCATAATGGTTCTTAGGAAAAGTTGTCTAGATTGGATTAGCTCTTGATTTTTCTCGAAAGCTTTTTGAAATTCAAAGGCGATTTTGCCTACTTCATCTTCTTGATAGTCTAAAAAATCAGGTTGTTCCCCATTTGTAACTTTAGCAACTTGCCTTCTTAACTTTTTTAAAGGTTCTAAGGATTTTAATACCGAAAAATACATAAAAACAACCAACAAAGAAAAAGAAAAAAATCCTATCAATAAAAGATTATAAACCCTATCGCTAGTATTTCCTTCATACAAGCCATCAAAATCTTTACATTGAACATCAAAATAAAGATTGCTATGATATTTCAAAGAAGAAAGGGTGCAAAGTTCTCCATTTGCTTTAAAAAGTGAGTCTCCATTATTTCTTATAGTTTTTACAAGATAGGAATTTTGTATAGCGTTAAAACCGCTATTTTCAAGATAGGATCCTATTTTAGCACCTGAAGTGTTTTCATAGGAGGTGAGTAAATTTTTTATAAGATTTTCTTGTTTTAAACTTTCTTCTTCGTTGTAAGCACTTCCTTCTATTTTCAAAAGAACGATAAAAAGCACACAAACTAAGAAAAAAGTAACAACAAATAAAATAATTAGTTTAGTATAAATAGAATAATTTTTTGTCATCCTATTAGTTTATATCCTATACCTCTAACAGAAAAAATATGTTTTGGAGATTTTGAACTATCTCCTATTTTTACTCTTAAGCGACCGATGATAACATCAAGACTTTTAGAATCTTTATCTTTTAGATTTTTACAGCGACTTACAAGCTGTTCTCTTGAAACGCTATATCCGTGCTGTTGGATAAGGTATTCCAAAATTTCAAACTCAGCAGGTGTAAGTGTTAAAACCTTATCTTCATAGCTGATCTCATGCCTTCTTTCATCGATCTTGAAAGCGGAATTAATATTTTCATTATTTACGTGTTCAACTCTTTTTGTGCGACGAATAAGACTCATAATCCTTGCATACATTTCTTTTGGATCGTAAGGCTTTGGTAGATAATCATCAGCACCGATTTGAAGCCCTACAACCTTATCGCTTAAGTCACCTCTAGCTGATGATATAATAATAGGAATATTGCTTTTTTGTCTGATTTCTCTACAAACTTCAAGACCATCAATTCCTGGTAAAGTTAAATCTAAAATTAGACAATCATAGCCTTGAATGCCTACATTTAAGGCACTTTTAGGATTTTCAAAATTTGTGATTTTAATATTAAATTGCGCTAAATACTCAGATAATAATTGCGCAAAATCAGGATCATCTTCTATCATCAACACATTAATCATTTTGGTATCCTTTAAATTTTTATCTAAGATTTATATATTTGCATAATTTTATTTAAAATTTGATAAATTATTGATTTTATTTTTGCTAAAATTATATTTTCGAATTTTTAAGATTAAAATTCTAGCAAAATTTTAAATTTGTTAAAGGAATAATGTGGAAATAAGTTATTATGAAATTCTTGAAATCACGCAAAATGCTGATAAAGAGACTATAAAAAAAGCCTATAGAAAAATGGCTTTAAAATACCATCCCGATAGAAATCAAGGTGATAAAGAAGCAGAAAATAAATTCAAGCTCGTTAATGAAGCCTATGAGGTTTTAAGCAATGATGAAAAACGTGCTATTTACGATAGATACGGAAAAGATGCCTTAAAGGGTGGTGGATTTGGTTCTAGTAGTTCAGGTTTTGGTGGTTTTGAAGATTTAGGAGATATATTTTCTAGTTTTTTTGGAGAAGGCTTTGGTTCATCATCGCGTCATAGAAAAAATTCAAATGATGAAAAAATTCCTTCAGATTTTATAATTAATTTAAAATTAAGTTTTAAAGAAGCGGTTTTTGGTTGTAAGAAAAATATAGATTTTACCTATAAGTGTTCTTGTAAAACTTGCAATGGAACAGGAGCAAAAGATGGAAAACTTCAAACTTGTCCAAAGTGTAAAGGTAGAGGACAAGTTGGAATTTCTCAAGGGTTTATCACTTTTGCACAAACTTGTCCTGATTGCCAAGGAAGTGGAGAAAAGGCTAGTGAAAGATGTAGTGATTGCAAAGGTTTAGGTTATAATGAAAGCAAAGATAGTGTCGAACTTACTATCCCAGAAGGTGTAGATACAGGTATGAAACTTCGTGTCAATGCTAAAGGCAATATCTTAAAAAATGGCACTAGAGGGGATATGTATGTTAAGATCATCGCCACTGAAGATGATACTTTTATCAGAGATGATGATGATATATATATAGAATTTCCAGTGTTTTTTACTCAGGCTATCTTAGGAGAGAGTATAAAAGTGCCTACCATACGCGGTGAAGCGACTTTAAATTTGCCAAAGGGTGCTAAAGATGGACAAAGATTTGTTCTTGAAAAAGAAGGGGTTAAAGATGTTCATAGTTCTCGCATAGGAAATCAAATCGTTCAAATTTCTATCAAATTCCCAACTTCTTTAAACGATGAACAAAAAGAACTTTTAGAAAAACTAAGTGAAAGTTTTGGTATCAAAGATGGTATGCATCAAGAGCAAAAAGGGCTTTTTGAAAAAATCGCTAATTGGTTTAAGTCTTAATTTTCCTAAAGCTTTTTAGCTTGGGAAAATTTTTTATATAAATTTAAGTTTTAAAAATCAGGTATAAAAAAAGGCGGAGTAAAACCCCGCCTTAAAGTTAGACTTGAAAACTTCTTAGAATTTATAAAGAGCTTGAAGTCTTACAGTGCTATGATCAGCACTTTCTTTAGTGTTTACACCTTCATCTAGGTTCACATAAGAATAGAATGCTGAGAAGTTAAGTTTTGGAGAGTATTTGTAATCTACTCTTGCAACAGCTTCAAGTTTTTTACCGCCACCTAAATGATTAGCAGCTTCTGTTTTTGTTCCACCGTATACGAAGTCAGCACCAACGCGAACTGTTTCGTTGAAAGTATATCCACCAGTTACATAACCAAAAATATTTCTACCAGTGTCGCCATTTAGTCTTGAACCAGTAGTATAGAAAATTTCCTCACCTGCAAGTAAAGAGTCAAGATTACCTTGATCTTCGATTACAACTGTAGAAGCTTTTTCTTTGTCACCGTAGTATAAACCACCAAGGCTAGCATCCCAGCCATTTACTTCAACACTACCTCTTAAAGCAAATAAGTTACCATTAGCGTGTGTTTTATCATCAAGTTCGCTATCAATGCTATTTCCTAAGTAAGCACCTTCAAGTGTCCAGTTGATTCCATCAAAGATGGTAGTGCTATAAGCTGCATCTACAGCATAAAAGAATGCTACTTGATCCCAATAAGCTAACCATAATTGTGGGTTGAATTGTCCACCTAAGAATTCATAAGAACCTACAGCAGCACCACCATAAAGATTTCCAATTGAATCTAATTTAAAAGGAGCTATTTTAGGTGTAGCAGATGATACATTACTAGATCCTAATAAATCCGCACCTTGTTCATCAGCCATAAAGCTATCTACAGCAAAAGCAGCTAGAGTTAAACCATCAATGCTGTTGTTTACTACTTTAACACCTGTTCCAACTAAACCATCGATACCATTGTCTGTCCAGATAGTGTTTAGTTGTTGTTTACCAGCGATTACGCTTGTAGCAACATCTTCATTTGTATAAGTTAAGTATAATTGACGAACAAAAAGTCCTTTTTGATCATTTTTTATTCCATTAGCACCATAACCACCATCAGCAGCGTTGTAGTCGAACTGAACGAAAGCTTTGAAGTTATCAGCTATAGCAGCACTGAAGTTAACTTGTGCTCTATATTTGTGATCTTGTTTGCTGTTGTTTAAATTTGAGTTGTTAATGAAATTTTTATCAAAATTACCTGTATCGTATCTGTATCTTAATACACCCGATACATCAACATCTTTAATCGCTTCTTCAAGTGGAGTAGCGTTAGCTGCTGAAAAAGCACCTGCAGCAAGAGCTGCAACTAAACTAAGTTTAACTAGTTTCATGAGAATTCTCCTTGTCAAAATTAATAAAACATCGTAATTGTAGCACATAAATTTGGAGTTTTTTCTTAAGAAGCGCTTAAAATAGTAAAAATTTTAAATCCGAAGGATAAAAACATCTAAAGAAAAACCTAGCTAATAGGGACTTAAGCTAGGCGTATAATTTTAAGGAGTTTTTCTTATGAATGTTTTTCGGTTCGTTTAGAAGTATAAGCCTAAAAAGTAAACGAGAAGTAATATATAGTTGTTTTAAATTATTTTGATAAAAAAACAAGTAAATTTTTACAAGCTAGGGATAAAATTTTATAAGTTTCATCAAAATTCCTGCTATACCAAGGATCGGGCACTTCATCATAGTTTAGAGTAGGGCTAAAATCAGTGATTTTTAAAACTTTGTTTTGAGTGTTGGTGAAGTTTTTCAAAACATTTTTGAAGTTGGAACTGTCCATGGTGATTAAAAAATCGCTTTCATCACAAAGTTTTTGAGTGAGTTTTTTGCTTGTGAAGTTTTTGTGCTCTATGTTAAGTTGAGCAAGCTTGTTTTTGGTGCCATAGTGCATACCTTCTCCATCGTGTTCTCCTGAAGTTCCAGCACTGCTTATAAAAAATTCTTTTTCTAAATTTGCTTTTTTGACAAGATCTTTCATGATAAATTCTGCCATAGGCGAACGGCATATATTGCCTAAGCATATAAAGAGTATTTTTTTCATTTTTATCCTTGAGTTTTAATTAAAAATTATAAAAAATATCATACAATAAATCCATGGAAAATTTCAATAGAACTTTGCTTGTGTGTTGGTTTGGTGTTTTTACCACAAGTATGGGGCTTAGTCAAATCGCTCCGATTTTGCCTTTTTATATCAAAGAACTAGGACATGTTGATACGAGTGAAATAGCGTTTTATTCAGGGCTTGCTTTTGGGATCACTCCGCTTTTTATGGCTGTTTTTTCACCTTTGTGGGCTTTTTTGGGTGCAAAGTATGGTTATAAAAATATGCTTCTTCGTGCAAGTTTTGGGATGTCGGTTTTAACCTTATGGCTTAGTTTTGCTCATAGTGCTTTAGAAGTGGTTTTTGTGCGGGGTTTAACAGGGGTAATTTCGGGTTTTACTTCTGCTGCTATTGTGTTTATCGCTGTGATAGCACCTAAAGAAAAAGTGGCTTATGCTTTAGGAACTCTTTCTACGGCTTCTATAAGTGGAAGTTTGCTTGGGCCTTTGTTTGGTGGCTTTGTGGCTGAATTTTTTAGCATTAGTGCGGTTTTTGATGTGGTGGCTTTTTTGATCGCTTGTTCTTTTGTGACGATTTATTTTTTCATCCATGAGAGAAAAATTCAAAAAGAGGCGAAGAAAAATACTCAAAAAGTGGAAGAAAACAAAACCCTTATCATCGTTCTTTTTATCACTACTTTTGTGATACAATTTGGTACTTTTGGAGTGATGCCGATTTTAAGTATTTATGCTGAGCAAATTCATCAAGGTGGAAATTTGGCTCTTTGGGCGGGTATAGTGGTGGCTGCAAGTGGGATTAGCAATCTTTTTTTCGCGCCAAAACTTGGAAAAATTGCTGATAAGATAGGGCCTAGTAAGATTATTTTGATAGCTTTGATATTTTGTGGAATTTGCTTTTATTTACAGGCTGTAGCAAGTAATGTTTATACGCTTATTTTCGTGCGTTTACTTATAGGTATAGGACTTGGAGGGCTTTTGCCTTGTGTGAATGCCTTGCTTAAAAAAAGTGTGAGTGCTAAAAATTTAAGTGTGATTTTTGGTTTTAATCAAACTTGTCAATTTTTGGGAAATTTTTGCGGTGCTTTTGGCGGAGGGCTTATGGCTTCGCATTTTAGCGTGGAATTTGTTTTTGCTTTTGTGTGTTTGATTTTTATCATTAATGCTTTTATTTTCTTAGCGTTTGAGAAAAAATATATCTTTTCAAATCAAGGTTTATAAATTTAGAAAGGTTTAAAATGGAAATGATTTTATTTGCTTTAGTGATGATTTTGCTTGTGTTTTTATTTATAGTACTTTTTAGGCAATATAAAAGCTCTAAAATAGAAAAAAAAGCACGCAAAGCTTTAGTGATATCATGCAGCTTAAATCCATAGGAGAGTTAAGTGTTTTTCAAGTTTTTAGTAAAGAGATTGTTACTAAAAAAGATAGTGCTTTTAATGGAATTTGGAAAAATCTTTTAGGATGGTCTTTGAGTGAAAGACAGATTGCATTGATTTTTGAATTTGAGATCACTTTTTTGTATGATTTAAGAGATAAAAACTTTGATATTTTGTCTTTAGGGGACGATGCTTATAAGATCATCATGCCAGAGTGTAGATATAAACACAGCATCATAGATATGAAATTTTATGATGAAAAAAATGCTAAATTTTTACCTTTTTTACTGCCTGATTCTATCAATAGTACGGGGATTAGTTTTAGCGAAAGTGATAAAAACAAACTCATAAAAGAAGCTAAAGATGAGGTTAAAGACTTGTCTTTAAATCTTATCCAAAATTTAGAAAGCAAAATTCATAAAAGTGCTAAGGATACTTTAGAGGCAATTGCTAAAGGTTTTGGAGCTAAGAGAGTGGAATTTGAATTTAAGGATAACACGCAAAAGCTAGATGTAAACTAGCTTTTTTCTTTTCTTGCTTGGGTGATGCTTAGTTTGTTATTTTATAAATTTTTTGATTATTTCATAGTTTTGTAAAAGCTGCTCAAAAGAAAAATTTAAATTTGCAGGAGAAGTTGAGGGTAGGGCTATGGCTTTTAAATGAGAGTGAAATTTAGTAAAAAATTTATAAGCACTTTGTCCAGTGGTAAAAATGGCTTGGATTTTGGCTTGAGAAAGGATTAGGCTTAAATCATTAGCTTTTGCATAACTTATAGTTTTATCATCTGAATTTTTTATCTTGCAACTTTGAAGTACATCCCAAAGGGCAATATGCTTTTTTCTTAAAAAGGCTTGTTGTTTTGTGATATTTTCTAATTTCACATCAAAAAGTGTTTCTAGTATAGGCCAAAAACGATTTCTTGGGTGTTGATAATAAAAGCCGTCTTGTCTTGATTTTACCGAAGGAAAAGATCCCAAAATTAAGATTTTAGAATCTTTGTCAAAAAAAGGCTCAAAAGGATGAGTTAGAAATTCACTCACTCACACAAATCCACAGAAATTTTTCCGTTTTTAATTTCGCTAATTTTAACTTTTAAGTTTTGGTTTTCACTTAAATTAAGATGCTTGATTTTTGAACTATGCAATAAACCATCAACACCATTTTTAAGTTCCACAAAGGCTCCAAAAGGAGCGATTTTTTTAACAATACCTTGAAATTCTTGCCCAAGTTCAAAGCCTGATATATCTTTGTCTTTAGAGCCTTTTTTAGTTCCTTTTTGAGAGCTTGTGATGTTTATGATGTAGTCTTTTGCGGCTTTGATTTGCTCGTTTTGACTACCTGCTATTTTTACTTCACCTTTTTCGCGATCTAAGTCTATAGAAACGCCAAATTTTTCTACGATTTCTTTGATGGTTTTTCCAGCTTGTCCTATAATATCAACGATTTTTGAAGGATCGACACTAAAAAGTTCAAGTTTAGGTAAAACTTCTTCATTGACTACGATTTTTTTTGCGGCTTCTTCCATGATATTTAGAATATGAATTCTTCCTTCTTTGGCTTGGTATAAAGCTTGTTTTAGTGTTTTTTGATCGATTCCGCCTAGTTTTATATCCATTTGAAGGGCAGTAACGCCGTCTTTGCTTCCTGCTACTTTAAAGTCCATATCCCCATCATGATCTTCAAGTCCTATGATATCTGTTAAAACAGCATGCTTGTTATCTTCAAAGATAAGCCCCATGGCTACTCCTGCAACAAGTTTTAAGCTTGGCACTCCTGCTGCTTTTAAGGCCAAAGATCCACCGCAAACCGTTGCCATAGAACTTGAGCCATTGCTTTCTAAAATTTCACTGACCAAGCGGATTACATAAGGATAATTTTCATCTACGCTTGGATAAAGTGCTCTTTTGGCTAAATTTCCATGTCCTAGTTCTCTTCTTCCTGGAGCTTTGATAGGACTTGCTTCGCCTACTGAAAAACCTGGAAAATTATAATTTACCATAAAGCGTTCACTTATAGGATTTTTTTCTGTAAGCAAGTCTATCATTTGAGCATCATTTTCTCCACCTAAGGTTGCAACCACTAGGGCTTGAGTTTGTCCACGAGTGAAAAGACAAGAACCATGAGCGTTTGGTAAGATATTGGTTTCTATGCTGATAGGACGAACCTCGTTTAAACTTCTACCATCAGCTCTTTTGCCTTCATTTAAAATTTGCTCACGAATAAGTTTGCGTTTGGCTTTAGCTAAGGCATCTAAGACACTTTCTTCGCTCCAGTCTTTAGCGATTTCAAGATTTAAAATTTCTTTAGCGATTTTATTTAGTTCGCTTGCTCTTTCGCTTTTTGCCATTTGATTGATGGCTTCTTTGATTTGTTTTTGGAAATTATTTTCTATAAAAGCTAAAATTTCAGGATGTTCAATCTCATTTTTTAGTTCGATTTGAGAATTTTTTTTGTGTTTACTAAAGGCTTCTTCATAAGCATTTGAACCATTTAATATAGCTTTTTGAGCTAAATTTAGAGCTTCTAAAATTTCATCTTCGCTAAGTTCATTCATATTTTGCGAAGTGGTTTGAGTTAAAACATCAGCATAAGGAGCTTCGATAAAGATTTCATTTTCTTTTTGATCAGGTAAAGCTCTCATTTCTATCATCAAAAGCTCATCTTTTACACCTGCTACATAGAGATCTAGAGTGCTATTTTGAAGCTCTTCATTGTTTGGATTGAGTATGAAATTTCCATCTATCTTTCCTATGCGAACACCACATACTGGAGCTTTCATAGGTATATCACTAAGATAAAGTGCCACGCTTGCGGCATTTAAGCTCATTACTTGCAAATCTACTTTAGGATCAGCTGAGAGAACCATCACAACGATTTGAGTTGGATAAGCATAGCCTTTTGGAAAAAGAGGGCGTAAGCTTCTATCAATAATGCGCGCTGTTAAGGTTTCTGCATCGCTTGGCTTGGTTTCTCTTTTGACATAACCACCAGGGATTTTTCCTGCGGCATAAGCTTTTTCGATGTATTGGACGGTTAGAGGTAAAAAATCTTCTTCAACTTGTTTTTCTTCTCTTGCAATCGTAGCTAAAACAACGCTTTTGCCTTGTCTCATTAAAACAGCACCGGCAGCTTGTTTGGCGACTTTATCTATATCAAATATTTCTGTATTTTTGTTAATCTCTATGCTGTATTGCATTATTTTTCCTTTTTTACCAGATAATAAATTCGTAAAATTTTTTAAAATATTTAGCAAATTTCATCCTTTTTAAATTTTGTTTTCACTTTCTGCTAAAGAGAAATCGTATTTTACTCCTCCTAAAGGATAGAAGTTGAAAATAAAATAAACTCCACTTTGATTTTTAGCTGTGATACCACCACTTGTGAGTTGTGGATCGATTCTTTCTCTATACATTAAAGAATAGTTCCAACATTTTCTTTGGTAGGTGTAGCCAAGTTCCCACATGTTTACATGAGCTCTTTGAGTATCAAACCAAATTCCACCAAATAAATTGTAATTAGGTGTAGCAATATAATTTGCTCTTGTACCAATAAAGCTATATTTTCCATACTCATCGTTTTGATAAGCATGAGAAAATGTCCAGTTAAATTTTGAATTTGTATCGACTTCTATTTGGCTGATGATATTGGTAAAGCGACTTTGCTCATAAGAGTAAAGCATTTCACTATTAAAATTAATGTTTTCATTAAAATAATAAGTTAGAAGGTTTTCAAGTTCATAGAATTCATTTTGTTTATTGAGATAGTCAAGTGAAATTCTGTGTTTGATTTTTTTTTGTCCTTCATCATTATAAAAATATTGAACGGCATAAAAACTTGTATGTTCGTTTTCTTGATCGTATTCTTCAAGATAATCTTGCGTGATTTTACCTGATTTTGCTCCTGGTAAAACGTAATTCACCCCTAAATTTAAAGTATGAAAGAAATTTTCATAAGCTTTTGAAAGATCGGTGTAGAGATTAAAATCATGAGTGTTTCTGAAATAATGCTCATGGTTTCTTTCGGGATCGTTGTTATAATTTACAAAAGAAGCATAAAATCTTTCTGTAAAAGTAAAGTGTAAAAAGTCTCCAAAAAAAGCGCTGTGATACGAGATAGGTAAGTCTAAATTTAGCTCATTTGCATAAGAACCAGCAGGTCGGTAAAAATTATGAAATGAAGCATCAAATGAATAACGCAAGCGTTCATCAAAAAGGTTATTTAAAAATCTATGATATTGAAAGCTTGGATATTCTTGCAAGGTTGTATTGTTGCTAAGTTTAGATGTGTCGATATAATATCTTACATAAGCTCCATAAAAATTGTTTTCATCGGCTAAAAAATAATTGATTTTGGAGGTTACAAGCGAGTTAAGATCTCGATAATCCCTACTTCCTAAATTTAAATAATCCACATCGTTGAGATAGGTTGCATCTATCCATAGACCTTCTTGAAAATTATCGCTGAGTAAAGATTTGATTAAATCATCTCTTGAGTATTTTAATTCTATTCCATAGTGGGTTTGATTTTTCAAATTTTCATCGTGAAAATAGGAGTTGTTTTCTCTAAAAGTACCAAAATTTAATTCTCCTGTTGAATATGGAGAATCAAGAAATCTTAAAGTAGAATAAAGTCCAAAACCACGGTTTGTTCGAATTTGTGGATCAAGTTCTAAATCCCAATTTTCTTGAGTGGCTATATAAATAGGCTGTTCATAATATAAGCCTTCGCTACTTTTTAAAACGATTTTTGGGATTAAAAGCCCGCTTTGTCTATGAGTATCAGCGCTAAATCCAAAATAAGGTAGATAAAAAATTGGGGTATTTTTAACATATAATTTTGCGTTGTAGAGATGAACAAAATTAGTTTCCCGGTTAAGCCAGCCTTTTGAAAAACGAATTTCCCAATCAGGATCTTCAACATTGCAGCTTGAAACTGCTGAAATTTTACTTTCAAAGACTTTATCATTTAGATGACTTGTTTTGCTTTGAAACCATACTTCAAGATTGTTATTGGAAAAGAAAAAATTACTAAAATCAGCTTGATTGGAATTTAGGTTGATTTTAGCATAATCAGAATGTGATCTTTCGTTTTGTCCCCTTAGGATGTTAACATTGCCAAAAAGCTCAACATCTCCGGTTTTTTCATTGTAAATTGCTTTATTGGCAGTGATGAAATAAAAATCAGAAAAAATAATAACATCATTGTTCGCAGTAAGAATATCACCTTCTTTTTTTGCATCAAGAGCGTAAATATCAACTTGTGCTGCATTTAAAGCTATGCTAGTTCCTAGCAATAGGGAAAATTTACGCCACATTGACTACTATTGTCCTTGCTAGATAATCCTCCCAAGCTTTGCGCAAATCATTGCTTAAAGCCCAAGCAAATCCAAGCATAAATGCCATAGCGCTAACTTGTCTTATAGCAGATCTGATACAACTTTGGATGAGATTGGGTTTGTCAAGAAGATTTTCATCCAAGATGATAATTTTGCATAATATTTTTCCCAAACTTGCCCCATAAAGATAAGTAAAAATTGTTTGATAACTAAAATGAAGCAAGATGAAGCCAAGATAAAAATTTCCTATAATTTGAGTCGTTTCAAATAAATCTTTTGCTTGGATTAGACGATCATAAAAAATGATGAATACAATCAAAGAAATAATCATATCATCGATTAAAAAAGCTAGAACTCTTTTTCCAAAACTTGCTATTTTTAGATTTTCTCGCTCTAAGCGGTCTTGTAAATTTTCTTTCATTTAAGAACCTGATGAGCGATGTCTTTTCTGTATTGTTTTCCTTTGAAATTTACATTATCACAAAGTTTATAAGCATTTTGTTGCGCTTCTTCTATGCTTTTTCCTGTGCCAACGCAAACTAAAACTCTTCCACCATCAGCCATTAATTTGCCATCTTCTAGGCTTACTCCAGCATAAGAAATATGAGAGTTTTCAGGAATGTTATTTACGGTAATTTCACTTTTTGGTGAACTTTTGTAAGGATAGTTTTCACTCGCGCATACAACCCCTACTGCAAATTCTTTTTTGATTTTGATTTTTGTGTGTCTTAAGCGTCTTTGAGTAGCAGCTAAAATAAGTTCTAAAGGATCTTCGATTAAAGGCATTAAAACTTCACATTCAGGATCTCCAAAACGAACATTAAATTCTAATACATAAGGTTTATTTCCAACGATCATAGCGCCTATAAATAAAACACCACAAAATTCCGCTCCTTCTTTTTTCATACCTGCTAAAGTCGGTAAAATAATATCTTTTTGAACTTTTCTAAGCAAGCTTTCATTCGCCAAAGAGCTAGGGGCGTAAGCACCCATTCCACCAGTATTTGGACCTTGATCATTATCGAGTAATTTTTTGTGATCTTGTGCTGTAGGAAGTAAAACAAAATCATTGCCATCACATACTGCAAAAATACTTAATTCATAACCATCTAAAAATTCTTCAATTACAACGAGTTTTCCAGCATCTCCAAAGCTTTCTCCACTCAGCATTTTAGCTGTTTCTTCTATGGCTTCTTCATGAGTCTTAGCTATGATAACACCTTTTCCTGCACAAAGTCCATCGGCTTTTACTACTATAGGAGGGGTTAAACTATATATAAAATTTTTTGCTTTTTCAATGTCATTTGTGTTTAAAAATTTGGCTGTTTTAATGCGGTATTTTTTAAGAAAGCTTTTCATAAAAGATTTTGAGGTTTCAAGCATTGCAGCAGCTTTACTTGGCCCAAAAATAGCAAGTCCTTGTTGTTTAAAAATATCTACAACCCCTTCAGCTAAAAAACTTTCACTTCCTACTATGCAAAGATCAAAACCTTTTTCTTTTGCATAGGTTGCTAAAACTACTGGATCTTTTAGGTTTAAATTTGTTCCAAGACTTTCGGTAGCGCCATTTCCAGGAGCAAAATAAAACTCTAAATTTTTGTCTACTCTTCTTAAGGCTAAAGCAATAGAATATTCTCTTGCACCACTACCCAAAATCATTATTTTCATCTATATCTCCTTTTAAACCCAAACAGCCGTTTAACAAAGATTGACCCCAAAAAGTCAAAGAAAACCGCTAGGTAATTTTTAAAGGCTGCAACTTCTCGCTTTTTTCAAAGCTCAAACGATGCCACAGAACACGGTAAATTACACAATCGCAGTTAATAAAAATGTGTTGGATCACTTTAAATACCACAAACTGTTTAGGCAAGGAAATTATAACTTAATTTAGCTTAAATTTCTATGTCTTAAATCAGTTTAAATTTGGTTTTTCCTGATTTATCAAAATACTTTCCTTGTAAAATAATATCGGCAATATTTTCCCAAACATGTTTTTCATCAATATAGACTATATCAAAGGTATTATCACGCATTAAAGACTGATAATTTACTTTTTTAGGTGCGTATTTTACTAAATAATACGGATTTTGTGAAAAGTTTTCAATCTTTAATTTACATAATAAATCTAAATCCGATGTGACAACTAAAAATTTTTTTCTTTGTTCTTTTGTGATTTTTTGAATATACACTAAAAGTTTTTGATCAAAAGGATTTAGAGCAGATTTATTTAAGCGACTTAAGTAATGTTCTGCAAAAGAAAGAGAACAGAAAGAATTTTCTATATTGCTCATAGTAAAATAAGAATTTTTAACCCCTGATGATTTTAACGATAAGTGCCAAATTTTAATATCCATTATAGTTGCACATAGATTTAAACCTGTAACAATTTTTTTAAAGAGCTTTTCTCGCGAAAGCTTAAAAGCATTTTCGAAAATATTGTAATTTTTCTTATAAAAATCTTCTCTTATAGCATCAAGTCTTTTTAATGTTGTTCTGTAGTATTCTGCTTCTTTTTGTAGTTTAGCCAATCTTTCTTGTCGTGCTTTAAGTTTTTCAGGGTCTGCATTGACTGCATTGCTTTTAAGATTTATTTCAGATTGTAAAGTTTTCATTTGTGCTTCAAGTGAGGCTAGACGATTTTTTCTCGTATCTATGGTGGCTACTAAAGCTTGGTAATGACACTGCAAAGATAAAAAAGTTTCGTTAAAAATTTTAGTGATATTTGGTTTTTGATCAGCTATCATTTGTTTATATGAATTTTCTAAATGCATCATGATGCTTTTTAATGCGCTAAATTGGGTTTGGTCTATGCTATTATCCATAAAAATTAAAGTATCATAAGCTTTAAATAAAAATCTTTTAAGTATAAGATAATCAAGTATGCAAGGAATTTCCTTTTCGTCTTGTAGATTGGCTTGAAGCGTTTCTACGGATAAAATTTCATGGGCAAAATATTTTTGTATAGCTTGAGGTATAGTAAAAGAAAGAGGAATTTTTTCTATAGTGTCAAAGTCTGTTGTTCTATAGAGTTCTGTTATATAAGCACTTCTTCTTGAGTTTTGTAAGTCTTCTAATTCATCATCATTATCAGTTTTCCAAAAATCATGCTCAGTGATAAAATCCCCTTCTTTAAATTCTTGAAATTTTGAAGGTTTTATACCCGTTATGGTTTTGCTTGTTTGAACGGGCTTACCATCTTCTGCTTTTTTTTCGCTAGAAAGAGTTCTAAATTCCACAAGCATACCAACACTTGGCATACTTTTTTTATCATTCCAAATTTGGCGATTAAAGTCAAAAAAGGTATTTGCTGAGTTTGTAACGGTTCCACGTCCTGTAGAATCCATATAAATAGCTATTTTTCCATGCATATTTCTTCCTTGAAATTTCTTGAATAAATTCTAGCCTTATTTTTATAAAAATTTTATAATAAAAATAAGAACTAGAAAAAATGGATTATTCCCATTCTATGGTTGCAGGTGGTTTGCTTGAGATATCATAAACAACGCGGTTTATACCTTCTACTTCATTGATGATACGGCGACTTATATTTTCTAAAACTTCGTAAGGTAAATGCGAGAAAGTAGCTGTCATACCATCACTTGCATCTACAACGCGTATGCAAACTGCATTATCATAAGTGCGGTTATCCCCCATAACCCCAACACTTTTAACATTTAAAAGCACGCAAAATGCTTGCCAAGTTTTATCATACCAACCTGTACTTTTAAGTTCTTCAAGTAAAATCACATCAGCCTTGCGCAATAGTTCTAAGCTAGGACGATTTACTTCTCCCATAATGCGTATAGCAAGCCCTGGTCCAGGGAAAGGATGACGATAAACTACTTCTTTGCTAAGTCCAAGCTCAAGTCCTAAGGCACGCACTTCATCTTTAAAAATTTCTTTTAAAGGCTCTATGAGTTTAAGATTCATTTTTTCAGGTAAGCCTCCTACATTATGATGACTTTTAATGGTTTTGCTTGCACCTACAACAGAACTTTCTATGATATCAGTATAAAGTGTACCTTGAGCGAGATATTTTACATCTTTATGTTTTTTTGCTTCTTCTTCAAAAACTTCTATAAAGGTATTTCCTATGATTTTTCTTTTTTGCTCAGGATCTCTAACATTAGCTAAGCGACTTAAGAAAATTTCACTTGCATCAATGCTGATAAGATCAATACCTAAAGTATTTTTAAACATAAATTCAACTTGTTCTTTTTCTCCGCTTCTTAAAAGTCCATTATCTACAAAAACTACTATAACTTGTTCTTTTATAGCACTAGCTAAAAGTGCAGCAACTACACTACTATCTACTCCGCCACTTACAGCACAAAGCACTTTATCACTGCCTACTTCTTCACGGATTTTTTCTGCTTGAGTTTTTGCAAAAGAACCCATATTCCAAACGCTTTCACAATTACAAGCGTATTTAGCAAAATTTTTTAAGATATTTTTGCCAAATTCACTGTGTTGCACTTCTGGGTGAAATTGCAGAGCAAAAAATTTCTTATTTTCATTTCCAAAAACACAAAAAGGGCTATTTTCACTTGTGGCTAAAACTTCAAAACCTTGAGGTAAATTTTCTACTTTATCAGAATGACTCATCCAAACGGTTTGCTTTTTTGGAAGATTTTTAAATAAAGCACTATCTTTTTTAACTTCTATGTTTGCTTTGCCGTATTCTTTATGTCCTGCAGGTGCTACTGTAGCTTTGTAATGATGTGCCATCAGTTGCATACCATAACAAATTCCAAGAATAGGCAATCCTAAATCAAACACACCTTTATCGCAAAAATATGCATCAGTTGCATACACGCTTGCAGGACCTCCGCTTAAAATAATACCTTTTGGTTCTTTGGTTTTAATATCGGCTAAGCTTACATTAAAAGGTAAAATTTCAGTATAAACCCCCTGTTCTCTTAAGCGTCTTGCTATAAGTTGAGTGTATTGAGAGCCAAAATCTAAAACCAAAATATCTGCTTTTTTCATTATTTACCACCTACGTAATTGTTCATATTTTTTAATAGTTTTTACTGAACCATTTTGTTCATAGCTTGTGTATTGAGGATTGCCTTTATAGCCGCAAGCACAGAAGAAAATTAAGAAAAGAAATGCTAAAATCATCTTATGAGAAAAAGAAATAATATTAAGATGATTAAAAACGCTAGTGCTGTTATTAATGAATTGATGGATAAACCTCATTATAAGCCTTTAAAAACCTTATTTTTTTGCAAAGATTTTTTAAGTTCTTTTCCGCTTGCTAAGCAACGTTTGATTGCTAAAATTTATGTAAAAAATCATATTTTAAATATAATAACCTTACATCCAGCAGCTTATCAAGAATTAAATCATGATGATAGCAAAATTTATATTAAATTTCTCATAAAAGCATATGGACAAAAATATCCTTTAAGTGGATTTGTTGATATAAAAGATATAAAAATCTTTTCTCAAAAATACACTTATGCGGTAAATAAAAACAAAAATGATGAAAAACTCTCTAAAAATTCTTATTTGGAGCTTTCTAAGGGTGAATTTAAAAATTGCTTTAAAGATGAAAAATTATTTAAGAATTTTGAAGATTTAAGAGAACTTATAAAAAAAGGTTCTAATCTTGACTAAAGAGAATTTAGAAAATGAGTTAAAAACTCTTCCTAACAGTGCCGGAGTGTATCAATACTTTAATCAAGAAGGAAAACTTTTATATGTAGGTAAGGCTAAAAATCTTAAAAATCGTGTCAAATCTTATTTTGCTTTTACTCCAAATTTACATGCAAATCCAAGAAATTCTTTAAGAATTCAAAAAATGATTGAAGAAACAGTGCATTTAGAATTTATCACTACTAATTCAGAAGCCGATGCTTTGATTTTAGAAAATTCTTTTATCAAACAATTGCATCCAAAATATAATATTTTGCTAAGAGATGATAAAACTTATCCTTATATTTATGTGGATTTTGAAGAAGAATTTCCACGCTTTGAGATCACTAGAAAATTGGTAAAAAAAAGCAAAATTAAATATTTTGGCCCTTTTTTTAAAGGTGCTAGAGAGCTTTTAGATGCGCTTTATTTATACTATCCTTTAAAGCAAAAAGCAAGCTGTAAATCCCCTTGTATTTTTTATCAAATTTCTCGTTGTCTTGCGCCTTGTGATAAACGCATTAGCAAGGAAAAATACCTTGAAATTTTAGATGAGGCTATACACGCACTTTTAAATCCTAGTATTTTAATAAAAAATTTAGAAAAACAAATGTTTGTTTTAGCACAAAATGAAAATTACGAAGAAGCAGCTAAAGTAAGGGATCAGATTGCAACGATTAAAGATTTGGAAGTTAAAGTTGAAATAGATATTGCAAAATTAGAAGATTTTGAAGTATTTGCTTTAGCTTTTGAAAATTCCATGCTTTCAACCTTGCGTTTTGTAGTGCAAAATGGAAAAATTATCAGCGCAAATTCTAAGATTACTCCTATAAAAAATGATATACAATGGGATAAAAATGAAATTTACAAGCAACTGATTTTAGAAAATTTTAGCATGGATATTCCTTTGCTTGCAAATATTATTTATGTTTATGAAGAATTTGAAGATAGAATGCTTTTAGAAAAAATTTTAAGCCAAAGGTTTGATAAAAAAATCAGTATTAAAATCCCTAAAATAGGAGAAAAAAGAAGAATTTGTGATTTGGCTTTTCAAAATGCCCTTTTAAATATAGAAAAAGAGCAAAAAAATCATGATTTTACTATACAAAAAGAATTAAAGTCTTATTTTGAGCTTGAAAATTTACCAAATGATATAGAAATTTTTGATAATTCTCATTTACAAGGCGTGGCAAATGTTGGAGCTATGGTAACTTATAGAATAAATTCTTGGGATAAGTCAAAATATCGAAAATTTCATTTAAAACATAAAAATGACTACGATCAAATGCGTGAAGTTTTAACGCGTAGGGCTTTGGATTTTGATAAAATACCACCTCCTGATTTATGGCTTATAGATGGAGGCAAGGCCTTACTTGATTTAGCTAAAGAAATCATTGTAAGTAGTGGAGCTAATGTTGATATTTTAGCTATTTCAAAAGAAAAAATCGATGCAAAAGCACATAGGGCTAAAGGAGGTGTTAAGGATAAAATTCATTCCTTAAAAGGAGAATTTAGCCTAAGTATTAACGATAAAAAACTACAATTCTTACAGAAATTAAGAGATGAAGCACACCGTTTTGCTATCAGCTTTCATCAAAATACTAAGAAAAAACAAGACTTGAAAAGTTCTAAGCTTGCAAATTTAGGACTTAGTTCAGGGGTTATACAAAAACTTTTAGCGTATTATGGAAATTTTGAATCTATATATAAGGCTGATTTTAAAGATCTTGCAATGCTTGTAGGCAAGAAAGCGGCGCAAAAGATAAAGGAAAATTGATTTGATATTAGCAGGGATAATTTTTATTTTTAATCTAATTTTAGCGTATTTAAGTATTGATATCTCGAAACTTGATAGTGTTACTGAGCAACTGAAAATAGGTATATTTTCTAGCATTTTTGTTTTATCTTTAACACTTTTTATTTTTGCTTTTAGACAAAATAGAAATATAAATAAAATACATCAAAAAATTTTTTGCATGCAAAATGATTTTTTAAATTTTCAAAAAAAGATTGATGTTGATAGTGTGCTTGATTTGTTAAAGGAAAAATTTGAAACTACGGAGCAAAATTTAACTAAAATATCCCATGAAAAAGACAGATATTTGCATTTATTGGAGGAAAATTTATATCAGCTTGGAAATATATCCAATGCAATGCGTTGCTTAAATGAAGGATATAATAAAGAAATTAATTCTTTGATTTTAAATGCCTTAAATTCTCAAAAAGATCAAATTAGATTGGAATTAAATGAGGCTTTAGAGCATCATAAAAGCATTATAGGGACATCTCATGGAAAGGTTTTGCAGTTTGAAGCAAGTGTGGCTATAGTTAATAATGATGAACTTGAGAATTTTTTACTTGCAAATTTGCTTTCGTATTTTGGCATAGAAAGTACTTGTTTTAAAAATTTAAGTTTTGATGTTAATGATTTCCATTTGATTTTTATCAAGGATAAAATTTTAAATGAAAATGTAAAGAAAAACTATGATTTTATAGTGATGGGTCGCCGTAAAAATACACATTATGAGTATTTTTTAACTTTACCTTTTGAAAAAAAAGATCTTGAAAATATTTTGCAAAACAAGCTTGATAAGGTTTGCACTTTAAAATTTAAAACCCCTTATCAAAACAATGTATTGCTTTTTAAACAAAATGATTTTGATGCAACCTTATTTTTTAATATAATAGAAAAACAATGCGATAAAAATATATGTATAAATTCTTTTAGTCAATTAAAACAAGAATTAAGTAAAGAAACTTATCGTTTAGTTTTACTTGATTATGAATTGATTAAATTTGATCTTGAACAAATGAGAAATTTGCTAAGTGCTTATAAAAAACAGCATCCGCAAAGCCATATCATCTTTTTTTCAAAGGAAAAAGTTAGGGATTTTGATTGTGTGAGCGAAGTTTTAAGTGATGTAAGTAAAAATGACCTTGTAACTTTGCTTAGGAAGTATTTGCCAAAGGCCTAAAATTTATAAAATTTAACTCCAGCTAAATCGAGAATTTTTACCTTTTTTTCTTTGATAAGTTGATTTAAGAGAGTTTTGGATTGTTCATCAAATTTCGCTTCTATGTCTATTTCGCTTTGTGAGCGTAAATGAAGCATTTTTAATAATTCTTCTTCATTGAAGCTTAGTTTTTTACCTTCATAATGTCTTTTGGCTAAGAGTACGGGAGTGGAATCTATAAGTTTAGAAAGTTCTAAAAGTTTTTCTTCGCTTACTTTTTTAACAGCATAAGCAGGAGGTCTATCTATGGTGCTTAGATCAACTCTTAAAGGCATGATTTTTTTTAAAGCTTGATTGAGCGCTTTAAATTCTTCTTCGTTATCATTAAGATCTTTAACGACTAAAATTTCCATAATCAAATCTCCATTAAACCTAGCTCTAAAATCTGCCATTTTTTCTATCATTTTTTCCAAATCAATGTTTTTTAAAGCTCTATCAATACGATAAAAAGTTTTAGCAACTGCACTATCTAGGCTAAATTTGACCACATTTAGTTTTAACAAAGCATTGAATTTGTTTTCATCTAATACAGCTGTACCATTACTTAAAATAAGCAATTTTTTATCTTTAGCAATGCTGCGTAAAGATAAAATAAGCTCATTCAAATAAGGATAAAGACTAGGCTCTCCGTTGGCAGTAAGGGTAAGAAAATCAAATTCAACATTTTTTTTAAGCATAGCTTTAACTTCAGAAATAATTTTGTCTATGCTGATAATTTCATCTTGTTTTTCTTGGGCTTTTTTTGGATCAAGCTCGCAATAAACACAATCAAAATTGCATTGTTTTTTACTAGGGCTTAAATCTATACCCAAAGATCTTCCAAAACGCCTTGAGCTAACAGGACCAAAGAGTATTTTCATTTAGCTGAACTTTCTTGTACAAGCTTGATAAAATATTTTGCATTTTCAACAGGAATATCAGGCAAGATCCCATGTCCTAGGTTAAAAATATGAGCTTTACTTTGCATGGTTTTTAGTATTTTTTCTACTCCTTCTTTGATGGCATTTTTATCATAAAGTCTACAAGGCTCCATATTGCCTTGAAGAGTGTATTTATGAGATAATTTATCACTTGCTAAGTCAAGTGGAGTACTCCAATCAACCCCAAAAACATCAAAATTACCATCGATTCTATCCAAATAACCGCTAATGCCTTTAGGGAATAAAATTACAGGTATATTTGGGTATTTGCTTTTAATAAAATTTGAAATTTCAAGCATATAATTAAAAGAGAATTCAAAAAACTTATCGTATTCTAAAGCACTTGCCCAGCTATCAAAAATTTGTATAGCATTAGCACCTGCTTTAATTTGCTCTTCTAAATAAAGTTTTAAAACTTGAGTTAGTTTGTTTAGAATTTTATGTAAAAGTTCTGGGTTTTGATAAAGCATTTTTTTACACTTTGCATAATTTTTACTTCCGCTTCCTTCTATCATATAGGTAGCTATAGTCCAAGGGCTTCCACAAAATCCTATTAAAGCTTTGTTTTGAGATAATTTTTCTCTAGTAAGCTTTAAGGCATCATAGACATAATTTAATTTTTTATACGCATTTTGATCGTCAAGTTTTTCTAAGTCTTTTAGGGTTGAAATAGGATTGTCAAAAACAGGCCCTTCTCCTTTTTCAAAACGTAAATTCATACCCATTTCAAGAGGAACAACTAAGATATCTGAAAAAATGATTGCTGCATCTACATCTAAAATATCAATGGGCTGTAAAGAAACTTCAGAAGCTTTTTTATAGTCTTTGCATAAAGAGAGAAAATCACCAGCTTGTTTTCTTACTTCCATATATTCTGGCAAATATCTTCCTGCTTGACGCATCATCCAAATAGGGGTGTAGGGTGTAGGTTTTTTAAAGCAAGCATCAACAAAAATCATTATTTTCCTTTGTTTTTAGCAAAATTATAACAGAATTTGATAAATTAAATTGGTCAATTTTTCTATATTTTCTTCATATGGAGGAAATAATAAATTTTTCATTATTATCCAGAGTTATTAGAAATTTTACGAGAATTATTTGGAATTCTCGTTTATGCAGTTTGAGTTTTGATTGATTTGTATATTAAGCCTTTGTATTGTTTGTAGTATTTCCTGCGTCAATTGTAGCAAAAAGCTTATTTAGCAAAGTCTCCTCATTTTTTTTGTATTGATCTTCTCTCATTTTTTGCCAAGCATAAGATTTAAAATCTTCTCTAACAGCACTAAGATCAATATCTTCGTTAGTAAATTTACTCGAGCTTGTTTTTTCTTCTTCTTTTTCTTTTTTGTTTTTTACTTCATTTAATGTGGCTTGAAATTCATCTGCTGAAGTATTTTTCTCTTTAACCTTTGTTGTGGTGCTAAAAATAGCATTTGATGTTTTTTGAGTATTATCTACTACCATTTTCTCCTCCTTTATTTAACTTTACATTAAACAAACAAGCAATTTCTATTCCAATTTATACCTTTTTAAAACTTTTTCTTTGAAATTTTTTATAATTTAATTTATCTTTAGCAAAAAGCAAGGCAAAAATCAAAGCAGGGCTTACAAAAAGTGCTGAAAATAAAGCATTAAATTCTATACCCAATCCTGCTAAAACAATCCCACCTAAAAAACTTGCTAAAGCTATGCCTACATTAAAAGCTGCTTCATTCACGCTTACTGTACTATCTATGACTTTATAAGTATGGCGTTTAGCTTTAGCAATGCTAAGCATTTTTAGTGCAGGTATGGTTGAAAAGGCAAAAAATCCTATCAAGGCTACGCTAAAAATGATTAAATTTTTAGAATGCATGGTGAGAAATACGCTTAAAAATACTAGAACTTGTATGCTTAAAATAAGACGTAAGGAAAAAATAGCACCTTTTTTATCTACTATTTTTCCGCCCCATAAATTCCCGCAAATTGCACAAATTCCATATAAAAGCAAGATATAAGCTGTATTTTGGACTTTAAAACCGCTTATTTCTACAAGTAATTTTTGCAAATAAGTATAAAGAACGAATTGAGCCCCGCAACTACAAATGGTTATAGTATAAGTTTTTAACAAATTTTGATGCGAAAAAGCAGGGATTAAATTTTTAAGACTTGTTGGGCTAGGATGTAAATTTTTGGGCATCATATGCCATACTCCAAAAAATGCCAAGCTTGTAATGATAAAAATGAGTAAAAAGATAAATTTAAAGCCAAAATAATGCCCTATGAAAGTTCCAAGCGGTACTCCAGTAACTAAGGCTACAGTAAGTCCTGTGGCCATTATAGCTAGAGCGCTTGATTTTTTATCCTCTGGGGTTATAGCGCTAACAACTAAAGTAGCGATGACAAAAAACACTCCATGTTGTGTTCCTGCTATAAAACGTGCAAATGCTGTAAGATAGAAATTTTGGCTAAAAAAGATAATGAAATTTGCTAGAGCAAAAATTCCAAGATTGATTAAAAGTTGCGTATGTCTATGAAAACGACTTAAAGGTATGGTAATAAGAGGAGCACCTATAACAACACCTATGGCATATAAGGTTGTAAGATATCCCGCAGTTTTTGCATCTACGCTAAAATACGCTTCAACATCAACCAAAACTCCTGCCATAACAAATTCGGTTACACCCATACAAAAAGCACTAAGAGCTAGTGCAAAAAGAGCTTTTTTATAATTTTGCATTTATAATCCTTGGTTAAGATATATTTTAAATTAATTTATTATAAAATTACACATGGTGATGAGAATTTTCTAAAGCAAATTTAGCTGCTTCAAAATAACTTTTAGTATTAATTTTAATTTTTTTATAAGCCTTATCAAAAGCGGTGCCATGATCAACGCTTACGCGTATGATAGGTAAATTTAAGCTTACATTAATACTTTTATCAAAATACAAAGCTTTTAAAGGAGCAAGAGCAAGATCATGATACATAGCTATTAAGCGATTGCAGTTTTTTAAACCAGCCTTGGTAAAAGCTGTATCAGCTACTAAAGGATAGGGCAGATAAATACCCTTGCCTTTAAAATTTAAAAGCAGTTCTTTTTGCAAATTTTCATCTTTTAAAGCTTTTTGAAAAAATTTCTCATCTTTTTTTGAATATAAAAAAGCATTAACAAAGGCTATGGCTTTTTCCATGATTTTTTCTTCTTCTCCGCCTATAACTCCATAATCTCCAGCATGAGGATTAAAACCTAAAAGTCCAATTTTCTTAAAATGTGTTTGTTCGTAAAAGTCTTTTAAAAAGATGCTTAAATTTTTAAAAGTGATTTTTTTACTCACTTTAGCTAGAGGCACATGTTCGCTAAAAAGTCCTACAAAAAGTTCTTTACAACCTAACATCATAATGGCATTTTTTTTAAAAAAATCCCTTAGAGCATCAGTGTGTCCTTTGTATTTAAGTCCCGCATCTTCCCAAGCTTTTTTATGTATGGGTAGGGTAAGTAAGGCATGAGCATGTTTTTCATAGACAAAATAACTTGCTGCTTTAAAACTCAAAAAGCTATAAAGCCCACTTTTTGAGTCTATTTTTCCAGCTTTGATTTCAAAATTTTCATCCACTTTAAAGCCTAAAGGAAGACAAAAAGAATAAATTTCAAGAGAATTTTCATTCTTAAGGAATTTAAACTCATAATCTTTACTATCCTTGAAAACTATGATTTTCGCATTAAAAAGTTTTAAATTTAAAAGTTTTAAAGCTTTATCAAGCAAGCTTTCGTGGATAAAATAAAAAGGTGTACAGATTTTACTTAGTTCTTCATGAGAACGCACTAAAATTTCAAGCCCTATGCCGTTTATATCGCCTATACTAATGGCTAGTTTTTTCATCTTTTAACAAGTTCTTTCATTTCTAAAATAGCGTTTTGAAGTCCTGTAAATACAGATCTTGCTACAATGCTTTGTCCTATATTTAGCTCACAAATTTCTTTAATTTTTACTATAGGTTTTACATTTTTATAATTTAAACCATGTCCTGCAGCTACTTTCAAGCCAAGCTCTATGCCTTTTTTAGCACAGAGTGTTAAATTTTGTAATTCTTTTTCAAATTGAGTTTGTAAGGTTTTTTTATCTTGATCAAGTTCTTTTAAGGCAAAAGCAGTATGAGAGATATTGCTAAAAAGTGTGTTGTGTAAATTTGCATAATGTCCTGTATGAAGCTCTATAAATTCGGCTTTTAAAATTTTTGATTTTTCTATATTTTCTAAACTAGGATTGATAAAAAGTGAAACTTCAATGTTTGCATTTTGAAGTTTTTCTATGCTTTGTTTTAATTTAGCATGATTTAAACAAAGCCCCCCTTCTGTAGTAAGCTCTTCTCTTTTTTCAGGCACTAAAGTAACGCGGTGGGGTTTGAGTTTAAGAGCTAAATTTAAAATTTCATCATTTAAGGCACATTCTAAATTGATAGGGCTTTTGCAAAATTTTATAATATTTTCCAAGTCAAAATCTTGAGCATGACGGCGATCTTCTCTTACGTGTAAAGTGATCTGATCACCCCATTTAGCCGCTATAAAAGCAGCCTCTAAAAGATCAGGATCATTTACCATTCTAGCTTGTCTTAACACTGCGATATGATCGATATTTACACCTAAAAGCATATTTTTCCTTTAGAACTTTTTTGGTATTATACTATAAAATCAAACAAGGAAAGTCATGTTAGGTATAGATCTTGGTTCAAATACTTTAAGAGCAGTGCAAATGGATGAAAAATTAAATAAATTAAAAGAATATGAATTTGTCATTACTGCAGCGAAAAATCTAAATCAAAGTGGAGAAATTTCTAAAGAAGCTATACAAAGATTAAAAAATGCTTTGAGTATTTTAGCTAAAGATCAAGATTTAAGCAAAGCAAGAGCTGTAGCGACTGCAGCTTTTAGAAAAGCAAGCAATACAAATGAAATTTTTGCCAATCTCAAAGAAGAGTTTGGGATCGATTTTAAGCTTATAGATGCCAAAAGTGAAGCTAAGATCAGTGTTTTAGGTATGCGAGCAGGCTTGATAAAGCTTGGAATTTTGGGAGAATTTGCATATTGCGATTTAGGGGGTGCTTCTTGTGAGCTTTCTTTTAAGAAGAGTTTTAAAAGTTTTGATTTTGGTATTATTAGTTTTTATGAAAAAAACTATCTTTCTTACTATAAGTCTTGCATTTCTTATAAAAAATTGATAAAAAAATATCCTAAGTTTATCATAAATATTAAAGATAAAAAACTTAAAATTCATTTTTTAATCACAAATCCTTCTTTAAAATATTTAGCTTTTAAGGCTTTTGATGAGGTAGTAAAGATTAAAAAAGAACTTCATTCTTTAGGGGTTAAAACAGTGGTTTTAAATTCCGGAGTTCCTACTACACTTAGCGCATTAAAACAAAATATAAGTTATGAAAAGTATGAAGCAACTAGAGTAAATGGTAAAAAACTTTGCCATAAGGATTTTTTAAATTATGCTATTAAACTTTTTCATATGGAAGAAAAAAAGGCTATAAAAGAAGTAGGTATGATGAGAAAAAATTATTTGAGTGCAGGTTGTTTGCTGTTTTATGCTTTGTTTGATAAACATAAACTTCTAGTCATTGATGAGGGTTTAAGAGAGGGGGTTTGTTTAGCGAGTATGAAAAATATAAAATTTTAGTTTTTTTGAAATTCGAAAAAATGAAATTTTTCATCAAAATTAAAAAATAAAATTTTAGCTTGAGATAAAAAGCTTTCATAAGTTTTAATGTTTTTATTTTTTGTGTATTCTAATAAATCTTCAAAATCAAAATCCATTAAAGCAAGACTTTGTTTTTTAAAAGCTAAAAGTTTAAAATCATATTCTTTGGTGAGTTTTTGAAAATGAGTAAAATTAACATTATAAGTTAGATCGCTTTTACCGAAAAAATCTTTTAAAGATACTTCAAAAGGGCTAAAAACTTCGTGCTTTTGATAGATTCTTAAGCTAAAATTTTGCGCATTGAAAATTCCATAGTCAAATCCCGCAAATATAAATCTCTCGCAAGCTTGATCTAAATCTTTAAAAAAATTTTCAAGCTCTAAACTTAATTCTCCTTTTTTAAGCCCTAAAGCTTTGCATTTTGTGATCAAATTTTCATCCATATTTTTAAAAATAAGTTTAAAATTTTCTACAAATGCCATTTTATCATGATCTATAAGTTCGCAAGTAAAACTATCAAAAAGTTCATTGCAAAAGAAAAAAGCGTTTTTAAAATGGCATTCTTTAAGACTATTTTTGTGAGTAAATTCCACTCCTTCTAAAGTCTTTTTCTGTAAAGTTCTTAATTTTTCATGCGGTTCTATGATGAAAAAAGAAATTTGAGAAAAAATTTCAGGTCTTAATTCAAGCAAAGCGGCTAAAAAATCACGACTTAAATAGCCTTCATTAGCTCCTATTTCTACAAGTTCTAAAGGGGGTTGTAAAATTTTTTTATCTATTAAATTTAAAAAATGCTTAGCTAAAAGTGTGCCAAAAAGATTTCCTACACTTACAGCAGTAAAAAAATCTCCGTTTTTTCCTATACTTATGGCATTTTTATAGTAGCTTTCATGTAGCCAAACATGGAAAAAGTCACTAAATTTCATTGAAAAATAGCATTAAATTTGGATACAAAATCCAAAGGATCGACTTGTTTGCCTCCAGCTGAAATTCCAAAATGCAAATGCGGCCCACTTACCCTACCACTAGCCCCGCTAAGTCCTATAAGATCACCTTTTTTTATCTTTTGTCCTACTGTAACATCGATTTTAGAAAGATGATAGTATTGTGAATAAATTCCAAAACCATGATCAATGACTACTGAATTTCCTGCAAAATAACGATCTTTTGCAATTTTTACTATGCCTGAATTGGCTGCATAAATAGGTGTTCCTATAGCGGCTCTAAAGTCTGTTCCGCTATGATAACTTGCTACTTTTTCATTAAAAGTTCTTGCTTTGCCAAAATCACTTGTGATAAAAGAATTTAAGGGCATATTAAAAGCACCATTAAATAAAGCTTTTGGAGTATAAGAACTATAAATCGCATTGGCTTCTTTTAATTCTTTAGCAATGCGTTCTTGTACGGTTTTTGGCGGAAAAATCTTTTTGTTTTCAACTTGCAATTTTTCACTTTTATAATTGCCTTCTAAAGTTTTTATGAAAATTTCTTCTTTTTTATCTTTATAAAATGCGATAAGTTTGGCGTTTTTCGGGGGATTCTTGTAAGGTAAGGAAAAAATAGCTAGAATTTTTTCTTGATTTTTAGGATGTGCAAAGGTGAGAATATTTTTATCATTATTTTTCAAAGATAAAAAATCTTTCTTATCTAGTTCCAAAAATAAAGCTTGACCTTTAATGAGCTCTAAATTTTGAGCTCCAAAAAGCCAAAGAGTAAGGCTTAAAAAAAGCCATAAGGCTTTCATAGGCTTAACTCTTTAAGATCAGCGATTTTTAAAAACTCCGCATAAATTTCATAAACTAAAGCTTGGCGATTATTTTTAAGTTTTTCATCTTCAGCATTAATCATCACTTGATTAAAAAACTCGTCGATAAAAGGCTTAAGTGCAAAAAGATTTTCAAGTTTTTCTTGTAAAGAATTGGCTTTAGTTTTTTCTTGAAAAGCTTTGTAAAGTTTGCTTTCTGCTTCTTGAACAAAAAGACTTTCATCAACTTTGTGAGGATTTTTAGTGGCAATATTGGCTAGTCTTTTAAAGGTTGCAAAATTTTCATTAAAATTATCTTTTTTGCTAAGTTTTATAAGAGTATTTACACTTTGATTGATATGGATCAGATCTGTATTTTGTGAGCTTAAAACCGCTTTTACAAAAGAAGCATTGACCGTATAAAAAGTATAAAGTCTTTCAAAAATAAAATCTTTTAAAATTTGCATATCAAAGCTTTTATAATGGCTTGAAAGTTTTTCTAATAAAATTTGGATATCAAATTCTTTATTTAAATTTAAAGCGATTTTGATAATCCCGTTAGCAGCACGCCTTAAAGCATAAGGATCTTTTGTTCCACTTGGGATTTTTCCTATACTAAAAAGCCCTACAAGAGCATCAAGCTTGTTTGCAAGGGCTACTATGCTTGAAAATTCTGTACTTGGAAGTGGAGCTTGTTCCGAATTAGGAAGATATTGTTCTTTGATGGCTAAGCAAATTTCATAATCTAAGCCCATTTTTTGTGCATAATAACTTCCCATAATGCCTTGCAAATCAGTAAATTCATAAACCATTTGTGTAGCTAAGTCTGCTTTAGCGTATTTTAGTGCTGTGCTGATATTTTCGATTTTATCATTATGAAGCATTTGACATAAAATTTCAGCAATTTTAATCTCTCTTAAACTTTTATCTTGCATTGTGCCCAAACCTTCAAGATAGGTCATTTTGGTAAGTTTTTCAGGTTTTAAGCCAATTTGTAAATCATTTTGATAAAAAAACATTGCATCGCTAAGTCTTGCACGCAAAACTCTTTCATTTCCATATACGATTTTTGAATAATCTTTACATACTGCATTGCTTACTACTATAAAATGATTGCTTAAGCCTTTATCGTTAAAAACTGCGAAATAACGTTGATTTTCTCTCATTGAAGTGATGATTACTTCGCTAGGAATTTCTAAAAAATTTTCTTCAAAGCTTCCTAAAAGTGCATTAGGGTATTCTGTGATAGCAACTACTTCAGCTAAAAGTTCTTCATCCTCTCCAATTTGTATATTTTTTTGACTTTCTATGAGTTTAAATTGCTCAAGTATTTTTTCTTTTCTTTTGATTGGATCAAGGATAACATAATTTTTTTCTAGTAGTTCAAAATATTCTTTTGCATTGTTAAAATCTTGCAAATCATAGCTTACACTTCTGTGAATGAAAGTTTTTTTAGTACTTTTTACCCCATAACTTTGAAAATTTACAAGCTTATCATTTAAAATGCAAGCTATAGAACGGATCGCACGGATGAATTCAAAAGAATTTGCACCCCAGCGCATACTTTTGCCAAAACTAAGACTTTTTAGAAATTTATTTATCATTTCTCCTAAAATTTCTTGACTTTGTAAACCTTTAATAGCTTTTTGATGATATAAAACTTCTTTGCCTTTGATTTCTTTGAAAGTGAGTTCATTTTCACTGATGTTTGCTTTTTGCAAAAAACTTTGTCCCGCAGGAGTTAAAACCCCATCTTTATAAGCGACATTTTTAGGTGCTCCTATAAATTCAGCAAAGCTATCTTCTTGTTTGTCTGCAAAATTTTCATGAAAAAAAACTAAACGACGTGGAGTATAATAAAATTTAAAATCACTCACTAAGTGGTATTCTTCTAAAACATTTTTCCATTTTTTTTCTATGTTGTTTAATTCTTTTAGTAAAGGAATAGCAGGTAATTCTTCTGTGCCAATTTCTATTAACAATTCACTCATAATTTACTCTTTTTAAAATTTATTTCTAATTTTAACTAAAATTTCATTAAAAAACTTATAAATACTTTTGCAAAAAGCCTTTAAGTTCATTTGCATTGCTAAATTCATTTTCTTTTAAATCTTTTTGATACCATTTGGCATGAAAATAAGGCAAATTAGCATTTTTAGCACATTCTTTATCTTTTTGACTATCTCCTATAAAAACGCTTGTTTTATATGGAGCCTCGCTTTTTAAAAGCTCTAGCATCATAGGATGAGGTTTGGGTTCTATGCCTAAACTTACGCCTAAAATTTTATCAAAATAAGGAATGATTTGATGTTTTTTAAGTATGTTTGAAAGTGAGCTTTGTGGAGCATTAGTAGCAATAGCTAAAAAACAATTTTTGCTTTTTAAAAATTCTAAAAGCTCTTTTACTCCTTCAAAAAGCACCACGCTTTGTTCATAGTGTTTGACAAAATATTTTTCATAGCCTTCTTTAAAACTAGAATGATGGAAATTTTCTATATTATAAAGTTCTTTTGCCCAGTCTATATTTGGAGTATTGATGGTTTGCATAATGATTTCTCTTGAAAGTGGGCCTAGGTTTAAATCCTGTCTTATTTCATTAACTGCACAAGAAATGGCGTTTGCGCTATCAATTAAAGTTCCATCCATATCAAAAAATACATTAATCATTCATAATCCTTTAAATAATTTTTATGTTTTTCTTTTTTCTCACCTTGTTTTTTTTGCTTATCCAAAGCATTGGCAAGATTTAAAAGTTCGCTTTTTTCTTTGGAAAAATCTAAACAAGCATTGACAAAAAATTCAAGATTTTTTGCATAGGTTGAGTTAAGATTTACCGCGGGATTTTTTTCAAAAAATTTAGCATTTTTTAACATTCTTTCTTCAAATTTAGTTTTATCAAAATCTTCTTTTTTAAGTGCAGATATAGCACCATTGAAAAATTTTTCAAGATTTCTTAGGTATTTTACGCGTAAGGCTTTTTCTTCATTTTTTGTCAAAATTCTTCCTTAGGTATTTTTGTGAATACGGCATTCTAGCGCTTCTTGAACTAAATTTCTAGCGATTACTTTTTCAGAGCGAATGATGCGTATATTTTCATCTATGCTTGAAAAAAGCATCTTTTTCAAAGTTCCATTTACATGAATGATGGTGTCTATAGGTTTTGGATAATTAGCTAGTACTTGACATAAAATTTCAAGTTTAGTTTCATTTGTAACTGTGATAATGGCTACGGCACATTCTTCTATGTTAGCAATTTTTAAGGTTTCTTCTTGAGCAGCATTAGCAAAAACGACATTTTCACCCCGACTAACTCCAAGTTCTACTAAATTTAAATCACTTTCTAAAACAAGATAAGGCACACCTGTGTTTTTGAGTTTTTGTACGACTTCTTGCCCCAAGCGTCCGTAGCCAAAAACAACAAGATGATTTTTAAGCTTGATATTACTGTCAATATTTTGCACAGCGTTGGTATTAAGTGCTATATCTTCTACAACATTAGTAATTTTTCTTATATTGTTTAAAATAAAAGGCGTGATAATCATGGTTAAAATAGAAACAACAATTAAAATTTGTGAAGTTTTGATATCAAGCATATTTTTTGCTTGCAAAAGAGAAAAAATTGCTAGTGCAAATTCGCCAATTTGTGCTATAGCAAAAGCTGTTTTAAGCGCTACTCTTTTTTTGGTGTAAAGAAATAAAAAGCCAAAAACTATACCAAATTTTAAAGCCATTACAAGAAGGGTTAAAACTACAATTAAAAACCAATTTTGCGCTACTACATCAAGTTGAATTTGCATACCTACAGTTATGAAAAAAAGTCCTAAAAGCAAATCTCTAAATGGGATTAAATCTGCTTCAATTTTATGCTTATATTTTGTTTCTGCTATTAAAGCTCCCGCTATAAAAGCTCCTAAAGAATAAGAAAATCCAAAATAATTTGCTAAAAAACTTGCTCCAATAATCATAAATAAAACAGTGCTAATAAAAATTTCTTGAGAAGAAGTGCGGATAATAAGTCTAAAAATTTTATCCACTAGATATTTACCTATGAAAAATAATAAAGCAATTAAGATAAGTGCTGAAATTAAAGTAGTAAAAAGGAGTTTTTCTATGTTTTGATTGTTGGATGAAAAAATATCTACAAGCAAAAGCAAAGGAATAACAGCTATATCTTGAAAAAGCAAAATTCCCAATGCTTTTCTGCCATATTGTTCATTTATATCGCCATTATCATTTAAAATTTTAAGTACCACTGCGGTTGAAGAAAGTGCTAGTGCAAAGCCTACTATGGTAGCGCTTTTATCTCCAAGTCCTAAAATTCCTATGACAAGTAGCATAAAAACAAAGCCACAAGTAAGCATCTGCAAAGATCCGTTTAAAAAAACTTCTTGTTTCATTGCCATTAAATGCTTAAAAGAAAATTCAAGCCCTATGGTAAACATTAAAAATACTATACCAAATTCGGCTATATGGGTAATTTCGCCTTTGCCACTTAAATGATAAATTTCAGAAATAATTTCTCCAGCAGCTATATATCCAATGATAGTTGGAATTTCAAATTTTTTAAATATGACATTTAAAACTATAGCTATAGCAACGGTAATTAAAAAAATTTCTAAAAAATTATCCATTGTTTTTTATTTTTTCTCATAAAAAATCAAATCAAAGCTATTTTTATGCTTGACAATGGCTTTGCTAGCCGCTTCTTTATCTTGTTGTTTACTTAATTCTAAGCGTAGTTCATCGATTAAATTTTCAAATTCGTGAAGCTGGTTTTTCAATTTTAAGATAACATCTACTCCAGCAAGATTGATTCCCATATCTCTTGTTAAACGCAATATAAGTTTAATACGGTCAATATCTCTTTGAGAATAAAGTCTTATTTTGCCATCAGTTCTACTTGGTTCTATCAATCCTTCTCTTTCGTATTGTCTTAAGGTTTGTGGATGTATGCTTAAAACTTTAGCCACAACACTGATTAAATATACAGGTTCATCATAATGGTGTTCCATATTTTATTCCTTTCTTTAAGGTAATTTTTCTTTTAAGAGTTCTATAAATTTTTCATCAAGAGTATCTAAATTTGGTAAAACAACATTTAAAATCAAATACATATCTCCATAAATATCACTTTTTCTATTTTGCACCCCATAACCTTTTAAACGAATTTTTTGGTTATTTTTTGAATTAGGCGTTATGTTAATTGTCGCTTCTTCCTTGCCTTCTTTGAGTGTTTTTATATTTATTTTTCCACCAAAAAGTGCAGTTTTTAAAGAAATATCAACCTTTTGATATAAATCATCATCTTCTCTTGTGTAGATAGGACTTTCTTCTATTTTTACAATAATGATTAAATCGCTTCTAGATCCATTTCTACTTTGTTTTCCTTTAGAGCGAATTCTTAGTTTCTCGCCTTCTTTTATACCGTGTGGAATTTTAAATTTAATGGTTTCGCCTTGAAAATTAAAACTATGTTCTCCGCCTTTAACAGCTTTTTCGAAAGGAATATGAAGTTCTAGATTGCTGTCTAAATTTTCTTCTTCAAATCCTCCAAATCCTCCAAAACCACTGCTAAAACCTTTTGAAGAAAAGCCGTTAAACCCCCCTCTTGAGCGTCCACCAAAACCTCCTCCAAAGAGATCTTTTAAAATATCGTCTAAATTTACCCCGCCAGCATTTCTTGAAAAATCATGAAAACTTTGTCCACCAAACATAGAATCGCCGTATTGGTCATACTGAGCTCGTTTTTTTTCGTCGCTTAAAATTTCATAAGCAGCATTAATTTCTTTAAATTTTTCTTCCGCACCTTTTTCTTTGTTGATGTCAGGATGATATTTTCTAGCTAGGCGACGGTAAGCTTTTTTTATTTCATCTGCACTAGCGTTTTTGCTAACTCCAAGAGTTTCGTATAAACTATTCATGTTATATTTCCTTAAAAATTTTTACTTGATTATATAAAGGATTAAATTATAACATAAACTTTAGCCTAAGTCAATCAAGTTTTATAAATTTTTATCACTCAAGGTTTTATTTACAATTTTGTAAATTTTCGGTTTTATACTATGAAGACAGTAAAATATTTTACGAGATAATTTATCTTTAAAAACAAAAGGAAATGAAAATGAAAAAGATTTTTTTATCATTAAGTTTAGCGAGTGCTTTATTTGCTGCAAGTATTAATTTTAACGAATCAACTACGATGGCTAATCGTGTGAATCCTGCTGCTGGAAATGCAGTGCTTTCTTATCATGATTCTATTAAAGATGCAAAAAAATCAGTGGTTAATATTTCCACTGCAAAAACTATTACAAGAGCGAATCGTCCAAGCCCTTTGGATGATTTTTTTAATGATCCTTATTTTAAACAATTTTTTGATTTTGATTTTCCTCAAAGAAAAGGAAAAAATGATAAAGAAGTAGTAAGTTCTTTAGGATCAGGAGTGATTATTTCAAAAGATGGTTATATAGTAACTAATAATCATGTTGTAGATGATGCTGATACGATTGCAGTAAATTTACCAGGAAGCGATACAGAATATAAAGCAAAACTTATAGGTAAAGATCCAAAAACAGATTTGGCTGTTATAAAAATAGAGGCTAATAATCTTTCAGCTATTACTTTTACAAATTCTGATGATTTAATGGAAGGAGATGTTGTTTTTGCACTTGGAAATCCTTTTGGAGTTGGTTTTAGCGTTACAAGTGGGATAATATCTGCTTTAAACAAAGACAATATAGGCTTAAATCAATATGAAAATTTTATACAAACAGATGCTTCTATTAATCCAGGAAATTCAGGCGGAGCTTTGGTGGATAGTCGTGGATATTTAGTAGGTATTAATTCAGCTATTCTTTCTCGTGGCGGTGGAAATAACGGCATAGGCTTTGCTATACCTTCAAATATGGTTAAAGATATAGCTAAAAAACTTATTGAAAAAGGCAAGATTGATAGAGGATTTTTGGGTGTGACTATTTCAGCTTTGCAAGGTGATACTAAAAAAGCTTACAAAAATCAAGAAGGAGCTTTAATCACTGATGTTCAAAAAGGTTCAAGTGCTGATGAAGCAGGGCTTAAGCGTGGAGATTTAGTTACTAAAGTTAATGATAAGGTTATAAAAAGTCCTATTGATCTTAAAAATTATATAGGAACTTTAGAGATTGGTCAAAAAATTTCATTAAATTATGAAAGAGATGGGGAAAATAAACAAACAAGTTTTACCCTTAAAGGTGAAAAAGAAAACCCTAAAGGTATGCAAAATGATCTGATTGATGGTCTGAGTTTGAGAAATTTAGATCCAAGACTTAAGGATCGTTTGCAAATTCCAAAAGATGTTAATGGTGTTTTGGTTGATAGTGTTAAAGAAAAGAGCAAAGGAAAAAATTCTGGTTTCCAAGAGGGTGATATTATCATAGGTATTGGACAAAGTGAAATTAAAAATCTAAAAGATTTAGAACAAGCCTTAAAACAAGTTAATAAAAAAGAATTTATTAAAGTTTGGGTATATCGCAATGGCTTTGCAACTTTACTTGTGCTTAAATAAAAATAACGGAAGGATTTTCCTTTCGTTATAAATTTTAGTTTAAAATTAAAATTAACTTTAAAATAAAGGAAAACTATGACAAATATCCTTATGATAGAAGATGATTTAGAATTAGCAGAAATTACAGCTGAATATTTGGAAAAATTTGATATGAAAGTTGATATAGCACATGAACCTTATATAGGCCTTTCTAAGCTCGCATTAAAAGAGTATCAGCTTATCATTTTAGACCTTTCTTTGCCAGGGCTTGATGGGCTTGAAGTGTGTGAAGAGATTCGTAAAAAGTATGATACGCCTATTATTATTTCAAGTGCAAGACATGATATTACAGATAAGGTTAATGCTTTAGAGCTTGGAGCAGATGATTATTTACCAAAACCTTATAATCCAAAAGAATTACAAGCACGTATTAAAAGTCATTTAAGACGTATTTCAAATACAAAAAGTGCTATAGCAAAAAGTGTAAAAGATCTTGTTTATGATCAATATAAACATATTATTACCATGAAAGGACAAGAACTTACTTTAACTAATGCTGAATTTGATATTTTAAGCTATTTGATTAAAAAAGAGGGTGGGGTAGTAAGTCGTGAAGAACTTGTTTATAATTGTTCTTCTATTAGTGAAGATTCTAGTAATAAAAGTATAGATGTTATTATTAGTAGAATTCGTCAAAAAATGGGAGATGATCCAAAAACTCCAAAATATATTCATTCTATCCGTGGAATAGGTTATAAACTTACTCAATGAACAAATCTTCAATTTTTTATACTATAACTTTTATTTTTATTTTTGCTGGAGTTAGTGTTATACTCGGTTTTTTGTGGCTTATAGAATACGATCAACAAAATTATACTAGAGAATTAAACACTAAATATTCTTTGATAGCTAATGCAAGGCTTTTAAATTTTGCAGGAGTTATCAGTGAAAAAGAATTTGAAGAGCAGACAAAAAATTATAATAAAATGGATGAAATAATAGAAGCAAAACAAATTCGTAGAATTCTTTTTAGGGGTGAAGTTTTGGCTAGAGTTGAGGTTAATAATGGCTTGATCGAGATTATTTCTTATAATAGACAAGTATATTTAAATATCATTTATGATGGAAAAGTCTATCTTTATAAAGATCAAGATTATCAAACCTATAGGTATTTTATTATCAAAGCTATAGCTGTAGCTGTGATTTGTATTCTTGTGTTGCTTTATATTTATATATTTAAAAAATTAAAACCACTTAAAAGACTTAAAAAACAAATTGATAAATTTGCCCAAGGAAAGCTTAATGATATAGAAGATGTAAGCACTGGAGTGGATGAAATTTCGCAAGTAAGTGAAGCTTTTTATCAAGCCATTGTTCAAATTCGGAAGTTAAACCAATCTCGTCAGTTTTTCTTAAGAAATATTATGCATGAACTCAAAACTCCTATTACCAAAGGTCTTTTAACCTTAGAAATGATAGAAGATAATAAATATAAAGAACGACTAAATGGAGTTTTTACTAGGCTTGAAATTTTAATTAATGAATTTGCTGCAATTGAACAAATTACTTCAGGTGCAGCTTTTATAAATAGAAAGAAATATAATATTTTGGATGTTTTGGATGAAGCCAAAGAAATTGCAATGCGAGATGATAGCAATATACGTATTTTTATGGAGGAAAGTTTTTTTGTAAATGTGGATTTTAAACTTTTTACTACAGCGATTAAAAATATGATAGATAATGGTATTAAACATTCTGAAGATGGGTTTGTGCAAATTGATATTATAGATGATTATATTTGTTTTAAAAATCGTGGTCCTGAGCTTAACAATACTTTAGAATACTATACTCAAGCTTTTACTCAAGGATCAAAACAAAAATCAAGTTTTGGATTAGGGCTTTATATTGTAAATACTATTTTAGAAACACATGGAATGAAGCTTGATTATTTATATGAAGATGGGGTAAATTTGTTTTATTTTAGAAATTTAAAAAGTGTTATTGTTAAGGAGTAAATTAATTTTTTGCATAAAAAATGCATTTTTGTGCAAAAACCCTTGACAAAGTTTTTTAATTTCACTATAATCACATTTTACTTTTAAATATTCCGGATTAGCTCAGCGGTAGAGTAGTCGGCTGTTAACCGATTGGTCGTAGGTTCGAATCCTACATCCGGAGCCACTTTTTTAACTCCATTTTTAATATTCATAAATGTATTTTAATATAAAAAATTAATAAGTCTTTATCACAAAAAATTGTGATAAAGTTTTTATTTTATTTGTTTAAGGTTTTTGACAATCTTGTCTATTTTTTTACTCGCCTTTTGATAATCCCCATCTTTAAGTTCTTCTAGGGCTTCAATAGCAAAATCAAAATCACCAAGTTCGTTATCGTTAGAATCTTCTTGGAGGTTTTTGACAATCTTGTCTATTTTTTTACTCGCCTTTTGATAATCCCCATCTTTAAGTTCTTCTAGGGCATTAACAGCAAAAGAAAAATCTTCAACTTCATTAAGATAAGCCTCTATGGCTTCTTTTACTATGGCTGATTTTGGCTTAGAAAGATTTTTACTTAAATTATCCAAACGCTCCTTAAGCTCTAAAGGCATTCTAAAAGAATAAGTTTTTACATTGTATTTCATTTTATCCTCCTTAAGAATGTTTTTTATAAAATTTTATAGCTTGTTTACAAGTTTTACAAGTAAATTTGTGACCTTGTAGTTCTATTTTTTGATGAATATTATAAGGAACATCATGAAATTTACTTGGACAATTACAAGTGTAAAGATAAAATTGTGGACGCTCATTATCTTCATCTTCTGCTGCTTCAAAGCTAACATCACCACCATCATCTGTAGATAAAGAAGAACTTCTCCATTTTTCAACTTTCATGTCTTCATATAGTATGTGCTCTAAAAGCCACTTTTTAGCGACTATATAAAGTTTTTCTTTAAGATCATTGGTTGATTTGATATCTTTGATTAAATTAATCATGGTTTGAATGATTTCTTTATGTGTTTTTCGATGTTCTTCTAAATTTGGATAGCCTATTAGCTGCATGTATTTTTCTTCATCATTAAAGTGATCTTTCATATAATTAAAAAATTCAGCTAGAAGCTCTTTGACTTCATTTTTACTTACAGATCTATCTGATACAACTTCAACTTTTGCAGCAAGTTCAAAAAGCTTTTTATGTTGCTCATCAATTTTAGCATTGTGCACACTATAGCTGTTATCCCATTTTGGAAGCATTTTAACTCCTTAAGGAAAAATTTATTTATATAAAAGGATTATAGATAAAAATAAATTAAATAAAAATGAAATTTTATTAAATAATTGATAAGAATTTTGATACAATGATATATATTTAAGAGATTTGAAGTTAGAAAGATTTAAATTATGGCTGCTAAAATTTTACTTTTAGAAGATGATTTGAGCTTGAGTGAGATCATTGAAGAGTTTTTAAACGATGAAGGATATGAAGTATTTTTATGCGATAATGCGCAAGAAGCTTTAGATATGGCTTATGAAAGATATTTTGATCTTTGGATTTTAGATGTAAAAGTTCCTTTAGGGGATGGATTTTCATTGCTTAAAGAATTGCGAAAAAGTGGAAAGCAGACCCCAGCAATTTTCATGACTTCTTTAAACACAACAAACGATTTAAAACAAGGCTTTGATGCAGGTTGTGATGATTATATAAAAAAACCTTTTGAACTTGCCGAATTATCTATTAGAGTTAAAGCTTTGCTTAAAAGAGCTTTTTCACATAAAAATGAAGATTTTGAAGATTTAGGGGACGGATTTAGATTTGAATTTACTGCACAAATTCTTTACCATAATAATAAAGCCTTGACTTTACCGAGTAAAGAAATTAAACTTTTGTCTTTATTGCTTAAAAATAAAAACAACTTTTTAAGCACAGAGAGAATTTTTGAAGAACTCTGGGATTATGATGAGGAGCCTAGTGAGTTAAGTTTAAGGGCTTATGTGAAAAATTTACGTAAAATTTTGGGAAAAGAAAAAATTATAAATCAAAGAGGCAGAGGATATTGCTATGGCTAAAAAAGTTATTAGGCAAATTTTATTAATCTACTTAACAACTACAGGTATTTTTTTAACTATTTTGTTTGCATTATGGTATCAAAAATTATATGAAGAATTGGTTGTTTTAAAGGGTGCCACTTTAAGAGAAAATCATAGAAATATTGTTATAAGCATCTTAAATTCTCGTTTCACCCCTATAGATATAAGTGCAAAAAATATTGCTCAAAGCACAGCATTAAAATTTGCTATATTTGATGCTAAAAAGATTATTTTTAGTAATATAGATTTTGATTTAAGAAAAGCAAAGATAGAGCTTAAAGGTAGAGGTATTTGCGATAATAAGGTTTTTTTCCTTGCTCCTATGAGTGCGGATCATTATTTTCTAAGACATGCTAGCAATGAAGAAGTAAATACTAACGATGGTTTGCAAATTTTAATACAGGGTGAAGATGTTGGCAAAGATCTTTTTTGGATTAGAACGAAAGTTTTTGGTTTTACTATTATGGCTTTTTGTATATTGGGCTTAATATCTTATATTTTAGTAAAAATTGCTCTAAAGCCTTTAGAGGATAAAATCAGCACACTAAATCGTTTTATTAAAGATTCAACTCATGAGCTCAATACCCCATTAAGTGTTATTTTGATGAGTATAGAACAACTTGAGCATCAAAATTTAGGAGATAATGCTAAATTTACAAGGATTAAGCTTGCTGCAAAAAGTTTGTCTCAAGTGTATTCTGATCTTGTTTTTTATAATTTCCCTAATACTTTAGAAACAGAAAAACAAAAATTTGATTTAAGAATACTACTTGAAGAAAGATTGGAATATTTTAAAGTATTTTTTGATCAAAAAAAAATTATGCTAAAGCTTGATTTAAATCAAGCAAATATTTTTGCTCCTAAAAGTCAAATTTCTAAATTGATTGATAATCTTATAAGCAATGCTATTAAATACAATAAAAAAGGTGGGGTAATTTCTATAATTTTAAAAGCCAATTTTTTAAGTATTGCGGATACAGGTTGTGGAATTTCAAAGTCAAATTTAAATCATATTTTTGATAGGTATACAAGATTTAATACCGATCAAGGAGGATTTGGCATAGGGCTTTCTTTGGTAAAAAAAGTTTGTGATGATAATAATATTAAGATTATTTGTAAATCTATAGAAAATCAAGGGAGTGTTTTTAAATTAAATTGGTAATCAGCAAGGATTTTCCTTGCTGATAAGAGATTAGAGCAGATATTACATCATTCCGCCCATGCCACCCATTCCTCCCATACCGCTCATATCTGGCATAGCAGGTTTATCTTCTTTAATTTCGCTAATTGTTGCTTCTGTGGTTAAAAGCATACTAGCTACAGAAACTGCATTGAGTAAAGCTACTCTTTCTACTTTAACAGGATCGATAATTCCACTTTCGAGCATATTAACATATTCACCTTTTGCAGCATCAAATCCTGTATTTTCATCTTTGGCATTTTCTACGCTATTTACAACCACACCTGCATCAAATCCTGCATTTTCAGCAATTTGTCTTAAAGGTGCTCTTAAAGCTCTTTCAACGATAGCTGCGCCGATTGCTTCATCACCTTTTAAATCAAGTTTGATTTTAGCTTTTGCTTTGATAAGCGCTGCACCACCACCGATTACTATACCTTCTTCAACTGCTGCTTTAGTAGCACTTAAAGCATCATCAACGCGATCTTTTTTCTCTTTCATTTCAGTTTCAGTTGCTGCACCTACTTTAATAACTGCAACACCGCCACTTAATTTTGCAAGTCTTTCTTGTAATTTTTCTCTATCATAATCTGAAGTTGTTTCAGCAATTTGTGCTTTGATTTGATTTATTCTTGCATCGATATTTGCTTTTTCACCTGCGCCATTTACTATGGTTGTATTGTCTTTATCGATGATTACACTAGAAGCTTGTCCAAGATCTTGTATAGTTGCACTTTCAAGAGTTCTTCCAAGTTCTTCAGAAATCACTTCTCCGCCTGTTAAAATCGCTATATCTTCAAGCATAGCTTTTCTTCTATCGCCAAAACCTGGAGCTTTTACTGCTGAAATATTAAGAACACCGCGAAGTTTATTTACAACCAAAGTTGCAAGTGCTTCACCTTCAATATCTTCAGCGATAATTAAAAGTGGCTTGCCTGTTTTTTGAATTTGTTCTAAAACCGGTAATAAATCTTTTAAATTTGCAATTTTTTTATCAAAAAGCAGGATATAAGGGCTTGAAAGTTCTACTGTCATTTTTTCTGCATTAGTGATAAAATAAGGGCTTAAATAACCTCTATCAAATTGCATACCTTCAACTACATTTAATTCATCATTGATTGATTTTGCCTCTTCAACAGTGATAACACCATCTTTACCCACTTTTTCCATAGCATCAGCGATTAAATTTCCGATTTTTTCATCAGAGTTGGCTGAAATTGTAGCAACTTGTGCAATTTCTTTTTTATCTTTTACTTCACGAGAAAGTTTTTTAAGTTCTGCTACTATAGCTTCGCAAGCTTTATCCATACCTCGTTTTACTTCGATAGGATTTGCACCTGCTGTGATATTTCTTAAACCTTCTTTGAAAATTGCATGAGCTAAAACCGTTGCAGTAGTTGTTCCATCGCCTGCTTGATCAGCTGTTTTACTCGCTACTTCTCTTACAAGTGAAGCACCCATATTTTGAAGACTATCTTTAAGTTCTACTTCTTTAGCAACACTTACGCCATCTTTAGTAATACTTGGAGCACCAAAGCTTTTTTGGATTAAAACATTGCGCCCACGTGGTCCCATTGTTACTTTTACTGCATCGTTAAGTTTTTTAACACCTTCGTAAAGTTTGTTTCTTGCTTCATCTGAAAAAATAATTTCTTTTGCCATTTTCTATCCTTTTATAAATTATTTTAAAATTCCTAAAATATCATCTAAATTTAAAACTAAATATTCACTATTGTCAAGTTTGATTTCTGTTCCGCCGTATTTGGCAAATACGATTTTATCACCATTTGCGATATCAGCAATTTCTTTGCTTACTGCTACTACTTCACCCATTAAAGGTTTTTCTTTAGCATTATCTGGTATAATTATGCCTGAGGCTGTTGTTTTAGTTTCTTCTACGCGTTTAACTAGAACACGCTTTCCTAAAGGTTGAAAATTCATTTTTGTCCATCCTTAAAAATATTGATTTTAGCACTCTTTTATTTAGAGTGATAATATCATACTATAAAAAATGAATTTTGTCAATACTTTAAATTAAAATATTTATAAAAGTTTAGTTTTATAGACTAAAGTTATTTTATAAAATAAACTAAAGGATAAAAATGAAAAAGATTTTTTATGGAGCTATAGCTTTTGTTGTTGTACTTTTAATTGTTATTTATACCATACTTTTCACAAGTTTTGGTAATAATATAATGGCAAATATAGCGCAAAAAAAGATCAAAGAAAGTGCAGGATTGGATGTAAATATCACGCATTTTAATTTGCGTTTTTCAAGTCTTGAATTGCAAGCAAATATCGCAAATATGGCAGATTTTAATCTTAAAGGAGCTTTGAGCCCTTTTAAACTTGGGTTTGATCTTGATTATATCATCTCTTTAAATCAAAATTATGCTAAAAATTTAGGTTTAAATTTAAATCAAAACCTTTCTTTTGGCGGTAAAATTCAAGGTAAAGCAAGTGATTTTACTTTAGATGGAAAGGGTTATTTGTTAGGTTCAAATGTACTTTTAAATGCAAGAATGTATAATTACAGCCCTATTGCTTTAAATTTAGATGCACAAAATCTTAAGATAGAAGAAATACTTCATCTTTTATCTTACCCTAGTTACGCTAAAGGTTTTTTAAATGCTCAAGCAAAAATTTCAGCACAGAATTTAAAACCTGATGGAAATATTATCATAAAACTTGATACAAATTATATAAACTATGAGGCGATAAAAAAAGATTTTTCTTTAGACTTGCCTTTAAATTCTAATCCTAAAGTAGAAATTTTGGCCAATGTTAAAGAAGATAAGATTTATGCTGTAAGTAAAATTTATAATGATTATCTTAACTTACAAATCCAAAAAACTCTTTATGATATTAGTAAGAATACTTTAAGTACGGATTTTAATTTAAGCATTCCTTCTCTTGCAAAGCTTGAAAAACTTACAAAAACTAGACTAAATGGTAGTTTGGGTGTGATAGGTCAAACAAGTGTTGTAAATAATGCCTTATCAAGTTTCAATGCTCAAGTTATCGGACTTGGTGGTGAGGTAAAGGCAAGTTTGAAAAATAATAAAATTTTTGCAGATATTAATGAAGCAAGCTTGGAAAAATTATTAGCTCTTGCAGGATATGGAGCTTTGGTTTCTGGAAATTTAAATGCTAAACTTCTAAATGCGGATTTGGATTTTTCTAATTTCGATCTTGAAGCAAAAATAAACAATGCAAAGATTAACACCAATGAGCTTAAAAAAATAGCTAAAATAGAACTTCCAAATGCAATTTTTAGTCTTGATGCTAAAGCAAATGCAAAAAATAGCAATATTTCTTACAATGCTTTACTTGCTTCAAATTTGCTTAATATCAAAAAACTTCAAGGAACTTATAATTTAAAAAACAGTGAGTTAAATACAGATTTAAATGCTTTTATTGATGACTTGTCTCAGTTTAGTGCTATAGCAGGGCAAAAATTACAAGGTAAGGCAAATCTTAATGCAAAAGCTCATATTGTAGGCACTCAAATACAAAATTTAAATGCAAATGCAAATTTGGCAGATGGTGTAATCAAGGTTGATTCAAATGGTAAAAAACTTGATTTAAACATTGATAAACTTGATTTATCTAAACTTTTTGTTATAGCAGGTATGCCAAATTACGCCAGTGGGATTATTAATGCAAAAGTTAATTTAGATAATATCGATTTTAACAACCTTAATGGTAAAGCAAATTTAGAAGCTAAAGGCATTTTAAATGCTGCAACTTTAAGTAAAATTTTAAATAAAAATTTTCCAAACAATACAAGCTATGATTTAAATACTAAAATTAATTTTAAAAACAATATCGCTCAATTTGATTCTGTTTTAAATTCATCTTTAGCTGATCTTACAAAACTACAAGGAAGTTTTGATATAAGCAAAATGCTTTTAAATTCGGATTTTAATCTAAAGATAAATGATTTTTCAAAACTAGGCTTTTTATTGGATAGAAAACTTAAAGGCAAGGCAGAATTTAATGGAAAGGTAGGTTTTGATAAGAATTTAAATTTTGTTGTAAATAGTCCAAATTTATTTGAAGGTAGGCTTCAAAGTACGCTTAAAGATAACCTTTTACTTGCCGATTTAAACGGAGTGGATTTAAGTAGTCTAGCTCAAGGTTTGGATTTTATGGATGTTTATCAAGGTAAAGCAGATGTGAAGGCAAATTACAATCTTTTAAGCGAAGAAGGCGAGGTTAATTTGGATATGAAAGAGGGTAAATTAAAACCAAGTCTTATTACTAATGCTTTAAAAATTTTAATGCTAAAAGATATTACAAATGATGTTTATCGCACTGCTAATGTTAAAACTTTGATTAAAAAAGAAAATATCAAGCTTGATCTTAATATGCAAGCAGATCGTTCTTATATTTTAGTACAATCAGGAGTTTTAAATTCTAAAAGTGGAGCTTTAAATTTGCCTTTTGATATTAAACTCGATAGGGCTAATTTTAAAGGAAGTATTACAGGAACTACGGAAAATCCTAAAGTAAATTTAAATGCAGGAAGTGTGTTAAATTCTATTAAAAATGTAGTAGGTGGCGGTGTGAGTGATGGTGCTAAAAGTACAGGTGATAAAGTAGATAAAGCGGTGAATAAATTATTAAATAAGATTTTTTAAGGTAAAAAATGTTTAATGGACTCATAAGAGAAATTGCTAAAGTTCAATCTTATCAAAACAATACTTTAAGCTTAAAAGCAAAATATCGCCCAAATCTTGGCGATAGTATAGCCGTAAATGGAGCTTGTTTGAGTGTGACAAAACTTTATGAAGGAGGTTTTGAAGTGGAACTTTCTCGTGAAAGTCGCACTCATATAGCTATAGAAAATTTAAAAGATAAAGTTCATATAGAACCTGCTTTAAGATATGGCGATAGAATTGATGGACATCTTATGCAAGGACATATTGATTTTATCGGCATACTTGAAAAAATTCAAAAAGATGAAAATGGAGTGGATTTTCATATATCTTTACCCAAAGAAGCTATGAAATTTATGGTAGTAAAAGGGAGTATAGCTGTTGATGGGGTAAGCCTTACCATCAATGAAATTTTAAAAAATGGTATTAGGCTTACTATTATTCCTATTACTTTTAAAGAAACGCTTTTTAAAGACTATCAAGTAAGTAGAAAAATAAATATAGAAAGCGATTTGCTTGCTCGTTATATTTATGCACAATTACAAGGTAAAAACAAAGGATTGTCATGGGAAGAAGTGGAAAGAATTTCTTATCTTTATTAGAAAATGATAAAGTCAGTATTTTTTGCGCTTTTGATAAGGATTATAATATTTTTAGAGCTAAGGTTTATAATGAGAATTTATTTTCTCATTTAGGTTTTAAAAATATTGAAAAATGTGTTTTTATGGATCAAATTCACTCTCATAAAGTTATTATTTATGATGAAAATTTAAAAAATCTTAGCTGCGATGGGCTTATAAGTAAAGAAAAAAATATCGCTCTTTGTGTTTTAAGTGCGGATTGTCTGCCTTTGATTTTATATCACGAAAATGGCATTATAGCAGCTTTGCATTCAGGTAGAAAAGGAAGCTTTGAAAATATCCTAAAAGAATGCGTTGATCAAATTACTATGCAAAATTCACATTTAGATAAGAATAAATTTCATCTTTTTATCCTACCTGGAATTTGTGCTAAAAATTATGAAATAGATGGAGAAATTTTAGAATTTGCCAAAAAAGAATTTAAAGAATTTGTTCAAGACAATAAACTTGATTTAAAAGCTTTAGTAAAATTTCAAGCGCAAAATTTAGGCATTGAAAATATTAAAGATTGTGGAATTTGTAGCTTTGGTGATAAGAGCTTTTTTTCTTATCGTCGTGATAAAACGACTAAGCGTTTTGTGAGTGTGGTTTATTTGAAGGATTAAAATGTATGAAAGAAAAGATTTAAGGGTGTTAAAAATCATTCAAAAAGCTAGAGAATTTGGCGATGGGGATTTGTTAAATGAAGCTTTGGTAAAACAATTGATTGATGCAGATTTTTGTGAAATTAATGAAAAAGAAAAAGAAGAGCTTGCAACTCTTCTAAATTCTTTAATCAATGCAAAAGATAAAGCGTTATTGAGTAATTAAAATTCTATATAGTTTTCAAAATCTTCTTCTTTTGGAGGATTAGGTTGATTCGAGGCTAGGGCTTCTTTAACAACCTGCTCGTATCCAGCTATAATATGTTTAAAATTCTCTTTTGCTTTTCCGTTAAGTTCTGATTTGGCGATTTTTACAACAGATGCAGGATTTATAGCTTTATTATTTAAATATACTCCAAAATGCAAATGAGGACCTGTGCTCATACCTGTTGAACCAACATATGCAATTACTTGTCCTTGATTTATTTTTTGTCCGTTTTTAATCTTTGCAAAACGACTAAGATGACCATATAAAGTCATATAACCTGAGTCATGCTTGATTTGAATTACATTTCCATAACCACCTTTTGTGCCTATAAAGGTTACTACTCCTTTGCCAGCACTTTTTACAGGTGTTCCAGTAGGCGCAGCATAGTCTATACCAAGATGGGCGCGATAGCGTTTTAATATAGGATGATATCTTGCTGTTGTAAAAGGAGAGGAAATTCTAGTGTAGTTCACAGGTTTTGTAAGTAAAAAAGATTCTAATTCTTTGCCATCGCGATCGTAGAATATATCATTATAAGAAAAGACTTCTCTAGCGCTTTTATTGATTTCTACTATTGCCATTTTTATATTTATATCACCCCAAAGTTTACCCATGCGTCTTTTTTGTTCATAATATAGGGTTACTTCATCACCTTTTTGGATATTGCGAAAATTTATACTTCTTCGAAAAGCACGAACCATAGCACGAGCTAAAGTACTGCTACCGCTTTCTTCATAGACATCTTGATAAGCAGAGCTTTTAATGGTTAAATGTAAAATTCTATCTTCTTTTTGATAAGATACAGGAGTAAAAGCAAGAGTGTATTGTCCATCTTTATCTTTATAGATATGAATTTGTAAATCATCACTAATTGGAATTAAAACTTGTTCTATATTGTTGTTTTCATCTTTTAAAACTTGATATTTTATTTTATAGGCTATATCAGAAGCAAGCTCTTGATCTTCTCTATCAAGTCCATAATAAAGCGACATAGGTATGGAATTTCTTTGTAAGAATTTAAGCAAGGTATCTCCATTGTCCCAAGTTAGCTCTTCAACATTTAAAGCTGCAAAACTTTGAATAACAAAAATAAATAAAAGTAATAATTTTTTCATGAGATAACCTTAATTTTTAAAAGAATTTTGAAATTTTGAAAGCTATATTTTACTTTATTTTTCTTACAATTGCTTAACAAAAAAGGATTATAATTCTATAAATTTTTATTTAAGGAGCAAATTTGTTTAAAACTATAGTGTGTTTTTTAGCTTTAAACCTTAGCCTCTTTGCGGTTGGATTTGATTTAAAGCCTATAAAAAGCGAACTTGTAAAAGTTGATGATATTTATGGTTATATTAAAGATAGTGATGATATAAAACTTTATTCAAGTGGCGTAGTAGTACAACATTTTAGCAATTCGCAAAGTATTATCGCTAGAGCAAGTGTTATAGATAAAAAAAATGGTTTGGCGAAATTAGAATTTAGTGTTTTTTCAGCTCTTAAGCAAGATGCCTTGCCTTTACCAAATGTTTTACCTAAAGTAGGTGATGAGGTTGTTTTAAATTTTCTTTATGATAGAGGATTGGTAATTGCTCCTGATGAACAAACTTATAATGAACTTGTTAGAGAATTTCCGCAGATATATTTTACCCATATTGATATTTTTGGAGCGCAATTAATTAGAACGGCCACTCTTTCACCTAAGCGTTCAGATTTTAGGCAATTTTGCGATGATAATGCAGTTGGTATTTTGGTTGTAGCTTTGGAAAATCAAGCAGAAGTTGTGGATTGTCAAGATTTTAATAAGCTTTATGAAGTGCCTATAAGCAAGCCAACTAGCGTTCAGGTTCCTTTTTATTCTCGTATAGGTGGATATAAAAGTAATTTTTTTGATTTTAACTCTCAAGAAATAGGAAATTATTATAGATATTATGATGCTTTGATTAATCTTCCTAAGGTGCAATAAATATGAAAAAAGAATTTGAACAATATTTTAAACGATTTTTAGGAGAAGAAAACGCTTATTTTGATGAAATTCACAAAAGAGCTTATAGCTATGATGCGACAAAAAAGCATTATTTACCCGATGGGGTTCTTTTTCCAAGAAATGAAGAAGATATTGCTCAAATTTTAAAATTTTGTAATGAAAATAATATCATAGTCATACCACGAGGTTCAGGATCTGGTTTTACAGGAGGAGCTTTAGCTATTAATGGCGGGGTGGTGCTTGCTTTTGAAAAGCATATGAATAAAATTTTAGAAATTGATCTTGAAAATTTAGTGGCTGTTGTGCAACCTGGGGTTATTAATATACATTTACAAAAAGAAGTAGCCAAATACGGGCTTTTTTATCCACCTGACCCTGCTAGCATGGAGTATTCTAGCTTAGGAGGCAATGTAAGTGAAAATGCTGGGGGAATGAGAGCTGCAAAATATGGCATTACAAAAGATTATGTGATGGCTTTAAGGGGTGTTTTGCCTAGTGGAGAAATCATTCGTGCAGGAAAACGCACCATTAAAGATGTAGCAGGTTATAATTTGGCAGGAATTTTAATCGCTAGCGAAGGTTCTTTGGCAGTTTTAAGTGAGCTTACTTTAAAATTAATACCTTTACCTAAATTCAAAAAAACCGCTTTTGCTATTTTTCCAAGTGTAAAAAGTGCTATGAATGCGGTTTATAAAAGTCTTGCTAGCGGTGTAAGTCCTGTATCTATGGAATTTTTAGACAATCTTAGCATTAGAGCGGTTGAGAGTAAATTTAATAAAGGCTTGCCTATAGAAGCTGGCGCTATTTTGATTGCTGATGTGGATGGTAATGTTAAAGAGGCTATTGATGAGGATTTGAGAAATTTAGAACATTATTTTTTAGAAGCTGGAGCTAGTGAATTTAAAGTAGCAGAAGATGAACAAGAAATCGCAGATATTTGGTTTGCTAGAAGAAATTGCTCTCAAAGCATTGCCATATATGGAACTTTAAAACTTAATGAAGATATTACAGTTCCGCGTTCTAAGCTACCTGCCTTGCTTGAAGGTATAGATGAGATTTCTAAAAAATATGGTTTTAAAATTCCTTGTTTTGGGCATACAGGGGATGGAAATGTGCATACCAATGTTATGGTTCCTGATAAAAATGATAAAGAGCAGGTAAAAAAAGGCTATGAAGCTGTGGAAGAGATTTTTAAATTAACAGTGAAACTTGGAGGAACTTTAAGCGGAGAGCATGGTATCGGACTCTCTAAAGCGCCTTTTATGAATTTGGCTTTTTCTGGAGCCGAAATGAATTTAATGAGAAACATTAAAAAAGCTTTTGATCCAAATAATATACTTAATCCTTTTAAAATGGGGCTTTAGAAGGTGAAAAATTTTTTTACTATTTTACTAAATTTGCGTGATAAGGAAATTTTAAATTATGCAGCAGCGCTTAGTTTTTATACTGTATTATCTTTAATACCTATTTTATTTGTATGTTTTTCTGTTTTTACGCAAATTTCCAGTTTTAAAGCTTATTATGAAAAAGCAAAGCAAGTAATTTTTGCTTTTTTAATACCAACGCAACAAGACGTTGTTGCTACTTACATCGATACTTTTTTAAAAAATAGTGTAAATTTGGGTATTGTAGGTCTTATTGCTATGGCATTTACTTCTTTAGCTTTTTTTTCAGGCTATGATTTTGTAATCAATCGCATTACTAAAAATGAGCCTAAAGGACTTTGGCAAAGCATTAGTTCTTATTGGACTCTTTTGACTCTTGTTCCTCTAGGACTTGGACTTAGTTTTTATATTTCAGGTTTTATCCAACAAACTTTAGATGATTATAAAATAGGGTTTAATTTTTTTGAAATTTTACCCTTTGTAATTATTTGGGGTTTATTTTTTATATCTTATTCAAGTTCTGTTCATAAGGGAACTCTTAAAAGTTTAGCTTTAGTATCTTTTGGAGCGGGTGCTATTTGGTATATAGGAAAAAATTTGTTTGTATATTATGTGGTATATAATAAAACATACGCTAGTGTTTATGGATCTTTTTCTACTATTTTATTCTTTTTTATTTGGATTTATATTTCTTGGATTATTTATCTTTTTGGGCTTAAACTCTATTATTTTCTAAATCACAATCATAATGAAGGGAATAAAATTCGCAAAAATACAAAGAAAAGCTAGATATTTAAATCGCACAGAGATTAAAGAAACAATAAGATAACTTATAAAAATCCAAAATGGGATATGGATATTGGTTCCATAAATTTTAAATTTAAAAAATTCATCTAAGATAAAATTGAGCAAATTTCCATAGTTTATAAGATGCAAAAATAATACTAAAGGATAAAATATTACAAAAATTCCACTCAAAATAATACCTAAAATTTGTTGGTAGCTTATAAGTGGAAAAAAATAAAGCACAGGTAAAACCATAGCAAAAAAAGTCCAAATATTAAGCAAAATAATATTTATAAGATTATTAAATTTATTTGTAAAATGATGCATATATAAAAAAATATAAAAAACACCTAAAATAGAAAATAAAAATCCAATGCTAAATAAAAGTCTAGGGTAAAGAGAAATGCACAATAAAATACTACAAAAAAGCGTAAAGAAATTAATAATTTTTATATTTTTACACAATAGATAAAAAACCCAAAAAGCCATAATCAAAGAGCGCACAAAAGAAGGGACAAATCCTATTAACAAGCATAAGCTAAAAGTAGTGTAAAAATTAAAATACTTAAATCTAAACGTAAATTTCTATAAGGAAAATATCTTTTTTGGAAAAAACTATAAATTGGAGCTAAAATAAAGAAAATTAAACTAAAAAGCAAGCCTATGCGATAACCGCTAATTGCTATAAGGTGTGCTATGCCGTAGTAATTTACATCGTTTCTAAGCTCTAAAGATACGGGCAGTGCAAAAAATAAAGCACCATAAAATTCTTTAATTTTTTCATTTGTATGTTGATTTAAGAAGTAAGATATAATGGGATTGTATTCTTTTTCTTTTAATTTTTCAAAATCATAAGAAGGTGCATAAAAACTTTTGCTTAGATAGTCTTTAAAATTAATATTATGGGTGATAATTCTAAGACTTAAAAGTTGATTCTTGCTTAAATTTAAATCCTTAAAACTTGTAGTATAAAAAATAAAGTTTTCAGTTTGTAACTTTAAAACCCAGTATTTTTTATTTTTTTTATTATATTTTGTATATTGGTGCGTTAATAGAGCGTTATCTATAAAGTAATATTTTTGGTTTTTAAAGTTTAAAAAATTATTATATTCTGAAAGGATATTAAAAATAAAAATAATAACAAGAGATAAAAATAAATAATGAAATTCTTTAAAAGAGTAAAAAAAAGAATTCCGCAGAGACATTATTTTTTGGAAAATTTACTTAAATAAAGCCAAATTATTCCAGCTAAAAATAATAAAAATAAAGGAGCAGTATAAGGATATAAACTCAGTTTATCAAAAATTGCTTCAATAACATACCCAAAAGTATAAGCAGTAAAACCTAGAACAATAGCCCATGCCAAACTAGCTAGAGTATTGATAATAAAAAATTTAATAAAATTATATTTTGCCATACCTGCAGCTATAGGAATGAAAGTTTTTAAACCATAAATAAATTTTTGAGTTACAAGTAAAATAATTCCGTGTTGTTTTGTTTTCATCATAGCAAGGGCTAGCTTGCGTCGGTGTTTTTTAAAATAAGGCATAATATCTTTTTTATAATATTTTCCAAGTATAAAAAGCAAAGTTGAACCTATGGTATTAGCAATAAAAGCAAGAGCAATGCAAAAACTAAGATCCATTTTTCCTTGAGAACTTAAAACTCCTGCAGCTAAAATTCCAACCATTCCACCCCCTAAAGAGTAAAAGAATAAAACAATATAACCATATTTTATTAAAGTTTCAATCATATCTTGCATAATAAACCTTTATCTAGCGTATTCTATAGCTCTAAGTTCACGTATAACATTGACTTTAATTTCGCCAGGATATTGCATTTTTTCTTGAATTTCAGCCGCTATTTCCTTAGCCAAAAGTACACTTTCATCATCATTAACAAGCTGAGCATTGGCTATGACGCGAATTTCTCTTCCGGCATTGATTGCATAGGCATTTTTAATCCCTTCTTTACTTTTAGCGATATCTTCTAACTCACTGACTCTTTTTAAGAAAGCTTCTAATACTTCTCTCCTAGCTCCTGGTCTTGCAGCACTTAAAGTGTCTGCTGCACAAACAGCTGCTGATTCTATGCTTGTAACTTCTTCGTGTCCATGATGCGCGTAAATAGCATTGATTACTACAGGATGCTCTTTATAGCGTTTGCAAAGTTCAGCACCTAAATCCACATGAGATCCTTCAAAATCATGAGTTAATGCTTTTCCAATATCGTGTAAAATTCCTGCACGGCGTGCTAAATTTTCATCTCCACCGCATTCAGCGGCAATAATTCCTGCAAGGTGAGCCACTTCTAAAGAGTGTGCTAGAGCGTTTTGTCCATAACTTGCACGATATTTGAGTTTTCCTATGAGTTTTATAATTTCAGGGTGTATTTTATTTAAACCCAAATCCATAACTATAGTTTCACCTTCTTCTAAAATAGCACTATCAAATTCTTTGCAAACTTTTTCGTGAATTTCTTCTATGCGTGCAGGTTGAATTCTGCCATCTTCAACTAAAAGTTCTATAACTTTTGTAGCAATAGCACGGCGATAGAGGTTAAAGCAACTCACTATGATAGCACCTGGTGTATCATCTATGATAATATCAACCCCTAAAACCATTTCTAAGGTTTTGACATTGCGTCCTTCTTTGCCAATGATACGTCCTTTAAGTTCATCGTTTTTAATGTTAATAACATTGATAAGTCTTTCAGCTGCAAATTCGCCTGCAAAACGAGAAGTAGCTTGAGCAATGATGAAATTAGCCTTTCTTTTGGCTTCATTTTTTGCTTCTTCTTCATATTTTCTTACTATATGTGCAATTTGCTCGCGAGAATTTTCTTCTACTTTTTTAAGAATGATTTCTTTGGCTTCATTTTGTGTAAGTCCTGTAGAATGTTCTAAAATTTTTAAAACATCATCAAGCTTTTTTTGATATTTATTTTTTAATTTATCAACATCAGATTGTAAGTCTTGAATGTGTTTTTGTGACTTGCAAAGGTATTCTTTATCTTCTTTTAGTTTTTCTTCTTCTTGCTGAAGCTTTTGTTCTTTTTTAGAAAGATCATCAAATTTTTGATTAAAATCTTTTTGAATTTTGTGAGTTTTTTCTTCGTATTTTTTTTTAACTTCTAATTCTGCATTAAGAATTGAATTTTTTGCATCTTTTAAAATAAGCTCCGCTTCGTATTCTATAGCTTTGGCTTTAGCTTTGGCTTGTTCTACGAAAATTTCATATTTGGCATCATTAATTTTTTTTGCAACTAAATATCCTATACCGAGTCCGACTATAGCGGCTATAAGTGCGATAAGTGATTCTATCATTTTTTCTTTCTTTCTTGTAATATTTTTTATAAGGGTTTATGTATAATTTTCCTGAAATATCATGCTTTTGTGTTAGATTATTTTGACTTAAAGCATCTATACTTTGGACAAATATTATATGAGGTTTGTAATTTAAATTTTCAAAAAATCTATCATAAAAACCTTGCCCATGTCCTATTCTTTTTAAATTTTTATCGACGCCAATTACAGGCACAATAGCTAAATCAATTTTTACTTTTAAAAAAGAATTCATAGGCTCTAAAACCCCAAACCTTTTTTTAATAAAAGGCAATCTTAATTTTACAATTTTTAAACTTTTATCTTGCATAAATGGAACAAAAAGTTTGTAATTTTTATTAAGAATATGGCGAAATTTTATTAAGTTTGGTTCATAATGTAAAGGAATAAAAATTAAAATATTTTTAGCTTTAAATAGTTTTATTATTTTAAGACATTCTTTAAATATTTTATAATCTTGTTTGAAATTTAGTTTTGAATGTTTGAAAAGGCGTATTTTTTGCAATGCCCTAAAATCTGTTTTTTCCATTAATATGCCTTTAAAGAAATATTATCTTATATGTGTTATAATTTTAACATTTCTATAAAAATAAAGGATTGATGAATAATGAGGATTGAAAAAATATTTTTGTTGTTAATAATATCTTGTTTGTTTGTTGCTTGTAGCAATGATAAAGAAAAGCAGCAAAATGATGTAAATTTAAGCACCGAGGCAAGTATAAATCAAAGTGATGATATGAATTTTAAACTTAATTTGATTGATGGAGGAACAATTTTAGTTAAAAAAGAAAATGCCGCTTTAAATTTCAACGATGAAGATAAGGCAACTTTGTTTGTATTTTTTACCACTTGGTGCGCCCCTTGCATTGCTGAAATCCCTCATCTTAATAAATTACAAGAAAAGTATAATAATGATTTTAATATAGTTGGGGTTTTGTTAGAAGATAAATCAAATGATGAGATTGAAAAATTTATAAAACAGCATAAAATATCTTATAAAGTTGCCAATGGTGAAAATAACTATCTTTTGGCCAAAGTTTTAGGAGGGGTAAATGGAATTCCTACTATGTTTCTTTACAACAAGCATTCTAAATTGATTAATCAATATTTAGGGCTTATTCCTGAAGAAATGTTAGAAATTGATATACAAAAGGCTATACTTTAATGTTTGATTTTTTTAAAAAAGGACTTGCAAAAACTCTTGAAAATATTATTGGAGTTAAAGGAGAGAATAAAAAAATAACCAAAGATTTGCTTGAAGAAATTTTGCTTGAAGCAGATGTAAGTTATGAAATAGTTGAAGAAATAATTTATTATCTACCGCCGCAAAATGAAGTAAAAAAAGAAGATTTAAAACGAGTAATGGGTTCTTATTTTCTTTACGAAAAGAAAGAGATTAGCCAAGAAAAACCTTTTGTTGAGCTTATTTTAGGAGTAAATGGTGCGGGAAAAACTACAAGTATTGCTAAACTTGCTTACCTTTATAAAAATCAAAATCAAAAAGTCATTTTAGGAGCTTGTGATACTTTTAGAGCAGGGGCAATTGAGCAGTTAAAGCTTTGGGCACAAAAAGTTGGTGTAGATATAGTTTTAACTGCACAAGGGCATGATCCTTCAGCGGTTGCTTTTGATACCATTTCTAAAGCAAAAGCAAAGGATTTTGATAGAGTTATTATCGATACAGCAGGACGTTTGCAAAATCAAAAAAATTTAGCTCATGAGCTTGAAAAGATTGTGAGAATTTCAAACAAAGCTTTAGAAGGTGCACCCCATAGAAAAATTTTAGTTCTAGATGGAACACAAGGAAATGCTGGAATTTTACAAGCTAAAGCTTTTAATGAGCTTGTAAAACTTGATGGTGTGATTATCACAAAGCTTGATGGAACGGCTAAAGGTGGTGCACTTTTTAGTATAGCAAGAGAGCTTGAACTTCCTATTTTTTATGTGGGTGTGGGTGAGCAAATGATAGATTTGCAGGAATTTGATGCAAATATTTATTTAGATGCTTTATTGGATCCTATTTTTAAGTGATGGCAAAAAATAAAGTTCTTTTTGAATGTCAAGCTTGCGGAAATCAACAAAGTAAATGGCTTGGAAAATGTCCTGATTGTGGAGCTTGGGATAGTTTTGTAGAATTAAAAGCTAATCAAATTAAAGTTTTAAAGGAGATTGCACAAGTTAGTACAAAAGCAAGTGAAGCTATTTGCATAGAAGATGTAGAGCTAGAACACTTTACAAGATATAGCACAGATGATGATGAGCTTGATTTGGTTTTAGGTGGAGGTTTGGTCGAAGGTTCTTTAGTGCTTATAGGTGGAAGTCCTGGTGTGGGAAAATCTACACTTTTATTAAAGATTGCTTCAAATTTGGCTAAACAGAATAAAAAAGTACTTTATGTTAGTGGAGAGGAAAGTAAAGCACAAATTAAATTAAGAGCAGATCGTCTTGAAGCTAACGCACCAAATTTATTTTTACTTACTGAACTTTGTCTTGAAAATATTTTAGAAGAATTGTATAAAAAGGATTATAGTATTCTTATTATTGATTCTATACAAACTTTATATTCAAATAAATTTACTTCGGCAGCAGGAAGTATTACTCAAGTACGTGAGATCACTTTTGAGCTTATGCGTGTAAGTAAGGCTTGCAATATCAGCACTTTTATCATAGGACATATTACTAAAGAAGGTGCTATAGCAGGACCTAGAGTGCTTGAGCATATGGTAGATGTGGTACTTTATTTTGAAGGAGATGCTACCAAAGAGATTAGGCTTTTAAGGGGTTTTAAAAATCGTTTTGGCGGAACAAATGAAGTGGGTATTTTTGAAATGACCGCTAAGGGTTTGATAAGTGCAAAAGATTTGGCTAGTCGCTTTTTTACCCGTGGAAAAGCTATTTCAGGGAGTGCTTTGGGGGTTGTAATGGAAGGATCTCGCGCTTTAGTTTTAGAAGTTCAAGCTTTAGTATGTGAAAGTTCTTACCCAAAACGCAGTGCCACAGGTTATGAAAAAAATCGTTTAGATATGCTTTTGGCTTTACTTGAAAGAAAGCTTGAAATTCCTTTAGGACATTATGATGTGTTTGTAAATATTAGCGGTGGAGTAAAGATAAGTGAAACTGCTGCGGATTTAGCTGTGGTTGCAGCTATTATTTCAAGCTTTAAAAATCGTCCTTTAAGTAAGGATAGCATTTTTATAGGAGAGCTTGGTTTAAATGGGGAAATTAGAGAAGTTTTTAGTCTTGATGTTCGTTTAAAAGAAGCTAAGATGCAAAAATTTAAAAATGCTATCATCCCTTCTAAACCATTAGAAGATATAGGACTTAAGTGTTTTGTTGCCAAAGAACTTTCGCAAGTTTTAGAATGGATGTAAATTTCATTAAAATATAAGTAAGATTTTGCTAGAATTACAGATTTAGAATAAAAATTTTGAGGAAGCCATGAAAGATTTATTTTTATTTAGTTCTTTGCTTGATACAAGTCATACCTTTTCTTATTTTTTTCATATAGGTTTAGTAGCTTTAATTGCTGTTATAATAGCTATGATGGCTACTCGTTCTATGCAACTTGTTCCACGCGGTATGCAAAATTTAGGTGAGGCTTTTTTAGAAGGAGTTTTGTCTATGGGTAGAGATACTATGGGAAGCGAAAAAAGTGCAAGAAAATACCTTCCTTTAGTTGCGACTTTAGGGATTATAGTATTTTTGAGCAATGTTATAGGTATAATACCTGGTTTTCATGCTCCAACTGCAAGCTTGAATTTAACTTTATCTTTAGCTATTATAGTTTTTGTATATTATCATTTTGAAGGTATTAGAACGCAAGGTTTTATAAAGTATTTTGCTCATTTTATGGGGCCTATCAAACTTCTAGCTCCTTTGATGTTTCCTATAGAGATAGTTTCTCATCTTTCTCGTGTGGTTTCTTTATCTTTTCGTCTTTTTGGAAATATTAAAGGTGACGATTTATTTTTAATGGTAATTTTAGCTCTTATTCCCTATATTGCTCCACTTCCTGCTTATGTTCTTTTAACTTTTATGGCATTTTTACAAGCTTTTATTTTTATGATTTTAACTTATGTGTATTTAGCGGGTGCAACTATTGTTGAGGAAGGTCATTGATTTATATTTTAGAATTTTTTAAAGGCACTTCTTTTGCATTAGTATTTTTTGGTGCTTTTTGGTGCTTTGTAAAATTTCATTCTTTTTTCTTATTTTGCTTGGGTTTAATCCCAGGTTTACTTTTAAGCTTAGTTTTTATTTTGCTCATTGAAAATTATGAACTTAAAGAAAAAAGCAAAATTTAACTTTTGCTTTTTAAAAATTTTATTCTTTTAAAAATTCTTTAATAGTTTGATAAATTCTAATTGGCAGCTTTAGCTTTGTTCATAGTATAAATATGAATTCCATCTACACCACTGGTAATTAAATCAACAATTTGATCAATAGCATAAGCAATTCCCGCTTCTTCTAAGTCTAAAGCGTTATTTTCATATTTTTCTAAAATTTTAATAAATTTAGGTGGAATTTTAGCTCCACAAAGTTGTGAAATCTTTAAAATTTGTCTTTTATTTGTAATCGGCATGATACCTGCGTAAATAGGTGCATTAATATTTGCTAAGGCACAATTTTGTTTGAAAGTGTAAAAATCTTCATTATTATAAAAAAGTTGAGTGATGAGTTTGTTTGTTCCTATTTTGACTTTAGTTTTAAGATGATGTATGTCTTCTATAAAATTTTTAGCTTCATTGTGTTTTTCAGGATAACAAGCAGCATAAATTTCAAAATCTCCTTGCTGTTGAATATAAGCAATTAAATCGCTAGCATAAGAAAAATCTTTACTTTTTACTATACCCTTGCAAATACCACCCCTAAGAGCTAAAATTTTATTTAGTTTCCTTTTTTTACACTCTTTTAAAATTTGTGCAATTTTTTCGTAATTTGAATGTATGCAGGGTAAATGCACTATACTAGGGATATTATAATCATTTTGTATAAGACTTGCTACTTCTAAGGTGTGTTTAGAATCTACAAAACCACCTGCACCGAAAGTAATACTGATAAAATTAGGGCTTAATTGTCCTAAATCATTTAAAATACCATAAAGATTTTTGATATTTTCATCTTTTCTTGGTGGGAAAACTTCAAAAGAAAGATTGCACATCTAAGCTCCTTATAATTTCTCTCTTATTTTTTGTATGGCATTGACTAAATTTTTAAGAGCAGTAATGACTTCTTCATAGGATCTAGTTTTAAGTCCATCTTTTGGAGCTCTAGGGCTGTGTATATTATACACTCCAGGTCCTACTTGGGTTTTGAAATTTACAGCTTTTAATGTATTTAAAAGACTTAATTTGATCTTGAGACTTCAAAGGAAATTACATCAGCATCCATAGCATCAATTTCTTTTAAAATATCACTAAATTCGCTATAACACATATGCTTTTTCAAGATCTAAAACTTCATCCCTTATATAGCCAAAGCAATTTGTTCTGTGCTTTCTTTAAAGGAAATATCTTCTCTAGGAAAAGACTAATTAAGTATAGTTACTGGGCCCGTTAGCATGCCCTTAACGATTTTTTGGCTTAAATTTTGAGCAAATTTAGTCCAAGCTAGGGTAATAGGTTTAGCACGGCTAACATCACCTAAAATTATAGGCGGCTTCACGCATCTTGTTCCATAACTTTGCACCCAGCCATTTTGAGTAAATAAAAAGCCTTTTAAATTTTCTCCAAAATACTCTACCATATCATTTCTTTCAAATTTTCCATGTACTAAAACATCTAATCCTATTTCTTCTTGGATTTTAATACACTCTTTGATTTTAGCTTGATTAAATTCTGTGTAATTTTGAGCTGAGATTTTTGCCTGTTTAAAGGTTAGACGCGTCGATCTAACATCTGCACTTTGAGGAAAAGATCCTATGGTTGTAGTAGGCAATGGAGGTAAATTCAAGACTTTATTTTGAATTTTAATACGATCTTTAAATTTGAGTTTTCTTATAAAATCTTCTTTTTTAAGCCTTTTAATCTTTCTTGTATGTTTTTATCTTTACGTTGAGGTATATTTTTTAAAAGATCTTGATTGGCGTGAAAGAGAGGATTATTTTCATTGGTATTTAGGATTTCTTTTAGATCTTTAAGTTTTTCTTTGGTAAAGGCAAAAAGTTTAAGATAGGTTTTGTCTAATTTACTTTCAAATTCAGCACTATAGGGTACATGCAAAAGTGAACAAAAAGTATTTAAAACGATATTTTGGGTATATTTTTGAAGCTCTTTGATGAGTTTTAAACTCTTAGCGTAATCATTAGCATAAATATTTTTACTATTGATTATACCTGCAAAAAGGATTTTATTTTCATCAAAACCATATTTTTTGATTAAATTTAAACTTTCTTTACCTTCGATAAAATCAAGTCCTAAGCCGTCAAAATCACTTTTTAATAGTTGAGTATAAACATCTCTTAAATCTCCAAAATAACTTTGAAGTAAAATTTTAACACTTCCTTTATGTTTTAAAAGATCTTTGTAAAATTTCTCAAATAAAGCTAGTTCTTTTTTATCTAAGTCATAAACTAAATAAGGCTCATCAAGTTGCAACCATTTTACTCCTAAATTATTTAATTTTTCTAAGAGTTTTATATAAGCCTTAAGTAGCTTTTCTTTAGCGATTGTTTTTGTGTCATTATCTTTAAAATGTATCAATTTAAATAAAGTAAAAATACCTATTAAAACAGGTTTAGTTTCTATACCTTGATTTTTAGCTTCTTGATATTCTTTAAAGATTTTATTCCCTTTTAAAGCTATAGTATCAGCATTATCACATTTTGGTGTGAGATAGTGGCAATTAGTGTTAAACCATTTTTTCATAGCTAGAGCTGTAACATCGCCGTTTTGCCCTTGATAGCCACGACTTTGAGCAAAATACTCATCTAAGGGTTCTAAAGTAAGATTTTTATATCTACTATGAACTATATTAAAAAGCACTGCAGCATCTAAGACATTATCATAAAAAGAAAAATCATTGCTAGGGATAAAATCAATCCCTGTATTTTTTATGCCAGTGTTTAGTTCTTAGATTTTACCTAATTCTAAAAGCTCTTTTTTAGAGCTTTGAGCTTTAAAATATTTTTCAATAGCGAATTTAAGTTCTCTATTCGTACCTATTCTTGGGTAAGAAATGATTGAATTTTTCATATTTATTCTCCTTAAAATGTAGGGATTAAAACACCCTGATATTTTTCTTTTATAAATTTTTTAACTTCATCGCTACTTCTATAAGTCATTTGCTTGCTACAATGCGTAAAGCACGACTTTCATTTGTAGGATTATTGGGTATAGAAATGCTTTCTCCTTCTTTAGGAGCAAAGTTTTTATACCTTTTAGAATACACTGCCGTAGGCTCTATATAAATACTAGCGACTTTTACAAGATGAGTACCTTGTCTTTGATTAAATTCCTTCAAATAGGGTTTATGCTGAAAATAATTAGCATCTAGCTCACCATGTTCAACCATAACATTAGGAATTATTCCATCATTAAATTCGTAAATTTTTAAATCATAACCTTGTTTTTGAAACGCTGATTTTATAAATCTTAAAATATCTGCATGAGGTGTTATAGAAGAACCTACTTTGAGTTCTTCATTTGCCCATACAAAACCGGTAAAAAGAGTAGCGATGCAAAAAGCTTTAGAAATAAAGTCATTTTTTCTCTTTATGTAAAATTAAATTTTTCTATTAAGTCACTATGATAAATGCGTGCCACATCTGGATGTGATCATATCATTCTTTTAAAATAATTACTCGCAATATCTCTCAAAAGTGGATTTTTTAGGATCAGTATCCACACCTTTGCTTTTTTAGTAAGTTCTTCATTTAACTTAAAAATAGGTATGTCTTTATCAAGTTGCATCTCAAAAAATAAGCTGTGTTAAAGCATTCTTTAGGACTTAAATTTATGCGATGTATAGTAGCTTTTAAATAACCATTGGTAGTTAGTTCTAAAAATTTTCTTATATTAACAACAATGTTATTTTCAACTGAAGGTATGCTAATCCACTTACCATTTATAAAGCCTTCAAGCCTACTTTGTTCTTTTTGAAAGATAAAAGTAATAAGTTTTCCATCTTTATGTAATCCTACACCTTGGGTAATATTTTTTGAACTTTTTGGATAATATATGATTTTGCAATGTTCGTAAGATTTTTTTCCATAGAGTTTATTAAAAATATTACTAGGCAAATCAAAGCATTGAGCAAAACTTTTAAAAGTGTTAACAAGCTTTTTTAGTTTGTTTATGCCAAGCTAAAAAGGTTTTTTAAGTTCTGGTGCTTTGCTAGGCCAAAGATTAGAAGGTTCTAATCTTTGCCATAATAGCGAGTTTAAGTTCCATTTTAAAGCATTTCTTTCTGTATCTATATCAAGTTACTCTTTATTCCCTGCTGTATATTTAAAGCCTTCGCTTGTATAATCTCTAAATTGAGCGGAATGTACCATAGAAATAAGCTCTTTCGAACTTCTAGGAAGATTAAAAAATCTTTACCAAGTTTGAATAATTTTTCATTTAAATTTTTATCTATACCGGAATTGATAAGATAAAAAAATCCTATTTTTGAAGTTACTTCTTTTAAATTTTTTAAGAAAAGTATTTTTATCTTTTTTATAATTTCGTAAATCAAGTATAGGTAAATTCATTTTTACTCCTTAAATTATATTAAGGATAAGAAGATAATTTAGTTTAAATTTTGTTAGGGAAATTTTTGCAAATCAAGACTTTAAATGAGTATATCAGAAAAATATTTTTTGACTTTTTACACATTATATCTCCTTATCCGTTTTGGACCTTTGGAAACATAATGTTAAGCCAAAGGACGCACTAGATACTACACACCTCGCACATCAGTTTCATTTTTTCTCCTTTTAAAATAATAAAATTTCAAAGTCATATATAAAAATATATTAATTAAAGCTTAATCATTTAAAAAATAAAGATTCTTTTTAAGCATTCTCGAGTTTTAATTCTTTGTTGTTCATTATACTAATACCTAGATTTAAAACCTTTTGGGCAATTTGTTTGGCTTCATCTAAAGAATGCATTACACAAGTTCCGCATCGATAGATATTAAGTTCAGGAGTTTTGCTTTGATCGCTTACACTTAAAACATCTTTCATAGCTGCTTCCCAAGCTTTAATACTTTTTTCATCATGGGTTTCAATTAAACTCATATAAAAACCCGTGTGACAACCCATAGGTGAAATATCAATAATTTCAACTGAAATTGAATTTAAATGATCTCTCATAAATCCTGCGAATAAATGTTCTAAGGTATGAGTACTTTTTTCGCTTATAATGTTTTTATTTGGTACACAAAAACGCAAATCAAATACACTAATATCATCACCTTAGGTATTTTTCATAACTTTAGCTAAACGCACAGCAGGATCTGGCATTTTAGTATGGTCAACTTTAAAGCTATCTAATAATGCATTTTAACTCCTTAAATATAAATTGCCTAAGGATTACAGCATTTAAAGTTAATATTTAAAGCCTTTCTAAAAGAAAAAAAGATAAAATAAAACATTTAAAAATTCAAGGAAATTTTATGTTCGAAGTAGTTATAGGTCTTGAAGTTCATACTCAGTTAAATACAAAAACAAAAATTTTTTGCTCATGCGCAACTTCTTTTGGAGAAGCTCCAAATACTAATGTTTGCCCCACTTGTTTGGCCTTACCAGGATCTTTGCCTGTTTTAAATGAAGAAGCTGTAAAAAAAGCTGTAGCTTTTGGAAAGGCTGTCAATGCAACAATTAATAAAAAAAGTGTTTTTAATCGTAAGAATTATTTTTATCCAGATTTACCTAAGGCTTATCAAATTTCACAATTTGATATTCCTATAGTTGAAAAGGGTGAGCTTTTTATCAATGTAAATGGCGAAAATAAACGTATAGGTATTACAAGAGCACATTTAGAAGAAGATGCAGGTAAAAATATCCATGAAAATAATTTTTCTAAAGTGGATTTAAATCGTGCAGGAACTCCTTTGCTTGAGATTGTCAGTGAACCTGAGCTTAGAAGTAGTGATGAGGCAGTAGCTTATCTTAAAAAACTTCATTCTATTATACGCTTTTTAGACATTTCAGATGCAAATATGCAAGAAGGAAGTTTTAGATGTGATGCAAATGTTAGTATAAGACCTAAGGGTGATACAAAACTTTATACTAGGGTAGAGATTAAAAATCTTAATTCTTTTCGTTTTATCCAAAAAGCTATAGAATATGAGGTAAAAAGACAAAGTGAGGCTTGGGAAGATGGAACTTATGAACAAGAAGTAGTTCAAGAAACCAGACTTTTTGATACATCAAATTTAGTTACAAGAAGTATGCGTGGTAAAGAAGAAGCGGCAGAATATCGCTATTTTCCTGATCCTGATTTATTGCCTGTTTTATTAAAAGATGAATTTTTGGATATTAAAATCCCTGAACTTCCTGATGAGAAGAAAGCACGCTTTATAGACGAACTTGGTATAAAAGAAAGTGATGCTGAAGTTTTAATCAGTTCTTTAGAAATGAGTCGTTTTTTTGAAAGTCTTATTTCTCAAAATTTAAATCCTAAACTTTGTGTAAATTGGTTAAATACTGAACTTATGGGACTTTTAAAAGGAGAATTAACTATAGAAAATTCTCCTGTAGATGCTCAAAAGCTTGGAGTTTTAGTTAAACGCATAGAAGATGGCACTATCAGTGCAAAGGCGGCTAAAGATGTTTTGGCTTTTGTATTTGAAAATACTAGTATGGAAATTGATGAAGCTATAGAAAAGCTAGGACTTAAGCAAGTAAGTGATGACTCAGCTATAGAAGCGGTGATTGAACAAATTTTAAATGCAAATGCCGATAAGGTTGCAGAATATAAAAGCGGTAAAGAGAAGCTTTTTGGATTTTTTGTGGGTCAAACCATGAAAGAAGGCAAAGGAGCTTTTAATCCTGCAAAAGTGAATGAAATTTTAAAAGCAAAGCTTAACTGATGAGTATAGCGGTTATTGGTGCTGGAAAATGGGGTAGTGCTTTACATTTAGCTTTAAAAGAAAATCATACTTGCTTTATCAGTTCTTTGCATCAGCGTAATTTGGAAGATTTTATCAGTATAGAAGAAGCTTTAAAATGCCAATATCTTGTTTTTGCTTTAAGTTCTCAAGGAATACGTACATGGCTTAAAGAAAATTTCATCAACAAGGGACAAAAAATTTTAATTGCTTCAAAAGGTATAGAAGATCAAAGTTGTCAGTTTTTAGATGAAATTTTTTTAAATTTTGTATCAAAGGAAAATTTTTGTGTTTTAAGTGGTCCTTCTTTTGCAGCTGAAGTTATGCAAAAACTCCCTACAGCTTTAATGATTAGTGGTGTAAATTTGGAACTTTGCAAAACATTTGCAAGTTTTTTTCCTAATTTTATTAAAACCTATATTGATGATGATGTGCGTGGTGCTGAAATTTGTGGTGCTTATAAAAATGTTTTAGCTATTGCAAGTGGGATTAGCGATGGTTTGAAATTGGGTAACAACGCAAGAGCAGCACTGATTTCAAGAGGACTTATAGAAATGCATCGTTTTGGTAAATTTTTTGGTGCTAAAGAAGAAACTTTTTTAGGATTGAGTGGAGCGGGAGATTTGTTTTTAACTGCAACGAGTGTTTTATCGAGAAATTATAGAGTGGGTTTAAAACTGGCACAAAATCAAAAATTAGATAGTATTTTAGCCGAACTTAATGAAGTAGCAGAAGGTGTAAAAACTGCTTATGCTATAGAAAAATTAGCAAAAATGAAGGGAATTTATACACCTATTGTAAATGAGATTGTGGCAATTTTTAAGGGTAAAAGTGTGCAAGAAGCAACGCAAAATTTACTAAAGCAAGATGATTTAAGGAAAAATCATGATAATTAAAAATGCAAAAATTTATGGAGATTCTTTACAAGATATAGAGATTAAAGAAGGAAAAATTACCAATATTGATTCTAATTTACAAGGTGAAGAAATTTTAGATGCTAAAGGTATGACTTTACTCCCATCTTTTGTAGATTTGTGTGTGAGTTTAAAAAATGATAAATTTTCTTTAGCTAATTTAGAGCTTTTAGAAAATGAGTGTTTAAAAGGAGGGATTTCTAGTATAGTTTTGCGTGATTGCATGGATTTTGATGAAGAAAGTTTTGCTTTATTTTTACAAAATTTAGCCCAAAGAAAGATGCAAATTTTTTCAAGTGTTCGGGTTAAGGATGCAAACGGCAAGCTTAAAAATTTAGCCACTCTTTTAAATAAAGGTGCTTGTGCTTTAGAGCTTGATAGTTCTTTAGATGCAAATACTTTAAAAGTAAGTTCACAATATGCTTTTATGAAAGACTCTCCAATTTTTGTGCGTTGTTATGATAAGGATTTTGATGATAATGGAGTGATGAATGATTGTGAAATGAGTTTTAAACTAGGACTTATAGGCATGAGCAAAATCGCTGAAACTAGCCAGATAGCTAAAATGAAAGAATTGGCTAAATTTTATAAAAATAAAGTGGTTTTTGAACTTTTAAGTTTAAAAGATTCTTTAGTATTATTAGATGAAAAGGATTTAAAACTTGTAAGCATTCATCATCTTATCAAAGATGATAGTGCTTGTGAAGATTTTAATACTGCTGCAAAACTTATGCCACCTTTAAGAAGTAAAGAAGATGTTTTGGTTTTAAGAGAGGCTTTGAAAGAAGGAAAAATTAGCTTTTTAACTTCTTTACATAGTGCAAAATCAATTTCTTTAAAAGATTTGGCTTTTGATGAAGCGGCCTTTGGAATCCACAGTGTATGCGAATTTATAAGTCTTTGCTATACTTTTTTAATCAAAGAAGGATTTTTAAATTGGCAAGAGCTTTGTCAATTTACAAGTAAAAACCCTAGTGAATTTTTAGGCTTAAATAGTGGAATTATAGAAGTTGGCAAAGAAGCTAATCTAGTTCTTTTTGATGAGAATGAAGAAGTTTTTGCTCCAAAAAGTTCTCTTTATTCTGGAGATAAGCTTTTTGGAAAGATTAAAATGCATTTAATTAAAGGAAAAAATATTTTAGAAAAATAAGCTTTGCTTAAATTCCTAAAGATAGTTTAAATCCTAAAAATACAAGTGCTGCCATAATACCAGCAACTGGTAAAGTGATAATCCAAGCCAATCCTATAGGCTTCATCATAATCCAATTTGCGTTTTTATTATACACTCCTATGCCTAAAATTGCTCCTATAAGTATATGTGTTGAGCTAACAGGAATTCCAAATTGTGTAGCCAAGAGTATAACTATGCTTGCACCAAGTTCTGCAGAAAATCCAGTAGTAGGGCGTATGGTTGCAAGTTTTGAACCCACTGTAGTAATCACTTCTTTACCTAAAAACCAAAGTCCTACAACTAGAGCAACTCCAAACATAGCTAAAGCAGCAAAAGGTACAGGAGAAGTCGCGTTAATTGTACCATTTTTTAAGACATCTAAAATCGCTGCAAAAGGACCTATAGCATTGGCTATATCATTAGCTCCGTGTGAAAATGCAAAACTAGAGGCTGTAAATATTTGAAACCATGAGAAAATTCTATCAGTAGTTTTATTAAGTTCTGTTTTTTTAACGATTTTTACTATAGCAAATGTTACGACATAACTTATAGTTCCTATAATTCCGATAATCCAAAAGTTTTGTAAAATATCCAAAGTGCTAACATTATTTAAACCTTTAAATAAAAACATTGCCGAAATGATAGCAGCAGCAATACAAGCAATGATTGGCATATGAGTTTTTAAAATAGAGTAAATATCTATATCTTTTTCTTGATCCTTAAATTTCTTCATTTTATTTCTATAGAAATTATTTTCTTGTCCTTCCTCATCTAAAGCTATAGCGGAAAGTTCTTTAATTTGTTCTTCTTGGGATTTTGTTTTTAAATTTAAAAAATATTCTTCTTTGAATTTTTTTCTTTCTTTTTTGATATTTTTCAAATCATTATTTAATTTTTCTGATGGTTTTAAAATTTTCTTATCAATGTATGAATAAATAATATAAGCTACAATACCTCCTAAAAGAGGCGAAGCTATCCAAGAAATAGCTATTCTTAAAATTTCACTCCATTTAACCATAGAGAGTGTTTGGATTCCATCAAATTTTAAAAGCCCCATCATAATGCTAGCACCTACAATCCCACCAACTATACTATGTGTGGTTGATACAGGTAAGCCTTTCTTGGTCGCAATAAAAATCCAAACTCCAGAGCTTAAAAGTGCAGCAAGCATGATAATCACAAAAAGCATGGGATCAAGAGAATTTGGGAAAATAACAATACCACTGCGTATGGTCTTAGTAACTTCTGCACCTGCAAAAATCGCTCCACTTAGTTCAAAGACAGCCGCTATAATTAAAGCTTGTTTAATGGTTACTGTTTTTGCACCTACGCTTGTCCCAAAAGAATTAGCTACATCATTTCCGCCTATATTAAATGCCATAAAAATTCCAAATATAGAAGCAAGAATAAAAAGTATCAGTTGATGTTGTGAAATATAACCGAATCCCCAAATAACAAATGCGATAGTACTGATAATAAAAATAACAAAAGCTATGAGGTTGTCTTTTTGCATTAATAACCCTTTTTTATTTTAATTATACACTTATTTACTTTAAAGTTGCTAATTTTATTTTTTAGTCTTTGTGGAATTTTTATTTATATTATTTTTTTATAATAAATACCCAAACAAGAAATAATAAGGAATGTAAGAATAATGAGGGGTATTTTTTATATATTAGCATTGTTTTCTTTACTTAATGCCGATGAACTTACAGAGGCTTTAGCAAAAAATAATAATCAAAATTCTTGGGAGCACTTTGATTATAAAAATACCAAAGAAGCTCCAAAAATTCAAGAAGAGAATGTGGATTTTAAAAGTACTTTTGATAGCTTACTTTCAAAAACTTTAGAAAATAATAATGGTATAGATAAAACAGATGGGAATTTAGATTTTCAAAATGAAAATGTGCAAGTTAAAAATCTAAGTTCTCTTTATGAGGGAGAGAATAATTCTTTGCTTTTTCAAAAAGAACTTTTTGTGGCTCAAGATAATTATAATTACTCAGGGGGTTTAATCAATCGTTATGAAAAAGATGATTTTTTATTTGGAGTTAATGGTTTTATTGATAAACAAAAAGAACAAAAAGATACTAAAAGCTTTGGTGCAGAGTTTGGTTATAGTAAATTTATAAAGGCTTATAGTAATTATTACATACCCAATGAAGAGGAAAAAAATTTACAGCTTGGAATGAGCTTTGTAATTCCAACTTATACCGCTTTTGCTTTTGATATAAGTAAGGATAATGATAAAACTAATTATCAAGTATCTTACTCTCCTTATAGTGTATTTAGTTTAAATTTATTGCGTCGTGATTATAGTGCAAGAGAGACTGTTGATGATACTGTTGTTCAAGTTGGATTTAGTTTTAATTTCAATGAAAGTTTCTTAAAACAATTTAGGAAAAAAGATAATACTTTAGAGGAGGTTAATCGATATGATTTCCTCCAAAGAACCCATTAGTTCATTCCAGCATTATGGAATTTTTCTGGATTATCCATAGCATAGCGAAATTTTTCCCAATCGATTTGTTTATCCCAGATTGCAACGATTAAGGCTGCGACTGAATTTCCGCAAAGATTTCCAACCGCCCTCATTTCAGACATAAATTTATCAACTCCCAAAAGAATACCTATAGCAGCTACTGGTAAAACCTGTGTTAAAGTTGCATTTGCTTCAGCAATTTCCATATTTCCTAAAGCTGCAAGAGTACTTCCAAGTACTATAAAACCAGATCCAGTTACACCTACTGCACCTTTTGAAGCTATCATTAATACAATTAAAATACTGATTTCATGTGTTAGGCTTAAATTTACATTAAAAGCTTGTGCTAAAAAAATTAAACTCATAGCTAGATAAATGTTTGTACAATCAAGATTAAAACTATATCCTGTAGGCAAAACAAGTCCAACTGTCGCTTTAGAAAGTCCTGCTTTTTCTAGTTTTCTCATTAAAGGGGCAAGTGCGGACTCGCTCGAACTGGTTGCAAAAACAATTAATACTTCTCTTGAGATAAATCTCATAAATTTAAAGATATTTACTTTTGCAAAATAACAAATAAGACCTAAAATTCCAAATATAAAAACAAGACATGAAATCAGCATTACTAAAAGTAAATATGCCAAGTTGATCAAAGATCCAATTCCGTATTGAGCTATGAGTACAGCCATTGCTGAAAAGGCAGCAATAGGACTAAAATACATAATGATTTGTAGAATTTTAAAAACAAAATTTTGTACCACTTCAAAAACTCTTTGAATAGCTTGTTTGTCTTCTATTCTCATTAAAGAAATAATCAAAGCAGTAATTATAGCAATAACTAAAACTTGTATGGTTTTTCCTTCTGTAAAAGGCGTGATGATATCAGTAGGCATAGCATCTTTTAAAATATGTATAATCTCAGAGCTTGCACTTACTTCTGTGGTTTGAGAAATGTATTTTTGAACGTTTTTTGTATCAAGTTGGCTTGGATCAAGATTCATTCCATGGCCTGGTTGCATAACATTTGCCATAAAAATACCTATAGCAAGCGCTAAAGTACTTACAACTTCAAAGTAAATAACCGCTTTAGCACCAATACTACCTACTTTTTTTAAACTTTCAAGACTAATGATCCCTAAAACTAAGGTAACAAAAATAATAGGGCCTATAAGAACCTTTAAAGCGCCTATAAAATAATCAACTCCTGGTTTGCTAGCAATGGCTAATCCTTTATCTGTATAGCCAAGTGCAATACCTGCAATAATGCCTATAATCACCCAAAATCCAAGACTTTTGATAATACGTTTATATAAAGGCGGTTTTCTTTCAGCTAAAGTTTGACTTAAAGTTTCCAAGTTTATTCACTCCTTTTGATCTTTGTAAAATATAATTTTAACAATGCGTATTGTAAATTTTAACAAAAAAACAAATCTAGAAATACTTTCTTTTATATGATATGATAATTTTTTATATAAATGTTACAAAATTTCTCATTATTTACATTATAAAATTTAAAATATTTTTGAAAATTTTATAATTTTGTAATTCAGTTTACTTTTTGTTATTTATTATTGGTAATAATTCTATTTTTGATTTATTTGTTTTATTAGGATGTTTTAAATTATGAAAGAAATAGTTTTGTCTGAAAATGCTTTAATTACTTCTAAAACAGATCTTAAGGGGAATATCATTTATGCCAATAATGACTTTTTAAAATATGCAGGTTATAAAGTCGATGAGCTTTTGTATAAATCTCATAATATAGTAAGACATGAAGATATGCCACGCACTGTATTTAAATGTCTTTGGGATTATATTCAAAAAGGAGAAGAAATTTTTGCATTTGTAAAAAATAAAGCTAAGGATGGTAGTTTTTACTGGGTTTTTGCAAATGTAAGCGCTTCATTTGATGCCAATGGAAATATCATCAATTATTATTCTGTTCGTCGTGCACCCAATAGAAAATCTCTTCCTATAATTGAAGAAGTTTATAAAATTTTACTTGAAAAAGAGCAAAAATCAGGCATTAATGCTGGAGTTTCAGCTTTAGTGGATATTGTAAGTTCTTATAAAATGACTTATAATGAACTTATTTTTAACTTACAAGAAGATAACTAAATAAGATATGTTTAATCTTTTTATTGTATAATTTTCGCCTAAAAATTAAAGTAATATATATTATAAAAGTATTACTTTAATTTATGATTTCAAAAATCTTTAATAAAGGGGTAAATTTATGATGAAAAATGGATTATTATTGGCTATTTTTCTAAGTGTTATTGGTGTTTTAGGTGCCATTTTTATTCATATTTATATTGGAGCGATAATTTTTATTTTAATCACTATTTTAATGATTTATTTGCTTAGACAACACAAAGATGAGCAAATAATGATTGATAAACTTTTGGTTCTTTGTAGAGAGTTAAAAGAGGGTAATTTTAACAATAGAATTATCTATGCAAAAACGAAAAGCAAAAAATTAGCCGAAATAGCAGATAATCTTAACAATACTATCGATGGGCTAGAAGCTTACTTAAGGGAAATTAATACTTCTATTTCTTGTTCTCAAAAAGGTGAATTTTATCGCAAGGCTTTGCCTGAAGGTTTAAAAGGAATTTTTGCTCATAATATCGAATTTATAAATAAAGCTTTAGCAAACATAGAAGTGACAGCAAAATCTACTTTTAAAAATGCTTTATCAAGAACTTTAATGGATTTAAGTCTTGGAAATCAAAATAAAGATATGTCTCAAATTTCTAGCTCATTAAATCAAGATATTAACATGATGAAAAATGTATATGATACAGTTGATGCCATTACTCATACAGCTACAGAAAATGGCTCAGAAGTAGATTCTTTACAAAGTGCTATGGGTTCTTTAATGGATGTTGTAAATTCGAGCAAGGAAACAGTGCAAACTTTTGTGGCTAATTCTCAAAATATTACTTCAGTGGTTGAAGTAATACGCGATATAGCTGATCAAACCAATCTTCTAGCTTTAAATGCAGCTATTGAAGCTGCACGTGCAGGAGAGCATGGTAGAGGATTTGCGGTTGTGGCTGATGAAGTTAGAAAGTTAGCAGAAAGAACTCAAAGATCTACAAGCGAAATTTCTATTGCAATTCAGACTATGCAACAAGATTTTATAAATATCCAAAGTGGCAGTGAGCAAGTTTTTAATATTGTTAGTGAATCTGAGGAAAGAATTAATAAATTTTCTCAAGCTTTTAAACGTCTAGAAGAAAATAGTAGTGCTCTTGGTATTAATTTTGAATCCTTTGCAAAGAGATTGATTTTATCTGTGGTTAAAATCGATCATATTCTTTATAAATCAAATATATATTTAAATTTAAATGGAGCTCAAAATTTTAATCTTGAAAGCGTAGATCCAATTTCTAGCCTTTGTCAAGATGAGAGAGCTAGGGATGTTATCAATGAGCTTAGTTCTGAAGCTGATTTGAATTTAGCAAAAGAATTTATAAAAAATAAAGCTAAGAGAGCAATAGAAGAATCAAATCAAGATTATATTGATCAAAAAGCTTATGATGTAATTGTAAGTGATATTAAATCACTAGAACAAAGAAGTGCTGAAATTTTAGATAAATTAAAAATATAAATAAGGACAAAAAATGTCAAAAGAAATTGTTTTACGAAAAGATAGTTTAATTGCTTCTAAAACAGATTTAAAAGGTAGGATAGTTTATGCAAATCATGACTTTTTAAAATATGCAGGTTATACTATGGGTGAAATTTTAAATAAACCTCATAATATAGTAAGACATGAAGATATGCCAAAAACTGTTTTTAAATATTTATGGGATTATATAAGAGAGGGTAAGGAAATTTTTGCTTATGTAAAAAACAAAACCAAAGATAACAATTACTACTGGGTTTTTGCAAATGTAACTCCATCAGTAGATATTAATAATAATATCATAGGCTATTATTCCGTTCGTCGTATGCCAAATAAAAGTGCTATTTCTACAATAGAAAGGCTTTATAGCGATCTTTTAAGAGTAGAACAGCAACAAGGTTTAAATAAGGGTGTTGAAATGCTTAAAAATTTCTGTAAAGATGCAAATAAAACTTATAATGAGTTGATTTTTTCTCTTCAAGAAACTAAATAAAATTTTATTAGACTTAAAGCAATTTTTGTTTTAAGTCTAAATATTATATAATCTTTCTTTCGAAATTTACATTTTTCAAGGCAAAGTATGTTTGATGTTATTGTTATAGGTGGTGGTCATGCAGGCATTGAAGCAAGTGCAGCTACTGCTAGAATGGGTAAAAAAACCTTACTTTTAACTACATTGATTGAGCAAATAGGAGCAGCAAGTTGTAACCCAGCTATAGGCGGACTTGCTAAAGGGCATTTGGTAAAAGAACTTGATGCTATGGGCGGTCTTATGGGTGAAATTACTGATGAGGCTGGGATACAATTTCGTATTTTAAATGAAAGCAAAGGAGTAGCCGTTCAAGGAAGTAGGGCACAAATTGATATGGATAAATATCGCATCATTGCACGTAATAAACTTTTAAAACTTCCAAATTTAGAAATCTCTCAAGAACAAGCGAGTGCTTTAATCGTAGAAAATGATGAAGTTAAAGGCGTAAAAACAAATTTAGAAAATACTTACTTTGCTAAAAAAGTAATACTTACAACAGGAACTTTTTTAAATGGTCTTATTCATGTAGGAGAAAATAAACTTCAAGCAGGAAGAGTAGGGGAGCTTGCTTCAGTAAATTTAGGAAACTATTTACAGACTTTGGGTTTAAAAATGGGACGTTTAAAAACAGGAACTTGCCCAAGAGTTGATGCAAAAAGTATTGATTTTAGCGTACTTGAAATTCAAAATGGCGATGTAAATCCTAAAGCTTTTAGCTTTCGTTCAAGAAATTTTAATCCTACTCAACTTCCTTGTTACATTGCACGCACCAATGCAATTACACATGAGATTATTAAAAGTAATTTTTATCGCGCCCCGCTTTTTACTGGACAGATTGAAGGTGTGGGACCAAGGTATTGTCCTTCTATAGAAGATAAAATTAATCGTTTTAGTGATAAAGAAAGTCACCATCTTTTTATAGAACCTCAAACTATTGATATGACAGAGTATTATATCAATGGTTTTTCTACATCTTTACCTTATGAAGTACAAATTCAAATGTTACATTCTATAAAAGGTTTTGAAAATGCCAAAATTACGCGTTTTGGTTATGCTATAGAATATGATTATATAGAACCAACTGAACTTAAGCATACTTTAGAACTTAAAAAGATTAAAAATCTTTATTGTGCAGGACAGATTAATGGAACTACAGGCTATGAAGAGGCTGCAGCACAAGGCTTTATGGCAGGAGTTAATGCAAGTTTAAGCATAGATATGAAAGAGCCTTTGATTTTAAGGCGTGATGAAGCTTATATAGGAGTTTTAATCGATGATTTAGTGATAAAAGGTACAAAAGAACCTTATAGAATGTTTACTTCAAGAGCGGAATTTAGACTGCTTTTAAGGGAAGAAAATGCTATACTTAGACTTGGAAAATATGGCTATGATTTAGGGCTTCTAAGCGAGCAAGATTTTACTTATATACAAAATATTGCAAATAACCTTCAAAAAGGACTTGAATTTTTACTTTCTAAAGAATTTACGCCTAATAACCAAAATAATGCTTTTTTAGAGAGTTTAGGTGAGGATAAAATTTCTTCTATAGTCAATCTTCAAAAAATTGTTGCAAGAGCAAGTTTTGATATAGAAAAATTAAAAAAACTTGACCCTATGTTTGAAACTATGGATCATTACTCCTTAAGAGAGATTTTAAATGAGGCAAAGTATTATCATTACATTAGTATGCAAAAAGCTCAAGTAGAAAAAATGAAAAATCTTAGCGAGCTTAAAATTCCTGAAAATTTTGATTTTAAAAGTGTAAGCGGTTTGAGTAATGAAGTTGTAGAAAAGCTTAATCATCATAAACCTCCAACTATTTTTGCTGCAAGTCAAATCAGTGGAATCACTCCTGCAGCATTAGATATTTTACAAATTTATATTAAAATGCAAAAGAAAAAAGCTTAAATGCTTGCTTTTTTTATTTTTTTATCTACTTTAATTTTGCTTTTTTGGCGTCCATGGAATTTGCCTATTTGGGTATTTTCTAGTTTGGGAGCTTTTTTTGTTTTTATTTTCCAATTGGTAGATTTTAAAGACGCTTATTTTGTTTTTTCTTTAGTTTGGGATAGTTCTTTAACTTTGGTTGGGTTGATTATTCTTTCTTTTAGCTTGGAAGCTTTGGGATTTTTTGATTTTATTGTGAGTAAAATTTTGCATTTTTCTAGAGAGAAAAATCAAGAAAGAATTTATATCAGCACAAAAAAATTGATGTTATTTTTGTTGATTTTTGTCTTTTTTCTTTCTGCATTTTTTGCTAACGATGGAGCGATTTTGATCATTACACCTATTATTATAGCTTTATTTTCAACTCTTAAAGATTGTAAAAATCATGCTTTTATTTTAAGTTCTTTTTTGCTTAGTCTTTCTTTTTTATGTGATGCAAGTTCAAACGCTTTGGTTGTTTCAAATTTAACCAATATCATCACAGCAAATTATTTTAAGATAGAATTTTTAGAATTTGCTAAAAATATGTTTTTGCCAAATTTTTTTGTTTTGCTTTCTACTATAGTTATGGTTTTTGTGCTTTATGTGAGAGTTTTACCTAAAAGGCTTGAATTTAAATTAGTCAAAAAAGAGCAAATTTCATTGAAGTTGTTTTTTCTTTGCGTAGTGTTTTTATTTCTTTTTGTGATCAGTTTTTTTATAGGTGAAATTTTTAATATTAAAATAAGTTTTTTTGCTTTGCTTTGGGCGGGAATTTTTTGGCTTATTGTTTTAAAAATTCAAGGTAAAAAAAGTATTAAAATTCTTTTTGAAGCACCTTATGGAGTTTTGCTTTTTAGTTTTGGGCTTTATATGGTAGTTTTTGCTTTACATAAAATAGGTGTGAGTGAAATTTTGGTTAAAAGTTATGCTTTTTTGATGCAAGATAAGAGTGGAATTTTTGGCGCGGCTTTGATTTCAGCTTTTGGATCTTCTGTGTTTAATAATTTGCCTATGGTTTTAATTGGAGATTTGGCATTAAAAGAATATTTTGAGAATTTTTCTTTTGATTCTTTGATGATTTATGCACATCTTTTAGGTGTAAATATAGGCCCAAAACTTACACCAATAGGTTCTTTAGCAACTTTGCTTTGGCTTGGAGTTTTAGTTAGAAAAGGCATTAATATTTCTTTTTGGCAATATTGTAAATTTAGCTTTTTAATAACTTTACCCGTACTTGTTTTTTCTCTTTTTGGTCTTATTGTCTAAATATCAAAACTTATTAAACAAAGAAAAAATTTATTTTAATTTCGATAAACTTTTAACTTGGTTAAAAAATAAAATCGAAAGGACAAGTTATGGCTACATCTGAGAGTAGACGAAGCTTTATGGGCTTTGCATTTGGAAGCGTAGCTGCTGTAGGCGGTGTTTTCTCGCTTGTTGCGATGAAAAAAACTTGGGATCCGCTCCCAAGTGTCAAAGCTGCAGGTTTTACTACAGTGGATTTATCAGGAATGCAAGATGGAGAGCTTAGAACTATAGAATGGCGTAAAAAGCCTATTTTTATATTAAAAAAAGATGCGAGTATGCCAAAAGATGAAAAACGTGATGTTGTGGTAGATAATGCAGCTTATACTGTGGTTATAGGACTTTGTACGCATTTAGGTTGTATACCTGCTTACCAACCAAGCGAGCAATTGTTTAAATGTGCCTGTCATGGTGGAGAATTTGACGCAAGTGGAAAAAATGTCTTTGGACCTCCTCCAAAGCCTCTTGAAATTCCTCCTTTTAAAATTGATGGAACCAAACTTGTTTTAGGTGAAGAGGGTCCTGAATATAAAAAAATAATAGCGGAGGCTTAAGATGGCACAAATTAGAAAAGCTAATGGCCTTGTAGATTGGCTTGATCAAAGACTTGCGGTACATAAACTGCTTGATGTTTTAATGGTAAAGTATTGGATACCAAAGCAAATTAACTTTCTTTGGGCAATGGGGGTTATTTTAACCACTCTTTTTGCAGTGCTTTTTGTTACAGGACTTTTACTTGTAATGTATTATAAACCAGATACCGCACTTGCTTTTGATAGTGTGAATAAGACTATTATGCAAGAGGTGGATTATGGATGGCTTTGGCGTCACATGCATGGTGTTGCTGCTTCTGTTGTATTTTTGATTATATACATACATATGCTAACAGGAATTTATTACGGTTCTTATAAGAAAGGTCGTGAGATGATTTGGGTTAGTGGTATGCTTTTGTTTGTTGTATTTTCTGCCGAAGCTTTTAGTGGCTATATGCTTCCTTGGGGGCAAATGAGTTATTGGGCAGCCCAAGTAATCACTAATCTTTTTGGAGGGATACCATTTATTGGCCCTGAACTTGTGATTTGGATTCGTGGGGATTATGCGGTTTCTGATCCAACTTTAACAAGATTTTTTATGCTTCATGTATGCTTGCTTCCTATAGTTATCATTGCTATTATAGCATTTCACTTTTATTCTTTAAGAATTCCTCATGTTAATAATGAAATTTCTGAAGAGCTTGATTTTGACTTAGAAGCTGAAAAATATATAGCAGGTGATACAAAAGGTTCTAAAGTAATTCCTTTTTGGCCAGGATTTTTATCAAAAGATTTTATGTATATAAGCTTTTTTATGATTTTCTTTTTTTATTTGGTATGTTTTAAATTTGAATTTGCAATGGATCCAATTAATTTTGATCCAGCTAATGCGCTTAAAACACCAGCTCATATTTATCCTGAGTGGTATTTCTTATGGAGTTATGAAGTTTTAAGAGGATTTTTCTTTGATATTGCAGGTATTAAAGCTTTTGATATAGGTTTGGCTGCATTTGGTATTGCTCAAGTGATTTTCTTCTTACTTCCTTGGCTTGATAGAAGTGATGTTGTAAAACCCGCTCATGAAAGACCTTTATTTTTCATTTGGTTTTGGATTTTGCTTATCGATTTAATTGTTTTAACAGTTTATGGAAAATTACCTCCAACAGGTGTAAATGCTTGGGTAGGATTTTATGCTTCTATAGTATTTTTACTTTTACTTATTGTGGTTTTACCGGTTATTACTATTATGGAGAGAAAAGGAGCTAAACAATGAGAGAAATAAAAATATTTTTAGTTGTAGTAGTTTTTACTGCGCTTGTATATTGGGGGGTAGAGCCTTATGCTCATTCAGTGATGAAGCCTCATGTTGCTCCTGCAAATTTTGATTTTGCTGTAGAAGATACTACTTTTGCAAAAGGTATAGTTGAAGCTAAGGAATTAGCTCTAAAAGATGCACAAGCTTCAGGAGACGCTAAAAGAATAGAGAGTGCAAACAAAGAACTTGAAAAAGCAAAAGAAGAATTAAGCAAGGTTGAAACACTTTGGGCAGATGTTGCAAAGATCGATTTTGCTAAGGGTGATGCAAAAAAAGGTAAAGAATTTTTTGAAAATAACTGTTTTGCATGTCATGGTGTAAAAGAAGATGGAATAGCAGCTAATATTACTGATTCTTCTATGGGGGTAATACCACCTGATCTTAGTGCAGCTGGTGCTATTTTTGATGAAAAATTTTTAGCAGCTTTGATTATGCATCCTGCACTTGCTTTAAAAGTAGATCATAAATTTGGTGATGCTTTTATTATGACAGCTTACAATAAAGATACTTCAGGAGAGAGTGAAGAAGCTACAAATGCAAATATAGCCAATGTAATTGCTTATCTTAAAGATGTGAGTGTTAAATTTGAAGCCAATGAAGATGCTACCATTAAGAAAGATGTTGAGGCAAAATATGCTAAAATGGAAAATAGTGCTCAAAAAGTGGCTTTAATAGAAAAAGATATAAAATTTGCTAAAGATAAAGCAACTTTTATTGAGGCTTGTGGACGTTGTCATGATATGAAATACGATAGCTTTTTTACTCCATCAAATCAAAATGATTTAAAAACTTATTTAGGTTCTGTTCCGCCTGATCTTTCTATGATGATAAGATCTCGTGGTGAGCAATATTTACATGATTTTATTAATAACACTCAAAAACTTCTTCCAGGAACTGCTATGCCAAGAGTAGGTTTAACAGAAGCTGCACAGGCTAAGGTTGTATCTTATATTGATCAAGTGGGTGATAGCAAAAAAGAAGAAAGAAAAACTACAGGAATTTATGTAATGATATTCTTTGTAATTTTAAGTATTTTTGCTATAGGTTGGAAGCGTTCTGTTTGGTCTAAATTACATTAATATTACATTTTTTGCTATTATTTAATAATAATGGCAAAAATCTTATTTTTTCTTCATTTTTATTAACTTTTAACATTTAAAGAGAGATACTCTAAAATATAATTATTTTAGAATTTAGGAGTATTTTATGTTAGAAAAAACTTTAATCAAATCTATTTTAAAAAAGTGGAATTATGGGGATTTTAGAGTTGTTTTTTGGGATAAAGAAGAATTTCTTATCGGAAATAAACCTGCTAAATTTTCTTTAATTTTTAAAGAAAAAATTCCTTTTTTGGAGTTGTTTGGCGATACAAGTTTGGTTTTTGCAAGACATTATATGCAGGCAAAACTTGATATAGAAGGTGATTATGATGAAATAGCTAGAGTATTGTATTATTTTTCTAACCAGCAATTTTTTAAAACCAAAAAAGATGTATTGAGTAAAATAACTCAAAAGCAAGAAAGTAAAAATATTAAAAGTCATTATGATATAGGTAATGATTTTTATAAGCTTTGGCTTGATGATACTATGAGTTATTCTTGCGCTTATTTTAAAGAGCCTAACAATACTCTTTATGAAGCTCAAATTAACAAAATAGAACATACCCTTAAAAAACTTGATTTAAAGGAAGGAGAAAAGCTTTTAGATATAGGTTGTGGCTGGGGTTGGCTTTCTATTATGGCGGCTCAAAAGTATGGAGTTAAGGTTGTTGGAATTACTATTTCAGAGGAGCAGTGTAAAAAAGCTAAGGAAAGAGTAAAAGAACTTGGTTTTGAAGATAAAATAGAAATAAGACTTCAAAATTATCAAGATTTAGAATTTGAAAATTATTTTGATAAAGTTGTTTCGGTAGGTATGTTTGAACATGTGGGAAAAGAGAATTTAGGACTTTATTTCATGAAAGTAAAACAAGTGTTAAAACCTGGAGGTTCTATGCTTTTGCATTCTATTTTAGCCATGTTTGAAGGAAAAACAAATGCTTGGATAGATAAATATATTTTTCCAGGAGGATATTTACCTTCTTTAAGAGAGGTTGTAAGTGCTATGAGTGAATGGGATTTTCATCTTCTTTTAGCAGAAAGTTTAAGAATACACTATGCAAAAACTTTAGATTTATGGGATGAAAATTTTAACAAAGTATTGGACAAGGTAAGGGAAAAATATGATGAAGAATTTATAAGAATGTGGGATTTATACCTTCGTTCTTGTGCCTCTGCTTTTCGTGTTGGGAGCGTGGATTTATTTCAATTTTTAATCACAAAAGAAATCAATAATAATCTAAGCCTTACCAAGGACTACATATATAAGTAAAAACTAAACTTAAATTTGATAGAATCTTAGCTTCATTTCACACACATCAATCCTTTTTAGCTTGTGTAAATTAAGGGATGTGGAGGAATAAAGCTAAATTTATAAAGGAGAAACTCATGGTTAGTATGAGAGATTTATTAGAATGCGGTGTGCATTTTGGACACCAAACAAGACGCTGGAATCCAAAGATGAAAAAATTCATTTTTGGCGAGAGAAAAGGTATTTATGTAATTGATTTACAAAAAACTTTGAGATATTTTAGGTATACCTATAATATCGTTCGTGACGCTGCTGCCGAAGGAAAAACTATACTTTTTGTTGGAACAAAAAAACAAGCAGGTGGAGCGATTAAAGAATACGCTGAAAAATGTGGTATGCCTTATGTAAATCATAGATGGCTTGGTGGTATGATGACAAATTTTGGAACTATTCGCCAGTCAATTAGAAAATTAGAAGTAATTGAAAAAATGGAAGAAGATGGAAGTATTAAACTTTTAACTAAAAAAGAAGCTTTAATGCTTACAAGAAAAAAAGAAAAATTATTAGCTTATCTTGGTGGAATTCGTTACATGAAAACTCAACCTGATATGATTTTTGTTATTGACATAGTAAAAGAAAAAATTGCTGTTCAGGAGGCAAATAGATTAAAAATTCCTGTTGTAGCTCCATTAGATACAAATTGTGATCCTGATTTGGTAACTTATCCTATACCAGGAAATGATGATGCAATTCGTTCAGTGCAACTTTTCTGCCAAGAAATGGCTGAAGCGATTAATGAAGGAAAAGCTTTAAGAGAACAAGACAGCGAAGCTTTAGTAAATGAAGAAAAAGAGATTACCGATGAAGAGAAAAAAGAAGTTTTAGATGAAGCGATGAGCGAAGAAGACTTCGGTGAGGAGCAAGAATAATGGCTGAAATTACTGCTGCAATGGTAAAAGAACTCCGCGAAAGTACAGGTGCGGGGATGATGGATTGTAAAAATGCTTTGAGTGAAACTAATGGAGATTTTGATAAAGCAGTACAACTTTTAAGAGAAAAAGGTTTAGGTAAGGCTGCTAAAAAAGCAGATAGACTTGCTGCAGAAGGTTTAGTAAGCGTAAAAGTAAGTGATGATTTTACAAGTGCAACTGTAAGTGAGATTAATTCTGAAACAGATTTTGTGGCAAAAAATGATCAGTTTATCGCTTTAACGAAAGATACTACAGCTCATATTCAAAGCAATAGCTTGCAAAGTGTAGAAGAACTTCATTCAAGCACAATTAATGGTGTAAAATTTGAAGAATATTTAAAAAGTCAAATTGCAACTATAGGAGAAAACTTAGTTGTAAGAAGATTTGCAACTTTAAAAGCAGGTACTAACGGCGTTGTAAATGGTTATATCCATACAAATGGCCGTGTTGGTGTTGTGATTGCCGCAGCTTGTGATAGCGCCGAAGTGGCTTCAAAATCAAGAGATTTGTTAAGACAAATTTGTATGCATATTGCAGCAATGAGACCAAGTTATTTAAGTTATGAAGATTTGGATATGACTTTTGTTGAAAATGAATACAAAGCTTTGGTTGCTGAACTTGAAAAAGAAAATGAAGAAAGACGCAGACTTAAAGATCCAAATAAACCTGAACATAAAATTCCTCAATTTGCAAGTCGCAAACAATTAAGCGATACAATTTTAAAAGAAGCTGAAGAAAAAATCAAAGAAGAGCTTAAAGCTCAAGGTAAACCTGAAAAAATTTGGGACAATATTATCCCAGGTAAAATGAATAGCTTTATAGCAGATAATTCTCAACTCGATAGTAAACTTACTTTAATGGGTCAGTTTTATGTAATGGATGATAAAAAAACTGTAGAACAAGTAATTGCCGAAAAAGAAAAGGAATTTGGCGGAAAAATTAAAATTGTTGAATTTATTTGCTTTGAAGTTGGCGAAGGTTTAGAAAAGAAAACTGAAGATTTTGCGGCTGAAGTTGCTGCACAACTTTAAAAACGGTTAAAAATGGAACTCTTAAGAGCGGAAAATTTAAGCCATAGTTTTGATTATCCGCTTTTTGAGGGTTTAAATCTTATTTTAAATACCAAAGATTGCATTGCTATTCAAGGGAGTAGCGGTTGTGGTAAATCTACTCTTTTGCATATACTTTCTTCTTTGTTAATTCCAAAAAAAGGTGAAGTTTTTTTTAAAGGCTCTAGTCTTTATCAGATAAACGAAAATAAAAGATTAAAAATTCGCCGTTATGATTTTGGTATTATTTTTCAGACACATTATCTTTTTAAAGGTTTTTCAGCTTTAGAAAATATCGAACTTGCTAGTGTTTTATCGGGTCAAGATTTAGATGAGAAAATTTTAAAAAGATTAGGTATTGATACGCTTTTACATCAAAAAATAGGAAAACTTAGCGGCGGACAACAACAGCGTGTGAGTATTGCACGTGTGCTTTGTAAAAAACCAAAGATTATTTTTGCTGATGAAGCAACTGGAAATTTGGATTTTGATAATGCTAAAAATGTTATCGAACTTTTAATTTCCTATGTTAAAGAAAATGATGCAGCTTTATTTTTTGTAACTCACGATAGCAAGCTTGCAAGTTTTTGTGATAAAACTTATACTATAAACGCCAATGGAATTTGTTAATTATTTAGGCGATAAAAATGTTGTAACTTTTATGTTGCTTCTTGCTAGAATGAGTGGTCTTATAGTTTTTTTTCCTTTTTTTTCACATAATTCTATTCCTATGGTGATAAAAAGTACTATAGTTTTATTTTTGACTATGCATTTGTATCCTTTGGCTAGATTAGAATCTTTGCATTTAGATAGTTTTTTTGTTTTACAGCTTATTAGTGAAGTAATTTTTGGAATGATAGCAGGATTAATGCTTCAAATTATTTTTGCTATTATTATGATGGCAGGTGAGCAGATTGCTTTTACTATGGGATTTACTATGGCAAGTATATTAGATCCAAGTTCTGGAACGAGTATGCCTATTACGGCACAAATTTTAAATTTGCTTGCTTTGATGTTTTTTCTTGCTTTTGATGGACATCATTTAATGCTTTTATTTTTGAGCCATTCTTTAGGGTATATTAGTTTGGGAGGATTTTACCCACATGAGAATTTAATGCATTATTTAAATATGGGTATGTTTAATATTTTCGTCATAGGTTTTACTATGAGCTTTCCTATACTTGGAATTTCTCTTTTAGCTGATGTTATTTTTGGGCTTTTGATGAAAACGATGCCACAATTTAATCTTTTGGTTATTGGTTATCCTATAAAAATAGCCTTAAGTTTTGTAGTTTTAATTGCGATTTTACTTGTAATGATGCAATATTTTAAAAATTTAATTTTAGAAGTTTTTACTCATATGCAAACTCTTTTTTTTTCCTAAGGAAAGGATAAATGAAATTATCGTAAAATAGTGATTATTTTTTAAGGATTAAAGTGATGAAGATTTTACTTTTAAATGAGAACCCTGTAGTTTCAAGACTTATAAGTCTTAGTGCTAAAAAAATATCTTATGATTTTGAAGAACTCAATGCTTATAATGAAAATTTGGGTTATTATGATGTAATTATTGTAGATAGTGATACTCCAGCACCTTTGAAAATTCTTAAAGAAAAATGTGATAGATTGATTTTTTTAGCTCCACGTAATCAAAGTATAGATATAGATGCACAAATTTTACAAAAACCTTTTTTACCTACAGATTTTTTAAATTTACTCAATAATAAAGATGCCAATAAGCATGCAGCTATTGAACCATCAATTTCAAATGATGATAATCCTTATGCCAATATCGATTTAGATTTAGATAATTTAAATTTAGATGATTTACCTGATGAAAATTCTTTAGATATAAATTCAGAGGGAATGGAAGATTTGAGTTTTGATGATGATGCTCAAGATGATAATGCAAACAAAGCTTTAGAAACTCAAAATTTAGAAGATGAAAATTTAGAACAAGAAATAACTAAAGAACAGACTCAAGAAGATATTCAAACTGATTTAGATTTAACTTTAGAAGATAGCGAAAACGAAAAAGAAGACTCAAACCAAGAACATACAACTTTGGATATTGAGCCTAGTTTAGATGAGCTAGATGATAAAAATGATGAAGATTTGGAAATCAAAGAAGATAACAAAAATAAAGAAATAGAAAAGCAAGAATTATTAGATGATTCTAAAATAAATACATTAGAAATGCAAGAAGAGCTTAACGAACCTCAAGATGATAATGCAAACAAAGCTTTAGAAACTCAAAATTTAGAAGATGAAAATTTAGAACAAGAAATAACTAAAGAACAGACTCAAGAAGATATTCAAACTGATTTAGATTTAACTTTAGAAGATAGTGAAAACGAAAAAGAAGACTTAAACCAAGAACATACAACTTTGAATATTGAGCCTAGTTTAGATGAGCTAGATGATAAAAATGATGAAGATTTAGAAGATAATAAAGGATTACAAACTAATATAAGCGACTTTGATAATCCTCCTGTGGTCGAAGAGCAAGAAAGAAAAATGGATTTTGATGATCTTCCTGAGGATGCTGAATTTTTAGGCCAAACAAAAGATAATGAAGAATCAGAGGAAATTTTAGAGGAGTTTACTCCTGTTGTGGAAGAAGATGTTCAAGATGAAATGGATGATTTTACTTCAAATTTGAGCACTCAAGAACAAATCAAAGAAGAACTAGCTCAACTTGATGAGCTTGATTGTGGTATTGATAGTGACAATAGTAGCAAGGTTTTAGAAGATTTTAAAGATGGGCCAATTTTAGACGATAAAGAATTAGGAACAAATGAAGAGGAAGTGGCTGTGCCAAATTTAAATATAAGTGATTTTGATGCATTGAAAGAAAGTGATATACAAGAAGCTCTTGGAGAGGGAATCTTAGAAAAAAATAAAGAGCCTATAGTAAGTGATGCAACTAAAGATGATAATAGTGAAGAGATAGTTAATGAGCTTAGCCAAAGCATAGCAGGAGCTATTACTTCAAGTATTAAAGATAATACCTTAAAAGCTGCTCTTAAGGGTATGAATATGAATATAAATATAAACATTAGTTTTAAAGAGGATTAAAAATTGCAAGGTTTTATTTTGTTGATTTCAGGTCCTAGTGGAGCTGGAAAATCAACTCTTTTAAAAAAACTTTTTGATGAATTTGAAGATGAACTTTATTTTTCCATTTCTTCAACAACTCGCAAACCAAGAGAGGGTGAAAAAAATGGAATACATTATCATTTTATATCCCATGAAGAATTTCAAAAAGATATAGATAGTGATCATTTTTTGGAATGGGCCAAGGTTCATGAGAATTTTTATGGCACTTCTTTAAAACATACCCAAGATGCTTTAGATATTGGAAAAATAGTTATTTTTGATATTGATGTGCAAGGATTTAAAATAGCTAAAAAGAAGATGGCTGATAAAATTGTTTCTGTTTTTATTACTACAAAAAATAAAGATGAGTTAAAAAAAAGACTTATTAAGCGAAATACTGATACAATAATACAACTAGAAAAAAGATTACAAAACGCTAGTGATGAAATGAAAGAGCTTAGCGAGTATGATTATCTTATCATTAATGATGAGTTAAAGCAAAGTTATGAAGCATTGCGAGCGATTTTAATTGCTCATAAATTTAGAACTAAAGAGCAAAATCTAGGGCAAATTCAAAATATTTGGAATGAAGGAGAATAAAATGGGCGGTTGGTCAAGTCCAAGTCATTGGTTGATTATTTTATTGATTGTTGTATTGCTTTTTGGGGCAAAAAAAATTCCAGAACTTGCAAAGGGTTTAGGTAAAGGTATTAAAACTTTTAAAGATGAAATGAGTAATGATGATGAAGTGGTAAAAAATACTCAAAAAATTGAAGAAAAACAAAACACAGCCAATAATGCAAGTGTTGATGCAAATGTAGAAGAAACAAAAAAAGCTTAAGGTTTAATTTTGAAAAGTATTATTTTTAATGAGATTAAAAAGGTTTTAGAGTGTGATTTTATACTTGAAAACCCAAAAGATAAAAATTTAGCACATTTTGCTACTCCTTTAGCTTTTTCATTAGCCAAGGAGTTAAAAAAATCTCCTATACTGATCGCAAGTGATTTAGCGAGTAAATTTGAAAATCATGATTGTTTTGAAGCGGTTGAAGCTGTAAATGGATATTTAAATTTTAGAATTTCAAAAACTTTTTTAAATAATCTTGCCAGTAAAGCTTTAAAAAATCCAAATGATTTTGCTAAAGGAGAAAAAAAACAAGAAAGTTTTTTGCTTGAATATGTGAGTGCAAATCCTACAGGACCTTTGCATATAGGACATGCAAGAGGTGCTGTTTTTGGTGATACTTTAACAAGACTTGCAAGACATTTGGGTTATAAATTTGATACAGAATATTATGTTAATGATGCAGGTAATCAAATTTATTTATTGGGGCTTTCTATTTTGCTAAGTGTGAAAGAAAATATGCTTAATGAAGATGTTAAATATCCAGAGCAATATTACAAAGGTGAATATATAGCAGATCTTGCTAAAGAAGCTTTTGAAAAATTTGGTAAAGAATTTTTTAATGAAGATAATATCTCTAATTTAGCTGATTGGGCAAAAGATAAAATGCTTGTTTTGATTAAGCAAAATTTAGAGCAAGCAAAGATTAAAATTGATACTTATGTAAGCGAGAAATCATATTATGATTCTTTAAGTGCAACTTTAGAATCATTAAAAAAGCATAAAGGAATTTATGAACAAGAGGGTAAAATTTGGCTTGCCTCTTCGCAAAAAGGTGATGAAAAAGATCGTGTGATTATCCGTGAAGATGGGCGTGGAACTTACTTGGCAGCAGATATTGTTTATCATAAAGATAAAATGAGCCGTGGTTATGGAAAATGTATCAATATTTGGGGAGCAGATCATCATGGTTATATTTCTAGAATGAAAGCTGCAATGGAGTTTTTAGGCTTTAATTCTGATAAGCTTGAAATTATTTTAGCTCAAATGGTTTCCTTGCTTAAAGATGGAGAGCCTTATAAAATGAGTAAAAGAGCAGGAAATTTTATCTTGATGAGCGATGTGGTTGATGAGATAGGAAGTGATGCTTTGCGTTATATCTTTTTGAGTAAAAAATGCGATACTCATTTGGAATTTGATATTAGTGATTTGCAAAAAGAAGATAGTTCTAATCCTGTGTATTATATCAACTACGCACACGCTAGAATTTATCAAGTATTTGCTAAAGCTGGTAAAAAGATTGATGATGTGATAGAGGCTGATTTGCAAAGTTTAGGTCAAGACGGGATAAATTTACTTTTTGAAGCTTTAAATTTAAAAGCTATTTTAAATGACGCTTTTGAGGCTAGAGCTTTGCAAAAAATTCCCGACTATCTTAAAAATTTAGCTGCAAATTTTCATAAATTTTATAATGAAAACAAAGTTGTCGGTTCTGTAAATGAAAATGATTTACTTAAATTATTTTCTTTAGTTGCTCTTAGTATCAAAACTGCATTTTCTTTAATGGGCATTGAAGCAAAAGATAAAATGGAACATTAAAACAGTAAGATATTTTTGCTGTTTTAATAATTTAGCAAAAATACTGCTATTATTACGATAATGATGCCTAAAATTCCTATTTTGTTTAATTTTTCTTTATATAAAATCCATCCACCAAGACAAGTTCCTATGATGCCTATAGCACCCCAGGTTGAGTAAGCTATACTTAAAGGAACATATTTTAAAGAAAAAGAAAGTAGAAAAAAAGCAAGTATAGCATTGATAATCGCAGCCAAGCCCCAAATTTTATGCTTAAAACCATCTGATTTTTTTAGCAATAAATTTGCTACGATATCTAACAATGCCGATAAAACAATGATAAAAATATACATTATTCTTTAACCTCGCCTATATTAATCATGATAATTCCAACGATAGAAAGAACAATGCCTAGAATTTGAGTTAAGGTTAAACTCTCTTTAAAAACTATAAAAGAAACTAAAAGTATAAGAATAATCCCTAAAAGTTCCCATACAGCATAGGCTATGCCTACTTGAATTTTTTTAATCGCCTTACCCATAAAAAAATAAGAAAAAGCTATAAATAAAGCCATAAATATATAGCCTAAAATTTGATTTTCTATTTTTAAAAAACTAGTACCTAAAACTTCAAATACAATAGCAGCAATCAAGAAAAACCAAGCAACAAAAAGTTCTTTTTTTGCGATATTCAAAAACTTCTCCTAAAATAAATGGTAAAATCATACCATTTAAAGCTTTAATTAGCCTTTTTAGTTTATACTTTTAAGTTTAAAAATCTTTAAAGAAAGTGAGAATTTATGGGACGAGCATTTGAATACCGAAGAGCTTCTAAAGAGGCTAGATGGGATAAAATGAGTAAGCTTTTTCCTAAGCTTGCTAAAGCCATACAAGTAGCTGCTAAAGAAGGTGGCACTGATCCTGATATGAATCCAAAATTAAGAAGTGCTATAGCTACAGCAAAAGCAAATAATATGCCAAAAGATAATATAGATGCAGCTATTAAGCGTGCAAGTGGAAAAGATAGCGTAGATATTAAAAACATTCATTATGAAGGAAAAGCTGCGCATGGAGCTTTAGTTATAGTTGAATGTATGAGCGATAACCCTACACGCACCGTGGCCAATGTAAAAGCTATTTTTAGTAAAAATGGTGGAGAAGTTTTGCAAAATGGATCTTTAGGCTTTATGTTTACTAGAAAAGCGGTTTTTCATCTTGAAAAATTTTCAGGAGATTTGGAAGAATTGGAACTCGATTTAATCGATGCTGGTCTTGAGGAATTAGAGCAAAATGAAGAAGAATTAGTTATCAGTGGGGATTATACAGCATTTGGAGAATTAAGTTCAGCTATAGAGGCTAAGGGTTTAGTGCTTAAAAAAGCTGGGCTTGAATATATTGCTAATAATCCTTTGAATTTTAGCGAAGAACAACTCAATGATATAGAAAAACTTCTAGATAAGCTTGAAGAAGATGATGATGTTCAAGCTGTTTATACTAACATAGAATAAAGGAGGAAAAATGCTTAAACAAATCGATACCACTAATGCAGACAAATATAAATTTGCTTTAATTAAAACAGAAAAAGGCACAATGAAAGTTGAGCTTTTTGCCGATGAAGCTCCTCAAACGGTTTGTAATTTTGCTAATTTAGCTAATGAAGGATTTTACAAAGATTTAACTTTTCATAGAGTGATTCCAAATTTTGTTGTGCAAGGGGGCTGTCCTTATGGCAATGGTATAGGTGGGCCTGGATATGAAATTCCTTGCGAATGCGATAATCAACAGTATGAACATTTGCGTGGGACTTTATCAATGGCACATGCAGGAAGAGATACAGGTGGATCGCAATTTTTTATTTGTTTAAGTGCGCAACCTCATTTAAATGGAGTGCATACCATCTTTGGGCAAATTGATTTAAAAGATGAGCAAAGTTTGGAAGTACTTGACTCAATTCGCCAAGGTGATAAAATTTTAGATATTGAAATTCCTAGCGAAAAATGATTAATATAATCTAAATTAAAGCTTTTTATTCCTATAATAACTTCTTTACTTTAATGAAATATTTACAAGGAGTTATTATTATGAAAACTAAGTTTTCAATTATTTTGAGTGCTTGTATTTTTTCATCATCACTTTTTGCACAAACTGCAGATGATGAGATCACTAAGCTTCAAAAACAGCTTGCAAAAATTCAAGCTGAGTTAAAAGAAATCAGAAAAGAAAGAGAAGCTCAAGCTAAGCAAAACAAAGAAGTTAAAGAAGAGCTTGCTGATCTTAGCGATAGAGCAGATGATAACGAATTTCAAGCTGCTTTAAGTAAAGTGAAATTCGGACTTGAATTCTCAAATGCACTTTCAAATACAAACTATAAGCTTCCTAGCACAACTTATCATGCTAACAATAAGTGGATGATGGAACTTCACTTAAATATGAATGCAGATATTAACGATAAAACTAAATTCTATGGTCGTTTATCTATGGCTAAAAACTGGTCTCAAATGGGATGGAGTGGAATGCCTTATGACTTAGATGCAGGAAGAAACACTAGAACAAGTGGTCCTATCCTTTATGTAGATAGAGCTTATCTTGATTATTACATTACTCCTGAGTGGATTGCAACTATAGGAAGACAACCTGGAACAGATGGTCCTGGAACAAATCTTAGAAACAATGCCCTAAGACAATCAACCTATCCAGCTTTAGCAATCAACGCTTTAGGTGATGCTGCGGTTATTACTTATAAACCTGAAAGTTTGCAAGATTATAAAGTAGCTATCCGTGCTGCTTATGGTAAAACTTACCAATGGGATGAAGAAAGTGGTAAAGTAAGAGACTGGATGAGTGATCAACAAGATGCAGATGCAAATCTTTACTATGCAGCTGTAGAGGGAGAGCTTCCTTTAGGTAGCTTTGGAAATAACTTGATCATCTTTAATATAGCTCGTATGACTGATTTCTCTTTACCAGTTGATCTTGGCAATAGTATAATGAATGGATTAATCGGTGGAGCAGGTGTTAAAAATTTAGGTGATGCAACTATTGCAAATATCCATTTTGAAAACTACAATACTTTTGGAACAGACTTTAACTGGTTTACATCTTTAGGTTATTACAACGGAAGCAATGCAAATACTTGGTGGTCAGATAAAGCTAATAGTATGGCTAGTTCTTTAGCATTTAACGAAAAAGATGGTTATGCAGTGCATGTAGGTGGACGCTATGACTTTACAAGAGCTTTAAAAGTAGGTTATGAATTCTTCTGGGGTAGCAGATACTGGTATACTATGTCTCGTCCAAGCATCAATGATCCACTTAATATAAGAATGACTAGAGGTATAGCAAATGATGTTTATGTGATTTATCAACTTGATAGATATCAATTCTTACGCTTAAGTTACACTAATATCCAAAATAAATGGGGAAATCGTGGTTTACCTCTTGGTGGAGCTAAGAAAGAAAAATCAAGAGCTGATAATATCATGTTAATGTATAATGTAAAATTCTAAGGAGCAAAAGATGAGAAAAATACTTTTTGCAAGTTTATTACCTATCATTGCTTTGGCTGATTGTGCAAGTTTGATGGCAAAATACGAAGCTCCAGAGCCAGAGTCAAAAACAATGAAACAAGTTGAACGCTGGATTAGTAAAAAAGTTAGTGATCCAGCTGATGCTGCTGTTTTAAAAGAGTGCATGATCGCTCGTGCAGCGGACAATCCAAATCAAGTTTCAGTTGCAGGTAAATAAAAAAAGCGGTGTAAAACCGCTTTTTACTTTTAATCTTTTAAGCTACAACTTTAAAATTTCTTTCAAATAAGGCCAATATGCAAGAAATCATTTCTTTTATCGTTGAGATGGCTAGTGCTTGGGGATATTTAGGCATTATTATCTTAATGACTTTAGAAAGTTGTTTTATACCTTTTCCAAGTGAAGTTGTTATGATACCTGCTGGATATTTAGCACATAAAGGTGAACTTGATATCACTCTTTGTATACTTAGTGGGACTTTAGGTTCTGTTTTAGGGGCTTTGATTAATTATTATATTTGCTTTTTTTGGGGTAAAAATTTTGTATTAAAATGGGGCAAATATTTTGGCATAAACGAAGCCAAATTTGTCAAATTTGAAGAATTTTTTAACAAACACGGGGAATTTTCAACCTTTACTTGTCGTCTTTTACCAGGAATTCGTCAATACATTTCTATGCCCGCGGGTTTAGTAAAAATGAAGCTTGTAAATTTTATACTTTTTACCGCGTTTGGTAGTGTTATTTGGGTAGCTATACTTGTATTTTTAGGTTATTATATAGGACAAAATGAAGAATTGATTAAAACTTATTTAACTCAAATTTTAATTATTATAATTGTTTTTGTGATTTTAGCAAGTTTAATTTATATTAAAATCAAAAAGTCTTTTAAAAAATGATTACATATTGATAAGTATTTTTCTTCTTTTTATTTTCAAATTTGCTATAATTATAATAAATTCAATCAAAGATTATTAAAATATGGAAAAACCTGATATACAAAAATTAACTAATTTTTTAATTGTATATGCTAAAACTTTATTAGGTGCTGGAACTTATACAGCTAGAGTAGCAAAATGTGTGGGAAGGATAGCTGAGGTTTATGGTTATGAGATAAATATCAATTTCTTTTTTCATCATATTACTTTAAGTGTTGTAGATATGGATGATAATTCTATTCAAAGAACTTATGTTATACCTAATCACCATGCACATGTTAATTTTAAACTTATTTTTGATTTAAGTGCTTTAAGTTGGGCTATATATGATCATAAATATGACCTTGAAAAAGCAAAAGTTGTTTTTGAGCAAATTTCTCAGCAAAAAAAGCGTTCTTATTTGCCTAATCTTTTGTTTGTATCTATGGCAAATTCAGCTTTTTGTAGGCTTTTTGGCGGTGATTTTGGAGCTGGAAATTTAGTGTTTTTTGCAACTTTTATAGGGTTATTGTTAAGATATGTTTTAACTAAAGCAAAGATTGATTTAAGAATTCAATATATTCTTTGTTCTTTTATTTCTTCTTGGTTTGTGTTTTTTGGACTTGATTCGGGATATACAAATACTTCTGATGTGGCTTTGGGTTCAAGTATTTTATATCTTATACCTGGAGTATTTTTTATCAATTCTGTGATTGATATATTAAAAGATCATATTTTAATGGGAATTAGTCGTATTATTAGCGTAGCTATTTTGATTTGTTGTATAGCACTTGGAATTTATATGACGCTTAGTATTTCCAATTTTGGGATTTTAAGATGATAGAATTTATTTTAAAAGATATGTTTTTTGCTGCTGTGGCTGGATTTGGATTTGCTTATGCTTGTAATCCGCCTTTAAAAACTCTCATTTTATCCGCATTTTTAGCAGCTATTGCACATGGGCTTCGTTTTACTTTGGTTGAGTATTTTCATTTCCAAACTTTAGCAATTGCAACTTTTGTTGCTTCATTTTGCATAGGATGTTTAGGAATTATTTTAGCAAAAATCATCAAAACCCCTGCTGAAATTATCGCTTTTCCTGCTCTTATTCCTATGATACCTGGAATTTATGCTTATAAAGCGATTTTGTATCTTATTTCTTTTATACGCAGTGATGATTTAAAAGCTAAATCTGAATTCCTAGTTCAATTTTTTGATTATTTTTTTACAACTGTTTCTGTGACTTTGGCTCTAGCTATAGGAGTGAGTGTTACTTTACTTATATTTTTTGAGCAAAGTTTCATGATGACTAGACATATAAAAAAACATTAAGACTTTGCTATAAAAATTTCTTGGTGTTTTTTAATGATTTAAATTTAAATCAATAATTTAATTTTTACTAATAAAAATTTTATTAAAAACAAAATTGATTTTATAAAAAACAAAAATGTAACATTTAGATAAGTTTTTAGCTTTTAATTTTATAAAAATAACAAATATTTATATCCTTTTTAGCTTAATGTCTTAAAATATCTAAGTAGAAAGGATATAAAATGTATAAATTTTTATCACACGAGCCTTTAGCTAACAAATCTTGTCATCATAATCACGAAGAACATTCTCATGAACATTATCATTCCCATGCCGATGCAAGGAGTATGGATAAAAAGATTTTAAAAATTTCTCTTTTAATGACTTTTTCTATGATGCTTGTGCAATTTATTTATTCAATCCTTTCAAATTCTTTAGCACTTTTAAGTGATACTTTACATATGTTTTCTGATGTTTTTGCCTTAGCTCTTAGTTTTTTAGCCATCATAGCTGTAGAAAAATGGCAAGATCATCAAAAGACCTTTGGGTATTTTCGTCTTGAAGTTTTAGTGGCTTTTATCAATGCTTTAACTATTGTTTTATCAGCTTTATTTATTATCTATGAGGCTATAGAAAAATTTATCAATCCACAAGAAATTGATGCTAAAACTATGATAATTGTAGCTATTTTAGGTTTTTTAGTAAATGGGATTAACGCCTTGATGATGTTTAAAGGTGCGAATTTAGAAAATGTCAATATGAAATCCGCTTTTTTACATATGATGAGCGATTTATTGGGTTCTTTAGCAGTGATTATAGGTGGGATCGTGGTGTATTTTAGCGGTATTGTTTATATAGATACGATTTTAGCTATTGTATTATCAATCTTGCTTTTAAGATGGGCGATTATCTTGCTTAAACAAAGTGCTAATGTCTTGCTTGAAAGTTCTCCTGTGGATATAGAAAAAGTAAGACAAGTTTTGCTTTTAAATCCTAGTGTGGATGAGGTGGTGGATTTGCATATTACTCAAATTACTAATAAAATGCTAGTAGCTTCTATGCATTTAAAAGTGAGAGTTTGTGATCTAAAGGAATTTGAAAAATTATCTCAGGATTTATCCCATAAATTACTACATGAATTTGAAATCGGGCACATTACTATACAACCTATAAGGAGTGAAAATGAAATTTAAAGTAAAAAATGTTAATTGCATGAGTTGTGTAAATTTGATCAAAAATTCCCTTGAAGATGAATTTGGAGATATAGAAGTGGATTTGGAGCAAAAAATTTTAAGTTTAAATTTAGAAGAAAGTCAAGTATCAAATTTTACAAAAGAATTTCAAGATTTAGGTTTTGAGATCGTGAAGCGTTTATAATGGAAGAATTACGTATAAAAATAGGAAAAATGACTTGCGTTAATTGTTCTAATGCCATAGAAAGAGCTTGTAAAAAAATTGATGGTGTTAAAGATGCTAGCGTTTCTTATGTGAATTCTAGCGGGGTTTTTTTACTTGAAAATCAAGAAAAACGCAAAGATATTATCGCAAAAATTCAAAATTTAGGCTTTGAAATTTTAGAAGATGAGCAAAGCTTGATTGCATACAAGATAAAAAAACATTTAGAATTAAGAAAAAAATTGCTCTTAAGTATAGTTTTGAGTGTAATTATTATGTATTTTGAAATGTTTGTTAAAAGTTCTTTTTCGCAAAATATTCAAATGGCTTTGAGTTTTTTTGGGATATTTTATTGCGGGAGAGACTTTTTTTCTCATGCTTTTTTAGGACTTAAAAGCAAAAATTTAGATATGAATACCCTTGTAGCTTTGGGGACTTTGAGTGCTTTTGTGTATTCTTTTTTGGTGTATTTGCAAATTTTTAAAGAAGAAGATTTGTATTTTAGCGGCGCAATGATGATTATTTCTTTTGTGCTTTTAGGAAAATATCTTGAAAGTAAGGCTAAATTTAAGGCACAAGATTATCAAAGAATTTTGGAAAATATAGACACAAAAAAGACAAAAATTTTGCTTGAAGATGAAAGTATTAACGAAATTCCAAGTTCTTTTGTCAAGAGTGGCGATGTGCTTTTGGTAAAAGAAGGAGAAAGCATTGTTGCAGATGGAGTGGTGCTTTTAGGAAGTGCAGAGCTTGATATGAGTTTTTTAAATGGAGAGTTTTTGCCTGTTTTAAAAAAAGAAGGAGATGAAGTTCAAGCAGGAGCAGTAGTTTTAAATGGTGTTTTAAGGATCAAGGCAAATAAAAAGGCTATGGATAGTACTTTAGAACAAATCAAAAACCTAGTTTTTGAAGCAGGAAATATCAAAAGTCCTTTGGCAAATTTAGCAGATCAAATTTCTAAATACTTTGTAGGGGGTATTGTATTTTTTGCTTTTTTAGTTTTTATTTTTTGGACGGTAAAAGCGGATTTAGATACAGCTTTTTTACACGCTTGTGCTGTGCTTTTGATCTCTTGTCCTTGTGCTTTAGGGCTTGCAACACCTATAGCTTTGGTTGTGGCAAGTGCAAATGCGGCAAAAAATTTCATTCTTATTAAAAATCCTACTGCTTTGGAAAAATTAGCCTTAGTTAAGTATGCTTTTTTTGATAAAACAGGTACATTAACAAAGGAAAATTTGAGTATTTTTAAGCACAATCTTTCTAAAGATGATTTTGATAAATTATGTCAAATTGAAAGTTTAAGCTCTCATCCTATAGCTAAGGCTTTGCATAAAGATCAAATTTTTGATTTAAAGGGAGAGGGAAGAGTGATTGTGGGTTCTGGCATAAAATACAAAGAAGATAGTGATATTTATCTTGTAGGTAGTGCACAGTTTTTACACGAAAATGAAGTTGACACAAAAGAAAGTGATATTTTTTTTGATGCTTTTAAAGAATATGTTAGGGTGTATTTTGCTAAGAATAAAAAGTGTTTAGGCGGTGTTTTATTAAGTAATGCTTTAAAAGATGGAGCTAAAGAACTTGTGTCAAATTTAAAAGGGCAAAATCTTAAAACTTTTATTTTAAGCGGCGATCATGTAAAAAATGTAGAAAAAATAGCTAAAGAATTACACATAGATGAATTTCATGCTCAACTTAAGAGTGAAGAAAAACTACAAATCATTCAAAAATTTAAAAAAACTCTTTTTATAGGAGATGGGATCAATGATGCGGCGGCTTTATCTGCTGCAAGTGTGAGTATGAGTTTTTCAAAAGCAAATGAGCTTGCAAAAAAAACAGGGGATTTTATCTTGATAAAAGATGATTTATCAGCTATTTTTAAATGTTTTAAGCTTGCTAAAAAAACACGCAGTATTATTAAGCTAAATCTTTTTTGGGCTTTTATTTACAATGTGTTTTGCATTCCTATTGCGGCAGGATTTATACCTTTTATCACTTTAAGTCCTCATATAGCAGCCCTTGCAATGTGCTTTAGTTCTGTTACCGTGGTGCTTAATTCTTTAAGACTTAAAAGAATTTAAAATTTTAATTTTTTATTAAAAATATATTATTAGAATAGTATAAATGTAACAAAAATGTTTTTGCGTAAGCAAAATGATTAGATTTTCAAAAATTATTATTTTTGCTTACTATTGCATCGTTAGTAGGTATAGTGGTTTTTGGAAATGTGATAGATTGCAATTCTAATTTCTAATTTATTTTGCATGTGATGAGTATGGATACAAAGTTTGATTATTTAGGTATTGCTATAGTTTATAGGGCTATTACTTCTCCTGTGATTCATCATATAGGTTATATAGCAATTATTCTTTTTGAAACTTTTATTATCTTAACAGCTCTAAAAAGGTGCTTATGATATGCTTAAAGCTAGAAATTTAGATGCTCAAAGCTTTCATAATCTAAGATTTTGGGATTATTTCTTTAACTTGTTGTTGTATTTTATAGTTTTTTGCCTTCCAAGTAGTTACTGTAGAATGGTTTGGAATGTGGATAAGCAAGGTTTGGAATGGTTTGCCTGATGCTACAAGATTGGTAACTTATATGTTTTAGCTTTGATTTTCATCCCTTTTAAAAATGATGATTAATTTTCTATACTAGGTTCTCCAAAACAATCTTTAAGAGCTTCTTTAAGATCTTCTTGTGGGTCAAATTTTTTGGCCCCTTCTTTAAGCATATTAATAGAACTTTGAATATCTATGTTTTTGTTTTCATTGTTCGGTAATTCTTGAGTTAAGGATTGAAGCTTATTTTCATCAATTGTTAGTGCTTTTTGTACATTAATTTTTGCATTTTCTCCAAATTTAGCTTTAAAAAGTTCTTGTATGAGTTTAAAACCTTTATTGAGTGTATCGCGATTTTGTCCTTGTGCGTTTGAGCTTATATTTAAAGTATTATTTTCAAAACTAATAAATTTTGTACTTTGTTTAAAGCATTCTGCAAGATCAAAATCCCTATCATAAATACTATCAAGCAAGATTTCATAAGCATTTTTTTCTATTTTTTTCTCAAGATTAGGTATGATAGGAGAAGGTGTGATCTTAGGTGTAATATTTGTTGTATTTTCTTGTTTGATTTCTTGGATTTGTGTGTCAATTTCTTTTAAATAGCTTGCTTCCATCATCATAAAAGCCATAACACAAAGCGTAAAGCCATCATCATCGCAAAGCATATTTTTAGCTTTTGATAAAATACGGAAAAATCTTTCATAAATTAAAGTAGAAAATTCTGTACTTTTTGCAAAAAAACTTTCTTTTAAATAAAAAAGCATTTCATCAATCACGCTTGAGGCTTCATAGTCTTGCAATTCTTCTAGATACGCAAAAACTTTTTCTTTGTCTTTTGTTAAGATAGCCCGATAAAAGGCTTTGATTTTTTCAGGATCTAAAAATCCTAGCATATCTGTAATTTTACTAATACTGATTTCATTTTGACAAAAAATAATGGCTTGATCAAGTAAGGTTAAGGTATCTCTTAAAGATCCATTACCACTTCTTGCTATGAATTTTAAAGCTTCTTCTTCAAATTTAACATTTTCTTTAAGTAAAATTTCTTTAAGATGATTTAAAATTTCACTCTGTGGAATTTGTTTAAAGCGAAAATGTTGTGTTCTTGAAAGTACCGTTGCAGGAAGTTTTAAAGGATCTGTGGTTGCAAGTATAAATTTAACATAACTTGGGGGTTCTTCTAAGGTTTTTAAAAGCGCATTTGCAGCCTGTGGGGTAAGCATGTGTACTTCATCGATGATGAAAATTTTAAATCTTGCCATAGAAGGGGTGTATTTAGTTTGTTCGATTAAAGCTTGTATGTCTTCAAGTCCACGGTTGCTTGCAGCGTCCATTTCTATAATGTCTATATGTTTGCCTTCAAGTGCCGCAAGACAGTGTTTGCAAGTGCCACATGGAGTATCACTTGGCCCTTGTTCACAAACTAAAGCACGAGAAAAAATTCTAGCACTTGAAGTTTTTCCACTTCCTCTAAGTCCTGAAAAAAGATAAGCATGAGCTAAGCGATTATGATTTAGAGCGTATTTTAAACTTACGCTAACTGTTTTTTGTCCTATGAGTTCATCAAAGGTTTTAGGTCTATACTTAATCGCTAAAGCTTGAAGCATTTTTTACTCGTTCATTATAGATAAAAGTTCTACATTGTCTTTGGTTTTAAGCATTTTAGAATATAAAAATTTCAATGCCTCAACATCATCCATTTGAGAAATCGCTGAACGGATCGCCCAAATTTTTTGAAGATTCGCCACGCCTTGGAGTAATTCTTCTTTTCTTGTTCCTGATTTGATGATATTAATCGCAGGATAAATTCTTCTATCAGCGATATTTCTATCAAGAACTATTTCGCTATTTCCTGTGCCTTTAAATTCTTCAAAAATCACATCATCCATTCTTGAGCCTGTGTCAATTAAAGCTGTAGCAACTATGGTTAAAGAGCCTCCATTTTCTATATTTCTAGCTGCGCCAAAGAAGCGTTTTGGTTTGTGTAGGGCATTAGCATCCACCCCACCGCTTAGGACTTTTCCACTGCTTGGAGTTGCAGTATTGTAAGCACGTGCAAGTCTTGTGATACTATCAAGTAAGATGATAACATCTTTGCCTGTTTCTACCATTCTTTTGGCTTTTTCTATCACGAGCTCAGCTACACGCACATGATTATAGGCAGGCAAATCAAAAGTAGAACTAAAAACTTCGCCTTTTACACATCTTTGCATATCGGTAACTTCTTCAGGTCTTTCATCGACTAAAAGCACGATTAAATGCATTTCTGGATGATTTTTAGCAATAGCAGTAGCAAGTTCTTTCATAAGTTCTGTTTTACCTGTGCGTGGTGGAGCAACGATGAGCCCACGTTGTCCTTTTCCTATAGGAGTGAAAAGATCCAAAACACGACCCGTAAGCTTCATAGCATCGTATTCGAGTTTGATTTTTTCTGTTGGAAAAATAGGAGTTAGGTTGTCAAACAAAGGCCTTTCTTTAGCTTCTTGTAAAGGTAAATAGTTAATTGCTTCGATTTTTAAAAGAGCGTAATATTTTTCTTGATCTTTAGGTTCTCTAACTTGTCCTGTAACGATATCGCCTACACGCAAAGCAAATTTTCTAATTTGTGAATTTGAAACATAAGCGTCATTAACACTATCACTAAGATTGGAATCCATACCTCTTAGAAAGCCATAACCTTCAGAAGAAATTTCTAAAATTCCTGTAAAAAGTATAAAACCACCTTTTTTTGTTTGTGCTTTTAAAATTTCAAAAATAAGTTCTTGGCGGCGAAATTCTCTTGGGTTTTCGATTTCACATTCATTGGCGATTTTAACTAGATTTTCTAAATCTAATAATTTTAATTCTTCGATTTTATAACCTTCCACTGGAACGTGGGTTCTTTGATGTTGTTTTTTTTCTTTTTCCATAAGTCCTCGTAAGATTTAGCAGAATATTTTTTGCAAAATGTGATTTTAGTAAAAAAATGCACTTTTTGTCAAATTTGTTTATAATTATAAAAAATATTTTTTTAAAGAATGATTATGAAATGTGAACATTGTAAACTTGATTATAAACAAGCCCAAATGATAGAGTATAAGGGTAAATTTTTTTGTTGTAAGGGTTGTGAAAGTGTTTGGGAAATTTTGCATGAAAGTGGATTAGATGAGTTTTATGAAAAGCTTGGAAATCAAACTTTAAACCCTGTAAATTTTCAAAATGAAATGAAAAATTATGATGAGTTTGTCACTAAAACCAAAGAAGGATTTAGTGAAATTTATCTCATGATACACGGTATAGAATGTGCAGCTTGTGTGTGGCTTAATGAGAAAATTTTAACCAAGCAAGAAGGAATTTTAGAGCTTGATATCAATCACTTAAGCCATAAAGCACGCATTGTTTTTGACGAACAAAGTATTTCTTTGGTGCAAATTTTAAGACTTATTGAAAGTATAGGTTATAAAGCGAGTGCTTATGATGCAAGCAAGGCTTCAAAAAAAGCGGATTTATTAAAAAGGGAATTTTATTCTAAGCTTGTTGTGGCTATAGCTTGTGTGATGAATATCATGTGGATAGCGGTAGCAAAATACGCAGGATTTTTTAGCGGTATGGATAAGGATACTAAGGATATTTTAAATTTTGCTGAATTTATCCTTTGTTCTCCTGTGCTTTTTTATACGGGATCTCATTTTTATAAGAGTGCTTTAAAAGCTTTAAAAATACATAGTTTAAATATGGATATATTGGTTATTAGTGGAGCAAGTTTGGCTTATATTTATTCTTTATGGGCTATGTTTTTTAGAGTGGGAGAGGTGTATTTTGACTCTGTGGCCATGATAATTTGTTTTGTTTTTATAGGTAGATATCTTGAGATGTTTAGTAAAAAACGTGCTTTAGATACTATAGATGGACTTAATGATTTTTTGCAAAATGAAGTTTTGGTTTTTAATGGCAAGGAATTTGTTCCTAAAGAAGTGCAAAAGGTTTGTTTGGGTGATAGAATTTTACTTAAAACTGGAGATAAAATCTTAATCGATGGAATTTGTAAAAGTGGTGAAATGAGTGTAGATACCTCTTCTTTAAATGGAGAAAATACTCCAAAACTCATACAAAAAGAAGATGAAATTTTTTCGGCTTGTATAGTGCTTGATGGAAGTGTAGAGTATGAAGCAACAAAGCTTTATAAAGATTCAAAACTCAGTCAAATTATCCAGCTTTTAGAACTTGCAAGTTCTAAAAAGGCAAGGCTTGAAAGTTTAGTCAATAGTCTTTCGATTTATTTTTCCAGAACAGTTTTATTTATAGCTTTTGTTTGTTTTAATTTTTGGTTTCTTTGTAAAGAAGCAAGTTTTGAACTTTCTTTAGTCAATGCGATTTCTGTTTTGATTATTGCTTGTCCTTGTGCCTTGGCTTTAGCAACGCCCGTGAGTAATCTTGTAGCTTTAGGTAGAGCTTTGAAAAAACATATTTTATTTAAAAGTTCTAGCGTGATAGAAGATTTAAGTAAATGCGATTATATAGTATTTGATAAAACAGGTATTTTAACTAAAATCGAACTTGAGATTAAAGAAGTTTTTTTAGACAAGTCGCTTAATTTAGATGAAATTTATAATTTTGTTAAGCTTTCTAAGCATCCTATTTCTCAAAATATTGCGTCGTATTTAAAGCAAAAAGGAGCTAAGGATTTAAATTTGGATTTTAAAAAGCATTCAAGCATTCAAGCTAAAGGTTTAAGCGCTGAGTTAAATAAAGGGTTGCTTTTAGGCGGAAGTTCTAAATTTTTACAAGAAAAGGGTATTGCAACTAAAGAATTTGATAATACGCATTTTATTTTTGCCAAAGAGGGTAAAATTTTAGCTTTTTTTGAGTTTGATAGTGTTTTAAGAGAGGGTGCAAAAGAGCTTATCGCTTATCTTAAAAAAGAAAAAAAAGAATTAATGATACTAAGTGGCGATCATCAAAAAGCAGTGGAAAAAATCGCTAAAAAATTAGAAATTCAAAATTATCAAGCTTCTTGCTTACCTGAAGATAAGATGAAAGTTATAGAAAATTTGAGTAAAAATTACAAAGTTTTATTTGTAGGTGATGGGGTAAATGATGTATTAGCTTTAAAATACGCAAGTGTTTCGATGACTTTAAGAGAAGGAAGTGATTTAGCTATTGAAAGCAGTGATGTTTTGCTTTTAAAAAATGATTTATTTTCTTTAAAAAAAGCTATAAAATTATCTAAAAATACTTTTAAAATTATTAAGCAAAACCTTACTTTTTCTTTGTTCTATAATGCTTGTACTATACCTTTAGCTTTTTTAGGTATTATAAATCCTTTGTTTGCTGCTATTTCTATGTCTTTTAGTAGTATAGTAGTAATCTTAAATGCTTTAAGGATTAAAGAATGAATAGTATAATCATGATGATGATAGGAGTTTCTATCTTAGTGTTTTTTATCATTTTGACAACTTTGCTTTGGGGGATAAAAAATAAACAATTTGATGATGATTATAAATTTACTACTTTAAATGATGATGAGGATTCGTTACGTGATGCTATAGAATTAGAAAGGCGTAAAAAAGAAGCTTTGGATAAAAAAAGGCTTTCTTAAATAAGGAAAGCCTTTTTTAGAAATTATTTTAAAGTTTCAATATGAGCTTCGATAGCTTTAAAATCTTCTTCAGTTAAACCTTTAAGGTTAAGTTTCATGATCGCACCTTGACCATAAGCATTTCTTTTGCCTTCTGAGTATTCTTTCATGTATTGAAGTCTTTCAGCAGAAGAAAGAGTTTTTAAAGCTGGAACTTTGTTTAAGTAAACTTTGTCAGCATTTGCACCATGACATACTGCACACTTTTTAAAAAGTGTAGCACCATCTGCAGCAAAAGCAGAAACGCCAAGACATGCCAAAGCAGAAACTACTAATAATTTTTTCATTTGTTTTCTCCTTAGTAAAAATTAGATTACTAGGTATTATATATCTTTATTTTTATAAAAATCTTAAGAAATTAAAGATAATGTTTATTTTCTTTTTAAAAAAGCTATATTATAATGTTTTTATGAAAACAAAAGCATTATTTTTAGATAGAGACGGTGTGATTAATATAGATAAAAAATATGTCTATAAAATAGAAGATTTCGAATTTTGTGATGGAATTTTTGAGCTTTGTAGATATTTTTTAGCTAAAAATTATTTGCTTTTTATAGCGACAAATCAATCAGGCATAGCAAGAGGATATTATAAAGAAAGTGATTTTTTCAAACTTTGTGATTATATGCTTAAAGAATTTGCCAAACAAGATATAAAAATTAATAAAATTTACCATTGTCCGCATTTAGAAGGTTGTGGGTGTCGTAAACCTAAAGCAGGAATGCTTTTAAAAGCAAAAGATGAGTTTAAGCTAGATATGAAAAATTCTATCTTTATAGGTGATAATCTAAGCGATATGCAAGCGGGGTTAAATGCTAATATTGGTACTTTAATCTTAGTTAACGAGGAAAAAAAAGAGGGTAATTTTTTTAGACAATTTACAAATTTAAAAGAAATTTTGAGCTTTTTTAGAAAAAAGGAAAATTCATGAAAATAGTGATTACAGGTGGTGCAGGGTTTATAGGCTCGCAATTGGCTTTAAATTTACAAAAAAAACATGAAATTCTAATCATTGATAAAATGCGTAGCAGCTTGATTTTTGAAAATGGAAATTTGCAAAGTTTTGGTCATTTTAAAAATTTGCTTGAATTTGATGGAGAACTTTTTGTGGGCGATATAAATGATGAAAAAGTTTTGAAAAAAATTGAAGATTTTAAACCAGAGATTATTTTTCATCAAGCAGCGATTTCAGATACAACAGTTTTTGATCAAACTAAGATTTTACAAACTAATTTAAATACTTTTAAAGACTTGATAGAGTTAAGCATCAAACTTCATGCAAAACTTATTTATGCAAGTTCAGCTTCGGTTTATGGTGATGCAAAAAGTCCACAAACCGTCGGCAAAGATGAAGAACCTAAAAATCCTTATGCTTTTTCAAAATTGATGATGGATAAGTTAGCAAAAAAATACTACGATAAAGCCCATTTAGTAGGACTTAGATATTTTAATATTTATGGAAAAGGTGAATTTTATAAAAATAAAACCGCTTCTATGGTTTTGCAATTTGGTCATCAAATTTTAGCTGGGAAAAATCCACGCTTGTTTCAAGGAAGTGATCGAATTTATAGAGATTTTACCTATATTAAAGATGTTATTAGTGCCAATTTAATCGCCCTTGATTCAAAATGCGGGGTTTATAATGTAGGCAGTGGTAAGGCAAGGACTTTTCAAGATATAGTCGATATTTTACAAAAAGAACTAGATACTAATCTACCTTGTGAATATATCCCAAATCCTTATGTAAAATCTTATCAATTTCACACTGAAGCAAAGCTAGATCAAACTTGGGATTATAAGCCAAAATTCAGTCTTGAAGAGGGAATAAAAGATTATCTAGTAGAAATTAAAAGACTTTTTGAAAAGGAAGTAAATGCTTGAGTTTTTAAGCCAGCAAAAACCTAAAATTTTAATTATAGGTGATTTTATGGTGGATAATTACACTTGGTGTGATTGTTCGCGTGTGAGCCCTGAAGCTCCTGTTTTAGTAGCTAAAAATTTAAAAGAAGATAAAAGATTAGGCGGGGCTGCGAATGTTTATGCAAATTTAAAAAGCTTAGGAGCTGATGTTTTTGCGCTTGGTGTTATAGGCGATGATGAGAATGGAAAATTTTTAAAAGAAAATTTAAAAGGAGAATTCTTAATCCAAAAAGGACGTAAAACTCCTTTTAAAAACCGCATTATGGTACATAATCAACAAGTGTTAAGACTAGATAAAGAAGATACAAGTGTAATTTTGCTCGAAGATGAACTTATAAGTTTATTTGATGAAAAGATTAAAGAATTTAAAGCTGTGATTTTAAGTGATTATGCTAAAGGTATTTTAACACCTAAGGTTTGCAAGGCTTTGATAGAAAAAGCTAATGCTTTAAATATTCCTGTTTTAGTTGATCCTAAAGGCAGTGATTTTAGTAAATACAGCGGTGCAACTTTACTCACGCCTAATAAAAAAGAAGCTTTAGAAGCTTTGAAATTTGAAAATTTAGAGGGAGAAAATTTAAAAAAGGGTATTAAAAAATTAAAAGAAGACTTTTCTTTGCGTTATTCTATCATCACTCTTTCAGAAGCTGGAATTGCACTTTTTGATGAGAGTTTAAAAATAGCACCTGCTAAGGCTTTAGAGGTTTATGATGTAACAGGAGCAGGCGATAGTGTGATTGCGGTTTTAGCTTTTTGCTTGGCAAATAAGATTGAAATTTTTAAAGCTTGCGAGCTTGCTAATGAGGCTGCAGCCGTTGTGGTGAGTAAAATAGGTAGCGTGAGTGTAAGTTTTGATGAGATTAAGAGTTTTAAGCGTGTGGATTTTGAGAAAAAAATCAAAAGCAAAGAAGAACTTTTAACGCTTTTAAGACAAAATGATAAAAAGATCGTTTTTACAAATGGTTGTTTTGATATAGTGCATTTTGGGCATATAAAATATCTTGAAAAAGCTAAAAGATTGGGTGATATTTTAGTTGTAGGTTTAAATTCGGATGTGAGCGTGAAAAGACTCAAAGGCGAGAGTCGTCCTATAAATTCAGAGTTTCAAAGAGCTTGTATGTTGGCAGCTTTTTATTTTGTGGATTTTGTAGTGATTTTTGATGAAGATACGCCTTTGGAACTTATAAGTTTTTTAAAGCCTGATATTTTGGTTAAAGGGGCGGATTATAAAGATAAGCTTGTGGTGGGTGCGGATATTGTTTCAAAGGTCGAATTAATCGACTTTGAAGAGGGTTTTAGTACGAGTAAGATCATAGAAAAAATAAAGGATAAAAAATGATAAATTTAGTAGAAAAAGAATGGCAAGAACATCAAAAAATCGTTCAAGAAAGTGAAATTTTAAAAGGGCAAATTGCTAAAGTAGGCGAGCTTTTGTGCGAGTGTCTTAAAAAAGGTGGCAAGATTTTTATTTGTGGAAATGGTGGAAGTGCAGCTGATGCCCAGCATTTTGCAGCTGAGCTTAGTGGGCGTTATAAAAAAGAACGCAAAGCTTTGGCAGGTATAGCGCTTACAACAGATACTTCAGCACTTAGTGCTATAGGAAATGACTATGGCTTTGAGTTTGTTTTTTCAAGACAAGTGGAAGCTTTAGGAAATGAAAATGATGTTTTAATTGGTATTTCAACCAGTGGAAAAAGCCCTAATGTTTTAGAAGCTTTTAAAAAAGCAAAAGAGCTTAATATACTTTGTTTAGGACTTAGCGGAAAAGGCGGTGGAATGATGAATAAACTTTGCGATTATAATCTTGTTGTACCAAGCGATGATACGGCTAGAATTCAAGAAGTGCACATTTTGATTATACATACACTTTGTCAGATTATAGATGAGGGTTTTTAAGTAAATTTATTGCTTTTTCTATTACTTTTTCAGGTTTTAAATCTTTCATACATTTATGGTGTTTTAATGGGCAGGTTTTTTGCATACAAGGCATACAAGTTAGATCTAAATGTACTAATTTTGCGTTTTGATTTTGCCAAGGTGAAGTTTGGGTAAATTTTGTAGGGCCAAAAATAGCCACGGTTTTTATCTTATAAACTGCACTTATATGCATAGGACCACTGTCGTTTGTGATGAAAAGATCACAAAAAGCAATATTTTGACAAAGGGTTTTGACGGTGGTTTTATTGCAAAGATTTTTTACTTTTATGTTTTGTTCTTTTAAAATTTGATAAATTTCATTACAAAGTTCTTGTTCGGCTTTTCCGGCACCAAAGATTAAAATTTCATGACTTTGGCTGAAATTTAAAGCTACTTTAGCAAAATAACTCGCATCCCATCTTTTTGCACTTCCAAAGCTTGCTCCAGGATTTAATCCTAAAATTTTTTTACCATTTTTTAAAATAAGAGGGCCTTGAAATTTTAGCCTAAAAGGAAGTTTTAAGTCTTTAGAATGAGCTTTTATGTCAAGTGAGTTTTCTATAAAATAAAGGTATTTTAAAACTTGATGTTCTTCTTTGTACTTGTTTTTGTCAAAAAAATATCTTTGTTTTGTTTTAAGAATGCGTAAGATAATCTTAGAAGAAAGAGCAGATCTAAAAGCGATGCTAAGATCGATTTTGCCAAGTTCTTTGCGTAAGGATAGGGCTTGTTTGTAGCGTGATTGTTTATTTTCTATGATGATTTTAGAATTAGGAAATTCTTTAAAAAGTGCTGTAGAAACAAAAGAACCATAAAGGATAAACTTAGCATCTTTAAAATGTTCTTTTATAGTGTATAAGGCAGGTGAAGCCATTACTGCATCGCCTAGCCAAGTGGGAAGGTGTATAAAAATTTTCATAAATTTCCTAAATTTTGATAGAATTGTTTTTAATATTTTAACAAAATTTTAGGAAAAATATGCCACAACTTTCGATCATAATCCCGCTTTTTAATTCTTGCGATTTTATTTTAAGGGCTTTACAAAGTTGTATAAATCAGACTTTAAAAGATATTGAAATTTTGGTTGTTGATGATAGAAGTGAAGATGAAAGTTTAAATATAGTTTTAGAATTTGCTAAAAAAGATCCAAGGATAAAAATCTTTCAAAATGAAGAAAATTTAGGCACTTTTGCAAGTAGAAATTTAGGCATTTTGCATTCTAGCTCTGATTTTGTAATGTTTTTAGATAGTGATGATTTTTTAAGTTTAAATGCTTGTGAAATAGCTTTTAAAGAGATGAGAAAAGGTTTTGATTTACTTTGTTTTGATGCTTTTGTGCATAGGGTTAAAACTAAGCGATTTTATCGTTTTAAGCAAGATGAGGTTTTTAATCAAGGTCAGTTTTTAGAATTTTTAAGCAGGCAAAGGCATTTTTGCTGGTCGGTTTGGGCGAAGTGTTTTAAAAAAGATATAATCTTAAAAAGTTTTGAAAAAATTAAAATAGATGAGTGTTTAAGTTATGCTGAAGATGTGCTTTTTTGTTATTTTTATTTTATGTTTTGTGAGAAAATAGCTGTTTTTAAGACTTGTATTTATCACTATGAATTTAATCAAAATGGAAGATATGAAAACAAAAATAAAGAAATTCTATGGCAAAATTATAAAGATAAAAAGAAAAGCAATGAGCTTATAAAAAAGTTTTCTATGGATTTTAAAAATGATGATTTCCACCGAAAATTATTTGAGGTTTTGGAAAAAGAGGAAATAGATTTAAAAAAGAGAGTTTATGAAACAGAAAGTTAGTAGTTTTTGGTATACACCTAAAGGTTATAAGGGAATTGGTTTAATGGAGCTTTTATCTATAAAATCTTTTATAGATAATGGATATAAATTTATCTTATATACTTATAATCTTAATGATAAAATTTTTAGAAAATTAGATGAATTATTTGATGATTTTGAATTAAAAGATGCAAATGAAATTGTTTCTTTTAAAAATTATTTTAGAGATGATAGAGGAGCTGGAGTAGCTGCTTTTTCAGATTTTTTTAGATTTAATCTACTCTATCTCAGGGGGGGGGTATGGGTAGATCTTGATATGATATGTTTAAATCACATAGACTTAAATCAAGAATATATCTTTACGCAAGAAGTAGATGAGGATGATAAAAAACCAAGAATTACAACCTCTTTTTTAAAATTTCCTAAATATTCAGATTTTGGAAAGATTCTTATACGAGAATCAGAAAAAATTATTAATAAAAGAAAACAAATTTCATGGGGTGTTATAGGACCTTGGTTTTTGGCAGATCAAGTAAGAAAATGTGGATTAGAAAATTTTGCTTGGGATTATAAAAGAACTTGTCAGATTTCATGGTGTAATGTGAAATTTTTCTTAGATGATAATGTCTTTATGGATACTAATCAACCTTTTTTGCATTTGTTTTCAGAAATGTGGAGATTAAACAGTATGGAAAAAAATATTTTTCATCAAACAGGAATTTACGGACAACTTTTAAATAAACATCAATTAGAAAATTTATATAACCATATAAATACTTGTTTGGAAACATTACCTGATAATATATTTTCCTTTTTAACTAAATTCTTTATAAAAAAATCATAAAATGCTTATATTGTTAGCTTTTTTTAAATCTTCTATTGTATCTATATCCAAACTAGCTTTTTCATCCATTATATAGTAACTTGTTTTATCTTGCATAAAAGTTGGATTTTTTAAAAATAAATTCGTTTTTATTATATAAATAGCTCCATTACTCATATAAGTTTTTGGTAATTTTTGTCTAGGTATGAATGGATATTTATCGTTGCAAATTCCTTTTAAGCTGCCATTATTATCTATAAAAGCTTTTAAAATTTTATTATTACATTCATTTACGCTTATTAATGCATTCGAGTTTTCTTTTTTAAATTTTATAAAAGATTCGTCTATATGCACACTTGTCCTTAAAGGTGAAGTAGGTTGCAGCAAGATGATGTTTTCACAATCTTTATAAAAATTTAAAGTATGTAATACAACTTTATCACTAGTTGTATCATCTAGCGCGAGTTCTTTAGGTCTTTTTAGTACATCTATGTTTTGAGTTTTTCCATATTCTAGTATTTCATCACCATCGCTACTTAAAACAATTTTATCTATACATTTTGAGTCTTTTGCCGCATTAATAGTATAATATAACAAAGGCTTATTGTGTAAAAGAGCCAAATTTTTATTTTTTATACTTTTTGATCCAGATCTAGCTGGTATTATGGCTAAAGTCATTATTTATTACCCCTAATTAAATTTGCTTAATATTTCATAAATTGCTTTTTTATCAAGCATTGCATAATCTATTTTTTTTTTTTTTCTATGCTTGTAATGAATTTTTTTAAAATTTTCCAATGTTAAAATATCTAAATATTTTTGATAATCATTTCTACGATATTTTAAAGCAGGAAAATGCCATTGAAGTAATTCAGCTTGTAATATTTTTATATTTTTAGGTATAACTTGTTCTTCAGAATATAATTCTTTTGCAACTTGATTGGAATCAATCCACTGACTTTGTTTTGAAACCATTCTTTCTATAAATACACTATTGCATTTTTGAATTAGCAATTGGTCTCCTCCATCGATAAAACCATTTTTTCCTATATTTTGAACAAAAATTTCATTATTGAATATTAGAAAATTAATTCTTGGGAATCTTACTGCAGTATTTTTTGATGCCATATAAAAACTTTTGTATAATTTTTTAGCATCGTAGTAATGATCTACATCAATTTTTATAAACCACTCATCATCTGGTATAAAACTTGCAATATAATTATAATAGCTATGCAATTTATTTTCTTCACTTTGTGGATTTTCAATTTGTACTTCATAGGGATATTTTATCGGTATAAATGAAGGGTATTGTTTGCAAAAATTTAAAATAATCTCTTCACTTCCATCGGTGCAATCATTATATCCTATAACACCTCTTTGTATAGCAGCTAGCATGCTTTCAAGTGATGTTCTTAAGGTGATTGCTTCATTTTTTACTCTTATAAAAGCCCATGGATTTAATGGGGATTTTAAATCTTTTGCATTTGGATCAAAATCAAAAAATCCTTTATGCTTTTGATTGTAAATATTTTTATTTAAATTTAAAAAATATTCGTTATCAAATTTTAATTTTTTAGCAATTTTAAGTGTTCTTAAAGATGCTATAGTATTATGAAAGAAATTCATTGTTTATCCATAAATATCTTTTGCTTATTTATACTAAATAAGCTCTTATTTTTTAAAAGTTGATAAAATTCTTCAGAACTATTTAAAATTTCTAATTGTTTGTTTATAGGATTGTTGTGTATATTTAGATTTAAAATAGCTTCTAGTATATCTTCTTGATTTGCTTTTACTTTCGTTATTTTATCAATATCAGTTCTACCATCTTGTCTTGAACCAACTAAAATTCCATTTACACCAAGGTATAAAGCTTCTTTTATTATACAACTTGAATTTCCTATGATAAAATCAGCATTTTTTAGTAAGCTTATAAAATACTCAAATCTTAAAGAAGGGAAAATTCTAAACTTATCATTATTTTTAATTTTTTCATAATTTTGCAAAATCAATTCAAAACCTAAATCATTATTTGGGTAGATAACTATATAATTTTTTCCACTTTTAATAAGAGCGTTTACAAATTCTTCGCTTTGTTTATACAAAGAATTTATTTCAGTAGTAACTGGATGAAATATAGCTATAGCATAATTTTTAAATTTTATATCATAATATTTTTTTGCTTCATCTAAAGATATAGTATTGTTTAGTAATTCTAAATCTGGGGAACCTATGATAAAAATAGATTTCTTATCTTCTCCAAGCTGCGTTAAACGCCTTTTTGCAAACTTATCATTTACTAAATGAATATGAGCTAGTTTTGATATAGCATGACGCAAACTATCATCAATAGTGCCTGAAATTTCTCCGCCTTCAATATGTGCTACTAAAATATTATTCAAACTTCCAACTATCGCAGCAGCTAAAGGTTCTACTCTATCTCCATGTACTATTATTAAATCAGGTTCTACTTCATGTATAAATTTAGAAAATCCATCAATAGTAGATGATAATGCTTTATCCATTTGATAATATTTATCATGATTTATATATTTGTATATATTTTTAAAACCACATTTTTCTATTTCTATATAAGTAGAACCAAATTTTTTACTCATATGCATGCCAGTTACGAATATAAATAGCTCAAATTCATTTGAATTTTCTACTTTCATCATTAATGATTTTATCTTAGAAAAATCAGCCCTAGTTCCACTTACAAAAACTATTTTTTTCATTCAAAATCTTCCCAAGTAAGTTGTGTGTTATTTTTTATATCTTTTTTTGTTTTTTTGCCAAGTATATTTTCAAATTCTTTTGCACTTATTCCACCTTTTGAGGGTCTTTTTACCCAAATATTATCCATAGATAAAATTTCACCTTTTTTTATATCCTTTATACTTACTACACTTGCAAATGCAAAATCAATGGTTACTTGCTCTTCTTGTAAAGGATTTTTATTATTGTTGCCTCTTAAAAGAACCATTTCTTGAGTTTGATTTATGAGATCTTTTAGAGCATTTTCATCCATAGAGCAAATTATATCAGGACCTTCTCTATTCATAGTATCTGTAAAATGTCTTTCTAGTACACTTGCTCCAAGTGCTATAGCGCCTATGCATGCAAGGTTGTTTGTAGTATGATCGCTAAGTCCATAAAGACAACCAAATTCTTTATATAATTCTAACATAGCTTTTAATCTTACTAAGTGCGATGGAGTGGGATATAAATTTGTAGTATGAAGTAAAACAAATGGTATTTCAAAATCTTTAAGTATTTTAACTGTAGGTTTTATGCTTTCTATGCTATTCATTCCAGTGCTTACTATCATAGGCTTTTTAAATTGTGCTATGTGTTTTATTAAAGGGTAATTATTGCATTCGCCTGAACCTATCTTATAAGCATTCACACCCATATCTTCTAAACGATTTGCAGCAGCTCTGCTAAATGGAGTGCTAAGATATACTAAACCTTGTTTTTCTACATACTCTTTTAAGGCTAATTCATCTTTATAATCTAAAGCACATTTTTTCATAATTTCATAAATACTAATATTTGCGTTACCAGGCACGACTTTTTTAGCTTCTTGACACATTTCATCTTCAACTATATGAGTTTGATGTTTTATTATATTAGATCCAGCTCTTTTGGCTGCATCCACCATTAGTTTTGCTATTTCTAAACTACCATTATGATTTATGCCAATTTCAGGAATTATCAAAGGATTTTCTTGAGATATAATCAATTTATCAATTTCTATTTGCATATTTTTCCTTTAAGTAGTGTTTTATATCACTTGGAAGACTAATTAAATCTTTGATTAATTTATAATAAACATTTTCTTTTAATTTATTTTCTTTTTTATAGTACTTTTTCTGTGCATACTTGGCTGGCAATAATATATCGTTTATATATTTTTCTGGTTTATTATTTAGTGTAAAATTGTTTCCAATGTTTGGAGCTAGTTTAAAATATTTGTCTGAATTTAAACTATAAATATTTATATTATAATTTTTTATTAAATAATCTAGAGCTTGCAAGTCACAGGCCATTGAGTGATTGATAAATTTGCAATTTTTATTTTTAAATCCAACGCATATGCTTAATAAATTTTTCTTATTATTATCAAAAGCATATAAGTTGTTTGTATTTTGATAAAAGTCAATACCACATACATATATGTTTTTATATCCCAAAGCTACAGCTACAGCACACATATAAACTCCACTAGTAATTCTTTGGTTCTTATATATCTCATTATATTTAATAAAAGCAAAAAAATCTTTAAGTTTTTTTATAATTTCATGACCCAAAAAAGCATCACTAAAATATAATTTAAAATTTTCGATTAAATTTGGTCCATCTATATATGGTAAATCAAAAGAAGAACAAATAAGATTATCTATAATATATTCATTTTTTTGCACAAGTTGTTTTGCGGTATAATACTGTTCAAAAAATAAAAAGGGATTAAAAAAAGCATATTTTATTTTTTTACCCGTATAATATTTACTTTCAAAATAAAATTGATTACATCTAAACACATCGTAATTTACCGGCAGTCTTTTATAGTCTATATCTTGTAAACTAGGGCCATTGCCACATACTAAAGCGTTTATACTTGTATTCATTTTATTACCTTGTATTTTATAGTATAATTATAGCAAAAACAAAGAGTTAATATGAGTCAAATTTCTATTATATTGCCAACTTATAATGTAGAAAAGTATATTGCTAGAGCGTTAGATAGTTGCATTAATCAAAGTTTTCAAGACATAGAAATCATTGTAGTGGATGATTGTGGTAATGATAAAAGTATAGATATAGCCAAAGAATATGCTAGTAAAGATGATAGGATAAAAATTATACACAATGAAGAAAATTTAAAACTTTTAAGAGCGAGATATGAGGGGGTAAAAGTAGCAAGTTCACCTTATATAATGTTTTTAGATACTGATGATTGTTTAGAGCTTAATGCATGTGAAGAGTGTTTTAAAATTTTAGATATGGGGGGGGGTAAAATTGATTTATTGTTTTTTGATGCTTTTATTAATAATACAAAAAGAATAATAAAAAAATTAAATATAGAACAAAAACAATATAACAATAGAGATTTTATAACGCAAATAATAAAAACAAAAAATCCATTTTGGACTATGTGGGCTAAAATAGTCAAAAGAGATATTTACTTAGAAGCTTTTGCTATTTTAAATCTTAAAAAAGAAATTAAAATTAACATGGCAGAAGATGTGTTATTGTACTATCCTTTGATGATATTATCCAATGAAATATTTTATTTGGCAGAACCTTTATATACTCAATATGTGAATAATAATTCTATAACGAATAATACCAAATCCTTAGAAACTAATATTCAAGAGTATGAAATTGTGTTAAATATTTTAAAATCAATTAAAAATAAAAAAACACCTTTGTATTTTTTAATCACATATTTATTAAAAACTCAACTATTAAAATATAAACAAAAAAAACATCAAAAATTGTTTTTTTACAAGATTATTGTTTTATATCAAAAATATATATTTAAGTGGAAAAAATTTTTGTATATTTTAATTTATAATAAATCAAAAATCTTGTAATTTTATATCTTATTTTTGTAATTTTATAAGGTTTTAATAGTTGTAATTTTTCTTTAGCACATAAAGGATCTTTGTTAAATTTTTTAATTTTAAATGCATTCTTAATATAAAAATATAAAAAAGTATCTTTTAACAATGAAGAAATTTTTCTATCGTGATAATTTTCTATAAATCGAACCAACTCTAAACTAGTTTGTACCCAACTATAACATTTAAAATATTCTTTTGCTAAAGTTGCATTTTCATTAAAAGTAATGAATATATCATAAAAATACGGAAGAATATTGTCTTTAGTAATTTTTTTATTCTGATTTGTTAAAGAGTTTGTGCGAATTCTATAATAGTAAAATACTTTAGGATAAATATAAATATTCTTAGCTTGTGAAAAAAGTAAAATTCCAAACAAATGGTCTTCTGCAAAAATATAATTTTTAAATTTCAATTTTTTATCACTTATATAATTAAAATTTATCATACCACTCCATGCAAATGCAAAATCTTTATTTTTATTTTTTATTAGATATTTAAACCAATCAACCGGACTTATTTTGCATTCTTTTTTGATATATATATATTTCATGCGACTATGATGTTTTAAAAAACTTCTTTCTATATCATAATATTCAATATTATCAAACCAAACTATATCAACCCCATCCATTCTAGGAACACATTCTTCTATGCAGTTTAATTCCCAATAATCATCACTATCTAAAAAGATAATATAATCTATATTAGGATAAGTGAAATTGGTTAAATCTTTTTCATTATTAAAAGCTTTATAGCTTTTATATACTTTATAAATATTATAAGAATTATTGCCATCTAGTTCAAATTCTATCAAAGAATTTTCTTTGATTTGTGTAGTTATATTTTTAAGTTTATATTCTCCATTAAAATATTCTATACCTACATTTCTAGCACTACTCAATCCTCCATTTTCTTTATCAAAAAGAGTGATTCTTTGATCTTTTAAGGCATATTTTTTTGCGATTTCAAAAGAGTTTTTGTCAGTGCTTCCATCATTTACTAGTATGATTTCTAAGTTAGTATAAGTTTGATTGATTACACTATCTAGACATTCTTTTAAGTATTTTTCTACATTATATATGGGGATTACTACGCCTACTTTTTTCATGTATAGCCTTTATATTTTTATGGTATTATATCAAAAACTTTTTAGGAATATATATGCAAATACAACAAGATAATCCTTTATTTTATAATCATTTAACAAAAAAACTAAGCTCTTTTATACCCATAAAACCAATAAGAAGAAAAATAAAAAATCATATCCAATACAAACTAGAACACCCTAAAGTAGCCAATTATCTTTTAAATAACTATGTCAAACCTTTTTTAGAAGGAAAAATTTCCCATTTTTGCTTTGAAAAAAAACATCATTTTAAAGATGATAAAATCATCTGGCAGTTTTGGTACCAAGGTAAAGAACAAGCCCCAGTCATGATACATCAATGTTTTAACTCGGTACAAAAACAAATGAAAGATGAATACACGATTATTATTTTAGATAAAGATGATATAAAAGATTACCTTGATTTTCCACCATATATTTTAGAGAGGCTAGAAAATAATTTTTTTGGAGAAAAAACTATAACTTTTTTTTCAGATCTTTTAAGGGTATGCTTGCTTGCAACTTATGGTGGCATATGGTGTGATGCAAGTATATTTTTAAGTTCTAAGATACCCAATGAACTTTGCAATAAAAACTTTTTTGTCTTTGAAAGATCAAAAATGAAACCTAGTAAAGAAAAACTCAAAGAGTTTATCAAAAGTGGATATTTTTCTTATGGATATTTCAACTGGAATGATGATTTTAAAGTTAAAATGCTAAGTAGTTTTATAATAGCAAAATCAAATAATACTTTTATTCAAACTTTAAAAGATATTCTAATGAGTTATTGGAAAAAAGAACAATCTAAAAAAAATCACTATTATTTTATATTGCATATTATTTTTGAACTTTTAAAAGAACATGGCTTTATAAATGATACTTATAAAAACATGAGTGATATAGAATGCCATTTATTGCAATTTAATGCGAAAGAAAAATTTAATCCAACTCTTTGGGAGGATATTCAAAAACAAAGCTTTTTGCATAAACTCACACATTTTAAGTCTATAAAAAAAGATTCAATGATAGATAAGATTATCTTGCAAAGTTGATTTTATCTAAAAATACTTTTAACCTTTTGCCAAATTTTCCAGATATCATAAGGAATTCTTGTTTCAATATATGGCATTATAATAGGTAATTTTTCTTTTAAATTTAAAGGATCTTTTTTAAATTTTTTGATCATTAAAGCTTTTTTTACATAAAAAGGTAAAAATACTTCTTTAATTGCTTTATTGTTTTCATTTTCTTTAGAATTTTTAAAAAAATTAATAAGTTCTATAGCTGTTATTACTCTACTTATAGCTTTTAAATAATTTTTTGTCTCTTTGGTGTTATTAAAAGCTTTGTAAATATCTTTAAAATACTCTGATATATTTTCTTTTGTCACTTGTTTATCATGGTTTGATATACTGTTTGCTCTTAGGCGGCATAAGTATAATCTTTTTGGTAAAATGTAAATTTTCTTAGCATTGGCAAAAAGGATCATGCCAAAATGTATATCTTCATTGATAATTTTATTAATAAATTTAAGTCTTAAGTGTTTTAAAAATGTAAAATTTATCATACCACCCCAACTAAAGGAGATATCTCTAGATCCTATGTTTAACGCTTGATTAGCATAATCTTTTGGAGTGATAGTGCATTCTTGAGTGAAATTAAAAATATTCATTCTTGTTTTTTGACCTTTATCTTCTATACCATCATCATAAATACAAGTATGATTAAACCACAATACTTCTACATTTTGCATTCTTATAACACACTCTTTTATGCAATTTAGTTTCCAAGAATTATCAGAATCTAAAAAAATTAAGTAATCAATATTAGGGATTTTTAAAATTTTATCTTTACAAGCATTTTTTCTTTTGTAAATTTTATAAACATTTTGTGGATTTTCATTGACAATTATAAAAGTATAAAAATCATCTTTTTCGTCTGAAAACTCTAGTCTATATTCTTTGTAAAAATACTCAAGTCCCGTATTTCTAGCACTACTCAATCCTCCATTTTCTTTATCAAAAAGAGTGATTCTTTGATCTTTTAAGGCATATTTTTTTGCGATTTTAAAAGAGTTTTTGTCAGTGCTTCCATCATTTACTAGTATGATTTCTAAGTTAGTATAAGTTTGATTGATTACACTATCTAGACATTCTTTTAAGTATTTTTCTACATTATATATGGGGATTACTACGCCTACTTTTTTCATGCTTTATCTCCAAGTTGTTTTTTTGTTTTTTATGGTTTTAAGATAAATCTGATGATTGATTTCAAGCATATTTTTGCTATTTTCTTTGTGATAAATATGATAAGCTAAGGCATTAAATTTAAGTCTTTTAAGCACTCCATTGTTAAACAAAAATCTAGCCACAAACTCACTATCTTCCCTACCCCAACCAATAAATTTTTCATTAAAACCCTCAATAGATTCAAAATCACTTTTATAAAAACTCATATTACAAGTTTTGCTACCTTTGACAAGTTGTGATTTTTTAAAAAATTTCTTAGTTAGTTTTGAAAATTTATATACACATTTAGCTAAAAAAATATTTCTTTGATTTTTAAAACATTTTTTGTTAAATGCTAAATTAAAATTATTTTTGCTTAAAAGTTCCTTGCTTTCATTTTCATTTAAAATAATTCTTGAGCCTTGCAAGATAGTTTTAAAACTAGCAAATTTTAAATGATCGGCGATAAAATTTTTGTCTAAAATCATATCTCCATCGATTAAAATAATATATTCGCTATTAGAAGCATTGACAGCTTTATTGCGGCTTGTTGCAGCACGAAATCCCTTATCTTCTTGCCAAATATGTTTTAAAATACAAGGAAAATCTTTTTGATATTCTTTAATAAGTTTTGCCGTATCTTCTTTGCTGCCATCATCTGCAATTAAAACTTCGTTTGGTAAAAAAGATAGATTTTTAACGCTATCGAGTACAAGTTTAAGGCGTTCTTTTTGATTGTAAGTTGTAATAATTAAAGCACAAGTTTTTGGTTTTTGTTTTTGAAGTTCATATAATTTCATGTATTTAAAAAAAACTCCTAAGGCACTACAAATACTAATCATAAAACCTTTATATCCATATAAAAATCCATTTTTTAAAAAATAATTTTTAAAAAAAGTCCAAAAAGCCCTTAAATTTGCTTTTAAAATTCCACTTTTTTTGTGCATATTTTGTTTTGCCCAAAGACTTGAATAATGTTGCATTTTATCAATTAAGTGAGAAATATCTCTAAAAGCATAATGTCTTAATCCATTTTTAAGATGAATTTTTTTAGCATTACTTAGTAAAACAAGACTTTCATGAACTAAATTATCATTAAAATGAGTGAAATTTTTATTAAAAATTCTTAAAACATAATCAGGCCACCAACCACAAGCCTTTATCCATTCACCTTTATAGAGATTTTTACGACTAAGTGCAATGATATCTTCTTTTTTTAATTCTAAGTTTTTAAGTTCGATAATACATTCATTTTCAAGCACTTCATCTGCATCAATGTTTAAAATCCATTCATTTTTTGCATAGCTTAAAGCAAGATTTTTTAAAGCTCCAAAACCTATAAAAGCACTGTGATAAATGTGCAAATTAGCAAAATCTTTTTTAAATTCATTAGCGATTTTTAGGGTATTATCGCTGCTTTCATTATTGAGTAAAATAATTTCTCCAAAATCTTTTAAAGAATTTAAACACTCAAGCAAGGTTTGTTCTGCATTTTTTACTATGATAATAACGCTTATTTGTTTTAAATTCATTTTACATCCTTGTAAATTTCCTCATTATAACTTGCAAAGCGTCTATGGAAAAAAAAGTATTCCCAAGGTCTTTTTTTGATCATTTCTTCACAACTTTGTGCTTGATAAAGTGTTAGTTCCTCTAAACTTGCATTTTGAGAATCTTTTGCTTTAAAAAACTCTATGTAAAATTTACCATCTTCTTTATAGGCGTAAACAGGGATGATTAAAGCATTGCTTCTTTGTGCGATAAGGCTTGCCCCCATTTGATAGTTTACTTCTTTGTTGAAAAATTTCAATCTTAAGCCTTCTTTATCGGTGCAATCTTGATCGGTTAAAATTCCTAAAGTTCGTCCCTTTTTTAGAGCACTTAGCATTTGTCTTATACCGCCTTTTTTGTCGATAAGTTCTATGTTAAATTGGGTGCGACTTTGACTTAAGATTTTATACATAACTTCACTTTTTAACTTTTTTCCTACTATGGAAATCGCACCATATTTAGCTGCATAAGCAAGGCTTAAAATTTCCCAGTTTCCATAGTGTGCAGTTGTGAAGATAATAGGACGTTTTAAAGCTAGAGCATCTATAAGAAAATTTTCATTGATAAATTTTACTTTATCAAGTATTTTTTCTTTGGTGATATTTTGATTTTGCAAACAATCAATTCCAAATTGAGCAAAATTTTCATAAATTTTTAAAGATAATTTATTGCGTTCTTTTTGGGTATATTGAGGGAAGCAAATTTGTAAATTTATATCGATGATTTTGCGGTGTTTTTTGTTAAGATAAAAAGTAATTCTTGCTACAATTAAAGCTAAAACATGCAAAATACAATCAGGCATAAAATGAACAAAAAATTTTAAAATACAATAAAGACTAAGATATAATCTATCACTGTTTTTCATCAAGTAAGCCTTTAGCAAGTTTAAAAATATCTTCTTCTTCTATGCGTGTGATACAAAAATCGCTTTTATCGATATGTTTGGCATTTTGGATTTTTTTACCCGCATCAATGATTTTATTAATATGAGTTTGGAAAGTATTGCGGTAGCTTGGTGTTGCGCCAAAAATTGTGATAGAAGGCTTATTTAAAGCAAAGGCTAAATGTGTTGGACCACTATCGTTTCCTATGATTAAATTCATCATTTTTGTAAAAGCCATCAGTTCTTCAAGACTGAATTTTGGTGCTAATTCTATATGTGTTTCATCAATACCACTAAGATTTAAAACCTCTTTGGCAAATTCGTATTCTTTTACATTACCCCAAGCAAGCCAAATTTTTGCTTTTTGAAATTCATTGATTAAAAGTTTGCAAAGTATAGCAAGTTTGGTTTTAGGATAGATTTTATTTTTCATACTCGAACCTACATGTATAAGTATATTTTTTTCATTTTCATTCAGTTTAAGTTTATTGCTTAAGAGTTGTTTTAAATTTTCATCTACACTAAAAATATCTTGTTTAAAAGCTAAATCTTTAGCATCAAAATCACTATTTAACATAAAAGAGGTAAGATTTAAGTATCTTACAAATACATTTTCATTATAGTCTATGCTAAGTTTTTGATTGTAAAAATTATGAGCAAAACTTTCTTTAAGGCTGTTTTTATCAAAACCAAAATTATTTCTACTTAAAATTCGACTTACAATAGCAGATTTTATAAGCCCTTGTAGATCTATTACTGCATTATAGTTGTTTTTTCTAGTTTTTAAAAGTATTTTAAGACTTTTTAAAATTTTTTTGTCTTTTAAGGGTAGGGCATAGAGTTTGTCTATTAAAGGATGATTTTTGAGTATGCCTTCAAATTTTTCATCTACGAACCAATGAATTTCTATATCTTTTTTAAAATTTTTGATAAATTGCAAAACCACGGCACTTTGGATAATATCACCAAGTGCTGATAAACGAACAATTGCTATTTTCATTAAAAACCTAAACAATATTTTAAAATTTTTGTTATGATTTTAGCAAAATTATTTAAAAAAAGGTTAAAAATGGCAAAAAATGAAGGCTATATTTGTGTTTTTGATTGTGAGAGTGTGCCAGATGTTGAGCTTATTCGTAAAACTTTGGGTTTTGAAGGAAGCGATTTAGAAGTGAGTTTAAAAGCCCTTCAGTGGCAAAAGGAACAAAGCGGAAGTGAGTTTTTGCCTTTGCCTTATCATGGAATCATTAGTATTTGTGCGGTTTTAAGTGATAATTTTGGAAAATTTATCAAGGTAAATAAAATTGATGGTCATGATGAAAAAGAAATGATTGTTAATTTTTTTAATTTCATAGAAAATTACGAGCCAAAATTAGTCAGTTTTAATGGCAAAAATTTTGATATGCCCGTTCTTGTTTTAAGGGCTTTAAAATACAATATTAAAGCAGTAACTTATCTAGATACACAAAGTGACAAATGGAATAATTATAAAACAAGATTTTCAGAATTAAAGCATTGTGATTTATTAGAATCCTTAGGATCTAATGGGCGTGGAATAAAGCTTGATACGCTTTGTTCTATGGTAGGTTTGCCAGGAAAGTACGATGTGTGTGGTGATGAGGTAATGAAACTTTTTTATCAAAATGAACTTGAAAAAATTCATGAGTATTGCGAAAGTGATGTCTTAAACACCTATATGCTTTTTTTGAAATATGAACTGATTAAAGGTAATGTTAATGAAGAAGATTATGCTAATTTTCTTTCTTATATGAGAGATTTTTTACGCACAAAAAAAGCAAATCGTTCTTACACTGAGGTTTTTGCAAAAGCTTGCGAAAATGAAATTTTAAAAGTTCAGTCTTAAGTATTTAAGAAAATATATTAGAATTTACTTTTGACATTATTAAAAAAGGAATGATGATGAAAATTCTTATTAGCGGTGGTGCAGGTTATATAGGTTCTCATACTTTAAGACAATTTTTAAAAACAGATCATGAAATTTGCGTACTGGATAATCTTTCTAAAGGTTCCAAAGTCGCAATAGAAGATTTACAAAAAATAAGAGCTTTTAAATTTTTTGAACAAGATTTGAGTGATTTTCAAGGCGTAAAAGCATTGTTTGAGAGAGAAAAATTTGATGCTATTGTGCATTTTGCAGCGAGCATTGAAGTTTTTGAAAGTATGCAAAACCCTTTAAAATATTATATGAACAACACTGTTAATACGACAAATCTCATCAAAACTTGTTTGCAAACTGGAGTGAATAAATTTATATTTTCTTCAACCGCGGCTACTTATGGCGAACCACAAACTCCTGTTGTGAGCGAAACAAGCCCTTTAGTACCTATTAATCCTTATGGGCGTAGTAAGCTTATGAGTGAAGAGGTTTTGCGTGATGTAAGCATGACAAATCCTGAATTTAAGCATTGTATTTTAAGGTATTTCAACGTTGCAGGTGCTTGTATGGATTATACCTTAGGACAACGCTATCCAAAGGCGACTTTACTCATAAAAGTTGCAGCTGAATGTGCTGCAGGAAAAAGAGATAAACTTTTTATATTTGGCGATGATTATGATACAAAAGATGGTACTTGCATAAGAGATTTTATCCATGTGGATGATATTTCAAGTGCGCATTTAGCGGCTTTGGATTATTTGCAAGATAATCAAAGTAATGTTTTTAATGTAGGTTATGGATATGGTTTTAGCGTAAAAGAAGTGATTGAAGCGATGAAAAAAGTTAGCGGGGTCGATTTTAAAGTAGAACTTGCCCCACGCCGTGCAGGCGATCCTAGTGTGTTGATTTCTGATGCAAGTAAGATAAGAAGTCTTACTTCTTGGCAGCCTAAATATGATGATTTAGAGCTTATTTGTAAATCTGCTTTTGATTGGGAAAAGCAGTGTTAAAAAAACTTTTTTTTATTTTAAGTAAGGAAGATAAAAATTTTTTATTTTTCTTGCTTATTTTTTCGGTATTTGTCTCTTTTATAGAAACTTTTGCAATTTCTTTGGTGATGCCTTTTATTACTTTAGCTAGTGATTTTTCTTATTTTGATCGTAATAAATATTTAATCAGTTTAAAAGAATATTTAAATATTCCTGTTTTTGAAATCATTGTTTATTTTGGAGTAGGGCTTGTTATTTTTTATGTGTTTAGAGCTTTGCTTAATGCGTATTATTTTCATCTTTTAGCAAGATTTTCTAAAGGGCGTTATCATGCGATTGCTTATAAGGTTTTTTCTAAATTTTTAAATATTAATTATGAAAAATTTACTCAAAAAAATCAATCTGAAATTTTAAAATCTATCACAGGAGAAGTTTATAATCTAAGCACTATGATTTCATCGTTTTTACTTTTGATGAGTGAAATTTTTGTAGTGTTTTTGCTTTATGCTTTAATGCTTTTGATTAATTATAAAATCACTTTATTTTTAAGTATTTTTATGGCATTAAATGCTTTTATTTTGGTGAAAATTTTAAGTCCTATTATCAAAAAAGCAGGGCTTAGGCGCGAAGAAGCGATGAAAAATTTCTTTGAAATTTTAAATACGAATTTAAATAATTTCAAATTTATCAAACTTAAAACTAAAGAAGATGGAGTACTAAATCTTTTTAAGGTGCAAAGCGAAGCTTTTTCTAAGGCAAATATTACCAATGAAAGTGTGGTTGCGGTGCCTAGAATTTATCTTGAAGGTATAGGTTTTTGTGTGCTTATTTTTATCGTGGTATTTTTGGTTTTGAAAAATGAAAGTGATATTTCAGGTATTTTATCTACGATTTCCATTTTTGTTTTAGCGCTTTATCGTTTAATGCCAAGTGCAAATCGTATTATTACAAGTTATCATGATTTGCTTTATTATCATACTTCTTTGGATATTATTTATCAAAATTTAAAGCAAGAAGAAGAAAATTTAGGTGAGGAAAAACTAAGTTTTAAGCAAGAGCTTAAAATTTGTAATCTTAGCTTTGGTTATGAAGGAAAAAAATCTTTATTTGAAAATCTTAATTTAAACATTAAAAAAGGCGAAAAAATCGCTTTTATAGGAGAAAGTGGCTGTGGAAAAAGTACTTTAGTAGATCTTATCATAGGGCTTTTAAAACCAAAAGAAGGACAAATTTTAGTCGATAATGAACAACTAAATACAAACAATGTGAAAAATTATCGTCAAAAGATAGGCTACATTCCACAAAATATCTATCTTTTTAATGACAGCATAGCTAAAAATATCACTTTTGGAGACGCAATTGATGAAGAAAAACTCAGTAAAGTTATAAAACAAGCAAATTTAGAACATTTTATAAAAAATTTACCTTGTGGAGTGCAAACAAAAGTAGGTGATGGAGGAAGCAATTTAAGCGGTGGTCAAAAGCAACGTATAGCTATAGCAAGAGCTTTGTATTTAGAACCTGAAATTTTAGTGCTTGATGAGGCCACTTCAGCACTTGATACTCAAAGTGAAGCAAAAATCATGGATGAAATTTATAAAATTTCTAAAGATAAAACCATGATTATCATCGCACATCGCCTTTCTACTATAACACAATGTGATAAGGTTTATCGTTTAGAACATGGTAAGCTTAAAGAGGAGAAATGATGAAAATAAGCTTTATTATCGCTACTTTAAATTCGGGAGGTGCTGAGCGTGTTTTAGTGACTTTAGCTAATGCACTTTGTAAGGAGCATGAAGTAAGTATTATCAAATTTCATGCAGGAGAATCTTTTTATAAGCTTAAAAATGAAGTTAAAGTTATAACTTTAGAGCAATTTAGATTTGATACATTTTATCATAAAATTGCAAGTCGTTTTAAGAAATTTTTTGCCTTAAGAGGGACTTTAAAAGAAAGTAAGGCTGATGTTTTTATTTCTTTTTTGGATACAACTAATATTGCTTGTATTATTGCTAAAATAGGGCTTAAAACTCCACTCATCATTAGTGAGCATAGCAATGAGGCGTATTTAAAACCTAAAATTTGGCGTTTTTTAAGAAGGATAAGTTATCCTTTTTGTGATGCTTTAAGTGTGCTTGGAAGTAGTGATAAAATATATTATGAAAGATTTGTAAAAAGAGTTAAACTTTTGCTAAATCCTTGTCATTTTAGCGATGAAATTCCTTTTGATTCTAGTTTTGAAAAAGAAAATTTAGTCCTTTTCATAGGGCGTTTAGATCACAACAAAAACCCTGCAATGTTTTTAAAAGCTATAGCGCATTTGGATAGAAATTTGCAAGAAAAATATAAATTTGTTATAGCAGGAGATGGAGAATTAAGACAAGAGCTTGAATATAAAGTAAAATCTTTAGGAATAAAAGTTGATTTTTTAGGGCGAGTTGAAAATGTCAAGGCTCTTTATGAAAAAGCAAAAGTGCTTTGCCTTTGTTCTTTTGTGGAGGGCTTACCAACAGTTTTAATCGAAAGTTTATATTTTGAGGTTTGTAGAATTTCAAGTTCTTATTATAATGGCGCTAAGGATTTAATCAAAGATAATTATGATGGACTTTTAGTGGGTTGTGATGATGAAATAACTCTTGCTAAAAAACTTGAGCTTGTTTTAAAAGATGAAAATTTCAGAAAGAAGCTTACAAATAATGCAAAACAAAGATGCAAAGACTTTGAAATTTCTCATATCAAAGAAGAATGGCTCAAACTTATAGTTGAGGTTAAAAATGCCTAAACTTTCAGTTATAGTACCGACTTTTAATCGTAAATTTTTGCTAGAAAAGGCTATTAAAAGCATACAAAATCAAGATTTTAAAGATTTAGAGATTATTGTAAGTGATGATAATTCTAGTGATGATACTAAAAGTATAGTGCAAAATTTACAAAAAGATGATGAGCGTATTAAGTATTTTTTAAATCAAAATTACAAACAAGGTCCAAATGGCAATAAAAACAATGGTTTAGATCAAGCAAGTGGTGAGTTTGTAACTTTTTTAGACGATGATGATGAGCTTTTACCCGAGGCTTTAAGTATTTTAATGCAAAAAGCAAATGAGGGTTATGCTCATGTTTTTGGAAATTGTTTAATAGAAAAAGAGGGAATTTTAAGCAAGGAATTTAGTGGTAGGGGATTGGATAAAGATATTGAAATTTCTAAAAAAGATTTTTTAATGGCTAAATTTAGTGGAGAGTTTTTTTCTATTTTTAAAAAATCTTTACTTGAAAATAAGCGTTTTAATGAAGAATTTTATGGCAATGAAGCCACACTTTGGATGAATTTATACAAAGAAAAAAGTTTTTATATCCATAAGGCTTTTAGAATTTATAGAATTTTTAGACAAGATAGTGTAACTTTAGGAGCTAGTAAAAATGCTTATAGGGTGTATTTAGGGTATTTAGAACTTGCTAAAATTTTAGAAAATGAACTTAAGGTCAGTGGTGATAGAGATTATAAAAAAACTTGTGCAAATTATTATAAAATGGCAGCTTATTATGCAAAACTTGCAAAAAATTATAAAGCACTTTATAAGTGTTTATTTAAAAGCTTAAGTATAAAAATCAATACTCCTGCTTTGGTATTACTCATTTTAAGTATAATTCCAAGTAATATGGTGGAAAAATTATCAAAAATTCGGGTGGCTTTATGCAGAAATTAGGTATTTTTATTTATTCTTTAGGAAGTGGTGGTGCTGAAAGAGTTGTGGCAACTTTATTGCCTATTTTAAGTTTAAAATTTGAAGTGCATTTAATCTTGATGAATGATAAAATTTCTTATGAAATTCCAGAGTGTCAAATTCATCTTTTAGAATGCTCACAACCTAACGAAAATCCTATTTTGAAATTTTTAAAGTTACCTTTTTTGGCTTTAAAATACAAAAAACTTTGCAGAAATTTAGGCATTGATACAGAATTTGTTTTTTTAAATCGACCTAATTATATAGCTTTAATGGCAAAAGTGTTTGGGAATAAAACCCATCTTGTGATCAATGAATGCACTACACCAAGCGTAATGTATGCGAAAAATAATTTTAATTCTTTAGCAAATAAATTTTTGATTTCTTTACTTTATCCTAAGGCAGACTTAATTTTACCTAATTCTAAGGGAAATTTAGAAGATTTAGTAGAAAATTTTAATATAAATCCGAAAAAATGTGAAATTTTATACAATGCTATCGATTTAGAAAACATAGAGCAAAAAGCTCTTGAAGATATAGCTTTAAAAGATAAATTTATTTTAAGTGTAGGCAGGCTTGATAAAGGTAAAAATCATGCTTTATTAATTCGTGCTTATGCGAGATTAAAAACAGATTTAAAGCTTGTGATTTTGGGTGAAGGCATACTTAAAGATGAGCTTTTAGCTTTGATTAAAGAGTTAAATTTAGAAGAAAAGGTTTTGCTTTTAGGATTTGATAATAATCCTTATAAATACATGGCTAAATGTGAATTTTTTGCTTTTGCTTCTGTGTTTGAAGGTTTTTCAAATGTTTTAATTGAAAGCTTAGCTTGTTCTTGTGCGGTGGTTTGCACTGATCATAAAAGTGGCGCACGTGAGCTTTTTGGTGATGATGAATTTGGACTTTTAGTAGAAGTGGATAATGAAAATTCTATGTTTCAGGGTTTAAAGACTATGCTTGAAGATGATAAATTAAGAAAAGCGTATAAAAACAAAGCTAAAACTAGGGCTAAAGCCTTTGATAAAATAAAAATTGCACGTGATGCTTTAAAATATTTATTAGGATAGAAGATGTTGAAAAAAGAGTATTTAAAAAAACCTTATTTAGTTTTGTTTGCGATGATTATATTGGCTTATGTTTTTAGTGTATTTTGCAGGTTTTATTGGGTCTGGTGGGCAAGCGAGTTTAATGAGTATTTTTTCAATAATCAATTGATGATCATTTCAAATGATGGTTATGCTTTTGCTGAGGGTGCAAGAGATATGATAGCAGGTTTTCATCAGATTAATGATTTAAGTTATTATGGTTCTTCTTTATCTACGCTTACTTACTGGCTTTATAAAATCACACCTTTTTCTTTTGAAAGCATTATTTTATATATGAGTACTTTTTTGTCTTCTTTGGTGGTGATTCCTATTATTTTACTTGCCAATGAATACAAGCGTCCTTTAATGGGCTTTGTAGCTGCTCTTTTAGCAAGTATAGCAAACAGTTATTATAATCGCACTATGAGTGGGTATTATGATACAGATATGTTGGTGATTGTTTTACCTATGTTTATTTTATTTTTTATGGTAAGAATGATTTTAAAAAAAGACTTTTTTTCATTGATTGCTTTACCATTATTTATAGGAATTTATCTTTGGTGGTATCCTTCAAGCTATACTTTAAATGTAGCTTTAATTGGACTTTTTTTAATTTATACACTTATTTTTCATAGAAAAGAAAAGATTTTTTATATAGCTGTGATTTTGTCTTCTCTTACTCTTTCAAATATAACATGGTTTTATCAAAGTGCTATTGTGGTAATACTTTTTGCTTTATTTGCCTTAGAGCAAAAACGCTTAAATTTTATGATTATAGGAATTTTGGGTATTGCAACTTTAGTGTTTTTGATTTTAAGTGGTGGGGTTGATCCTATACTTTATCAGCTTAAATTTTATATTTTTAGAAGTGATGAGAGTGTGAATTTAACACAAGGTTTTATGTATTTTAATGTTAATCAAACCATACAAGAAGTTGAAAATGTAGATCTTAGTGAATTTATGCGAAGAATTAGTGGTAGTGAAATTGTATTCTTGTTTTCTTTGTTTGGTTTTGTGTGGCTTTTGAAAAAACATAAAAGTATGATTATAGCTTTACCTATATTAGTGCTTGGATTTTTAGCTTTAAAAGGAGGACTTAGATTTACTATCTATGCTGTGCCTGTAATGGCTTTAGGATTTGGTTTTTTATTGGGTGAGTTTAAAGCTATAATGATTAAAAAATATAGTCGATTGATTTCAAATGTTTTTATTGTTTTTGCAATCATTTTAACCTTGGCTCCAGTACTTGTTCATATTTATAATTATAAAGCCCCAACTGTTTTTTCTCAAAATGAAGCATCATTATTAAATCAATTAAAAAGCATAGCTAATCGAGAAGATTATGTGGTAACTTGGTGGGATTATGGTTATCCTGTGCGTTACTATAGTGATGTAAAAACCTTAGTAGATGGTGGAAAGCATTTAGGTAAGGATAATTTTTTTCCTTCTTTTGTTTTAAGTAAAGATGAGCAAGCTGCGGCTAATATGGCAAGACTTAGCGTAGAATACACAGAAAAAAGCTTTTATGCTCCGCAAAATGATATTTTAAAAACAGATATTTTACAAGCCATGATGAAAGATTATAATCAAAGCAATGTGGATTTGTTTCTAGCTTCATTATCAAAACCTGATTTTAAAATTGATACACCAAAAACTCGTGATATTTATATTTACATGCCTGCTAGGATGTCTTTGATTTTTTCTACAGTGGCTAGTTTTTCTTTTATCAATTTAGATACAGGAGTTTTGGACAAACCTTTTACTTTTAGTACAGCTTATCCACTTGATATTAAAAATGGAGAAATTTATCTTAGCAATGGAGTGGTTTTAAGCGATGATTTTAGAAGTTTTAAAATAGGTGATAATGTGGTTTCTGTAAATAGTATCGTAGAGATTAACTCTATTAAGCAAGGTGAATACAAAATCACTCCAATCGATGATAAGGCCCAGTTTTATATTTTTTATTTAAAGGATAGTGCTATTCCTTACGCACAATTTATTTTAATGGATAAAACTATGTTTAATAGTGCTTATGTGCAAATGTTTTTTTTAGGAAATTATGATAAAAATTTATTTGATTTAGTAATTAATTCTAGAGATGTTAAAGTTTTTAAGCTTAAAATTTAAAGGTTAAAAATGAGAATAGGATTTTTATCACATTCAGGAGCAAGTATTTATCATTTTAGAATGCCTATTATAAAAGTATTAAAAGATAGGAAAGATGAAGTTTTTGTTATAGTGCCGCAAGATGAATACACGCAAAAACTTAGAGATCTTGGCTTAAAAGTAATTGTTTACGAGCTTTCAAGATCTAGTTTAAATCCTTTTGTAGTTTTAAAGAATTTTTTTTATCTTGCTAGGGTTTTGAAAAATTTAAATCTTGATCTTATTCAAAGTGCGGCACACAAAAGCAATACTTTTGGAATTTTAGCAGCAAAATGGGCAAAAATTCCTTATCGTTTTGCTTTAGTAGAAGGTTTGGGATCTTTTTATATAGATCAAGGTTTTAAGGCAAATTTAGTGCGTTACATAATCAATAATCTTTATAAATTAAGTTTTAAATTTGCACACCAATTTATTTTTGTCAATGAAAGTAATGCTGAGTTTATGAGGAATTTGGGACTTAAGGAAAATAAAATTTGCGTGATAAAATCCGTAGGGATCAATTTAAAAAAATTTTTTCCTATTTATATAGAAACAGAAAAAAAAGCTCTTTTTTGGAAAAATTTAAATATAGATAAAAAACCAATTGTACTTATGATAGCAAGAGCTTTATGGCATAAAGGTGTAAAAGAATTTTATGAAAGTGCTGCTATGCTAAAAGATAAAGCAAATTTTGTTTTAGTTGGTGGAAGAGATGAAAATCCTTCTTGTGCGAGTTTGGAGTTTTTAAATTCGGGTGTGGTGCGTTATTTGGGTGCTAGAAGTGATATTGTAGATCTTTTGCAAAATTGTGATATTTTTGTTTTACCAAGCTATAAAGAAGGTTTTCCCGTAAGTGTTTTGGAGGCAAAAGCTTGTGGCAAGGCTATAGTAGTAAGTGACTGCGAAGGTTGCGTAGAGGCTATTTCTAATGCTTATGATGGGCTTTGGGTGAAAACAAAAGATGTTAAGGATTTAAGCGAAAAAATTTCACTTTTATTAGAAGATGAAAAATTAAGGCTAAATTTAGGTAAAAATGCCGCTCAAGATGCTTTACAATATGATGAAAATAATATCGCACAGCGTTATTTAAAACTTTATGATAGGGTAATTAAGAATGTATGAAAAAGTTTTTAAAAGAATTTTTGATTTTATTTTAGCTTTAGTGCTTTTAGTGCTTTTTTCTCCTGTGATTTTAATCACTGCTTTACTTTTAAAACTCACTCAAGGCAGTGTGATTTTTACCCAAAATCGCCCTGGATTAGATGAAAAAATTTTTAAAATTTATAAATTTAAAACCATGAGCGATGAAAGAGATGAAAAGGGTGATTTATTAAGCGATGAACTTCGCTTAAAAGCTTTTGGAAAAATTGTTAGAAGTTTAAGCTTGGATGAGCTTTTGCAACTCTTTAATGTTTTAAAAGGAGATATGAGTTTTGTAGGTCCAAGACCTCTTTTAGTAGAGTATTTATCCCTTTATAATCAAGAGCAAAAATTACGTCATAAAGTGCGTCCAGGTATAACTGGATGGGCACAGGTAAATGGTAGAAATGCAATTTCTTGGCAGAAAAAATTCGAACTTGATGTGTATTATGTAAAAAATGTTTCTTTTTTACTCGATTTAAAAATCATGTTTTTAACGGCTTTAAAGGTTTTAAAACGAAGCGGGGTAAGTAAAGAAGGGCATGTTACAACGGAGAAATTTAATGGCAAGAACTGACAAAATTTACATTTATGGTGCTAGTGGTCATGGACTTGTTTGTGAAGATGTAGCTAAAAATATGGGTTATAAAGAATGTATTTTTTTAGATGATTTTAAAGGAATGAAGTTTGAAAACACCTTGCCAAAATATGATATTTTTATAGCCATAGGAAATAATGAAATTCGAAAAAAGATTTATCAAAAAATTTCAGAAAATGGCTTTAAAATTGTTAATCTTATCCATAAAAGCGCACTTATAAGTCCTAGTGCAAGCATAGAAGAAAATGCAGGAATTTTAATCATGCCTTATGTAGTAGTTAACGCTAAAGCCAAAATAGAAAAAGGCGTGATTTTAAACACTTCAAGTGTAATTGAGCATGAATGTGTGGTGGGGGAATTTTCTCATGTGAGCGTGGGAGCTAAATGTGCAGGTAATGTAAAAATCGGTAAAAATTGTTTTTTGGGAGTTAATTCTTGTGTTTTACCCAATTTAAGTTTAGCTAATGATAGTATTTTAGGAGGTGGAGCAACTTTGGCTAAAAGTCAAGATGAAAAAGGTATTTTTGTGGGAGTACCTGCAAAAAGAAAAACATGAAAAAATTATAAAAATATTTTTATTTGATTCTTTGTAAATTTTTTTGGATAAAATATAATTTAATTTTTATAAAATTTTGTTTTATACAAAGGCTAAAACATGAGATTTTTTCTTTCTCCTCCGCATATGAGCGGTAATGAATTAAAATACATAGAAGAAGTTTTCAAAAGCAATTATATAGCACCTTTGGGTGAATTTGTAAATCGCTTTGAACAAAGTGTAAAAGATTATAGCAAAAGTGAAAATGCCTTAGCTTTAAATTCGGCCACAGCAGCTTTGCATTTAGCTTTAAGGGTAGCAGGAGTAAAGCAAGGTGATATTGTTTTGGCTTCTTCTTTTACTTTTATCGCTTCAGTAGCACCTATTTGTTATCTTAAAGCAAAACCTGTATTTATAGACTGTGATGAAACTTATAATATCGATGTGGATTTGTTAAAGCTTGCTATTAAAGAATGTGAAAAAAAGCCTAAAGTATTGATTTTAACTCATCTTTATGGCAATGCTGCAAAAATGGATGAGATTGTTAAAATTTGTAAAGAAAATGAAATTGTTTTAATCGAAGATGCTGCTGAAGCTTTAGGAAGTTTTTATAAGGATAAAGCTTTGGGAACTTTTGGAGAATTTGGGGTTTATTCTTATAATGGTAATAAAATCATCACTACTTCAGGTGGAGGTATGCTTATAGGAAAAAATAAAGAAAAAATCGAAAAAGCAAGATTTTATAGTACTCAAGCAAGGGAAAATTGTTTGCATTATGAGCATTTAGATTATGGTTATAATTACCGTTTGAGCAATGTTTTAGGAGCCATTGGCGTAGCACAAATGGAGGTTTTAGAACAAAGAGTGCTTAAAAAAAGAGAAATTTATGAGTGGTATAAAGAATTTTTAGGAGAGTATTTTAGCTTTTTAGATGAGTTAGAAAATTCAAGAAGTAATCGCTGGTTAAGTACGGCTTTGATTGATTTTGATAAAAATGAACTTAATGCTTGTCAAAAAGATATAAATATCAGTCAAAAAAATATTACTTTGCATCCAAAAATTTCAAAACTCATAGAAGATTTGAAAAATGAACAAATAGAAACAAGACCATTATGGAAAGCTATGCACACTCAAGAAGTATTTAAAGGAGCTAAGGCTTATCTTAATGGCAATAGTGAGTTATTTTTCCAAAAAGGAATTTGTTTGCCAAGTGGCACGGCGATGAGTAAAGATGATGTTTATGAAATTTCAAAACTGATCTTAAGGAGCATAAAGGCTTAAAATGATTTTTTATAAAAGCAAAAGATTAGCATTTTTTTTAACTTCGGATATTGTTTTAATTTTACTTAGCGTTTATCTGGCTTTTTCTTTGAGATTTAGTGGAGATATTCCGAGTATTTTTTATCATGGTATGATGGTTTCTGCTATTATTTTGCTTATTTTAAAGCTTTCATTTTTGTTTGTTTTTAGAATTTATAAAGTAGCTTGGAGATTTTTTTCTCTCAATGAAGCAAGAAAAATTTTTATTGCTTTGCTTTTAGCTGAGTTTTGTTTTTTTCTTATTTTTTATTTTTTTAGTGATTTTTTTAATCCTTTTCCAAGAAGTGCTATTGTGATAGATTTTGTTCTTTCTTATATGTTTATAGGTACTTTAAGAATTAGTAAAAGAATGCTTGTGGATTTTAAACCTTCTAAAATGAAAGAAGAAGAAACTCCTTGTATTGTAGTAGGGGCAACTTCTAAGGCTTTACATTTGTTAAAAGGTGCAAAAGAAGGTTCTTTAGGGCTTTTTCCTGTGGGTGTAGTTGATGCGAGAAAAGAGCTTATAGGGACTTATTGTGATAAATTTATTGTAGAAGAAAAAGAAAAAATAAAATCTTATGTAGAACAAGGGGTAAAAACTGCCATTATTGCTTTAAGGCTTGAACAAGAAGAGCTTAAAAAACTTTTTGAAGAACTTGTAACTTATGGTATTTGCGATGTAAAAATATTTTCTTTTACAAGAAATGAGGCAAGAGATATCAGTATAGAAGACTTGCTTGCTAGAAAACCAAAAGATTTAGATGATAGTGCCGTGGTAGCTTTTTTAAAAGACAAGGTAGTTTTGGTAAGTGGGGCAGGTGGAACTATAGGCAGTGAACTTTGTAAGCAATGTATTAAATTTGGTGCTAAGCATCTTATTATGGTTGATCATAGCGAGTATAATCTTTATAAGATTAATGATGATTTACATTTATATAAAGAAAAAATTACTCCTATTTTGCTGAGTATTTTAGATAAGCAAAGTCTAGATGAGGTATTAAAAACTTATAAACCTGAGCTTATTTTACATGCAGCTGCCTATAAACATGTGCCTCTTTGTGAACAAAATCCACATTCAGCGGTAATTAATAATATTTTAGGAACTAAAATTTTGTGCGATAGTGCTAAAGAAAATAAAGTAGCAAAATTTGTTATGATAAGTACAGATAAGGCAGTGCGACCAACAAATATTATGGGTTGTACTAAGAGAGTTTGTGAGCTTTATACTTTAAGCATGAGTGATGAAAATTTTGAAGTTGCTTGTGTGCGTTTTGGTAATGTTTTAGGTTCTAGTGGTAGCGTGATACCAAAATTTAAAGCACAAATTGCAAATAATGAGCCTTTAACTTTAACACACCCTGATATAGTGCGTTATTTTATGCTTGTGGCTGAGGCAGTGCAACTTGTTTTGCAAGCTGGAGCTATCGCAAAAGGGGGAGAACTTTTTGTTTTGGATATGGGTAAGCCTGTCAAAATCATAGATTTAGCTAAAAAAATGCTTTTACTTTCTAATCGCAATGATTTAGAAATTAAAATCACAGGCTTAAGAAAAGGTGAGAAGCTTTATGAAGAGCTTTTGATTGATGAAAATGATGCTAAAACGCAATATGAGAGTATTTTTGTAGCAAAGAATGAGAAGGTTGATCTTGATTGGCTTAATAAAGAGATAGAAAATTTACAAATATGTGAAGATATTTCAGAGGCTTTGTTGAAGATTGTGCCTGAATTTAAACACAATAAAGAAGGTGTATAATGTATATAAAAGATATACAAAGATTTGAAGATAATCGCTATCGTGCTAGAGCTTATATGAGTTATATTTTAACAAGAAATTTGCCTAATAAACTTCCTGACATTCATCTAGAAACTATTAAAACAGCTTTGGATAAAATAGCTCATGAAGTTGTTGTTTTTGATGCTTTGTATATCTTAGATATTTCAGGTATGCAAATAGAAAATGCGATTTCCTTAAATAAGGCTCATGAAATAGGGCAGGGTGAGGATAGAAGTACTCGTTCTTATTTTTATAGAGCTATAAAATTAAGACGATGTGTTTTGAGTGATCCTTATCCTTCGGTTTTAAACAACGAACTTTGCGTGACAGCTTCTATGCCAATTTACGATGATAAAAATAACTTGCTTTTTGTTGTTTGTATTGATATAAAACTTGAAGATATTTTAAAGATTATTCAAGCAGGAAAATTTGAGTTTGTTTTTACTCAGTTTAGTCGTTTAGTATATTTTTGTTTCGCACTGGTTTTATTTGTGATTACTTGTTTTTTATTTCAAAAAGGTTTTTTTAGTCTTTTTGATAATCAAGCTATAGGTATAGAACATATGTTTGAAAGCACTATTGCTATAACTTTAGCTTTAGCTATTTTTGATTTGGCAAAAACTTTAATCGAACAAGAAGTATTAGGAAGGACAAAAAAAGAAGAAGGTGGAATTCAAAAAACCATGGTTAGATTTTTGGGATCTATTATCATTGCTTTAGCTATAGAAGCTTTGATGTTGGTATTTAAACTTGCTATTGGTGATCTTTCTCAGATGATTTATGCGATTTATCTTATCGGTGGAGTGAGCTTACTTCTTTTGGGTTTAAGTGTATATTTATTTACGGTTAAGTATAAAAATAATAATATTTGAGTAAAAATTTAAGTAAAAGATGATATAATGCCATTTTTTAGAATTTTTTGGCTTGATTAATAAGGCTAAAAAGGGTAAAATAAAACTATAAAAACTTTGAAAGGACGAAATTGTGAAATTGTTAGTTGTTGATGACAGTTCTACTATGAGAAGGATTATTAAAAATACCCTAACAAGACTTGGACACGATGATGTTTTAGAAGCCGAGCATGGCATTGAAGCTTGGGATTTATTAACTAAAAATGAAGATGTAAAAGTTTTAATTACAGATTGGAATATGCCAGAAATGAATGGCTTGGAGTTGGTAAAAAAAGTAAGAGCAGAGAAAAAATATGAAGATATGCCTATTATCATGGTTACAACTGAGGGCGGAAAAGCTGAAGTGATTACTGCTTTAAAAGCTGGCGTAAATAACTATATTGTAAAACCTTTTACTCCACAAGTTTTAAAGGAAAAACTTGAAGATGTTTTAGGAACAGGAAGTGGAGAAGGTGGAGCTGAGTAAAGGCTGATTTTTAAAATTCTAAATGCAAAAAAAATATTACGAATTGTTCTTTATCGTAGAAGAACAGTATAAAAATTTATTTCTTGATTTTGCTTTTGATTTAGGTATAGAAGCCATAGAAGAGAAAGATAATGGTGTTTACATTAGATCCCATGAGAGTTTAGAAGAGCTTTCATGGGCACTTGAAATACTTGCTCAAAAACTTACAACTACTTTTAATTTAAATCATAAAATTATTTCTAATTTAAGTCTTGTAGAGAAAGAAAACAAGGACTGGATACAAGAATATAAAAAAGGTATAAAACCTATTTTAGTGGATAATGTTTACATCCATACCACTTGGCAAGAAGAAAAAAAGAATTGTATAAATATAAAGATTAATCCAGCCTTAGCCTTTGGCTCAGGACATCACGAAAGCACATATTCTTGTGTAAAATTTTTACAAAAATTTTCTAAAAGTAAATTAAGAGCCTTAGATCTTGGTTGCGGTAGTGGAATTTTGGGTATTATCATGGCAAAGTTTGGCTGCAATGTTGAAATTTGCGACACTGATGAGTTGGCTATTGATAGTTCTTTGGAAAATGCAAGATTAAATGGTGTCGATTTTCACAAGGCTTGGTGTGGATCTATAGATAAAGCAAATGGTTTATATAATCTAATTGTTGCAAATATCATTGCAGATGTGATTTTAATTTTGGAAAAAGATATTAAAAACCATTTAGAAGATAATGCTATACTTATTTTGTCAGGAATTTTAGATAAATATTCAACAAGAATTAAAGAAAAATTTCAAGATCTAGAACTTATTGATAAAATGCAAATCAATGAGTGGTGTAGTTTTGTATATAAAAATAATAAAAAGGATAAGTAATGAATAATAATACCCCAAATAATAAAGGTAATCCGCAGGGTAATAATTTTTTTAACAAAAATCCCATTTTTATTTTTGCGATTTTTGCAATTGTAATGATAATTATTTTTAAGGGATTTTTTGATGGCAATGGTTCTTTTGGCGGAGCATTGAATGGCAATGAAGTAAATAAAAATGTCCCTTATTCTGAGTTAAAAAAGCTTATTGAAAGTGGGCAAATCAATCAAGTTAGCATAGGACAAACAACAATCAAAGCGATTTCAAGCTCTCACAATACTGTTTATATAGCAAAAAAAGTTAATGATCCTGAGCTTGTGAGTTTACTAGATAGTAAAAATATTGCTTATGGTGCGTATTCTGAAACAAATTGGTTTACGGATATACTTTTTTCATGGGTTTTGCCAGTGTTTATTTTCTTTGGTATTTGGATGTTTTTGGCAAGTCGTATGCAAAAAAATATGGGGAGTTCTATATTGGGCATAGGAAGTTCTAAGAAGCTTGTAAATTCAGAAAAACCTAAAGTAAAATTTAGTGATGTAGCTGGTGTTGAAGAAGCCAAAGAAGAAGTAAAAGAAATTGTGGATTTTTTAAAGTATCCTGAAAGATATATTAAATTGGGGGCGAAAATTCCAAAAGGACTTTTACTTGTCGGTCCTCCAGGTACAGGAAAAACTTTGCTTGCAAAAGCAGTTGCAGGTGAAGCTGATGTACCGTTTTTTAGTGTTTCAGGTTCATCTTTTATAGAAATGTTTGTGGGTGTAGGTGCTTCTCGTGTGAGAGATTTGTTTGAAAATGCAAAAAAAGAAGCTCCTGCTATTGTTTTTATAGATGAAATAGATGCTATTGGTAAAAGTCGTGCAGCAAGTGGCATGATGGGTGGAAACGATGAAAGAGAACAAACTTTAAATCAGCTTTTGGCTGAAATGGATGGTTTTGGGACAGAAAGTTCCCCAGTTATTGTTTTAGCAGCAACAAATCGCCCAGAAGTTTTAGATGCAGCGCTTTTAAGACCAGGAAGGTTTGATAGACAAGTTTTAGTTGATAAACCTGATTTTAAAGGTAGGTGTGATATTTTAAAAGTGCACATGAAAGATGTCAAAATCTCCCCAAAAGTTAAAGTCGAAGATATAGCACGCTTAACCGCAGGGCTTGCAGGAGCTGATCTTGCAAATATTATTAATGAAGCAGCACTTTTAGCAGGTAGGGATTCTAAAAAATATGTAGAACAAAATGATTTAGTTGAAGCTGTTGAAAGAGCTATAGCAGGACTTGAGAAGAAATCACGTCGTATTAATGAAAAAGAAAAGAAAATTGTTACTTATCATGAATGCGGTCATGCCTTGATTGCTGAAACTACCAAAGGCGCAAAACGTGTAAGTAAAGTTTCTGTGATTCCGCGTGGTCTTGCGGCTTTAGGTTATACTTTAAATACTCCTGAGGAAAATAAATTTTTAATGCAAAAACATGAACTTATCGCTGAAGTAGATGTACTTTTGGGTGGTCGTGCGGCTGAAGAAGTGTTTATAGGTGAAATTTCAACGGGTGCAAGTAATGATTTAGAAAGAGCAACCGATATCATAAAAGCTATGATTTCTATGTATGGTATGAGTGAAATTGCAGGACTTATGGTGCTTGAAAAACAAAGAAATGCTTTCTTAAGTGGTGGGCAAACTATAAAAGATTATTCTGAAAAGATGGCAGAGTCTTTGGATGATTATGTAAAGAAAACCTTAGATGAACGCTATAAAGATGTTAAAGATACTTTAAATACTTATAAGGGAGCGATTGAGACTATGGTTACAGCCCTTTATGAAGAAGAAACTATTGAAGGTGCTAAAGTGCGTGAGATTATTAAAGAGTTTGAGGATCAAAATAATCTACCAACTCGTTTGCAAGATCTTGAAGAGTCTAAAATTGAAGTTAAAGTAGAAGAATGAAAGATTTTATTGCAAAAGATGGATATTTAAGTCTTATTATTTTAAGCTTGATTTTTATTTTTGTGTGGATTTTTTATTCTTTTTCCATCTTGTTATTAGCATTAATTGTAATTTGTATTTTTCTTTTTAGAATGCCCAAAAGAGAACTTGTTTGTAGTGATGAAAAAGCTATTTTTGCACCTATAGATGGTAGGGTTGCTAAAATAGAAAATATTCATCATAAAAATTTGGGTGAATGTGTTGAAATTACTATTAAAAATGCTCTTTATGATGCTGGGAATTTTAATGCACCTTTTGCAATGTCTATAATAGATATTCGTTTACGACATGGGCTTTTTTTGTGCAGTGAACTAAAATCTGCAAAAATGATGAATGAAAGAGTCTTTATTTTAGCAAAAGTTAAAGAGAATAAAATGATAGCCTTGCGAATCTATGCAGGTTCTTTTGATAGAAAATTAAAGCTCGATAATATTTCTCATGATTTGAAAGCAGGAGATAGAATGGGTTTTTTAATCAATGGATCTATAAGTTTACTTTTACCAAAAGATACTAGAATTCATATAGGCTTAAATGATGAAATTAAAGCAGGTTCATTGCTAGGCTATTTTGCGTAAGGAAAAATAATGAATAACAGACCGCAATTAATTTATATTTTACCCAATCTTTTTACAGCTGCTTCAGCTTTTTTAGGGGTTATTTCTATTATAGCTTCAATACACGGAAATTATTATACAGCTTTGATTTATATTATTTTATCTTTGATTTGCGATGGGCTTGACGGTCGTGTTGCAAGACTTACAAATTCTACTTCAAAATTTGGAGTTGAATTTGATTCTTTAGCTGATCTAGTAGCTTTTGGAGTTGCTCCAGCGGTTCTTTTTTATATGGCTATAGGTTATGATTTTGGAAAACTTGGATCTTTGATTACGGCTTTTTTTGTGGTTTTTGGAGCTATTCGTTTGGCGAGATTTAATGTTACTACAGGTACTTATGAACCTTCTGTTTTTATAGGTCTTCCTATACCTACTGCAGCAGTTGTGAGTGCTATATGGACTTATGCGTTTATCAGTTATGATTTTTTAAAGCCTTATGGTGTAGTTTTTTTGGTACTTCAAGCAATTTTAGGGCTTTTAATGGTAAGTAATATACGCTATCCTAGCTTTAAAAAGCTTGATTTTAATCGTTCTAGTGTTTTAAAAGTTTTGATTATTTTAATTATAATATTTTCATTTTTATATCTTTACCCTCTTGAAAGTTTAGTAATTTTAGCAAGCTTGTATGTACTTTATGGAATTATTCGGGTTTTATATACCATTATCGTTTCAAAATTTAAGATAAGAAATCAAGAGTAAAATTTTTCAATGACTTTGCATTCTTCTTGAGTGAAGCCAGCTTTGATTCTTGCTTGAATGTTAAGTTTTTTTCCTGCAAGAGAGAATTGTTTAAACGTTTTGCAAAGTTCAATAAAATCATACTTATTTTGATTTGAAAATTTCCACCAAGTATCTCCTTTTTTAACGTGTTTTATTTCATCATTAAGTATAATTTCAAGATATTCCATTAAAAGATTTTTAATGGAATGATTGGAACTTTGAAGTTTTTGAACAACAAAGGGGTTGGCATCAAGCCCTTTAGCTTCTAAACCTCTATGAACTACTCCCATTCTAAAGCTTAAAGAGTCTTTTGTAGCTTCTAGAGCAGATTCTAAATTATCATGCACTGGAAAATCTCCATATTTGTAACCAAGTTCTTCAAGTGCTGAATTTAAAAGTTTGAAATGTTTAATTTCCTCATCTGCCACCTCCAGCCAATCATAATAAAATTGCAAAGGTAGATTTTTAAAGCGATAACTTGCATCTAAAGCTAGGTTAATTGCATTAAATTCTATATGAGCGACTGAATGAATTATTTTAGCAAGCGCATGAGTTGAATTGACAAATTTAGGTCTTCTTATGCGCGTAGGATGAAGTAGGGTAATTTGTTGCGATATATTTTTTTTGAAAATACTTTGATGCTCGTGATTAAAAATAAATTTGTGGCTTTTAAAGTTTTCATAAAAATTTTGAAAAGAGTGAAATTTTATAGTTGTATTTTTTTCATATAAAATATTTTGAAGTTCTTGAAAAAATTCTTTTTGCATTTAAAACTTTCTTGAAAATTATAAAAATTTATCATTTAAAATTGAAATTTTAATTATATAATATAAAAATTATTTTACAAGGGTAGATCATGAAAGAATTAAATGAAGAAGAAAAAAAAGTAATTTTAAATAAAGAAACAGAAGCTCCTTTTAGTGGAAAATATAATGATTTTTATGAAAAAGGAATCTATCAATGCAAGCAATGTGGAGCTTCGCTTTATAAATCCGAAGATAAATTTAAATCAGGTTGTGGATGGCCTAGCTTTGATGATGAAATAAAAGGGGCTATTAAAAGAATTCCTGATAAAGATGGGATTAGAACCGAGATTGTATGTGCAAACTGCAATGGACATTTAGGTCATGTTTTTGAAGGAGAAGGATTTTCTGCTAAAAATGTAAGACATTGTGTAAATTCTATTTCTTTGGAATTTGTAAAAACTAAGGATGATAGTGTTTTCTAGTATGGGTTCTGAGCTTTATTTGATGTTTTTTGCTGCAATTACTTTACTTGCCATATTAAATCCTTTTGGCAATTTAACTCAATTTTTGGCTATGAGTGATGGATTGCCTTTAATGCTTCGAAAAAAACTTTTTAGAACTATTCTCTATACAGCTTTTACTATAGTTTTGGTATTTTTATTATCAGGACCTTTATTTATGAACTATATTTTTAGAGTTTCATTAGATGATTTAAGGGTTTCTGGTGGTTTGGTTCTTATTATAATGGCTATTAAAAATTTACTTTTTTCAACAAAAATTGCAACTAAGGATTTTAGTTCTTATCAGAATATGGATGATAAGGAAATTTTGAGACAGAGTTTAATACCTATGGCATTTCCTATGCTTGTTGGGCCTGGAACTTTAGCTAGTGTTATCGTTATAGCCGAAGATGGTGGGCTTGATGTTGCTCTTGGCGGAGTAATGATAGCTTTTATTTTTATGTTTATACTTTTTCATTTTGCAGCTACCATAGAAAAGATTGTTGGAAAATTAATTTTACATGTTTTTTCTCGTATAGCACAAGTATTCATTGCTGCTATGGGGTTTAAGATGATTATTGTAGGTTTAAAGGATATATTTAACTTATAAATTAATATAATTTATAAATATGATATAATTTTAAAATAATTTATTATTAAAAAGGTGAGTTTTATATTTGGTGCTAAGAAAAATAATACTGAAATAATTGAATAACTTGAAAAAAGTATAATGGTTTAGGAGATATTTTAAGATCTATTGGGAATACTATGGTGGTAATTGAATTTATCACTGATGGCGTTATTTTAGAGGCAAATCAAAATTTTTAACAACTATGAAATACTCCCTTTCAGAGATCAAGGGTAAGCATTATAGTATGTTTTGTTTGCCTGAAGTTGTTAATTCTTCAGCATATAGTGATTTTTGGGAAGATTTAAGAGAAGGTAAATTTCAATCAGGTAAATATATAAGATACGGAAGAAATAATAAAAAAAGTATACCTCGAAGTAAGTTATAATCCGGTTAAAAATGATGATGGAAAAATTTACAAGATTATTAAATTTGCTACAGATATAAGTGAGTAAGTTAAAAAAGATCAAGAAAAACTTCGCCTCATAAGCGAACTTGCAGAGAAAAATGATAATCTTACTCAAGATGGAGATCGTGTAATTGAAAGCACTGTTTCAAATGTTCAGAATATTCACGTGCTGGTGAACATGGTAGAGGTTTTGCTGTTGTTGCTGATGAAGTAAGAAATTTAGCTGAAAGAACAGGATATTCAGTTAATGAAATTACCGCTACGATTAATTTTATTCGCAATGTTACATTGCAAGTGGTTGAGAGTATTAAAAGCAGTTTAGAGGATGTTAATCAAAGTGTTGAACTTGCAAAAGAAGCAAGAGAATGTATGGAGAAAATTCGTGAAAGCTCTGCTGAAGTTGCTAAAGCAATGTCATAAGAGTGATTTTCACGCTTATTTTTTAAGTAATTAAATCTTTAAAATTTTTAAAACCACTTTCTTGATTGCATTTTTCTTTTAAAATATTTAAAAATTCTTTCCTAGAAATATTATGAGCACCCATAAATTCTAAATGTTGATTATAAACTTGACAATCTATGATAAAATCATAAGGTTTTAATAAATCACAAAGTTTAATCATGGCAACTTTAGATGCATTTTTTTTAATGCTTACCATGCTTTCACCAAAGAAAACCTTGCCTAAAATTAAACCATAAATTCCACCTATAAGTTCATTATTTTCATAAAGTTCAAGGCTATGCGCATAGCCTTGGGTAAATAACTTATAATAAGTGGTAATAAATTCATCATCTATCCAACTTTGAGAGCGTGTATCGCGACATAATGTAATTAATTTTAAAAAATCATAATCAAGTTTAATTTGATAGAGATTAATAAATTTTTTCATATTTTTTTGGATGTGAATTTGATTTGGAATTAAAACGCATCTAGGATCTGGACACCACCAAGTTACAGGTTTGCTTGTCCATGGGAATAGACCAAAAGTATAAGCTTTTACAATAAAATCAGCTTCTAAATTTTGACCTAAAAATACAGGAGCATTTTTAGGTGCATTGAGTAATTTAGAATATAAATTCGAGCTTTCCATTTTTACCAAGTTTGATTTTAGCTATACCGCCTTTTTTAAGCTTACCAAATAAAATTTCATCACTGATTTTTTCTCCTATCTCCTCAGAAATTATGCGTTTTAAAAGCCTTACTCCAAATTCTTTATTATAGGCTTTTTTAGCTAAATAAATTTTAGTTTTATCATCCACTGATAATTTTATATTATTTAAATTTTTAGAAATTTCGTCAAGTTCTTTTTCGATAATTTTAACAAGTATAGCATCATTTAAATCATTAAAATGTAAAATTTTATCAATACGATTAATAAATTCTGGAGCAAAAAAGTCTTTGATAGCACGATTACTTTTTTCTTTATTTTTACTTAAAAAACCAAGCTCATTGCTTTCTTTAAGTCCTAGATTAGATGTCATAATAATGATTGTATTTTTAAAATCTACTTTAAGACCGCTATTGTCAGTGAGTTTAGCATTGTCAAAAATCTGTAAAAAGGTATTGCTTAAATCAGGATGAGCCTTTTCTATTTCGTCAAAAAGAACAAGACTGAAAGGATTTTTGCGAATAGCATTGCTTAAAAGTCCACCCTCTTCAAAACCTATATATCCAGCTGGAGATCCTATTAGTTTACTTATGGCATGTTTTTCTGCATATTCACTCATATCAAAGCGTTCTAAATTTAAACCTAAAAATTCAGCTAAAGCTTTGCAAAGTTCTGTTTTTCCAACTCCACTTGATCCAGTAAACAAAAACACTCCGCGTGGTGTATTGGAATTTTTAAATCCTGCGAAACTTTGCTTAAGTGATGAAACAAGGCTATCTATAACTTCATCTTGGCCAAAAATTTTCGCTTTTAAATTTGTTTTTAAATTCATTAAAGCTTTATTTTGATCGAATTCAAACATTTTGTGATGGTGGGTCATTTTTGCTAAAACATTTTCTAAATCTTTTAAATTGGCATTTTTTTTAGCTTTTGGATTTAAAGCAAAAGAAGCGCCAAGTTCATCGATCAGATCTATAGCGCAATCAGGTAAAAATTTATCATTAAAAAATTTTTTACCCCAAATTACAGCATATTGAAGAATTTCATCGTTTAATTTTATATGATGAAATTCTTCATATTTGTTTTTTAATCCTTTAAGAATTTGCAAGCTTTCTTCTTGGCTTGGTTCATCTACATTTATTTTAGCAAAACGGCGACTTAGAGGTTTATTTTTATCAAAAGTATTTTTATATTCCATAAAAGTTGTTGCACCTATGCATTTTAAAGTTCCATTACTTAGAGCCGGTTTTAAAAGATTGGAAAAATCAGTATGGGATTCTCCTGTGCTTCCAGCTCCTACTATAGTGTGAATTTCATCAATAAATAAAATAGCATTTGGTATTTTCTCAAGTTCATTTAAAATTTCTTTAATTCGTTTCTCAAAATCTCCACGGTATTTTGTTCCCGCAAGTATACTAGCCATATCAAGACTAAAAATTTTTGCATTTTGTAAGTTTTTAGGCACCTTTTTTTCCGCAATAGCCAATGCTAATCCTTCTACAATGGCCGTTTTGCCAACTCCCGCTTCTCCCACTAAAATAGGATTATTTTTCTTGCGACGTGAAAGAATTTGCATCATTCTTTCAAGTTCAAATTTTCTTCCTATTAAAGGATCAATCTTGCCATTTTGAGCTAAAAGTGTTAAATCACTTGTGTGGTTGCTTAAATTTTGTATATTTTCATGATTTTGAAGTTCTTGAATTTTGTTAAGATTGATATTGTGTTTTTTTAAAAGATAACTAGAATAGTTTCTTGAATCTTGTATTAGCTTTTCTAAAAAATCTATAATTTTTATTTCATTATTTTTGTTTCTAGACGCAAGTAAGATTTCATCTAAAACAACAGATATTGTAGGTTCTATTTCTTGTTTAATAACTTGATTGTTTTGAGAAATGTAATTTTTTAATTCAGTTTCTAGAAGTTCAAGATCTCCATCTGAAAATTCTTCAAATATATCTTTAAAATCAGTGCTTAGTTTTAGTAATGTAAACAGTACATGCTCACAGGTAACAAATTCATGGTGGTTTATTAAGCTTAGATTTTTGGCATTATCAAGATATTTTTGTAAATTTTCTTGGTATTTCATTCTTCTTCTACCTTTGCTTGTAGCGGAAAATTAGCAAGTTTAGCCGCATCTATAACTTTTTTTTGTTTTGAAAGAGCTATTTCTTGGGTGTAAATGCCACAAATTCCAGAACCATTGTGATGAATTTCTAACATTGTTTGACTTGCTTTTTCAAGGTTTTGATGAAAAATATTCATCAAAATTTCTATAACAAAATCCATGGTTGTTATATCGTCATTTAAGAGTATAACTTTATACATTTTTGGTTCACTAAGTTTTGTTTGCTCTAGAGTTTGGGTTTTTGGCATTATTTTCCTTTGTAGATTTTATTTAAATCTTCTTGCATGAGTTCTGTTGGAATTTTACCAAGATAAAAATTTGTTGAGGCATTATTATTCCAGTAATCGCTTATTTTTTGATAAATTCCATTTTTTAAAACAACCTTAAAAGGAAGTTGCTCCATATTTTGATAGTCTATATCTTTTAAAATTTGAGCAATAATACGATCGTTAGAGCTGCCATTGCTTAGAAAATAGTAAGCACCATAATCATCCGCGAATTTTTTAACTGTTTCATCGCTAACATCTTCAAAATGTGTAAGTCCTATAATGATAAATTTGCTAGAATTATTTTTCCAAAGTTTGCTAAGATCTAAAGCTTCTTCTTTGCATGGGGTGCAAAAAGTGCCAAAAAAATCAAACATTAGAACTTTTCCTTCCTCTCCTTCTACCACAAAACCTTTATCTGTTCTTATTAAAGTTTTGCTTCCACCATTTACACTATTTAAGACTATTTTATCTCCTTTGTGATATTCTTCAAACATAAAATCATTTTGAATTTCTTCTTCTTTGGAGCAAGCATTAAGAAAAAATGCTAAACTTATTAAAAATAGGGCTAAAATTTTTTTCATTTAATTTCCTTTATTTATAATTTTTCATAGCAGCTCTAGCTTCTAAATCGGCTTGCTTTTTCTTTAAAGTTTCACGCTTGTCGTGCAAATTTTTCCCTTTAGCTAAAGCAAGGGTAGCTTTTACTTTATTTTTTGTGTTAAAATAAAGATCTAATGCAACGATAGTATATCCTTCTATACTTACTTTACCTAATAATTTATCAATTTGCTTTCTATGCATTAAAAGCTTTCTAGCGTCTCTTTCTTCGTGTTTATAGAAAGAATGTGTAGTATGAAGCAATGAAATATGAGAATTCAGTAAAAAAATCTCTCCTTTTATAATGCGAACAAAAGAGTCTTTAAGATTTGCTCTTCCTGCTCTTAAGGCTACAACTTCACTTCCTTTAAGGACAATTCCGGCTTCAAAGCGTTCTATGATGCTATAATCAAATAAAGCTTTTTTATTTCTCGCAATAATTTTCATCGATCAACCTTAAAAACGCTACTACCACTACCGCTTAGAAAGAAATCTTCTTGTAAGTAAGACTTCATTTTAGGATATAAAGTTACACAAGGAGTAAATAAATCATTTAATTCTTTGTTTTTAAAGTTTTGTAACAACTCTTTTGTGCTGAGTTTTTTGTAGATTTGCGCTTGATTATTGTTTTTTTGAAAGTCAAACATTTTTTTATCAAATTCATCATAAACAGCTTTAGTTTGGCAAGATATTTGTGGAAAAGTCCATTTTAAATTAGGTACGTCATCTTCAAATTCTTCTATAGTTTCACCACAGCCACTTACATTAGCAGAGTGAAATCCGCTTAAAAAAAAGGCAATATCACTTCCTAGTTGTATGCTTAAATTTATAAGTTCTTGCAAGCTTAATTTTAAATTTAGGGTTTCATTTATTAGTAGTAAAAAACTCGCACAATCGCTACTTCCACCACCAAGCCCAGCACATACTGGGATATTTTTTGTGAGTTTTAGGCTTTTTTTGCTAAATAATTCTTTTAATTCGTTATTATATCTTTTAGAAAGCAGCAAATAAGCCTTTTGAATAATATTATTTTCGCATTTAAAATTACTAATGATTTCAAATTCTTTTTTAGAATCTGATTCTTTATCAACAAGCTCAAGCTCATCAAAAACATCTTTTAAAAGTATGAATCGTGATTCTAAAAGATGATATTTTCTTGAGTCAAAACCGGTAAGTTTTAAAAAAATATTTGCTTTAGCGTAAGCTTTCATTTGATTAGTTTTTTGCTTAAGTCATCAAGTTTAATATCATTCTGAACAACAGAATGCAAATTTTCATCCTTTACTTGTTGAACAAGTTCTTTTCTTAGTATCATAAGAGATTTTGGAGCTTCTATGCCTATTTTGGCATATCCTTTCCCTGTTTGAACGACTTTGATTTCTATACCTTCTCCGATAATTATACTTTCATTTTCTTTTCTTGATAATATTAACATTTTTCAACCTTATTTAGAAGATATTTTACTGTATTTTCTTTAATATTAATTATGCTAAAATATTTTTCTGTTTCAATATAATAATCTCCTTCATCGTGAAATGTTAATTCTTCAATGGAAATTTTAGTACCATTTTCAAGTTTGTCTAAATCTTTAATAAAATTTGGTTTTAAATCGATATATTTTAACACATTTAAGCTTTTTTCATCATTATAAATAAACTTACCTTCTTTAATACGCTCTAAAGAGCTTAAAGTCGCATTAATACCTAGTTTTCTAGCAAAAAGCTCACAATAAGATCTTATATAAGCACCTTCACTGACTGTGATTTCGATATTTAAAAAAGGATGATTATAGCTTAAAATCTTGCAATCAAATACTTCCATTTGACAAGGTTTTAAATTTGCTTCTATACCTTTTTTTGCAAGTTCATAGGCGCGAGTTCCATTGATTCTTTTGGCGCTAAATTGCGGTGGTGTATAGGAGATAATTCCTTGCATTTGATCAATGATTTGTTTTAAGATTGCAAGATTAAATTCTTTTATATTTTGAATTTCTTTTATATTTTGATCATCAAGACTTAAGGAGTAAACTCCAAGCCATAAAGTAGCTTTGTAGGTTTTTGGAGTTTTTTTTAAAAAACGGAAAAGTTTTGTGTATTGTCCAAATGCAACGATTAAAACCCCTTTGGCGAAAGGATCAAGAGTGCCAGAATATCCTGCTTTTTTATTTTTATATTTTTTCTTTAAAGTACTTAAAAAGGCATTAGAACTTAAACCCCTTGGTTTAAAGGCTGCAAAGATCTTGTTCATACTGCTTTTTCCACAAAGCTTGCCATGATTACACGCATTATACCACCAAAATTAATATTAAGCTTTTCTTCTTTTCCACTTTTACTAACTTCAACAACCCTACCAATGCCAAAAATTTTATGTTTAACTAGATCTCCTTTGCAAAAACTAGTTTTTTGTATATTTTGATTTTTTGATTTTTCATTGATTAATTTACTTTCTTCCAAGAAGCGACTAGGAATGATGTTTGCTCTTGAACCATGATAAAAACGAGAATTTGCAACACTTATTGTGAGAAATTTCTTGGCACGAGTGATAGCAACATAAGCAAGACGGCGTTCTTCTTCAAGATTTTCTTCGCTATTTAAAGGAAAAAATCCTTCATCAAAGCCTATTATAAAAACATAATCAAATTCCAAACCTTTGCTAGCATGAATACTCATCAAGCAAACACATTCTTCATCTAAATTATCTTGATCGCTTAATAAAGAAATTTCACCAAGTAGATCTTCTAAAGAAGCTTCGGGATCTTCTTTGAGTTTTTCTCTTAGATTAGCATAAAACTCATCAAGATTTCTGATTCTTTCATCTCCATCATCTTGCTCTGAAAAATAATCTTTGATTTTAAATAATTCTTCTATATTATCAAAAACTTTTTTTGCATTATCGTAGCTTTTTAGAGTGTGAATATTTTGTATAAAAATATTTGCTTCATTTTGTGCTTTTTTTGTTGTTAAAATTCCTATACCACCATCGCTTTCGCATAGGGCATCAAAAAGTGAAATTTGACGTTTTTTTGCGTATTCTTCTAAATTTTTTAGAGCTTTTTCTCCTATGGATCTTTTAGGGCGATTGATAATACGTTTAAACGACAAATCATCATTTGGATTTAAGATAAGTCTAAGATACGAGATTAAATCTTTTATTTCTAATCTCTCATAAAAACGCATACCGCTAAGCAGTCTATAAGAAATTTTTTCCTTCATAAATGCTTCTTCTATTGCTCTTGATAGTGCATTAACTCGAAATAAAACGGCGATCTCTTTAGCTTCTACTCCAGAATTTAGCAATTTTTTTACTTCTTGAGCTATATGTAAACCTTCGTTTTTTTCGTTTTCGTTTTTTAATATTTTAATATTTTCACCAGTATCTTTAGTACAGATTAAAGTTTTTCCAAGCCGTTGCTCATTGTGAGATATGAGATTATTTGCTGCTTGTAAAATAGTCCCTACTGAACGATAGTTTTGTTCAAGTTTTACAAGTTTAACATTTTTAAAATCATTTTGAAAATTTAAAATATTTTCAATTTTTGCTCCACGCCAACTATAAATACTTTGATCATCATCACCAACAACTGTGATATTTTCATGCATACAACATAGATTTTTTAGAATTTTATATTGCAAGGTATTAGTATCTTGATACTCATCAACTGTAATGTAATTATAAAGTAAGCTTTGTTCTTTGGCAAAATTTATATCATTTTCTAAAATGAGATTGCTTAGTAATAAAAGATCATCAAAATCTACAAAATTTTGTTTTAATAAGTATTCTTCATAAGCACGGTAATAGTTGGCAAATTTGTATTCATTTTGATATTTTTCAAAATTATGTTCTTTTAGTAAATTTAAATCTTCAAAGACATTACTTACTCTTTTGCCTTCATTTTTACAATAAGATATGTATTTGATAATATCATAGACATTATCTTTGTTTTTATCATGGATTAAGTCTTTAATTATTTTTTTTGTATCATCTGTATCAATAACAATAAAGCTATTTTTACGCTCCAATCTTTCAAAATGGAGTTTTAAAAATAAAAGTCCAAATTTGTGAAAGGTGCAAAGCAAAGGATTGTGATTGCCTTGTAGAAAATTTAATGCCCTATGACGCATAATACTAGCTGCTTTATTTGTAAAAGTAAGAGTAAGAGTATTATGGGATGGAATACCCACTTCACCAATAAGATAAGCAAGTCGAGTAGTAATAGTTTTGGTTTTTCCACTACCTGCACCTGCTAAAATAAGCATAGCTCCATCAATGTGGCTTACTGCTTCTTTTTGACTATCATTTAAATCTTTAAATAGATTCATTTCTTAAAAATATCTTTATTTTTTGGATTTTTTAAAAATATATTTTTAGATTTTTGCAAATTTTTATTATCTTCACGTTTATAAAGGCTAAAATTAACAAATAAAATGCTATTTTCTATTTGAATTTGCGTGATAGCTCCTAAATCAACCTTTACAAAGCTGTCAAAATCATCATTTCCAAAGCCCGCGTGAAATTGAATGAAATCTTTGTTTAGTTCTATAGATTTAAAGGTATAACCTCCAAGAGCAAAAAGAGCGTAAGGATTTTGTTTAACATCAAGTTCTTTAGGAAGCTCAGGATCAAAATCTATAAAATTTGTATTAGCAATTATAGAAAATTCTACATTTTCTTCTATAAGATGCGAAATAACTTCATAGCAATGTTTTTGCATAGAGTGGATAAAATTTTCATTTTTTAAAATTTTTTCTAACATGATTGTAACTCCATAAATTCATTGATGAGTTTTTGAATTTCTTTTATGCCTATTTCCCAAAAATTTTCATTTTCTATATCAAATCCAAACATTCCTACTAGTTCTTTTGGACTAACACTTCCTCCTAGAGAAAGCATTTTGATATAAAGTTCTTTAAAATTTTCACATTTTTTACTTTTGTAAAGTCCATAAAGAGCTAAAACTAAAAGTTGTGCATAAGCATAAGCATAGCAGTAAAAAGGAGAATGGATAAAATGAGGAATATAACTCCACCAAGAAGCATAATTTTTTGTAAGTTTTACGCTGTCTTGAAACATCTTTTGAGATTCTTCCATCCAAATTTTATTGATTTCTTCAGTGCTAAGTTCATTTTCTTGAGCATGTAAGCGTCTTTCAAAACAAGTAAAATTAATTTGTCTATAAAAAGTTGCAAAAATATCTTCGATTTTATTTGCATATAAGGATAGGAGTTCTTCTTTTTTTAGCTTATCTTTAATAAAATCAAATACTAGCATTTCGGCAAAAACTGAAGCTGTTTCTGCAGTGGTTAAAGGCGTATTTTGATTTAAATAACTTACATTATAAGAAAGTTTTTGATGAATGGTGTGTCCTAATTCATGTGCAAGTGTAAAAAGATCGCGTCTTTTATTGGTGTAGTTTAATAAAACAAAAGGATGTGCATCAGAAGTTGCAGAATGTGAAAAAGCACCCCCTTGTTTATTTTCTTGCGGATAAACATCAATCCAACCTTGATCAAAAGCATTTTTTGCTATACCATAAAATTGAGGAGAAAAAGTTTGAAATGCCTCTAAAACAATATTTTTACTTGTTTTAAAATCAAAGCTTGCTTCTTTTCCTATGGGTGCATATCTGTCATAGTCTTTAAGCTCATCATAGCCTAAAATTTGTTTTTTTCTTTTATAAAATTGCGATACTAAGCTAAAATGTTTTTGCGCACTTGCTATCAAGGAATCAACGCTTTTTTGCGAAATTTGATTGCTGATATGTCTTGAAATTTCAGCATTTTCATAACCTCTTAATAAGCTTACATTTTTTCTTTCAGTTTTTATCATATTGATAATAAAACTTAAAAGTCTGCTATTTTTTTGCAAGACTTTACTGAATTTTTTAGCAGCTTTTTTGCGTATTTTTCTATCTTCATCATACATTTTGCTTAGAATTTCTTCTTCGCTAAGTTTTTTACCTTCAAAAGGGATTTTTAAAGCACTCATACTTTCATCAAAAAGTCTACTAAAGGCATTTGCACCTGTATTTGAAAGATAGAGTATGATGCGTTCTTCATTTTTGCTAAGATTATAGCGTTTGTTTTGCAGTAAATTAGAAAGATAAAAACTATAATCTTTGCAAAAAGTTGTAAATTCTTGACTTTTTTCAGGAGCCAACTCACAAAATTCAAGCTCGAAAAAGAGTAAATTTTCTTCTATTTTTTTGCACTCTTCTTCGTATTGTGCATAAAAAGAACCATTTTGAGTGTTTTTAGCAAAAAGCAAATAAGCATAAGTCATAATTTTGCCAAGAGCTTGATTTAAATTTTCATAATCTTTTAAAGCTTGCAAAAACTCGTTAGCATTTAATGTATAAAGTCGATTTTCATAGTTTTTTTTGAAATTTAAACTTTGTTGGATTTGATCTTGAGTAAAATTTTGCAATGCTTCTTTATCGTGAAATAAAGCACTTAAATCCCATTCTAACATTTTTTATCCTTCATTTTCTAGTATGAGTTTTTTAAGAACAGCCATTCTAATGGCCACTCCATTTTTAACTTGTTTTAAAACTAAAGTTCTTTCATCGCTCATCATTTCATCGCTTATGTCAATATTGCGATTAACAGGACCTGGATGTAGTAGAATAATTTTCTTATCTTTTAATATTTTTTTTTGAATACAAAAATCATTTGCATAGTCTTTAAGTGAAGCATAAACAGTTTTATTATGTCTTTCTGTTTGCGTTCTAAGACTCATGATGATATCTGAATTTGCTATGATATTCTCATCAAGTTTATAATGTTTTTTAAGATGGATATTAGGCATAAAATGTGGTGGAGCTACTAGAGTAATATCAAGATTAAATCTGCTTAAAAGTTCTATATTAGACGCTGCTACACGAGAGTTTTTAATATCACCTACGATGCAAATTTTTTTACCTTCGACATCGCCTTGAAAATGATTATAAATAGTGAATAAATCTAGCAAAGCTTGGGTAGGATGAGCGTGTTTTCCATCTCCTCCATTAACAACTGGACAATGCATATGCTTTGCTAATATCAAAGGAACTCCTGAGTTTGCGTGTCTTACAATGATAGCATTAGGACTCATGGTATCTAAATTAGCGGCAGTATCATAAAGAGTTTCTCCTTTGCTAGAGCTTGATCTTGAAACATCAAGGCGTAAAACTCTAGCGCCTAATCTTCTTGCAGCGCTTTCAAAAGATGAAAGGGTGCGTGTAGAGTTTTCAAAAAAAATTGTCGTGATGCTTTTTCCTTCAAGAAAAGTTCTAGGTTTTTCATCTAAGAAATCACCTGCTTCTTTAAAAAGCTCCATAATTTCGACTTTATTAAAATCCTTTGTAGTGATAAGATGACGCATGTTTTACCTTATTTGATATTGTAATTTAATTCATTTTTAGAACAAATTGCTGTAAAAAGAACATCTATAGAACTATTTAAAGCAGTTTCAACACTATCTTGAATAACCCTTATAATAAAACCTATGACAACTACCTTCATAGCAATATCATAGTCTATATTAAATAAAGAACAAGCCAAAGGTATAAGCAGTAAAGATCCGCCCGCAACTCCGCTAGCTCCGCAAGCTACAAAGGTAGCAATAATGCTTAATAAAAAGGCTTGCAAAAGACTGATTTCTATACCAACGGTATTGGCTGCAGTAAGACTTAAAATAGCTATAGTAACCGCTACTCTTGCCATATTGATAGTAGCTCCTAAAGGTATAGAAATGCCATAAAATTCTTTATCTATGCCAAGTTTGGCGCAAGGTGTCATATTTATAGGAATATTTGCTGCTAAACTTCTTGTGAAAAAAGCAAAAAATGCACTGTGCCTTAAGCAGATAAAAATCAAAGGAAAAGGATTTTTTCTTGTATAAAAAAAGACTATTAAGGCATTAATAACAAAAGTAACAAAAAGCATGGTAGCTACAAGTAAAAATAAAAGTTTTACATAGCTTAGTAAACCTTGCACTCCTGTTTGTGCTATAGAATTAGCTACAAGTCCAAAAATTCCAAAAGGAGCAAGTTTTACTACAAATTTAACAATTTTCAAAATCCCTTTATTAATATCTATAAAAACTTGTTTTGCTTCGTTAGAACAGTGTTTTAATGCTATACCTGCAGCTATTGCCCAAGTAAAAATTCCTAAATAATTTCCACTTGAAAGAGCATTTGTAGGATTATCGACAATTTTAAATAAAAGGTCTTTGAAAATCTCACTTATGTGGGTTAGAGATGAGTTTGTAGTAGTTTGAACTCCATCTAAAACAAGTTTTACAGGGAAGAAAAAATTAGCAAGAACCGTACAGGCTGAAACAAGAAAGGTGACTACTATATATAAAATGATAATATTTTTAATCTTAGCACCACTTTGAGAAAAATCTTTAGTACAAATTGAGGTTAAAATTAAAATAAAAACAAGTATAGGAGCGATAGCTTTTAGGGTACTTGTAAAAAGTATTCCGAGCAAATTTGCAATTTCAGATATTTCTTTAGAACCAATGCCCATAAGCATTCCTAGTACTATACCTACGCAAATTTGAATTATGAGATTGCCTTTAGTATAGCTTTGAATGATCTTAGAAAACATAAAAACCTTTTAAATATTTTTTATATCAGAAGTTGATTTTAACTAACTTTTGCTTAATTTTAGAGAATTTTTAATTTATCAAGCTTTGATAAGTTTATTTGGATACAATATGTAGTTCATTTTAAATGAAAGGACTTTTTATGTATCTATTCACTTCAGAAGTCGTAAGTGCAGGTCATCCAGACAAGTGCGCTGATATAATCGCTGATACGATAGTGGATATACTCTTGAAAAATGACAAAAATTCAAGAGTGGCGAGTGAGGTTTTTGTCGCAGGAAATAAGGTTGTGATAGGAGGCGAAGTTAAGTCAAATCACAAGCTTAGTAAAGCTGATTACGATAATTTGGTTAAAGATGTTTTAAAAAACATTGGTTATGATGGGGCAGGGCATTTTAGCAAAGAGCAGTGTTTACATCCTGATGAGGTTGATGTTATGGTGTTTTTAAATGAACAAAGCCCTGATATCAACCAAGGCGTCGATCAAGAAGACGGCGAAACAGGAGCAGGTGATCAAGGTATTATGTTTGGTTTTGCAAGTTGTGAAGCTGAGGAATATATGCCAGCAGCTATTAGTTATGCAAGAATGCTATGTGATAGAGTTTATGCTTATGCAAAAGCAAATCCACATGAGCTTGGTGTAGATATTAAAACTCAAGTAACTATTGATTATGGCACTAAGGCGAATTTTGAAAATTGTAAACCGCAAAGTATTCATACTATAGTAGTTTCTGCGCCTTGTGTTGAAAGTATGAAAATAGAAGATTTAAGATCTTTAGTGATGAAACTTATCTTAGATAGTAATTTACCAAAAGAACTTTTTGATCCTAATAAAACTAGAATTTTAATCAATCCAACAGGCAAATATGTCAATCATTCTTCTTTACATGATAGTGGTTTAACAGGAAGAAAACTTATAGTAGATAGTTTTGGAGGTTATTCTCCAATAGGTGGTGGTGCGCAATCGAGCAAAGATTATACTAAAGTTGATAGAAGTGGGCTTTATGCAGGTAGATGGCTAGCTAAAAACATAGTTGCAGCGGGACTTGCTAAAAAATGTATAGTTCAACTTAGCTATGCTATAGGCGTTGCAAAACCTACTTCGGTAAGCGTGGATTGTATGGGCACAAATACAAAAGTAAATGATGATGTTTTAAGTGATTTTGTAATGCAAAATTTCTCTTTAACGCCAAACTGGATCCGTGATAAATTTCATCTGGATAAACCAAGTAAAGAAACTTTTCTTTATGCGGATGTAGCAGCTCGTGGGCAAGTAGGACAAAAGGACTATCCTTGGGAAAAACTTGATGCTCTAGAGCAGTTTAAAAAGCTACTTTAAAAAATTAACAACATTATACAAGCTTAAATAAGGCTTGTATAATCATAAAGTATTAATGAAGTTATATTAATTTTTGACTTAGAGGGATATTTTTCAATATCCCCCATAAATATAAAAGTTAGGAAGGAAGCTAAAATAATTTAGCTTTGGGGTAAAAACCCCTCTAAGTCAAAATATTATTTGACAGAATTATAATATGAAATAACTTAAATTACTTTAAAATTAAAATTTTAATATTATTTTTTATCATTAAATATTTCTTTGGATAAATTTTTCCAATCTTTACTTAGAAGCTTTTTAGGGAGTATAACTATATTCTCTTTGCCATTTGTAACATGATAAACACTAACCCCATATTTACTTGCATAAAATTTCATTAAGAGTTGCTGGAGTTTGTATTCACTGCTATTATTAAACCAAGCATTGTTACTTAGGGCTATAATAATTTGTGAATTTTTATAGTTTTGCTCTTTGGTAGCTTCATAACAAATTGCATTTGTGATAATTTGATTATCTAATTTATATTTGCTTTGTGTAGGACCTTTAGAAAATTCTTCAATATTTTTAAGAAAATATTTTTTTATTAAGTCTTTAAAAAATGGAATTTCTTCACCAAAGGGAACTAAAAAATGCTTATTTAAAATATAGACATTGCCTTTTTTAAAGATATAAGTGCTATTGTAAGTGTGTTCTTTTTCAACATGAAATGCTCCCGTAATAATGGTAATTTTATAAGATAATTCTTTAAGTATAAGTCCATATTTGGTATTTTTTAAATCAAAGGCAAAAGCGGTTTCAGGTAAAATTACAAGTTCTTTTTTTTCATTTATAGCTTGAAGTATATCTTGAATTAAGATATCAGAATTTGATTTTAAATTTTCTTGTAAAAATTTTTGATCTTGAGGGATATTAGTATTGATGAGTTTGTAGTTTAAATTAAGAGTTTGAGCTTGTTTTTCATTATATTGAAATCCACTAAAGAATAAAATAAGAACAATCGCTATTTTATAATATCTTGATATATAACCCTCATAGATGAAATATGCTATTAAAAATATGCAAATAATGCCACGATAACTTGGGTCAAAAAAACCATAAACTGTAAAAATTCCCCAATTGAGCCAATCAAATCCTAAAGGATGGATAAAACTTATGCAAAAAATTCCACAAAGCCTTAAAAAATCAAATTTTAATAAATAACATAATCTAAAAAGTAGCCCATAAATAAAACCAATGATAATTGGTATAATTGGTACTAAATAGTTTAGATTAAAATAAATTGAAGATAAACCAATCCACCAAAACCAAAGAATCCCTACAAAAAAACCTATCCAAAAATATTGCTTAGAATTTTTACTTTTTAGGAGTAAAACTAACCCCCAAATAGCTAAAAATGGGCTAATGGTTTGTGTAAAAATATTTTCAAAAAATGATAGATAAATAGAATTTGAAAGTAAAATTGCAATAAAAAAGACTTTTATTATTTTAAAAATGATAGAATTAGTGTTTAATTTTTTTGGAATAAAGGAAAAATATGGCAGAAAATTCAATTTTAACTTCATTGTTACCTCTTGTAGTATTATTTGCAATTTTTTATTTCTTGGTAATCAGACCGCAACAAAAACAAGCAAAAGCACATAAACAAATGCTTGAGTCTTTGCAAAAAGGAGATAAAATCATCACTAATGGCGGACTTATTTGTGAAGTCGTAAAACCAGAGGAGGATTTTATCAAAGTTAAGCTTAATGAAGACAATGTTACTGCAAAAATTTCAAGAGAATTTATAGCAAAGAAAATTGATGCGTAATTCTAAATTCAATTATCGCTTGATTATTTTTATAGTGGTATTTATTTTTGGAGTGGCTTTTTCACTCCCTTCTTTTTTGCAGTCAGAACGTGGTGCGAAGATTAATTTAGGACTTGATTTGCAGGGTGGACTTTATATGCTTTTAGGCGTAGATAATGAAGAAGCTGTAAAGTCAAAAATAAAATCAATTGCATCCTCATTAAACTATTCTTTTAATAAAGAAAATATTTTAAATGATGGCTTAAATACCCATGATGATATTTTAGAATTTACTTTGCTTGATAATGCGGATATTATAAAAGTTGAAAATTTGCTTAAAGAAATAAAAGGAATTAATATACAAAGTGAAAATATGCACTATAAAATTTCTTTTACCTCAGAAGAAGTAAAAAATATAGAAAATTTTGCACTTTTGCAAGCAGTTGAAACCATAAGAAATAGGCTTGATCAGTTTGGTTTAGCAGAGCCAACAGTTGCTAAACAAGGTGATGATAAGATTTTGGTCGAGCTTGCGGGGATTAAAACTAAAGAAGATGAACTAAGAGCAAAAGAGCGTATTACAAAAGCAGCACATTTACAATTAATGGAGGTTGATGATTCTAAAATGAGTCAAGCTTCTGCTATGAGTGATACTGAAGCTGAAAGTTATGGATTGATTTTAGTACCTGATTCTAGAAACCCAAATTTAAAATATCCTTTAAAAAGCATACCTATTTTAGATGGTTCTATGCTTACTGATGCTAGAGTAGGGATTAGTGATAAGAGCAATTATCCCGTGATTAATTTTACTTTAAATGCCGAGGGTTCTAAAAAATTTGCTGATTATACAGGAGCAAATGTTGGAAAGCGTCTTGCTATTGTACTTGATAACAAAGTGTATTCTGCCCCATCTATCAATGAACGCATAGGTGGAGGTAGTGGGCAAATTAGTGGAGCTTTTACCCAAGAAGAAGCGCGTGATGTGGCGGTAGCTTTAAGAAGCGGGGCTTTGCTTGCGCCTGTAAAATTACTTGAACAAAGAAGTATAGGACCATCTTTAGGTGCTGATAGTATTAAAATGAGTATGATAGCCTTAATCGGTGCATCTGTTTTTATAATTATATTTATGATGATGTATTATGGTGTAGCAGGGATTTTTGCAAATATTGCAATGTTAGTTAATGTTTTAGTAGTAGTAGCAATTATGGCAATGTTTGGAGCAACTTTAACTTTACCAGGGATGGCAGGACTTGTTTTAACTGTGGGCATGGCAGTAGATGCAAATGTGATTATCAATGAGCGTATACGCGAACTCTTACGAGATGGAGTAAACATAAGAGCTAGTATAGAACAAGGTTATAAAAATGCTATGAGTGCGATTATAGATTCAAATATTACTTCTTTAGTTACTTCAGTAGCACTTTATGCTTATGGAACAGGAGCGGTTAAAGGTTTTGCTGTGACTTTGGGAATTGGTATTGTTGTTTCTATGATTACAGCTATTTTAGGGACACATGGAATGTTTGATTATTTTATGCAATGCATAGAAAAAAGTAATAATACAAGATTTTGGTTTGGTTATAGGAGAAGATAATGCAGTTTTTTAGCGAAAAGAAAATTTATGATTTTATGAGAATGCGTTTTGCTGCTATTTTTCTTTCTTTTATTTTGTTTTTTGGTTCTATTTATTTACTTTGGGATAGGGGTTTGCAATATGGTATTGATTTTAGCGGAGGAACTTTAGTTCAGCTTAAATATGAAAATGCAGCTCCTATAACACAAATTCGAGAAATTTTGGAAAAACAAGGAACTTTTCAAAATTTATCTGTAACTGAATTTGGAAGCAATGAGGAAGTAACCATACGTTTTTTAGGAAGTAATGATAATGTAAGCAATGATATAGGTGAGTATATAGGCACTCTTTTAAAGGACACAGGAAAATTTGAAGTACGTCGTGCTGATGTGGTAGGTCCAAAAGTAGGTGATGAACTTAGAAATAAAGGACTTATGGCTATAGCTGTATCTTTGATAGCAATTTTAATTTATATAGCGGTACGTTTTGAGTGGCGTTTTGCTCTTGCGGCTATAATTAGTGAAATTCATGATGTTGTGATTACTTTAGGGGCGATTTCTTTATTTAAAATTGATGTTAATTTAGATACTTTAGCTGCTGTTTTAACAGTGCTTGGATATTCTTTAAATGATACAATTATTATTTTTGATAGAATCAGAGAAGGTATTAAAACAAGTAAAAAAACCGAACTTGCACCTATCATCAATGAAAGTGTTTCAGCAACTTTATCAAGAACGGTTTTAACTTCAGGGTTAACTTTAGCAACCGTTGTGATACTTTATTTCTTTGGTGGGGAAATGATACAAGGATTTTCTTTGGCTTTAATTGTAGGTATTATAGCGGGAACTTTAAGCTCTATTTTTGTTGCAAGTCCGACATTATTATGGTTTAAATTTAGTGTGCTTGAGTTTAGAAATAAAGAAATTGAAAAAATAAAAAGAAAGCAAGATAAAGAGCGCAATCGTGCAATGTATGAAAGAGGAACGGTATAAGGAGAAATTATGGCTTATGAAGCAAGTTTAATAGAAAAAAAATGGCAAAAAATTTGGGATGAAAATGAATATTTTGAGCCAAAAGATAACTTAAATTTGCCTAAAAAATATATTTTATCAATGTTTCCTTATCCTAGTGGACGTATTCATATGGGTCATGTAAGAAATTATACTATAGGAGATGCTTTAGCAAGGTATTATCGCAAAATAGGATTTAATGTTTTACATCCCATAGGTTTTGACAGCTTTGGTATGCCCGCTGAAAATGCAGCTATTAAGCATAAAATTCACCCAAAATCATGGACTTATGAAAATATTGCTTATATGAAAAATGAGCTTTTTTCTTTAGGTTTTTCTTTTTCAAAAAGAAGAATGCTTGCAACTTCAGATCCACTTTATACAAGATTCGAGCAAGAATTTTTTATCAAAATGTTTGAAAAAGGTTTGATTTACACTAAAGAAGCCAATGTAAATTGGTGTGAGCAAGATCAAACTGTTTTGGCTAATGAACAAGTTGAAGATGGGAAATGTTGGCGTTGTGGTCATGAAGTAGTGCAAAAAAAAATGCCAGGTTATTATGTAAAAATCACTGCTTATGCTGAAGAACTTTTAAAAGATTTAGAAAGACTAAAAGATAAATGGCCTAATCAAGTTTTAACTATGCAAGAAAATTGGATTGGTAAAAGCGAAGGTTTGGAATTTTCTTTAAATTTAGACGAAGAAAGCAAACAAAAAACCAAAGAAAGTTCTTTAGAAGTTTTTACTACAAGAGCAGATACAATTTATGGAGTTTCGTATATCGCTTTAGCTCCAGAACATAAGATTGTTCAAAATTTGCTTTTGCAAAATTTATTAAATCAAGATGTATTAAATAAAATCAAAGCTATTCAAAATCAAAGCCCAAGAGAAAGACAAAGTTCTGAAAAAGAAGGTTATTTTTTAGGAATTTATGCCATTCATCCTTTAAGCGGAGAAAAAATTCCTTTATGGGTAGCTAATTTTGTTTTAGCTGATTATGGTAGTGGAGCGGTTATGGCTGTTCCAGCTCATGATGAAAGAGATTTTGAATTTGCGACAAAATATAATCTTGCCATCAAACAAGTCATTCAAACTCAAGAAACTTTACCTTATACACAAAAATTAGGAAAGTTAATCTGTAGTCAAGAATTTAATGGACTTGATTGCAATGAAGCAAGATTAAAAATTATTTCTCAGTTTGAAGCTAATAAGATTGGAAAAAGAGTTATAAATTTCAAAATTCGAGATTGGGGTGTTTCGCGTCAAAGATATTGGGGTGCACCTATTCCTATGATCAAATGTCAAAGCTGTGGTATAGTACCTCAAAAATTAGAAAATCTTCCAATTACCTTACCTGAAGATGTGCAAATTACAGGTGAGGGTAATCCACTTGATAAACATCCAACTTGGAAAAATTGTATCTGTCCAAAATGTGGCAAAGAGGCTCAAAAAGAAAGTGATACTTTAGATACTTTTTTTGAAAGTTCTTGGTATTTTGCACGTTTTGCAAGTGATGAGAAAACTTGGCAGGAAAAAGCTTTAGATGAAAAAAGTGTAAATTACTGGATGAGTGTGGATCAATATATAGGTGGTATTGAACATGCAATCTTACATTTACTTTATGCAAGATTTTTCCAAAAAGCTTTAAGAGATTTGGGTTATTTAACACAAAATGAACCTTTTGATAGACTTTTAACTCAGGGTATGGTGTTAAAAGATGGTGCTAAAATGTCAAAATCAAAAGGCAATGTTGTAGATCCTGATGAGATTATAGAAAAATATGGTGCTGATACTGCAAGACTTTTTATACTTTTTGCTGCGCCTCCAGCTAAAGAGCTTGAATGGAATGATGATGCAGTTGAAGGAGCTTATAGGTTTATTTGTAAACTTTATGATAGAGCGCAAAATGTAAAAAAAGGTGAGCTTTTAGAATTAAAACAAGAGAATTTAAATAAAGAAGAAAAATACGCAAGATTAAAAGTATATGAAGCTTTGAAAAAATCTGAAGAAGTTTATCATCAAAGTTTTGCTTTCAATACTTTGATTGCAGCTTGCATGGAAGCTTTAAATGCACTAGCACTTTGCAAAAATGAAGCTTTAAAACAAGAAGCATTTTATATTATTTTAAATATTTTGGAGCCTATTATCCCTCATACTTGTTTTGAACTTAGCAAAGAACTCTTTGATTGTAAAAATTTTAAAAAATTAGAACTTAAAGAAGAGGTTTTTATAAAAGATAGTTTAAATTTAGCTGTAAGTATTAATGGGAAAAAAAGGGCTGAATTTGAAGTTTTAAGTAGCGCAAGCAAAGAAGAAGTTTTAGCACTTGCGAAAAAAAATACTGCAAAATGGCTTGAAGGTAAAAGCATAGTTAAAGAAATTTATGTGGAAGGAAAGCTAGTTAATCTAGTGATTAAATGAAAAAAATTTTAATTTTTTGTATAGGTTTATTTTTAGGTGCTTGTGGGTATATTCCTACATCAAAAATTGCTAATAATATTTTCGATGAGAAAGTTTATGTTAATGTTGAATTAAGTCAACAAGACCCAAAAAATAGTATCTATGTTGCCGATACTTTAAAAGAAATGGTAATTTCAAAATTAGGGCGTAAACTTGCTTTAAAACACGAGGCAGATGATGTAATTAATGTTAAAATGAATAATTTAGAATTTATTCCTTTGGCTTATGATAAAAACGGCTATGTCATTAGTTATAAAGCTAAGTTAAATTTAGATTTTAATGTTGTTTTTAAAGATGGTTCAAGTCAGGTTTTTAGTACAAGCGGAAGTTATAATTTTGAAATTTCTCCAAATAGCATTATTAGTGATTCTGCAAGGTATGAGGCTATTCGAGCAGCTTCAAGCGAGGCATTTGATGAGTTTATTTCTGTAATTGCTATTAAAGGGCAAAAACGTGATTCCAAATACTAATGAAATAGCAAAGCAAACTTTAATTGCATTAAAAGAAAGAAAACTAAAACCAACTCCTGAAAATTATACGGAAATTTTTGAAGAATTATCTTTAAAATATGGTATTACAAGCTCAAATAAAGCTAAACTTGACAAATACAAAGCCTTGCTTTTACCGATTTATCAACAAGAATTAAATTCTAAAACTATAAGAAGTTTAGAAGAACTAATTAGTTTTTTAATTTCTGTTTTAAACAGACAAAGCGGAAAACAATTTAGCGAATTTTTTGATTTTTTATATACTATATCTAAAGCTTTGCAAATAAGTAAGGATAAAAAGATAAGAGATTTGGCTAAGGTGACTTCGATTAGAATTTCTAAAACTATGGATAGTGAAAGTATTTACTTGCTTACTAAAAAATGGAAAGAGCTTGAAAGAAATTACGATGAGAATGACTTAGAAGAACAAGCTCGTAAATATGGCATTAGCAAATATGATGATTATGATAGCGTGATTAAAAAACTCTTAGTTAAACTTGAAGAGCGTAGTTATGAGCACTTTAGTGAATTATTATGCTTGGGTTTAAATCCTTCATTGGTAGAAGATTTAAAAATTCAAGGTTTTATACAAAATTTAACACAAAAGCCTTTTGCAATAGGCGAAGAAAATTTTAAAAACGAACTAATGGAATTTATAAATCATCGTATAATGGTTGATAATATGTATGTCCAAAAAAATTTAAATTTTTTTAATGATAATCTAAAAAAAATCTATGAATTGCTTGTCTTGCTTAATAAATCGAATGAAAAAAATATGGATTTTATCAATACCTTAAAGCCAGATGAAAATGGGGAAGTAAAACTTAGTTTTGAGGATTTAAAACTAAAATTTAAACAACTTGGAGAAAAAATTACATCTTTAAATAATCAAATTGAATTCACGCAAAGCTTAGAGGAGAGAGAGGCTTGGAGTGTTCTTAAAGAACTTGATAAAATGGATGAAAATTTTAATAAGTATAAAGTTAATTATTCTTTAGCTTTATTTTCTATAGTAAATTACCGCTTCATTATGGAAAAATACGGTATGGGAAGTTTGAATGAAATTTTTGTTCGATTTAAAAAAATTTTAAAAGATTCTTGTAGTGAATTTGATGAACTGTGGATGATAGATGAAAAGAGTTATTTGATTGTTTCGCCAGGAAAAAGCAAAGATGAGATTGCACAGCTTGTAAATACAAACCTTAAAACTATAGAAAATTTTAGATTTATTTATAAGCAAGATATTATAACTCCTAAAATTCACGTGGCTTATCTTGATAAGCAAAGTAAGCCAAGTATTAATATTTTAGATGAGTTAATAAAGCAAATTGCAGCGGTTAATGAACAATATAATGAAAGTTGAGAATTTTTTAGCTCAAAAAAGTATAAATTACGATAAAATTGATCGTTTTTTGATGTTTAGAATGTATGAAAAATATAAGAAATATTTTAAAAATATTCCCATAATCCAACTTATAGGCACAAATGGTAAAGGTAGTACAGGTAGATATTTAACCCAACTTTTAGAAAATTTAAATTATAAAATGGGGCATTATACTAGCCCGCATATTTTTAGTTTTAATGAAAGATTTTATCTTGATGGTAAGATTGCAAATGATGAGGAATTAGAACAAGCTCATATAAGACTTGAAGAAATTTTTAAACAGGACTTGCAAAAATTAAGTTATTTTGAATATGCTACTTTTTTAGCCATGATTTTATTTCAAAAATGCGATTTCATTGTTTTAGAAGCAGGAGTGGGTGGAGAATATGATGCTACTTCTGTTTTTGAAAGAAGAATGAATATTTTTACAAGAATAGGATTTGATCATATGCAAATTTTAGGCAATTCTTTAGAAGATATTGCAAGAACCAAGCTTAAAATTATGGCACCTATAGCACTTATAAGCGATGAGCAAGAGCAAAATGTTTTAAATTTAGCAAAAAAAATTGCTTTTTTAAAAAAAGCTGATTTGCAAATTTCTTCCTTAAATCCTTTTTTGAAAGAAAATTTTGAGATTTATTGTAAAAAGTTTGTTTTACCTTGTTTTTTAAAGCATAATTTAAAGCTTGCATTAAAGGCTTGTGAAATTTTAACCTCGCAAGAAAAAACCTTAGAAGCTTTAAAAAAGTTACAAGAGTTAAATTTACAAGGAAGATGCCAAGAAATTTCTCCAAATTTTTTTGTTGATGTGGGTCATAATCCCATGGCTGCTAAGGCTATGCTTGATAAATTCCAAGGAGAAAAAATAAATCTTATTTATAATGCTTATTTGGATAAGGATAATTTTGAAATTTTAAATACATTAAAGCCTATTATTGATACAATACAAATATATAAATACAAAAGTGCGGAACGAAAGCTGGCTGATGATGAAATTTATAGTATTGCATCAAAGCTAGGTATACAATGCAAAGAATTTGTAAGATTAGAAGAAAATAAAAAAAATCTAGTTTTTGGTTCTTTTGTACTGGTAGAAAATTTTTTAAAGGAGTGGTGTGGTAAAAAATAAATTCACTATTACCATTACAGATATTAACGGTTCAAGACATTTTTATTTAAATCAAATCATTAAAAAAATAGTTTTTTATACTATTGCTTTTATTGCTTTATTTTTAGTTTTTAGTGGTTTTTATATCAAATATCTCGATAGCAAACTTAGTGATATCAGTGAAAAGCGTGAGGAGCTTTTGAAAAAAAGCAAAGAATTGGAATTATCTAATTCACAAATGCAAAAAAGCATAGAAGAAAAAACTCAGCAGTATGCAGCTATAGAAGATAAAATAGCTTCTTTTGAAGAGGCTTTGGGCTTAGAAGCAGAAAATAATCTTACAATTAGCGCAAGACTTGATAATCTTCAGCTTACCAATGAGCAGCAACTTGGAATTTTGGGACAAATTCCCAATGGATGGCCTATTGAAAATAAAGGTATTACAGGAAATTTTGGCTGGAGAGAGCATCCGCTTTTAAAAAGAAGGGAATTTCATCCTGGTATTGATTTAAGAGCAGAAATTGGTACTCCTATTTACGCACCAGCAAGTGGAGTAGTGGAATTTTCAGGTTATAGCGATAATGGCTATGGTTATAATGTAATTTTATTGCATAATTTTGGTTTTAAAACAGTATTTGCTCATATGATGCGCAAAGAAGTAGTCAAAGCAGGCCAATTTGTTAATAAAGGGCAGTTGATAGGTTATAGTGGTAACACTGGTCTTTCTACGGGGCCGCATTTGCATTATGAGGTAAGGTTTATTAATAAAACTTTAGAACCTTTGTATTTTTTAAATTTGCAAAGAAAAAATATGAATGATTTTTTTAATCAAGAAAGGAGAGTTCCATGGCAATCTTTAATAAAGGCGGTATCAGCCCAACATCCAGCTCTAGTTCAGAAACAACAGTAATTTCTTCAGGTGCTAGAATTGAGGGTAAATTTTATTTTGCTTCTATGCTTCATGTTGATGGAGAGTTAAGTGGTATTATTCATTCTGAAAGTATTGTAGTTATTGGAAAAAATGGAAATTTAAAAGGTGAATTGCAAGCAGATAAAATTGTAGTAAATGGGTATTTTGAAGGACAGCTTGAGGCTAATAGTTTAGAAATTTTAGCAGGCGGAGTTGTTAATGGCGATATTTCAACGCAAAAAATTTCTATAGAAAATGGCGGTCGCTTTAATGGAACTAGTAAAATTAAAGAAGATACTATCAAACTTATTGAAAATAACAACGAAGAATAATGCAAGCTTCATTTTATGAATACTTACAAAATCCAAAAATTTGTGAACTTTTACTTTGTAAAGATGAAAAACAAGCAGATTTACTTGCTCAAGTTTCACGATTTAAGGGGTTAAAAACCTTTGTTTTACCTGATTTTAGAGCACAGTTTGGAGATGATTTAAGGGCTTTTTCTAAAGAACTTTTTGATCTTTGTAAGATTTTAAATGCTTATCATAAAGAAGAAGAAAAAAAAATCCTTATTTCTCCTTTAAATACTGTTTTAAAAAAACTTCCTTCAAAAAAACATTTACAAAATTATCGTATCGATAAAAAACAAAATTTTGATTTGAAATGCTTTGAAGATGAAATTTCAAGATTGGGGTACGAATTTGTAGATATAGTTCAGGATAAAGGTGAAATTTCAATTCGTGCAGATATTATTGATATTTTTTGTATCAATGAAGAAAATCCTATTAGAGTTTTGCTTTTTGGTGAAGAGATTGAAAGTATAAGATATTTTGATTTGCAAAGTCAAAAATCTATTCCCAATGAATTAAGTCATTTTGAAATTTGTCCTTTTTTAAAATATTTTGATAAAGAAAGTTATAAAATTTTCAAAGAAAAATTAGAGGTTTTTCAAAGTGATGCTTTAATTCATGATATCAATTCTTTAGGATTTTGGTGTATTGATGATTTTTTTGATTATTTAGAACTTGATTTTTTAGCTTGCGAAAAATTTGATATTAACGAGTATGAAAAAGATATAAATTTTATAAATACAAAAATTTTACCTCAAGCTAAAAAATTTAAACAATTGCAAAGTTCTTATAATAAAGATTTTTTTGAATTTCATAAAAATAAAAAAATCACACTTTTAGCTAAAAACGAAGCCTTATTTAAAGCTTTAGATCTTGAAGATACTCAAAATATCCATTTTATAAAAAGTGATTTAAGACTTAATTTTATTAGTCCTGAAGAATTAATCATTTCTTTAAATCAAAAAGAAAAACAAAAGATAAGAAAAAAAGCTAGTTTGATTATAGATGAGCTTAAAAATGGGGATTATATAGTACACGAAGATTACGGAGTGGGCAAATTTTTAGGTCTTGAGATGATAGTGATAAGCGGGGCAAAAAAAGAGTTTGTTGCTATAGAGTATCAAAATTCTGATAAGCTTTTGTTGCCAGTGGAAAATCTTTATTTGATTGATAAATATTTGGGCGTGAGTGGATCTATTCCAAGTTTAGATAAACTAGGTAAAACAACTTTTATTAAGCTTAAAGAAAAATTAAAAAGTAAGCTTTTAGCTATCGCTTCGCAAATTATTATTATAGCTGCTAAAAGATCTTTAGTGAAAGCAAAAAAGATTGAAGTGGATCTAAGCAAGCAGACTAATTTTATGGCAAATGCAGGTTTTGTTTATACAAGCGATCAAGATAAGGCTTGTTATGAAATTTTAAAAGATTTTCAAAGTGGAAAAGTCATGGATAGACTTTTAAGTGGTGATGTGGGCTTTGGTAAAACTGAAGTGGCTATGAATGCCATTTATCCCGTGATTGAAAGCGGATTTTGCGCATTTTTATTTGCGCCCACAACTTTGCTTTCTCACCAGCATTATAAAACCTTAAAAAAGCGTTTTGATCCTTTTGATATAAAAGTTTTTAAACTCGATCGTTTTACAAGTAGCGCTGAAAAAAAACAAGTTTTACAAAATTTAAAAGAAAATAAAGCTTGTGTGGTTGTAGGAACTCATGCACTTTTAAACGTAGAATGTGAAAATTTAGCTCTTGTTATTATTGATGAGGAACATAAATTTGGAGTAAAACAAAAAGAAAAGCTTAAAGAAATCACTCAAAATTCACATATTTTATCTATGTCAGCTACTCCTATACCAAGAAGTTTAAATCAAGCTTTAAGTTCTATAAAATCTTATAGTGTTTTGCAAACTCCACCAGAAGATAGAATGGATGTAAGAACCTTTGTTAAAGAAAACGATGATGCGCTTTTAAAAGAAGCTATAGCAAGAGAGTTAAGACGTGGAGGGCAAATTTTTTATATTCATAATCATATTGCAAGTATAGAGCAGTGTAGAAAGCATTTATTAGAGCTTTTTTCTACTTTACGCATTTTAATTTTACATTCTAAAATTGATGCTAAGGTACAAGAAGAAGAAATGTTAAAATTTGAAAATAAAGAATATGATTTACTTTTAAGCACTTCTATCGTAGAAAGTGGGATTAATTTACCTAATGCAAATACCATTATAGTAGAAAAAAGTGATCGTTTTGGTATGGCAGATTTACACCAATTACGCGGGCGTGTGGGGAGAAGTGATAAGCAAGGTTATTGTTATTTTTTAATTGAAGATAAAAATGCTATTACAAAAGATGCTCTAAAGCGTCTTGTTTCTTTGGAAAGTAATTCTTTTTTAGGCGCAGGTTCTGTTCTAGCTTATCATGATCTTGAAATTCGTGGTGGTGGAAATTTATTAGGCGTGGATCAAAGTGGACATATCGAGCAAATTGGATATAGTTTATATCTTAAAATGTTAGAAGATGAACTTAATGCTTTAAGTAAAAATGAAGTGGATCAAAAAGAAAATAAACTTGATTTAAAACTCAATGTTAATGCCTTTTTAAACAGCGAACTTATCAGCGAAGATCGGCTAAGATTAGAACTTTATAGAAGACTTAGCAAGTGTGAGCAAGTTCATGAGGTTTATGAGATTGAGGGTGAAATTGAAGATCGCTTTGGAAAACTTGACGTTTATACTAAGCAATTTTTATCTTTGATTGTTATTAAAATTTTAGCTTTAAATAAATTTAAAAGTATTAGCAATTATGAGCAAAATATTCAATTTACTGCTTTAAATGATGAAAAAGAACTCATCAAAGCAAAAAGCAAAGACGATGATGATATTTTAGAGGCAATTTTAACGCATTTAAGAAAGGCTTAAAATGGATTGGAATAAAACTTATGCGGCAATTTATAGAGCAAGAAAAGACTATTTAAAGCCTGTTTTTGAAATCGATCCTATTGCTTTAAAAGATTTAGTAGGTATGGAAAGTCAAAAAAAAGCGCTTTATGAAAATACTTTAAATTTCATTCAAGACAAAGAGGCAAATCACGCGCTTTTATGGGGATCTAAGGGCACTGGAAAATCAAGTTTAATCAAGGCTATATTTAATGAATTTAAAGATCAGGGCTTAAGACTTATCGAATTAAATAAAGAAGATTTATTTGTCTTAGCAGATATCATCGATGAAATCAGATTAGAAAATTTTAAATTTATACTTTTTTGCGATGATTTTTCTTTTGAGAAGGGAGATGATAGTTATAAATTTTTAAAACCTTTACTTGAGGGAAGCATAGAAAAAGCCCCAAATAACGTAATTATTTATGCGAGTTCAAATCGTAACATTTATTAAGTGAAAGTATCGCTGATAATCTTGATACGCAAATTGCACATATAGAACTTCATTTAAGCGATGCTGCTGAAGAAAGATTAAGTTTGAGTGATAGATTTGGTTTGTGGTTAAGTTTTTATCAGGGAAATTTAGAAGAGTATTTAAAGATGATAGATTTTTATTTTAAAGATTATTCTTGTGATAAAGAGCTTTTACACGCTAAAGCTAAAGAATTTGCTACTTTAAGAGCAAGCAGAAGTGGTCGTACTGCAAAGCAATTTTATTTAGCTTTTAAGGAGAATTTTAAATGACTGGAGCACAAATTTTTATTAAGCTTTTAAATTTGGATTTAAATTATCATGATTTTGATTGGCTTGAAAATAAAGGATTGAGTGAATTTGAGCTTTTAATTTCTGTGATTTTAACTCAAAATACAAATTGGAAAAATGTCTTAAAAGCTTTAGAAAATTTAAAAAAGGAAAATATTGCAAGTTTAGAACAAATCAATACTTTATCCAATTTAGAACTTGCAAATTTAATTAAGCCTAGCGGATTTTATAATACCAAAGCCAAGCGTTTAAAAGGCTTAGCAGAAAGTATCATAAACACTTATGAAAATTTAAAAAATTTTAAAACAAATGTAAATAGAGAATGGCTTTTAAATATTAAGGGCTTAGGTTTTGAAAGTGTTGATGCGATATTAAATTATCTTTGCAAAAGAGAAATTTTGGTTGTAGATAATTATAGTTTGCGTTTGGCTTTTTACTTAGGTTATGAGTTTGAAAATTATGAAGAATTAAGAGAATTTTTTCAAAGTGGCATAGAGAGTGAGCAAGAAAATTTGTGTAAAATTTTAGGAAAAAAATGTGAACTTTACGAACTTTATCAAAATTTTCACGCTTTGATTGTAGCTTTTGCAAAACAGAGTTTTAAAGGACAAAAATTAAGCCCTAAGGGTGAAGAATGGATCAAAATTTTAAAGGAAGATTTATGAAAGCAAAAGGAAGCGAACTTATACCTGTTTTAACTATAGCAGGGAGTGATTGTAGTGGCGGAGCAGGGATACAAGCCGATCTTAAAACCTTTAGTGCACACAATCTTTTTGGTATGAGTGTGGTTTTAAGTGTGGTAGCTGAAAATACCGCAAGGGTGATTTCTGTATACGATATACCTACTCAAAGCGTTGACGAGCAAATGCTTGCCGTGTTTGAAGATATAGTGCCAAAGGCAACTAAAATCGGAATGATAGGATCTTGTGAATTAATGGACTGTGTAGCTAAAAATTTAAGCGAGTTTAAACCTCAAAATGTAGTAATTGATCCTGTAATGTTTGCTAAAAATGGTTATGCTTTAATGCCACAAGAAAATTGTGATTTTTTCAAACAAACTATAGTAAAATTTGCAGACATTCTTACGCCTAATATTCCTGAAGCAGAGTTTTTATGCGGTTTTAAGATCGCTAATGAAGAGCAGATGATAAAAGCAGCTAAGCATTTATGCAGCTTGGGGGCTAAGGCAGTTTTACTTAAAGGCGGACATAGTGAAAGAAATGCAAATGATATACTTTTTGATGGTGAAGATATTCATATTTTAAAAGGCGAACGTATAGAAACTAAAAATACTCATGGTACAGGTTGTACGCTTTCTTCTGCTATAGCTAGTAATTTAGCTAAAGGCAAGGATTTGTTTCATGCTGTTAGTGAAGCTAAAGAATATGTAAGAAATGCTATTTATTATTCACTCAATCTTGGAAAAGGCTGTGGTCCTACAAATCATTTTTTTAAGTTTTTAGATGAAAAATAAATTAGATCTTAGTCTTTATCTAGTTGCCACTAAGGGAAATAAAAGCGAGGAGTGTTTTTTAAATACTTTAGAAAATGCTATAAAAGGCGGAGTAAGTATCATACAACTTCGTGAAAAAGATCTTAATGCAAGAGAATTTTATAAACTAGGTTTAAAGGTGCAAAAACTTTGCAAGGCTTATAAAATACCTTTTTTGATTAATGATAGAGTGGACATAGCTTTAGCCTTAAATGCTGATGGGGTGCATTTAGGGCAGGAAGATTTAGAAGTAAAGATAGCTAGAAAGCTTTTAGGAGATGAAAAAATTATAGGCTTAAGTCTTAAAAAGCTAGAACAACTTGAGTTTATACAAGGAGCAAATTACTTAGGTTGTGGAGCTATTAAGGCAACACCTACTAAAGAAAGTTCGCTTTTAAGCCTTGATATTTTAGCTCAAATTTGTGATAAAAGTCCTATAGGAGTTGTAGCCATAGGAGGGGTTGATAAAGAAGTGCTTGATGAATTAAGAGGTATAAATTTAAGCGGCGTGGCTGTGGTTAGGGCGATCATGGATGCTAAAGATACTTTTTTGGCAGCTAAAGAGCTAAAGTGTAAAATCTATGAAAATTTACCTCTTAAATGAAATTCCTTTTGAAGGGGTGGAAAATCTTATTTTAAATGAGATTGTTTTTTATGATTTTAGTGTGGATTTGAGTTTATATGATGCTTTAATCTGCACTTCAAAAAATGCTTTAAAAGCTTTACAACATGCAAAAATCATTTTAAATTTTAAACTTAATTTATACACTGTGGGACAAAGTACAGCTCAATATGCTAAAGATTTAGGTTTTAAAAAGGTTAAATTTCCATCAAAGGCTTATGGAAAAGATCTTTTTCTTGAATTTAAAGAGGAGTTAAAAACGCAAAAATGTTTGTATTTAAGAGCTAAGAATATTGTTTCAACTTTAAATTTGGATCTTAAAAATACAGGTGTGGATTTAGATGAAATTATTGTTTATGAAAATATTTTTAAAAAAGGTGACAAAAAACTTACTCATCCTGCTATTTTTATATTTACTTCTCCTTTAAGTGTAGAAAATTTTTTAAAATTTTATAGCTTAAAAGAAGAAGATAAGGTTGTAGTTATAGGGCAAAGCACAGCAAAGAAGTTTTTAAATTTTAAAAATCTTTATATATGTGAAAATCAAAGTCTTTTAGAGTGTGTTAAGCTCGCCAAGACTTTGGTTTAATTTTTTAAATTCCAAAAATTTTCTTTGGGATGAATAATAATGCTTTTTGTGAGTAAAATTTCATCATTGACGTTTTTATCACGATTTAAAGCAATACTAATGTGGGCTATAATAACACCATCTTTGTTTAAATTTGCATCGGGATTGAAGTTAGAAAATTTAAAATTAACATATTGTGCAATAGGATAAAAATATTTTATTTTAATCAAAGCTTTTGTGTAATTAAAATATATATCATCTAAACATTCTTTATTTTCTTGCTTTGCTTGGTATAAAAAATATTTAGAAAATTGTGTTGCATTGTGACTTAAAATTTGAGCTTGAAGGTAGTAATAACTATCTTGGATTATTTTTGGAGTATAGCTGGATATGTTTAAGGTTAAACTCATCCATAGACTTATTAGTAGTATTAAAAAAATTGTCCAAATTAAAACATAAGCTTTTTTCATAGTAAAATTCTTTTTTCAAGACAATATTTTGTTTGTCTTTTTAGACAAATTTTTAATTTATCGTTTTGCAGGTTAAATAAGCTTATGTTTTTAGAAATTAATCCTTGTTGGCTTAATTGTTCATTAAATTTTGGCTTTATTTTATATACAAGTTCTTCATTTTGCAATTTGATAACTAATTGAGCTTGCAAAGGAATAAAACTACCTGTAAAATTTGCAGATATACCATTTTCCAAGATGGATATTTTTTCAATCTTATTAATTTTATAAGCATAGCCAATATGCTCATTGTCATTATATAAATCTTTTCTATTTTGGAGTTGTGTTTTAAAATCAGAATGAGGTGAATAAAGTGTATGATTATTTTCTAAAATAAGAGCAGAATTAATAAGATAAAGTTTATTATCTTTTAGGCTAATTAACTCATCTTTTAAAAGACATTTTAATGTGTTTTGTGAAAATGTAATATTAATACAATTTTGTATTAAGTTTTCTATTTTAAGCAAGTTTAAATGTACTTGAGTGATAAGATTATTTGTATGTAAAGCAGTGAAATTTAAATGATAAAAATCTATTAAAGGTTTTGAAAGTAAGCTAGTTATAAAAGTAAAAAGTATTAGTGATACTATAAGTTCAAAAAGTGTAAAAGCTTTGCTCATTCTTTAAAATAAACGCTATAATTTTGATCTTGAAAGTATAATTTTTGAAATTGAAATATACCATCATTAACAAACTGTTCTTGTAAAACTATAGGTTTTAAGGCTGAAGTTTGAAGTATGATGGTTTTAAAAATAGGCTTTTCATATAATTCTTCTTGAAGTTTATAGAGTCTTTCAAAAATATTTAAATTTTCATAGTTTTTGTAAAGTTGAGTATAGTAATAAAAAATGCCAATGAAAATTAAAGATATGACCATTATAGCACTAATGCTTTCTATAAGTATGAAAGCCTTTTTTCATTTAGCACTGCTAGCATTTATGGCTTCAAAAAAACTTCCACGAATTCCTTTTTGTTCGAGTATTTTTATGCCTTTTATTGTAACTCCGCTAGGAGAGCAAATATTTTCTTTGATAATAGCTGGATGTTCATGTTCTAGTAAAGCACTAGAGCTTTTAAATAAAGAGCGCGTAAGATTAAGACTAAGTTCTTTTGACAAACCTTCATGAACTCCAGCATTAGCAATACTTTCTGCTATAAGTGCTAAAAAAGCAGGAGCGCAGCCGCTAATCGCCATAGCTGCATTCATTTGTATTTCATTATCTAATTTATAAGCCGAGCCAAAAGTTTTTAAAATGTCTAAAATTTCATTTTCAAAACGAGAGTTTTTAAGTATATATGGTGTGGTTGAAGCCTTGTATTTAGCTGCTGTATTGGGCATTATTCTAACATAATTTTGAGCTTTGATGGTTTGTAGTTTTTCAAAATCAACATTGGCTAAAACAGAGATTAAGATACGTGCTTGCCCTTTTAGCATTTGAGCAATATTTTCTAAAGCATAGGGTTTAAATGCTAAAATAACATCTTTACCTTCTATGTTAAAATCTTTGTAAAGTAAGGTTTTAAAGCCTTCTTTGGTGAGGGCTTGAAGTTTTTCTATACTTCTTCCTACTATACAAATTTCATAATCATCTTTTAATCCATAGGCTAAGGCTGTTGCCATAGCTCCATTTGCAAGTATATAGAGCATTATTTTTTAATATAATTAGCAATTTGATCAGCTTGAAAAAAGTCCGGATAATTAACTGTATCTAGTATCACTTGTACCATAGTATTATTATCAAGATTAATGACTACTGGGGCTAAAAAATTCACTGTAGATTCTTCAATACTTTTTGCTATGGCTACTATATTAAAAATTTTCATATTAGATTCAGGTGTTAAAGAAAGAAGCTCTTGATAATAAGTTGGTATATCAAATTCATAATCAGGTCTAATCAAATAAGGATTAATTAAAACAAAAGAAAAGTCTTTACCATCAAGACTTTTAAGTCTTACAAATACTTCATCAATAGTTGAAAATTCCATATTTTTGGTTTCTTCAAAACCTAAGATAGGGCATTTAACAGCTAGGGTCATGTTTTCTCCTCAAGTTATAATGTTTAATATTTTAACATAAAATAAGCAATAATCATTCCAAAATTTTAAATTATTTAATTAATTTTATTATAATTTTAGAAGAACATAATTATAAAATCGTTAGAATATAGATTTTTGAGAATATAAATCAAGGTGAAGTATGAAAAAAGGTATTTTTTTATTGGTTTTTTTAAGTGTTTTTTTTAATGCGTGTAGTACGAAAAATGATGAAGGTTTATACAATCTTAGTGCTAGTGAGTGGTATAAGCAAATTATTAAAGATTTACAGGACAAGGATTTGGAAAAAGCTGATGATCATTATAATGGTATGGCAAGTGAGCACGTTGCCGATCCTTTATTGGAAACTACTTTAATTATTCTAGCACAAGCACATATGGATGAAGAAGAATATAAGTTAGCTGAATTTTATTTAGATGAATATAATAAAAAATTTGGAAATTCACGCAATGCTGATTATATTCGTTATCTTAAAATTAAAGCAAAATTCGATGCATTTGCAGTGCCAAATCGTAATCAGGCTTTAATGCTTGAAAGCCAAAAAGAAATAGATACTTTTTTAAAAGATTATCCTTATACAGAATATGAACCTTTGGTTCAAACAATGCTTACAAAATTTAATTTAGCGGTTTTTTATCTTAATAGTACTATAGAAAATCTATACCAGCGTATAGGACATGATGAAAGTGCGCAAATTTATAAACAAAGGCTTCAAGAAAGTGAATTTTATCAGCAAAGTATTATCAAACCTGAGCTTCCTTGGTATAGAAGTATATTTGAAAGATTTTAATAAACAAGGAAAATAAATGCAGATTGAAGAGATACAAAATTATCCAGCAAATTTACCAGTATTGGTTGAAGATGAATTATTTTTATATCCTTTTATGATAACTCCTATTTTTATTAACGATTTATCCAATATGAAAGCTTTAGATCTTGCGATTAAAAATGATAGTATGCTTTTTGTTGCGCCTTCAAAGTTGGAAAATGGAAGAAATTTTGATGAAATTTATAATTGTGGAGTGATTGGGACTATCATGCGAAAAGTTCCTTTACCTGATGGAAGGGTGAAAATACTTTTTCAAGGATATGCTAAGGGTAAAATTATAGAGCAAATTTCTAATAAACCTTTAGAAGCCAAGATAGAACTTATAAAAGAAGACTTTTTAGAAGGAACTAAAAAAGAAGCGCTTCTTGAAGTTTTAAAAGAGAAGGTAAAAAATTTGGCAAATATTAGTCATTATTTTTCTCCGGATCTTTTAAGAACAATTGAAGAAGGTTTTGATGCGTCTAGGATTTGTGATTTGATTTTAAATACTGTGCGTATTAAAAAACAAGTTGCTTATGAGTTTTTTGTTTTAACAGATCTTGAGCAAAAATTAGTAAAATTAATAGATTTAATTGCCCAAGAAATAGAAGCCAATAAAATTCAAAAAGAAATTAAAAATAAAGTACATTCTCGTATTGATAAGGTAAATAAAGAATATTTTTTAAAAGAACAATTAAGACAAATTCAAAAAGAGCTTGGTTCTGACACACAAAAAGAAGATGAGGTTAGAGAGTATCAAAAGCGTCTGGAGTTAAAGAAGAAATTTATGCACGAAGACGCTTATAAAGAAATCAAAAAACAAATTGAAAAATTCGAACGCATTCATCAAGATAATTCCGAAGCATCAATGATTCAAACTTACATAGAAACAGCATTAGATATTCCTTTTGAAAAAATTTCTAAGAAAAAACTTGATATTAAAGAAGTTTCAAAACAGCTCAACCATGATCATTATGCATTAAATAAACCAAAAGAACGCATAGAAGAATATTTTGCAGTTAGGGAACTTTTAGAAAAAAGAAAAATAGCAGAAAAAGATGGTGCTAAAGTTATACTTTGTCTTTATGGACCTCCTGGCGTGGGTAAAACTTCACTGGCAAATTCTGTTTCAAAAGCTTTAAAAAGAGAGCTTATTCGCATAGCCTTAGGCGGACTTGAAGATGTTAATGAGCTACGTGGTCATCGTAGAACTTATATAGGCGCTATGCCTGGACGTATTACCCAAGGACTCATAGAGGCAAAACAAATTAATCCTGTAATTGTATTGGATGAAATTGATAAATTAAATCGCAGTTTTAGAGGCGATCCAAGTGCGGTGCTTTTAGAAATTTTAGATCCAGAGCAAAATTCTAAATTTAGGGATTATTATTTAAATTTTAATATTGATTTAAGTAAAGTCATTTTTATAGCAACGGCAAATGATATTAGCAATATTCCTGCACCTTTAAGAGATAGAATGGAATTTATAGAACTTAGCTCTTATACTCCAAGTGAAAAATTTCATATAATGAAAAAATATTTAATTCCAGATGAGCTTAAAAAACATGGCTTAAAATCCAATGAATTATCTATTGATGATGAAACTATAGAGTTAATCATTAGTGATTATACTCGTGAATCAGGAGTTAGAAATTTGCGTCGCAAAGTGGCAGAGTTGTGTCGTAAGAGTGCTAAAAAACTACTTTTAGAAAATATTAAAAAAGTCATTATTAATACAAAAAATTTGAATGAATTTTTAGATAAAAAAGTTTTTGAAATAGAAAAAAATAATGGAGAAAATCAAGTAGGTCAGGTTAATGGTTTGGCTTGGACAAGTGTAGGTGGAGATGTTTTAAAAGTAGAGGCTGTAAAAATTAAAGGTAAAGGAGAATTAACGCTCACGGGAAGTTTGGGTGATGTAATGAAAGAATCAGCTAGAATTGCTTTTAGCATGATAAAAGTTTTAATTGATGAAGGAAAAATAAAAATACCTAAAAAAATAATTATTGATCCTAAAGTTAATGTTTATGATAGTTATAATATTCATATACATGTGCCAGATGGAGCTACTCCAAAAGATGGTCCAAGTGCAGGTATTACGATAAGCACAGCTATTGCTTCTATTTTTAGTGATAAAAAGGTTAAAGCAGATGTTGCAATGACAGGTGAAATAGATTTAAAAGGAAAAGTTTTACCAATAGGTGGATTAAAAGAAAAATTAATTGCAGCTTATAAAGCAGATATAAAAACAGCTTTAATCCCAAGAAAAAATTACGAAAGGGATTTAAAAGATATTCCTAGTGAGGTTAGAGATAATATGGAAATCATTGCTGTTGATACTTTTAGTGATGTTTTAGAATATGCTTTGGTTTAATTTTATTTTGAGAATAAATGTATAAGAAAGCAAACTTTTTACAAGTTTGCTTTTAAAAGATTATAGTCCTTCAAAAGGATTATTGATTACTTCTTTTCTATCCACTATATAAGGGATAAGAGCTACATGTCTTGCACGTTTGATTGCAACTTCTACCATTTCTTGGTATTTTTTGCTTGTACCTGTTAAACGGCGTGGCATGATTTTAAATCTTTCAGATAAAGCATGTTTTAACATTGCTGTATCTTTATAATCAATAAATTCAACTTTTGCTTCAGTGTATTTGCAATATTTGCGAGAGTATTTTCTTTTTTCTGCCATAGTTTATCCTTTAAAATGGTAAATTAGTATCATCGCTATCATAAGCATCGATATCAATTTCTTTTAATTTTTCTTCGTGTTGTGGGTTTTGGTTTCTTTGTGGAGCAGGGTTTGCTTTTGCTTTATTAAAATTTTGATTTTCACTCATATAAGGATCATAGCTTTGATTTTCATAGTTTCCACTATAATTGTTGTTTGAAAAGCTATTATTGCCAAAATTTCCGCCTTGTTGTGGAGTATTGGAATTGCCAAGCATTTCCATATTTTCAACTTGAATGCTATGTTTAGATCGATTTTGTCCATTTTGATCACTCCATTGTTCAAATCTCAAACGTCCTTCTATGAGTACTTTTGAACCTTTTGCAAGGTATTGGTTTGCAACTTCTGCGGTGCGACCATAAAAGCTTATATCAATAAAGCAAGTTTCTTCTCTTTTTTCTCCATTTGTGGTAAATCTTCTTGTTACCGCTATAGCAGAAGCTCCAATAGCAGTACCGCTTTGTGCATAACGCATTTCTATATCACGTGTAAGATTTCCAACCAAAACAACTTTGTTAAACATTTTTTTCCTTATTGAATTTCAGGAGCATCTAAAGGTTTGATTTCTTTTTTAGATTGCTTAACCCCGTGGCTTAGTTTTTCCCAAGCTGCAATTTCTTTTTTATTTTCATATTTTACGATTAAAAATCTTATTACTTCCTCAGTGATTCTTAACACCCTTTCAAGCTCAGCGATCAAGTTTGTAGGAGCTTTGAAATAAATCACAAAATAAGTTCCTCTTTCGTATTTTTTAATTTTATATGCTAGTTTTCTAGCGCCCATTGGAACAACAGTTTCAATTTCTGCACCATTTTTGGTTAGGACTTCTTTAACGAATTCCAACTTCGCATTCACTTCCTCTTCGGTAAGTGTTGGTTTTAAGATAAATAAAACCTCATAATGTTTCATCTTTTCTCCTTGTGGATTTAAAGCCCATTTTCATGAGCAAGGATTTTGCATAAAGCAAGACTAAATTATATCAAAATATACTTAATTTATACTTCAATGAGTGTTGTAACTTTTCGTAATTACCTGTTTATAATTTAAAGGTGAAATTTTAACCTTTTATCTTAATCCGTGATATAATTAATTTAAGTTGTAAATTACATTTAGATTAAGGAGAGTGGTATGAATAGTGCAAAACCTATTCGTTGGTTTACTTTTATTGTTTTAGTTATTGGTGGGGGGGGGACTGTTTTTAAACTTTCTTCTTTATAAAGATGCTTTTTATGTACCTATGCAAGAATTTATGAATCTTAGCAATACGCAGATTGGACTTGCTCTTTCGGTTTATGGCATAGTGCAAACTATTGGGAATTTTGCATCAATTTATATAGCGGATAGATTTTCTAAAAAAATACTTATTCCATTTTCTTTAATTTGTGTAGGTTTGGTTGGATTTTATATTTCAACTTTCCCTTCTTTATTATGGCATTTTAATTGCTTGGGGTTTGCTTTCTTTGTTTGGAGAGGTGATTTATTGGCCTGTTTTGCTTAAAGCTATTCGTTTGCTTGGTGATTCTACTCAACAAGGAAGGCTTTTTGGATTTTTAGAAGCAGGCAGAGGTGTTATTGATACTATAGTTGCTTTTAGTGCTTTGGGAATTTTTCTACTTTTAGGTTCTGGTGCAGGTGGGCTTAAAGCTGCTATATTATTTTATAGTGCTTGTGTTATTATTGCAGGTATTTTAGCATATTTTTTACTTGAAGATGATAAAATCAATACCCAAGATGAACAAGGGAATGAAATCAGTAAAAATAAAGTTGCTTGGAATGGAGTGATTAAGGCTGTTAAAACTCCTGAAATTTGGGTAGTATCTTTAACTATCTTTACTATTTATTCTGTATATTGTGGTTTAACTTATTTTATTCCATTTTTAAAAGATATTTATGGAATGCCTGTAGCTTTAGTGGGTGCTTATGGGATTATTAATCAATATACTTTAAAGTTGGTAGGTGGTCCAATTGGAGGATATTTGGCGGATAAAACTTTTAAATCTTCAACAAAATATTTACGCTTTGCTTTGCTTTTAGCAACTTTGGCAATATTAATTTTTATTTTTATGCCTCATGAAAAATTAAATATTTATTTTGGAATGAGTTTAACCTTAGGTTTTGCTGCTCTTGTTTTTACAATGCGTGCGACATTTTTTGCTCCTGTGGATGAAATAGAAATACCAAGAGAAATTAGTGGAGCTGCTATGAGTATAGCTTGTATTTTTGGATATTCCCCACAACTTTTTTGCTTTGCATTTTATGGTTTTATTATTGATCGCTTTAAAGGTTTATTAGGCTATCAGTTTGTTTTTGCTCTAATGGGAATTTTTGCAATTTGTGGTGTAGTTATAACTACTATTTTGCTTAAGATGATAGCTAAGAAAAAAATATTATTGAAGGAGTAATATAATGAAAATAGGTTTAGAAACAGAAAGTATGCATCTTTGGTTTCAAAATGGTAGGATGGATATTTTCTTATATCGATTTTGCTAAGGATTTAGGGTGTGAGGGTGTGATTATAAATATCATTAAAGACTTTGGTTTAGATGAAGAATGGGGATACTTAGGAAGCGATGACGAAAATCATCTTAAAAAAATTAAAGCCAAATTGGATGAATACAATATGTATTGTGAGATTGACTCTAAGGGTTTTAATAGGGATAAATTTGAAAAAATTGCTCAAGTAGCTCATGTTTTAGAGGCCAAGATTATACGCTCTTATGTGCCTTTAACCGATAAAAATAAACAGGCTAAAAATGCTAGTGATGGGGCTTATGATGATTCTAAAATCACTGCTAAATTTAATAAAGAAGATTTTTTAATGGAAGCTAAAGAGATTAAGACTTTAATACCGCTTTTAGAACGCTATGATTTGAAATTAGCTATAGAAAATCATGAATATCAAACTTCTGAGGAATTGCTTGATTTGTTAAAATTGATTGATCATCCTAGGATAGGATTTTTATATGATTTTGGAAATTCTATGATGGCTTATGAAGACCCTATAAAAGCTTGTGAAAATATGGCTAAATATACTTTTAGTACCCATTGTAAGGATCATATTGTTTTTGTTGAAGATGGTACAGAATATGTTTGTGGTGTTCCTTTAGGGGAAGGAAATTTAGATATTAAAACTTGTATTGAAATTCTTAAAAAAGAAGGGCTTGATCGTATTAATATAGAGCAATGTTATCCTTATTGTGCGACTTTTAAAAGAGAAAAAGGTACAGGTGGAGTAAAAGAGCTAGGTAAAGGATCTTTTAAGATAGAAAAACCTTTGTTTAAAGATTTAAAAGCCATGCAGTATTATTATCCTCAAGAAGTATCTCAAGAATGCTTAGAGAGGCTTTTAAAACTTCAAAAAGAAGGCTGTGAAAAAAGTGTAGAATATTTAAAAAGTATTATTTAGATAAAATTTGGAATAAATTTTGTTTAATATTTTCAAGCATAGCAAAACGTTTTTTATACATGGAGCGTTTTTGCGAAGGGATTTCTTCTAGGTTTTTTTGCGAGTGGTGGAGTTTGTAGTATTTGTGTTTATCGATTTTTATTAATTCTCCGCCATTTTCTAGCCAAATTTTTTGATAATCTACAAAATAGCCTTTTTCTTTTCCTTTTTGAGAACGGATTTGATTTTTTTCATGTACGCCTAAAGTAGCTTGAAGTTGTAAAATTTCACAAAGCATCTTAGAGCATTCTACAAGTAAAGCAACAGGACGCAAACCATAGCATTTTTTAGTTAAAATTTTATTAATTTCTAAAATATTAAAATCTTTGTATTTATATCCTTGTATACAAGAAAGTAGAAGATTATTTTCTAAAGTAAAGCAAAAATTACATTGTGAGATAGTGTACTTTTTAAATTTTAAAGAAAAAGCCCAAAAACCTTCTTCGTAAACATTATGGTTATATCCTAAAGAAAGCTCAAAATCTTCATCAAAAGAAAAAATCATTTGTTCTTCGGGAAGAAATTTAAAACAAGTAAGTCCCTTATCAACATCATAAATAAGTGTTTTAACGCGTTCATTTGCTTTAAAACTTTTATCGCAAAATCTCCTTGTAGCATTGTAGCAAGCATAAGGTCTTTGAGAGAAAAAGTCTTTTAAATGTTTATTTTTTTCTTCATTAAGTGTTTTTTCTAGAAATCTTACTTGAGGAAAATATAAAATTTTTCTTGCTTGAAAACGCAAATAGCGCCAAAAGATGATACTTTTTCTTCTATCAGTAAAATTTGGAATAGGGTAGGAAAATTTTTTATTCACCTATAATCCTTGATATATCATTATAAGTTGCAAAGAGCATTAAACTTAAAAGTATTGCCATACCTGTATAACTTAAATATTCAAAAGCACGCTGTGGAACTTTACGTCTAAAAATCATTTCATAAATATTAAAAAGTATATGTCCTCCATCAAGCATAGGAATAGGCAAAAGATTTAGAATGCCTAAATTTATAGAAATTAAAGCAGTGATAAATAAAAGTAAGGTAAAGCTATTTTGTGCAGCCTTTGAAGTGATTTCAGTCATAGTGATAATACCGCCTAAATTTTTTGCTTCAACTTCACCACTTATGAGTTTTACTATACCCTTGATGATGAGTGTAGAAGCTTGAAAACTTTCTTGTGTGGCATATTTAAAACTTTCTAAACCTTGATGTTTTACAAGAGTGCTTGTACCATTTGGACTGACTCCAAGTTGAGGTTTTTCAATGATTTGCCCAAAGTCATTATATCCTTGTCCTATTTTTGGAGTTAGGATAAATTCTAATTTTTTTCCTTCTCTATTGATCAATATTTTCAAAGGCTCTAAACTCAAATGCTTTGAAATTTCATCAAAGCTTTGAATTCTTATACCGTTAATTTCTAAGATAGTATCATTTTTTTGAAGTCCTATGTCTTGTGCAGCGGAGTTTGGAGCTATGTTTCCTATTTGTGGAGCAAGTTTTTCTAAGCCTAAATTTCCTATGATAATATAAAGAAAAAAAGCTAAAATCAGATTAAAAAATGGTCCAGCAAAAAGAATATAAATCTTTTTTAAAGGACTTAAAATACTATAGCTATCTTTGTCTAGATTTTCAAAACCAGGACGCATATCATCTTGTCCTTTAAGTTTAACATATCCTCCAAGTGGCAAAGCACTTAAGCGATAGTTCGTGCCTTTAAATTCACGTTCTATAAGACTTTTTCCAAATCCTATGCTAAAGACTTCAACTTTTACACCTAAAGATCTTGCAGCTAAAAAATGTCCTAATTCGTGAAAGAAAATTAAAAATGAGATGACTAAAACAGTTGCTAAAAATTCAATAGAATAAAATTTAACTCCCAAAATCAAAATAACAATTAAAAATAATAAAGATCTCATTTTTCTCCTTTTTTTTGAGCTTTTATATAAGTATAGATGTATTCAAATCCAGAATAAAGAGTTAAAATCAAAGCTATGTAAAGTAGAATTTCTCCGCCTATCCACTCCATGATTAAAAATCCTATTGCAGTCATTTGAAATGCGGTTTTAAGTTTTCCAGCAAAAGAAGCACTAACATCTAAATTTTCACTTATCATTACAACGCGAAAACCTGTAATGAAAAATTCTCTTACTAAAATAATATAAATTGCCCATTCATTAGCTTTTCCTGTAAGTAAAAGCCCTAAAAAAGCTGCTAAAACAAGCATTTTATCAGCTAATGGATCTAAGATTCCACCCAGTTTTGTAGTTTGTTTCCAAGTTCTTGCGATGTATCCATCAAAAAAATCACTTAAAGCCGCTAATGAAAAAGTTAAGGCAGCGAAATAGTTAATCCAACTTTGATGAATATTTTCAAAATGATGAATTAATAAAAAAAATAGCAAAGGTGCTAAAACCATTCTAAAAATCGCTAAGATATTGGGTAAATTCATAACAAGCCTTGTGAAATTAAATGTAAAATTATAATCAAAATTGTATAAAATTTAAGCAAAGACTTAGTAAAAATACAAAAAAAAGAATCAGTTTATTTTTATTTAAATTTTGCTTTTAAGCAAAATTTAAATAAATTTTACAATCTCATCAAAACTAAAACGATTTTTTTGAGGATTTTTTTCATCGTTGCAATATCCTAAAGCCACCACTAAACTTGATCTTTCTTTTTGAATATCAAGTGATAAATAAGAATCAAGCTTTTCTTTATCAAAACCACCTATAGTACAGCTTGCTATATTTAAAGCATTAGCACTGTAAAGTATGCTAGCTAGAGCTATATGAGCTTGTTCTCTTGCATAAGATATTTTTTGTTCTTGATTTAGAGATTTTAAAAAAGGCATGTAAGTATCTAAGCGTTTTTGAATTTCTGCTTCACTCATATCTCTTTTTCTAAGTTTTTCTTCAAAATAATCCAAAAAATCAAGTCTTGAAATGATGATAATTAATGCAGCACAATCTTTTACATGTTTTTGTTGGTTGCAAATTTTAGAAAGTTCTTCTTTTCTTTTCTCATCTTGCACTACTATAAATTTCCAAGGTTCCAGTCCTAAGGAGCTAGGGCTTAATCTTGCTATTTCTAAAATAGAATTTAAATCCTCTTTTTTGAGTTTTTCATTTTTAAAATTTCTACAAGAATATCTTGTGCTAAAAATTTCAAGTTCTTTTTTCATTATTTTTCCTTGTAAAATTCGACGACTTCATTAAAATTTAAGCGTTGAGTAGAATATTTTGGTTCGTGGGCTTTATATCCTAAGGATAAAATTACAGCAGTTTCAAAAGGATAAGTTAAATTAAGAAAATCATCAACCTTAGCTTTTTCAAAGCCGCCTATCATACAAGAATCAATACCTAAGCTGATTGCAGCTAGTGACATTTGCATCATAGCAAGATAGCATTGAAGTTGTGCATAATGATAGAGTTCATTATTATTCATTGCATTGGTTTTACGGGTGTAAATTTCTAAAATTTTTTGAAAATTTTCTTCGCTAGAACCTGAGAAGCGACGCACTTGTTTTTGTGCAAATTCATCTTTGCTTTGAAGATCTTTTCTTGCTAAAAAAATGATATTATGACTCGCACTTGCTACATTTTGTTGATTGTAACATAGAGTTGAGAGTTTAAGATTGTGTTCTTTTTGTTCTAATACTACAAATTTCCAAGGCTCAAATCCATGCGAGCTTGGGGCTAATACTCCGCTTTCTAGGATAAAATGCAAATCCTTTTCATTGATTTTTTTATCATTGAAAAGTTTACAAGCTCTACGTTTTGAAATTAGTTCTTTAAAATTCATTTTGTTCCTTAAAATCAAAAAATAAATAATATTAATTATAAAATGCAAAGCTTAATCAAAAAATATTGTAGTTTGATATTTTTCTTAAAAACAAAACCGGATTTTTCAAAATCCATTTTTTGGATATAAAATTCATGAGTTAGAATTTGTCTAAAAAATCTTTCAAAGATAAATTTTTTCCAAGTCTCTTAATTTCTTTCATATTTAAATCCCTTAAATTTCAAAAATCTCAGGTTTTAATTTTAAAAGTAGGCAAAAAGTTGCCAAAACAGCTTGTTCTTGCATAAATTCACGATCTCCATCTAAATAAAGCATTTCTTGGATAAAAGTTCCATCTCTAAACATTGCACCTATATAAATAGTGCCTGATTTTATCCCCACTTTATCTTTTTCGCCAACTACTCCGCTAATAGCTAAGGCAAAATCAGGATTAGCCGTTTTAAAGATACCTTTTAGCATAAAATAAACACAACGTTCACTGTATTCGCCATTATTTTCTAAGACGCTTTCGCTAATTCCAAGCCATTCGTGTTTGATGCGGTTGGAATAACTTACAATAGAACCTTCAAAAATTTCACTTACACCTGAAATTTTGGTTAAGGTACTTGCACAAAGTCCGCCTGTGCAACTTTCAGCAAAAGAAATTTTTAATTTTTTTTCTAAAAGTTTAGAAATTATGAAATGTATAGGATCTTTTCCTAAAAATACTTTTTGACCAAAAAGATTTTTTACGCTATTTAAAAAACCATCAAGTTTTCCAAAATTAGCACAAGTGGCCTTAATAAGCACAAGATTATCCAAAAGCTTGGTTGATTTTATACTTATCTCGTAAGATTTTGTTAGGGTTTGTAGTAGTAATATAGCGCTTTCATCATCCATGCCAAAAATGCAAAAATATGCAAAATTTAATTTTATATGCCCAAGAAGATTGGGTAATTTTTCGCTTGGATTTATTTTAACGACATTGATTTTTGAATTTGAAAAATTACACACAAAGCTATTTTTACTAAATTCTGCCTTATCTGGAACCAAGGTATCATCTTTTAAGATAAGATTATCATCATTTAAGGTTGCTAAAATTTTAGCAACAGTTGCATAATGCAAAGGGCTTGTAAAAAGTGTGATAAAATCATACTGATTTAAGAGATTTTCAAGTAAAAAAGGTAAATCTTTATCGGTTTTATTTTGTATGCGAATTTCGTTAATTTCTTTAAATTTTTCTTCATAGGTTCTATAAATATAATTTTTGAATTTTTCGTTTATAGTAAGCTCATCTCCTATAAGATAAAGCAAATGTTTCATAAATTTTCCTTTTTTTCTTATAATTATAGCCAAAAACAAAGTAGAAATTAAAGCTAATTTGAGTAGAATTTAAGATTATTAAAAATTAGGTGGAAAAAATGGATTACAAAGAAACTCTACTTTTGCCCAACACTACTTTTGCCATGCGGGCGAATTTAGCGGAACTTGAACCGCAAAGATTTAAAAAATGGTTTGAGCAAAATTATGCTTATAAGAAAATGAAAGAAAATCGTAAAAATGCAAAAAAAAGTTTTACCTTACACGATGGTCCCCCTTATGCTAACGGACATATCCATATAGGACATGCTTTAAATAAAATTTTAAAAGAAACTATTATTAAAACACATTATTTTAAAGGTGAGAGTGTGCGTTTTACTCCAGGATGGGATTGCCATGGTTTGCCTATAGAGCAACAAGTTGAGGTAAAACTTGGAGAAAAGAAAAAAAACTTAAGTAAGAAAGAAATTCGTGAATTTTGTAGGCAGCATGCGAGTGAATTTGTAGATATCCAAAGAGAAGAATTTAAAAATTTAGGTATTATTGCAGATTGGGATAAGCCTTATTTAACTATGAAATTTGAGTTTGAAGCAGCTATTTATAGGACTTTATGCGAGATTGCTAAAAAAGGCTTACTTTGTGAGCGTTCTAAACCTGTTTTTTGGAGTTGGGCGGCTAAATCAGCCTTAGCAGAAGCTGAAGTAGAGTATCAAGATAAAGAAGATTATTCTATTTTTGTGGCTTTTGATTTAGATGCAAATGCTTGTAAAAAATTAGATGTTTCAAAAGCAAGTGCAGTGATATGGACAACAACTCCTTGGACTTTGCTTGCTAATCAAGCTATAGCTTTAAATCCTAATGAAAATTATGTGATCACTAAAGAAGGTTTTATTTTTGCAAGTGCTTTACTTAAAAGTATGGTAGAAAAAGGGCTTACAAGTGGTGAAATTCAAAAAGAATTAAATGCTAAAGATTTTGAAAAACTTGAAGCAATTAATCCTTTAAATTTAAGAAAATCCATTTTAATCATGGGCGAGCATGTTTTAATGGATGGTGGAAGTGGACTTGTGCATACAGCACCAGGACATGGAGAGGATGATTATTATGCTTGTTTAAAATATGATATTGAAGTTTTAATGCCTGTAGATGATAGTGGATGTTATGATGAGACTTTAAGAACTAAAGGACTTTTACCTTCGCATTTGCTTGAAGAATTTATAGGACTTCATATTTTCAAAGCCAATGAGAGAATTTTGGAACTTTTAGGCTCTCAGCTTTTACATTCTTCTAAATTTATACATTCTTATCCATTTTGCTGGAGAACTCATAAACCTGTAATTTATAGAGCTACTAAACAATGGTTTATTTTAATGGATGAGCCAAAAATTCAAGGAAAAACTTTAAGAGAGTGTGCCAAAGAACAACTTTTAAAAACAACCTTTTACCCACGAAGTGGGATAAAAAGAATAAGTTCTATGGTAGAAAATCGTCCAGATTGGTGTATTTCAAGACAAAGAGATTGGGGAACGCCTATAGCCTTTTTTAGAGATAAAAATACTAAAGAAGTGATTTTTGATGATGAACTTTTTGACTTTGTAGCAGCTATTTTTGAAAAACAGGGTGCTGATGTTTGGTGGGAATATGAAATTAAAGATTTAATCCCTGCAAATTCAAAATACAAAGCTGAAAATTTAGAAAAAGTTTATGATATTTTAGATGTTTGGTTTGATAGCGGAAGTACTTTTAATGCGGTTTTAAATAGCGGACTTTATGATGCGGGAGAGAAAAAAGCTAGTATGTATCTAGAAGGAAGCGACCAGCATCGTGGTTGGTTTCAAAGCTCTTTACTTGTGGGCGTAGCCACTAATGAAAGTGCACCTTATGAAAGCATTTTAACTCATGGTTTTACTACGGATGAAAAAGGACAAAAAATGTCTAAATCTAAAGGCAATGTGATCGCTCCTGAATATGTAGCTAAAACCTATGGAGTTGAAATTTTAAGACTTTGGATACTTTTAAGTGATTATTCAAGTGATTTAAAAATTTCAGATAATATTTTAAAGCAAGTTAGTGAACAATACCGTAAAATAAGAAACACTATAAGATTTTTACTTGCTAATACCAATGATTTAAAAGATTTAGAAGTTAAAGAATTTAGTTTTATTGATAAATGGATATTAAGTCGTGCAACCAAAGTTTTTAAAGCAAGTAAAGAAGCATTTTTTGCTTATGAATTTGCTAAAGGTTTTAGTTTGCTTTTAAATTTTTTAAGTGCAGATTTAAGTGGGATTTATCTTGATATCAGTAAAGATAGGCTTTATTGCGATAGTGAAAATGCTCAAAGAAGAAAATCCGCTCAAGTGGCTATGGCTTTGATAGCAAAAGAGCTTTTAAATTTACTTGCTCCAAATTTAAGCTATAGTGTAGATGAGGCTTTAGAACATGCTAATATTTTAATCAAAGGTGATGCAAAAGATGTATTTGATCTGAGTTTAACTCATGATTTTGATTATGATTTTGGTATAGATGATACATTTTTAATGAGTGCTAGAGAGAAATTTTTTGAACAAATTGATATGCTTAAAAAAGATAAAATCATTAAATCTACTTTGGAATTAAATTTAAATATCAGTTTTGATAAATTCTCAAATGAGGAATTAGCCGATTGGTTTATGGTAAGTCAAATCAGTAATGAAAATGAAGAAATTTTAGCTGAATTCGAAGCGGAGAATGAGAAATTTAAAATCACCAAAGCTTCGCTTTGTAAATGCCCAAGATGTTGGAAACTTCAAAGTAAAAATGAAGAAACACTTTGTTTAAGATGTGAAGAAGTTTTAAAAGGGGTTAAATGCTAGAAAATCCGATTCCAAATAGTATTATCATTGCAACTATAGTGGTGGTTTTAGCTTTTAGTGCTTTAGCAGTATTTTTGATCAAAAAAACAAAGGAAAATAAATGATAACTTTAAAAGAAGCTTTAAAATACTCCAAAGAAGAACTTGAAAATTTGAAAAAAGAACTCAATGAAAAAGCAAAAAAAGAAAAAAAGTTAGGTGCTTATATTGAGCAGTTTTTAGATAAAGATTTAAGCGTTTCAGGTGAAGGTGTACCTGTGGCTATAAAAGATAATATTAGTGTAAAAGGTTGGGAGCTTACAAGTGCGAGTAAAATTTTACAAGGTTATATTGCCCCTTATGATGCAAGTGCGATTGTCAATTTAAGAGCCAATGGTTTTGCGCCTTTTGGACGTTGTAATATGGATGAATTTGCCATGGGAAGTTCAACAGCGAGTTCTTGTTATGGTAGAACTTTAAATCCTTTAAATTTTGAGCGTGTTCCAGGAGGATCTAGTGGAGGGAGTGCGGCTGCAGTAGCTAGTGGTTTAGCTTTGGCAAGTTTAGGATCTGATACAGGTGGATCTGTACGCCAGCCTGCGGCTTTTTGTGGTTGTGTAGGATTTAAACCAAGTTATGGAAGAGTGAGTCGCTATGGTTTGGCTTCTTATTCTTCGAGTTTGGATCAAATTGGAGTTTTAACGCAAAATGTAGAAGATGCAGCTATTTTATATGATGCAATCGCAGGATATGATAAGATGGATAGTACAAGTGCAAATATTGAGTTTATTAAAACAGCTCCAAAATTAAATGCTAATAGGAAATTAAAAATCGCAGTGATTGAAAATTATATCAATGATGCAGATACTGAAGTAAAAAATGCACTTTTAAGAACCATAGATATGTTAAAAGCTAATGGACATGAGATTGTATATAAAAATTTGCTTGACTCTAAGTTTGATATCGCAGCGTATTATATTATCGCAACAGCTGAAGCAAGTGCAAATTTAAGTCGTTATGATGGAGTGCGTTATGGCAAGCGTTCTGAAAATATCCAAAATTTAAAAGATATGTATGTAAATACACGTAGTGAAGGTTTTGGAGAAGAAGTAAAAAAAAGAATTTTGTTAGGAACTTTTGTTTTAAGTAGTGGATATTATGATGCGTATTATATCAAAGCACAAAAAGCTAGAGCTTTTATCAAGGCAAAATATGAAGAAATTTTAAAAGATTGTGATCTTATTTTTATGCCAGTAACTCCTACAACAGCTTTTAAATTTGATACTCAAAAAAGTCCTATGCAAAATTATTTAGAAGATGTTTATACTATCTCTGTAAATTTAGCAGGGCTTGGAGGTATTAGTGTACCTATAGCACAAGATAAAGAAGGGCTTAATATATCAGCACAACTGATTTGCAAAGCTTATGATGAACAAACCTTGTTAGACGGGGCTTTAAGTTTAGAACAAATGATTAAAAATTAAGGATGGAAGATGAAAATTGTAAAAAGAGCTTTAACTTTCGAAGATGTATTGTTGCGACCTGGGTATTCTGAAGTTTTACCTAAAGAAGTAAAAATTCATACCAAGCTGACAAAAAATATTGCTTTAAATATGCCTTTAATTTCTGCTGCTATGGATACAGTAACTGAACACAGAGCTGCTATTATGATGGCAAGACTTGGGGGACTTGGAGTGATTCATAAAAATATGGATATAGCTTCTCAAGTTAGAGAAGTAAAAAGAGTGAAAAAAAGTGAAAGTGGAGTGATTATTGATCCTATTTTTGTAAGTCCTAAAGCAAGTGTTTTAGAAGCTTTAGAAATTATGGCTGAATATAGAATTTCAGGTGTTCCTGTAGTAGATGAGGATAAAAAACTTATAGGAATTCTTACTAATCGTGATTTAAGATTTGAGAACAATTTTTCAAATTTGGTTGAAAATGTTATGACTAAAATGCCTTTAATCACAGCTCCAAAAGGTTGTACTTTAGATGATGCAGAAAAAATTTTTAATACAAATAAAGTAGAAAAACTTCCTATAGTAAATGAACAAGGACATTTAGAAGGACTTATTACCATAAAAGATCTTAAAAAACGCAAAGAATATCCTGATGCAAATAAAGATAGTTTTGGAAGATTACGTGTAGGTGCAGCTATAGGAGTAGGGCAAATGGATCGTGTTGATGCTTTGGTTGAAGCAGGTGTTGATGTTGTTGTGCTTGATTCTGCACATGGACATTCTAAAGGTATTATTGATACAGTAAAGGCAATTAAAACTAAATATCCAAATTTAGACCTTATTGCGGGAAATATTGCTACAGCAGCTGCAGCAAAAGCACTTTGTGAGGCAGGTGTTGATGCGGTTAAAGTAGGTATTGGGCCAGGAAGTATTTGTACTACACGCATTGTTTCAGGTGTAGGCGTACCTCAAATTTCAGCTATTGATGAGTGTGTTGAAGAAGCAAATAAATTTGGTGTTCCTGTGATAGCTGATGGGGGGATTAAATATTCAGGCGATATTGCAAAAGCCTTAGCTGTAGGTGCAAGTTCTGTTATGATAGGATCGCTTTTAGCAGGAACAGATGAAAGTCCAGGAGAGCTTTTTACTTATCAAGGAAGGCAATATAAATCTTATCGCGGTATGGGTTCACTTGGAGCTATGCAAAAGGGGAGTTCGGATAGATATTTTCAACAAGGCACAGCCCAAGATAAACTCGTTCCTGAAGGTATAGAAGGGCGTGTTCCTTATGTGGGAAGTATAAAAAATGTGGTGCATCAACTTTTAGGAGGTTTACGTTCTTCTATGGGTTATGTAGGGGCTAAAGATATAGAGGATTTTCAAAAAATGGCTGAATTTGTTGAGATTACTACTGCAGGGCTTAAAGAAAGTCATGTGCATGATGTTACTATTACCCATGAAGCACCAAATTATAAGGTTAATCATCAATGAGTTTTGAGGAAAATTTAAAAAATGCTAATGAAGCTTTAGAAAAGTTAAACAATCAAGATCTTGCTTTAGATGAAAGTGTAAAAATTTACAAAGAAGGTTTAGAGAGTATCAAAAAAGCAAGACTTGAGCTTGAAAAAGCAAAATTAGAAGTGGAGCAAATCGATGAGTAAAATAGCGGCTTTACAGTTTCCAACTTTAGCTTTAAGTGAATCAAGACTTGATTATTATCTCAAAGCTTCAAAAGACAATGGGGCAAATTTAGTGGTTTTAGGTGAATACGTGATCAATAGTTTTTTTACAGAACTTTTGCATATGCCAAAAAATATGATAAAAGAACAAAGTGAAGCTAAAAAAGAAAGCTTGATTAAACTTGCTAAAAAATACGAATTAGAAATCATCGCTCCTTATGTAAGCGTTGAAGCTAAAAGTTATAAAAAACTTTGCTTAAAAGTTGCTCCAAATAGTATTAAAAGTTATGAACAACAAATTTTAATGCCTTACGAGCATTGGAATGAAGAAAAATTTTTCAGTAATAAAACCCAAGTAGAATTAAAAATTTTTACCTTTAATTATGAAAAATTAAAATGTGCTTTGCTTTTTGGTTTTGAAACACATTTTGATATTTTTTGGCAGCAGATTATGACAAAAAAAATTGATTTGGTTATCGTTCCTAGTGCTTGTACTTTTGAAAGCAAACAAAGATGGGAAGAGCTTTTAAAAACAAGAGCTTTTTTAAATTCTACAAGCATTTTAAGAGTTAATCGTATAGGCAAGACAAAAGATGAGTGGAGCTTTTACGGCGATACTCTGTTTATCAATGCTTTTGGTGAAATAGAAAGTAAGCTAGGTTCTGAAGAAGAAATGCTTATCATAGAGCCTAAAAAAAGTGATGAAGCAAGAAAAATTTGGGCTTTTGATAAAATTCTTAAGAATTTTTAAAGGGGGCAAATGTGAGAAAAATTTTGCTTCAAATTTTAATTTTTAGTTTTTTGTTTATAGCAATTTTTTCCATTAATCGTATTCTGATGCAAAATGATTTTATTTTGAGGGGGGTATCTGCTGAAAAAAATGAAATTATTTTGATGTATCTTTTAGGTATTTTTCATGATATAAGATTTTTAAGTGCAGTATTTTTGCCACTTTTGCTTTGTGGTTTTTTAAGTTTAATTTTTTCTAATATTAAAAACAATAAACTGGTAGCGTATGGTAAAAAAATTTATTTGATTTTTTCAAGTATTTATATAATTATTATTTCTTGTCTTTGCATAGGATTTTCTTATGCGAAATACTATTATTACGAAATTTACAAGACCAAATTTGATATTTTTATGTTTACCTTAAAAGATGATAATGCAAAAATAATTTTAAGTATTATTTATCATGATTATCCGATTTTAAAAATTCTAGTTTTAATGTTAATTTTTGGAATTTTTTGTATTTTTTTAAATTTGAAAATATTAAATTTAAAATTAAAACCTATAAATTTGAGATTTCTTACCTTGGTAGTTTTAAATTTGATATTAATTGTTGTTTATATTGTAGCTTTAAGAGGACCTTTTAAGCATGTAGCTATAAATGTACAAAATTATTCTTTTAGTGAGTATGGTGTTGTAAATGATACAATGTTAAACCCTATTATGGCATTTTCTTGGGCTTTAAAACAATATAAAGAAGCAGCAGCTTTGAAGGTTATCACGCCTTTGAAAGCACAAGAACTTAAAGAAAAACTTTTTGATTATTTGTATCAAAGTCCTATAAATCTAAAAGCTGAAAAGAATCATCCTAGCGTATTTGTTAACTTAATGGAAAGTTTTGGGCTTAATTTGGCTGATTTTACAAATGCAGAACATAATTTTTTAGGTGCATTAGACAAACATTTTAAGCAAGATTTTTTATTTAAACGCTTTTTAAGTTCTAGTAATGGAACTATACCAAGTTTTGCAAACTTATTTTTTATAAGTCCATTTTCTAATATTTCTACAAGTAAATTTCAAAAAACTTATTTGGATTTAACGCCTGTTGCTGTTTATAAAAAAGCAGGATATAAAGTGATTTTTGTGAGTGCAGGTAATGGATCTTGGCAAAATATCAAAAATTATCTTAGTATTTTAGGTGTAGATGAGATTATAGATGAAAATACCTTAATGAAAGAATACAGTGGAGCAAAAGATAGTGAAAATGGTTATGGAGTGGCTGATGAATTTTTATATAAAAAAGTTTATGAATTACTTGAAAAAAATCCATACAATACTTTTATAATTGCTCTTACGATATCCAATCATCCACCTTATAAAATTCCACAAAATGATTTGCCAAAATTAGAAAACATTCCACAAGCTTTACTTGATATGCTTCCTTATGAAAAAAACAAACAAGACAACATTATCAAAGCTTATACTTATGCAAATAATGAATTTGGAAAATTTCTAGATAAAGTAAAACAGAGTTCTTTTAAAGATAGTGTCATTATAGCAGCAACTGGAGATCATAGGGTGCGTGAAATGAATATAAATTTAAATTCGCAAAAAGCTTTTGCTTATAGTGTGCCTTTTTATCTTTATGTTCCCAAGGATTTGCAAGATGGTATTTACTATGATAAAAATCGCATAGGATCACATAAAGATATTTTTCCAACTCTTTATGCTTTAAGCTTAAGCAATGTTAAGTATTTAAGTATGGGCGGAAGAAATATGTTAGCAAAACCAAGCGATGAGAAGTTGGAATTTGGGATTAATGATGCAGTATGGATAGATAAAAAAGGTGTTTATAGTGGTGATAAAGGATATTATTTTAAAAACAATGATACTCTAAAAGATACAAATCAAGCTTTTGAGCTTGATGAATATCATAAGAATTTTGCTAAATTTTACAAAGACTTAAATTTATATCAATTAGCCAAGCGTTTAGGGTCGGTGAATTAGAGTTTATATTTTATTTTTAGTAAAAAAGTGCTAAAATTTAGCCTTTAAAATACAAAGGTTAAAATAATGCAAAATATCCATTTTATCGGTATAGGTGGTATAGGAATTTCTGCTTTAGCAAGATTTTTAAGAGAAAAAGGTTTTAAGATTAGTGGAAGCGATCTTAAGGAAAGCAAAATCACTAAAGAACTTGAAAAAGAAGGAGTAAAAGTAAGTATTCCTCATCATAAGGAAAATGTATCAGGTAAAGATTTAGTAATTTACTCTGCTGCTATCAAAGAAGAAAATCCAGAATTTAAATACGCTAAAGAATTAGGCATTAAATGTCTTTCACGCAAGGAATCTTTACCTCTTATTTTAGAAGATAAACGCGTTTTTGCAGTGGCAGGAGCACATGGGAAAAGTACTACTTCAAGTATTTTAGCTTCTTTGGTTAATGATGCTTCTGTGATTATTGGGGCGATTTTAAAAGAATTTGGTTCTAATATGATTTATAAAGAAAGTCAAAATCTTATATTTGAAGCCGATGAGAGTGATAGTTCTTTTTTAAATTCAAATCCTTATTTAGCCATAGTTACCAATGCAGAAGCAGAACATTTAGATCATTATGGCAATGAAGTTTCAAAACTTCATAATGCTTATATAGAGTTTTTAGATATAGCTAAAATTCGTGTGATTAATGCTGAAGATGAGTTTTTAAAAAATTATCAAAACCAAGCGATTAAACTTTATCCAAGCAAAGATATCAAAAACTGTAGCATGTGTATAGAAAATTTCAAGCCATTTACAAGTTTTGAACTAAAGGATTGGGGAGAATTTAGAGTTTTTGGTATGGGATATCATTTAGCACTTGATGCGTCTTTGGCGATTTTAGCAGCTTTAAATTTTTTAGATATAGAAACGATAAGGACTAGGCTTAAAAACTATCAAGGTATTAAAAAGCGTTTTGATATTTTACATGCAGATCAAAATTTAGTTTTAATCGATGATTATGCCCATCATCCAACCGAAATAAAAGCAACTTTAAGCGCAGCGCAAGAATATGCAAGATTAGGTGGATATAAGAAAATCACTGCTATTTTTGAGCCTCATCGTTATACTCGTTTGGCTACAAATTTATATGAATTTGCAAAGGCTTTTGAAAGTGTTGATGAGCTTGTAATTTTACCTGTTTATGCCGCAGGTGAAGAGCCTATAGAACTTGATTTAAAAGCAGTTTTTCCTAAGGCTTTATTTGTAGAGGATATTAAAAGAGAAGGTAAATTTTTAGTAGCTTCTAAGGGGCAGGTTTTTGAAGAAGGGCTTATTATAGGTTTTGGTGCAGGAGATATCAGCAATAAATTAAGGCAAAAAAATGAGTAGGTTTTTTTTATATCTTTTAATCATCTTAATTTTAGCCTTAATTGCTTTTGCTTTACGTGAAAAATTGGGTAAAAAAACTAAGTCTTTTTTTGGTATTTTATTTATAATCTATATTATTTTGGTGGTATTTTTTGAATTTGAAAATACGAAAAAAAGTCATTTAAGAACAGATATTATCGTTGCTTTTAATCAAAATAAAAATATTTTATGTAAAAATGTTAATGTATCTAAGGCATATTTTAATTATGAATTTGGCACAGGAAGTTTTATTTCAAAGGATAATAATCGAAGTTTTAATTCTTTAATTATAGATATTAAAGATTGCAGGTTAAATGATGAATGATACTAAAGAAGAATTGATCTCAAAGCTTGATTTAAATGGCTATTTGGAGGAGTTTAAAACTCTTTTTGCAAGAGATAAGGAGATTTTTTTGCAAGGAGATTCTAGTCTTCATTTTAAACGCGTACATGAGCTTTGCGAGGTGGAATTTCCTAGTATGCCAAAACTTAGCAACCTTGATAAAGCTTTAGTACATTTAAGCAAACAAGGAATTTTGCATTTAGATGAAATTTTTGAATTTGTGAAAATTTTTCGTTATTTTGAAAAGTTAAAAAAGTTAAAATTAGGGGCAAATTTGGATTCTTGGTTGCAAAAGATAGAATTTGTTAGTGGGGCTTTAGAACTTTGTTTAAATTTTGATGAAAAGGGCGAATTAAAAGAAAGCTTAGATGAAAGACTTATAAATTTAAATACAGCTTTAAGATTTAAAAATGAAACTATAAAGGCTGAGTTTAAAAAACTTATTTATACTAAATTACTTAGTCCTTATTTGATCGATACACAAATTCATCTTATAAATAACTTTGAAGCTTTGCTTGTAAGGGGTGGATTTAATCATGTTATCCAAGCAAAAATCATAGGTAGAAGTAGTGGTGGTGGCTTTTATATCGTGCCTTTAAGTGTTGAAAATTTACAAAATGATATAGAAAAAATCAAAAATCAAAAAGAAGAGATTTATTATGAATATGCTAAAAATTTTTCTATTTTTTTAGCTAAAAATTTACCTTTTTTAAAATTTATTAATAGTGCTTTTGATTTATTTGATCATTATAGTGCTAGGGTTTTGCTTGCTAAAAAGAAGGATTATGAATTTATTTTATGTGAAAACTCAAATGAAATTATACTTAAAGATTTTGCTCATCCTGCCTTAAAAAATCCAAAAAGTGTAAGTTTGGAATTTAAAAAACAAGTTTTAATCATCACAGGGGTTAATGCAGGTGGAAAATCCATGCTTTTAAAATCCATATTAAGTGCGGCATTTTTAGCTAAACATCTTTTGCCTATGCATATAAAAGCAAGCGAAAGTAAAATTGGAACTTTTAAAGAATTTGATGCCATTATAGAAGATCCGCAAAATGTCAAAAATGATATTTCAACTTTTGCAGGAAGAATGCTAAATTTTTCTAAGCTTTTTTCTAAAAAAAAATTGCTTTTAGGTATCGATGAAATAGAACTTGGAACGGATTTTGAAGAAGCGGCTTGTTTGTATAGCATTTTGATTTTAAAACTTATAGCTAATGATCTTAAAATCATCATCACCACGCATCATAAACGCCTTGCTATGCTTTTAGCAAAAAATGAGCAAGTTGAGCTTATCGCTGCTTTGTATGATGAAGAGCTTTCACGCCCAAAATATGAGTTTTTAAAAGGAACTATAGGGAAATCTTATGCCTTTGAAACCGCTTTGCGTTATCAGATTCCGCCGAATTTAGTTAGCGAGGCTAGAAAACTTTATGGCGAGGATAAAGAAAATTTAGAAGAGCTTGTAGGTAAAAATATTAATCTTGAATTAGAACTTAAAGCCAAGCTTGAAAATGTTAAGAAAAAAGAGCAAAAAGTCGATGAAATTTTACTTTCTTTAAAAGATCAAAAAGAAAAAAATGAACAAGAATTTCGTGTGAATTTGAGAAATTTGGAATTTAAATTTCACAAAGCTATAGAAGAAGCCAAGAAAACTATACAACTTAAAGACACAAAAGACAAACAAAGAAGTCTTAATAAAGCCAATGAACTTAAAAAAGAAATCATCTTGCCAAGTATGGAACAAAATGAAGAATTGCGTGTGGGGGATTTTGTAAAATATGAAAAGATTAAGGGTAGAATCATAGGTATTTCTAAAAATGATGCTATGATTGAAAGTGATGGAATTAAACTTCGTGTGCCTTTAAAACTGCTTAAAAAAAGTGGTGCGATGCCAAAAAAAGTAGTAAAAACAAGTATAAGCGTAAGCAAACCAAGCAATCTAAGCGTAACTTTGGATTTACACGGGCTTAGAAGTGATGAGGCTATTTTGAGGCTTGATAAATTTATTTCAGATGCTTTGCTTGCAGGCTTTGATGAAGTTTTAGTATATCATGGTATAGGAACAGGAAAACTTGCCTTTGCGGTAAGAGAGTTTTTAAAAACACATAAAAGCGTAAAAAGTTTTAGCGATGCACCTATTAATCAAGGTGGCTTTGGTGTTAAGGTAGTGAGATTATGAAAAACATTATGATATTAAGCGGAGCGGGTTTGTCCGCTCCAAGTGGGCTTAAAACTTTTAGAGATAATGACGGGCTTTGGGAAGAATACGATGTGATGGAGGTTTGCTCCGCAACAGGCTTTAGAAAAAATCCTAAAAAAGTGCTTGATTTTTACGATGCAAGAAGAGTGCAACTTCAAGACGTAAAGCCAAATTATGCCCATGAAAAAATCGCACAATTAAAAGAAAAATGGGGTAAAAATCTTTTTGTTATCACGCAAAATGTAGATGATTTGCTAGAGCGTGCAGGTTGTAAAGATGTGATTCATTTGCACGGCTTTTTACCCCAACTTCGCTGTTTAAAATGCGAAGAAATTTTTAATATAGGCTATGAAAAAATCATAGATAAACAATGCCCAAAATGTAAAAGTAGGGATTTAAGACATAATATAGTCATGTTTGAAGAGCAAGCTCCTGCTTATGCTACACTTTATTCTTTACTTAATCAAACTTCATTGTTTATTAGCATAGGCACAAGTGGAGCTGTTTTGCCTGTGGGTGAGTATGCATCAATGTGCGAAAAAAGTATTTTAAATATCTATGAAAAAGATAAAAAATTAGAACGATATTTTGATAAAATTTATATAGAAAATATTATAAGCGCTATTGATAAAATTGCACTTGATATAGAAAATTTTATGAAAGATAATAATGTTTGATTCTTTGTTAAATGGGATGATTTTGGGTTTTGGGGTAAGTGTTCCTTTTGGACCTGTAAATATTTTGATCTTAACTTATGCGCTAAAAGCTTTTAAAAATTCTATAGCTGTAGGACTTGGAGCATTTAGTATAGATATGTTTTATCTTTTTTTGCTTCAATTTGGGCTTTTAAATTTCTTAGATAATATTATTTTTATGCGTTCTTTGGCGGTTTTTGGTTTTTGTTTTTTAACTTATATGGCGTATTTAATGCTAAGAAAAAAGAAAGAAAGTTTAAATTTGGAGCATAAAGAATTTAAAGAAAGTCTTTTTAAAAGTTATATTAAAGGAGCTTTTTTAAATGGTTCAAATCCTTTTGTAATAGGTTTTTGGCTTAGTACTGCAAGTATAGTTTTAAGCAGCGATCATGCTTATTTGATGACTTTAGGGCTTATTGTGGCTATACTTTTTTGGGTAAGTGCTTTAGCCTTTGTAGTGGCAAGATATAGTCATGTTTTTAGTGCAAAAGTTGTTTTTGTAATCAATATAATTTCAGCTATAATTATAGAGTATTTTGCTCTTAATTTATTATATAAAACTTTCTTAGGATAAAAAATGAATGCAAAAGAATTTTTAATCGAACTTTTAAAATTTAAATCCGTTACGCCAAAGGATGATGGAGCTTTAAATTTCATCGCTATGGAACTGAGTGATTTTGAAGCTTTTTTTATAGAAAAAGAAGGAATTAAAAACCTTTTGCTCACTAAAAAATTTAAAGACAAAGGTGAACATTTAGCTTTTGGTGGGCATGTAGATGTAGTGCCTGCAGGTGAGGGTTGGAGTAGTGATGCCTTTGCACCTGTGGAAAAAGAAGGCTTTATTTATGCAAGAGGTGCTCAAGACATGAAAAGCGGAGTAGCAGCTTTTGTAGATGCAGTAAAGAATGCGAATTTTAAAGGTGCAAGACTTAGTCTTATTTTAACAAGCGATGAGGAAGGCGAGGCTAAATGTGGAACAAAAGCCGTTTTAGAATGGATGCAAGAAAAAAATATACTACCCGATTATGCTGTGGTTGCAGAGCCAACCTGTGTTAAAAAAATCGGCGATAGTATTAAAATAGGACGTCGCGGTTCTATCAATGGAAAACTTTTAATCCGTGGGAAACAAGGACACGTTGCTTATCCTGAAAAATGTATTAACCCTGTGCATGATTTTGCACCGGTTTTAAAACTTTTAGCAGGTTTTGATCTTGATCCTGGAAGTGCAGAGTTTAGCCCTTCAAAAATCGTTATAACCGATATTCGCGGGGGTATGGGAGTGTGCAATGTTACGCCAAATGATTTAAAACTTATGTTTAATGTACGCAATTCCCCTGATACAAGCTTAGAAGATGTGAAAAGCTATGTAGAAAAAATTTGCCATGGTTTAAACTATGAGTTAGAGCTAAAACAATCAAGCGAAGCTTTTTTGACAAATATCGACAATAAAATCGTTCAAAAAATGAATGAAAGCATTCAAAAGATTACTCATGAGGTGCCAGAGTTTAATACAAGAGGTGGCACAAGCGATGCAAGGTATTTCGCAAAATATGGCGTAAAGGTAGTTGAATTTGGGGTTTGCAATGATAGAATTCATGCTATTGATGAAAGAGTAAATATAGAAGAATTTGAAAAACTTTGCCTTGTTTTTAGGGATTTGGTGGAGAATTTTTGATTGAGAAAATAAGAAAATTTAAAGTAGCTTCTCATTTAGGAGTACCTTGTAGTTATGGGCAAGTCAACTCTTTAAATTGTTAAAATTATAGCATTATTTTATGAACAGTGTTTGATTGTAAATTATTTTTTTAAGCAAAAATATTAGATAATGTAAAAATAAAATTACAAGGAATTACATGATTATTAACGGAGAAAAACTCGATTTTAAAGAGCTTAAATTTATGGATTTTATCAAAGAAAAAGGCTTAAAAATTGAGCTTATCGCTTTAGAATTAAATGGAAGAATAGTGCCAAAAAGTGAATTTGAAAATTTGATTTTAAAAGAAAACGATAAAGCTGAAATCGTAAGCTTTGTAGGAGGCGGATGATGAGAGTAAAATTTAATGGCAAAGAGCTTGATACAGATTTTAAAACGAGCTTGGAATTTTTTGAAAATATCAGCAAAAATGAAAATGATGTATGGATTATCAATGGTTTTGCAACAAAAGAGAATATTGCTTTAAACGAAAATGATGAGCTTTTTTGTATAGAAAGAAATGCCTTACCCCCAAAAGATGCACTTGATGCTATGATGAGAGCAAGACACACTCCAAAGCTCCATGATAAACTTAAAAAAGCAAGTGTGGCGGTGTGTGGTTTGGGCGGACTTGGATCACATATTGCGATAAATTTGGCAAGAAGTGGAGTGGGGTATTTAAAGCTTATTGATTTTGATGTGATTGAACCTAGTAATTTGAATCGTCAAGCTTACCGTGTGAGTGATTTGGGTAAATTTAAAACCGAAGCTTTAAAAGAGCAAATTAGCGAGATTAATCCTTATATCAGCGTTGAAATTTGCACTTTAAAAATCGATGAGAATAATTTAAAGTCTTTGTTTGAAGATATAGATATAGTTTGTGAAGCCTTCGATAGTGCCACAGCAAAAGCGATGATGGCGCAAAATTTTCATAGATTTTACAAAGATAGCGTTTTAATCTGTGCTTCAGGACTTGCGGGCTATGGTGATAGCAACAGCATACAAACAAGAAAAATTGCTAAAAATTTCTATGTGTGTGGGGATTTGGTAAATGGTGCTAAAGTAGGAAATGGACTTATGGCACCACGCGTGAATATTTGCGCAGGACATCAAAGCAATCTTGTTTTAGAGCTTTTAGCAAATAAGGAGTAAAAATGCAAGAAAATTTAAAAAATGATAAATTAAAAATAGGCAAATATGAATTTGATTCAAGATTTATTTTAGGTTCTGGAAAATATTCGCTAGAGCTTATAAAATCAGCTATAGAAGAAGCCAAAGCAGAAATCATCACTTTAGCCTTACGTCGTGCAAATACAGGTGAAATTGCTAATATACTTGATTATATCCCTAAAAATATCACACTTTTACCTAACACTTCAGGTGCAAGAAATGCTGATGAGGCTTTACGCATTGCAAGGCTTTCAAGAGAGCTTGGTTGTGGAGAACTTATCAAGATAGAAGTGATAAGCGATAGTAGGTATTTGTTGCCTGATAATTATGAAACGATTAAAGCTTGTGAGCTTTTAGCTAAAGAGGGTTTTACACCTCTACCTTACATGCATGCCGATCTTTACGCAGCTAGAGCTATGCGTGATGCAGGAGCTGCGGCTATCATGCCTTTGGCAGCACCTATTGGGAGTAATAAGGGCTTATGTGCTAAGGAATTTATACAAATTTTGCTTAATGAAATTGATTTGCCTATTATCGTAGATGCAGGTATTGGAAGTCCTGCACAAGCTTGCGAAGCTATGCAAATGGGAGTAAGTGCGGTGATGGTAAATACAGCCATAGCTGAAGCTGAAGATATAACCTTAATGGCTAGAGCTTTTTCCTTTGCGGTAAATGCAGGAAGAGCGGCTTTTTTAGCAGGTTTAGCAAGTGTGAATGAAGCTAAAGCAAGTTCTCCATTAACAGGCTTTTTAAGGGATTGATTATGCAAGATTATATGCAGCATTTACCTCATATGCAGGAAATAAAAAGTGAAATTTTAAACAAGGTTTTAACTCAAGTTCAAAGCTATGATGAGAGTCAATTTAGCGCTAAAGATGTTAAAAATGCTTTAAATCAAACGCATTTAAGTATAGAGTATTTAAAAGCCTTGCTTTCAAGTGCGGCTGAAGATTTTATAGAAGAATTAGCTTTTAAGTCGGCCAAAACCAAGCAAAAATATTTTGGAAATTCTATCTCGCTTTTTACTCCGCTTTATTTGTCAAATTATTGTAATTCTAAATGTGTTTATTGTGGTTTTCAAAAAGGAAATAAAATCGCAAGAGCTAAGCTAAGTGAAGCTGAAATTCACGAAGAAATGCAAGCTATTGCTAAAAGTGGTTTAGAAGAAATTTTAATGCTAACAGGTGAGGGTAGGGAGTTTGCAAGTGTAGAATATATAGCAAATGCTTGTAAGATAGCTAGAGAGTATTTTAAAGTTGTAGGCGTTGAAATTTATCCTATGAATGAAGATGAATATAAAATCTTGCATGAAAAGGGTTGTGATTATGTAACCGTTTTTCAAGAAACTTATAATCCTTTAAAATATTCTAAAATTCATTTAGCTGGTGAAAAACGCATTTTCCCTTATCGTTTTAATGCTCAAGAAAGAGCTTTAAAAGCAGGTATGCGTGGAGTAGCATTTGGAGCACTTTTAGGTATAGATGATTTTAGAAAAGATGCACTTGCTACGGCACTTCATGCGCATTTTTTACAACAAGCTTATCCTCATGCTGAAATTTCTATTTCGGTACCTCGTTTAAGACCTATTATCAATAATGCTAAAATTCATCCTAAGGATGTGAGTGAAAAACGCCTTTTGCAAGTACTTTGTGTTTATAGACTTTTTTTGCCTTTTGCGGGCATTACTATTTCAAGTCGTGAACGAGTGGGCTTTAGAGACGAGGTTATCAAGCTTGGTGCTACTAAAATGAGTGCAGGAGTTAGCGTAGGCATAGGTGAGCATAAGGGCGAGAAAAAGGGCGATGATCAGTTTGAAATTTCAGATGATAGGAGCGTGGATGAAATTTTAGCTATGCTTAAAAGATCAAATTTACAAGCTGTGATGAGTGATAGTATCTATGTGGGATAAAAAAATCATTGCCATAAGCGATAGAAAATGTGTAGAGATAGATTTTTTGAAGCAGATCGAAAAACTTGCTAAGGCTAAGGTAGATGCTATAGTTTTAAGAGAAAAAGATTTGAGCGAATTTGAGTATTATGGCTTAGCAAAAGAAGTTTTAAGCATTTGCGTAAAGCAAAAAGTGACTTGTTTTTTGCATTCTTTTGATAAGGTTTGTTTAAAGTTAGGACACTGTTATTTTCACGCACCGCTTTCTTTGCTAAGAAAAGAGCCTAAATTAACAAAATATTTTCATGTACTTGGTACTTCAGTCCATAGCAAAGAAGAGCTTTTAGAGGCGATGAGCTATAAGGTAAATTATGCTTTTGTAGGGCATATTTTTGAAAGTTCTTGCAAGGCGGGTTTAGAGCCCAAGGGGCTTGATTTTTTAAAGTCCTTGCTTAAATTTAGTCAAATTCCTCTTTATGCTATAGGTGGAGTAAAACTACAAAATATTGCAAATTTTAAAGATCTAAATGTAGCAGGAGTTTGCATGCGTGAGATTTTAATGCATGAAAAAGATCTTAAAAAGTATCTTTTAGAATGTAGGCAAAATTTACGATGAATAAAATTCTTTCTTTACCAGAAGATTTAAAGCAATTAAAAGGTGTTAATTATAAAAAATTTAAATCTTGCACTTTTGCTAAATATACACAAACAGATACTTCTTATTCTACTTTTGTTAATGTGGGAAGTCATCTCTTAACTTTTGTTCGAAAAGGATATAAAATTTTACATACTGCATCAAAAGATTATAAGATTAATTCTTATGAAACTTTGTTTTTAAAAGCAGGAAGCTATACCCTAAGCAATGTAGGACTTAGCAAAGGAGTTTATGAAGCTTATTTATTTTTCTTTGATAATGCATTTTTAATTGATCTTATTTACAAGTATAAAGATTTTTTTAAGCTGGATCAAAAGTTTCAAAACCATGAAATTTTTTGGGTAAAAAATGATAAGATTTTGCAAGGAATTTTGGAAAGTTTTTCACCGCATTTTGAAGAAAATACACAGATTTTAGATCCTATAGTGAGTTTGAAATTTGAAGAAATTTTTTTGCATTTGCTTTTAAATAAAAATCTTTATTTTATTAGTTTTTTATCAGGAATTTTAAAAGAATTTCGTCTCGATCTTTCTCAACTTTTTGAGTATTGTGGTAGAGAATTTTTAAGTGTAAATGAAATGTCTAGTTTTGCGAAATTAGATTTAGCAACTTTTTCTAAAGAATTTAAGAAATGTTTTGGACAAAGTCCTAAAAAATGGCTAGATGAAAAAAGGTTGCAAAAAGCAAAGATTTTACTTAAATTTTCTAAAAAAAATATCAATGAAATAGCTAATGAGTGTGCTTTTTCTTCAGTGGCTTGGTTTATCGAAAGATTTAAAGAAAAATATGAGCAAACTCCTAAGCAATATCAAAAATCAAAAAACTTGTATTTTTTATCAAAAAACTAGCACATTTTTTTTATTTAAATAAATATAATTCAATGAAAATATTTTTAAATAAAGGAGAAAATATGAAAAAATATGTTTTAAGTTTAGCACTTCTTGGAAGTTTGCTTGGTGCAAGTGAATTAAAATATCAAGAATTTGATAATTTTAAAAATCCTGAAAGTATTTTTGTAGATAAAAACTATGTTTATGTATCTAATGTAGGAGAGAAATTTGAACCTTTGGCGAAAGATAATGATGGATTTATTTCTAAGCTTGATAAAAATGGCAAAGTACTAGAATATAAATTTTTAACCCATCTTAATGCACCAAAAGGTATGATGGAAATTGGCAAAACTCTTTATGTAGTAGATATCGATGTTTTACGCGGTTTTGATCTTAAAACTAAAAAAGAAATTTTTAATTTGCCTATCAAAGGTGCAATCTTTTTAAATGACATAGAAAAATTAGATGACAATACGCTTTTGGTTAGCGATACTGGCACAGGGCTTATTTTAAAAGTTAATTTAAAAACTAAGCAATATGATGAACTTTTAAAACTTGATTTAGAAAAATTTGGTGGTCCAAATGGATTGTATCTTGATAAGAAAGAACATAAACTTTTTATAGCTGGATATCATCCTAATGGTACAAGTGGTGGTGTTGTGTTAAGCTATGACTTAAATAAAAAGGAGCTTAATATAATCAGAAATGAAAAAGAATCTTATGATGGAATAGTTCCTTATAAAGATGGTTTATTGGTAAGCTCTTGGGGTAATAATCTAAATGGACTTGTTTATGACTTAGAAAATGGTAAAGTCACAAAACTTGATCTTCCTTCTATGAAAGGTCCTGCAGATATATTTATTGAAAATAATATTTTATGGATTCCTAAGATGGTAGAAGGTAAAATACTTAAAGTGGAACTCTAAAATTAAGGCTTTTATGACTTTTTTTAAAAAAGTTTTTTGGATTAATGTTGCTATTGTTATTATTATAGCTTTTAATCTTAGAGCCCCAATTACTGCAGTGGGGCCTATAATTGATACTATTAAAAATGAGTATTATTTAAATTCAACCTTAGCAGGAGTGCTTACAAGTCTTCCTTTGATAGCTTTTGGAAGTATTTCTTTTGTTGTAGGTTGTTTTTCTCCTATTCGTGCTATTATTTTTGGAATTTTTTTGATTTTTATAGGTGAAATTGTTCGTTCTTATTTAGGTACATATGGTTTATTTTTAGGAATGTTAGCAATGGGTTGTGGCATAGCAATTGCTAATGTTTTACTTCCTAGTTTTATTAAAGAAAAATTTCCTAAAAAAATAGCAAGTATGATGGGAGTTTATAGTCTTATTTTAAGTCTTTCTTCGATACTAGGTATTGCTTTGGCTATACCTTTGCTTAGTATGTTTAAATTAGCAGGTGCTATGTTTTTCTGGGCTATTTTTTCTTTTGTAGCTTTAGTAGTTTACTATCCTCAAGCTAAAAATGGTAGATTTTTTCGTGCTAAGAAAAAGAACTCTAAAAAAATTAATCTTTTTGCAAATTTAACAACTTGGAAAATTACTCTTTTTATGGGATTTCAAAGTTTTTTGGCTTATTCTTTATTTTTTTGGTATGTTCAAATTGTTATGGAAAAAGGTTTTGATAAAGAATTTGCTACAAATATGGTTTTATTTGCTCAACTTGTTGCAGCTCCAGTGTCTCTTTTTGGCCCTTTACTTTTAGGAAGATTAAAGCAAAATTTACATACTTTTTACATAGCAGGTTTGTGCAGTATGTATGTGATCGCTTTTGGTATGCTCTTTATTTTTGATAGTAAAGCTTCTATTATCATCAGTGCTTTTGTCATGGGTTTTCCATGGGGTGGAGTTTTTGGTATTGCGTTGCTTTTTATTGCACAAAAAAGTTCTAATACTCAAGTAGCAGCAAAACTTTCTGCTTTAGCTCAGGGTTTTGGATATTTAATCGCAGCACAAGGACAATGGATCATAGGTTTTTTGCATGATATATTTAAAAATTTTTCACTTGCTATTTTAATGTTGATTTTTGTTGGAATTTTAGTAAATATCTTTGGATATTTATCTTATAAAAGTCAAATTATCAAATAAAGCTTTTTGGATTAGCATATCTGCACCATTTTTTTGGGTTATATTTTGCAATCTTGTAGAAATATTTTCTAGATTTAGTTTTAATATAGCTTTGAAAAATTCATCAAGTTTGATGGAATCTTGCATAAAAATTTGACATAAAGCTTGATCTTGTAAAAATTTGGCATTAAAGTATTGATGATTTTTAGTTGCATAAGGATAAGGGATGAAAATAGTAGGTAAGGTATTAGCACAAAGCTCAAAAAGAGTGCTTGCACCTGCTCTTGATATAGCTAGATCTGCATTTTTCATTTTTTCTTCCAAATTTGAACTAAAGTCAAAAATATCAGCCTGAATATTTAAATTTTGATAATGTTTTTTACACTTTTCAAAATCACTTTTTCCGCATTGATGAATGATTTTAATACCTTGTTTTTCAAGCTTTGGTGCTAGGTTTAAAGCTAGATCATTGATAAATTGAGCTCCTTGTGATCCTCCTAGAAAAATAATATTTTTTAATTCTTTACGGATTCTTGAGTTATTAAAAAATTTATCTGCTACAGGATAAGGGATAAATTCTTTTTCAAAAGCACTAAAAAATTTTGTAGCAAAAGGTTTTAAAAGCATATTTAAAGAGCCACTTTTTGAATTTTGTTCATGTATAAAAAGGGGTAATCGCGAGAATAAAGCTGCAAAGGATGCTGGAGCTGCACTATATCCACCTACACTAAAAATAGCTTTGATTTGATATTTTTTAAAAATTTCTTTACAATCTTTAGAAAGTTTTAAAATATGAAATAAAGAGTTGATTTTATTAAATTTGCTTTGATTAACTACTCCTTTGGAATTCAGGAAAAATTTTGCCTTAAAGCGTATTTCATTTTCAAACCAAGCTTTATCTTGACCGTTTTGACTACCTATATATATACAATTTATATTTTTTTTAATCGCACTTTCTAGTAAGCAACGCACTATAGCTAAATGTCCACCAGTTCCACCACCTGTTAAAGCTATTGTCATAATTTAACCTTTTTTGAAATCATTAAAACATATCCTATGCCTATGCAAATTGCCCACATTGAACTTCCTCCATAACTTAAAAGTGGGACAGCTACACCTTTTAGTGGGGTAAGAGAAATAATACCAAAAGCATTCATAAAAAAGGAAAAAAGTAAGAGCAAAGCTATACCTGAGCAAAAAATAAAATCTTGTTTAGCTTCGCATCTTCCTGCAATCCTAAAAATTCTTAAAATCATCCAAAGATAAATAAAGCAAATAATTCCAAGACCTAAGAGTCCTATTTCTTCAGTAATTCCTGAAAGAACAAAATCAGTATGCACTTCGCTTAAAAAGCCTAGTTTAAAAGTTCCAAGTCCTAGACCTTCACCAAACATTCCTCCATGAGCTATAGCATTTAAAGAGTGTGAAATTTGATAAGGCTCGTTATTGCTACTTACTCTTAAAGCATTTGCTAGCCAATTAGGAAGCATGGGTAAAAAAGCATCTTGTATATTTCCCCACCAAGAAGCTATTCTTTGAATTCTTCTTTGATTGCTAAAAATTACCATTATACCTATCATCATAATGATTAAAGTTCCAAAAGCAAAAAGCCTTTTACTAGCTCCTGCAAAAAAAGCTAATGCTAGAATCAAAAAGAAAGAAATTACGCTTTGTCCTAAGTCGTTTTGAGTGATATAAATATATCCTATAACTATAGAAGCTAAAATACAATAAGGCAAAAGAATTAAAGCTTCATGTTTAATTGCTTTTTTGCTATCATCAATACGCCTTGTATAGCTCCATGCTAAAAAATAAATCAGTCCTATTTTGAAAAATTCCACAGGAGAGATAGAGAGTGGACCTAAGCGTATCCAGCGTTTAGCTCCCCCGCTAGCTGTTGCTAATGCAGAAGGTAAAAATGGCAAAATGATGATAAAGATAAAAGAAATAATCAAAATAGCTAAAATAATTTTTTTAGAAAGTGCTTTATCGGGATCTAATCGAGAAATAAAAAACATTATAAGTATGCCGCTAATTCCAAAAAAAAGCTGACGAATAAAAAAATGAAACTCGCTATAGTCAAGAAAAAGAACAGTAAAAGCTGTAAGAGAGTATGAAAATACTATTCCTATGGTGATTAAAATACAACTTAAATAAAATAATCTTTTATCAGCAACCATTAAATTATAACTTTTCTTTCTTTAGAATCAAAATTTAAAAAAGTTTTATTATAACTAAAATAAATTAAATTTTTTGCTAAGTTTTTGTAAGGAAAATTTGCTAAAATTAACAATAAAAATACAATAAAAAGGCAAATTATGAATCAAATCCATAAAATTCTTATAGCAAATAGAGCTGAAATAGCTGTTCGTGTGATCCGTGCTTGTAGAGATTTGCATATTAAAAGCGTCGCAGTTTTTACAGAGCCTGATCGTGAATGTTTGCATGTAAAAATCGCAGATGAGGCTTATCGCATAGGAACGGATGCGATAAGGGGTTATTTGGATGTTGCTCGTATTGTTGAGATTGCTAAAGCTTGTGGTGCTGATGCAATTCATCCTGGATATGGATTTTTAAGTGAAAATTATGAATTTGCCAAGGCTTGTGAAGATGCTGGAATTATTTTTATAGGTCCAAAATCTGAAATAATTTACAAAATGGGAAATAAAAATATTGCCCGTAAACTAATGGCTGAAAATGGTATACCTATTGTTCCAGGGACTGAAAAATTAAATTCCTATAGCATGGAAGAAATTAAAATTTTTGCTGAGAAAATAGGTTATCCTGTTATTTTGAAAGCTTCAGGCGGTGGTGGCGGACGCGGAATTCGCGTTGCTCATAAAGAGCAAGATCTTGAAAATGCTTTTGAATCTTGCAAAAGAGAAGCTTTAACATACTTTCATAATGATGAAGTATTTATGGAAAAATATATAGTTAATCCTCGTCATATAGAATTTCAAATTTTAGGAGATAACTACGGAAATATTATCCATCTTTGTGAAAGGGATTGTTCTATCCAAAGAAGACATCAAAAGGTAATTGAGATAGCACCTTGTCCTGGAATTTCGGATAATCTTAGAAAAACCATGGGTGTTACAGCTGTGGCAGCTGCTAAGGCTGTAGGTTATACAAATGCTGGAACTATAGAGTTTTTGCTTGATGATTATAATCGCTTTTATTTTATGGAAATGAATACAAGAATTCAAGTTGAGCATCCAATTACTGAAGAAATTACAGGTATTGATCTTATTGTAAGACAAATTCGAATTGCAGCTGGAGAAATTTTGGACTTAGAACAAAGCGATATTAAACCTAGGGGTTTTGCTATTGAAGCTAGAATTACTGCTGAAAATGTATGGAAAAATTTTATTCCAAGTCCTGGAAAAATAGGAGAATACTACCCAGCTCTTGGACCATCTGTTAGGGTTGATAGTCATATTTATAAAGACTATACTGTGCCACCTTATTATGATTCCATGCTTGCAAAGCTTATTATTAAAGCAACAAGTTATGATTTAGCTGTTAATAAACTTGAGCGTGCTTTGAAGGAATTTGTGATTGATGATATTAGAACAACGATACCATTTTTAATCGCCATTACAAAAACAAGAGAATTTAGAAGAGGGTATTTAGACACCTCTTTCATAGAAACACATATGCAAGAATTATTAGAAAAAACAGAAGATCGTCATCAAGAAAATAAAGAAGAAGTTATAGCTGTAATAGCTGCTACGCTTAAAAAAATACGAGAAAGTAGAGAATAATAGATGGATTTTTTAGATAGTCTTAAAAGTATTAAAAAAGAAATGCAAGCTAACACCAATACTCCAAAATTAGCGAAGAAATCAAGCAAGAGTGGTGCAAGTGTAAAAAATTTAGAAAAACTAGCTAAAGATATTTGCGAAAAAAATCAAGAAACAAACATAGATAAGGAAATGCAAGAAATTTTCTTAAAGCAAGAAAAACTACAGGATGAATTTTCCGAATTTATCAAAAATGCAGATATTAAGAAAATTTAATGCTTGAGATTGGTTTTTGTACTCTTGAAGATCAGTGTCCTTACTTAAAAGATAAACGCTCAAGAATAGAGTATAAATACATTGAAAATTGCCCTAAAGAAATCAATAATGAGCTAATAAAACGAGGTTGGCGTCGTTTTGGTAGGTATTTTTCACGCCCTATTTGTAAAGATTGTGATGAATGTTTAAGTCTTAGAATTTTAGTTAATGAATATAATTTTTCAAGAAGTGAAAGAAGGGTTATAAATAAAAATATTAATACCAAAGTTATACTTAGAACACCCAATTTAAGCAATGAACATTTGTTTTTATATGATAAATACCATCGTTTTATGGAAGAAAAAAAGAACTGGAAGCGTTATGATTTAAGCTTTAAACAGTATTATAATCTTTATGTCGATGGTTTTATGAATTTTGGATATGAGCTTGCATTTTATATAGAAGATAAGCTTGTTTGTGTTGATTTGATTGATATTTTAGAGGATGGAATTTCAAGTATTTATTGTTTTTATGATCCTGATTTTTCATATTTTTCTTTGGGTAAATTTTCTTTGCTCAATGAAATACAAATAGCTAAAAAAATGAACTTAGATTATATTTATCTTGGGTATTTTGTAAAAAAGTGTCAATCTTTATCTTATAAAGCCGATTATACACCCAATGAAATTTTAAAAGGCGCTAAAGAGCTTTTTGAAAATGAGGTTTTATGGGAGAAATAGATGCAAATCGTGCAAACTTTAGAAACTATCAATGTTAATACAGATGATATTAACGTATTTCAGTATTTTAAAGACCTGATTACCAAAAATTTCACAAAAGTCATAGGACGAAAAAATAAAATTTTTTCTTTTTTTGAAGAAAATGAAATTCCACAGCGTCGTTATTTCTTAAAAGTTTTAGATCAAAAATATCGCAAAAGCACAAATGAAAGTATAGAGAATTTACAAGATGCTCATTTTAAAACTTTTAGATTAAATTTTGAGCAAAATAATATGCTTAAACCTATGTTGTTTATCAAGATTGATTTTGCTGCGGGTAGAATTTTGATGAAGTTAAGCTCTAATGAAAAATTATTTGTTACTTATATAAGAAATTATTTTCAAGATCATAATATAGAATATAATGAAATGACAAATATTCTAATTTTAGAATATAAAAATGAGAATACTCTTGAACTTTTCGAAGCTTTTGCAGATGAGAGCGAGCATTTAAAATATTGCGTGAATTTTGAAGTTGATCGTGAAGAGTATAAAAAATTTCGCCAAAATATTCACAATAAAGAAAATATGAAATGGAAATTTAATGCTTTGGCTAAGCTTTTTAGTAATTATTTTAATACTTTAGAATGCACTCCGCAAAATGATTTTAGTGAAGTCAGACAAAAATATTTGATTTTGGTAAAACTTTATCATCCTGATTTTCATCAAGGAAAAAGTGCAATAGAAAAAGCTTACGCAAGAGAGCAGTTTGAAAAAATACAAATCGCTTATGATAATTTAAAAGCACTTTATAAGAATAATACTTAAAAAATTAGATTAATCATTTTGGTTAATTTAATTTTTCTCTCTCATAAATTTTTCTTAATTTACTATCTAGTTTAAAACAAAATTTAAAAAGTGCAGGTACTACGAGTAAGGTAAGCATAGTCGAACTTATAAGTCCAAAGATAATGGCTATTGCCATAGGAGAATTGGCTTCATAGCCCGCACCCCTTGAAACAGCAAGCGGGAGCATAGCAAAAATCATAGCAAAAGTTGTCATTAGTATTGCTCTAAAGCGTAACTTTCCAGCGATTAAAAGAGCTTTATCAGGATCTAAACCTTCATGGCATTTTTTATTAGCTACATCTACGAGTAAAATAGCATTTTTCCCTACCATACCAAAAAGTAAGATGATGGCAATAAGTACAAAAAGCGAAAAATTATGCCCTGTGATAAAAAGCCCTATAGAAGCTCCGCCAAAGGCTAAAGGCATGGTTATCATGATGATTAAAGGCAGAATAAAACTTTCATAAAGTGCAGCTAAAACAAGATAAATTAAAACAAAAGCAAGCACTACTGCCATAGCAAAACCTTGCACGGTTTCACCTAAAAGATTGATAAAGCCTGAAAAAGCATAGCTAAGATTTGTATTGTTATTTAAAATTTTATCCATATTATCTAGTAAAAGTTTTTGCACCGCTCCTAAGGAAAGATCATTCACTCCAGCTGTGATTTTCACAGAGCGGTTTTTATTGTAACGATTGATGGTTTTTAAATTTTTGCTGTATATAAAATCCACCACGCTTGAAAGTTCTAAATTTACACCTTGATTGTTTTTAATACTAATGCGTTTTAAAGCTTCTATGTCTTTTTTAAATTGCGGAGCAAAACTTAGGATAATATCATCTTTTGAATTGCCTCTATCCATACTTCCTACACTAAGTTGCGAAAAAGAATACCCTAAAACCCTAGCGATATATTCAGGATTAACATCTAAAAGTTTGGCTTTTTCTTTGTTAATGTGTAAGGCTACTTCATCTTTTGTAGCATTAGCATTATCACTTATATCTACAATGCGTGCATTAGTGCCTAAAATTTCTTTTGTCCGAGAAGCAGCTTCTTTTAGTGTGTTTAAATCATCTCCTAAGATTAAAAATTGCACTGGATCATCAATACCCGCACCCTCTATCTTTGGAAGTTCTAAAATCTTGATTTTTAAACTTTCATCTTGAAATTTTTGACGATACAGGCTTACTATGGCACTTTGTCTTAAATTTCTTTCGTCTAAATTTTTAAGTTTAACATAAATTTTAGCCTTTGTAGCATCTTTGGCATCATCATAGCCTACAAGTAAAAAAGCATATTTGACATTGCTATCATTTTTGATTTTTTCAAGCAAATTTAAACTTTTTTCTTTCATGGCTTCTAAACTTAAATCCTTTTTGCTTTCAAGCAAAACTTGAATTTCGCTATCATCTTCCATAGGTAAAAAATCAAGTCCTATACGAGTAGCTAAAGCAAAAGAAAGTCCTACAAAAACAAGGGTAGCTAGGATAAATTTTGCTTTATTTTGTAAAATTTTATAAAGTAAATTTTCGTACTTTTGCTCTATTTTTTCAAAAAAAGCTTCTGTTTTTTCATAAAACTTGCTTTCTTTTGGATTTAAAAATCTTGCCCCAACACTAGGTATCAAAAATACAGAAACCAAAAAGCTTATAACTATCCCACTTGCAACGCTTATGCCTAAGGCATTGAAAAAAAGCCCTGGTATAGAGTTCATATAAGAAATAGGGATAAAAACACAAAGTAAAACTATACTGATACTTAAAACACTAAAACCTATTTCATTGATACCTAAAAAAGCAGCTTGTAAAGGCGGGTAAGTTTTTAGTTTTTTAGCAATATTTTCAATCACTACTATAGCATCATCGATAAAAATTCCTATGCTTAAGGTTAAAGCTATGAAAGTTAAGCGGTTTAAATCGTAGCCTAAAAGATCAATAATAAAAAAAGTTGAAATGATGGAAGTAGGTATAGCTATGCAAGCAATGAGAGTTGCACTTAAATTTCTTAAAAATAAAAACACGATAACAAGGGTTAGAAAAATCCCCAAAACCATATCAAAAATCACTTGAGAAAGGTGCTTGTGGATATTTAAGCTTTTATCGTAAAGTACATTAATGCTTATGTCTTTTGGAATTTGTTTTTCTAAAATAGGCAAGGCATTTTTGATATTTTTAATCATTTTAAGGGTATTATAATTTGTGATTTTTCCGAGTTCTAAAAGCACCCCTTCTTTACCTTCGTATAAAGCACTTTGTTTTTCATCTTCATAAAGGCTTGAAATATTAGCAATATCGCTTAAAAATACTCCTGCTTTTATGCGAAGATTACTAAGTTCTTCTAAATTTATGGCTTCAAAATAGCCTTTGATGATATAATTATCTTGATTGTTGTTAAGTTCGCCTAGGGCTTGTTTGAAATTTTGACTTTTGATAATATTTGCTACATCAAGAGCGTTAAGATTGTATTTCCTAAGTTCGTTTGGTTTTAATTCTATGCGAATTTGGGGTTCTAAAAACCCTTTAGCTTCGATTTTACCTACTCCTTCAACTCTTTGCAAAAAAGGTTTTATTTTATCATCGATTTCACGCATGAGTTGTAATTTATCTTTAGAATATAAAAAAAGCGAAATAGCAGAACCAGAATCTGAACTGATTTTTTCAATTTCGGGCTTAGAAGGTAGGCTTAAAGTTCCTATTTTATCACGCACATCATTGGCAGCTACTTCAAGATTTTTGCCCAGTTTAAACTCGACTACACTCACGCTAAAATTATCATATGCAGTTGAGGTTATAGTCTTTACTCCATCGATTTCACTTAGAGCATTTTCTATTTCTTTGGTGACTTTTGATTCTACGAAATTTAAATCCCCATTTACCTTGCTTGTGATTTTTATAAGAGGTATGGAAACATTAGGAAATAAATTTACACTCATACTAAAAGCAGAGATTAGCCCAAAAATCATAAGAGCCAAGAAAAACATTAGCACGGTAATAGGTCGGTTTATAGCTAGTTTAAACATTTTTAATCTTTAGTGATGATCCTACCTTCGCCAAAAAGTCCCGGTGTTAGATTTGTACTTTGCACTTCAGCATAAATTTTTCTTGTTTTTACTTCTATACTTGGATAAATAAGGCTGATTTTTCCTTTAAATTCTGTACCATTTTGATCGATTTTATAAAAGAAATCATCACCTAGTTTAACTTTATCTTTGTATTTTTCATCAAAGCTTAAAATCAGTTTGCTTTGTGGATAGGAAAAAATTTCTATTAAAGGTTGAGCTACTCCTCCTACTCCTTCACCCACTTGTACAAATTTGTTTGCGATAATAGCATCATAAGGTGCGTGCAATTCTTTTTTTGCCATGATATTTTTATAATAAGCTATATTGATTTTTGCTTTGATTAAATTTAAGTTGGCTGCTTCAAATTTAGCTTTCATATCTTCATAGCTTTGTTTGTCTATAACATTTTCTACGGCTTTAATTTTTTGCATTTTGCTTTTGGTATTTTCGTATTCTATAAGAGCAAGTTGATAAGAATTTTGGGCATTTTGAAGAGCTATTTTTTCACTTTCTTGATCAAGAGCAAGTAAAAGTTCTCCTTTGTTGACTTTTTGCCCAATTTCTACAGGAATTTTTTGAACTAAACCTATGCTTTCAAGGGCAAGTTTGCTTTGTTTTGATGCTTCTACATTGAAGCTTGCATAAATTTCTTCGCCAAAGGCGCAATTAAAAGCAAGAAGTAAAAATAGAATTTTTTTCATTCTTTAACCTTTGAATTAAGATCTATACCCGCATTAAAATAATAATTTGCTTTAGTAATTTCAAATTCATTTTTAGCAAGCTCTAAATCACTTTGTGCTTTAAATTTGGCCTCTAAAGCTTGAAGATATTCCACATAAGAAACAAGTCCTGCTTGGTATTTTTTATCTACACTTTCAAAAGCCAAATTTGCAGCATTTAAGCTAAGATTAAGAGCTGAAATTTGTTCTTGTAAAACTTTTAAACTTTTGTCTAAATAATTTAATTCTTCTTTATTTTTTCTCTCACTAAATCTTGTGTTTGCATTGGCTATTTGAACGTTTAAACGCTCTTTTTCAACTTCTTTAGCCCTTGTGTTAAAATCAAAAATTTTCCATTCCATACCTAAAATAAACTGATTACCTTGAGAATATTTTTCTAAGAATTGATCTGCTAAGTTTACAAAAGGAGCTGGAACCTTTGGATTATAATTGTTTTTATAAAAGTTAAAATTATCTTGAATATAAATTTTTGGAAAATATTCAGCTTTTGCTAAATTTACTCTTTCTTTAGCAAGATTGATTTGTTCTTTAGCTATCATTACTTCATAGTTTTTATTTTTTTCTTGTTGCGGATTTTCTAAAAAAGCATTCCCTTGCACTTTAAAATCTGTATCACTTAAAATTTTAATTTCTTTTTGTATATTAGCAAGCTTTAATTCATTTTGACTGAGCTCTAATAAGCTTAAATGGTATTTAGCTTTAATGCTTTCAAGTTCATCTTTAGGACTAAGTCCTGCATCGTAAAATTTTTGCAATCTTTCAAAAGTTGATTTTAAAAAAGCTATTTTTTGTTGATTGGCTAGTAAAATTTTTTCAAGACTTAAGGTGTTAAAATAAAGTGTGATTGCATTTAGGGCAAGGTAATTTTTATTTTGTTCTTTGTCTAAAAGGCTTAATTTTTCTCTGCTTTCTAAAGCTCTTAAGTTGGCTTCTCTAGCACCTCCATCAAAAAGTAAAAAATTAAGAGAGACTCTAGCAAATAAACTTTCTTGTGGATCGATAATGAAGCGATCTTTATTGTTGGCTACATAAGCTGAGTTTAGACTAAGAGAGGGTAGGTAATTTCTAAAAGCTTGTTCTTTGTCCAAATTTGCTTGTTTGTTTTGCATTTGCTTAATGAGATAGGATTCATTATTTTGACTTAGCACTATAAATTCGTGCAAATTAGAAGCTAACATTGCTAAGGGATAAAGAGCTAAAAATATAGCTGATTTTAAATATTTTTCAAACATTCGATATTTTAATATGCTTTATATAAATTTCAATTGAAGTTTTTTATATAAAATAAAATTTATTTGTTTTAAACATAAATTTTGTTAAAATCCTAGCTTTAAAATTTTATATTTAGGATGAAATTTTGTCGGTAAAAAATATTAGAAATTTTTCTATTATAGCTCATATAGATCATGGAAAATCTACTCTTGCAGATAGGATTATTAGCGAGTGTGGTGCTATTAGCGATAGGCAAATGAGTTCACAAGTTATGGATACTATGGATATAGAAAAAGAGCGTGGTATCACCATAAAAGCACAATCAGTGCGTTTAAATTATAAATTTAATAATGAAAATTTTGTTTTAAATCTTATTGATACTCCTGGCCATGTGGATTTTTCTTATGAAGTGAGTCGTTCTTTGGCAAGTTGTGAAGGGGCTTTGCTTGTAGTAGATGCTTCTCAAGGTGTTGAAGCACAGACTATAGCTAATGTTTATATAGCGCTTGAAAATAATCTTGAAATCATTCCTGTAATTAATAAAATTGATTTACCTAATGCTGATGTTGAAAAAGTAAAACATGAAATCGAGCATATTATAGGTATAGATTGCAAAGATGCAATTTGCGTGAGCGCAAAAACAGGAGTGGGCATAAAAGAGCTTATAGAAACAATTATCACTAAAATCCCTGCACCAAAAACAGATGATGAAGCTCCTACTAAGGCTTTAATTTATGATTCTTGGTTTGATAATTATTTGGGTGCTTTGGCTTTAGTTAGGATTTATGAAGGAAGTATTGCTAAAAATGATGAAGTTTTAGTCATGAGTACAGATAAAAAACATATAGTTCAAGATCTTTTTTATCCTCATCCTTTAAGTCCAATTAAAACTCAATCTTTACAATCAGGTGAAGTAGGCGTGGTGGTTTTAGGGCTTAAAACCGTAGGTGATGTACAAGTAGGCGATACCATCACTTTGGTAAAAAATAAAGCCAAAGAAGCCATAGGCGGTTTTGAAAAGGCTAAAGCCTTTGTGTTTGCAGGACTTTATCCTATAGAAACGGATAAATTTGAAGATTTAAGAGATGCTTTGGATAAGTTAAAACTTAACGATAGTTCTATTACTTATGAACCTGAAACTTCTTTGGCTTTAGGCTTTGGCTTTAGGGTAGGGTTTTTAGGGCTTTTACACATGGAAGTTATCAAAGAAAGGCTTGAGAGAGAATTTAATCTTGATTTGATTGCTACAGCTCCAACTGTGACTTATGAAATTTATCAAACTGATGGAGAACTTGTTAAAATTCAAAATCCTAGCGAACTTCCTCCTGTTAATAAAATCGATCATATAAAAGAGCCTTATGTTAAAGCCACTATCATTACTCCAAGCGAATTTTTAGGGAATTTAATCACTCTTTTAAATCGCAAAAGAGGAGTACAGGTTAAAATGGACTATATCACACCTGAGCGTGTTTTGCTAGAATATGATGTACCTTTAAATGAGATTGTGATGGATTTTTATGATAAATTAAAGTCCTTAACAAAAGGTTATGCGAGTTTTGATTATGAACCTATAGAATTTAGAGTAGGGGATTTGGTAAAACTTGATATTAAGGTAGCGAGTGAGAATGTTGATGCTTTAAGCATTATTGTGCCTAATGAAAAAGCACAAAGTAAAGGAAGAGAACTTGTTAGTGCTATGAAAGAAATAGTTCCTAGACAGCTTTTTGAAGTAGCAATTCAAGCAAGTATAGGAAATAAAATCATCGCAAGAGAAACCGTTAAATCCATGGGTAAAAATGTGACAGCAAAATGTTATGGCGGGGATATTACTAGAAAAAGAAAGCTTTTAGAAAAGCAAAAAGAAGGTAAAAAAAGAATGAAAGCTATAGGTAAGGTAAATTTACCTCAAGAAGCTTTTTTAAGCGTATTGAAAATAGATTGATGCTTGGTTTTAAAATTTGGCTTGAAATTTGCTTGTATTTTTAATACAATTTTAAAATAATTTTCTAAGGAGAAAAAATGTTTAAAAAATTTTTGATTTTTATAGTGCCTATTTTATTTTTGAGTGCTTGTGCAACTAAACAAGATACTTTTGCTCAAGTTAATCAAATTTCTAAAAATTCTCAATGCAGTTCTTGTGAAAGCCCTGATGGTTTTGAAGCAAAGATTAAAGGGCTTTTATACATTAGCGATGTTGGAATTCAATGTTGCGCCAATAAACGCACTTTAGACACTGGTATTGCTTTAAAAAAGGTTTATTTGCATAGATTTTATGATTTAAAAGAAGGGCAAAAAGTTTTAAATGCTAAAGGGAAAAAGTTATTTGTTGATGTGAATTTTAATGTGGTATTTTATGCCTATTTAAAACAAGAACTTAAAGCTAGAGGAATAGTTGTGCTTGATAACAATGATCAAAATTCACCTTATATAAGTAAAATTGATTTAGAATTTATATCTTATGGAGCAACTCAAGATGCTATAGGATTACATTCAAAACTAGTAGGAGTTTTACAAGTTAGCGATATAAACAAAAATAAGAAATTTACAATCCGTACCAAGCAAGATGTACAAGGTTTTGATGATCTAAAAGAAACAACTTTTTATACTCATTTGTTAATAAAACAAATGGCAAATAAAGCAGCTAGTTTAATCTCTGAACTTTGAGGTGTATAAATTGCGGAGCTTTTGCTCTGCTCTGCTTTTGTGATTTATGTGAGCTAGAGCTTTCTGAATTTTTCTTAAATGTAAGAAAACTTGATAATAATTTCAAAGTCTATTCTTTTTATAAATATCATGAAATACAACACTTGCTTCACTCTAAACATTATTTTTATGGTTATTTCGTTTATAAAATGCTTGCTAAATTAAGTTTCGCAAAATTTAAAGATTTTTTTGATCCAAGAATGACAATTAATGTTATAGCTTTAGATGATCGAGTTGAAAATATGCTTTATTCGCATTCTGCTATTTTAGCTAGATATCTTAAAACAAAATTTGTAAAACCTGTTTTTAATGTTTTAAAAGCACAAAATCATATTAAATATTCTGGAAAAAGTTTAGAATTTCGTCAAAAACATAAAAGAAATTACAAACTCTTAAAAACCATTCACGAACCTGTAATTTTAGTAGATGATATAATAACGACTGGTTCTAGCCTTTTGGAAGCTAAAAAAGTTTTAGAAGAAAATAAAATTTCTGTACTTTTTGCTCTTGTTTTAGCTGATGCAAAAGTTTAATATGCTATAATCAAGACTTTGAACTAATAGAAGGATTTTTATGGAGAATATTTTTAGCAAAGATTCTGATATTGAACTTATAGATATAGAAAATTCTATAAAAAGTAGTTATTTAGACTATTCTATGAGTGTTATTATAGGTCGTGCTTTGCCTGACGCAAGAGATGGTTTAAAGCCTGTTCATAGAAGAATTTTATATGCTATGCAAAATGATGAGGCAAAAAGTAGAACAGATTTTGTCAAATCAGCCCGTATAGTAGGTGCTGTGATAGGTCGTTATCACCCACATGGAGATACAGCAGTTTATGATGCTTTGGTTAGAATGGCACAAGATTTTTCTATGAGATATCCAAGTATTACAGGGCAAGGTAACTTTGGATCTATAGATGGCGATAGCGCTGCTGCGATGCGTTATACTGAAGCAAAAATGAGTAAACTTTCTCATGAGCTTTTAAAAGATATAGATAAAGATACGGTTGATTTTGTTCCAAATTATGATGGTTCAGAAAGTGAACCTGATGTTTTACCTTCTAGGGTTCCAAATTTATTATTAAATGGTTCAAGCGGTATAGCTGTAGGTATGGCGACAAATATCCCACCTCATAGTTTAAATGAGCTGATAGATGGACTTTTATATTTGCTTGATAATAAAGATGCAAGCTTAGAAGAGATTATGCAGTTTATCAAAGGTCCAGATTTTCCAACAGGTGGAATAATTTATGGTAAAAAAGGTATTATAGAAGCTTATCGCACAGGGCGTGGTCGCGTGAAAGTGCGCGCTAAAACTCATATTGAAAAAAAGACAAATAAAGATGTTATTGTTATAGATGAGCTTCCTTATCAAACCAATAAAGCTAGGCTTATAGAGCAGATTGCAGAGCTTGTTAAAGAAAAGCAAATTGAAGGAATATCTGAAGTAAGAGATGAGAGTAATAAAGAAGGAATCCGTGTTGTTATAGAGCTTAAACGTGAGGCTATGAGTGAAATTGTTTTAAATAATCTATTTAAATCTACCACTATGGAAAGTACTTTTGGTGTGATTATGTTGGCAATTCACAATAAAGAACCTAAAATTTTCTCTTTGTTAGAACTTTTAAATCTTTTTTTAACCCATAGAAAAACAGTTATTATTAGAAGAACGATTTTTGAACTTCAAAAGGCAAGAGCAAGAGCTCATATTTTAGAAGGTCTTAAAATTGCACTTGATAACATAGATGAAGTGATTGCTTTAATTAAAAATAGTTCTGATAATAATACCGCAAGAGATTCTTTAGTAGCTAAATTTGGTCTTAGTGAGCTTCAAGCCAATGCTATTTTAGATATGAAACTTGGTCGTTTAACAGGACTTGAAAGAGAAAAAATCGAAAATGAACTTGCAGAATTAATGAAAGAAATTGCAAGACTTGAAGAAATTTTAAAAAGTGAAACTTTGCTTGAAAATTTAATTCGCGATGAATTAAAAGAAATTAGAAGTAAATTTGATGTGCCACGTATTACTCAAATTGAAGATGATTATGATGATATTGATATTGAAGATTTGATTCCTAATGAAAATATGGTTGTAACTATTACGCATCGTGGTTATATTAAGCGTGTACCTAGTAAACAATATGAAAAGCAAAAACGAGGCGGAAAAGGAAAATTAGCCGTTACGACTTATGATGATGATTTTATAGAAAGTTTCTTTACGGCAAATACACATGACACGCTTATGTTTGTAACAGATCGTGGACAGCTTTATTGGCTTAAAGTTTATAAAATTCCTGAAGGCTCAAGAACGGCTAAAGGAAAAGCAGTGGTAAATCTTATCAATTTACAAGCTGAAGAAAAAATCATGGCTATTATTCCAACTACGGATTTTGATGAGAGCAAATCCTTATGTTTCTTTACTAAAAATGGTATAATAAAACGTACAAATTTAAGTGAATATCAAAATATTAGAAGTGTAGGAGTTAGAGCGATCAACTTAGATGAAAATGATGAATTGGTAACTGCTATTATTGTTCAAAGAGATGAAGATGAAATTTTTGACAGTAGTGGTGAAGAAAAATTAGAAAATCAAGAAATTGAAAATTTAGATGATGAAAATCTTGAAAATGAAGAAAGTGTAAGCACACAAGGTAAAATGCTCTTTGCAGTAACCAAAAAAGGTATGTGTATCAAATTTCCGCTTGCTAAAGTGCGTGAAATCGGTCGTGTAAGTCGTGGAGTGACGGCTATTAAGTTTAAAGAGAAAAATGACGAATTAGTAGGTGCAGTTGTTATAGAAAATGATGATCAAGAAATTTTAAGCATAAGTGCAAAAGGTATAGGAAAGCGTACCAATGCTGGAGAATATAGATTGCAAAGTAGAGGTGGTAAGGGTGTAATTTGTATGAAACTTACAGAAAAAACCAAAGATCTTATTAGCGTAGTTATAGTAGATGAAACTATGGATTTGATGGCTCTTACAAGTTCAGGCAAGATGATACGTGTTGATATGCAAAGCATTAGAAAAGCAGGGCGCAATACGAGTGGTGTCATTGTAGTTAATGTGGAAAATGACGAGGTGGTTAGCATCGCTAAGTGTCCTAAAGAGGAAAATGACGAGGATGAGTTAAGCGATGAAAACTTTGGTTTAGATTTGTAATAAGTTTAAAGTTGGAACGCTTATTGCTTTTTATTTTACTAATTACAATATTTTGAAGGTGTAAAAATGAAAAAAATTTATTTTATGCTAGTAATAGCAGGATTTTTTGCTGGTTGTGTACCAAGTGCAAACAGTGCAACCAAAAATTCAAGTGCAAATAGTACTCCTCCATCTCAAGATGTTATCGTGCAAAAAGTCGATAAAGATGATGTGCGTGATATTATCAGAGAAGAGAAAATGTTAGCTCCAGATGCTAGCGAAACGGAACTCAGTTTTACAGCAGTTGGCGAAGGGATTGCTCCAATGAATACAGTTTCTACTGCTCAAGCTCTAGCTTTAGCAAAAAGAGCAGCGATTACAGATGCTTACAGACAACTTGCAAGTAAGCTTTATGGTGTGAAAGTGAATGGTAAGGATACTGTAAAAGATGCAATGCTTAGAAGTTCAACTATTACTGCGCAAGTAAATGGTTTGATTAAGAATGCAAGTATCATTGATGAGAATTTTAATCAAGGGCTTTATAGAGTAAACTTAGAACTTAAAATCGATGCAGACAAGTGGAAAGAATTGTTTGCTTATTAATCTTTCTTAGCTTTAAGCTTTTTGCCCAAGATGAATTCATTTTTTGGGCAGAGCTTTCTAGTAAAAATTTTATTCTCTTTCATCAAAATCAAAATTTATCCTTAGCAATGACGCAAAGCGAAAATACTGAAGAACAATGGGTATGTGAAATTTCTTATAGCGATCAAGATTTAAAAGTTTTACCTCGGACTTCTTTAGGGTTGATTGATGATAATATGCCAAAAACAACTAAATTTAATTTTTTAAATTCTCATAAAGATGAGCTAAGCGATTGCTTTATAGGAGCTAGAATCAGTGTTAAGGATATTGTAAATACTGACCTTTTACATGCCCAAAGTGAAACTTATGTCAAAATTTTACCCTTGCGTTTTACCGTGGAATTTGGCGAACAAAATGCGATAATTTATTATCTTAAAAAAAAGTAAATTCAAAATTAAGCGCAAATTGGATACTATAGCAGAAATTTTTTAAAAGGCTTAGGATGAATTTAGTCATAGTAGAAGATGATATTAATATGCGCAAATCCTTAGAAATTGCATTAGCAGAGTATGAAGAATTTAATATTAAATCTTATAAATCTGCCACTGAAGCTTTAAAAAAAATAGATGAGAATACAGATTTGATTATTACAGATATTAATATGCCAGGAATTGATGGCATAGAATTTGTTAAAGCCTGTGAAAATAAATATGATTTTATTATTATGACAGGAAATGCTACACTAAATCGTGCTATAGAAGCGGTTCGTTTGGGAGTAAAAGATTTCCTAACCAAGCCTTTTGATGTTGATACTTTAGTCGAGGCTATTAAGCGTGCTAAAATCATAAGAGAAAAAACAGCCGATAAAAAAAGCAAAAAAAATGAAAAAAAGGAAGAAAATAAAGATTTTTTTTCAACTTCTCCTAATTTAGAAAAAACATTAAATTTAAGTCAAAAAGCGGCTAAAACTGATGCCTCTGTAATGTTTTTTGGAGAGAGTGGAGTAGGAAAAGAGGTATTTTCTCGTTATATTCACACTCATTCTAAACGCTCTAATAAGCCTTTTGTTGCTATTAATATGGCAGCCATTCCTGCAAATTTGATTGAAAGTGAGCTTTTTGGTTTTGAAAAAGGTGCTTTTACTGATGCTAATGCAACTAAAATAGGGCTTTTTGAAATGGCCAATGAGGGCACTTTGTTTTTAGATGAAATTGGCGAAATGCCTTATGAAATTCAAGCTAAACTTTTAAGAGCTTTGCAAGAAAAAGAAATTACGCGACTTGGAAGTACAAAAAGTATCAAAATAGATGTAAGAATTATTAGTGCAACTAATGCAAATTTAGATGAAAAAATAAAAAATGGCGAATTTCGTTCAGATTTATATTATCGTTTAAACACTGTTCCTATTAATATTCCGCCTTTAAGAGAGCGTAAAGAAGAAATTTTAGGTATAGCTCAAAAGGTTTTAGAAGATACTTGTAAAGAATATGATTTTAAGGAAAAACAGCTCAGCCAAGAAGCTAAAAATGCTTTACTTGAATATGATTTTCCTGGTAATATTAGAGAATTAATATCCGTCGTGCAAAGAGCTTGTATTTTAAGTGAAAATGATGAAATTTCAAGCGAAGATTTGTTCTTAGAAGCTAGAAGTATAAAAAAAGATGTAAAGAATTTAGAAAAGGAATTGATTTGTGAAGTTCTTTTAAGTGTAGATTATGACAAGGAACAAGCTTCTCAAATTTTAGGTATGGATATAAAAATTTTGAATGAAAAAATTAAAAAATATCAAATAAAGGATAGGTAATGTCAAAAAAACAAAAAATAGCCATTGTGGGTGCTACTGGTGCGGTTGGAGAAGAGCTTTTAAATGTTTTAGATGAATTTAATTTTCCAGTAGAAAGTATTTTACCTTTAGCAAGTGCAAAAAGTGTAGGTAGTGAAGTAGAATTTAAAGGTAAAGCTTATAAAGTCAAAGAACTTACTGAAAATGTATTTAAAGAAAATCCTATTGATATTGCTTTTTTTAGCGCAGGTGGAAGTGTGAGTGAAAAATATACTAAATTTGCAGTAGAATCTGGTGCTGTTGTTATTGATAATACAAGTCATTTTAGAATGGAAAAAGATGTTCCTTTGGTGGTTCCTGAATGCAATCCTGAGGATATTAAAGATTGGAAAAAAACAGGAATTATTGCAAATCCTAATTGTTCTACCATACAAATGGTGCAAGTTTTAAAACCTTTAAATGATGTATTTAGTTTAAAACGTGTTGATGTAAGTACCTATCAGGCTGCAAGTGGAGCAGGAAAAGAAGGAATGCAAGAATTGGTTGAAGCCATGCAAAGTTTTTTTGCTTTTAAACTTGATGAGTTTAAATCTCAAACTTTTCCTTATACTTTGGCACTTAATCTTATTCCACAAATTGATGTTTTTATGGATAATGATTACACTAAAGAAGAACTTAAAATGGTTAATGAAACTCAAAAAATTTTACATAAAAATTTAGAAGTTTCAGCAACTTGTGTAAGAGTGCCTGTTTTAAGAAGTCATAGCGAAGCCATTACTATGCATTTTGAAAAAGAAATAGATGTAAAAAAAGCTAAAGAAATTTTAGAAAAAGCACCAAGCGTTGTTGTCATAGATGATCCTAAAAATAAAAAATACCCTATGCCTTTAATGACTAGTGATACTAATGAAACTTATGTAGGAAGAATTCGTGCTGATGTATATGATAAAAAAATACTTCATCTTTGGTGTGTAGCAGATCAAATTCGCGTAGGTGCCGCAACAAATGCTGTGCGTATTGCGCAAAAATGGTTAGAATTAAAAAATAAATAAGGAAAAAAATGTTAGAGAAAATATTTGAATCTTTGCTTGTTAGAAGTCGTATTGTTACAATTTTACCCGTAATTTTTGGTTTAATTGGAGCTTTTGTATTGTTTTTTATTGCAAGTTATGATGTTTTAAAGGTTATATTTTATACTTATAATTATTTTTTTGATGCAGGTTCTAATGTGGATTTGCATGAGGATGTGGTGGCTTTAATTATAGGAGCTGTTGATCTTTATCTTATGGCTTTAGTTTTGTTTATTTTTTCTTTTGGAGTCTATGAACTTTTCATTAGTGAAATAGAAGAATTTAAACAAACAAAACAAAGCAAGGTTTTAGAGGTGCATAGCTTAGATCAATTAAAAGACAAGCTTGCAAAAGTTATCATTATGGTCTTAGTGGTAAATTTCTTCCAAAGGGTTTTGCAAATGAAATTTGCTACTCCTGTGGATATGGCTTTTCTTGCTGGATCGATTTTAGCTCTTTGTGTAGGACTTTATTTTTTGCATAAAGGTGGTCATTAACAAGGATTATCTTTTTTTGATATAATCGTTTTTTGTGTTTAAAGAATAAAAATGAAAAAAATATTTTTAATTGGTATAATTTTAAATCATTTTGTTTTTGCAGCTTCGTTAGATGAAGTCTTTAAAGATATAGAAGTTTCGGGGACTGTTCGTTATCGCTATGATATTAAAAAAGAAAAAAAATACAACAAAAAAACACATAAATATCAAAATAAAATACAAACGGAAATTACAATAAAATAAGGAAAATCATGATTGTACGCTGGTTGTTTATTAGTTCAATATTTGTTGTTGCGCTTTTTGGTATTAACTTGAAATCATTTTTTACTTATACCTTTGATGCGAATAAACAATATGATATGGAAAAAGCGAAGGCTTTGTATTTTCAAAATAAATGCAATACTTGTCATGGAGATAATGCTGAAAAGAGTGTTATAGGATCTAGAATTTTAAAAGATATGTCTCCTGAGGATATTAAAGGAGCTTTGATAGGTTATACTCTTGATAGTAGCAGTTCTACAACAGCTTCTCAAATGGCTTTTTATGCTAGAAATTTAAGCCATGAGGATATAGATAATATTATTGCTTATATTAAAGGTGGAAATTTTGCGCTTGATTTGCAAGTAAAAGACCTTCTTGAAGAAGAACCTGCGCAAAAAACAAAACATAATATATTTTTAAAATAAAATGTAAAAACTATAATTAAAAGGAATACTATGAAAAAACTAACTTTAACTTTAAGTGTTTTAACTATGGTAAATTGCTTATATGCTAAGGATATTAATATAGGAGTAGTTTTACCTTTAACTGGAACTGTGGCAGCTTATGGGCAAGATGTTTTTAACGGAATTGAACTGGCTAATAAGCTACAGCCAAAACTTTCAAATGGAGATATTATTAAACTTATCACAATAGATACAAAAGGAGATAAGCTTGAAACTTCAAACGGAGTTAATCGTTTAATAGCAACAGATAAAGTCCTTGGGATTATTGGTGAAGCTACAACTCCAAATACTATTCAAGCTATTTCTATAGCAGAAGAGAAAAAAATTCCTCTAATAGCTCCGGTGGCATCTGGAGATAAATTACTAGATAAAAAGAAATATGCAAGTAGAGTTTGTTTTAAAGATAGTTTTCAAGGAGATAAATTTGCTACTTATGTATCTAAGGATTTAGGACTTAAAAATGCTGTTATCATCATAGATCAAAGCAATGTTTATTCTTTAGGTTTGGCAAGAGCCTTTGAAAATTCTTTTAAGAATAATGGTGGAAAGATTATAAAAAAACTTGTTATTAATTCAGGAGATAAAGATTTTAGAGCTGTGGTTTCTCAACTTAAGAGTTTAAATCCTGATTTTGTTTATATGCCTATTTATCATCCTGAAGCTGCGTTAATTGCGAGACAAGCAAGACAAATTGGTTTTGATAAACTTTTAGCAGCAGGAGATGGTGTTAATAATCAAACTTTTATAGATCTTGGCGGAAGTGCTGTCAATGGAGTAATTTTCACTGATAGTTTTGATTATAACAATCCATCTACACAATTAGGAAGAGATTTTGTTGCGGCTTATGAGAAAGTTAAAGGAACAAAAGAACTTCCAGCGTTTTCGGCTATGGGTGCTGATGCGTATTTTGTAATGTTAAATGCTATGAATGCTTGTGTTGATAATCTTAGCAGTGAATGTATTAATAACAAAATTCATCAAACTAAAGATTTTCAAGCTGTTGGTGGTGTGATTAGCATAGATGAAAGCGGTAATGCCATTCGTTCTGTTGTGATTAAAGAAATTCAAAATCAAAAACAAAATTATAAAACAATTATAAATCCATAATTACTAAAATAAAGGTAGAGAATGAAAAAAAGTTTAATTTTAGCAAGTATTCTAAGTTTAAGTTTAAGTGCTTCAGAAGTCAAAATAGGAGTTGTTTTACCGCTTAGCGGAGCTACTGCAGCATATGGACAAAGTGCACTAGAAGGGATTAAACTTGCAAATTCAATGCAATCAACTTTAAGTAATGGAGATAAGGTTTCTCTTGCTATTATTGATACTAAGGGTGATAAATTAGAATCTTCAAGTGGAGCAAATCGTTTAGTTTCTCAAGATAAAGTTATAGGCCTTATAGGAGAAATGGTTACTGCTAATACATTGCAAGTTATGCGCGTAGCAGAAGATAATAAAATTCCATTGATTGCTCCTGCTGCAACTGGTGATAGATTACTTGATAAAAAAATGTATTCTTCTCGAGTATGTTTTATGGATAGTTTTCAAGGTTCATCTTTAGCAAAATATGTTTTTTCAAAACTTAATTATAAAAGTGCTGTTATTGTCGTAGATCAAAGCACTGACTATTCCTTAGGTTTAGCAAAAGCTTTTGAAAAACAGTATAAGTCTAATGGTGGCCAAATTCTTAGAATTTTTAGAGTTAATTCAGGCGATAAAGATTTTAGAGCTATTGTAGCTCAAGTTAAAAGTTTAAATCCAGAGTTTATTTTTTTACCGCTTTATTATGGCGAAGCTTCTTTATTTGCAAGACAATCAAAACTCGCAGGTTTAAATATTCCTATGGGTTCTGCAGATGGAGTTGCCGATCAAACTTTTATTAGTTTGGCTGGAGATGCAAGTGAGGATTATATTTTCACAGATAGTTTTGATGCTAATAATCCAACTACAAAATTAAGCAAAGAATTTATCAGCGTTTATGAAAAAGCTAAAGGAACAAAAGAAGTTCCAAATTTTTCAGCTATGGGTGCTGATGCGTATTTTGTAATGCTAAATGCTATGAATGCTTGTGTTGATAATCTTACTAGTAAGTGTGTCAATGAAAAAATTCACCAAACTAAAAATTATCAAGGTGTTTCTGGTGTTATCAGCATTGATCAAATGGGAAATGCAACCCGTTCTGTAGTGGTTAAAGAAATTAAAAATCAAAAGCAAAATTATAAAGATATTATCAATCCTTAAAGGAAAAATAGAAAGATTATGGATTCTACTTTATTTTTACAACAACTTGTTAATGGACTTAGTTTGGGCAGTATGTATGCCCTTATTGCTGTTGGCTATACTATGGTTTATGGTGTGTTAAGACTTATTAATTTTGCTCACGGCGATATTATGATGGTTGGTGCTTATGCAGCTCTTTTTTGCATGACTAATCTGAATGTTCCTTTTCTAGGAGCTTTGTCTTTAGCAATGATTTTTGCTGCCTGTGTTGGAATAGCTACAGATAAAATCGCCTATAAACCTTTAAGACAGGCTCCTAGAATTTCATTGTTAATTACAGCAATTGGTATTAGCTTTTTCTTGCAAAATCTTTTTAATATGCTTTTTACTTCAACACCTAGAACTTTTACACCGCCAAGTTATTTTGAGGAAAGTGTTAATTTTGGTGGAGTGATAACAACCTATGGTTCTTTAATGGTTCCTGCTCTTACATTTGTTATTTTAATAGCAGTGTTATGGATTTTGTATAAAAGCAAATATGGCATAGCTATTCGTGCTTTGGCATTTGATATACAAACAGTAAATTTAATGGGTATAGATGCAAATCGTATTATTGCTATAGTTTTTGCTCTAGGCTCAGCTTTGGCAGCAGTTGGGGGTATTTTTTGGGCTGCAAATTATTACTCTGTTGAACCTACTATGGGAACTTTAATAGGTTTAAAAGCTTTTGCTGCTGCAGTTTTAGGAGGTATAGGTTCTGTAGTAGGTGCAGTTTTGGGTGGGCTTATTATAGGATTTACTGAAGTTGTTGTTGTGGCTTTTTTCCCAGATTTATCAGGCTTTAAAGATGCATTTGCTTTTATTTTTTTGGTGTTTATATTGTTATTTAGGCCTACGGGAATTTTAGGTATAAATTTTGAAAAGAGTAGGTTTTGATGATGGTTAAAATTAAGGTTTCACATTTAATCTTTTTAATTGCTTCAATTATTTTTATTTTTATTTCTCCTTATATTTTTGGGGACTATGGATTAAACATTGTTAATCAAATTGCTATTTTTATTATTTTGGCTGTGAGTTACAACCTTATTAATGGTGTAACTGGACAATTTTCACTAGAACCCAATGGATTTGTTGCAATTGGAGCTTATGCGGCTGCTTTAGTTCTTTTAAGTGCTGATGCAAAAAATGAACAGTTTTTTTTAGATGGTCCTAGTTCTTTTATTTTAGCCATCCATTCAAATTCTTTTATTCTAGCTTTAATTGTAGCTGGAATTTGTTCATCTTTGCTTGCCCTGATTTTAGCTTTTGCTGTATTTCGCGTGAGAGGAGATTATTTAGCTATTGTAACTTTAGGCTTTGGGATAATTATTAAAATAGCTGCTATTAATTTTCCTTCTATTACTAATGGATCAAGAGGACTGGTAGATATTCCACAATTTTCCACGATCTATTGGACAGGTGGTATTGCTATTGTAGCAGTTATTTTAATTTTAAATATAGTTTATTCTAAATATGGCCGTGCAATGAAAGCTATAAGAGATGATGAAGATGCTGCAAGCGCTATGGGAATAAATACTTTTTGGATAAAAACTTTAGCTTTTAGCACTTCAGCATTTTTAGAAGGTGTAGGTGGCGGACTTTTAGCTTGTCTGTTAACTACCGTATCTCCAACTCAATTTGATTTTTTACTTACTTTTCAGCTTTTGATTATTATTGTTTTGGGTGGACTTGGTTCTACTACAGGTGCTATTATAGGCGCGATATTGGTTATTGGTGGAAGCGAGTGGCTTAGATTTTTAGATGAGTTAAATATAAAAATAGATTCTTTAAATCTTGACATCCAATCAACACCAGGGCTTAGAATGGTTGTTTTTTCTATTGTTCTGATTTTAGTAATGCTTTTTGCAAGAAAAGGTATAATGGGTTATTACGAGTTGAGTGATGTGATTAGAGGGATTAAAAAGCGTTTTAAAAGGAGTGAAAAATGATTTTGGAATTAAAACAAATTTCAAAAAGTTTTGGTAGTGTTAAGGCTATTAATGAAACTTCTTTTAAAATCAATGAGGGTGAAATTTTTGCTTTAATTGGACCTAATGGAGCTGGTAAAACAACTCTTTTTAATATTATAACAGGTAACTATAAACCTAGTTCAGGTTCGGTTGAATTTCTAGGAGAAAGGATTGATCACTTAAAACCTCATAAAATTGTGCATTTAGGAATAGCTAGAACATTTCAAAATATTAGACTTTTTTCAAGCATGAATGTGCTTGAAAATGTTCTTATTGGTTTTAATAAACAAATGAAATATAATATTTTTGAAGCCTTTTTGCATTTAGGGCGTTTTGGAAAAATAGAACAAGTATTTAAAGAGAAAGCTTATGCAATATTAGAAGAACTTGGTATTGCAGAATTTGCTCATGAAAAGGCTACTAGCTTGAGTTATGGACAACAAAGAAAAGTTGAGATTGCAAGAGCAATGGCTACTCAGCCAAGATTATTATTGCTTGATGAGCCAGCCGCTGGGATGAATAACTCTGAGAGCGATGAACTTGCTGAGCTCATTTTTAAATTACGAAAAAATTATAAAATTAGTGTTTTGCTTATAGAGCATGATATGAAATTTGTAAATAAATTGTGTGATCGCGTATTGGTGCTTGATTATGGAAAAACAATTTTTGAAGGTAAGCTTTGCGATGCTGTAAATCATAAAGAAGTAATTGCTGCGTATTTAGGGGATTTTGATGCTAATAGTTAAAGATTTACATGTTTATTATGGATTAATTGAAGCTGTTAAAGGAATTGATTTTAAAGTGGAAACAGGTCATATTGTTTCTCTTATAGGTTCAAATGGAGCAGGTAAAACTTCAACTTTAAATGCGCTTTTAAACTCAGTTAAAAGAACTGGTGAGGTTAATTTCTTAGGTTATGATACTAAAAGGCATTTAACTCATACTTTAGTTCAAAAAGGCATAGCTTTAGTTCCTGAAGGAAGGCGTGTTTTTATTAATTTAAGCGTAGAGGAAAATTTAAAAATAGGCGCTTTTAATAATGCTGAAAATTATGAGCATTTAAGAGAGCAAATGTATAAACTTTTTCCAAGACTTGCAAGTAAAAAGCATGCTTTAGCTGGAACATTGAGTGGAGGGGAAGCACAAATGCTTGCGATTTCAAGGGCTTTAATGAGTGAACCAAAACTTTTGATGTTGGATGAGCCTTCTTTGGGACTTGCTCCAAAGATTGTGGGTGAAGTTTTTGATATTATTGTGCGTTTAAAAGAAGAGGGTATAACTATTCTTTTGGTAGAGCAAAATGCTTATTCTGCATTAAAAATAAGTGATTATGCTTATGTTTTGGAAAATGGTCGCATTGTAATGGAAAACGAGGCTAAAAATTTAATAGGTGATGATGAGATTAGAAAGAAATATTTAGGGCTTTAAAATTTTAAAGGAAAAAGAATGAAAAATATAATAAAAAGCATAGGGGATTTAAGAGTTTCGGTTGTATTGTTTTTGCTTTTTGCGCTTTTTTGTGCTTTGGCAACTTTTATTGAAAGTGCCTATGGAACTCCTACGGCTTGGGCAATGGTTTATGATACTTTTTGGTTTGAATATATACAACTTTTGCTTGGTATTAATTTACTATGCGGGATGTTTCGTTATAAAATGTTTGGACTTAAAAAATTACCTTTAATGATTTTTCATATTTCTTTTTTATTTATTTTAGTGGGTTCTGCAATGACAAGATATGCTGGGTTTGAAGGTATTTTGGCTATTAGAGAGCATACTCAAAATTCACTTATAGAAAGTTCTAAGACTTCTTTGCGTATTTCTGCTATAAAAGATGGAGAACGCTATAGCGCGGTTAATGATCGTTATATAGGAAATTTGCCTTTTGCTAATTCTTTTAAACTAAAACTTAATTTAGGTGATGATCAAGCTGTATTAAAATATAAAGATTTAATCTTAAATGCTCGTTATACTTATAAAGAAAATAATAATTCTGGTCCTTTATTGGTTTTGATGCTTTCTCAAAAAGGATCTCAAGGTGTTGATGTTAAATTTGAAAAAGGTGAAGTTAAGAATATAGAAGGGGTTAACTTTGCTTTTATGAATGATAATGTTAAAGCACCTTTTGTAAAAATTGATGAAAATTTAACTTTAAGTTCAAGTGAAAACTTACATTTTCTAAGTATGCTAGATGGACAAAATTTAGAGCTTAAAATTGGAGAAAAGGCAAATGCTAAGGAAAGAAGGCTTTATGAAATTAATGATATTAGTTTTGTAGTTAAAGCTGCTTCTTTGCACGTGCAAGAAGCTTTAGAAGGTTCCAATAGACCTCAAGATGAAAGTTTTTGGTTATGGTTTAAATCTGCTTGGTTAGAAGTGGGTAGAACTATGTTGATTTCTACTTTTGGTGAGCCTCAAAATTGGAAAAATTCTTTATTATTGCATTTTAAAGATTTTGCTTTAAGCAATGAGAATAAAAACTTAGAATTAACTGGCTCCAATGCTTTAAAATTAGAATTAAGCTATAAAAATGAAAGTAAAGAATTTTATATTTTTGAATATAATAAACCTATTATGATAGAACTTGCAGGTCAAAAATTCTTTATTTCTTGGGCGCTTTCTTATGAACAATTGCCTTTTGATATTTATTTAAGAGATTTTATATTAGATCGTTATCCAGGTTCTATGTCTCCAGCTTCTTATGCAAGTGAAATTACCGTAAAAAATAATAATGAAAATTTTGATTATAGAATTTTTATGAATAATGTTTTAGATTATGATGGCTATAGATTTTATCAAAGTTCTTATGATCAAGATGAAAAAGGGACTGTTTTATCTGTAAATAAAGATCCAGGCAAAATACCAACTTATATAGGTTATTTTTTGCTTTGTCTTGGAATGTTTTTGAATTTTTTAAATCCACATTCTAGATTTAGAACTTTGGCAAGATTGATTAATAAAGACACTTTAAAACATACAAGTGTGATTATTTTTATTTTATTGCTATCTTTTAGTTCTGAAAAGACTTTTGCTCAAGATTTAAATTCGACCTTGCCTGTGGTAAATACTAATCATGCTAAAGCTCTTGCTACTTTAATAGTTCAAAAATCAGCAGATGGAAGAATGGTGCCTTTTGATACGCTATCAAGAGAAATTTTAGAAAAAATTCATCAAAGTGATAGCTATAAGGGTCAAAATTCTAATGCTGTTATGCTTTCCATGCTCGTTGATGTAGATAAATGGCAAAAGGAGTCTTTTATTTTAATGCCACAAAATCAAGCAGTTCGTGATGCCATTGCAAATATTTTAGAAATTCCTAGTGCTAAATATATTTCTTATAAAGATTTTTTTGATGAGAATAACCGCTATAAACTTCAAAAATATGTTGAAAATGCAAATCGTAAAAACCCAAATGCAAGAGGAGTTTTTGACAAAGAGATTATAAAACTAGATGAAAGAGCCAATGTTGTAAATTTAGTTTTTAGTGGTGAATTATTTAAATTTATTCCTGTTCAAAATAATCCAAATAATGTTTGGCTTGCACCTTTTTCTGCTGTAACTACTCTTAAGGGAGATGAAGGGCATATTGTTTTGGCTTTAATACAGAATTATTTTAGTGCCGTGGAAAATGCTTTTAAAGATGGTAATTGGACTAGAGCTGATGAAGGCTTGAAATTTATCAAAGAATATCAAGAAAAAATAGGATATAAAGTTATGCCTAGTAAAACCAAGATTGAAATGGAAATTTTTTCCAATAAGGCTGAAATTTTCGTTAAACTTGCTCCTATATATTTGATTGCAGGTTTTTTACTTTTGATTCTTGTTTTTTCTAAAATGATTGTGCCGAATTTAAAAATTTCTTTTATATTTAAAGCAATATATGTTTTAAATATTTTAGCTTTTGTAGTTCATACAATAGGTCTTGGACTTCGTGCTTATTTATCAGGTCATGCTCCATGGAGTAATGGCTATGAAAGTATGGTATATATAGCTTGGGCATTGTCTTTGTCGGGTATATTTTTCTCTAGAAAAAGTCCTATAGCCTTGTCATTGACTTCTATTTTATCCGGTGTTGTATTAATGGTTGCACATTTAAGCGAAATGAATCCGCAAATTACAAATCTTGTTCCTGTGCTTAATTCTTATTGGCTTAGTATTCATGTATCTGTTATTACTGCTAGTTATGGATTTTTAGGACTTTGCACCTTGCTTGGTATCTTTACATTGTTCTTAATGTGTTTTCTTAAGAAAGATGGAAAATATAATCTTAATATTTTGAGAAATATTACAGAGGCTACAAGAATTAATGAAATGGCAATGATTTTTGGACTTTGTTTACTTACTGTAGGAAATTTTTTAGGTGCAATTTGGGCAAATGAAAGTTGGGGAAGGTATTGGAGTTGGGATTCTAAGGAAACTTGGGCTTTGGTTAGTATTTTGGTTTATGCGGCAATTTTGCATCTTAGAATGATTCCAAAATATTGTAATCAATTTGTGTTTGCTTTATGGAGTATGTTTGCTTATTGGGTTATTATTATGACTTATTTTGGAGTAAATTACTTTTTAACAGGACTTCATTCTTACGCCGCAGGCGAAGCGGCTCAAATTCCTAATTATGTTTATTGGGGATTTGCGTTGATGGTAGTTTTAGCTCTTTTTGCAAGAAGGAAGCGAAATTTTGTGGGCAAACTTTAAATGGGCCATATTTTTTTGGTTATTTTTTGTGCTGCTTTAGCGCTTTTATTGTTTTTAGGCATGGTTGCTTATCTTATTACAAGCGATGGCAAAAAACCAATTAAAAAGCAAAAAACTAGCCAAAAGCAGCATATAGGCGAAAAGACTAAAAAATTTGATACAGACTTAGATAAAATGATAATTGCTGCTTCCGATGTTAAGCTAACAGATATTGAATTAAAAGAACTTGCCAAACTTTATGTGCAGACACATAAACTTGGTTCAAAAACTTCTAAAGAATTAGATGAAGCAACAAAAAAGAAACTAGAATTTGTTTCTGCTTTGGCTGCAAATATTAATGCAAGTGCACAAACAGTAAGTTACTTAAATAAAGAACTTAAGAAAATTTCTGGATCCTACAAAAAAGAGATTGATGCTTATGAGCATATGGGATTAGCTAAAAGAAAAATTAAAGAAGATAAATAATGGTGCGCTCAAGAGGATTCGAACCTCTGGCCTTTTGAACCGCAATCAAATGCTCTATCCAGCTGAGCTATGAGCGCAAAAATAAGTTAAAATTATATATAAATATTCTTAAAATAAGCAAAATTTTACTTATTTTGTTTGTTTTTTAGCTTTTCTACTTTCATCTAAATCAAATTCTTTAGTCTTTTTTGAATGGTAAAATATAAAACCTACAATCAAAATACAGCAAATCAAAGAAAAAATATAAAGTGTACCATAAGGACTATCTTTAAAAAAAAGATTGTTGGTATTCATTCCAAAAAATCCTACAATCAAATTTAAAGGTAAGAAAATAGAAGAAAGTATACTTAAAAGATAAATACTTTTATTCATTTTTTCATTTTTAATCGCGCTTGTTAATGTATAAAGAGTATCAACTCTTGCTAGATGTTCTTTGGTATTTTTACTTAAGATAGTGATGGATAAATTTAGAATTTTTAAATGTTTTTTGTATTGTACTTGTTCGCTAAGCAAAAGATTAAAAGCTTCGCTTAGAAGATTAATTTGCTTTAGATTTTTGTTGATTTTTTGTCTTAAAACAAAGGATTTTTTGTAAAAATTTTTAACAAAACCACCTTTTAAGATAATACCTTCTTTGTGCTCTAAAAGGCTTTGAAAATGAGTATTTTGCACTTTAAAATCTTCTAAAATAGATTTAATAAAATTTGAAAATTCTTCTATGCTAGAAAGCTTAAATTCTTCATCTTGAAGTTTATAAATTTTTTCATCATTAAAAAGCCAAGTTTCCAAATTCAATCCCACATAAACAAAAATTTTTTGTCCATAAATTTCACTATAGAAAGTTTCTAAATTCTTTGCTTGTAGGATTTTTTTTAAATTTTCATGTAGCTCTAGCATTTTATTTGTCTCTTAAGTGATAAAAATTTCTTTTAAATTGTGTAAAAGAATTATTCAAAATTGCTTCACGCATCTCTTTTGCAAGTTCAAGATAATAATGTAGATTGTGCAAACTTGCCAAGCGAAAAAAAGTAAGTTCTTTAGCTTTAAAAAGATGGTTTAAATAGCCCCTTGAAAAATTACGACAAGTATAGCATGAGCAAGCAGGATCTATGGCCTCATGATCGTTGATAAATTCTGCTTTTTTAATATTAAATTTTCCAAAACTTGTGAAAAATGTTCCATTTCTTGCATTTCTAGTCGGCATCACGCAGTCAAACATATCTACCCCTCGATCAACGTTTTCTACTAAATCTTCAGGGGTGCCAACTCCCATTAAATATCTTGGACGATTTTCATCTAGATAAGGGTTTAAGTTTTGCACTGTTTCATACATCAAGGCGTTTTCTTCGCCCACGCTAAGCCCACCTATAGCTAAACCATCAAATGACATTTCGTTTAAACTTAAAGCACAACGCTTTCTTTCTTCATAATCTGTACCACCTTGAATAATGCCAAAAATATTTTGCCCTATGCCTATACCTTTATTTTGCATATTTTTATGATAATCAATGGCTTCTTTTGCCCAAAGTATAGTACGATCAACAGAAATTTTAACTCTTTCTTTGGTTGCAGGCAGGGCTACTAAATCATCTAAGATCATCATAATATCAGAGTTAAAATCATATTGAGTATCTAAAACATTTTTTGGAGTAAAAAGATGACGACTCCCATCGATGTGACTTTTAAATTCTATACCTTCATTAAAATGTTTGGAATTTTTACTTAAAGAAAAAGCCTGAAAACCACCACTATCGGTTAAAAAACTTCTATCAAATTTCGTAAATCCATGTAAACCTCCAAAATCTTTTACCACTTTAGAAGTTGGGCGTAAGTACATGTGATAGGTATTTGCTAAAATAATTTTTGCATCAAGCTCGTTTTTCATATCATTGGCATCAAGACTTTTAACTGCCCCTACTGTGCCAACAGGCATAAAAACAGGGGTTAAAAAAGTGCTGTGTGTGGTAGTGATTTCACAAACTCTTGCCATGCCATCTTTATGCTTTAATTTAAATTCCATTTGTTATAATTTCCTTTTTGGAGTTTAAAATGAATAATATTTTAATTATAATAGATGGTATTTTAGCAAAGCATTTCTTAGAAAGGCTTTGTTTTGAAAAAGGTTTAGGTTACTTTTTTACAGTAGTGTGTCAAAATAGTGAAAAAAATAACTTAAATATTTCTAGTGAGTATATTGACTTGCATTGTTTTGATCCTACAAGCACAGCGCGCCTTGAAAATATTATGAGCAAAGATTTTAAGCAGGCTTTTATTTATATGCAAGACGAATTTGAAACTAAAAAAAGTTACGAGGCTTTGCGCTCTTTAAATCCAAATTTAGAAATAGAAATAATGGATTTTTGGGGTTTGAGTATTAATGATACTCATGTAAATTTAGCTGATGCTAGAATGACTTTGAGTCGTAGATTTATGGACTTTTTACCAGATATTGCTTTAACGGCTCAGTATATAGGGCTTGGCGTTGGAGAAATTATGGAAATAAAAATTCCAGCAGGATCTATTTTTGCTTATAGACATATAAGCTCAATACAACAAAAAAGGTGGCGTATAGTCCTTATTTATAGAAATTCTAAGATTTATTTTGTAAAACCTTCTTTTGTTTTAGAGCCAAACGATAGTATTTTAATTGCTGGAGATCCTGTTGTTTTGCAAAGTGTTTTTCATAATATAAGAGGTAAGGCAGGTCAATTTCCTATGCCTTTTGGAAGTAATGTTTTTGCTTTAATTGATATGAAAAATATGAATCAAAATATGCAAGAAAGAGTGCTTGATACTACTTTAAAATTAACTCAAAAAAGCAATGCAAAAAGATTTTTTATACATGTTATCAATCCTAAATTAGGAGCAATGTATGAAAAATTAAAAAAACTTTCCGAGGATAAAGAAGGTGTGTTTTTTGATTATTTCAACACGGATTTTAAACAAATTTCCATGTGGTTGCAAAATAATGATATAGGATTAGTTGTAACCGATATAAAAAATTTTGAGAAAGAAAAACAAGCTTTTTTTGATTTAAAAATTCCTATTATGAAGGTGGGTGAAGCTTCTTTTGACGAGCTTAAAGAAGCGATTATTTTAAGTGCTGATGAGAGTGAACTTGAAAACAATGCAAATGTCATTACTGATTTAAGCAAACAGCTTGATTTTGGAGTTATTTTATATTATTATAATCCAAATTCTCAAAATACTACAGATATGGAGGAGTATTTTAGAAGTTTATCTAAGCTTTATGATAAAAATATACAAATTATTAATAAAAATGATGAAAACCCTCTTTTAAATTTGCAATATCGCGAAGATTTGTTACAATTTGTGAGTTTTCAAAAAGAATTACTAAATAGAAATTTTGGTAGAAATTTAAGTACAAATTTAAATAGGCATTATTATAAAATGAGACAAAATTACCAACTTTTCATACCAGTAGAATAAATAATTAACCAAATGTGATAGAATAAACGCAAAAAGAGTGGTTCAATGCAAGTAGAAGTTAAGTTAAAAGAAAATGTTTATAAGGTTTATATTGATGAACTTGAAGAATTAGAATTTGATACTAAGGTTTTTATACTCTCAAATCCTAAAATTTCAGGTCTTCATTTGAAAACATTACTTTCTAAAATTAAGGCAAAAGAAATTTTTATTGCTACTATTAAAGATGGTGAAGAGTATAAAAATTTAAGCACTATGGAAGAAATTTTAAACCAAATGTTTAATTCTAAATTGGATAGAAAAAGCGTGCTTATAAGTTTTGGTGGTGGTGTGATTAGTGATATGGGTGGATTTGCTGCTAGTATTTATCAAAGAGGTATTGATTTTATAAATATTCCTACTACACTTTTAGCTTGCGTTGATGCAGCAGTAGGTGGAAAAACAGGCGTTAATAATAATTTTGGTAAAAATCTTATTGGCACTTTTTATCAACCTAAAGCTGTATATTGTGAAAGTGCTTTTTTAAAGACTTTAGGCTCTAGAGAGCTTGCTGCAGGTATGGCTGAATTTATTAAAATGGCGGCAATGTTTGATGATAGTATGCTTGATTTTATAGAAAAAATTGATGAAAAAAGTTTCTTAAATGCTACTTGCGAAAATGAAATTTTTACTAAAATTATAGCAAAAAGCATAGAACTTAAAGCAAGGGTTGTTGAGCAAGATGAAAAAGAATCAGGGCTTAGAATGCTTTTAAATTACGGTCATACTTTTGCTCATGTTATAGAAAATTTTACAGATTATAAGCTTTATTTACACGGAGAAGCAGTGGCTATAGGTATGGTTATGGCAAATCAATTAGCTTTAAATTTAGGGCTTTTGGATAAAATGCAAAGTCAAAGAATAAAAGATATTTTACTTAAATTTAAGTTACCAATATCATATAAAATCAGCAATATAGATGAATTTTATGAAGCTTTTTTCATGGATAAAAAAAGCTCTAATAAAAAAATCAATTTTGTTCTTGCTAGTCCTTTGGGCAAGGGTTTGATAAAAGGTGATATTTCTAAAGAAGATATAATTGCAACTTTAAGAGAATTTCAATGAAAAAAATTATTATTTTAACCTTTTTTGTTGTTTTTGCTTTTGGTGATGTAAATCGGACTATTATTAATAATATAAATGAGAAAATTAATACTTTAAATACTGTAATCAGTGCCAGTATTTGGAATATACGTTATGAAAATTTTATAAAATATCAAGATATAAATGATGAATTAATCATTTTAAATCTTAATTTAAAAAAGACTTCCGATATCCACCAACAAGAAGAACTTAAACGTAAGATAGCAAATTTAGAAGAGCAATTGAGCTTGCTTAAAGAATATAAAGATTTAAATTTTGCACAAAGTCTTAGTGCTCCTGATAATATAGAAACTTTATCTAAGCTTACTAATCCTTTAGCTATTATAGGGACTTTTTCTCATATTAAGAAAATAAAAGGAGAAAAGGAAGAGTATATATTTAAATTTAATGATTTTAAAAACTTAGTTGATAAAATTAGAGAAAAAAACTCAGAACTTAAAGAATTAGTTGAGCTTAAACCAAGTGTTGAGAATATAGAAGCTTTAAAAGCTTCGGATAAAAAGTTGGAAGAATTTGAGCAAGCTTTAAATTTTGCTAGTGTTTCTTATTCTGTTTATGAGAAAAAAATTGATGAAGAGCTTTCTCGAGTAAGTGCTGAGATTAAAGTTCAAAGCTTAAGGGCTGTAAATATACTTGTTGCTATTATTATTGTTATAGCTATAGCTTTTATGTTGAAATTTATTGCTAAAAAATACATTAAAGATAGTGAAAAATATTATACTGCTACCAAGATTATTAATTTTATTAATATAAATATTATTTTTCTTATTTTGCTCTTTGCTTATATAGAAAATATTACTTATCTTGTAACTATACTTGGTTTTGCTTCTGCAGGCTTAGCTATTGCTATGAAAGATATGTTTATGTCTATGCTTGGATGGTGTGTGATTATTTTTGGTGGAAGTTTTAGAGTAGGGGATCGTGTAAAGGTTTTTCAAAATGATACTACCTATATAGGAGATATTATAGATATTTCTTTTTTGCGTATTACTCTTTATGAAGAGCTTACGCTTGAAACTTATAGTAAAAATCGTCGTAGCGGGCGTATTATATTTATTCCTAATAACTATGTTTTTACAAATTTGCTTGCTAATTATACTCATCATGGTATGAAAACCGTGCTTGATGGCATTGATATAAGTATTACTTTTGATAGCAATCTTGACAAGGTACAAGAAATTGTAGAAAATATTGTTATACGCCATGCCAAAGGTTATACTGAGCTTGCTAGAAAAAATATAGTTCGTTTACAACATGAATATAGTATTAAAAATCCTAAAGTGGAGCCAAGGTTTTTCATGTTTTTTGAACATTGGGGAATGCGAATTTCTGCATGGTATATGACTAATGCTTATGCAGCTTTGGTATTAAGAAGTACGATTAGCAAAGAGATTATAAAAGAATTTAATAAGCATAAAGATATAAAAATCGCTTATCCATCGCAAAATTTATATTTAGGAAATTTAAATCAAAATCATTTTGAACAATATCATGAAAATACGCATTTTCATGCAAGGAATAAAGATTGAAAGAAAAAGTTTTTTTTAAAACCTTTGGGTGTCGCACAAATATTTATGATACAGAGCTTTTAAAAAGTTATGTAAAAGATTATGAAATTATAAATGATGAGAATAAAGCACAAATTATCGTTGTAAATTCTTGCACGGTTACAAATGGAGCTGATAGTGGGATAAAGTCTTATGTAAATACCATGCAAAAAAAAGGTATTAAAGTTATACTTACAGGTTGTGGTGCTGTAAGCAAAGGCAAGGAGCTTTTAGATAAAAAGCAAGTTTTTGGAGTGCTTGGATCATCAAATAAAGATAAAATCAATGAATTTTTAGGAGCAAAGACAAGTTTTTATGAACTTGGAAATTTAAATTTTATTGATAAAGATATAGTTTGCGAGTATGAAAATCATACCAAAGCTTTTGTGAAAATTCAAGAAGGTTGTGATTTTGCTTGTTCTTATTGTATCATTCCTAGTGTACGGGGAAAATCAAGAAGCGTGGATGAAAAAGCTCTTTTAAAACAGGTTGAAATTTTAGGAGCTAATGGCTATAGTGAAATTGTTTTAACAGGGACTAATATAGGTTCATATGGGCTTAAAAATGGCATAACCCTAGGTAAGCTTTTGCAAAAAATGGGACAAATTTCAGGTATAAAACGCATAAGGTTAGGTAGTTTAGAACCTGCACAGCTTGATGAAAGTTTTTTAGAAATCTTAGATGAAACTTGGCTTGAAAGGCATTTACATATTGCCTTACAACATACAAGTGAAAAAATGCTTCGTATAATGAGAAGAAGATCACATACGGATAATGATTTAAAGCTTTTTAATACTATAGCAAGTAAAGGATATGCTTTAGGGACGGATTTTATAGTAGCTCATCCAGGTGAGAGTGAAGAGCTATGGCAAGAAGCTTTGAAAAAATTTAAAGAATTTCCACTCACTCATATTCATGCTTTTATTTTTAGTCCTAGAAATAACACGCATTCTGCTACCATGAAAGATGTGATAAATGGAACTTTAGCCAAAGAAAGGTTAAACACTCTAAAATCCATAATAGAAAAAAATAATTATGAATTTAGGAAAAAAAATCAAGTTTCACTTGAAGTTTTGGTAGAAAATCAAAAAGATGGTTTTTTTGAAGGTTATGATCAGTTTTTTAACAAGATCAAAATTAAAAGTGATAAAGATATAACTAAAGAATGGATCGTTATATCTGAATATGAAGCGCAAGAAAAGTCTAACTTTGCAAATTTAAAAGGCTAGATAAATGAAAAATAAAAAGATAATTTTAGCATCTTTTATGGTTTTATGTATGCTTTTGGGAATTTTATATTTTAAAAATGAACCTAAATATATAGATGAAAATCTTTATCAAAGTCTATTAAGCCAAAATTTAATCCAAAAAGCTGTGATTGATAAAGACGAAATTTGGCTTAAGGCAGAAGGTGAAAATTATGTAATTATAAAAGATGGCATAGATACAAAAACACTTTTAGCAAAAGTTCCTGTAGAGGTTAAAAAAGATAACACGCTTTGGGTGTTTTTTATTTTACTTGTTTTTATTATCGCACTTTTTATAAGTCTTAGTTATTTTGCTCGTAAAAAAGAGTTAGCTAAATATCCAATATCAAATAAAAATCAAAATCACACTCAAGCTCAAAATTCAAATATAAATTTAGAAAGTTCTCATATAAAACCTGTGATTTCAAATATTACTTTTAATGATGTAGCAGGCGTTGATGAAGTTAAAATGGAGTTAAGCGAACTTGTGGATTTTTTACAAAATCCTAAAAAATATAAAGAATTTGGTGTAAAAATGCCAAAAGGTGTTTTAATGGTAGGTCCACCAGGTGTAGGAAAAACATTAATAGCGAAAGCGGTTGCAGGAGAAGCAGGGGTGCCGTTTTTTTATCAAAGTGGTTCAAGCTTTGTTGAAATTTATGTAGGTATGGGTGCAAAAAGAGTTAGAGAGCTTTTTTCAAAAGCTAAAATGATGGCTCCTAGTATAGTTTTTATCGATGAAATAGATGCTGTAGGTAAGGCAAGAGGAGAAATGTCAAATGTTGAAAGAGATAGTACTTTAAATCAACTTTTAACCCAAATGGATGGTTTTGAGGACAATAGCGGGGTTATCGTTATAGCTGCAACAAATAAAATCGAACTTATGGATCCTGCTTTATTGCGTTCAGGGCGTTTTGATAGGAGAATTTTTTTATCTTTGCCTGATTTTAAAGATAGGCTTAAAATTTTAGAAATTTATATGAAAGATAAAAATAATAATGTCAATTTAAATAAAATTGCCAAAGCAAGCGTAGGTTTTAGTGGAGCAGGGCTTGAAACTTTGGTCAATGAAGCAGCAATTAATGCTTTAAGAAGAAATAGTGCTTTAGTTGAGGAAAGTGATTTTTATGCTGTATTAAATAAAGTTCTTTTAGGCAAGAAAAAGATTTTAAGTTTTAATAATGAAGAGAAGAAAATTCAAGCCACTTATCAAGCTGCAAAAGCTTTGAGTGCGTATTATTTTGACATAGGATTTGATAAAATAACCCTCATTGAAGATCGTTTTAAAGAATATGAGCATAATATAAGATCAAAATCAGAGCTTATCAATCGTATAAAAGTTTATTTGGCTGGTTCTAGAGCTATGAAATTAATCTACAATGAAAGTTATACTAACTCGCAAGATGATTTTTTAAAGATTAAAGAATTGCTTGATTATATGTTGAGTTTTGATATGTTAGAAGAGTCAAATTTAAGTGAACAAAAAAAAGAAATGGATGAATTTTTAAGTTCTATGAAGGATAAAATTTTAAAATTATCAGAATTTTTGCTTGAAAAAGAGAAGATAGGACATGATGATGTTAAAAATATAATGCAGGTTTGATTATATTTTAATCATCAATTTCTTTGTGTAAGATAGTTCCATTAAAATCTATAAGAATTTTTATATCGTTATCAAGCTTAATCTTGTAATGGTTGATTTTTCTTTCGATTTCTCTAACTTTTGTATTCGGAAATTCGTTTTTAATGATATTGACTAAATTTTGAGGTAAAAAATCTAGTTCAAAAGGAAAGGCTTTATTTTCAATTTCCTTCCAAGCTCCATCTATGTCAAATTCAAGTTCTGTTCCATCGCTAAGATAGACTTCGTAAGAATTTTTATCCTTTTGTACTATTCCTATTGGAGCTTTAAAATTATGCTGTAAAAATTCTTTAGAAACACTTGGCAAATTATCAGCAGAAATTATTATATCAGCATTTAAAGATAAACTTAAAATAGTAATAATGCTTAAAAATTTAATTTTCAATATTTTTCCTAATTATTTTTTAGTAAAATTGTAAAGAATTTATGTGAATTTTATGTGAATTTTAAGACAATATTATAAAAAATAGAGGTTTTATACTTTGCTTACAATTTTTTTAATTTTTTTAAATATTTTATGTTACTTTTTGATTTCTTATGATTATTACAATATCCTTGGTTTGAATATTTTATTTTTTAATGGAGCTTATTGGCAGCTTTTAAGTTCAATGTTTTTACATGGAAATTTAACTCATCTTATATTAAATATGATAGTTTTGTTTCAATTTGGGCGTATATTAGAAGCTTATTTGGGTGCTTTGCGTTTTATTTTTATTTATTTTGTTGGCGGATTGTTATGTTCGCTTTTAAATGTTTTTTATGTGTATTTTGATTTTAAATATTTTGGAGAAAATATAAATGTCATAGGTGCTAGTGGTGCAATTTGTGTTTTAATGGGCTTTTATGCTGTTCTTGATAAAAATAGCACAAAAGGACTTATAGTGGCAATTTTACTTATGAGTTTTGCGCCATTGCTTATGGGGGTAAATGTTGCTTGGTATGGTCATATTTTCGGGTTTATGTGTGGTTATATTTTAGCTAAAATAAAAGAGGTAAAATGAAAAAAATTTATATTATAAGACATGCAAAAGCAAGTAAGAGTAAGGATATCGATGATTTTGAAAGAAAACTTACTAAGAGTGGAAAGGAGGATTTAAAAAAACTTTTTAAAAATCTTGCTTCGCATGAAATTCATCCTGATTTGGTGCTATCAAGTCCTGCTGCTAGAACCGCTAAAACAGCGAAAAAAATAGCCAAATTTTATAATTTTGATAAAAATAAAATTTGTTTTGATGAAAGATTGTATTTTTGCAATGTTGAAAATTTGCTAAAAATTCTGCAAGATATTGATGATGAGTTTAATGAAGTATTTTTAGTGGGCCATAATCCTGGTTTAATGGAGCTTGGAGAGTTATTAAGCTCGCTATGTTTAGCTTCTTTTCCAACTTCTTCTATCTTGTGTTTAGAATTTGATATTAAGGAATTTAAAAAATTAAAAAAACATAGCGGAAAATTAGTTTTTTTTGAACATGTACGCAAGTTAAAAGAAGAAAAAGATTTGGGTTTTTAGTAAGAGATTGACTCTTACTTCCAACCTTCTATATAATTTTTTAGTTTTCTTCCTACTTTAGGGTGTTTAAGTTTTTTTATAGCTGAGCTTTCTATTTGTCTCACTCTTTCTCGAGTGACATTAAGTTCTTTTCCAATTTCCTCTAAAGTTCTATCACTTTCATCATCCATTAAACCAAAACGCATACGAATTACCGCTTTTTCCCTATCGTTTAATTGATCCAAAACTTCATCAATTTGTTCTTTTAAATCATCCTTTAAGATATGATCCATTGGAGAAAGTGAATTTCTATCTTCAACAAAATCTCCAAATTTACCATCATCTTCATTTCCTATTGGAGCTTCAAGAGAAATTGGTTCTTTTGTGATTTTAATAACTTGTTTAACTTTATCTACGCTTAAACCTACTTCTTTAGCTATAATACTAACATCAGGTTCTTTTCCATCTTTTTGTAGATGTTCGCGGATAATTTTGTTAATTTGATTGATGGTTTCTATCATGTGGATTGGAATTCTTATAGTTCTTGCTTGATCAGCTATAGCTCTTGAAATAGCTTGTCTGATCCACCAAGTTGCATAAGTGGAAAATTTATAACCCCTTTTGTATTCAAATTTATCCACAGCTTTCATTAAACCTATATTTCCTTCTTGAATAAGATCTAAGAAAGGCAGACCACGATTTGTGTAGCGTTTAGCTATGCTTACAACAAGACGCAAGTTTGATTTTGCCATTCTTCCTTTTGCTTCATCAGAGATTTTTTTACCGCGTTTAATTTGCTCTAAAATTTCTTTTAAACGTGATTTTTCAAGATCAAAGCTTTTTTCACTGGCTTCTTTGGTTTGAAATAATTTTTTAATTTCCATATAAGTGCTTACCATGGTTGTTTCTAAAGCTCGCTCTGTGATTTCTTCTTTGCTCAATTTTGTAATATCTTTTAAAATAACTGCATGGCGTTTTTTAAGTTCATCAGAAAACATAGGTAAGCGGTATTCTAAACGCTTAAGTTCTTTGTCAAATTCTTCATCACTTTTTAGTGCAGTTTCCATTGATTTTACGATTTCACTAATAAGTTTTGAAGTAGGGCCTAGATCCATTAATTTTTCTTTTAAAATATTTTTTTTGAATGCAATACTTAATTTATCTAAAAGCTCATCTTCGCTTTCTTTGTCTTTGGATGTTTTTAGCCAATCTTTTTTAGCTTTTTCTAGAGCTTTAAATTTTTCTATAACTTTTAAAGTTCTTTCATCTTCTTTTTTACTATTTTTTTTAGTATTTTCTTCATCTGTTTCTAATTCTGTCTCGTTTTCTTCATCTTCATCTATATCAAGTTCATCAAGTTTATCATCATTTTTTTCTTCATCGTCAAAGCTTTTAAATAGTTCTTTTACCCTTCTTTCTCTGTTTATTAAAGGTTCTTTATAATCTAAAATAAAATCTATCAAATAAGGTACAGAACAAAAAGCATCGATGATAATATCTTCGCCAAGTTCTATTTTTTTAGAAATTTCAATTTCTTCATCTTTGTTTAATAAAGCAATTTGTCCCATTTCTCTTAAATACATACGAACAGGAGAGTCTGATCTGCTCCATTCTAATAAATCGTTTTCATTGGCTAAATCAAATTCGTTCTCAAGGCTTGTATCTTGGAGTTTTTGTTTTTCTTCTTGAAGTCTTTTTGCATCTTCTATGTTTTTCATTTGTGCAATTTCAGCTGCTGAAAAAAGTTGCACTTTGTGTTTTTTCATTAATGCTTGCACTTTTTTAGTGGTTGATGTATTTGGTTGTTTTGTAAGATATTTTACTAATTTTTCATATGTGATATAATCTTTTGCATTTTCTTGAAATAATTCTTCTAATTCAGCTTCTTGAGTTTTGGCGTTCATTGATTATCCTTGAAATTTATATAATCTTTGGATTTTATCTAAAAATTGCTTAACTTTCTATATAAATCGGTTATTATGCTTATGATTTGAATATTTTTTCAAATTTTTCTAAAGCTCTATTAAAATTATAATTTTTTCTTTTTAAGGTGTAAAATTTACGCTTTAGGTTGATATTTTTTAATTTAATTTCATAAAGTGTTGAATTTTTTAATTCTTTTTCTATGCTTTTTTTAGGAAAAATAGAAATCGCTTTTTTTTGTAAAACAAGTTCTTTAATCGCAGCCATTCTATCAAGTTCAAGAAAAATATTAAGTTTTTTTGAGCTTGCACCAATTTCGTTTAAAAATTTATCCCTTAAGCCTGAGCCTACTTCTCTTAAAATCCACTTTTGTTCCAAAAGTTCATCGATATAAAATTCTTTTCCATTGAGTTTTTTATCACTTGTGGCTACTATAAGTTCATCATCTTGCCAAAAATTTATTTCTAAATTTTCATACTCCACTAAAGCTGGATCAAGTTCTGCTTCAATGATTGCAAATTCTATATTTCCGTTTTTTAGTAAATTCAAACATTCTTTTGAATTTTGTGTTTGAGAGCGAATTTCTATGTTTTTAAATTCTGCCTTAAAATCAAATAAAATAGGAGCTAAAAAATATTCAGAAATGCTTTGAGTTGAGGCTATTTTTATTTCCCCTAAGAGCATGCTTTCATCGTTTAATTTTTCTAAGCTTTGATAGTAGGCTTGTATAATTTTTAACCAATTTTTTCCTAGTTCTAAAGCTTTTGGTGTAGGTAAGAGTTTTTTTCCAAGTCTTTCAAATAAAATGCCATCAAATTTATTTTCTAAATTTTTAATTACTATTGAAACATTAGGTTGAGTTATGGAAAAATTGTTGGCTGTATGAGTTGGACTTTGAGTGTTTAAAAGATCTAAAAATATTTCCATATCTTTGATTTTCATAAGTGATTCCTTTATTTAATAAAAAAAATTTATTATAAAAATTAAAATAATATATTTTTATAATTTTAATAAAAAAAATATAATAACACAAAATTTACAAAAAAGGAAAATATATGAAAACAAGTTTTTTAGCACATAGCGTAGCTATAGTGCGTTCAAATTTTAAGGGTTTACTTTTTACTGCTTGTATAGTGATTTTTGCTATGTATCTTTCTAGTGTTCAAAGTATCAAAGATACTACTCATTTGGCAGCGACTGCTTTTGCTATCATCATAGGAGTATTGCTTTCTCCTTGGTTTTTTAAATACCAACATCATTTTCAAGCTGGAGTGCATTTTAGCGCGAAAAAGCTTTTAAGACTTGGTATTGTTTTATATGGTTTTAATATTACTTTAACTGAGCTTTTAAGTGTAGGGTTGAAAGGGTTTTTACTTTCTGCTATAGTGATATTTTTTGTTTTTATTATTGCTTTATTTGTAGGAATGAAAATTTTTAAACTCGATAAAGAAACTTCTATGCTTGTTGGAGCCGGAAGTGCGATTTGCGGTGCGGCAGCGGTTTTAGCACTAGAGTCAAGTTTGAAAAGTGATCCTTTTAAGGGAATTTTAGCTGTAGGTACGGTGGTGATTTTTGGACTTGTGTTTATGTTTTTATATCCCATAGCCTTTTCTTTAAATCTTTTTCCTTTTTTTGATCAAAATGCTATGGGTGTTTTTATGGGGGCTACTTTACATGAGGTGGCAAATGTTGCAGGTGCTGCTGAAATGGCAAAAGATATGGCAGGATTTGAGCAAGGTGCTTCTAATGTTGCGGTGATTATAAAAATGATGAGAGTGATTTTACTTGTGCCTTTTTTGCTTATAGTGACTTATTTTTTCGCTAAAAACCAGCATTCAAGTAGTGGAAAAACTGCAAAAAGTATCACTATACCTTATTTTGCTTTTGCATTTTTAGGTATGATAGTTTTAAATACTTATTTAGCAAACAAAGAAAGTATTTTAGGTATTGCTACGAGTGATATTATTTCTTTAGGTAAAACACTTTGTACTTTATGTATCGTTTTTGCTATGGCAGCTTTAGGCTTGCAAATTGACTTTAAAAAATTTTTAAAAAGTGGTTCTAGGGTATTTGGCTTAGCTTTTATTTTGGGGCTTGTTTTGATTTTTGGAGGATATTTTTTAACCTTAGCTTTTAAAGGTATACTTTGGTAATAAAAATTACTTTTTAGAAAATTTTATTTTATTAATCAACTAAGAATATAATTTAATTCATTAATTAAATTTATTAAAAAGGAATAAAGATGAAAAAAATTCTTGTAAGTGTTTTAAGTTCTTGCTTGTTGGCTTCGGCTTTAAGTGCTGTATCTTTTAAAGAAGATAGCTTAAAGGTTTCTTTTGAAGGATATAAAACTAAAGATATGATAGGAGTAGAAGGTGAATTTAAGAATGTAGAATATAAATTTTCTAAAAATACAAAGGGTTTAGCAAGTTATCTTAAAGGCGCTAAAGCTACTATAAAGCCAAGCAATGCTTTTATGGGTGAAGGCAATGATATTATAACCAATAATGTCACAAAAGTATTTTTCCCTGCTTTATTGGGAAATACGGATATTAAAGTTGTTTTTCAAGATGTGATTGCGGGTGAAAATAAAGGCGTTATTTCAGCAAAAATTACTATGGATAAAAAAAGTACTATTGTGCCTTTAACTTATACCATCAAAGATAATAAGTTTGAAGCTAAAGGACAACTTGATTTGCATACTTTTAAAAATGGTTCTAAAGCATTAAAAGCATTAAGCGATGCTGCTCCAGGACATGGTGGAATTTCTTGGCCTTTGGTGGATATCAGTTTTAGTGCTGACTTAGCAGAATAAAAAGTAGCCTTAGGGCTGCTTTAAAATACAATATTTTCTTAAATCATTTTCAAAAATTTCATAATCTTTTATATTTTCAAGTTCTTGATAAATTTTACTACCTTTCCATAAAATAAAAACCGTATTGTCATCTTTTAAATTTTTACAAATTTTAAGTAAAGGTTTGACATCCATTAAGGCTCTTGAGGTGATGATATCAGCTTTAAAGGTATTCTTATATTCTTGAACTTTTTCTTTGTAAATATGTAAATTTGGAAGTTTGCATTCTATTTTTAGTGTCCGCAAAAAGGCAGCTTTTTTGGGATTGGGTTCGAAAAGATGAAAATTACTTTGCAGTAAAAAGGCTAAAAATATAGCTGGAAATCCTGCGCCACTTCCTATATCGGCGATATTTTTTGCTTTAGAAAAATCATAAAAATCTAAAATTTTAATACTATCAAAGATATTTTCATCTATATTTTTTAAATGAGTAAGATTGTGAATGCGGTTAAATTTAGATAATAATTCTTTATAAATTTTTACCTTTTCTTCAAAGTTTTTTAAATCATAGTTTTGTAAAAAATCATAATTTTTAAAAATCATTTATTTAAGATGTCCCATTTGAGTTTGTTTTATGCTTAAATACTCTGCATTAAAACGATTAGGTTCTATTAAAATCGGTACGCGTGTGATGATTTTTTCTTTAATAGAATCTAGTTTTTCAGGGTTATTTGTGAGTAAATTAACCTTAGAAATTTCATAGTGTTTGAGTATAAATTCTACGATTTCATAAGTTCTCTCATCGGCTTTAAAGCCAAGTTGATGATTTGCTTTAATCGTATCAAAACCTTTATCTTGCAAAGCATAAGCATTAACTTTATTAAAAAGCCCTATGCCTCTTCCTTCTTGCCTAAGATAAATCACCATTCCGTCATTCTTTTCTATATATTTTAGCGAAAATTCAAGCTGTTCTCCGCAATCACATTTTAAACTTCCTAAAGCATCTCCTGTTAAGCACTCTGAATGAATTCTTAGATTGAGTGTATCTTTTGGAGTATTTTTAAATATACATAAATGTTCTTTATCATTTTCTTTGAAACTTTGTATTTGGAAATTTCCCCATTTGCTAGGTAAATTCGCAATTTCTGAAATTTTTATTTTCATTTACTACTTTCTATAATCAAATTTATGTTAAGATTCTAGCAAAAAAAGGACAAAAAAATGTTTAAAAGATTTAGAAGATTAAGGCTTAATGAAAACTTAAGAGCTATGGTAAGGGAAAATTCTTTAAGTGTAAATGATTTGATTTATCCACTTTTTGTGGTTAATGGAACGAAGATAAAAAAAGAAATTTCTTCTATGCCTGATGTGTTTCAAATGAGTTTAGATGAAATTTTAAAAGAGTGTCAAAATGTAGTCAATTTAGGCATTAAAGCCATTATACTTTTTGGCGTTTTAGAAAATGAGAAAAAAGACAGTTGTGGAAGTGATGCTTTAGATGATGAAGGGCTTGTTGCAAGAAGTATAAGAGAGATTAAGAAAAATTTTCCAGATCTTTTTATAATCAGTGATCTTTGTTTTTGTGAATACACAGATCACGGGCATTGTGGGATTATCGATCCAAAAACAAAAAGTGTGGATAATGATGCCACTTTAGAAATTTCAGCCAAACAAGCTTTAGTTCACGCAAGAGCAGGGGTAGATATGATAGCACCTAGTGGAATGATGGATGGTATTATCACTACTTTGCGCAAAGCTTTAGATAAAGAAGGTTTTGAAAATTTACCTATAATGGCATATTCTACTAAATTTGCTTCAAGTTATTATGGTCCATTTCGAGATGTAGCAGAGTCAACCCCAAGTTATGGAGATAGAAAAAGCTATCAAATGGATTTTGCTAATGGTAAAGAAGCTTTAGAAGAAAGCTTAGAAGATGAAGCGCAAGGAGCTGATGTTTTGATGGTAAAACCCGTTCTTGCTTATCTTGATGTGGTAAAAGAAATATCTCTTCATTCTAACTTGCCTTTGTGTGTTTATAATGTAAGCGGAGAATATGCTATGTTAAAAGCAGCTAAAAATGCAGGAGTGATTGATTATGAAAAAATCTTATATGAAACTATGATAGCTTTTAAAAGAGCAGGGGCAAAGCTTATTATCACTTATCATGCCAAAGAATTAGCTAAAATGTTAAAAGGAGAAAAATGAAACATTTTTTAACTTTAAGAGATTTTTCCAAGGAAGAAATTTTAAGCCTTGTAAACCATGCTAGCGAGCTTAAAAAAGAGCCTAAAAAACTTTTGCAAGATAAAACTTTGGCAATGATTTTTGAAAAAAACTCCACAAGAACAAGAATGGCCTTTGAACTCGCAATAACAGAGCTTGGTGGAAAGGCTTTATTTTTAAGCAGTAATGATTTGCAACTTAGTCGTGGCGAGCCTGTAAAAGATACAGCTAGAGTGATAGGGGCGATGGTTGATTTTGTGATGATGAGAGTCAATAAACATGAAACTTTACTCGAATTTGCAAGATATTCCAAAGCACCTGTGATTAATGCTTTAAGCGAACTTTATCATCCTACTCAGGTTTTAGGGGATTTACTTACTATCAAAGAATGGAATAAGATGCAAAATAATGGTATAGCAAAAGTTGCTTTTATTGGGGATAGTAATAATATGTGTAATTCTTGGCTCATTGCAGCTGCGATTTTGGGCTTTGAATTTAGCATGGCTATACCAAAAAACTATAAAATTAGCCTTGAAATTTGGGAATTTGCTATGAAACAGGCTTTGATTTCAGGAGCTAAAATTTCTTTAAGCCATGATAAATTTGAAGCTTTAAAGGATAAAGATGTGATCATTACTGATACTTGGGTTTCTATGGGAGAAGAGAACGAAAAAGAACGCAAGATTAGAGAATTTAAAGGATTTATGATCGATGAGAAGGCTATGAGCGTTGCCAATAAAGACGCTATATTGCTTCATTGTTTGCCTGCTTATAGGGGGTATGAAGTGAGTGAAGAAATTTTTGAAAAATATGCAGATGTGATTTTTGAAGAAGCAAGGAATCGCCTTTATGTGGTAAAAGCCTTGCTTTGCTTTTTGAATAATCAGAGAGGAAGAGAATGAAAGAGCTAGAAAAGTATAGCACTTGCTTAAAGCGCATTGATGAATTTAGTCAAAATCTAGGAATAAAGAAAAAAGATAGAACGATTTTTAAAATGAAGCAAAGCGAGAATGAAAATGAAAAATGTTTAGTTCTTGAAAATGGGAGTTTTGATTCTCCTGAACCTTGGTTCGTGATAGATGAAAACGATGAAATTCACACTTTACTTTCTTTGCAAAGTCTTAAGAATATACTTGAAAGTTTAAAACAAAGTCAAAAAGAGAATTTTGAATTGCGTTTAGAAAAGGCGATTTATCAACAAATTCCTGTAGATTTTAATGATGTTTGGACGGTTGCCATGGATGAGATCAAGCAAAAGGCACAAAATGGTACTATGGAAGTTAGTATTGATCTTGAAAAATTAATTTCTAAAATCAAACAAGAGCATCCAAATTTATTTGTAGATATGCAAGCGATGATAGAAAGGGTAAACCAAAATGAGAGATTATAAAGCTTTTGTAAAATACTCTAAAGCAGGACCGCGCTATACTTCTTATCCTACAGCAGTAGAGTTTAATACAAATTTCAAATACGAAGAATATATAGAAATTTTAAAAAAGCAAGATAGATCTTTATCGCTTTATTTTCATTTACCATTTTGTAGGAGTGCCTGTTATTTTTGTGGTTGTAATGTCATCTATACTGCAAAAGAAGAGAGTAAAGAAAGGTATTTAACTTATATTTTTAAAGAGCTTGATATTTTAAGTACCATTTTAGATACCAAGCGTGAAGTCGTGCAAATGCACTTTGGGGGCGGAACTCCAACTTTTTTCAGTGCTAAACAACTTCAAAGTTTGATTTTAAAAATCAGAACTATTTTTGGAAATTTTTCCGAAGATGCAGAGATTAGCTGTGAGATCGATCCGCGTTTTTTAAATGAGGAGCAAGCCACAGTTTTAACGCAAAATGGCTTTAATCGCATCAGCTTTGGAGTGCAGGATTTTGATGAAAAAGTTCAAAAAGAAATTCATCGTATCCAGCCTTTTGAATTAACACAAAATGCTTTAAATCTTGTAAGAAGTAAAGGTATAAAGTCTGTAAATATGGATTTAATTTATGGTTTGCCTTATCAAAATTTGCAAAGCTTTACACAAACTTTAGAAAAAGTTATGCTTTTAAATCCTGACCGTTTGGCGATTTTTAATTATGCTCATGTGCCTTGGCTTAAGAAAAATATGAGAAAATTTGATGAAAATACCTTGCCAAGTCCTGATGTTAAGCTTGAAATTTTAGAATTTTGTGAGAAATTTTTAAGCAAAAATGGCTATAAAATGATAGGAATGGATCATTTTGCAAAAGAAAATGATGAGCTTTTTAAAGCTTTAGAAAATGGAACTTTACATAGAAATTTCCAAGGTTATACCACTAAAGGTGGTGCTGATTTAGTCGGTGTTGGGCTTACAAGTATAGGCGAAGGACAAAGACATTATGCACAAAATTTTAAAGATATGTCAAGTTATGAAGCTGCATTAAATAGAGGAGTTTTGCCTTTTGAAAGAGGTGTGGCTTTAAACGATGATGATGAGCTTAGAAAAGCAGTGATTATGGAATTAATGGCAAATTTTAAGCTTGATATCAAATCAATAGAAAAAGAATTTTCCATTGATTTTCAGGAGTATTTTAAAGAGGATTTAAAAGCTTTAGAAGAATACAAAGATTTTATTAATTTTGATGAAAATTTTATCAAAGTCAATGAAACAGGCGTTTTACTTATAAGAAATATTGCTATGTGTTTTGATGCTTATATGAAAAACATTAGTGAAGATAAAAAAGTATTCTCAAAAACGGTGTAAGATGAAATTTAGTCAAATAAGTGATGCTTGTGTTAAATGTGGTAAATGTATACCTGTGTGTACTATACATGAAGAAAATCGCGATGAAATTACTAGTCCAAGAGGATTTTTAGATCTTTTAGCTGCTTATAAAGAGGGAGGTCTAGAACTTGATAAAGAAGCTAAGAAAGTTTTTGAATCTTGTTTTTTATGCACTAATTGTGTTGAGGTATGTCCAAGTAAATTAAGAGTAGATAATGCCATAGAAGAAGTTCGTTATGATATAGCTAAAAAATTTGGTATAGCTTGGTATAAAAAACTTATTTTTTTCTTTTTAAGAAGACGCAAAATTTTAGATTTGGTAGCTAAGCTTGGCTATGTGTTTCAAAGTTGTGCGTTTAAAATTCAAAATGAGAATGAAAATACAGGTATGAAGGCAAGATTTTCCATGCCTTTTGTTAAAAAGGGAAGATTGCTTACAAGTTTTAATAAAAAAAGTTTCTTAAATTCTAATCCAAAATTTATCAATAATGATGGAGAAAAAACAATAGGTTTTTTTGTAGGTTGTTTGGCGAATTATTTTTACATAGATACGGCTAATGCATTGCTTAAAATCGCCAAGGAATTAAAAATTAATGTGGATTTGATGAAAAAACAAGTGTGTTGTGGAGCGCCACAATTTTTTACGGGTGATTTTAAAAGTGTTGAAATTTTGGCTAAAAAAAATATTGAGTATTTTGAAAAAAAATTAGAAAAATTAGATGTTATTATAGTTCCTGAGGCCACTTGTTCGGCTATGTTAAAGATAGATTATGAACATTTTTTTATAATGCAAAATGATTTAGACTGGGCAAAACGCGCAAAATGTGTGTCACCTAAGATATATATGGCTAGCGAGTATTTTTATAAATTTACTTTTTTGGAAGAAATTTTAAAAACAAAAAATAAATTTAATTATAGCATTACCTATCACGATCCTTGCCATGCAAGAAAAATGCAAGGGGTTTTTAAAGAGCCAAGGGAGCTTTTAAAAACAAATTATCATTTTGTAGAAATGAGTAATTCTAATACTTGTTGCGGTTTTGGCGGAGTGAGTATGCAAACGGATTATTATGATAGAGCTTTAAGTGTAGGACTTAAAAAAGCACAAATGATCGATGAAAGTAAAGCCGGTGTGGTAAGTTCCGAGTGTTCAGCTTGTAGAATGCAAATTTCAAATGCATTAGAACAAAATTCAAGCAAGGTTGTTTTTGCTAGTCCTTTAGAACTTATAGCAAAAGCTTTATGATTATGAAGATTGTGTTTAAAGGTAAAAGTTCTGAATATGAAATCCAAAAATCATCTTTTTGTGCCGATGCTTTTGTGATTAAAGATAAGATTGAAGAACGAGATGGTGTTGATTTTATCACTTCAAATGTAGAGTTTTTGGAATTTAGTGATGACAGTTTTACTTTTGAAGAAATTGTAAAACATTTTAATATTTGTGATAGCGAAGATATAATTATCATTGAAGATTTTGACATGAAATTAAACAAAGATAATCAAAACCAAGAAGATAATATAGAACATGACATCTTAAAATCCGAAAAAATAATACATGAAAACACAAAACAAACAAGTATGCAATTTAAAAATTTAAAATTTTTTTCAAGAATTTTTAAAAATGAAAATTTTCTTTCTGATTTTAAAGAAAGTAAGCAAGAAGTTGTTATTATCAAAAAACATGAAAAACTTGAAATTTTTAAAAATTTATCTCAAGAAGATCAAGAAATTAGCTTTGTTAAAATTGAAATTTTAAATTATGATAGCAATGAAGATAGTTTAAGTTTTAATCTTGATATATTTCCAAGCGGTATGAGCTATAAGTATGGAATTTTAAAAGGTTCTATGCATATTATTTTACAAGGTAAAACTTCTAGTATGATGCTTTTTCCGTTTTTAAAAAGTATGATTTATAAAAATAAAAGTGAAAATTCAAGTGAAAAAATTTTTACTTTAATAATAAATCAGAAAAAATACTATAAGCTTATCACAAATTTTTCTTAGTTTTATTTTATTATATTTTCTATATTAGAGCGATTTTTTTCAATTAAAGAGCGATTTTTTTGAGCTGTTTCTTTAAGATCGGCTATATCTTCTTTTATATTTTGTATGTTTTGGTTGAGTAATTTTATCTTTTTTTCATAACGAGTAACGATGATAAAGACTACAAATAAAAATATAATAATCAAAAAAATAAATGCTAAAAATTCCATATTTTTCCTTTTTAAAACTAGATTTTGAAATATATCATTTAAATACTTCAAAAAACTTTTACAGGTTTTTTATTTTGTATTTTAGTTTTTTTATCTTTAAACTTATATATAAATTTTCAAAAAGTAATAAAAAAATATATAAAAAAATAATTAAATTAAAAAAATAATTAAATATAATAAATATCTTATTTTTTTATGTTATATTTTAATAAATATCTAAAAAGGATTTTAATATGGAAAAATCACTTTTATTTCATTTTAGACGCATTGGAGTTGAATTTATCATTTTTAGTGTTTATGCTGTTTTTAGCATCTCTTGGGCAGCGACAGGGTCTTTAATGCCTTTGATTTCAAATGATCTTGCCCTAAATACTCAGCAAGCTACTTTAATCACTAGCATGATAGTAGTTGCGAAAATTTTTGGCGCTTCATTTACTGCTTTTTTGGTTTATAAATTCGGATTAAAAAAGGGATATTTTTTAGGCTGTATTTTAATGAGTTCGGGTATATTTTTAAGTTTTGTAGATAGTTATAGTGGTATTTTGATTATAAGATTTTTAACAGGGCTTGGTTCAGCTTGTGCCTTAGTTTGCTTAGTACCCATTGCACAACAATGGTTTGAGAAAAAAGCTTTACATTTTGTAATTAGTTTTAATATAACTTCAAATTTAGTAGGTATTACCCTAGGACTTGTTTTAGCTGAAAGCATCTCAAATTATTTTGGAAATTGGAGAGATTCTTTATCATTTTATGCTTGGATTAATTTGATTTTATTGATTTTGTGGCTTTTTGTAGGTAAAGATGAGAATAAAAAAAGAAGAAAAAAGAATAATGCAAAAGATCTTGTTTATGCTCTAAAATCTCGTGTTACTTGGGGTATGATTATTTTTTACATAGGGCCTATTTTATTTTTAACTTCTCTTTTTACTTTTTTGCCAACTTTTTATGCGCAATATGCGGGTTTTAGTAAAGAATTAGCTGATTTTGCTAAAAAAGAAATTCCAGCCTTGGTTAATTTTGCTATTATTTTTGGTCCTTATCTTGGATTATTTTTTAAAAGAAAAAATATTTCTTTTAAAATAATGCTATTGTCTGGAGGAGCGTGTATTTTTATATGTGGATTTTGTATGTTGTTTTTACAAAATTTAGTATTGATACAGATTTTTGCTGTGTTATCAGGTATTTTTTATTCTATGTGGTTTCCATTTTTCTTTAATCTACCTTCAGAACTAAAAAATTCCAATCCAAATAAAACTGCTTATATTATGAGTGCTTTTTGGAGTATTACTTTTATTATACTATCATTTAACCTATGGGTAGTATCTTGGAGTGTTGATAAAACTCATAGTTTTACTTTGGGTTTTGTTTATATTTTTGCTTTGATTTTTATTTCAGCGATCTTGGCGCAATTTGTTTTGCCTAGAAGAGAAAATTTTATACAAGGAGAAAAATAATGAATTTAATTCCGGAAATACTAGACTTACAAGGCGAATTTGAAAAAATTCGTCATCAAATTCATGAAAATCCTGAGCTTGGTTTTGATGAATTATGCACTGCAAAATTAGTAGTGCAAAAATTAAAAGAATTTGGTTATGATGTTTATGAAGAAATAGGAAAAACAGGCGTTGTGGGGGTTTTAAAAAAGGGAAATAGTGATAAAAAAATAGGACTTCGTGCAGATATGGATGCTTTGCCTTTGCAAGAATGCACAAATTTGCCTTATAAAAGCAAAAAAGAAAATGTAATGCACGCTTGTGGTCATGATGGACATACTACTTCTTTATTGCTTGTTGCAAAATATTTAGCAAATCAGAATTTTAATGGCACGCTAAATCTTTATTTTCAACCTGCTGAAGAGGGTTTAGGTGGTGCTAAGGCGATGATAGAAGATGGATTGTTTGAAAAATTTGATAGTGATTATGTTTTTGGATGGCACAATATGCCTTTTGGCAGCGATAAGAAATTTTATCTTAAAAAAGGTGCAATGATGGCTTCTTCGGATAGTTATAGCATTGAAGTTATTGGAAGAGGTGGTCATGGAAGTGCTCCAGAAAAAGCAAAAGATCCTATTTATGCTGCTTCTTTACTTGTTGTAGCTTTACAAAGTATAGTATCTCGCAATGTTGATCCTCAAAATTCAGCAGTTGTAAGCATAGGATCTTTTAATGCAGGACATGCTTTTAATATCATTCCAGATATTGCAACGATTAAAATGAGTGTTAGAGCATTAGATAATGAAACTAGAAAGCTAACTGAAGAAAAAATTTATAAAATTTGTAAAGGTATTGCGCAGGCCAATGATATAGAAATTAAAATCAATAAAAATGTTATTGCACCAGTGACTATGAATAACGATGAAGCTGTGGATTTTGCTAGTGAGGTTGCAAAAGAATTATTTGGTGAAAAAAATTGTGAATTTAATCATCGTCCTTTAATGGCAAGTGAGGATTTTAGATTTTTTTGCGAAATGAAAAAATGTGCTTATGCTTTTTTAGAAAATGAAAACGACGTTTATTTACATAATTCTAGTTATGTTTTTAATGATAAGCTTTTAGCTAGGGCTGCAAGTTATTATGCGAAGCTAGCTTTAAAATACTTAAAATAAAAACTAATCTAGAATTTCAAGCACAATTTCTTCCTTTAAACCTTTGATTTGAATTTCTTTGAGTTTTAGGTTTGAAGGAAGTTTTGCTAAAAGCTCTTTATTATTTTTTACTTGGTTTTTTGCACTTATGGAGAGTAAAATTCCCCTATAAGCTTTAGCAAAATGACTGATGACTTTATCATTTTTTACAAATTTATAGGTATAAAATTTCTTTTTTGGGGTATAGAATTTATCATAAAATCCTGCTCTAAGATCAAGTATTTCTTCATTTTCCAAGTACTCATCTAAAGCTTTACTAAAATGTTCTTTGTAAAATTTCTCTATGGCAAAATTTCCTATTTTGGCCCCTTGCTTGAATTTATAAAAGGGTAGGGTATCATTAGCTCTTACAACCCCAAAAAGATTAGAAAATATAAGAGTGTTTTCTAAAATGTAAGTTTGACTTTTTTTATCTAAGGCTTTAAAATTAAGATATTCATAACTTACCCCAGTATAAAGCATTATAGCTTCTTGAGTGGGAGCTTGTTTTAAGTCGTGTTTAAATTTATCAATTTCATTTTCGTTTTTAATGCCAAAAAGTTCTTGTAAATTCTGTAAACTTGCGTTTTTGATAAATTCTTCATAATGCTTTAAAGCTTCCATTCTATAAGGAAACAATTCTTTAAATATAAATGAGTTTTTATTGATGGGATTTTTTGCGCAATTTATATTTTTGCTTTCACTAGGGGAGAATAAAATTTTCATTTTAGCCTTTTTTGTCAATGTTATGAAAACATTAAGAGCAAAGAATTTAATCTTGCTTTTAATGTTTTTGAAGTTTTTATCATTTTAAAATTTAAAATGACGCTCCGCCCATTAACATAGAAAACATGATAAATGGAAGTATAATTTTTAACGCTTCTGTGGCGTCTTGATTGTTGATGCTTAGTTTTTCTATGCTATCGATTCCTTGTGTGCTATAGTCACTAACAGGGATGTTTTTAAATTTTAAATCAAGATTGAGTTTATAATCATCATTTTGAGTAATACTATTTAAAATAGCTAAAGCTTTATCAAAGATTAATGCTTGTTCTTCATTTTGACTTTGAGCTTTTAAGGTTTGTAAATTTTCCTTAGCAGTTGTTATATAATTACTAAATACGCTTTCGGTTTTAAGAGTTGAATCAATTTTAAAATTATTTAAGATGATGTATTTTTGGATTGTATTGCTAAAATCTGAAGTTTGTTCGTAGTTTGCTATATTAAGAAGTTCATTGATAGCTTGTTCATCCATAGCTAAAGTTTGAGTGTTAAATTTTATGCCCTTAGAATCAAGGTAATTAAGCAAACCTTCTTTTAGATTTATATTTAGATTTGTATTGAAATTTAATTTTGCGTTATAAAATTTTATATCAAGATTATCTAGATAATTGTTTTCTTGTTTGTTTATGGAGTTATCAAATGATAAAGTATAAGAATCCGAGCTTAATTTATTGATAAAAGATCTGATTTTTGGATCTTGTTGAAATAAGCTTGCATTGATCTCACTAACAACTTTTTCTCCAAGTTTAAAATTTTCAAAAACCAAATTTGATTGTATGCTTTTTTGGTTTTTAAAAAGATTGTTGTAATATTCTTTAATGCTAATTGATGCATTTGCTTCGCCTTTGTAAATTTCATTTGAGCGAATTTTGATATTTTTTGCTTGAAATAGTTCTTGATACTCATCGTTATTATCTTTTGCAAGAGTTTTGAAATTTGGACTTAAACACGTTATAAAATCACCATCTGCATTGCATTTAAAATCCGAGAATTCAATCTTTATTCCAGAATCCTGAGAAATGCTTGCAATTTCTTGTTTAACTGTTTGATTTAGTTGATTTTCATATTTTTTAACTGTTTTTTCATCTATGGAATTTCCGCAAGCTGCAAACAAAACAGCTATTCCAATAGAGAGAAAAATACCTTTTTTCATAGTTTTCTCCTTAAAAATTTTAAAAAAAGATTATATCTTTTTTTACTTAAAATTTAAACAATGCTAAAAGAGAGTGTGAGATTAATTACATTTTTACACATAGAAAAATCTTTTTGGTTTATTTCAAATGCATTATTTATAATTTTAAGTATAATTAACTTTGCAATTATTATATATTTTTGCAATGACTTAAAACTTATTTTAAAAAAGGAAATACATGAAAAAAATACTTCTAAATGTTTTAATAACTTTTGTTGCAGTAGTATTGGCTGCTTGTGGAGGGAATTCTGACTCTAAAACTTTAAATTCTCTTGACAAAATAAAACAAAATGGAATTATCAGAATTGGAGTATTTGGCGATAAACCACCTTTTGGTTATATAGATGAAAAAGGAAATAACCAAGGTTATGATATAGTTTTAGCTAAACGCATAGCAAAAGAACTTTTTGGAGATGAAAATAAGGTGCAATTTGTTCTTGTTGAAGCTGCAAATAGGGTTGAGTTTTTAAAATCAAATAAAGTGGATATTATTTTAGCTAATTTTACTCAAACTCCACAAAGAGCAGAGCAGGTTGATTTTTGCTTGCCTTATATGAAAGTGGCTCTAGGTATGGCTGTACCAAAGGATAGTAATATAACTAGCGTAGAAGATTTAAAAGATAAAACTTTACTTTTAAACAAGGGTACAACAGCAGATGCATATTTTACACAAAATTATCCTGATATAAAAACTTTAAAATACGATCAAAATACTGAAACTTTTGCTGCTTTGATGGATAAAAGAGGCGATGCTTTAAGTCATGATAATACCTTGCTTTTTGCTTGGGTAAAAGATCATCCTGATTTTAAAATGGGTATTAAAGAATTGGGCAATAAAGATGTTATTGCACCAGCAGTTAAAAAAGGCGATAAAGAACTTAAAGAATTTATCGATAATTTGATCGTCAAACTAGGTCAAGAGCAGTTTTTCCATAAGGCTTATGATGAAACTTTAAAAGCTCATTTTGGGGATGATGTTAAGGCTGATGATGTAGTGATTGAAGGTGGAAAAATTTAATAAAGGGCTTTTTGTCCTTTTTAATTTTTAGGATAAAATATGCAAAAAAAATATAAAAATATTATTTATGCTTCTTTGGGTGGAATTTTAGAATTTTATGATTTTGTACTTTTTGCCTTTTTTTTGGATATTTTTGCTAAGATATTTTTTCCACAAAATGATACCTTTTGGATGCAGATAAATGTTTATATAGCCTTTGGTGCTGCTTATTTGGCACGTCCTTTTGGTTCTATTGCGATGGCACATTTTGCTGATAGATATGGAAGAAAGAATATTTTTTATATTTCTATGCTTTTGATGGTTTTGCCTAGTTTTACTTTGGCTTTTTTACCAAGTTATGAAAGTATAGGTGTATTTGCTACTTTAATTTTATTTACTATTCGTATTTTGCAAGGTTTAGCCGTTGGAACTGAAGTGAGTGGAGCTTGGATTTATGTGAGTGAATTTGTCAAAGGGTGTCAAATTCCTTTAGCTCTTGGTTTTATTTCAGCAACTTTAACCATAGGTTTATTACTAGGAAATATTGCTACTTTAGGTATAAGGACTTATTTTTCTCCGGAAGAAGTTCAAAATTATGCTTGGAGAATCCCTTTTATTATAGGAGGGTTTTTTGGAATTTTAGCTTTGTTTTTAAGAAATAAACTCAGTGAAACTCCAGAATTTATAAAAGTTCAAAATGAAAAGAAAATTTTAAATTTTCCATTGTTTGAAGCTTTAAAAACTCATAAAATGAGTATGCTTATTTGTTTTTTAATGACCATGGTTTTAACAAGCGGTGTAGCAACTTTGATGATTTTACCTAAGTATTTTGAAAGTCTTTTAGCTATGAGTAAAACTTCTGTTTTATGGGTGCAAAATTTTGCTATTTTAGCGGTGATTTTTGGAGCTTTATTTCAAGGTTTTTTAGCAAGCAAATGGGGAAGCTATAGGATTTGTTTTATTTTTAGCATAGCTTTTATTATCTTCGGTATGCTTTTTAGTTTTTATGATGAGAATTTTTTATTTTATTTTTTACTGGCTTGTTTTGCACAAGGTATTATTACTTTCGCACCTGTTTTTATGACGCAGATTTTTAAAAGCGAACTTAAATTTAGTGGGCTTAGTTTTGCTTATAATATTTCTTATGCGATTTTAGGTTTTTTAACCCCTTTTATAGTTAATGCTTTTTATAAAGAGTATTTAGGTATTTATCTTGCTATAGTGGGGTCTTGCTCCTTGCTTTGCGTGTTTTTGTTAAAACGCGTTTTTGCAAGAAGCAAGATTAAAGAATTAAGTATTGTCTTTTAAAACTTCAAAAACAACCTTAGATATTTTTTCAACTGAAGCGATTTCGCAATGCTCATCAGTTGAATGAGGATTATGGATATTTGGGCCTATAGAAGCGCATAAAAGCTCTTGTTTTTTCTCTATAATGCCACACTCAAGCCCTGCATGGATAGCTGAAACTTTGGCATTAGGCGATACTTTTTTCAGTGCTTTAAAAACCATGTCGCTAAGTGCGTTTGGTTTGCCTTCCCAAGGTGGATAGAAATTAAAACTTCTTACTTTAAAACCAAAAGCCTTGAAAAATTCTAAAGTTTCAAATTCTACTTGCTTAAGCCCATCAAGTATATTAGATCTTGCAAAAAGTGCGAATTTGATTTGTTTATCTTGCATTCTTAAAGTAGCTAGATTAATGCTTGTTTGAACTATACCTAGATTTTCATCATAGGCTCTAACTCCATGAGTAAAAGAATTTATAAGGCTTAAAAGTTTTTTACTTTGATCACAAATTTCAAATTCACCTTCTTCTTTAAATTCGCATTTTATCCAGTTATTGCTCTTTGCTTCATCTTTAAAATGCACTAAAGCTTTGGCGTGTTTAGGTATGGAATTGATTCTTTCTCCACCTTCAAAAGAAATGATTTTTCCTTCATTTTCTTGTATGAATTTAGCCATTTCTTTGATAGAGCTTTTTTCGTTGCGTACGATATTTATGCCTGAGTGTCCGCCTTTAAAATTTTGTGCGTAAAGCTCATAAATTTTACCCTTTTTTCTAAGGGTATTAAAAGGCAGGCTAGCTTCTATATCTACTCCACCTGCACAGCCTATCATGATCTCATCATCGCTTTCATGATCTAAATTTAAAAGCATTTTAGATTCTAAAGTGTGTTCGAGTGAATTCACTCCCATGAGTCCTACTTCTTCATCGTTTGTAAAAAGACACTCTAAATTTTCAAATTTAGCCATAGCGCTCATCATGATGGCTATACCTATACCATTATCCGCGCCAAGACTTGAATTTTTGGCTCTTAAAAAGCCATTTTCTTCATAAACTTCTAAGTTTGGTGCATCGCCCATACAGACCATATCATAATGGCTTTGTAAGCAAATTTTTGGCTTACCTTTTATGGCATGGATATTTCCTGCTTTATCTACATTCACTTTAAAGCCTTTATCTTTAGCATAAGAGCTTAAAAATTCTTTCATTTGTTCTGTTTCATAACTGCAATGAGGAATTTTGCATAATTGTTTAAAATTTTCTATAACATTTTGCATTTTATCTCCTTGTTTTGATAAAATTATGGCATATTTTTTAAAATTTAAAGGTAAAATGATTAAAAAATGAGAATAAATTATAAAAAATTATTTAATCTAAGAAAATTATTAAGCGATCCAAAAAAACTTTTTTCTGTATTAATCTTCACTCTTGTAGTTATTTTTATCCAAAACCATATTGCCCAAAATTCTAGTTTTGAAGGAAAAGTAATTAGAATTATTGATGGAGATACTATAGAAGTTAATCATGAAAACAAACTTGCTAGAATAAGATTTTTTGGTATAGATGCACCAGAACTTAAACAAAGTTTTGGAAAGCAATCAAAAGAAGCTTTAAGTAGAATTTTAAGTGGCACAAAAGTTGAAATTATTTATAAAAATAAAGATACTTATGGTAGAATTGTTGCTATTGTAAAGCTTAATGATGTTGATATTAATCGATTTTTAGTAAGCAAAGGCTATGCTTGGGCTGATACTTACTATAGTAACGCTTATATCAAAGAACAAGAAAATGCTAAGAAAAATCATTTAGGTCTTTGGAAAGAGAGTAATCCTATAGAGCCTTATAAATGGAGAAAACACAATAAATTCTAAGGAAAAATATGAAAAAATATACTTTAATGATACTATTAGCTTTAGGAATTTCTGGATGTTTTGTAAATGAAAGAGGGATTTCAAATCGTTTTTATGATGATTGTAAAGAGTATTATGATGGAAGCGGAACTTATCATAAGGATTGCCCAAAAAATTGGGTGGATATTAAAATGACCCCTTGATTATTTTCCACCCACAGAAGCCATTAGTGCAGCTGCTACGGCTTCTGGATTGTTGATTTTGGTATCTTGTTCTTGGTTTTCTGTAGGTTTAACAGTGTTAAGTGGCGGACGCTTGAGTTTAAATATATGTTCATCAGTGCTAACAACTTGTATCGTTCCTTCAAACATTTTAATTTCTTTAACATGCCCAACCACTTTTACGTCTCTTTTTTTGGAGGTTTCGTCAAAAAGTGCATGAGCTTCAAGTTCTAAAACATCGCCTAATTTAAGCGGAGCGTAAAAAAAACATTTTGATCCAATAATCACTGAAAATTCTTTATTGATAGAGGCTTGTGCTACATAGTTTGCCGCAGCGAAAATAAAGGCATCAAAAATCAATCCTTGAACATCTGCTACCATTTCACTTGTGGTTATTAAAATTGATTTGGCATAGTTTTTATCAATTTCGATAATGGTTCCAGCAAGCGAGGTGTTTAATTCAGGACAAGTGAGTAATTCTGCTCTAACGCGAGATATATCTTCTGCAGATGCGTATTCTTCAAGTTGTGCATATTCTTCAAAATTATCTTTTTTTGCCATATCTAACCTTTAAATTCTACTTATCTACTTCAAAATATCTAAATTTCAATATCGGTAAAAAATAAAAAGAATTTATATCTTAATGCGTACATAAACTCTTTTAGGCGCTTCATAGCCTTCAATGGTAAGATTTTTATCCTTTGGATCTAAGAAATTTTCCAACGAAAAAGAGTCTATCCATTCTGTTTTTCTTTGTTCGTTTTCATCGGTTTTTTTTGTAGCCAAAACTTCAAATTCTTTAAATCCTGCTCTTTCACACCAGTTTTTTAATGCACTAATGCTTGGTACAAAATAAATATTTGGAATTTTAGAATAAGTTTTATTGGGCACAAGAGCGATTTCTCTTTCATCTTCTATATACATGGTATCTAAAAAAACAACTCCATTTTTATTAAGTCCTGCTTTTAAATCTTTTAGCATTTTTATAGGATCGCTTCTATGGTAAATCACCCCAAGACAGAAAATCACATCAAATTTTAAGTCATAGCTTGGAAGATCTTCTACTCCTAAAAGTTCGTATTTTATAGGAGTTTTAGCCAAAGCGTTAATGAGTTCAAATTGCAAACGGTATTTGATAGAAGGATCAAAACCTATGAGTTTTGATGGATTAAATTCAAACATTTTAAACATATAATAACCATTATTACACCCTATATCAGCAACGCATTTTTGAGAAATTTCGTTCATAAAGGGTTTTAGAATATTAAATTTAATAAAACTTTGCCATTCTGTATCTATGAAAAGATCGTCTATTTTAAAAGGACCTTTTCTCCATGGTTTGAGTTCTTTTGTTATAGCTAAGATTTCATCTTTGGCTTGAGAATTTGTAGATAAATTTACACTATTATCTAAAGAAAAATTACAAGCAAGATTAAGAGCTTTAAGTTCTTGAATTTTAGCATATAAAGGGTGATTTAGAAATTGTTTTTCGAGTAAATTTTCTCGCATTTTTATCCTTGACATTTGCTTTTAATGCTAAATTATAGCATTAAAAGCTTTTATGGCAATATAAATCTCATATGCATTAAATATTTGATCAAAAATAAATTTTTAAAACTCAAAAAATACTTCCCAAAGCTTACATAAACTTTAGATCTATAATCATCATCTAGTTTATACTTCTTTAAAACAAGCTTAACATAAAAATTTCCTGTTTTATTATAAAGCAGTTGTAAACCATAAGCATCCATATAGTTTGTTCCACTTGCTCTGTATAGTTTAGAATCATTCTCATATCCAAGAATAACCTATATCATAAAAAGGAGTGATATAAAAATCTTTTAAAGGAGTAGCCATTCTAAGTCCAAAGCTAGCCACTACAGCATTATTTCCATTATTATAAGCCCTTACTCCATAAGGACCTCCTAAAGATATGGTTTTACTGCTACCTAATGTAGATCCATTGATAACTTGTTGATAATTTAAACTAAAAAGATGAGTAAAGGTATCATTAAAGAAATAAGCATTGTTAAGATGACATTTAACTTAGCAAATTTTCCAAATTCTACTCCACCTACTTTGTTTAATCCTATACCTACTATAGTCATACCTTCATCTTTAACATTACCATAGCTTACATTAGCACTATAAGAAAAACTATCATTACTAATGCCATTATAAACCTCTTCTATACCAAAGCTTATCGTATCAGAGCTTTTATCAAAGGTTAAAATATCAAATTTAGAATCACTAAACTTTTTATGATAATAACTCGAGGTTAAATAAAAAGAATTATAAGTAGTAATCCACAAAGGATATTTTAAATCTATGCCTAGATTTTCAGAAGTTCCTATAAAGTCAAATTCTCTCCAAATTCCCCTAAAGCATAGTTTCTTTTAGAATAACTTGGAGTGATTTTTAAATTCTCTAAGAAAGTAGTATAGCTTATACCATAGTTAGTTTGTGCTTCATCGCTTCTTTGTAAATAAGCATTAAGACTATCTCCTTGATGAGCTATATTATTAAAACTCATACTAGCACCTCTATATCTGCCTGATTCTTTTATACCGTAATTATCCCCATAAAACAATACAGAAACAAAGCTATCACTAGGGGCAGTGTCTATCACTACATCTGTTTCACCTAGATTATCTCCTGCTTTTAAAGAGGCAAGGGTTTGTATGTCATACATTTTATTGACTTTATAAACTGCATCTTCTACTAATTTAGTAGTGATGATTTCACCTTTATGATTAGGTAATTTACTTTCTATAGTATAATCTCTTAACTAGAATTGTTTTGAACCACATATTTACCTAAAACTCCTAAGGTGATATTAATTTGAATTTGATCTTTTAGTTCTTGTTGTGTGGGATATAAGCTGTAGCAGCAGAATAACCACTAACTTGAACATAATAAGAAATGATATGGCTATATCTTGTAAGTTTTGAACTGAAATACTTTCTTTTTTTGTAATCGTTTAAGGCTTCTTGTAAAACTTGTTCATCTAAACCTAGATCTTTAAAGTTTATGTTTTTGAAAGCTAAAGCTAACTGATTCTTCTTTAGAAGTATTTTTTAAAGAAGGAGCGTTCGAATTTGGGGTTTTAGTTTTTAAAGTATTATCATTAGACAAGTTAGGTTGATTTTTTTGAGTGTTGTTATTATCTTTTTGAGTGTTTTTCTTTGTGTTGATGGTTTTTGAATTATTATCATCACTAGTATTAAGAATGATCTATGATAATCACTCCATCTTTTACTTTTAAAGTGTTTTGTAGTTTTTAAGTTAGCATCTTCTTTATAAGGAGATTGTTTTAACATCTGTATGGTTTTTTATTATCTTTAGTATCACTAGCATAAAGGCTTAAGATAGCTAAACTGCTTGTCTTTATTCGGTTTTCCACTCCAAAAATCAGCAAATAAAACAGAATTATAAGTAGAGGTTGTTTATCATGGTTCATACACATATCAAGATTAAAACCATCTATGTTTAAAGATTGTTACTGGCTTGAAAGTTTTTATCTGTTCTACTATCTTATAACCTGCGCTAATATGAGCAGCAGCTGAACTAGCATAAGCTTTGCTTGGGCCACGGATAATCATATTAGCATCTTTGATAAAGATTTTATTGTTTTTTACATTACCTTGATAAGCTAAACCACCTACAAGGTGAGTGATTCTTCCATCAAAGGTATTATTACCATTTTTATCTTTTTTAGGCAAGGAAGTAAAAAACTCTACACTACTACCTGCTTCTATATTTAAACTATTATTTGTAGAATCTCCGTAAGTGGCTATAGTTCCGATTAAATAAAGAGCACCATTTAAGGCTAAATCATAAGTGTTCTCAACTCCCATGCTAATATGGGCATCTTTTTGAAGTATGGTTTGGTTATAGCTTGCATTACTATAATGAATAAAGGTAGAACTCATTAAGAAATTCATGGGTTGATCACTTTTAGAATTACTAGGGTTTTTATATGAGTATCTTTAGGTTTAAGATAAAAAACTGAACTAAACTCTCCTTGTTCTAATACAAGTTTATTATAACTTGCATTAGCATGATCGGTTTTTGCTGTGATTAAAAAAGAAAGCACTCTAACTGTTTTTATAGTATTAACACTATATCTTGTTTTAAAAGAAAGAACTTCATCTTCTCTCATATCAGGAGTGAGTAAATAATGTTTAAAATTTAAATTGTTTATATTTGTAATATTTGATTTAGGATTGTTATAAATTAAAGTAATATTGTTAATATCTTATTTAGAACTCTTAGCATAATAATTTATACCTTGGAGTTTTTTATAACCATAAAGTTCGTTATCATTAAAATAATGCTCTGGAATATTGAAATTTAGATTGTCTGTAGTATTTGCTTAAGTGACCAAAAAAGCGTTGATACTTAAAAAGGTAACAATAGAAAGTTTAAAACAAAAATTTTCTCTATACCCCGCCCCGTGAAGTTAAAAAACTTAATAACTGGCTTAGATGTCCTTGAATATTGATTATTATATTTTAACTATTTAACAATATCTGTAAATATTATTAAAAGTAAGCGTAATTATAATTATAATATTCTTAAATATATTAATTATAAATAAAATATTTAAATAATATTAATAATAAAAAAAGTTATTTTTTAATTTTATTTTTATAACATATATTTAATATTATTAAAAAGCTTTATTAAATTAAGTTTGGACGGAAATTTTTAATATAAACTAAAAAGCGATATCAAAGAATTTCCGTTGTATAATCTAATGTTTTTTAAATGTAAAATATTTTTTAAGGTAAAGCGATGAAAATACGTGTGTATTATGAAGATACTGATGCGGGTGGAGTGGTGTATCATAGTAATTATTTAAAATTTTGTGAGAGAGCAAGAAGTGAAATTTTTTTTAATAAAAAAGTAGATATTTTTGATGCGTCTAAGGGGCATTTTTTACTTGTAAAAGCAAATTGCAATTTCTTAAAACCTGCAAAACTTGGAGATATGATAGAGATTAAAACAAAAATTTTAGAAGTCAAAAATGCTTCTGTGGAAATTTTGCAAGAAATTTATAAAGGTGAAATTTTGCTTTTTAAAATGGAATTAACTTTAGCTTTTATTAAAAACGAAAAACCAGCTAGAATGGATATGCAGTTAAAAAAGTTCTTTGAAGAATTATTTTAATTCCTCAAAGCTTGCTTGTTTGCCTTGCATAAGACGTATTTTATAATCAACTTGAGAATTTTTGATTTTCTCATCAAATAAGCTATCGCTTTTTTTATTTAAGAATTCAGTATAAAAGTAATCAACTCCTATACTAGTAGCATAAGCAATCCAGTTATAATCTATACTTTGATTAAAAATTTCATTAAGATAGACTAAGTTATCATCGTGGTTATTGATAGAATTAGCAATGATGAAATTTTCTCTATCTCCTTGTTGTGTTAAACTTAAAAATGTTGGATTATAGTTGATTTGAGTAGATAAAAGTACATAAGGATGAATGTTATAAATTCTTAGTTGAGAACTTGCTAGAGCTGTTTTAATTAATGGAGTGTTAAAAAATATTGAGGCATTATTAACTCCACCTTGCGATCTTAAAAGCCTGCTAAAATCAAGCTTCTCGCCTTCTATGGTATATATTCTAGCATTATTATTTTGAGCAAGAATTCTTGAATTTAGATTGCTTGATAAGGCAGAGCCATCACTAAATATTGCGATATTAGCGTTTGATTTGCTTAAAAGTGTGGCAATTTGAGCATCATAGTCAATACTTCCAAAGATAATATTTTGATTTGAAATTTGTATGTTATTTTTATGGATAGTCGGTATAAAAATTTTCATATTTCCTGAGTAATTTTTCAACTCATTAACACCTTTTAGGGTAAATCCAGCTATGGCATACTGATATCCTTGAGCTTGTGCTGCATCAAGTGCGGCTCGAATTTTATCACTATCTTCTGTACCGGTTAAAAAAACTTTTACTTTGATTTCAGCTCTTTGTCTTAAAAGATAGGCTATGCTTGAATTTATTATAGTATTTGAGTAACTTTTTATGGTTTTTTCTGGGATAATTATCGCAAGTTTAACAGAAGTAATTTTTTGAACATTCTTTTCAAAATCGGTAATGGAATTTAATAATTTTGCATAAACATTAGATAAAAATTGATCGTTTTGATCTGAAAATTCACTTAAAAAGCTAAGATACAATCTTGATTCTAAAAGATCAAAAAGACAGTTTGTGTTGCATTCTTGAACGCTTAATTTAGGATAAAAATTTTCAACAGGTTTTACATCGACTAATTTTTGCTCTTTTGCATTAAGCAAAAAGCAAGATAAGAAAAATATTAAAAATATTTTTTTCATAAAAATCCTTTAATTTTTTTTAAATCTTGTATGAAATTTTTTTCATAACTTGGATTTTTTTCTATAAAATCTAAATCATAACTTGGCATTATGAAAAAATTTTTATAAGCAAAAACTTCACCTTTTAAAATGTGATAATCTTTAAATCCCAAGCTTTTAAATGTGTATTCTCCTAGACAAAGTAAAAAATCAGGTTGAATCAGTTTTAGTTCGTTCCAGAAAAATGGTAAGCAAGATTGTAGCGAAAAATCATCAAATTTTCCATTACAAAAACATTTAAATAAATAAGAAAAATAAAAATCTTCATCGCAAAGCTCTAAAATTTGATAAATATAGTGTTTTAATTTTTCACCTTTTTTTGAATTAAGTAAAATTCCACTTTCATTTTCACTCTTTTGCCCAAAAACATCAAGAATTAGCAATTTGGCATTTTTTATCTTAGGTTCCATAAGACTAAATTTTCTTGTTTTGGAAAATTGGCATAAGGTGCAAGATGAAACAAGTTGTTTTAATTCTTGAAAATTTTGCGCTTGTTTAAAGTGGTTTATATGTGTATCAACAAAGTTAAACCCCATAGCTTTTAAATAATAAAGACTTCTTATCATAAATCACACAATTTTTCTAAATTTTCTCCACTTAGACGATAATTTCTCCATTGTTTAAGATGTTTAGCGTTTAAACTTTCATAAAAATTAATACCTAAAATATTATCATTTAAGCAAACCCAGTCGAGTCTTTTTAAATTTTCTTTTTTGCAAATTTCTCCTAAAAATTTAAAAACAGCCTTTCCATAACCTTTTTTACGAAAATCTTCTCGTATATAAATATCTTCAAGATAAATTCCACCGCTGCCCCAAAAAGATGAAAAAGTATAAAAATAAATCATATAGCCTATAGTTTTTTCATTTTCTTTTAACAAAAATGCACGAGCAAATTTATTTTTTAATAAAGAATGTTCCAGTTTTTCTTTCGTGCATTGAAGAAAATCTAACATATCTTCGTATTTTGCAAATTCTATGATCATTTCTTGTAGAATGTCTAAATCTTCTTGTCTTAAATCAATAATTTTAAATTCTGGCATTTTTAACCTTTTAAAAATAATTTCAAAATTTATCAAAAGAATTTAAAAATTACTCTTAATCAAAAGCAATTTATAAGTAAGATTAAGATAAAATACAAGTTTATTTTATAATTTTTTAAGGAAAAATCAAATGAAAAGAACTTATCAGCCGCATGGCACTCCAAGAAAACGCACTCATGGTTTCCGTGTTCGTATGAAAACTAAAAATGGTCGTAAGGTGATCAATGCAAGACGCGCTAAAGGTAGAAAAAGACTTGCTGTGTGAAAAATTTTGATAAATTTAGCACAAACGAGGAATTTTTATCTGTATATAAAGTAGGTAAAAAATGGCATTGCGAAGGTGTGATCATTTTTTATCTGAATAGTTATGAAAAAAAAATAGCAGTTGTTGCTAGCAAAAAAGTTGGAAAAGCAGTGGTTAGAAATCGTTCAAAACGAATTTTAAGGGCTTTGTTTGCTAAGTTTGAAAGATGTCTTCAAAACGGCAAATATATTTTTGTAGCTAAAAATGAAATCACTGAACTTTCTTTTTCTAGGTTAGAAAAAAATCTAAAATGGGGATTGAAAAAACTAGAATGTTTCAAATGATATGCCTAAAAATACTCCGTTTTTATCAGAAATTCTTAAGCCCTTTAAAACCCGCTGCTTGTAGGTATTATCCTAGTTGTTCTGAGTATGCGCTTTGGCAGTTTCAAAAAAAGAATTTTTTTCTAGCTTTTTTTTCTACTTTTTTTAGAATTTTAAGATGTAACCCTTTTTTTAAAGGGGGATTTGATTATCCTAGGATTTCTAAAAATTTTTATCCTATGAATTTATGTTTTAAGCCTATATTTTTAGCAAAAAAACAACTTTGTTTTTTATATATACCTTATAAAAATAAAAGTTTTTATCTTATAAAAATCATCTTTAAAAGGACAAATCAGTGAATAATTCAAATAATATTTTTCAGCAAAAGCGTATACTTTTGGCTGTTGTGATTTCTTTTTTATTTTTTGTTGTTTATGATTATTTTTTCATTCCAAAGCAACCTTTAAAAATAGAACAAAATATTACACAACAAAATCAACAAAACACAAGCATAAATAGCACTCCTAATATACAAAATACCACCACAAATACTCCAAGTGCGGCTTTAGTTTCGCAAGATAGTGTGATATCTAAGGTTCAAAGCAAACATTTTGAAGCGCAAATTGACTCTTTTGGTAGAATTTCTGCTTTTTATTTGAAAGATAAAAAATACCAAAATGAGAAAGGGGAATTTATAAATCTTGTTAGCAAGGAAAATAGTCCTTATCCTTTAGAAATGCGTTTTAGTGATCCAAGTATTAACTCAGAGGCTTTTAAATTTCCTTATGTCGCTAATGCTAGCAATCTTTTTGTTGATGAAAATGGAAGTCAAGTTTTAAAACTCACCCAAAATCTTTCTGGATTGAAAATTGAAAAAGATATTACTTTTTATCCAAAAGGAAATTATGAGATAGAAGTTAAACTCAGCAAGAATGCAAATTATTTTATAAGTCCAGGATATCGTCCTAATATTGCCGTAGATAGTTATACAGTTCATGGCGCCTTGGTAATGGACAATAAAGAAACCATCGAGACTTATAAAGATGGAGATATAGAAAAGGATGAAAGTGCTAATAGTGTCGTAATGACTTCGGCTTTTGATAGATACTATGCAACTTTCTTTTATAATTTTGATAAACTTTTAAATGTAGCAATCAGTAAGGATGCTAATAAAAACCCTATAGTTTTTGCTTATAGTGATAATGAATTTAAAGCAGGGGGCTATATAGGTTCTAAAGAACATGTGATTTTAAGAAGTATAGATCCACGCCTTGAAGCAGTTGTTGAATATGGTTGGTTTACTTTTATTGCTAAGCCTATGTTTGAGTTTTTAAATTTCTTGCATCAGTATATAGGAAATTGGGGTTGGGCTATCGTTATGATGACTTTAATTGTGCGCATTATTTTATTTCCACTAACTTATAAGTCTATGATTTCCATGAATAAACTTAAAGATCTTGCTCCTAAAATGAAAGATATTAGAGAGCGTTACAAAGGCGATCCGCAAAAAATGAATATGCACATGATGGAGCTTTATAAAAAACATGGTGCAAATCCTATGAGCGGTTGTTTACCTATACTTTTACAAATTCCTATTTTCTTTGCTATTTATCGTGTCTTGCTTAATGCTATTGAGCTAAAAGCAGCTCCTTGGGCGTTTTGGGTACATGATTTATCGGTAATGGATCCGTATTTTATTTTACCTATTTTAATGGGTGTAACGATGTTTTTACAACAGCTTATTACACCTATGACTATACAAGATCCTATGCAAGCTAAGATTATGAAATTTTTACCAGTGATTTTTACTTTTTTCTTTATCACTTTCCCAGCAGGACTTACGCTTTATTGGTTTGTAAATAACCTTTGTTCTTTGGTTCAACAATGGGTTATCAATAAAATATTTGCTAAAGAACATCACAAAAAACAAGCGGAGCATGAAAAATGAAAATCGAAGCCATCGATCTTCAAAGTGCTTTAACAGAAGCTTCAAGAAGTTTAGAATGTTCTGTGATGGACTTAGAATATGAGATTATTCAGCATCCAAGAAAAGGCTTTTTTGGACTTGGAAGAAAAAAGGCAATTATAGAGGCTAAAACAAAAAAAAGGTTTTTGAAAAAAAAACCTAAAAAAGAATTTACAAGTTCAAAAAATCACAAACCAGAAACACATGAGCCAAAACAAGAAAACAAGATTAAAATAAAAAATGAAAAAAATAAAAGCCAAAAAGAAAAATATACAGTAAAAAGTGATGAAATTTTTGATAGTTTTTACCGAGAAAGCAAGGAAGCGTGCAATACTCAGGATATTTTAGATGAGATTCGTATTCAACTTATAAAACTTTTAGAAAGCTCTCAGTTTAAAATAGAGCTTAGTGAACTTAGAATGTATGATGAAGATTGTGTTTTGATCCGATTGGATGGGGAGGATGCTGCTTTGATGATAGGTAAAGAAGCACATCGTTATAAGGCTATTTCTTATCTTTTGCATAATTGGATCAATTTAAAATATAATCTTTTAGTGCGTCTTGAAATCGCTCAATTTTTAGAAAATCAAATTCAAGGTATGCAGCTTTATTTACAAAGCGTGATTGAAAAAATTAAAATTCATGGACGCGGACAAACTAAACCTTTAGATGGGGTTTTGATAAAAATTGCTTTAGAGCAGTTAAGAGCTGAATTTCCAGATAAGTATGTAGGAATTAAGCAAAATAATGATCAAAGATTTGTTGTAATAAACGACTTTTTCAAAAAAGATGAGTGATACTATAGCGGCTATTGCCACAGCTCATGGTGTGGGTTCGATTTCTATTGTAAGATTAAGCGGTGAAAGGGCTTTAGAATTTGCCTTAAGGCTTAGCCACAAAACCAAACTCATCCCCCGCCATGCTACTTTTACAAAACTTTTTAATCAAAACAATGAAATCATTGATGAGGCTATAATGATATATTTTAAAGCCCCTTATAGTTTTACTGGCGAAGATATAGTAGAGTTTCAAACTCATGGGGGATTTAGCGTGAGTGAAGTTTTACTCGAAGAACTTGTGAGTTTTGGGGCAAGACTTGCTTTAGCAGGGGAATTTAGCAAAAGAGCGTGTTTAAATGGCAAAATAACTCCTTTAAAAGCCTTAAATATACAAGATCTCATATTTTCAAAATCTGCTCTTGCTGCCAAAATCATAGCACGCAACATGCAAGGAAACTTAGGAGAACTTTTAGAAAAAATTCGCACAGATTTGGTTAAAACCTTAGCTTTTGTAGAGACTAGCATTGATTATGCTGATGATGATTTACCTTCTAATTTATTAGAACAAATTTCTACCATGTGTGAGGAAAATTCTAAAATTTTAAAAGAAATTTATACACTTTCTCAAAGCAAAAAAGGACTTATAGAAGGTTTTAAAATCGCTATTGTAGGTAAGCCAAATGTAGGCAAATCTTCGCTTTTAAATGCCTTACTTTCTTATGAAAGAGCTATTGTTTCAGATATAGCAGGTACCACTCGTGATACTATAGAAGAGAGTTTTAAACTAGGAACGCATTTATTGCGCATTATAGATACAGCGGGTATTAGAGAAAGTAAAGATACTATAGAACAAATTGGTATAGCCTTAAGTAAAAAAAGTTTAGAAGATGCGGATATTATTTTGGCGGTCTTTGATGCTTCAAGAGCGCAAGATAAAGAAGATGAGAAAATTTTTGAATTGTTGGCAAATACTGATAAAAAAATCTTTTGGATTTTAAATAAGAGTGATTTGGAAAATGTTTTTAAAAATACTCAAAATAAAAATTTTATCAAGCTTAGTGCTCAAAAAGATATCACTTTGTTAAAAGAAGAATTGCAAAATTATCTTAATTCTTTTGATAGTGAAGGTATTATGGTGAGTTCTTTAGATCTTATCAATGCTTGTAAAATTTCAAGTGAAGCGATTTTTAGAGCCAAAGGGCTTTTAGAGGAAAGTTCTTTAGAACTTTTTGCTTTTGAACTTAATTTAGCAATTAATGAACTTGCAAGATTTACCAAAGATTTTCAAAGAGATGAAATTTTAGATGAAATGTTTGGTAATTTTTGTTTGGGAAAATGAAAGGATAAAAATGGATAAAGAAACCATAAAAGCACATAAAATCAGCGATGAAGAATATGCACAAATTTTGGAAATTTTAGGACGCGAACCAAATTTGCTAGAACTTGGGGTTATTTCTGCGATGTGGAGTGAGCATTGCTCTTATAAATCCAGTAAAAAATATCTTAATGGTTTTCCAACTAAAGCACCTTGGGTGATTCAAGGCCCAGGAGAAAACGCAGGAGTTATTGATATTGGGCAAGGCATGGCAGCAGTTTTTAAAGTAGAAAGTCACAATCATCCTAGCTTTATCGAACCTTTTGCAGGTGCGGCTACAGGAGTAGGGGGAATTTTGCGTGATGTTTTTACTATGGGTGCAAGAGTGGTTGCAGGGCTAAATTCTTTAAAATTTGGCGACATTCATGATGAAAAATGCGGCAAACATCAAAAATACCTTATTAAAGGCGTGGTAAATGGAATTTCTCATTATGGAAACTGCATGGGTGTGCCAACTATAGGTGGAGAATGTGCTTTTGATGAGTGTTTTAATGGAAATATCTTAGTTAATGCCTTTGCTTTAGGGGTTTGTAAAAGTGAAGATATCTTTTATGCTAAGGCTGAAGGTGTAGGAAATCCTGTGATTTATGTGGGTTCAAAAACAGGGCGTGATGGACTCGGTGGAGCAGTTATGGCAAGTGATAGCTTTAATGAAGAAAGCAAATCTTTGCGTCCTACAGTGCAAATTGGCGATCCTTTTAGTGAAAAACTTCTTATGGAGGCTTGTTTAGAGCTTTTTAAAACTGATTACATTGTGGGTATTCAAGATATGGGTGCTGCAGGGCTTACTTCAAGTTCTTTTGAAATGGCAGGAAGAAGTGGTAGCGGTATGAAACTTTACTTAGATAAAACTCCTATGCGTGAAAGCGGTATGACTCCTTATGAGTTAATGCTTAGCGAGTCTCAAGAAAGAATGCTTATTTGTGCGAAAAAAGACTATGAAGATAAGATTATAGAAATTTTCAAAAAATGGGATTTAGATGCTGTGGTTATAGGTGAAGTTACCAATACAGGAAAAATGGAGCTTTTTTGGCATGATGATCTTGTAGGACTTATTCCTATCGAGCCTTTAAGTGAAAAAGCGCCGATTTTAAGTCGTCCTATAAGTGAGCCAAGGTATTTAAGTGAAATTAAAGACTATAAATTTGAGTTAAAATCAAGTATTCAAGAGCTTTTTATACAAATGCTTCAAAATGAAAATATAAATAATAAAGCTTTTATTTATGATCAGTTTGATTCAAGTGTGCAAACCAATACTATAAAAGCTGATGGGAAATTAGGCGCAAGTGTTATTCGTATCAAAGAAAATGGCGCAAGTGTAGCTATGGCTATAGAATGTAATTCACGCTTAAATTATATAAATCCTAAAATAGGAGCAGCTTTAGCAGTAGCATCTGCAGGAAGAAAAGTTGCTTGCACAGGGGCTAAGCCTTTGGCAATAAGTGATTGTTTAAATTATGGGAATCCGCAAAATCCTGAAGTGATGTGGCAATTCGCACAAGGTTGCGAAGGCATTAAAGAAGCTTGTAAAGAGTTAAATACTCCAGTAGTAAGCGGCAATGTTTCGCTTTATAATGAAACTGAAGGCGTAAGTATTTATCCAAGTCCTACTATAGTAAGCGTAGGGGTTTTAAAAGATGCAAACAAAACCTTAAAAGCTAGTTTTGAAAAAGAAAATTTAAGCGTTTATCTTTTGGGTGAAAGTTTGGGAGAATTTGGTGGATCTATGGTAATGAAAATCCAAGATAAAAAAGTATCAGGAAGTCTTAAAGAGCTTGATTATAAAGCTGAACTTGCACTTTGGGATTTGCTTTATAAAGCCAATCAAAATTCTTTACTTGAGTGTGCCAATAGTGTAGGAATAGGGGGTATTGCTATGACTTTGGCAAAAATGTTTGCTATTTCTAGCGTAGGTGCAAATTTAACAAGTGGTTTTGATGATGAAAAAATGATTTTTGATGAGAGTGCAAGTCGTGCTATAGTAGGGCTTAGTAAAGAAAATGAAGAAGCTTTTTTAAATTTAGCTAAAGAATTTGGAGTAAAAGCTTATAAATTAGGCGTGAGTACAAGCCAAAAACATTTTAAACTTGATAGCATTGAGTTAAGCAAAGCTGAACTTGATAAGCTTTATTTTGAAAGTTTTAAAGAGCAAATCCAATGACTTTAGTTTTAATTATACTCGTTGTTTTGGTGTTTTACTGGTATTATAAAACTTGGGGAAAACAGGATTTTTTAAACTCAGCCACAAGAGGAGCCAAAGGCTTTGCTAAGGGTTTTGCTTGTGGGGTTATGGAAGAAAGAATGGATGAGTTTAAAAGGCGTATGAATTACTATGTTATCGCACTTTTAGCAAAAATTGCAAAAAGCGATGGTAGAGTAAGTGAAAATGAAGCTGAAATGATTAAAGATCTTTTAGATGCAAATGCCAAAGATGAGAAAGAAAGAGCTTTTTTAAAAGCAAGTTTTAATGAACATAAAGAAAATTTAAGCGATGCTTTTTATGTAGCAAAAGATTTTTTAAAAGAAGTGCCTTTACCTAAAAATGAGCGTTTTAATGTCTTGCGTGTGCTTGTTTTTATGGCTTTAATCGATGCAGATTTTAATGCTAAAAAGCGTGAAATTTTAGAGCAAATTGCTAAAGCCTTTGATATAGCAAAAAGCGAACTCGATAGTTTTATTGCAAGTCTTTCAAATTTAAAAAGTACTAAAAAAGAATTAAGCCTTGATGAAGCTTTTGCTATTTTAGAACTTCCAAATAATGCGGATTTAAATGCGGTAAAAAAACAATACCGCAATTTAGCGAAAAAATATCATCCTGATATTTTAAACGCAAACAATGTCAGCGAAGAAGAACTTAAAATCGGCGTAGAGAAATTTCAAAAAATCAACGAAGCTTATGAAAAAGTTAAAAAATATTTAGAAAGGTAAAAATGAGAGCATTGCTTAGTGTGAGTGATAAAGAAGGCATAGTAGAATTTGGTAAAGAGCTTGAAAATTTAGGATTTGAGATTCTTTCAACAGGTGGGACTTTTAAGCTTTTAAAAGAAAATGGAGTAAAAGTTATAGAAGTGAGTGATTTTACAAAAAGCCCTGAGCTTTTTGAAGGACGCGTAAAGACTTTACACCCTAAGATTCACGGTGGGATTTTGCACAAAAGAAACGATGAAAATCATATCAAACAAGCAAAAGAAAATGAAATTTTAGGCATTGATTTAGTTTGTGCGAATTTATATCCTTTTAAAAAAACCACTATCATGAGTGATGATTTTGATGAAATTATTGAAAATATTGACATAGGCGGGCCTGCGATGATAAGAAGTGCGGCAAAGAACTATAAAGATGTGATGGTGCTTTGCGATCCGCTTGATTATGAAAAAGTCATTGAGACTTTAAAAAAGGGTCAAAATGATGAGAATTTTCGTTTAAATTTGATGATAAAAGCTTATGAGCATACGGCAAATTACGATGCTTATATTGCAAATTATATGAATGAACGCTTTAACGGAGGTTTTGGAGCGAGTAAATTTATAGTAGGACAAAAAGTATTTGATACAAAATATGGAGAAAATCCACACCAAAAAGGGGCTTTATATGAGTTTGATGCCTTTTTTGGTTCAAATTTCAAAGCCCTTAAAGGCGAAGCAAGTTTTAATAATCTAACCGATATTAACGCAGCTTTAAATTTAGCTAGTAGCTTTGATAAAGCTCCAACTATTGCTATAGTAAAACATGGAAATCCTTGCGGTTTTGCCATAAAAGAAAATTTAGTACAAAGCTATATATATGCTTTAAAATGCGATAGCGTCAGTGCTTATGGAGGAGTAGTTGCAATCAATGGAACTCTTGATGAGGCTTTAGCAAATAAAATCAATGAAATTTATGTAGAAGTAATTATAGCAGCCAATGTGGATGAAAAAGCTTTAGCTGTGTTTGAAGGTAAAAAACGCATTAAAATTTTCACTCAAGAAAGTCCGTTTTTAATCCGCAGTTTTGATAAATATGATTTTAAACATATTGATGGGGGTTTTGTGTATCAAAACAGCGATGAAGTGGACGAAGATGAACTTAAAAATGCAAAGCTTATGAGTCAAAGAGAGGCAAGTAAGGAGGAATTAAAAGATCTTGAAATCGCTATGAAAATAGCAGCATTTACCAAATCAAACAATGTTGTTTATGTAAAAAATGGTGCTATGGTGGCTATAGGTATGGGTATGACAAGCAGAATCGATGCAGCAAAGGCAGCTACTCTTAAAGCCAAAGAAATGGGGCTTGATTTACAAGGTTGCGTTTTAGCAAGTGAAGCCTTTTTTCCATTTAGAGATAGTATAGATGAAGCAAGTAAAGTAGGGGTTAAAGCTATAGTAGAACCTGGTGGAAGCATAAGGGATGATGAAGTGGTAAAGGCGGCTGATGAGTATGGTATGGCGCTTTATTTCACAGGAGTAAGACATTTCTTACATTAAGTTTAACGGAATGTTATATTTTTTACACATAATTTAATAAAAATTAAATAAATTATGTGTAAAATATTTCCGAAGAATTTTATTTTTAGGAAACTGTGATGTTTAAAACTATAGGATTTAAGGTTTCTGCTGCAATTTTTGTGGTGTTATTTATAAGTTTCATTGTAATGCAAGTGATTTTAAATTTGGACTTTAAAAATACTGCTAATAAAATGAGCAGGGCAAATTTAGATACCGTAAGTACTTCTGTTTTTCAAACAATGAGAATGGCTATGAATTTAGGAGATCCTGAAAAAATTAAAGAAGCCATTGAAGATGCAAAAAGTATAGAGGGTATTAGTGATATTAAAATTTATCCTTCGAAAGATACTATAGATCTTTTTGAGATGAAAGCTCCTCAAATTTCAAATGATAAGCGTATTATAGAACAATTTTCAAATCCTAAAATTCAAGCTTTGGAAGAAAATATAAATGGTGTTGTGCATTTAAGATTGATACGCCCTTTGATTGCAGATGAAAGTTGTGTTGCTTGTCATGCGAATGCTAATATAGGGAGTGTGATTGGGGTTATGGATATATCACATTCTTTAGAAGGTGTTCAAAAAGATATAAGCAAAACCAGTCAATCTTATATTATAATATTTGCTATTGCTTTGATTTTTACCCTTTGCGTGGTTCTTTTAATGCTTAAAATTGTTGTTGGAAAGCCTGTTTTAGAGCTTTTAAATCATGCTAAAGAATTAGCCCAAGGGAGTGGCAATTTAAAAGCTCGTATTTCAGTTAAAGGTCAAGATGAAATTGCTTTAGCTTGTGGATATATCAATCAATTTATTGAAAAAACTCACAAGGCAGTTAGCGGTGCAAGTCATAATTCAAAAAATGTAGAAAAACAAAGCAATCTTTTAAATTCAAATGCTATTTCTTTAAGTGATATTAGTTCACAAAGTCATAAACAAATAGATCAAAGTTTTAAACTTGGTGCAAATGTTGGCAATGAACTTGGAGAACTTGCTAGTTTGTCAAATAAGGCAAATAGTGCCAATGAAAAATCCTTTTTATTATTAGAGCAAATGCTTAAATCTTTGTTTAATGTTGCTAATAAAGTATCAACAGTATCCCAAAATGAAAATGAATTGGCTAAAAAAGTTGAAAACATGGTCAATCAAGCAGGTAATATACAAAAAGCAACTCAAATGATGGATGAGATTGCAGATAAAACAAATTTGCTATCTCTAAATGCTGGTATAGAAGCAGCTAGGGCTGGTGCATTTGGACGAGGTTTTTCTGTAATTGCTGAGGATGTTAGACAGTTGGCTCAGAACAGTGAAGAATTTTTGGGAAATGTAGCTCAAATTACAAAAGAGCTTTTGCAAAGTATTAATGAGGTTAGCGCAGAATTAAAGAAAAATGCTCAAAGTGTACAAGCTTTAAATGATGACACCGCTTTATTGGTTGATGATGCTAATGAGGTTAAATTATGTAACGAAGATGCTAGGGCTTTGGTAACTCAATGTACTGAAAAAATAAAAATTTCCCAAGAGAATATACAAAATTTACTTTCTCGTATGCAAGAAAATGTTGAAGTAAGTGAAAAGAATGAAGAAATTTCTAAAATTCTACTTCAAGTTGCAGATGAGTTAAAAATAGTGTGTCATAATCTCGAAAACGAACTTAACCAATTTCAAATTTAAAGGAATAAAATGAAAAAAACGCTTCAAATTGCTTTAGCTGCGACTTTTTTTGCAGGTTGTGCTAGTACTTCTGTTACTTCATCTGCTTCTAAAGGTAATAATGAACTTGTACAAAATCAGCTTTTCAAAATAGAAAAAATTATAGTAAATGGTAAAACTTTTGATCCAAAAAACGCAGAGGAAAGTCCAAATATTAGTTTTGAAAATAATAAATTTTATGGTTATTCAGGATGTAATCGTTTTTTTGGCTCTTACCAAACTAAGGCGGATACTTTGCAAATCGAAGGTGATCGCGTAGCTTCAACTCAAATGCTTTGTCACCCAACGGATGTAATGGATTTTGAAAATTCTTTCCTTTCAAATTTCAAAGGAACTTTTAAAATTTCAAATGAAAATGGAAAACTTGTTTTAAGCAATGATGAAATGAAAATCTTTTTTAAATAATACCCTAAAGCCTTGAAATATCGAGGCAATCTTCTTAAATTTGACAAAAGTCTAAAAAATGATACAATTATAATTTTATTATCAAAAAAGGTAGTTAAATGATAAAATCAATTCCTGAATGGAGTGAGCAAGAATACCTCATGCTTTCTTTACCCCATGAAAAAAGTGATTGGAATCCCTACTTAGAGGAAATTTTGCAAAGTTATAAAGAATTTGTAAAAGCAGTGAGTGAATTTCAAAAAGTTTTACTTATAGCTCCTAAACAGAGTGATTTTGAAAATTTTAAAGATATAAAAAATGTAGAGTATTTTAAATGTGATACCAATGATACTTGGATACGCGATTTTGGAGCTATAGATATAGTAGAAAATGGTCGCTTAAAGGCTCTTGATTTTACTTTTAATGCTTGGGGAAATAAATTTCAAAGTGAGCTTGATAATGCTGTAAATTCTAAGCTTTTTAAAGAAAAATTTAAAGAGGAGCTTAAAAAAGTAGATTTTGTTTTAGAAGGAGGAAGCATTGACTTTAATGGAGAGGGTGTGATGCTTACAAGCTCTCATTGTCTTTTAAATGAAAATAGAAATTCTCATCTAAACAAAACTCAAATTGATACAAAATTAAAAGAAATTTTTGGTTTAAAACAAATTATTTGGCTAGAAAATGGTTTCATAAAAGGCGATGATACAGATCATCATATCGATACCTTAGCAAGATTTATAGATAAAAATACAATAGCGCATTGTATTTGTGAAGATGAAGAGGATGAGCATTATTTGCCTTTACAAAAAATGAAAGAAGAGCTTGAAAAAACAGGCTTTGATTTAGTAGAACTTCCTATACCTAAGCCTTTATACTACGAAGAAAGAAGATTGGGCGCAACTTATGCGAATTTTGTTTTTATAAATAATGCTTTAATTGTGCCTTTTTATAAGGATAAAAATGATGAAATCATAGTTAAAAGACTTTCTAAAGCTTTACCTAGTCATAAAATTATAGGAGTAGATGCAAGAGTGTTTTTACGACAAAATGGTTCTTTGCATTGTTCTTGTCAAAATCGTTTCAAAGGTTTAAGATGAGTTTGCAAAAAAAAGCAACTCTTGCAGCAAGTTTATGTGCTATTGTTTTAGCCTTAGTTAAATTTATAGTAGGCTTAACAAGTGGTTCTGTTGCAGTGCTTTCAAGTGCGATTGATTCTTTGATGGATTTTGCTATTTCTGCTTTTAATTTTTTAGCCCTTAAAAAAAGCTCACAAAAGGCGAATGAAAATTATAATTTTGGTTTTTCCAAAATCGAAGCTTTAATGGGTTTGTTAGAAGGTGTTTTTATAGTTGGTGTGGGGGTTTTTATTTTTTATGAGAGCATTTTAAAGATTTATTATAAAGAAGAAATTAAAGATTTAAGCTCAAGCATCTATGTGATGATTTTTGCTTTAATTATGACTTTTTTTCTTGTGCTTTTTTTAAATTATGTAGCTAAAAAAACCAAAAGTTTGATTATAGAAAGTGATGCTTTGCATTACAAAACAGATTGCTTAACGAATGCTTGCACTTTAGGAGCTTTAGCATTGATTTATTTTACAAATTTACATATTATTGATGCTATTTTTGGGATAGTTATTAGTCTTTATACGGCATTTTCTGCTTTTAAAATCATTAAAAAAGCTTTGGCTTTTTTAATGGATGAGGCTTTACCTAGGGAGCAAGTAGATAAAATTTGTACTTTGATTTCTAATAATCCTGAAATAATTTCCTATCATGAATTAAAGACGCGTAAAACTCCAAGTTGTAATTATTTAAGCGTGCATTTGGTTTTTTGCCCTATAATTTCACTTTTAAATGCGCATAAAATTGCAGATGAGATAGAAGAGAGTGTGCGTAAGATATTTGAAACTGAAAAATGGGATATACAAATTCATTTAGATCCTTATGATGATGCAGAGCAAGAAAGGCAAAGACAATGAAAATTGCTTTAATACAACAAAAATTTCATTCAAATAAAGAACAAACTATAAAAAAAACTTGCGAATTTATAGAAGAAGTCTCTAAACAAGGAGCTGAGCTTGTTTGTTTAGGAGAACTTCATCAAAGTGAGTATTTTTGTCAAAGTGAAAATGTGGATTTTTTTGACTATGCTAATGATTATGAAAAAGATGTGAAATTTTGGGCAAATATAGCTAGAAAAAATCAAATAGTGCTTATTACTTCACTATTTGAAAAACGAAGTGCCGGACTTTATCATAATACCGCAGTGGTTTTTGAAAAAGATGGCTCTATAGCGGGCAAATATCGCAAAATGCACATACCTGATGATCCTTGTTTTTATGAAAAATTTTATTTTACTCCTGGAGATTTGGGTTTTGAACCTATAAATACAAGTTTAGGCAAGCTTGGAGTGCTTATTTGTTGGGATCAGTGGTATCCTGAAGCAGCAAGAATTATGGCTTTAAAAGGAGCTGAGATTCTTATTTATCCTACGGCAATTGGTTGGTTTGATAAGGATGAAGATGAAGAAAAACAAAGACAGCTCAATGCTTGGCTTGGTGTACAAAAAGGACATGCTATAGCTAATGGTTTATATGTAGTAGCTATCAATAGAGTAGGTTTTGAAAAAGATGTAAGTAGGGTAGAAGAGGGTATTAGATTTTGGGGAAATTCTTTTGTTTTTGGCCCTCAAGGTGAAGAACTTTGTCTTTTAGATTCTCAAAACGAATGTGTAAAAATCATAGAAATAGATAAAAAAAGAAGTGAAAATGTGCGTCGTTGGTGGCCTTTTTTGCGAGATAGACGCATAGAATATTTTGCAGATTTAACTAAAAGATTTATTGATTAAAACAATAAATCTTATTTGTTTTGCATATTTTTAAGATAGCTTTTTATTTGCTCTTTTTCCTGTTCGTTTAAATTTATAAAACTTATTTCTTTAAGTCTTGATAAAAGCAAATTATCTTCTAAAATTTCATTTTTTCCTATTTCTAAAGAAGTGATAACACTAGAACTTATGAGAAGTCTTTGGGTTGTATCTTTTCTTAAGCCCCATATATTATGTATGGCAATATTATTATCTGCAATTTGTCCTGCATAAAGCATAATATGTCCAGGTAAATAAAGTAAGCTAAGATAAGCTTTCCCAAAGCGATTTAGAAAATCTTTTTTTTGAGAATTGCTAAGAGTGCTTATATCAAAATGATTAAAAGAGTTTTTTTGTGCAGCTGAATTTCTTGGCAAGTAAAGTCCAAAAGCTGAAAAGATATCACGAGTTAGTAAAGAACAATCTCTTTCAAAATTATAACCGCCCCAACCATAAGGTAAATTTAAAACTTGTGAAAGTTGATTTTTTAAATTTTTATCATTGAATTGTAAAGGAAATTTAGATACATCTTTTTTAGAAATTTTATATTTTTTAGAACCTATTTTTCCATAAAAATAGTTTTTATCTTCTTTGTAGTAAGGATAAATAGCGCCAATTCTACTTTCAAAGAAAAATTTACCATCTTCGCTATAGATAGGAAATTTTTCTTTTAGTGGTGTGATAAAGTTAAGATTTTCATAGATTTTCGCTCTATCGTTTGAGAAAAATTCCAAATTTTTACTTTCAATAAATCCAAATCCAGTTTCACTTAAAACAAAAGCATAACGCTTATCTTTACTAAAATGTGAAATTAAGACAGGGGTTCCAGCATTTAAAATGCCATCGCTTGCATAGTCAAAAGGAAGTCCTTCATTTTCAAAAAAAGGATTTTTTAAGATAGATCTTTGGGTTGGAAGATTTTTAATGATTGTATTTTGGATAATCAAAGCTTTTTGATTAAGTTTGCCGAATTCTTGGATATTTGCGTTATTTATAGCATTTTTAAACCATGAAAGTGGAATAATTTGTTTATTAAAAAAATAATAAGTATTTTTTGAATTTAAATATAAAGGAAAGGACCAAAAAATATTTTGTCCTTTGTAGTTTTTAAATGAATCATGCCAAGGATTAAAGAAATATTTTTTATATCGTTTTGCTTCAAAATTAATATCGTAAGCAAATTGTGGCAAAATGCTTACATTTTGTTCGTATTCAAGTTTTGCATAATGTTGATCTTTATTTTTTTGTTCTAAATTTTCATAATGAAGTGAAGTTAAATTTTTTGTTGAACAAGCTGTTAAAAATAGCACTATAAAAGTAAAATATAAACAAGATTTCATAATTAACCTTTTAGAAAAAATAGTTATAATTAAAGCCAAGGAAATATAATGCTTGATAAACTAGAAAAAATTTTAGCTTATGATAATGTTTTTTTAAGCGGTGGTGCTGGAGTTGGTAAAAGCTTTTTGACAAATGAGCTTATCAAATCTTATAGAAAACAAAAAAAATTAGCCATAGCTCTTGGTTCTAGTGCTCTATCGGCGTTTAATATAGGCGGTGTTACTTTACACAGCTTTTTTTGTTTAGGGTATTGTGATGATATGATGAAATTAAGTGCATTAGATCGCAATCAAAAACAAAAAGAAAAATTAACAAAACTTAAAGAGCTTTTAAAAACGACTGAACTTATTATTATCGACGAAATTTCCATGGTTAGCGCAAGTGTTTTTGAAATGATAGGCTTTAGACTTAAAAATTCTCAATTTAATGGAAAAATTTTAGTTGTTGGAGATTTTTTTCAACTGCCTCCTGTGATTAAAGAAAAAAAAGAAACTTTATTTAACCATTCTTATTATGCTTTTTCTTCATTTTTTTGGCAAGACTTAAATTTTAAGAATATTAAACTTTCTCAACCTAAAAGAACGCAAAATGTGGAATTTTATAACCATTTATCTTTGATTAGACAAGGTTTTTTAGATGAAAAAATTTTAAGCTTTTTTGAATCTTTGCGAATTGATTATAAAGAATTAGAAAATTTAGAAGATGATTATACTTTACTTTGTGGTATCAATAAAAAAGTAAACAATATCAATCAAGAAAAATTAAGCAAACTTGAGACCCTACTTGTATGCTTTAAGGCTCAGGTTAAAAAAGAAGATAAGAGAATAAAAGATGAAGAACTTGATTCTTGGATTGGAAGCTTAAATATATTGGAAGAATTAAATATTAAAATAGGCGCTCGTATTATTTTTTGTGTAAATAATTGGGATAAGAATTATTATAATGGAGAGCAAGGCATTATAGAAGATATTCTTTATGAAGAGGAGAAAATTTATATTAGCATTATTAAAAATAATGGGATGAAAATTTTACTTGAACCTTATACTTTTTTCATGGAAGAACTTGAGCAATCAGGTAAAGATTTTGTTGTTAATATTCTCGCAAGTGTTACACAGTTTCCTATTAAATTAGCTTATGCTATCACTATACACAAATCACAAGGCATGAGTATTGAAAAATTAGTGTGTGATATTGATCATATTTTTGAAAATGGACAGCTTTATGTCGCTCTTTCTCGCGCTACAAATCCAAATACTTTAAAAATTTATTCTACAAAAAAGATAAATTTTCGATTTTATTTTGCTAATATTTTAAAAATAGATTCTAATGTGATCGAATTTTATAAAAAACATAATTTTTTAGATCTTGAAATACAAGAACAAATCATTTAAAGGCATTAAATGAAAAAAATATTTTTAAGTGTTTTTTTGGTTTTGAGTTTAAATGCTCAAAATCTTGAAATAGATAAAATAAGAACAGATTTGTATTCTAAAAGCGGGGCAAATGTTCTTAAAAAAGTTGAAATTTCTTTGGAATTTGATGGGAATAATTTAAAAGAAAATGAAAATAAGTTAATTGATGCTGTAAATACAGTAATTTCAGGGTTTTTTTACGAAGATATTTTTACAGAAATTGGAAAAAATAATTTTAAAAAAACTTTAGAAAAATTTTTAGATAAGAAATATAAGATTAAATTAGGTGATATATATATCATATCTTTAAGCGGAGTCGAGAAATTTGATTTAGAGGAGTTTAAACGCTTTTTAGAAAGCACTGAGGCTAAAGAGAAGGGTATAGGTAGCGAGGTAAAAAAAGCACTTGAAAATTTAGAAGTTCCTAAAACCCAAGCTCCTAGTGTTGAAAAGATCTCAACTCCTGGTGTTCCAAATTTAGAAGCCAAGCAAGCTGAACAGCTTTTCAAAGATCCAGATGAAGAAAATAAAAATGACAATGGAGAAATTAATATAGATAATTTAAATACACCTAAAATGACTCCAGATATAGAAGAAAAAATTAAAAGAGATTTAATCGCCAATCCTCCACAAATATTTAAAGAAAATAATGCAAGCAAACCTTATCATTTGCCACAAACAGGCTATGATATAAAGCTTGATGAAAATTCAACGCAAAATTAGCGAACTATATCATAATTTTGCGGAATTTTTGCCTTAAAAACATCGAAATTAATTTTTGGATTTTTAGTTTGATTGTTTAGATTGATTATAACATCATTTTCAAATTCATCTTTATAGGATATGCTTTGAATTTGCTCTTGATCAAGCTTAATTGTATAGCTTATATTATCATATTTTGCTACAAGTTTATCTTTATCCATAAGACTTGCTTTTTTGAAAATTTCATTAAGATTTGGAATGTTATCAAGATGAGAGAAAATGACTTGCTCTAGATCGTGCTCTACTATGGTTACTTGATTTTTGTTAATATAAATCTCTTTTTTACTAGGAGTATCATAACTCCAATATGCTTGATCTTTACCCAGTATAAAATGTCCAGAATAGGAAAGTGTAGAGTTTTTGGATTTTACTATTTGGATAAAATCGCTTGAAAAGGTATTAAAATTAAGATCAAGGGCAAAAAGTTGTCCTATAAAAATAAAAAATATCAAGAATGTTTTTTTCATTTATTTTCCTTAAAAAATTATATTTTTTATATCATTCTAGCTAATTTTAATTAAATAATCGTTATAATGATAGTTTGAAAAATTTATAAAGGTTTAAAAATGTTTTTAAATACCTTAAAAGCTGTTTTTGGAACAAAAAACGATCGTGAAGTTAAAAAATACTTCAAGCGTGTAGCACAAATCAATGCTTTAGAAAGTAAGTATCGAAATTTAAGCGACGATGAATTAAAAGCCGAATTTGCGAAATTTAAAGAGCAAATTTTAAGCGGAGAAAAAAACGAGAATGATATCTTAAATGATGTTTTTGCTATAGTTAGAGAGACAGGTAAGAGAACTTTAAATATGCGTCATTTTGATGTGCAGTTAATCGGTGGTATGGTTTTGCACGATGGAAAAATCGCAGAAATGAAAACAGGGGAGGGTAAAACTCTTGTGGCGACCTTGCCTGTTGTTTTAAATGCCATGAGTGGAAAAGGCGTACATGTCGTTACAGTAAATGATTATTTAGCTAAAAGAGATGCTGAGCAAATGAGTGCGATTTATAACTTTTTAGGTTTTAGTGTAGGTGTGGTACTTTCTTCTCAAAATAGTGATTTAGAACACAAACAAGCTTATGATTGTGATATTACTTATGGAACAAATAATGAGTTTGGTTTTGACTACTTGCGTGATAATATGAAATTTTCAAAAGCTGAAAAAGTCCAAAGAGAGCATAATTTTGTTATTGTAGATGAAGTAGATAGTATTTTAATTGATGAGGCAAGAACTCCGCTTATTATCAGCGGTCCAACAAATCGCACTTTAGATGGTTATATTAAAGCCAACGAAGTAGCTAAGCAAATGCAAAAAGGTGAAGCAGTTTTACCTCCTGCAAAACCTGAGGGTGATTTTGTGGTAGATGAGAAAAATCGTAGTGTTTTGATTACCGAAGCAGGTATTGCTAAGGCTGAAAAACTTTTTGGTGTAGAAAATTTATACAGTCTTGATAATGCTATCTTAGCACATCAGCTTGATCAAGCTTTAAAGGCGCATAATCTTTTTGAAAAAGATGTGCATTACGTTTTAAGAAATAAAGAAGTTATTATCGTTGATGAATTTACAGGGCGTTTAAGTGAAGGACGTCGTTTTAGTGAGGGACTTCATCAAGCTTTAGAAGCTAAAGAAAATGTAAAAATTCAAGAAGAAAGTCAAACTTTAGCAGATATCACTTTTCAAAATTATTTTAGAATGTATAACAAACTTGCAGGCATGACAGGAACTGCACAAACTGAAGCGACGGAATTTTCGCAAATTTATAGTTTAGATGTTATTTCTATACCAACAAATATTCCTATTAAAAGACAAGATAAGGATGATCTTATCTATAAAACTCAAAATGAAAAATTTAAAGCTGTGATTGAAGAGATTAAAAAAGCTAATGCTAAAGGTCAGCCGGTACTTGTAGGGACTGCAAGCATAGAACGCAGTGAAGTTTTTCATAATATGCTTGTAAAAGAGAAAATCCCCCATCATGTTTTAAATGCAAAAAATCATGAACAAGAAGCTTTGATTATCCAAGATGCTGGTAAAAAGGGTGCTGTAACTATTGCTACAAATATGGCGGGTCGCGGTGTAGATATTAAAATCGATGATGAAATTAGAGCTTTAGGCGGACTTTATATCATAGGTACAGAAAGACATGAAAGCCGCCGTATTGACAATCAGCTTCGTGGTCGTGCAGGAAGACAAGGTGATCCTGGTATAAGTCGTTTTTATTTGAGTTTAGAAGATAATCTTTTAAGAATTTTTGGTGGAGATCGTATTAAAAGCATTATGGATCGCTTAGGTATAGAAGAGGGTGAGAGTATAGAATCAAGAATTGTTACAAGAGCGGTTGAAAATGCACAAAAAAAAGTAGAAAGTTTACATTTTGAAAGTAGAAAACATTTGTTAGAATACGATGATGTGGCAAATGAACAAAGAAAAACCATTTATCGCTATCGTAATGAGCTTTTAGATGAAAACTATGATATTAGAGCTAAAATTTCTCAAAATATCGCTGAATATAGTGCAAATGTAATGAATGATTATATGCTTGATGAAAGCGGTTCTAATGTAAATTTTGAAAATTTGAAAGCAAAAATTTTATATGAATGTTCAACTCAGATTAGTGAAAAAGATTTTGAGAATTTAAGCGTCATTGAAATGCAAGATAAGCTAAGTCAAATTCTTGAAAATTCTTATAATGAAAAGATGTCAAGACTTGAGGTTAAAGAACTACGTAATATAGAGCGTATTTTATATTTGCAAGTTTTAGATAATGCTTGGAGAGAGCATTTGTATCAAATGGATATTTTAAAAACAGGAATAGGGCTTCGTGGATACAATCAAAAAGATCCTCTTGTGGAATATAAGAAAGAAAGTTATAATCTTTTCTTGGAGTTAGTCAATCGTATTAAATTTGATAGTATTAAACTACTTTTTAGCGTGCAATTTAATCAAGAAGAGGCGCAAAATTTAGAAAATAAAGCCAATGAAGAAAATGAAAAGCTACTTCAAAGCTCAGTAGAAATGGGTGCAAGCGAAGATAATCTTGGCGAAGCTGAATTTAAAAAAGTTCCACGCAATGCTCCTTGTCCTTGCGGAAGTGGAAAAAAATTTAAAGAATGCCATGGAAAAAGTGGTCCTAAGCAAGGAATTTTAGCTTGAATAAAAGCGTTTTAAAATATTTACTTTTTAAATATTTAAGATTTGATAAAGAACAACCCTTTATCAATCTTTCTATGCTTTTGGCCTTTTTAGGAGTTTGTGTAGGACTTTGTGTTTTGCTTGTAGCTATGGCAATTATGAATGGTTTTGATAAAGAATTTGAAAAACGCTTTTTTGTGATGAATTATCCTATTACTATTTTGCCTAAATTCTACGCTCCTATAAATGATGAATTTATAAATGAGTTAAGAAAAACTTTTCCAAATTTGTTATTTAGCCCTTATATAAGCACTCAAGTTGTTGCAAAGGGAGATAATCGTTTTGAAGGTGGTGTGCTTTTTGGCGTTAATTTTAATGATGAAAAAAAAATAAATGAAGTGGTTGCTAAAGCTTTAAAAGATAAGAATTTAAGTGGTTTTGATATACTTGTAGGATCAGCATTTACTGATGAATTTGGTTTGCATAAAAATGACAAACTTTCACTTATTTTTTCAAATCTTAATCCTAGTGGATTTTCTTTAGTACCGCAAACTAAACGTTTTGATGTTAAAGCGCGTTTTACTTCAGGGCTTGCATTTTATGATAAGGCTTATATGTACACAGATGTTGATGCATTGAAAAAAGTACTTGGAATGTCTAAAAATCCAAATTATGATGGAATTCATGTATATAGCGATAATGCTTTTAAGGATGTTGAAAAAATTAAATCTTATTTAAAAGATGATTATGCTGTAGTAGGTTGGTGGGAACAAAATAAAAATTTCTTTTCAGCCTTAGAACTTGAAAAAAGAGCGCTTTTTATAGTATTAATGCTTATTATTTTGGTTGCAAGTTTAAATATAGTAAGTTCTTTATTGATGATAGTAATGAATCGTCGCAGTGAAATAGCACTTTTACTTGCTCTAGGTGCAAGCAAAAATGAGGTAAAAAAGAGTTTTTTTGCCTTAGGTATGCTTATTGGTGGTGGCGGTATGATAGTGGGCGTGGCACTTGCATTTTTTGCTTTATGGCTTTTAGGAAATTTTGATATTGTAACTTTGCCTGCTGATGTTTATGGAACCAGTAAATTACCACTTGATTTGTCTTTAATGGATTTTTCTTTAACTATTGTGGGTGCTTTAATAATCATAGCTTTATCATCTTTTTATCCTGCAAAAAAAGCAACTCAAATTAATATTTTAGATACTTTAAGAAACGAATAAATTGTAATGTTGGAGATTTTTATTGTCTTTGTTTATTCAAAAAAATAAGAATTTTAAACCTTTAAAACCTCTATCAAAGTCAAAAATAATCACTAATTTAATTCTTTTGATTTTATTTTTAACATTGTTTTGTTATTGCAGTTTTAGTATAAGTGCTTATCATTTTGATTTTAGTGCAATTACGACCTATAAAGAAAAATTTCTTCAAGGTTTTTTAAATACTTTAATAATTAGTTTTTTTTCTTTATTGTTGAGTATAATTTTGGGTGGAGTTTTTTGTGCTTTTTCTTTAAGTTCAATTGTTTTTTTAAGATTTTTATCTACATTTTACATAGAGCTTATCAGAGGAACCCCTTTACTGGTGCAGGTATTATTGATATATTATATCATTGCAAATAATTTAGGACTTGATAATCGATATGTGGCTGGAGTTATTATTTTATCATGTTTTTCTGCTGCTTACTTAGCTGAAATATTTAGAGCTGGAATTTTAAGTATTTCTATATCTCAGCTTGAGAGCGCTAGGGCTTTAGGGTTAAAAGAGATGCAAGTTTTTGCATATGTAATTTTTCCTCAAGCTTTAAAAAATATTTTAGCACCACTGAGTGGACAATTTGCAAATTTAATTAAAGATAGCTCCTTATTAAGCGTTATTGCTGTAAATGAATTAACCCAAAGTGCACAAGAGATAAATTCTTATACTTTTGCTACTCTTGAAGCTTATGTAATTTTGGCTATTACATATCTTGTTTTGACTTTACCTATAAGTATATTTTATCGTTATTTGGAGAGAAAATGCCAAAAATGATTTAAAAAAGCTTGACAAATAGAGCTAATTTTGGCATAATCACATTTTTATTTCAGAAAGTGTCTCGTTAGCTCAGCCGGTAGAGCATCTCCCTTTTAAGGAGGGGGCCGTTGGTTCGAATCCAACACGGGACACCATTATAAAGGTCGCTTAGCTCAGTTGGTAGAGCGCCACCCTTACAAGGTGGATGTCATAAGTTCGAGTCTTATAGTGACCACCATTTTATAAAATCATAAATAGGTTTTATAATCTCTACTTCTTTACTTTGGATGCAGCGGTAGTTCAGCTGGTTAGAATGCCGCCCTGTCACGGCGGAGGTCGCGGGTTCGAGCCCCGTCCGCTGCGCCATCTTGTCTCGTTAGCTCAGCCGGTAGAGCATCTCCCTTTTAAGGAGGGGGCCGTTGGTTCGAATCCAACACGGGACACCATTTTTATTGTTAGGGTTATGACCCTTTCGTCTAGTGGCCCAGGACAACACTCTCTCTGTGTGGAAACAGAGGTTCAAATCCTCTAGGGGTCGCCATCCATAGGTCGCTTAGCTCAGTTGGTAGAGCGCCACCCTTACAAGGTGGATGTCATAAGTTCGAGTCTTATAGTGACCACCATTTTATAAAATCATAAATAGGTTTTATAATCTCTACTTCTTTACTTTGGATGCAGCGGTAGTTCAGCTGGTTAGAATGCCGCCCTGTCACGGCGGAGGTCGCGGGTTCGAGCCCCGTCCGCTGCGCCATCTTGCTTAGTAACAATTTTATAAGTATAATTTGCAAAATAATAAAAAATAGAGCTAAGGAAAAAAATGCTTATTATTGGACATAAATTATTAAAAAATTTAGATTTTTCTTTTATTGAAAGTATTGAAGAAGTTAAAGATAATAAAGTTTATTGTATTGTTTATGATGAAAAATTGATTTCTTATTTAAGTCAAAATGATTTTGAATTTGCTATTTTAGTGCAAAATAAAGACGAGATATTTTTAGCCAATGCTTTAGGAGCTAAGTTTTTGCTTTGTAATGATAAAAAACTTGCAAAATTTGCTAGCAAGGTCGCAGAATTTTATGTTTTTGATAGTAGGGTTTTAATGATTGTTGATAAATTAGAGAATTTTAAAAAATTTTATAAATTAAAAATCGATGGAATTATTTTAAAAGATAATATAGATAATTTTCCTAAAAACTGATAAATTTTTTATTTTGTAAAATAAGTGCTAATTGACGAGGTTTAAATAATGCAAAAAAAATCTTTTTTGAAAATTTTCGGATTGATTCCTTTTTTACTCATGGTATTCATTAATGTTTTTGTAGATTTAGGACATAAGATTATTATTCAAAATACTATTTATAAAGCCTATGAAGGAAGTGAGCAATTATTTTTAAATGCTATAGTTAATGCTTTGATTTTACTTCCTTTTATTCTCATGCTTTCTCCTTCAGGTTTTTTAGCGGATAAATATCCAAAAAATATTGTAATGAAAATTTCAGCAATTTGTAATGTTGTACTCACTTTAATAATTTGCATTTGTTACTATAGTGGTGCTTTTTGGATGGCTTTTGTTTTTATTTTTATAATGGGATTACAAGCAGCGATTTATTCACCAAGCAAATACGGTTTTATCAAAGAACTCGTAGGAAAAGACTTTCTTGCTATGGGTAATGGTGTAATTAATGCAGTAAGCATTATGGCAATCTTAACAGGAATGGCTTTATTTTCTTTAAGTTTTGAAAGTCTTTATAGTTCTACATATAATCAAACAGATGAAATTTTAAAAGAAGTAGCGCCTTTAGGAATTGTGTTAATTTTATTTTCTTGTATCGAAGTATTTTTTGCATGGCGTTTGCCTAAACTCAAACAAACAAATAAAGATTTAGTTTTTAACAAAAAAGATTATATTCGTGGAAAACTTCTAGTAAATAATCTTAAGCTTGTTTTTAAAAATAAAACCATTCGGCTTTGCATAATTGGAATTTCATTTTATTGTGCTATATCTCAACTTTATCTTATCAGCTTTCCCGTCTTTGCTAAAAATGAACTTTTCATAGAAAATACTTTTTATGTGCAAATTTCACTCGCTTTTTCTGGTATAGGAGTGATTTTAGGCTCTTTAGTAGCTGGTAAATTTTCAAAAAATTATATAGAACTTGGACTTATTCCACTTGGTGTATTGGGTATGTTTTTAATGGCTTTTTTAATGCCTTATTTTATAAGTTTATTAAGTTATAGTTTTTTATTTTTCTTTTTTGGATTTTGCGGAGCTCTTTTTATCATTCCTTTAAATACTTTAATCCAATTTCATGCCAAAGAAAATGAATTAGGGCAAATTCTTGCAGGAAATATTTTTTTTCAAAATATTGCCATGTTGGGATTTTTATTTTTGGCAACTTTATTTGCAAAATTTGAAATCAATGCGATTTATTTGTTTTATTTTGTTACTTTAGTAACCTTTATAGGAAGTTTTTACATACTTTTAAAACTTCCCTTTTCTTTAGTACGTATACTTTTAAGCATAGCTTTTTTACAACGATACCGTTTGCTTGTAGAAGGTTTTGAAAATATACCAGAAAAAGGTGGAGCTTTACTTTTGGGTAATCATATTTCTTTTATTGATTGGGCTGTTGTGCAAATGGCGATTCCGAGAAAAATTTATTTTGTTATGGAAAGAAGTATTTATTCTAAATGGTATATTAAAATTTTTCTTGATAAATTTGGTATTATTCCCGTATCAAGCACGGGAAGTAAGACAAGTTTAGAACTGATAGCAAAGTATATCAAAGAAGGTAATTTAGTTTGCTTATTTCCTGAAGGTACGCTTTCGCGATATGGACAATTAAATGAATTTAAAGCAGGATTTGAATTAGCTTGTGAATGTTTAAGCGAAGATGATGGAAAAATTATTCCTTTTTATATACGAGGGCTTTGGGGTAGCGCTTTTTCAAGAAGCGATGAAGAATTTTCAGCAAGAAACCGCACTTTAAATAAAAGAAAAATTGCTATAGCTTTTGGTAAAGCTATGTCTTTGCATTCTAAAAAAGATGAAGTTAAAGCTAAAGTTTTTGAACTTTCTTTTATGGCTTGGAAATCACAATGCGAAGCTATGCATACCATAGCAAGATCTTGGATAGATATAGCTAAAAAAAATCTAAATCAAATAGCTATTATAGATACACTAGCTGGAGATATTTCTTATAGAAAAATGTTGACTCTTAGTTTATTTCTTAATTTTTTTATTAGAAGAAAATCCAAAGAATTAAACATTAATCCTCAGCGTGGAAGTTACGCTCCCAAAGAGGAAGCTATAGGAATTTTACTACCCGCTTCTTTTGCAAGCTCTTTAACCAATCTATCTGTTTTAATCGCAGAAAAAATTGCAGTAAATCTTAATTTCACTGCTGGAGAAAAAGCTCTAAAAGCAGCTATAAAAAATGCGCAAATTTCACAAATTTATACTTCTAAAACTTTTTTAGAAAAACTAGCAAATAAAGGTATAAATCTAAATTTCGATACAAATATACATTTAATTTATTTTGAAGATATTATAGAAGATTTTAAAATGCAAAAAACTAAAATTTTTAGCATGATGTTAGCAGTTAGTGTCATGCCTAGTTTTATACTCAAAACCATCTTCACTCCTTCAAAAAACAATCTTGCCGTCGCAGCTATTTTATTTAGTAGCGGAAGCGAAGGTTCTCCAAAAGGTGTTATGCTCAATAACCGTAATATTCTAAGCAATATAGCGCAAATTTCTGATGTGCTTTGCACAAGAAACAATGATGTTATTCTTTCATCTTTACCACCTTTTCATGCTTTTGGACTTACAGTAACTACGTTTTTACCTTTACTTGAAGGTATTAAAAGTATCACTTTTGCAGATCCAACTGATGCTTTGGGTGTTGCTAAGGTAGTTGCTAAAAACAATGTTACTATAATGTGTGGAACTTCAACTTTTTTAGGAATTTATGCAAGAAATAAAAAACTTGATGCTTTAATGTTTGAAAGTTTAAGAATAGTTGTATCGGGTGCCGAAAAACTAAAAAATGAGATAAGAACTGCTTTTGAAATGAAGTTTAAAAAAAGCATTTTTGAAGGTTATGGAGCTACAGAAACCACACCTGTAGTGAGTGTAAATTTGCCGAATCGTTTCGATGCGGATTATTGGCTTATGCATCGTGCCAATAAAGAAGGAAGCGTAGGAATGCCTCTACCTGGAACTGCGGTGCGTATTGTTGATCCAAATAATTATGAAAATCTAAAAACAAATGAAGATGGACTCATACTTATAGGCGGTCATCAAGTTATGGTAGGTTATCTTAATGATAAAGAAAAAACCGATGAAGTTATTAAAGAAATTGATGGTATAAGATGGTACAACACGGGAGATAAAGGGCATTTAGATGAAGATGGTTTTTTATATATTGTCGATCGTTATTCTCGCTTTGCAAAAATTGGTGGAGAGATGATTTCTTTAGGTGCAATAGAAGAAGAAATTGCCAAATTTATAGATATTGAAGTGGTTAAATTTTGTGCCACATCTTTAGAAGATGAGAAAAAAGGGGAACAAATTGTTTTACTCATAGAATGTAATAATGAATTTTTTGAAGGAGTATGTGAGGCTATAAAAAATTCTAATATACCTACACTTTTTAAACCTAGATATTATTTTCAAATAGAAAAAATTCCTATCCTAGGTTCAGGAAAAGTTGATCTTAAAAAAGTTAAAGAATTAGCTAAAAATTTAGCCTTATAATTTGATCTTATAGCAAAGCCCAAATTAAAATTGGCATAGAAATAAAAGCAAAAAGAACTCCAAAGGCTACAGCACTTACGGCTAAATTGCTATCTAGCTTAGCTTTCATTACCATAGCTCCTGCTAGGTCATAGTAGAAGCTGCACTTTCTATAATAGCAACGATGATAGAATTTTTTAACTCTAAATTAAATATTTTTAAACAAAATACAAAAAATAAAGGAGCTAAAATCATTTTAGCAAAGATGACAACTATTGTATTGTAGGTTTGTAAGAGGTTTTAATTGCCCTAAACCTATAGCAAAAAACACAATAGGGGTTGCAGAGGTACCAAAAAACGAATAGGATAGAATAAATTCAGGTAAAGTAATTAATTTGCACAAAAAATCAAAAAGCAAAGCTAAAAAAGGTGTAAAACTAAGAATTTTTTAATATTAGCAAGCAAACTGACTTTTTCTCCATTTCCTAAAGAAAGTATAAAAGGTCTAAAAAGTGATATAGGTAAAGTTGTGGCTAAAGCATCATAAAATATAACTTCAGAGCTAAATTGTGGGTCATTAAATACACCAGCAACAATAGGCATACCTATTTCCAAAACAAGAAAGCAAAAACATACTGACTAAAGTTACTTTAGAAAAATGAAAAACTTTTTCAATAAAAATAGCAAAAAAGGCTGCTAATATACAGCTAAACAATCCAATAAAAATAATCAATGAAAAATCAAATTTTAAATGATATGCTTTATCAAAAATTAAATAAGGTAAAGTAAAAGTAATAGCAAAATCTAAAAAAGTCCTAGCTTATTTTTGCTTTAAAACACCAATTCTTTTGGTAAAATATTCACCTGCAAGTAAAAAAATGTAAATATGGTATAAAAACAAACATTGAATAATCCTTTTTAAGGGATAGTTTTTGAAAACGGATAGAATTATACTCTTTATACTTAAAAAATCTTAATATTTTTTTATTTTTTGTAACTTTAAGAAATTGTAAGTTGAAATTTGATCTTGAACAGTTAGTATTTCAAGTTGAATGATTATAATTTTAAATAATGGTGCGGTTAGCGAGATTTGAACTCGCACACGCGGAGCGCACCACCCCCTCAAGATGGCGTGTCTACCAATTCCACCATAACCGCATGGAAAAAAGCCCAAAAAGGGCTTTGAAAGTTTTATTGTAAAACTATAAAAGGATTTGCATAAAGTGCTATTAGCGCGATAACAAGAGCATAGATAACTTGTGCTTCAATCATCGCCAAAGCGATAAACATAGTTGTCATTAATTTTGGCCCAAGACCAGGGTTTCTAGCTGTTCCTGCAATTGTTGCCGCTGCAGTATTACCCATACCGATAGCACCACCAAGTGCTGCAACACCAAGACCTAAACCTGCTGCAAGAACTGAAAATGCTTTAATCCATACATTAATAGCTTCTTGCTCTACTGGAGCATTAGTTTCAGCCGCAAAAGCTACTGCTGCACATGCTAATAATAAAAAAAGAACTTTTTTCATTAATTTTAACCTTTCTATAAAAAATATTTTTAAATTTTTAAATCAGTTCGGCTTGCGTATCCCTACTTAAGACTTAAAAATAAAGCCGAATTATAACCAAAAGTATCTTTATTTTTATTGAAATTTACAAAAATTCACATTTTTGATTTAAATTTGATTGTTTTCAATAAAGCTTAAAAGTTTTTTTGCTTTAATAATATTTTAAAATAATTTTTAAGTTAAGGTTGTAACATTGAGTTCTAAATTTTCAAAAATAGGTTTCATTTTAGCGGTAGCAGGTTCAGCAGTGGGTTTGGGTAATGCTTGGAAATTTCCAACACTAGTAGGTCAAAGTGGAGGATCTGCCTTTATCTTACTTTATATAATTCTTACTTTGGGTGTAGGTTTTGTGATATTTTTAGCTGAGCTTAGCATAGGAAAGATTAGCGAAAAAGATCCTGTTAATGCTTATGAAAAATTAGCACCTTCAAATAAAAAAGCTTGGTCTTATGTTGGTTTTACTATGGTGGGGGCGATTTTAATAGTTTCTTTTTATACCTTGGTAATCGGTTGGATAGTTAAATATGTGTTTTTAAGTATCACTGGAAATTTGCCTATGGATCTAGAAGTAAGTAAAGCGCAGTTTGGATTTTTTACAAGTGAGGATTTTTTAAGTCAGTTTATTTGTTTTACTTTGGTTTTTTTATGTGTTTTTTATATTGTTTCTAAAGGTGTTAAGAATGGGATTGAAAAGTTAAATGTTTGGATGATGCCTTCATTATTTATTTTGCTTATTTTGATGCTTGTTTATGCTATTAGCAAAGATGGTTTTGTGATGGCGGTTAAATTTCTTTTTGTACCTGATTTTTCCAAAATCAACACTTCAAATGTTCTTGAAGCTTTAGGACTTGCTTTTTTTAGTCTTTCTTTGGGCGTTGGAACGATTATTACTTATTCTGCTAGTCTGCCTGATAAAACTAATTTTATTACAAGTACTTTAAATATTATTTTTATCAATCTTTTAGTTGGTTTATTAATGGGTTTGGTTGTTTTTACTTTTATCTTTGAATTTGGTTACAATCCTAATCAGCAAGGACCAGGACTTGTTTTTATTTCCTTGGCTACTTTATTTGAAAAAATTGGAGCGATTGGTTGTATTTTTGGATCAGCGTTTTTTATTTCTTTAATCTTTGCTGGTATTACTTCAGCTGTTTCAATGATAGAGCCTTTTGCTTTTTATCTTATTAATACCTTTGGTATGAGCCGTAAAAAAGCTTTGATTTTAATCGGAATTGTTGTTTATATTTTAGGAATGTTGTGTATTTTATCTTCTTTAAAAAGTACTCAATTTGGATTTTTTGGAATGAGTTTTTTTGATTTGCTTGATAGTGTTTCAAGCAAGATTATTATGCCTTTAGGTGGAATTTTGGCAGCTATTTTTGTGGGATTTGTGATGAAAAAAGAAGCTTTAAAAATTTTATTTGAACCTTATATGAGGGGTATATTTTTTGAACTTTGGTATGTGTTTTTGAGATTTATTTCCCCTTTGGCTGTTGTTATAGTTATGATAGCCGCTTTTTTAAAGTGAGTTTGAAAAATAATGAGAACATATTTTTCAAAAATCGGTTTTATATTGGCTGTTGCTGGTGGAGCTATTGGTTTGGGTAATGCTTGGAAATTTCCAACTTTAAGCGCAGAAAATGGTGGTTTTGTTTTTGTGCTTTTATATTTGTTTTTTACTTTAACCATAGGATTTAGTATTTTTTTGGCTGAGGTGGCTATGGGACGTTTAAGTAAAAGTGATCTTGCAAATGCTTATTCAAATCTTGCCATAAAATATGGCAATAAATGGCGATATGGCGGCGTTTTTATGTTAGGTGGTATTTTTGTCCTCTCTTTTTATCTAGTTATCATGGGATGGGTTTTAAAATATACTGTAGTTAGTCTTTATTATCTTCCTAAAACTTTAGATGAAGCAGCAAGTAATTTTCAGAATTTAATTACTACAAATTTGACAAGTTCTGTTTTTTTCTTCACTTTATCTTTTTTTCTTACTTTGTTAATAGTATCTAAAGGGTTAATCAAAGGGATTGAAAAATTAAACGTTGTTATAATGCCTAGCTTATTTTTAATGCTTGTTTTTATGTTGTTTTATTGCATGGGATTTAAGCAAGGTTTTGCAAATGCTTTTTTTTATTTATTTTATCCTGATTTTTCACATTTTAAATTTAGCTCTATTGCTGAAGCTTTAGGGCTTGCATTTTTTACCTTATGCTTGGGAATAGGTTGTATAGTTACATATTCATCAGCCTTGGATAAAAAAACAAATTTTATAAAAAGTTCAGTGTATATCGTTTTGATTAATTTATTGATTTCTTTTATTATGGGACTTATTGTTTTTACTTTTATCTTTGAATTTGGAGCCGATCCGCATACTCAAGGAGCAGGAATTGTTTTTGTATCCTTGATGAGTTTGTTTAATCAACTTGGGGCTTTAGGCTATATTTTTGCATTTTGTTTTTTCTTAGCACTTTTTTTTGCTGGTATTACTTCAGCTGTTTCAATGATAGAGCCTTTAACTTTTTATATGATTAATAACTATCAAATTTCTCGTGCTAAAGCTCTATTTTTAATAGGTTTATTTGTTTTTATTTTTGGAATTTGTTGTATCTTATCGTTAAATTTAAATTTTTTTTCTATGTTTAGTTTTTTTGGTAAAGATTTTTTTACTTTATTGGATAAATTAACTTCAAATTTTTTACTTCCACTTGGTGCTATAGTATGTTCTATATTTGTAGGTTTTTTTATGAACATAAAACAAATTTATAAAATTTTTTCTAAATTTATAAGTCGAAAAATTTTCTTGATTTGGCTATTTTTTATTCGTTTTATATCGCCTATAGCAATAATTTTGGTAATGTGTTATCAAATTTTTGTATAATTAATGAAAAAATATTTTTTAAGGAAAAATAATGGCTAAAAAATTCATCGATGTAATGGATACAAGCTTTAGGGATGGTTTTCAGTCTATTTATGGGGCTAGGGTTTTAATGGATGATTTTTTTCCTGCAGTAGAAGCAGCAAAAGAAGCAGGCATTACACATTTTGAATTTGGCGGTGGTGCTAGGTTTCAAAGCTTGTATTTTTATCTTAATGAAGATGCTTTTACCATGATGGATAGATTTAGAGCTATTGTAGGAAAAGATGCCAATCTTCAAACTTTGGCAAGAGGAGTCAATACCGTTACTTTAGATACTGGAAGTAGTGAACTTATTGATTTGCATGCAAAACTTTTTGCAAAACACGGTACTACAACGATAAGAAATTTTGATGCCCTTAATGATGTAAATAATTTAAAATTTAGCGGTGAATGTATAGTGAAACATGGGTTAAAGCATGAAATTGCTATTACTTTAATGGATTTACCGCCGAATTGCAAAGGTGCTCATGATGTGCCTTTTTATGAAAAAATTTTAAAAGAAATTTTAACAGCAGGAATTCCTTTTCATAGTATTTGTTTCAAAGATGCAAGTGGAACTTCTAATCCAAATAAAATTTATGAAACCATTAAAATGGCTAGAAAAATTTTACCTCAAGATACACATATTAGACTTCATACGCATGAAACCGCAGGGGTGAGTATAGCTTGCTATCTTGCAGCGCTTGAAGCAGGGATCGATGGTATCGATTTGGCTGCAGCTCCTGTAAGTGGCGGAACGTCTCAGCCTGATATTTTAACCATGATGCATGCTTTAAAAGGCAAAGATTATGATTTAGGCGGACTTGAAGAAGAAAAAATTTTAAGATACGAAGAAGTTTTAAAAGATTGTTTAAAAGAGTATTTTTTACCACCTGAAGCTACTATGGCAAATCCGCTTATTCCTTTTTCTCCTATGCCAGGAGGAGCTTTAACAGCAAATACACAAATGATGAGGGATAATAATATTTTAGATAAATTTCCACAGGTCATTCATGCTATGAGAGAAGTTGTAGAAAAAGGTGGATTTGGCACTTCGGTTACTCCGGTTTCTCAATTTTATTTTCAACAAGCATTTAATAATGTTATGTTTGGGCCTTGGAAAAAAATCGCAGAAGGTTATGGAAAAATGGTGCTTGGTTATTTTGGAAAAACTCCAGTTGCACCCGATGCAAACATTATTGAACTTGCTTCAAAACAGCTTAATTTAGAACCTACTACAGAACTTGCTATCAATATAGCCGATAAAGATGAGAGTAAAAGTATAGCTTATACCAAAACCTTACTTGAAAAAGAGGGTATAGAAACGAGTGAAGAAAATATATTTATTGCAGCAGCTTGCAAGAAAAAAGGTATAGCATTTTTAAAAGGAGAGGCAAAGGTAAATATACGCAAATTAGCCAGTATGCCAAAACCTATGAGTACAGATGAAAACAAATTCACTGTAGCTGTAAATGGTAACAAATATCATGTAGAAGTAAGCTATGGTTTTGATAAAGATGTTAATGTTAAGAGTGTAAAAAAAGTAGAAGAAAATAAAAATATTATTTCTTCATCTGTAGATGCTGAAAATGAAGTTTTAGCAGGTATTTCAGGTAATGTTTTTAAAATTTATATTAACGAAGGCGAAGAAGTAAAATCAGGTCAAGCTATTATGGTTTTAGAATCTATGAAAATGGAGATTGAGGTTAATGCCCCAAAAGATGGAATTATTTCAGAGCTTTGTATTAAAATAGGCGATACTGTTAATGAAGGCGAAGTTTTAGCTATTTATAAAAATTAAAGTGAGGGAAAAATGAAAAAATTTAACAATTTAGGTTTGGATAATATAAAGGAAATTTTTCATAATTTAAGTTATGATGAATTAAATGCTCATGAAAAAGCAAATAATGAAGGTTTAAGCACGGATAATGATACTTTTTGTGTGGATACTGGGATTTTTACAGGTAGAAGTCCTAAAGATAAATATTTTGTAAAACAAGATCCATCTAGCAAATATATAGCTTGGGGAAAGGTAAATCAGCCTATTACAAAAGAATTATTTGATAAGCTTTTAGCCAAGGCAAAACAAGAGTTAAGCGGAAAGAAAATTTATATTCAAGATGCTTTTTGTGGCGCTTCTTTACAAAGTCGCAAAGCAGTAAGATTTGTTACTGAAATCGCATGGCAAGCACATTTTGTTAAAAATATGTTTATTCGCCCAAGTCAAGAAGAACTTGAGAATTTCAAAGCAGATTTTATTGTTTATAATGCTTGCAAATGTATCAATGAGGATTATAAGGAAGAGGGTTTAAATTCAGAGGTTTTTGTAATCTTTGATATTGAAGAAAATATAGCGGTTATTGGTGGAACTTGGTATGGTGGAGAAATGAAAAAAGGTATTTTTTCTATGATGAATTATTGGTTGCCACTAGAAAATAAACTTTCTATGCATTGTAGTGCAAATGTCGGAGAAAAAGGCGATGTAGCACTTTTCTTTGGACTTAGCGGCACTGGAAAAACTACGCTCTCAACCGATCCAAAAAGAAAACTTATAGGTGATGATGAACATGGTTGGGATGATGAAGGTGTATTTAATTTTGAGGGTGGTTGTTACGCAAAAACAATCAATCTCGATCCTGAACATGAGCCTGAAATTTATGGTGCCATTAAAAGAAATGCACTTTTAGAAAATGTAGTTTTAAGAGCTGATAAGAGTGTTGATTATGCTGATGCTTCAAAAACAGAAAATACAAGAGTTTCTTATCCTATAGAGCATATTGAAAATCATGATCCTAGCTTAAAAGCAGGTCATCCAAAAAATATTATATTTTTAAGTGCAGATGCTTTTGGAATTTTACCTCCGGTGAGTAAACTAAGCAAAGAGCAGGCTATGTATTATTTTTTAAGTGGTTATACAGCAAAAGTAGCTGGAACTGAGCGTGGTATTTTAGAGCCTCAAGCAACTTTTTCAGCTTGTTTTGGAGAACCTTTTATGCCTTTGCATCCAACGGTTTATGCGAGATTGCTTGGTGAAAAGATTGAAAAGCATGAAGCTAATGTTTATCTTGTTAATACAGGCTGGAGCGGTGGAAGTTACGGTGTGGGTAAAAGAATGAGTATTAAGGCTACTAGAGCTTGCATTAATGCTATTTTAAATGGAAGTATTGCAAAATGCGAATTTGAAAATTTTGAAGTGTTTAATTTAGCTATTCCAAAAGCTTTAGAAGGTATAGAAAGCATGCTTTTAAATCCTATAAACACTTGGTCAGATAAAAATGATTATATTGCAACAAGAGATAAATTAGCACATATGTTTATACAAAATTTTAAACGCTATGAAGATGTCAAAGAAGGTATTGAATTTAGTAAATTTGGACCAAAAATTTAAGGTGTTTAAATGAAAAATGAAATGTGGTCAGGACGTTTTAGTGGTGCAAGCGATGAGCTTTTAAAAAAATTTAATGCAAGTTTAAATGTAGATAAAACTTTGTTCAATGAAGATATACAAGGTTCTATAGCACACGCTACAATGCTTGAAAGTTGTGGTATTTTAAAAAAAGAAGAATTAGATGCTATTATAAAAGGTTTAGAGCAGGTTAGAAGTGAAATAGAGCAAGGCAAATTTATTTTTGATATTAAAGATGAAGATATTCATATGGCTGTAGAAAAGCGTTTAAGCGAGATTATAGGCGGTGAAATTGGCGGAAGACTGCATACCGCAAGAAGTAGAAATGATCAAGTGGCTACTGATTTTAAACTTTTTGTCAAAAAATCTCACATTGAACTTATAAAGCTTTTAAAAGAATTGATTCAAACCATGCTTGAACATGCTAAAGTGCATAAAAAAACTATTATGCCAAGTTTTACACATTTACAACACGCTCAGCCTGTGAGTTTTTCTTTTTATATTTTAGCTTATGCTTTTATGTTAATGCGAGATATTAAGCGTTTGCAAAATAGTCTAGAACTCGCAGACTTTTCGCCACTTGGGTCTTGTGCATGTGCAGGAACAAGCTATGTTACCAATCGTGAGTTGAGTGCTAAAATTTTAGGATTTAAGGATATTATGCCAAATGCTATGGATGGAGTGAGTGATAGAGATTTTGCTCTTGATTTACTTTATGATATAGCAGTTATTTTTACACACACTTCAAGACTTTGTGAAGAAATGATCTTATTCTCAAGTTCGGAGTTTTCTTTTATAAGCATAAGTGATAGTTTTTCAACAGGAAGTTCTATCATGCCTCAGAAAAAAAATCCTGATATTTGTGAGCTTATACGTGGAAAAACAGGGCGTGTTTATGGAAATTTGATTTCTCTTTTAACTATAATGAAAGCTTTGCCTTTGGCGTATAATAAAGATATGCAAGAAGATAAAGAAGGACTTTTTGATAGCGTGAAAACCGCTAAAGATAGTTTGACTATCCTAAATGCAATGTTAAAAGAAATACAAATCAATAAAGAAAACATGCTTAATGCTTGTAAAAAAGGTCATTTATTGGCTACTGATTTGGCAGATTATTTGGTGCGTGAAAAAAATATTCCTTTTAGAAAAGCACATTTTATAGTGGGAAATGTTGTTGCACAAGCTGAAGCACAAGGTATTGATATAAGTGAAATTAAAGATCTTTCAAAAATAGATCCTATATTTGATGAAAAAGCTATGAAGCTTTTAAATTTTGAATTTTCTTTAAATTCTAAGCAAAGTGAAGGCTCAAGTTCTATTGCAAGCGTAGAAAAGCAAATTCAAATTTTACAAGGATTTATTAAAAAAATATAAATATTGTTTAGACTATTTTGCCTAAACATTGAATCTAAAATGCATTACATCACCATCTAAAACGATATAGTCTTTTCCTTCAAGGCGCAGCTTTCCTGCTTCTTTGGCACCATTTTCACCTTTGTATTGGATATAGTCTTCATAAGAAATAACTTCAGCTTTTATGAAGCCTTTTTCAAAGTCATTATGAATCACACTTGCTGCTTTTGGTGCTTTCCAGCCTTTTTTGATTGTCCAAGAACGCACTTCAACTACACCAGCGGTAAAATAACTGATCAGTCCAAGTTTAGCAAAAGCAGTACGTATGATTTGATCAAGACCGCTTTCGTTAACTCCTAGAGAACCTAAAAATTCATGACTTTCTTCATCGCTTAATCCTACTAATTCTTCTTCGATTTTTGCACAAAGCTTGATAACTTCATGATCATTTTTTTTAGCATATTCTTTTAAAGCTTTTACATAATCATTATCTTCACCAATACCATTTTCATCAACATTTGCACCATAAATCACTTCTTTAGCGGAAAGCAGTCTTAATTCTTTGATTAAGGCTTGATAAATTTCACTTTCCTTTTCAGGGTAAGAGCTTGCAGCTAAGCCTTTGTTTAAATGATCAAGTAAGGAATTTGCAAGTTCGAGACTTTCTTTAGCACCCTTTTGGTTGGCTTTGGCTTCTTTGGTGAGTTTTTCTATTTTTTTACTAAGTTGTTCAATATCTGCTAAAATAAGCTCTGTATTGATAATTTCCACATCTCGTAAAGGATTAACTCCACCTTCAACATGGGTGATATTTTCTTCATCAAAACAACGTACCATGTGTAAAATAACCTCAGTTTCACGTATATTTGAAAGAAATTTATTTCCCAAGCCTTCGCCTTTACTTGCACCTTTAACAAGCCCAGCGATATCTACAAATTCTATTAAAGAATGCATAATTCTTTCAGGTTTTACTATTTTAGCAAGTTCATTAAGTCTTAAATCAGGAACTTCAACCATGGCTTTATTGGGCTCTATGGTGCAAAAAGGATAGTTTGCGCTTTGGGCATTTTGTGCTTTAGTTAAAGCATTAAAAGTCGTTGATTTGCCAACATTTGGAAGTCCTACTATACCTACGCTTAAACTCATTTAGTTTTCCTTAAAATTTGAATTAAATAATTAACGCACATTCTAACCCCAGCACCACCTGCGCCAAAACTAGAATATCCCCAAGATTTTTCTGTATAAGCAGGTCCTGCTATGTCAAGATGTAGCCATTTGTCTTTGTATTCTTTACGTATAAATTTATCTAAAAATAACCCCGCGGTAATTGCGCCTCCATAGCGACTAGAGGCAGTGTTGCTAACATCGGCAATATTTGATTTTATAAGTTCTCTTAAGTGAGGGTTGAAATGTAAGATTGTAGTATATTCTCCGCTTTTTTTAGAGCTTAGATAAAAATCATTTTGCAATTCTTCATTATTTCCCATAATAGCGCTTGTAAATTCTCCAAGTCCTACAACACAAGCTCCAGTAAGAGTTGCTATATCGATAAGTAAGTCAGGTTTTAAATCCTGTGCAAAAGAAAGACAATCAGCTAAAACCAAGCGTCCTTCTGCATCTGTATTTCTTACCTCTATGCTTATACCTTCACGACTGATTAATACATCATCAGGCTTATAAGCATTGCCGCCTATCATATTTTCAGTTGCACCTAAAATACAATGTACTTCTAAATCTAAAGCAAGTTCAGCTACGGCTTTTATGATTCCCATTGCTGCTGCTGCACCGCTTTTATCAGCTTTCATTGTAAGCATAAAATCAGCTGGTTTTAAGCTTAATCCACCGCTATCGTAAGTTAAGCCTTTTCCGACAAATACAACACATTTTTTTGCATTTTTAGCTTTATAGCTTAGATGAATGAGGCGTGGTGGGTGTACCGAGGCACGATTTACCGCTAAAAAGGCATTCATTTTTTCTTTGGCTAAAAATTTTTCATCATAAATTTTACAAGTGATGTTTTTATTTTCTTTAGCTAAATTTTGTGCATCTTCTGCCATTTTTAAAGGGGTGTAAATTTCAGGAATTTCATTGACTATATTTTTGGTAAAATTTGTGGCATTAGCTAAAATTTCTCCACGCTTTAAACCTATCCTAGCTTCATCTTTATTAAATTTTTCGCCATTTAACGCTTCGCTTGAAATAATGAATTTTTCCAAAGTACTTGTTTTTTTCTCGCTTTTATATTTATCAAATTTATAAGCTCCAAAAAGCACGCCTTCAACTAAAGATGCAAAGCTTCTAACTACACAATCTCCTATTATGCTAGGAAGTTTTACGCTTTTTATATTAAGCTTTTCAAGAGTTTTATATGCTGTGCAAAGACTTAATCTTATATCTTCATAAGCAAGACTTTTAAGCTCTAAATAAAGCTTTTTATTGTTTAAGTCCAATAAAACACCTTCACCTTTGTAATTATTAAGTTTAAAAAAATCTTTTTCTTTGTTAAAATTTTTTAAATTTTTATCTTGTATAAAAACAAGCTCAAAGTCTGCTTTTATAGCATCTAGTTTTTTATCATTTAATTCAAATTTCATGATTTTTTCCTTTTGTCTTTAAGTATAGCTTTTTCCATTTGTTTAAAACCAAATAATAAAAGAGATAAAAAAGCTATAATAATAATAGCTGCATAATACCAATGCTCTTCAGCCCAAGTCACCATCTTCCAAATTTGTTCTCCAAAATACCAAGCTAAAAGTATAGTGATTGATGCCCAAACCCAAGCACTAAAAAGATTGATAATGGCAAATTTTTTCGCACTATAACGTGTGATTCCTATACTCATAGGTATAATGGTTCTAAAGCCATACATATAGCGTTGTATAAAAATAATAGGCCAACCAAAACGTTGTAAAAGTAGGTGTGCTACTGCAAATTTACGCCTTTGAGCTTTTAATTTTTTTTGTATGTAGCGTTTATTATATCTTCCTATGTAGAAATAAATTTGATCGCCTACAAAACCACCAAGTCCTGCTATAAATATAACAAAGCCTAGATTTACATGTCCTTGATGAGCAAAAATACCTGCTAAAATTAAAGCCAACTCTCCTTCTAAAATGCACCATAAAAAAATAATAATATAAGCTAGATCTTTATATTGATAAAGTAAATTTTTTAAAAATTCTTCCATAACTATACCTTTCTATCAAAATTTTTAAATTTCTAAAACACTATAAACTAAAGTAAGTTTTTCAAGTTTATTTGCTCCATTTAAATCTTTAAGATTCATTAAAAAACAAGCTTCAACGCATTTTGCTCCAGCTTTTTGAATGAGTTCATACGAAGCTATAGCTGTTCCACCGGTTGCTATTAAGTCATCTACAAGCAAAACTCTTGCATTTTGAATATTTCTAAAAGCATCTTTGTGAAGTTCCACTTTATCACTACCATATTCAAGATCATATTCACAACTAAAAGTTTCAAAAGGGAGTTTTCCAGGTTTTCTAATAGGCACAAAAGGAAGATTAAGTTTTGCGCAAATCATAGATGCAAAGATAAATCCTCTGCTTTCTGTTCCTGCTATGAAGTCTAGATTGTAATCTTTGTAACGTTCTTTTAAATGTTTAAGTAGAAAATTTAAAGCCTCTTTGTTATTTAGCAGAGTGGTAATATCTCTAAAAATAATTCCTTTTTTTGGAAAATCAGGAATAATTCTAATGCTATCAAGCAGGTATTTTTGTTCTTCTTGTGTTAGTTTTATCATAATAATGCCTCGATTTTTGCTTCTAATTCTTTAATTCTTTGTCTTAGTTTGTCATTTTCTAAACGATATTGAGAATTTCTAGTTCTTAAAGATGTAAGGTCTGCTTTGATTTTGTTAAGTTCTTCTGTAAGTATATCTATATTTCCAAGACTTCTTTGAAGTTGGATTTGTAATTTTCTAATAACAATTTCAGTATCATCAAGATTGTTTTTGATAAAATCTTTTGATGTTTTTTCTTTATTAAGTAGAGTTTTATAGTAAAACAACATTACAATCAAATAGATAGTTGCACAAATTAATATAGTTAAAACAAGCCAGTTTGCAAACATTATATTTTTACCTCAATTTTTTGAATTCTTTGTATATGTCTTCCTTCTTCAAAAGGAGTTTGAATGAATTTTTCTATAATATTTATAGCTAATTCAATTCCAATCAGTCTTCCGCCAAGTGCTAAAACATTAGCATCATTATGTCTTCTTGCAAGCTCTGCACTTAGGCTTTCATGGCACAATGCACAACGAATATTTTTATGACGATTTGCTGCAATAGAAATTCCAATTCCACTTCCGCAAATAAGAATGCCAAAGCTTTGCTTATCTATTTTTTCTGCAAGTAAATGTGCGTAATCAGGATAATCGCAGCTTGTGCAAGTGTTTGTTCCTAAATCGTTAAAAATTACATTTTTTTCTTTTAAAAATAGACAAATTTTTTCTTTTAATTCAAAACCAGCATGATCACTAGCAATATAAATTTTTTCCCTAAGCATTGGTTTCCTACATTACTATATAAAAAAATAAAAACCTAATCTTATCATAATTAATTATAAAAATAGCTTTTCTTTTTTAAAAATAAGTTTTATTTTTCTTTATATATTAAAATTATATAATGCAAGAAAAACAAACTTATTTAAAAAATTAAGGGAGAAGAAAATGAAGCTCATACTTATAGGGTCTTCAACAGGAGGTCCTAATCAGCTCAAGTTTCTTTTAAAGGATATTGATGTAAAAAATACTTGTGTAGTTATAGCTCAACATATGAGTGCTAATTTTATCCCGTCTTTTGTAAATCAATTTAACAAAGAAGCTTTTAGTGAAGTATGCTTATTAAACGATAAAGAAATATTAAGTAATAAAATTTATATTTGCCCTAAAAATACTATTTTATCTGGAAATTTAAATATTGTAGCCGCTTGGCAAGATATGGTTTCAAGTTTTAAACCAAGCGTAGATTTGCTTTTTCATTCCGCTGTTTCTTTGGCAAAGACAAATAAAATACTTGCTATTATTTTAACGGGCATGGGAGATGATGGCGCAAAAGGTCTATTTGATCTTTATAAAACAGGAGTTAGATGTTTATGTGAGAATGAAGCAGATAGCGTCGTTTATGGTATGCCAAAAAGAGCAAAAGATATAAATCCACATTTAAAACCTATGAGTCTAAAAGAAATTAAAAAAGAAATTTTAAATTTTATCAATCAGAATTAGCAAAAGGAAAATTGCATGGAAAAAAAAATAACTCCTAGCGAATTAGAGCTTAATGAATTTATAAAAATTATTAATGAAATAAGCGGTATTGATTTAACTGATAAAAAAAATATACTAGCTTTAAAGTTGAATAAATTTCTTGAAGGGACTAATACTAAAAATTTTTCCGAATTTTTGGGAAAATTAAAAAGCAATAGACAACTTAAACAAGAAACTCTAGATTTTATAACCATAGGTGAAACTTATTTTTTAAGAGAATTGGCTCAATTGAAAGAAATAATTTATTATGCCAAAAGCTTAGAAAAGAGAGTAAATATCCTAAGCGCCCCTTGTTCAAGTGGAGAAGAAGTATATTCTTTAGCATTATTGGCTGCACAGAATTTTATTAAAGATATGTATATTTTAGGTATTGATATTAATTCAAGCGTGATTGAAAAAGCAAAACTTGGAAAATATCAAGGAAGAACTTTGCAGCGATTGAGCGAGAATGAAAAAAAAAGGTTTTTTTTAGAAAGCGAAGATAAATTTTATACTATTAATAAAAATGAGCTTTGTAGTTGTAAATTTGAACTTTGTAATGTTTTTGAAGAAAAATTTTCAAGATTGGGAAAATTTGATATTATAGCTTCTAGAAATATGATTATTTATTTTGATCATGAATCAAAACTAAAACTTATGGAGAGATTTCATAGAATTTTAAATGATAAAGGAAGGCTTTATGTTGGCAATGCTGATTTAATTCCAGAGACTATTTATTTTAAAAAGATTTTCTCTCCAAGAGGTGTTTACTATGAAAAAGTATAAATTAGTTACACTTTAGAAATTTATTAGTAAAAATAAGTTACATTTTGAAGTAGTTTTCTTTATTTAATGATAAAATAATTTTAATTAATTTTATATTTAGTTAAAAATAAAGGAAAAAACTTGATTGAATTAAAAAATGTAAACAAATACTATGGAACTCATCATGTTCTAAAGAATATCAATCTTTCTGTTAAAGAAGGTGAGAAACTTGTTATTATAGGTCCAAGTGGAAGTGGAAAAAGTACAACTATCCGTTGCATGAATGGGCTTGAAGAAGTTAGTTCAGGCGAGGTCGTAGTTAACAATCTTGTTTTAAATCATAAAAATAAAATTGAAATTTGTCGAAAATATTGTGCAATGGTTTTTCAGCATTTTAATTTATATCCACATATGACGGTTTTGCAAAATTTAACCTTAGCTCCAATGAAACTTCAAAAAAAATCTAAAAAAGAAGCCGAAGAAACAGCTTTTAAGTATTTAAAAGTCGTAGGTTTAGTAGATAAAGCAAATGTTTATCCAGCAACCCTTTCAGGCGGACAACAACAACGCGTTGCTATAGCAAGATCACTTTGTACTAAAAAACCCTATATTTTATTTGATGAACCTACTTCAGCCCTTGATCCAGAAACCATACAAGAGGTTTTAGATGTAATGAAAGAAATTTCACATCAAAGCAACACTACCATGGTAGTTGTTACACACGAAATGGGTTTTGCAAAAGAAGTAGCAGATAGGATTATTTTTATGGAAGATGGTGCTATTGTGGAAGAAAATATTCCTAGTGAATTTTTCTCAAATCCAAAAACCGAAAGAGCACGACTCTTTTTAGGGAAAATTCTTAAAAATTAACCAAAATTGAAAGGAGAAAAAATGGTTTTTAGAAAATCTTTGTTAAAGTTGGTAGTTTTTGCTCTAGGTGCTTGTGTTGCATTTAGCAATGCTAGTGCAGCAGAAGGTAAACTTGAGTCTATTAAATCTAAAGGACAAATAATAGTTGGTGTTAAAAATGATGTTCCACATTATGCTTTACTTGATCAAGCAACAGGTGAAATTAAAGGTTTCGAAGTAGATGTTGCCAAATTGCTAGCTAAAAGTATATTATGTGATGATAAAAAAATAAAACTAGTTGCAGTTAATGCTAAAACAAGAGGTCCTTTGCTTGATAATGGTAGCGTAGATGCAGTGATAGCAACTTTTACTATTACTCCAGAGAGAAAAAGAATTTATAATTTCTCAGAGCCTTATTATCAAGATGCTATAGGGCTTTTAGTTTTAAAAGAAAAAAATTATAAATCTTTAGCTGATATGAAAGGTGCAAATATTGGAGTGGTTCAAGCCGCAACTACAAAAAAAGCTATAAGCGAAGCTGCTAAAAAAATTGGTATTGAAGTTAAATTTAGTGAATTTCCTGATTATCCAAGTATAAAAGCTGCTTTAGACACTAAAAGAGTTGATGCGTTTTCTGTAGACAAATCAATATTGTTAGGTTATGTGGATGATAAAAGTGAAATTTTGCCAGATAGTTTTGAACCACAAAGTTATGGTATTGTAACCAAAAAAGATGATCCAGCTTTTGCAAAATATGTTGATGATTTTGTAAAAGAACATAAAAATGAAATTGATGCTTTAGCGAAAAAATGGGGTTTATAATATGAATGAAAGTGTGGGTTTTGTTGAACATTTAAAACAAATTCTTACTTCTTGGGGTTTATATGATGAAAATAGTATAAGCCCTTTTGCGGTATGGAAATTTTTAGATGCTTTGGATAATAAAGATGCTTTTATCAATGGTTTTATTTACACTCTAGATATAAGCATTCTTGCTTTGCTTATAGCTACAATTTTTGGAACTATAGGTGGAGTTATGGCTACAAGTAGATTTAAAATTATCAGAGCCTATACTAGAATTTACGTAGAGCTTTTTCAAAATGTTCCTTTGGTAATACAAATTTTCTTTTTGTTTTATGCCTTGCCTGTTTTAGGTATAAGACTTGATATATTTACTATTGGTGTATTAGGTGTTGGGGCTTATCACGGAGCTTATGTAAGCGAGGTGGTTAGAAGTGGAATTTTGGCTGTACCAAGAGGTCAGTTTGAAGCTTCTGCTTCTCAAGGGTTTACTTATATCCAGCAAATGCGTTATATTATAGTACCTCAAACTATTAGAATTATTTTACCACCGATGACAAATCAAATGGTAAATTTAATCAAAAATACCTCTGTATTGCTTATTGTAGGTGGAGCTGAGTTAATGCATTCTGCTGATAGTTATGCAGCTGATTATGGAAATTATGCGCCAGCTTATATATTTGCAGCAGTTTTATATTTTATAATTTGTTATCCTTTGGCTTATTTTGCAAAGGCTTATGAAAATAAAATAAAAAAAGCACATTTAACGAGATAAAGGGTTGTTAATGGAAAATGTTTTTAATGCACAAAATATTGAATTTTTAATGCAAGGTTTATTTCTGACATTAAAAATAGCCTTAGCAACTTGTATTATTTCGATTGTTTTTGGAACTTTTTTAGCTATAACTAAAAACTATGGGGATAGATTAAGTAAATTTTTAGCAGCTTGCTATATAGATATTTTTAGAAATACTCCTTTATTATTATGGATGCTTGCAGCTTGTTTTGTTCTACCTGTATTTTTTGGACAATTTCCTCAAGCTTTTTGGGGCACTATAGGATTTTCACTTTATACGAGTTCGGTTATGGCTGAAATTATTAGAGGTGGATTAAATTCTATACCAAAAGGTCAGTTTGAAGCAGCTTATTCTCAAGGTTTTGGTAAATTTTTTACTCTTTTTTATATTATTTTACCACAAACTTTTAGAAAAATAATACCTGCTTTATTATCTCAAATTGTAACCACTGTAAAGGATACAGCTTATTTAGCGGGTTTAGGTATAGCTGAACTTACTTATAATTCTAAAACTATATTGGCAAAACTAACAAGTTTTGAAGAAATTTTAGCGATGATAGGTGTTGTTGCGGGAATTTATTTTATAATATGTTTTTCACTTTCTATGTTGGTAAGATATTATGCTAAAAAGATAGCTTACATTTCTTAAAAAAGCTTATATTTTTATATAAGCTTTTTAAATTTACAGCAGTTTTTAACATTTTTTTTATTAAAATCTTTTGTATTAATTCATAATTTTATTGATTAAGGTTTTTTATGCGAGGTTATAAAATTTTTTCAGGCTCAGCTAATGTGGAATTTGCAAGACAAGTTTCTAAATATCTTTCCCTGCCTTTAAGTGATGCTGGAGTAAAACGGTTTAGCGATGGAGAAATTAGCGTTCAAATTGACGAGAGTGTACGCGGAAAGGATGTTTTTATTATTCAAAGTACTTGCGCTCCTACAAACGATAATTTAATGGAGCTTTTAATTCTTACAGATGCTTTGCGTCGCTCAAGTGCAAATTCAATTACAGCTATTATTCCTTATTTTGGTTATGCAAGACAAGATAGAAAAGCAAATCCTAGAGTGCCGATTACTGCTAAACTTGTGGCTAATTTGATTCAAGCAGCTGGGATTGATCGCGTAGCTACGATAGATTTGCATGCAGGGCAAATTCAGGGTTTTTTTGATATTCCAGTAGATAATCTTTATGGAAGTATAGTTTTTAATGATTACATTAAAGCCAAACATTTTAAAAATGCTATTATAGGAAGTCCAGATATAGGGGGTGTTGCAAGAGCTAGGAGTGTTGCAAAGCATTTAGGACTTGATATAGTTATAGTTGATAAGCGTCGCGAAAAAGCTAATGAAAGCGAAGTAATGAATATCATTGGAGATGTAAAAGATAAAGAAGTTATCTTAGTAGATGATATTATTGATACTGCTGGCACTATAGTTAAAGCCGCAGAAGCTTTAAAAGAAAAAGGTGCAAAATCTGTTATGGCTTGCTGTACTCATGCAGTTTTAAGTGGAAAAGCCTATGAGAGAATAGCAAGTGGAGCTTTAGATGAGCTTGTAGTAACAGATACCATACCTTTAAAAGAACAATTACCAAATATTAAAGTATTAAGTGTTACACCTGTTTTTGCTGAAGTGATACGTCGTGTTTATCATAACGAAAGTGTAAATTCTCTCTTTATTTAGAGATTAAAAAAGCTTAAAGATTATTTTTAAGCTTTTCGTTTTTATACTACTTAAAGAAACAAAAAATGTATATTTTTTTAAAATGTGAAAAAACTAAACATCTTTCTATACAATTTAATCTATAAATCTGCTATTCTTTGAAAATATTTTATTTTCTTAGGAGAAATATGACTCAGTTAAGTACTAAATTTTATGGTTGTTTGTTGCAACTTTAGGTGCTATTTGTTTTGGTTATTTGACTTTACAAAATGGTGAAAGTGTATCAGCGATTTATTTGGTAGTCGCTGCTGTATGTATTTATATGATAGGATATAGATTTTATGGGCGTTTTGTAGCTTATAAGGTTTTAGAACTTGATAAAAATCGTGCAACACCAGCGCTTGTAGAAAATGATGGGCGTGATTTTGTACCTACAAATAAAGCTGTATTATTTGGACATCATTTTGCTGCTATTGCAGGAGCGGGTCCATTAGTAGGACCTATCTTGGCTGCTCAAATGGGATATTTGCCTTCTATGCTTTGGATTTTAGTAGGAGGAGTTTTAGCAGGTGCTGTGCATGATTTTGTTGTTCTTTTTATATCTACTCGTAGAAAAGGTAGAAGTCTTGGCGAGATGATTAAAGATGAGATGGGTAAATTTACAGGTGGAGTTGCTATGGTGGCGATTTTTGGCATTATGCTTATTATCATTGCCATTTTAGCTATGGTGGTTGTAAAAGCTTTGGCAGAATCCCCATGGGGTTTATTTACTATCGCAATGACTATTCCTATAGCAATATTTATGGGAATTTATATGCGTTTTATCCGTCCAGGTAGAGTAGGGGAAACCTCTATAATAGGTTTTGTACTTTTAATTTTAGCTATTCATTATGGTAGCGTTATAGCTGCTGATCCTTATTGGGCTAAAATATTTACTTTAGAAGCTCCAACTTTGGCAATTGTTATGATGGCTTATGGTTTTATTGCTTCTGTTTTACCTGTGTGGTTTTTGCTTGCTCCAAGAGATTATCTTTCAACTTTTTTGAAAATTGGTGTTATTGTGGTAATGGCTATAGCTATTGTTTTGGTTGTTCCTGATTTGCAAATGCCAAAAGCAAATACTCAGTATTTTGATGGAACAGGTCCAGTATTTGCAGGTGGAGTGTTTCCATTTTTATTTATTACCATTGCTTGTGGAGCTATTAGTGGTTTTCATGCTTTGATTTCTAGTGGAACTACTCCTAAAATGCTTGAAAACGAAACTCATGCTTTAGCTGTTGGATATGGCTCTATGCTTGCTGAAAGTGCTGTGGCGATTATGGCTTTAATTTGTGCTTGTATTTTACATCCAGGTCTTTATTTTGCTATAAATTCAAGCTCTGCTTTGATAGGAACGGATGTTGTAAATGTAGCACAAACTATTTCAAGTTGGGGATTTAGTATTACTCCTGAAGAAATTACTACTTTAACCACAAATATAGGAGAGCATACTATACTTTCAAGAAAAGGTGGGGCTCCGACTTTTGCTATAGGTGTAGCTTTGATCTTACATGAACTTTTTGGTGGTGTGGATTTGATGGCTTTTTGGTATCATTTTGCTATATTGTTTGAAGCTTTATTTATTTTAACAGCAGTAGATGCTGGAACAAGAGCTTGTCGTTTTATGGTGCAAGATATATTGGGTAATGTTTATAAACCTTTAGGAAATATATATAATTATCTAGCTGGACTTTTGGCTACAGCTTTAAGTGTTGCAGGTTGGGGATATTTTCTTTATCAAGGTGCCATTGATCCTAAGGGAGGAATTTATACACTTTGGCCTCTTTTTGGCGTAAGCAATCAAATGCTTGCGGGTATGGCTTTGCTTCTTGCTACAACCATACTTGTAAAAATGGGCAAGACAAGATATACTTGGGTTACTTTAGTACCTGCGGTATTTGTCTTGGTGGCAACTCTGTATGGAGGAATTCAAAAAATTATGCCTTATGAAGAAGGCAATAAAGTAGCAAATGCGATAAGTCATGTAGCTGCCGTTAGCATACAAAGTCAAAAAATTAAAGATTTAGAATTTAAATTAAATAATACTAAAGATGAAAAAGAAATTTCTACAATTAAAAAAGAAATTTCAATAGCCACTCAAAGTAAAGTTGGAAATTTACTTAATGCAATTCTTTGTGTGTTCTTTATGATAGCTACCTTGCTTGTTATAATTTCTTGTATAGGAATTTGTTTAGGTAAAATTAAAATTCCTCTTAAAGAAACTAAGTATATTAAGATTGATGAATTTCAAAAAATTTAAGTGTTATTATGAAAAAGCCGAAAGGTTTTTTCACCCCTTGGTGGGACTTTCTAGTTATGATAAGTATTTACAAAAACATCCAGGAAAAATTCCAAAAACCAGAGGGGAATTTTTCAAAGAATGTCTAGATAAAAAATATAATAGCGGCGGTTTAAATAAATGCTGATAAGCTTAAAGGATAAAGTTTTATCATACAAAATAAGCTTTAAGCATTTAAAAAGCCATGAATTCTTTTAAGTTCTTCACTAATAGGCTTTTTCTTTCCATCTCTTGTAACACTTACATAAGTTACTAAAGCCGAAGTTACATTAATGCAAGAAGTGCAACCTTGAGAATCCACTCTTTGAGCTGTGACTTCTACTTCAACACTGATTGAAGTGTTGCCCACATTTACAACCTTAGAGTAACAAGAAATTATATCGCCTATAAAAACAGGTTCTTTAAAAACTACTTTATCCATAGAGATGGTTACAACGCGTTCAGGAGAAAGTTCTCTTGCTGCGATAGCTCCTGCTAAATCGATTTGTGAAAGTATCCATCCACCAAAAATATTTCCCGCTGGATTTGTATCACTTGGCATGGCTACAATTTTTAATTTTGGTTCTCCCATATCTCTCATTTTTACTCCTTATTTTAAAAAATGAATTATAATTAAAAAAGTTAAAAAGGAGAATAAAAGTATGAATAATTTTAAAGAAATAGCTAAATTGGTTAGAAAGTACAAAGAAAGAAATAATGCGTTATATGAGTTTTTAGACAAAGAAGATGTGGGTGAGTATTTTAGATCTTTGATTTCTTTAAGCGAATTAAAACAAGATAAAACAACTATGCTAGCTATACTTAGACGTTTGGTTGATTTAAAGGAAGAGAATTTAGTTCAAGAGTGGAAAAAAAACAATTTTAAAGAAGATAAGATCATAGAGTTAAAACATAAGTTCTATGAAGAGGTTAGAAAGTTTTATGAAAAAGAACATCAAAATTTAATTAATGAAATAAAAGAGAAAAAGCTTTTAAATAATTTTTATCAGTCCTTAATACAAGGAGTACATAATATAGGTTTAATTATGAATATTTTTGAAATTTCTTGGACTAAAGAAATTATAGAAAAAAATAATAAAATTTTATCTAAACAATTTCCAAACTTAGATGATGCAATGGAATTTTTGCGTAAAAATCATCTTTATCAAAAAACTCCAGAAGGAGAAATTTGTGAGCGAAGTTATGGTGTTTTAGTTAGGATAGGAAAATTATGGAAATTTGTTCCTTATGCGAGATTTTTCGAAAATGAAATTTTAAAATTAGAATTTGCTTTTGAAAATATGATTGATCAACTTAAAATATTTGCTAGTAACGAAGAGGAAAAAGCTTATATAGAATATTTTGAAAAATTAAAATTGGCGTTTTGCGAAAAAGATGAAGATAGGGTTATAAAAGCTTGGCAAGAAGCTGAATTTGCTTGGATGAAAGTAAAATCACCTTTGCAAGTGGGACATCCTTTAGAATATTATGAAGATAATTATACTCATGCGGTGGCATTAGAATGGGATATAAGAATAGAAGATGAGAATGATTTTGATGTTTTGAAATTTGGTAGTGAAATTAAGGAAAGTTTTGAACATGTTTATAAAAATATAGAACTTGAAGATTTTGAATTAGAAAAAGAAGTTTTATCTAATATAGAAAAAACTCAACTTTATATTTGTACTCCGATGATATTTTATGGTGCTGAACTTAAAGGTTTATTCTCAGCTCAAGTCGTTCCAAATGATGAGTTTGTAAGTTCTAAGGCGGGTAAAAAAATATTTGCTTTCATAAATTTTGTATATGAAAATGCTAAAACAAAGCCTTTTATGAGAATTTCTAGTGAGGTTTTTGATAAAGAATTTTTGGATTTTGGAAGAAATATTTTATTTTATCAGGAAAAAATTTGGAAAAAGGTTTATGAGATATCAACTATAGGGCATGAATTTGGTCATATATTTTTTATTGCTAATGATACTGAAAAAACAATGAATCAGAGTGGTTTTTTTAAAAATATAGAAGAATATAAAGCTACTACAGGTGGACTTGTAAATTTCTTTTATCATGAACAAGATGATTTAATTATGCCTGTTTTTCATGAACTTATAAAAAGAGCTATTGGGCTTATTTCTTGGCAAAGGGTTGATGAAGTTAGACCTTATTATACAGAAGGACTTATTCATCTTAGTTTGCTTTTTGAAAGCGAAGTATTGATTTTTGAAAATAATAATTTGAAGATAAATTTTGATTTATGGCATTATGAAAAATTTAAAAAACTAACTTTAAAAAATTATCATGAATTGGCAAAACACTATGCTTTAAGACTTGATGCAAAAGAGTTTTTAAGTAGATTTTGTGAAATTGAAGATAATATTTTTCTCCCTATTATGCCTAAGTGTAAAGAATTTGTTAAATTTTATTATGATTTATACGAGAAAATTGGCAATGAAATTGATAATAGCGGAGAATTTGAAAGATATAAGAAAAAATAATAAAGTTTTTTGAAAAAAACTTAAAAAAAGCTGTTTTTTACTTGATATTGTTTTTTAAATATGCTAAAATTAGGCGTTTCAATTAAAACAAAGGAGCTTTTATGACTAAAGCAGATTTCATTTCATTAGTTGCTCAAACAGCTGGGCTAACAAAAAAAGACGCTACTACTGCTACTGATGCAGTTATTTCTACTATTACTGATGTTTTAGCTAAAGGTGATAGCATCAGTTTTATTGGTTTTGGTACTTTTTCAACTCAAGAAAGAGCTGCTAGAGAAGCTAGAGTACCAAGTACAGGAAAAACAATCAAAGTTCCTGCTACAAGAGTTGCAAAATTTAAGGTAGGTAAAAACCTTAAAGAAGCTGTTGCAAAAGCAAGTGGCAAAAAGAAAAAATAAAACTTCGGCTAGATAAATTCTAGCCTTCTTTCTTGATTAATTCAGATATTTTGTATCTTTTATTTACTTTATTTTTTTAAACTTTTATAAAACTATCATTATTAAATAAAAAAGGATATTAAAATTATGAAAGTATATGAAAAAATAAGTGAACTTATAGGAAATACTCCTATTGTACATTTGAAAAAATTTGGTATCAATGTTTTTGCTAAATGTGAATTTTTAAATCCTAGTCATTCTATAAAAGATAGAGCAGCTTTTGAAATGATTAAAGAAGCTTTAGATAGTAAAAAAATTAATCAAGATACTACAATAGTTGAAGCAACTAGTGGAAATACTGGAATTTCTTTGGCTATGATTTGCGCAGATTTGGGACTTAAATTTATTGCTGTAATGCCTGAATCTATGAGCTTAGAAAGAAGACAAATGATAACACTTTTTGGTGCTAGATTAGAATTAACTCCTGCAAATTTAGGAATGAAAGGATCGGTTGATAAAGCAAATGAAATTTTATTAAATACTCCAAATTCTTTTATGGTTTCTCAGTTTGAAAATATCTCAAACAAAAATGCGCATCGCAAGAATACAGCTTTAGAAATTTTAAGAGATTTGGATAATAAACTTGATATTTTTGTAGCTGGTTTTGGAACTGGTGGTACTATTAGTGGAGTTGGGGAAATACTAAAAGAAAAATTAGAAAAAGTACATATTGTTGGAGTCGAGCCTCTAAATTCTCCATTGCTTAGCAAAGGTGAAGCGGGAAGCCATAAAATACAAGGAATAGGGGCGAATTTTATACCTGCTATTTTAAATAAAGAAGTTATAGATGAAATGATCACGGTAAGTAACGAAGATGCTATAAATACAGCTAAAGAACTTGCTAAAAGTGGTTTAATGGTAGGTATATCAAGTGGAGCGAATGTATTTGCCGCAAGTATGTTAGCAAAGAAATTCCCAGATAAAAGAATTTTAACTATGCTAAATGATACGGCTGAAAGATACCTCTCAACCGATCTTTTTGCTTAAGTATAATTATTGAGAATTTAGAAAAATTCTAAGTTCTCTTAAAATTTCTTGTGGATTTAAATCGCTAATTTCTTTATAAAAATGACCTTTTTCATCAATAAGATAAAGCATATTACTATGTGCTATAGAATAACCCATAAAAGAATCGTTTAGATCTATTTTTTGATATTGAATATTATATTGTTTTGTTATTTTTTGAAGAGTTTTTTCATCTTTTGCAATTAAAGCATCTGCTTTTGGGTAAAAGTATCGTAACCATTCGTTTGTATTACTTAAGTTATTATCTCTATTTGGATCTAAAGAAATAAAAAGAAGGTGGGCCTTAGGATTATTGATTTGCTTTAAGGCTTTGCCTACTAAACTAAGAGTTGCTGGACAAACATCGGGGCAATAAGTGTATCCAAAATAGATAATAAGCTTATCTCCTTTAAAATCTTTTAGGGTGGTTTCCTTTTTTAAATCTGATTTTAAGATAAAATCATAAGAATTTTGATGATTTTTAAGAAAAAATATTACACCTAAAATAATGGCAACTATAACTATAAACAAAATAATATTTTTTTTCATTTTTTTAGCTCAAAATCAAAATAAAACCCTATAGGTTTATTATTATCCATAAATTCTACCCTAAAATGCATAGTGTCTAAAACGCAAGCAGCAAGAACTATTTTGCTTTCATAGTCTGTTGAATTTAATTGATGTATTTTAGGCTTAATTTCACCCATATACATATTTAATCCATAAATTTTAATTCCTAAATTATTATAATTTCCTAGATTTACAATCTTTAGATTTGTAACATCTAAAGATTGTAAGGGTTTGGGATTTAGGGAAATTAAGACTTCTTTATTGTTAAAACTATATGTGCAGTCTTTAACATTAAGATCACAAGTTAATGGGGCAGAAAAATCAGCTTTTGTTATTTTTTGAGAATCTTTTATTGTATAAAAATCAAAAATAATATATAAAATAACAATAACAAAAGAAAAAGCTAGGATAAAAATAATTTTTCTCATTAATTAAAATTCTTTAGAATCAATATTTTTTAACTCTATGGTTTTGTGATTATTAAATTTTAAATCTAAATTTACCTTTGTGTCTTTAATAATAGGTTTTTTTAGTTTTAAAAGCATTATATGGTAACCTCCTGATTTAAGATCTGTGCTTGAATGAGCTTTTATAATAATTTCAGGAATTTTTTGCATCATTATTTTTCCATCTTTATGTATATGTGTATGCAGTTCACTAACTTCACTGATATCGCTTTTGGCGCTTATTAGAGCAATATCCTTATCGGTGTTATTAAAAATGGTGAGAAAAATAGCACTATTTTGCGCATGAGGTGGAGTTTGTTTTACAAAGGCATTTTTTATCTCTATGCCATTAACAGCCCAAAGATTTACAGTAAAAATAGCACCTAAGAGAAGAATCTTTTTCATATTGTATCCTTATTTTTATAATATTAAATATTTATTAAAGTATTTCACTTTAATAAATATAAATTTTAAACCTTATAAAGTAAAATTTTAAATAAACTATAACCTTGTTTTATTAATGTTTTTTCTGGTTAATAAATATATAAAAAATATCTAAAAATATTCTTAAATATAATAAAAATTTGTATTATTTATAAACAACTCTTTTTAAAAAATATATGATTTATAAAGTTACATTGTGCAATAAGCTTATATTGTTAAAATGTTTTTTAAGAAAAAAAATATTATAATCATAAACATTTTTGACTTAAAAAATTTTGAAATACCTAAGGAAAAACATTGTTAAAACGACTTGCTTTATTAATTACACTTTCTTCATTGATGTTGCATGCCTCAGATCTTGTTAAAATTTATCTTAATCAAGGATTAGATGCTGTTGGTGCAGCGATTGAAAAAGAATTAACTCAAAAGGATTTTTGGTTAAGTGAAATAGGAGATAAAAATATTTCACTTGGATATTATAATGATAATGTTGCTATCGTGCTCACAAATAAAACAGATAAAATTCTCCGTGTTTATTCTTACGAGGACGGAAAAATAAGAAAAGATTTTGAACAAAAAGAAATAATAACTGGATTAATGGGCGATAAAAAAATAGAAGGAGATTTGAAAACGCCAGTAGGTTTTTATGAGTTAGGCCGTAAGTTTAATCCAGGTAATCCTTATTATGGTCCCTTTGCTTTTGCTACAACTTATCCAAATTTACTTGATAAAGTACAAGGAAAAACAGGTGGTGGTATTTGGATCCATGGTTATCCTTTAGATGGTTCTAGACTTGATGAATTTAAAACAAGAGGGTGCATTGCTTTATTTAATAATAATTTGGAGAAATTTGCACAAGTTGTACAAGATAAAAAAGTTTTTGTTATGACAGAAGAAAAAGAAAAAATTAGAGCTAAAAAGGATCAAATAGCTAGTTTATTGGCTGATCTTTTTACATGGAAACTAGCTTGGACAAATAGTGACACTAATACCTATTTAAGTTTTTATGATGAGCAAGAATTTAAACGTTTTGATAAAATGAAATTCGAACAGTTTGCTTCCATGAAAAAATCTATTTTTTCTCGTAAAGAAGATAAAAGGATTAAATTTTCAGATATTAATGTAAGCCCTTATCCGAATTTAAAAAATGAAACTATGTATAGAATTTCATTTTATGAGGATTATTACACTAAAAACTATCAGTTTAGAGGTGATAAAATTTTATACGTTAAGATAGATAGTAAAGGTAAAATGAAAATTTTAGCAGAGCAATAAATGTCTTTAATAAAAATCGATCAAAAAGCTTATGAATATAATTTAAGGCATATTGCTAAAAAAATAGGGAGTTTTCAAAGATTAATTTGCGTTTTTAAAGATAATGCATATGGGCATGGAGCTAAGCTTTTAGCTCCATTAGCCAAAAATTTAGGAGTTTCTTTTGTTGCTGTTAAGAGTGAAGAAGAAGCTCGAGAAATCGAAGAATTTTTTGAGAATATATTAATACTATCACATCGTCCTCATGGTAATGAAAATTCTCGATTTATTTATGCTTTAAATGATATTTCCCAAGTAAAAAATTACAAGCAAGATATAAAAATACATCTAAAAATAGATACAGGCATGCATCGCAATGGAATTTGTGTAGAAAATTTAGAGCATGCTATAGATCTTATTCGAAGTAGTGATTTAAAACTTACTGGAATATTTACACATTTTGCTAGTGCAGATGAAATGGATGGAAGTTTTTTTGTTCAAAAAGAAAATTTTCAAAAAGCTAAAAAGATGGTAAAAAAATATTTTTCAAATTTATTATTTCATTCGCATAATTCTGCAGCATTATTTAGAGGGCAAATTCCTGAAGATGAATATTGTAGAGTTGGACTTGTTCAATTTGGATATGGGGGTTTAAATTTAAAAAAAGTTTTAAGCTTATATGCTCATAGATTAAGTCAAAGGGTTTTACAAAAAGGACAGAGTATAGGATATGGAGGCATTTTTACTGCCACAAAGGATATGGAAGTAGCAACTTATGATTTGGGTTATGCTGATGGTCTTTTCCGTTACAATGGAAAAGGGGAGTTAGTACTTGGAAATGGAAAAGCAATGCTTGGAAAGATGTCAATGGATAGTTTTTCTTGTGAAAATTCTGGTGAGGAAATTTGCGTGTTTAAAGATGCTGATATTTGGGCTGATTTTTTTCATACTATTAACTATGAAATTTTAGTAAAATTAAATCCCAACATTCAAAGAGTTCTAGTATAAATATGTTTAATATAGTTTTAGTTCACCCTAGAATACCGCAAAATACAGGTAGTATAGGTAGAATGTGCTTTAATGCTGGTTTTAAACTTCATATTGTTAAACCAACTATTTTTGATATTTCTCAAAAGGCTGTTAGAAGAGCAGGGCTTGATTACTGGGATAAATTAGAACCCATTATTTGGGAGAATCTTGAAGAATTTTTGAATGAAAATATGATTTATAAAAATCGCTTTTTTTTCGCAACAACTAAGAGTCAAAAAGCTTATTTTGATGTAGAATTTCAAAAAAATGATTTCTTATTTTTTGGAAGTGAGAGTTATGGTTTGCCTATGGAATTAATGCAATTAAATTGGGAAAATGCTATAACTATACCTATGAAATCTTATGGAAGAAGTTTAAATTTGGCTACAAGCGTTGGTATAATCTCTTATGAAGCTTTAAGACAAAATTTTAGCAATTTTGTTTCTTAAAAGTTTCAAATTTACACAATAACTTAAAACAAATAAAATCATAAAGTCCTTTTTATAAAAATTATGTTAAAGTAAAATTTAGATTATTTTTTGAGGAGTTTGGATGAATTTAGATATTATGATAGATTTTGCCAATAAAGCGTCTGATATTATAGCTCATAAGATTGTCCCAAATACAGATATTATTATGGTGATATTGCTTGTTATTTGTGGGTTATATTACAGCTTTTTAACTCGCTTTGTTCAATTTCGTATGTTAAATTCTGTATTTAAAATTCTTACAGAAAAAAACGAAGGACACACTAAAGAACATATTTCACCTTTCCAAGCATTGATGATCTCAACTGCTTCTAGAGTTGGTATAGGAAATATCGCTGGAATTTCTTTGGCATTGGCCACAGGTGGAGCTGGTGCTTTATTTTGGATGTGGGTTATGGCGTTTTTTGGTGGTGCCTCAGCATTTGCTGAAAGTACCTTAGCTCAAGTTTACAAATCAAAAGATGATACAGGTGGGTTTAAAGGTGGTCCAGCTTATTATATAAAAAAAGCCTTAGGCTCACATTTTTTTGGAGCTTTTTTTGCTTTTATTCTTATTATTACTTATGCTTATGGATTTAATGGACTTCAAAGTCAAACAATGACTTCATCTTTTAAAGTTTATTATGATATGTTTAATCCAAATGTTGCTGTAGATTTTGCATCAAGCTCTTGGCCAATGATTATTGGTATTGTTTTAACTATTTTTGGTGCATGGATGTTTTTTTCTCACCATACTAAAATAGGTAAAATTAGCTCTTTAATTGTTCCTTTCATGGCTTTATCTTATGTTTTACTTGCCGTGATTGCTGTTTTAATGAATTTTGATAAAATTCCTTCTGTGGTTCATATGATTTTGCAAAGTGCTTTTGATTTTAAAGCTATTTTTGGTGGTTTTGCTGGTTCTGCTTTAGTTATAGGGATTAAAAGAGGACTTTTTTCAAATGAAGCAGGTATGGGCTCAGCACCTAATGCAGCAGCGGCAGCTTTGACAAGTCATCCAGCTAAACAAGGTGTTATACAAGCCTTTTCGGTTTTAATTGATGTTGTTGTTTGTACAAGTTCTGGATTTTTAGTTCTTTTTTCTATGGTATATTTAGGACTTGGAGAAAGTAAAATTGATGGTGGAATGCCTTTAGTTCAAGAAGCTATGCGTGAGTATTATGGTAGCTTTGGAATCCATTTTATTACTATAGCTATTGTTCTTTTTGCAATAACTTCTTTAATAGGAAATTATTATTATGCTCAAGCTAATGTTAAATATTTAACAAATTCCAAATTTGCAATGAATTTGTTTAGAATTACAGCTGTGGCTATGATTTTTATAGGTTCACAAATGAATTTAAAACTTGCTTGGAATTTGGCTGATTTGACTATGGCTTTCATGGCAACGACAAATATTATATCTTTATTGCTTTTAGGTGGTATAGTAAATAAAGTTTTAAAAGATTTTAATACGCAACAAAAATCTGGTATAGACCCTAAATTTAATGCTAGCAAACTTGGGATTAAAAACGCTGAATGTTGGGATTAAAATTCATAAGCCTTAATGGCTTATGAATTAATGATTTAAAACCTTGTTTAAAAATTCTCTCAATCTTTCATTGCTAGGATTTTCAAATACTTCTTTAGGGCTTGCATCAACAGCGATTTTTCCTTTATCCATAAAAAATATACGATTGGCAACATTTCTAGCAAAGCCCATTTCATGAGTTACCACAAGCATAGTTAAACCTTCTTTTGCAACATCTTTCATAATGCTTAGAACCTCGCCTATCATCTCAGGATCTAGAGCTGAAGTAGGCTCATCAAATAAAATAACATCAGGATTCATCATCAAACTTCTAGCAATAGCTATGCGTTGTTTTTGTCCGCCAGAGAGCTTATGGGGCATTATATTTTCTTTGTCTGCTAAACCAACCTTAGCAAGAAGTGTTTTTGCTTTTTTTATGGCTTCTTCTTGACTTAAAATTCCTGTTTTAATGGGAGTTAAACATAAATTTTCCATAACATTTTTATTAGCAAAAAGATTAAAATGCTGAAACACCATGCTAACTTTTTGCCTGATCTTATTAATATCAATTTCTTTATCAAGTATATTTTGTTTATTGATTAAAATTTCCCCACTATCAGCTAGTTCTAAGCGATTGATGCAGCGTAAAAATGTACTTTTTCCGCCTCCACTTGGACCTATGATAGCTATTACATCGCCTTTTGAGATTGTAGTATTAATATTTTTTAAAACTTCTAATTTTCCATATTTTTTTTGTAAATTTTTAACTTCAATCATTTTTATTCATCCTAAGTTCAAGTTTTTTTGCAAAATAACTAAAAATTTTTACACTTACGTAATAAACAAGCCCAGTGAAAATAATAGGTTTAGGATTGTAAAATACGGCTTGTAAGCTTTGACTTTGCATAGTAATATCAATAACACTAATAAATCCTACAACAGAAGTTTCCTTAAATAAAGAAATAAATTCATTAGCTAATGCAGGTAGAATATTTTTAGTAGCCTGAGGAAGAATAATTTCTTTCATTGAAGTTTTGTAATCAAGTCCCATTGCTCTTGTAGCTTCCATTTGTCCTTTATCTACGCTATTAATGCCACTTCTTACAATTTCTGCTATATATGCTGAACTATTAAGTCCTAACGCAAGAATAGCCGCATACAGATTGTCTAAAAAAGTAAAAATTACAAAAGCAAAAATCATCAATTGTAAAATTACTGGTGTTCCTCGTATAATGTCTATATATTCATCTATAATAAAATTAAGCGTTTTAAATTTAGAGAAGCGTAAAATAGCTAAGCCAAAACCAATAATCACTCCGATAATAACAGCACAAGCAGTTAATAAAAGCGTAATAAGATAACTTTTTAAATAAGCCTTTGCATTTTCTGTATAGCCATAGCTTACAACTCCACTAGGATCTTGAATTTTTAATATTTCTATTGGGAAAGAAAAATAGCCCCATAAAATAATAATAACAAAAAAAACAAAAATTCTTATATTTTTCTGATTCAATTTTTAAACCTTTTCAGAGAAATTATTTAAAAAAATAAATTTTATAAAAATATTTTTAAATTTTCTCTAAAGATTTATAAAAATTGTGTTATAATTTTTATAAATCAAGGTTGTATTTATGAAAATTTTAGATTTTCTTTTAATAGTTATTTTTGTGTTTTTAATGATTGTTTTGGTTATAGGTTTTAATCATCAAATGATGCGAAAAAACAAAGAAAGAGAAGAAAGATTTAAAAAATATAAAAAAGGAGAACAAAATGAGTAAAAAAGTATTAATTCCATTAGCTCAAGGTTTTGAAGAAGCTGAATTTATAGGAATTGCAGATGTTTTAAAACGTGCAGGAGAGCTAAGTGGAAATTTAGATGTTATTATAGCTTCATTGGACAATGAATTGCTGATAAAAGGTGCAAATGGCATTAGTATAAAAGCAGATTGTTCTGTGCAAAGTATTGATATAGAAAAATTAGATGCTATTGCTTTAGCAGGTGGTTTTGATGGTATGAAAAATCTTAAAAATTCAGATATTATTTTAAATATTATCAAGCAGCTTCATAGCAAAAATAAAATCGTTGCTGCAATTTGTGCTTCTCCTATAGTTTTAAATGAAGCAGGAGTGTTGGAAGGTGAATTTACTTGTTATCCTGGTTGCGAAGTTGGACTTAATGGGAAACGTATTAATAAAGCTGTAGTTGTAAATAATAATGTTATCACCTCTGCAGGACCAGCTACGGCAATTCTTTTTGGTTTAGAACTAGCTAAAAAGTTATGTGGTGATGAAATTTATCAAAAATTATATGAAGGATTGTTAATATCTTTAACAAAATAATTAAAATGGTAGTAAAGCTACCATTTTAATTAGAATAAAGCTTGTGGATTTTCTTTTTTTATTTTTTCTTTGGGTAACTCAAAGCCTCCAAGCATATGAAAATGCAAATGAAAAATTTCTTGCCCACTATTTTTTCCGCAGTTTGTAACTAGTCGATATCCACTTTTATCTACACCTAAAAGAATAGCTAACTCTTGTATAAAACTTGTCATTTTGGCCATAAGTTCAGGATCAAATTCTTGAAAGTCTTTAAAATGTTTTTTAGGGATTATAAGTATATGTATAGGCGCTTTGGGTGCAATATCATGAAATGCTAGAAAATCGTCACTTTCAAGTACTTTATTGCATGGAAGTTTACCTTCAACTATGAGTTCAAAAATTGTTTTTTCTTGCATTATTTATCCTTTTTTATTGTTGGTTTAATACAATTATATCCTTAAAGTTTGTTTTTTATGCTGAATTTAAAATAGTTTTTAATAGAATTAGAACTTGAAATATTTTATTTAAGGTAAGAAAATTGCAAAATTTTATAGAACAAATTCAAAGATGTAAAAATTTAAATGATTTAGAAGCTATCAGGATTTCCGTTCTTGGAAAAAAAGGTATTTTAACAGAAGGTTTTATAAAGCTTAAAGAGTTGGAAGGTGAAGCAAAAAAAGAACTTGCTGCTAAACTAAATACACAAAAAGAAATATTTAATGAGGCTTATTTAGCCAAATTTAAAGATTTGGAAAATCTTGCTTTAGAAGAAAGAATGAAACAGGATGCTTTAAATTTTAACTATTTTGATGAAAGTATTACAACAGGTGCCTTACATCCTGTTATGAGCACCATGGATAAAATCATAGAGTATTTTATAGCTTTGAATTTTAGCATAGAGAAAGGCCCTTTAATAGAAGATGACTTCCATAATTTTGAAGCGTTAAATTTACCTAAATCTCACCCCGCAAGAGATATGCAAGATACCTTTTATTTTGATGATAAAAGGCTTTTAAGAACACAAACTTCGCCAGTGCAAATACGGACAATGCTTGCACAAAAACCTCCTATTAGGATGATAGCCCCTGGTGCTGTATTTAGAAGAGATTTTGATATTACGCATACTCCCATGTTTCATCAAGTTGAAGGCCTTGTGGTGGAAGAAGGGCAAAAGGTTAGCTTTGCAAATTTAAAAAGTATATTGGAAGATTTTTTGCGTTATATGTTTGGAGATGTGAAAGTTCGTTTTCGTCCAAGTTTTTTCCCATTTACAGAACCTTCTGCTGAAGTTGATATTTCTTGTGTATTTTGCAAAGGAAAGGGTTGTAGAGTTTGTAAACATACAGGTTGGCTCGAAGTTTTAGGATGCGGAATAGTTGATCCTAATGTTTATAATTTTGTTGGTTATGAAAATGTAAGTGGTTATGCTTTTGGACTTGGAGTAGAACGTTTTGCAATGCTTTTGCATCAAATTCCAGATTTAAGATCTTTATTTGAAGGTGATTTGAGATTATTGGAGCAGTTTAGATGATAATTACTAAAAGTTGGTTGAATGATTGGTTAGAACTTGAAGAAATAAGTTCAGATAAAATAGCTAAAACTTTAAACTCTATAGGTATAGAAGTTGATAGGGTTGGTGCTTTAAAGGCTCCAGATAAAGTTGTTGTAGGTTATGTTAAAGAAAAAATTAAACATGAAAATTCAGATAAATTAAGTATTTGTCAAGTTGATATCGGAAGTGAAGCCTTGCAAATTGTCTGTGGTGCTACAAATGTTGATGCAGGACAATTTGTAGCTGTTGCAACTAAAGGTGCTATCATGCCAAATGGTATGGAAATAAAAGAAGCAAAATTGCGAGGAGTGGATTCTTGTGGTATGCTTTGTTCTAGTTTAGAACTGGGTTTTGAAAAAATCAATGAAGGAATTATGCTTTTAGATGAGAGTATAGGGAAATTAGAACTTGGGAGAGCTTTAAATACTTATGAAATTTTTAATGATGAGCTAATAGAAGTAGAACTTACTCCTAATAGAGGTGATTGTTTAAGTATTTATGGTATTGCTCGTGATTTAGCCACAGCTTTAAATTTAAATTTAAAAGAACCAAAACCATTTAAAGAAAGTGAAAATGTTTTAGGTATTGGTAGAATTTTGCGCTTAGCAGCTGAGAAAGAACTTAATGGACTTTATAATTATCGAGCTATAGAACTAAAAGAAGAAATTCAAACAAATTTATTGATTAGTTTAAGACTTGCTCAAATTGAAGGTTTGGGAAAAAATTCCATAGAAAATTTATTAAATTATGCAACGCATTCAACTGGTGTTCTTTTTAATGCTTATGATTTAAGTAGTTTTTCTGAAAAAGATGAAGAATTTACCATTAATTTAAGCAAACAAGCGCATGGAGAAACAAAAGTATCTTGTAAAGATAAACTTTTAAGCTTTAGCGGAATTTTCCAAAATAATGAAAGTAGATGTAAAGATGATTCTAAAATAATTATTATTGAGGCTAATTATACCGATCCATGGGTAATTGCAGATGCTAAAATATATCATAAAGATCAAGATGAAAAAATGCTTTATAGAAGTTTTAGAGGAAGTGAACCTAAATTAAATTTAGGAATGGATTTTTTACTTGGTATTTTTGAACGGATCCCAAATCTTGTTATTTATAGTTCTTCTCAACAAATTTTAACCGACAAAGAATTACCAATTATACCAATAAGTATTGAAAGTATTGGCGATATAATAGGGCAAAATGTTGATAAAGATGAAGTATTAAAAATATTGAAAAAATTAGGTTTTGAGCTCATACTTTCAGGTGAAGGGCTTATAAATGTTAAAGCGCCTTTACATCGTCCTGATATTAAAAATTTATCAGATATTTGCGAAGAAGTTGTAAGAATTATAGGTATTGATAATATTGCTTCTAAGGGTTTAGAATTTGTAGAAAAAAATCGTTTAAATTCTACATATAAAAATTATATTGAGTTTTTGAATTTAAGGAAAAGAGCAGTAGCTAGTGGTTATTTTGAAAGCTTACATTATATTTTGGATAATGAAGAAGAGCTTAAAAGATTGGATTTTGACTCTGTTAAATTAAAACTAATCAATCCAATTACAGCAGAACTTAATACTCTAAGAACAACCCTTTTGAATCATTTGTTAAATGCAGCAAGTTTAAATGCAAAAAATTCTAAAAAAATTATTAAACTTTTTGAACTAGGGGCTGTTTTCAATGTCAATAATCAAGAATTAAATCGTATCGCATTTATCCATTCTGGCTTAAAAGAAGAAGCTAAAATTTCCAACAAGGCAAAACCTGAATCGGTACAATTTTATGATTTTCTTTTAGATATTAAAAATATTATAGGTGATTTTAAACTAAAATCATCAAAATATAATATTTTAAGCCCTTATGAACAAGCAGATGTTTATCTATCAGATATTAAAGTAGGTTTTATAGGCCGTTTGCATTTAAAAATAGAAAATGAGAGAGATTTACCAAAAACATATATTTGTGAACTTGATCTAGATTTAATCAAGCAAGATTTTAAAATAGCTAAGCCTTACTCCAAATTCCCAGCTATCACTAGAGATCTTAGCGTATTAATACCTAAAGGTTTTGAATACAATCAGATTAAAAACTGTATCGAAGAATTGAATTTAGAAATACTTGAAAATTTTCGTTTAGTTGATATTTATAGCGATGAAAATCTTAAAGAAACTTATAGTATTACTATAAGCTTTACTTTTAGAGATATAAACAAAACTTTAGAAGATGAACAAGTAAATGAATGCATGGATAAAATTTTAAATACTCTTAAAAATTTGGGTCTTGATTTAAGATGAAAATTTACAAATTGCAAACTCCTATAAATGCTATACTTGAAAATATAGCAGCAGATAAAAGCATATCTCATCGTTTTGCTATATTTTCGCTTTTAACACAAGAAGAAAATAAGGCTCAAAATTATCTCTTAGCTCAAGATACTTTAAACACTCTTGAGATTATAAAAAATCTTGGAGCTAAAATTGAACAAGAAGATTCTTGCGTCAAAATTATACCCCCTAAAGAAATTTTATCTCCAAATTGTATTTTAGACTGTGGAAATTCAGGAACTGCTATGCGTTTAATGATAGGCTTTTTAGCAGGAGTTCCTGGTTTTTTTGTTTTAAGTGGAGATAAATATTTAAATAATCGTCCTATGAGAAGGATAAGCAAACCACTTACTCAAATAGGCGCTAGAATTTATGGAAGAAATGAGGCAAATTTAGCTCCACTTTGCATAGAAGGTCAAAATTTAAAAGCTTTTAACTATAAAAGCGAAATTTCTTCAGCTCAAGTTAAAACAGCTATGATTTTATCTGCTTTTAGGGCTGATAATATATGCACTTTTAGTGAAATTTCTCTTAGTAGAAATCATAGTGAAAACATGTTAAAGGCTATGAAAGCTCCAATAAGGGTTGGTAATAATGGCTTAAGTCTTGAAATAAGTCCTTTAAAAAAACCCTTAAAAGCTCAAAACATAGTCATTCCAAATGATCCATCTTCGGCTTTTTATTTTGCTTTAGTAGCTATTATTTTGCCTAAATCTCAAATTATTTTAAAAAATATTTTGCTTAATCCTACTCGTATAGAGGCGTATAAAATTTTGCAAAAAATGGGTGCAAAACTTGAAATGACAATAACTCAAAATGATTTTGAAACTATTGGTGAGATCAGAGTGGAGTCTAGCAAGCTTAATGGTATAAAAGTTAAAGATAATATCGCTTGGTTGATAGATGAAGCACCTGGTTTGGCTATAGCTTTTGCTTTAGCTAAGGGTAAATCTAGTTTAATAAATGCTAAAGAATTACGCGTTAAAGAAAGCGATAGGATTGCTGTGATGGTTGAAAATCTAAAGCTTTGTGGTGTTGAAGCTAGAGAACTTGATGATGGTTTTGAAATAGAAGGTGGATGCGAACTAAAATCTTCAAAAATTAAAAGCTATGGGGATCACCGTATTGCTATGAGTTTTGCTATTTTAGGTTTGCTTTGTGGAATTGAGATTGATGATAGTGATTGTATAAAAACTTCTTTTCCAAATTTTATAGAGATTTTATCAAATTTAGGAGCTAGGATTGATTATTGAATTGGCAAAAAATTATGGTTTTTGTTTTGGTGTTAAAAGAGCTATTAAAAAAGCAGAACAAATAAAAGATGCTGCAACTATAGGTCCTCTTATTCATAATAACGAAGAAATTTCTCGTTTGCAAAAAAATTTTAATGTCAAAACTTTAGAAAATATACAAGCTTTAAGCAATGAAAAAAAAGCTATTATAAGAACTCATGGTATTACAAAGCAAGATTTAGAAGAATTAAGAAAAAAAGATATAGAAATTTTTGATGCCACTTGTCCTTTTGTTACAAAACCACAACAAATTTGTGAACAAATGAGCAAGGAGGGTTATGAAGTTGTTATTTTTGGAGATGAAAATCATCCTGAGGTCAAAGGGGTAAAAAGTTATGTAAGTACAAAAGCTTATGTGGTTTTGGATAAAAAAGAACTTCAAAATATAAAACTTCCTAATAAAATAGCTGTAGTAAGCCAAACAACTAAGAAGCCTGAACATTTTATGGAGATAGTAAATTTTTTAATACTTAAAGCCAAAGAAGTAAGAGTTTTTAATACTATATGTGATGCAACCTTTAAAAATCAAGATGCTATTAAAGAACTCTCGCTTAAAAGTGATGTTATGGTTGTTGTAGGAGGTAAAAACTCAGCCAATACAAAACAACTTTTTTTGATTGCAAAGACCAATTGTGAAGATAGCTATCTAATTGAAACCGAAGAAGAGTTAAAAAAAGAATGGTTTTTAGATAAAAAACATTGCGGCATTAGCGCAGGTGCTAGTACTCCTGATTGGATCATACAAAAAGTTATCGCCAAAATAGAAAATTTTGAAATTAATTAAAAAATGTTTTCAATATAGAAAAAAGTCAAAAATTTAAAAAAAATTAATAAAAATAAAAAAACTTAACACTAATTAAAGAAAAATAAGGTAAAATCAATCAATTTTTAAAAATTATTTTAAAGGACCATAATGAGCGAGGTGAACAAAAAAGTTCAAGGCGGTGTAGATGATTATCTTGAAGAGGAAGATTTTGGACAGCTTTTAGAGGCTTTCGATAAATCAAGAGAAGAGGCTACAACAGAGGGTGTGATTGTAGAGATCAAAAATGATGAAGTTTATGTAGATATAGGTAAAAAATCTGAAGGTATTTTAGCTCTTAGTGAAATACAAGATGATAATTCTAAGCTATTATTTAATGTAGGCGATAGCATTAAAGTTGCTGTTATAGGTTTTCGTGGTGGCAGATCTTTACTTTCTCATAAAAAAGCTTTGAGAAAAGAAAAAGTTATTGAATTTATTAAAAACTATCAAGAAAATCAAGATGATATTTTTACTATAAAAGTAGTTGGAAAAAATAAAGGCGGATTGATAGTTGTTGATGAAAATGATGTTGAATTTTTCTTACCAAAATCTCAATATGGCTTCAAAGAAACAAATAATATTATAGGTAAAACGTTTAAAGTTAAAATTATTAAAATCGACAAAGATGAGCAAAGCATCATTGTTTCTCGTAAAAAAACTTTAGATGACGAGAGAAGAAAACGCAAAGAATTGATCAATAATGTAGCACAACAAGAAGATTTAATTGAAGGTATTGTGAAAAAAATTACCACTTATGGTATGTTTGTAGATGTAGGAGGTGTTGATGGCCTTGTTCATTACAGCGAAATTTCTTACAAAGGACCTGTAAATCCTGGAACACTTTATAAAGAGGGTGATAAAGTTCTAGTTAAAGTTATAAAGTATGATAAAGAATGCAAACATTTATCCTTATCCATAAAAGCAGCTTCACCTGATCCATGGAATGAAATTAAAGATACTCTTGATGTAGGTGATACCATTAAAGTAATAGTATCGAATATAGAGCCTTATGGTGCTTTTGTAGATTTAGGAAATGACATAGAAGGATTTTTACATATCAGTGAAATTTCTTGGGATAAGAATATTAAAAATCCAAAAGATTATATCAACAAAGGTCAAGAAATTGATGTTGAAGTAATTGAAATCAATCCAAATGAAAGACGCTTAAGAGTATCTTTAAGAAATTTACTTTCTAGACCTTTTGATGAATTTATGAAATCTTACAAAATTGCAGATGTAGTTGAAGGAGAAATTACCTCAGTAACTTCTTTTGGTGCGTTTGTTAAACTTGGCAGTATTGAAGGTTTATTGCATAATGAAGATGCTTCTTGGGATAGAAACGATAAATGCAAAGACAAATTTTCTCAAGGAGATAAAATCAAGGTAAAAATTATCAAAATAGATGAAGAAAACCAAAAAATATCATTAAGTACAAAAGAATTAAGTAGCTCTCCAGTTCAAGAATATGCCAAAATTCATAAAGTCGGTGATATTGTGAAAGGCACTATCCGTGATATTAAAGATTTTGGTGTTTTTGTAGAGCTAAGTAAAAATGTTGATGCTTTAATTCATAAAGAAGATATAAGTACTTCTATGTTTGAAAATTTAAAAATTGGCGACGATATTGAAGCTGCTATAGTTTTTATTGATGAAAAGAAAAATAGAATTCGCCTAAGTGTTAAAAGTCTTGCTAGAATGAAAGAAAGAGAAGTTCTTAATGAAATCAATAATGATGATAAAGTAACTTTAGGTGATATCATTAAAGATCAACTAGCTTAATGAGGAAATACATTACAATAAGCATTTTGAGTATTTTATTACTCATTTTGCTTGTTATTGTTTTTACGTTGCTTTGGCAGTTTAAAGCAAATACAGATTTTATTCCACAATTTGCTAAAGATACAAATACGCAGCCAAGCATTCAAACCCAAAATCAAGAACTTTCATGGCAAGAAGAATTAGCAAAATGGCCTACAAGAGATTTTACTCCAGCAGCAGAGAAATTTACTCTGTATTTTAACGCGGATACTAGTGAACTTAAGGAAAAAAACAAATATTATCAACTTATAATTGGAAAATATGACATTTATTCTATGTTTTGCTTAAGACAAACTTTAAATTCTTTCAATGTAAAGTATTTTCTTCTTAAAGCAGGGGATAGTCCAGAAATATTTTTAGATACAGATAATGAAAAACTTATAGATGATATTATTAAAGAATTAAAAAAATATAAAATAAATACAGAAGCAAAGGAAATTTGGCTATGAAAAAAAAGATTATGGTTTATGATGCTATTTTAGATAAAGGTCTTGAAATTTTAAGAAAAGCTGAGGATGTTGAACTTATAGAAGCTGCAAAAGTTCCAAAAGATGAATTTATGCAAATGCTAAGCGATGTTGAAGTTGCAATTACTAGAAGTTCTACGGATGTAGATGTAAATTTCTTAAATCATGCCAAAAAATTAAAAGCACTCGTACGTGCTGGGGTGGGTGTAGATAATGTTGATATTCCAGAGTGTTCCAAACGAGGAGTGATTGTGATGAATGTCCCAACCGCAAATACTATTGCCGCAGTTGAACTCACAATGGCGCATCTTTTAACATCAGCTAGAAGCTTTGTCAATGCTCATAATTTTTTAAAAATTGAAAGAAAATGGGAAAGAGAAAAATGGTATGGTATTGAATTGATGAACAAAACGCTAGGGGTTATAGGTTTTGGAAATATAGGCTCAAGAGTAGCTATCCGCGCTAAAGCATTTGGTATGAAAATTTTAGCCTATGATCCATATATTCCTACTTCTAAAATTACAGATTTAGATATGGAGCAAGCAAAAAATTTAGATGAAATTTTAGAAAAAAGTGATTTTATTACCATTCACACACCAAAAACCAAAGAAACCAATGGTATGATAGGAAAGCAAGAAATTGCAAAAATGAAAGATGGAATAAGATTAATAAATTGTGCTCGTGGAGGATTATACACAGAAGAGGCTTTATATGAAGGTTTAAAAAGTGGTAAAATAGCATGGCTTGGTATAGATGTGTTTGATAAGGAGCCCGCGACTAATCATCCTCTTTTAGACTTTGAAAATATTTCAGTTACTTCTCACCTAGGAGCAAATACTTTAGAAAGTCAAGACAATATTGCAAGAGAAGCTTGTGAGCAAGCATTAAGTGCAGCACGAGGCGTGGCTTATCCTAATGCCTTAAATTTACCAATTAAAACTGAAGATTTACCACCTTTTGTAGCTCCTTATATAGAACTTGTTTCTAAAATGGCTTTTTTAGCTGTTCAAATTGATAAAAATCCTATAAAAAGTATTAAATTAGAGGCTGAAGGAATTATTGGCGAGTATGCAAATTCTATGCTAACCTTTGCAGCTGTTGGCGCTTTGGGTGGAATTTTAGGAGAGAAAATTAATTATGTTAATGCAGAATTTGTAGCCAAAGAAAAAGGAGTTGAGTTATCTTGCGAAACTCTTCCAAATAGTGGTTATAATAATAAACTTGGCGTTAAAATTATCACCGAAAATTCAAATATCAGTGTTTCAGGAACAGTGTTTAATGAAAATGAACAACGCATAGTTGGATTAAACGGCTTTAAAACTGATTTTAAGCCAAAGGGAAAAATGATTATTTTTAAAAACAAAGACATACCAGGAGTTATAGCTAAAATCAGTTCTGCTTTGGCAGCTAAAAATATCAACATAGCTGATTTTAGGCTTGGTAGAGACGGTTTTGGGTACGCCTTGGCTGTTGTTTTGATTGATGAAAAAGTTCAAAAAGAAGTATTAGATGAACTAAAACAACTAGAGGTGTGTGTATTTGTCCAATATGTTGAAATTTAAAATTTTAATTATAGAAGATGATATAGATTTAAACGAACTGCTTGTTTTAAAGTTAAAATCTAGTGGTTATGAAGTTATATCTTTAGTGGATTTTTTTGGAGTTGAAGATTTGCTTGATAATGAGCAAATCGATCTTTTAATAGTCGATAGAAATTTGCCAAGTGGAGATTCTTTAGAAAAAATTCAAGATTTAAGAGAGCAAGGATACAAAGAAGCAGTTATTTTTCTTACAGCCAAGGCCTTGCATCAAGATTTGCTCAAAGGCTTTGAAAGTGGTTGTGATGATTATGTTTGCAAACCTTTTGATTTTAATGAGCTTTTGCTTCGCATTAAAGCAATTTTAAAACGCCATAAAAAAGAAGAAGAAAAACTATCTTTTGGTGATTTTATTTTAGATTTGGCTAATTATGAATTCTTTTACAAAAATCAAAAATTAGAAATCTCAAATCTTGACTATGAACTTTTAAAATGTTTTTTTGAAAATCCAAATACCTTGCTTGCTAGACAATTTCTAAGCGAAAGTGTTTGGAAAGATGATACTACAAGTGATAAAACAATCAATATAGCTCTAACAAGACTTAGAAATAAATTTCCAAAACTAAAAGATCATATTATAAGTGTTAGGGGTGTTGGCTATAAATTATGCTAAAAACTAAAAATATTTTTATAATTTTTTTTGTTGTATTGGCTTTGATTTTTGGGTTTATTTTTTATACTTTTACTAACTCTTATCTTAATTTCTTGCTTATAAAACAATATGAACAAAAAATCAAAAGCCTTGACGATGTTTTAAAATTTTCTCTCTTAGAGCATTTAAATGATGCTAATATCAAGGATTTTGCTAAAGATACTAGGGCTGATTTTATTATTCTAAACAATGATATGAAAATAAGTTCTGTAAAAAATCCTGATTTTTTTTCTAATCTTAAAGAAGGAGAAATTTTAAATTTCAATTCAAAAAAAATTCTCACTAAAAGTTTTAGTTATAAAGGATATAGATATATCATTATTGTTTATCCTCGTTTTTTAGATTTAAAACTTTTTTGGATAAAAATAGCAATCGGTTTCGGAATATGCTTGCTGTTTATTTTTATTTTAATGTTGCTGTTAGGTAGAAGAATAGAGAAAAATTTTAATAAAATTTTGGATTTTTTGGATTCTATAGGGGATTATAAAGTTGTTATATTAGAAAAAGGAATGTTTGAAGAATTTAATTTGCTAAATGAGAAACTTTTAAAAACTAAGGATAAAATTTTAAAAAATATCCAAAAAAATAAAAAACAAAGTGATAAAATTACTTTAAAAAATACCCAGCTTGCTAGTGTGATTTCTGCTATTTCTCATGAGCTTAAAAATCCATTAAGCGTGATTGATCTTAGTTTAGAAATGCTAAAAGACGAGGAATTGGAAGATAAAAAATTAAAAAAGGAATTGCTAGAAAAAATTTCGCGTCAAAGCATTAAACTTAATGCTTTGACCCATAAGCTTAATTTTGTTTTTAATCTTAATAGCGAAGCCTTGCAAATGCAAGAATTTGATCTTTTTTCTCTGTGTGAAAAAATCACTAAAAACCCAGGTTTTGAAAGAGTTATATTGCAAGGTAAAAGCACGAAAGTTAAGGCTGATGAATTTTTAATCGAACAAGTAATTATAAATTTGCTTTCTAATGCTTTAAAATATAGTCAAAAGGAAGTAATTTTGATAGCAAAAAATCAAAAAATAGTAGTACAAGATTTTGGAAAAGGTATAGAAAAAGATAAATTAAAATTGATTACAAAAAAATTTTATAAAATCGATGTCAAAAGTGATAATTCTTTTGGCTTAGGACTTTTTTTAGTAAAGAAAATTTTAAATATACATAAAAGTTATCTTGAAATTTCTAGCGCTTTAGGCTATGGTTCTAGTTTTAGCTTTAAACTCAGCCAAGGATAAAAAATGGCTCTTATAGATTTAATTGAAGCTTCAAAAAAATTTGGAGACAAAATAATTTTAAATGAAGCAAATTTTAGTGCAAATGAGGGAGAAAAGATTGCCATTATAGGGAAAAATGGAGAAGGAAAATCTACTTTTTTAAAAACGCTTTTAGGCACGCTTCCTTTAGATAGCGGTAGAGTAATAAGACAAAATGGCAAAAGTATAGCCATGCTTTCACAAACCGTTGATTTTAATGCAAATTTAAGTGTAAAAGAAGCTATCAAGCAAGAGCTTGCAGAAATTTACAATGCTTTAGAAGAATATAAAATACTGCATAAAAAACTAGAAGAAGACCCTAGTAATAAAGATTATCTTAAAAAAATAGATACACTTATGACTCTGATTGATAGTAAAGATGCTTGGAATATAGAATCTAAAATAATACGTGTTTTAAAAGAATTTAGTTTGCTTGAGTATGAAAAACGCATTATATCTACTTTAAGTGGCGGAGAGATACGCCGCGTTGGGCTTTGCATACTTTTACTAAAAAATCCTGATATTTTATTGCTTGATGAGCCAACTAATCATTTAGATGTATATATGACAAGCTTTTTGGAAGAATTACTAAAAAATTCAAAGATGTGTGTGATTTTTATTTCCCATGATAGATATTTTATCGACGCTATAGCGCACAAGTGTGTAGAAGTAGAGCAGGGCAAACTTAGTGTTTTTAAAGGCGGATATGCAAACTATTTAGAGAAAAAAACACAAATTTTAGAAAATCTTGTTAAGAGTCATGAAATTCTTTTAAAGCAATTAAAAAGCGAAGAAGAATGGCTTAGAAGAGGGGTAAAAGCAAGACTTAAAAGAAACGAAGGACGAAAAGAACGCGTTTTTAAAATGCGTGAAGAAGCTAAAAAAAATCCTGGAGCAATCAAACGTTTAAAACTTGAAATTTCAAGAGCAGCTTTAAATTTTAATGGAGAAAAAATAGGTAATCGCAAAAAAATGCTTTTTGAACTTAAAAATATAAGTAAAATTGTAAACGATAAAAATCTTTTTAAAAATTTTTCAACACGTATTTTACAAGGCGAACGCATTGCTATTGTAGGAAAAAATGGTTGTGGAAAATCAACATTGCTAAAAATTCTTCTAGGAGAATTAAAGCAAGATAGTGGAGAAATAAAACGCGGGGAACTTAAAATAGGATATTTTGATCAAGCTAGAAGCTTGATAAATTCCGATAAAAGCTTGCTTGAAATTTTTTGTCCCAATGGTGGAGATAGAGTTGAAGTTCGTGGTAAAAATATGCATGTTTATGGATATTTAAAAAATTTTTTATTTCCTAGAGAATTTTTAGATAAAAGCATTGCTCTTTTAAGCGGTGGAGAGAAAAATCGTGTTGCTTTGGCTTTACTTTTTACCAAAGAATATGATATTTTAGTTTTAGACGAACCAACTAATGACCTTGATATAGCTACAATTAATATACTAGAAGAATATTTACTTAGTTTTAAAGGGGCTATTTTACTTGTATCACATGATAGATATTTTGTCGATAAAATTGCAACAAAACTTTATGCTTTCGAAGAAAATGGATATATAAATATCTTGCATACTCTTTATACTGAGTATCTTGAAAATGAAAAAGAAATTAAAGAATTTGATAATTTTATTTTAGAACTTCAAACCCGAGAGCAAAATAATAATCAAAAAGAAAAAAGTTCTAAAAAATTAAGCTATAAAGAAAATGAGATATTAAGAAATCATCCTGAAAAAATAGATTTTTTAGAACAAAAAATAGCAAAATTAAATCAAGATCTATCCGATCCAAGTGTATATCAAAAAATAGGCGTGGGAAAACTTTATCAAGAACTTGAAGTAGCACAAAAGGAACTTGAAATTCTAGAAAATGAATATTTTTTAGTATTAGAAAAAAGTGAAAATTTATAATTAAAAAGATTTTATAATTTTTATTCGATGGAGCGGGAAACGAGATTCGAACTCGCGACCCCAACCTTGGCAAGGTTGTGCTCTACCCCTGAGCTATTCCCGCAAAAATAAGTGGTGCCCGAGGTCGGACTCGAACCGACACAAGGTTGTCCTTACCAGATTTTGAGTCTGGCGCGTCTACCAGTTTCACCACTCGGGCTAGTTTAATATTTTAAAAGATAAAATTATACTTTTCTAGTCTAAAAAATACTTTAAAAATAAAAAGTATTTTCAAAAAGACGATATAAAATTATGTAATTTAAATTTTTGGAACAGTTATTGCTTTTAGCTATCATAGCAATTTTGAAAAGATTTCAACTTTAATATTTTCGAGGATAAAAATGAGAATTACAAATAAACTTAATTTCACAAATAGTGTGAATAATTCCATGGGTGGGCAAAGTGCTTTATATCAGATATCTCAACAACTTGCTTCTGGCTTAAAGATACAAAATTCATATGAAGATGCAAGTACTTATATAGATAATACGCGTCTTGAATATGAGATTAAAACATTAGAACAAGTAAAAGAATCAACAAGTAGAGCTCAAGAAATGACTCAAAACAGCATGAAAGCTTTGCAAGATATGGTTAAACTTCTTGAAGATTTTAAAGTTAAAGTAACTCAAGCTGCAAGTGATGGGAACTCTCAAACTTCAAGGGAGGCTATAGCAAAAGAATTAGAACGTATAAAAGAAAGTATAGTTCAGCTTGCAAATACTAGCGTTAATGGTCAGTATCTTTTTGCAGGCTCACAAGTTGCAAATAAACCTTTTGATTCTAATGGAAATTATTATGGAGATAAAAATAATATCAACGTAGTAACTGGAGCTGGAACTGAAAGTCCTTATAATATACCCGGATGGGATTTATTTTTCAAAGCGGATGGAGACTATAAAAAGCAAATTACTACTAATATCAGCTTTAAGGATAATCGCTATGCAGATAAAGATAAACAAGAATATTTAAACGGAGATTCTGCTTGGAAACAGCTTATCGGGCAAAATTATGTAAAAGATGGAAAATTAGATCCGGATATAGATTTTGAAGATAAAGACCGAAAACTTAACTTTCCACCTTCAACACTCTATGTTCAAGGAACAAAACCAGATGGAACAAGCTTTAAAAGTGCAGTTTTAGTAAAACCAGATGATAAAATAGAAGATGTATTAGAGCAAATTGGAGCACTTTATGGTAATACCGCCGATAACAAAGTCGTAGAAGTAAGCATTAATAATAGCGGCCAAATTCAAATCATAGATTTAAAACAAGGCAATAATAAATTAGACTTTCATGCCGTAGCCTATACTCCACAAATGGATAAAACTGAAGATTTTAAAGCAATGGAGAAATTTGTTAAAGAAAATGACCTTAATATGGATGATGTCACTAATGCTGTTATGCAAGAAGCTATGAAAAATGGTGATATTACCAATCCAACTAGTCCAGTTACTATTAAGTTAACAGGAAAAAACGGGGTTGAACAAGAATTTAGTTTTAGCTTAGCTCAAACTGATTTTATCAAAAGTAATATGACAGATTCGGCTGGAGATAAAGCAAATGGTGCAGATTATGATAATGTATATTTTGAAAAAAATGGTAATACAGTTTATGGTAATGTTTCTCAAGTTATCAAAGGAAGCAATGCTTATGCAACAGATTCAACTAAACTTAGCGAGGTAATGGCGGGAGATAGCCTAAATGGCACTACTTTAAATTTAAAAGTCAATTCCAAAGGTGGAAATTCTTATGATGTCACTATAAATTTAGGAAATTCAACTGTAAGTTATCCTGATCCTAATAATCCAGAACAAACCATAAGTTTTCCTATCATGCACACTGATCCAACAACAGGGAATAGTGGAGTAGTAACTCCATCAAATGAAATAACTTATGGTCAAATTAATGATATCATAGGTATGTTTGCAGCAGATAAAATTCCAACCCAAAGCATAACAGCTACAAATGGAAAAGTTGATGCAAATGGTTATAATAATTTACAACAACTCATGAAAGATTCACAAGCTACTGTTGATGTAAGTATGGATTATAAAGGTCGCATTAGCGTTACCGATAAGCTATCCTCAGGAACTAATATAGGAATTTCTTTAAGCGATTCTCAAAGTGGACATTTTCCACAACCACCTTATAGCACAACTGCACAAGTAGAGAATGGTCCAAATTTTAGTTTTAGTGCCAATAATGCTTTAGTTATAGATGAACCAAATGTTGATCTTATAAAAGATTTAGATACTATGATAGATGCGGTTTTAAGTGGTAATATGAGAGCCGATGGAAATTCGGCTGATCCAAGAAATACCGGAATGCAAGGAGCTTTAGAAAGGCTTGATCACTTAGCAGATCACATTAGCAAGCTTAATACAACTATGGGTGCATATCACAACACAATAGAAGATGTAAATACTCGTTCTACTTTTTTAAGCGTAAATGTACAATCTATCAAATCAAATGTTATTGATGTAGATTATGGTGAAGCGATGATGAATTTAATGCAAACCCAACTTGCATATCAAGCTTCTCTTAAGGCTAGCACAACCATATCTCAACTTAGCTTATTAAATTATATGTAAAATTTTATGGTATAATTTGGCTTCGATTTTATTTTCAAGGAAAGAATATTAAAAAAGAAGCCATTTTTACCAGCTCTACACTTGTTATTTTTTATCTTTGTCTTTGTATGCTAGCACCTAGTATGGGAGAATGGGTTTACAAGGCTAATTTATTTTTATTTGGAGAATTTGGGTATTATTATCCATTTTCTTTGCTTATATTAAATTATCTCTACTATAGAAAAAATTATAAAATAGAAAATTTTAAGCGTAGAGAGCTTTTTGGTTTTTCTTTAGCCTTTTTTTCTACCTTGCTTTTATTTTCTGTCTTTTATAGAGAGTTTGGATATATTTTAGAAATTGTATATGGATTTTTTTCTATAATCTTAGGGCATACAGGGAGTGGAATTTTTGCTCTTTTACTTTTACTATTTTCTTTGGTTTTATTGTTTCCAAAATTTGCAAAAGAAATTTTAAAAATAGAATTAGATTTTACTTATTTATTAAAAGCAGAGCAAGCTTTCAAATCTTTACTTATGCGTGTATTTGGTGGAGAAAATGAGAAAGAAGATGTAGGTAAATCAGAACCTATGGCTCCAAAATTAAATATTTTGCAAGATAGTGTTTATGAAAATTTACAAATAAATAAAAAAGAAAAAACTAATAACTTAGAACAGATAATTAAAGATAGTAATATCAATGCAAGTAAAAATTCAATTACCACAGCTAAGGAAAATTTTGAAAAACTAAAAAATCAAATTTTAGATGAAACCATAGAGATTGATAAACAAAGTTTAAAAGAATCAAGAAGTTTTGTTCATGAGTATTCTCAACAAGTGCGAAATTTCGCACAAAAGGCTAGTAAAATGAGCATTAGTCTTGATGAAGATTTTAATTTTATTTCAGAAGAAGAGGTAGATATGATTCCTGAACGTTTTTTAAAACCTAAAAAACTTGAAGATATAAAGCAAATAGATACAAATAAAAATTTAGATGAACCAAGTTATAAGCGTAAAAATATTGAAATTCCAGTTTCCAAACAAGAAGTTAAACCAAAAATTTTTACAAAAGAGCTTGAACTTAGAGAGAATTTGATAAAAAAAGAAAAACTAGAACAAGAATACAAAGCCTATCAAAATGAAATTTTAGAAAATAAAGTAAAACAGGAAATTAAAAAATTAGAAGAATATGATGCAATAAATTCAAGCGATATTATAGAAGGGAATAAATATAGTTTTAATAGCCCAAAAACAATCAAAACAGAAACAGAAGAATCAAACAAAATAAATGAAAATAAAAATCCAGATAAAGCAGACAATATCTTCGAATTTGCTCCCATTGTAGAAGAGTTAAATCATCCTTATATAGAACCTACTCCTATAAAAAATATAAATGAAATAGTTATAGAAGAAAAAAATACACTAGATTTTATCCAAAATACAGAAACTAAAATCGATGATGAAAAAACAAATGATCAAGAAATTAAACTTCAAAAAGCAGTTTTAGCCAAAGAAATTGCTATTAATCAAGCTTTATTGCGTGAAATAGAGCAGGGCGAAGTAGAAAAACCAAAAGATTTCACCTTGCCGCCATTAGATTTTTTGGCTAATCCAAAAGAGCATAGACAAGAAATCAATGAAAGTGAAATAGATAAAAAAATTTATAATCTTCTTGAAAAGTTGCGTCGTTTTAAAATAGGCGGCGATGTTATAAGCACTTATGTTGGTCCTGTTGTGACTACTTTTGAATTTCGTCCTAGTGCAGATGTAAAAGTAAGTCGTATTTTAAATTTACAAGATGATTTAACTATGGCTTTAATGGCAAAATCAATCCGTATTCAAGCTCCAATACCAGGAAAAGATGTTGTAGGTATAGAAGTTCCAAATGATGAAATTCAAACCATTTATCTAAGAGAAATTTTACAAAGTGAAGTTTTTAAAAATGCTAAAAGTCCTTTAACTATAGCTTTGGGTAAAGATATAGTAGGCAATGCTTTTGTAACCGATCTTAAAAAACTTCCGCATTTGCTTATTGCAGGAACTACAGGTAGCGGTAAAAGCGTAGGGATAAATTCTATGCTTTTAAGTCTTTTGTATCGCAACTCTCCTAAAACTTTGCGTTTGATGATGATAGATCCTAAAATGCTTGAATTTAGCATTTATAATGACATTCCGCATCTTTTAACTCCTGTTATCACAGATCCAAAAAAAGCAGTCAATGCGCTTTCAAATATGGTAGCTGAAATGGAAAGACGCTATCGTTTAATGGCCGATGCAAAAACCAAAAATATAGAAAATTATAATGAAAAAATGAAAGAATTAGGCGGAGAAGAACTTCCTTTTATTGTAGTAATTATCGATGAACTTGCTGATTTAATGATGACTGCAGGTAAAGATGTAGAATTTTATATAGGAAGACTTGCACAAATGGCAAGAGCAAGCGGGATTCACTTGATTGTAGCTACACAACGACCTTCTGTGGATGTTGTAACAGGACTGATCAAAGCGAATTTACCAAGTAGAATTTCTTATAAAGTAGGGCAAAAAATTGACTCTAAAGTTATCTTAGATGCTATGGGTGCTGAGAGTTTACTTGGAAGAGGGGATTGTTTATTTACTCCTCCTGGAACAAGCTCTATAGTGCGTTTGCATGCGCCTTTTGCAAGTGAATTTGAAATAGAAAAAATCGTGGATTTTCTAAAGGATCAACAAAGCGTAGAATATGATGAAAGCTTTTTAAAAGATCAGCAAAGTGTGGGTGTTACAACAAATGAAAGCTTTTATGAGGAAGTAGATGAGCTTTATGAAGAAGCTAAAAGAGTAATCTTAGAAGATGGAAAAACAAGTATTTCTTATCTACAACGTCGTTTAAAAATCGGCTATAACCGCTCTGCAAATATTATTGAACAACTTACGCAAAACGGGATTTTAAGCGAACCTGATGCCAAAGGACAAAGGGAAATCTTATAAGATTTTCTTGTATTTTTGATATATAAAGCTGATTACAAAAGAAGAAATTTAAAAGACAAAAGCCCTATAAAAAGGGCTTAAAAATTATTTATCTCTAAGATTTAATTCGGTAATTAACTTACTATAAGAATTATAATCTTTTCTTTTAAGATAAGATAGAAGTCTTTTTCTTTGACCTACAAGTTTTAAAAGTCCCAATCTTGATGAAAAGTCTTTTTTGTAGATTTTTAAATGTTCTGTAAGTTCTGCAATTCTTGCAGTTAAAAGAGCTACTTGAACTTCTGTTGAACCAGTATCACCTGGTTTTTTAGCGAATTTCGCAACTATTTCTGCTTTTTTGGCCGAATCCAAAGCCATGATAGACCTCCTGAATTGGTAGAATAATAAAATTAAAGAACTGTAATTTTATCTTAAAAAGCAAAAAATAAACTGAATTTATCTTTTTTAGAAGGTTTTGTCAAAATTTAAGTCTTTTTCTAAGAATTATTTATTATAATTACTGCTATTTCTGTAGTTATAATAAGGAGAATTTGTGCTATTTACCAAAGCTAGCGAATACGCTTTACTTTCTTTAATTTATATTTCTCAAAAAGAAACACCTCAAGATGTAGATTCTTTAGCTTTAGAGCTTGATATTCCCAAAAGTTTTTTAGCTAAAATTTTACAAACTTTAGCTAAAGATGGTTTGTTAAAATCTTTTAAAGGAGCAAAAGGTGGTTTTGCTTTAATCAAAGAACCAAGTCAATATACTATAAAAGAAGTTGTTAATAGTGCTGAAAAAAAGGATATTAGTGTATTTGAATGCAGTGGTGGTACTTGTCCAAATAATAAAGAAGAAAATTGCACCTTAATGCCTATGTTAGTAAATTTACAAAATAAAGTAGATGAATTTTTAGATTCTATTACTTTAGAAGATATTATGAAAAATAATGGCAAAAAATAAAATAGTCGATTTAGTTTTTCCTTTCTTGGGGCCTTTAATTGCTCCTGTTTTAAAAGCTAAAAGCTTAACTATTGTTGGTTTTTTAATTTGTATTTTAGCTATTATTATAATTCCTTTACCAAGTCCTATTTTGGACTTTTTCTTAGCTTTAAGTATAGCTTTATCAGTATTAATTATTTTAATTTCTATTTATATACCTAAACCAACAGATTTAACAACTTTTCCAACTTTAATCTTGATTATTACTTTATTTAGACTTTCATTAAATATAGCTACCACAAGAATGATTTTAAGCGAAGGGCAAAATGGTCCTGAAGTCGTGAGTGAGATTATAGCAGCATTTGGAGAATTTGTTGTTGGCGGAAATATGGTCATTGGTGTGATCGTATTTTGTATCTTAGTATTGATTAATTTCATGGTTGTAACAAAAGGTAGTACAAGGGTTTCTGAAGTACAAGCAAGATTTACGCTTGATGCGATGCCAGGTAAACAAATGGCTATTGACGCAGATTTAAATGCAGGACTTATTGATGAACAAACCGCTAGGGCAAGACGTCAAGAAGTTATTGCTGAAGCAAACTTCTATGGTGCAATGGATGGTTCTTCTAAATTTATCAAAGGGGATGCTGTTGCAGGAATTATCATAACTATTATAAATATCATAGGTGGTTTTTTAATAGGATCTTTTCAACACGATATGGCTTTAAGCGATGCTGCTTCTACCTATACTATTTTAACCATAGGTGATGGACTTGTATCGCAAATTCCAGGGCTTATTACTTCTACTGCAACCGCTATAATTATCACTCGTGCAAGCAAAGATGAGGAAAATTTTGCAGAAGGAACTTTAACTCAACTTTTAAGCGAATATCGCACACTTTTAATAGTAGGTTTTGTACTTTTTATCTTTGCTTTAGTGCCTGGTTTGCCAACTTTATCCTTGGGCTTTATGGCTTTAGTTTTTTTAAGTCTTGGCTATCTTACCAAGCAGGTTAAAGAAGGTAAAATTGATATAACCACAGTTAAAAAAAGCAAACCAAGTGCTGCAGCTACATCTCAAAGTGGAGCAGGTGGAACAATGGCAGCACCTGCTAAGAAAAGCGAAGAGGAAATTCTCAAAGAAGAAGAGCACAAGATTAACGACATACTCAAAGTTGAAATTTTAGAACTTGAACTTGGATACGGACTTATTAAACTTGCTGAAAATGAACTTACAGAAAGAATTCGCTCAATGAGAAGAAGTATTGCTGAAAGTTTAGGATTTTTAATGCCGAAAATAAGAATAAGAGATAATTTAAGACTTAAACCAAATGAATATAGTTTTAAACTTAAGGGCGTATCTATAGCAAGTGCTGAAATTTATCCGGATAAATATTTAGCCATGGATAGTGGTTTTATCACAGAAGAGATAGAAGGGATTGCTACAAAAGAACCCGCTTTTAACTCTGATGCACTTTGGATTGATGCGAATTTAAAAGATGAAGCAACATTAAATGGCTATATAGTAATAGACCCTGCAAGTGTTATTTCAACACATATGAGCGAACTTATTAAAGCACACGCAAGCGAACTTCTTACACGTCAAGAGGTGCAAAATCTTCTTGATAAGGTTAAAAATGATTATCCAATCATCGTAGAAGGTGCTTTAGGTGTTGCACCTGTAAGCCTTATTCAAAAAATTCTTAAAGACTTACTTAAACACCACATACCTATTAAAGATATGCTTACTATCTTAGAATCTATAAGCGATATAGCTGAAGTAAGCAAGAGTTTTGATATGATTATCGAGCATGTAAGGGCGTCTTTAGCTAGGATGATTACAAACATGTATCTAGATGATAAAGGAAATTTAGATATTTTTATTTTAGATTCTGCTAGCTCTGCAGTTTTAATGGAAAATGTGCAATTTAGAGATGGGAGCTATCATTTACCCTTAAGTGTAGCTCAAACAGGAACTTTAGTAGATACTCTAAGGGCTGAAGTTGCCGCAGTAGCAAACGGTCGTATCAAGCCTTTTATACTTTGTGTTGAGCCGCAGCTTAGAAAATTCATTGCTGATATTTGTTATAATTTTAGCATTAATATAGTAGTGTTAAGTTTTGCAGAAATTGCAGAAAATACAAATTTTAATACCGAGGGTATTATTAGGATAGAACTTTAAGGAATATAATGAAAATTTATCATCTTTCACACACAGATCTTGATGGTTATGCTTGTCAATTTGTAGTAAATTTTTATTTTAAAAATGTGAAATTTTATAATTCTAATTATGGTAAAGAAATTAATGAAAATTTTAATTCTATTATAGACGATATAGAAAAAGATAAAAATTTCGGAAAAGCTATTATTCTAATAACAGATTTAAATTTAAATTTAAATCAATGCGAAGAATTTGAAAAAATTTGTAAAGAGAAAAATATTAAAATTTTTCTTCTTGATCATCATCAGAGTGGCGAAGAATGTGCTCAAAAATATTCTTGGTATTTACTTGATTCTAAAAGATGTGCAACTAAAATCGTTTATGATTTTTTCTCTAAAATCTGCACCCCTATTTTAGAACTTTCAAAATTTGTTGATGTGGTTAATGCTGTTGATATTTGGCTAAGCGAGGATGAAAATTTTGAACTTGGAAAGGTTTTTTTAAGCTTGATTGCCAATGCAAAAGAAATAAATCGCGTGATGTTTAAAGAATCACAAATTGATTATATGTTTTTCTTGCTTGATAAGGCTTGGAAATTTATAGGAAAAGAAAATGCGAATATTTTACTCGATAATGCTACTCATTTTATAAAAAAGGATTATTTTGCCAGAAAAAATGATGATACTCTTTCCAATTTAATTTCTTATTTTGTAGTTGAAAAACTAAGTGAACTAAAAGAAAATTTCAGTATAGAATATGAAGGCCATAAAGGTATTTTAACTTCAAATATAGGCAATACTTCTATTATTGGAAATGATTTTTTAGTAAAAAATCCTGATTATGACTTTTTTATTGATGTTAGTTCTAGAAAAACCTTAAGTTTTCGTGCAAATGGAAAAATAGATGTATGTTTAATGGCTAAAAATTTGGTAGGTGGTGGTGGACATAAAAATGCCAGTGGTGGACTTTTTGCGACATTTAAAGATGGAACAAATTATAATCATATTAAGGCTCAAATTATTGATTTAATCAAAAGCAAAGAACTTAAAAAGGAAAACAATGAATCAAAACAATAATAAAACCTTAAAAAATGAACTAGAAGCTTTACAATATGAGCTTAGCATAGTTTTAGAAGCTATGCTTTTATACGCCGGAGTTAAAAGAGAAAAATTAGAAAATGCAATAGAAGCTTATATCGATAATATAGATAATGTGCTCGAAAATTCTAACAAAGAAGGAGTTGATGAAATTTTAGAAGTGGTGGAATTTCTAAAAAATAAATACAAAGATTTTTTTCAATGAAAAAGTGTATTTTATTTTTTTTTAGTTTATATTCTTTAAGTTTTGCTAATATTTATGAAAAATTAAATGATTTTGCTTATGAAAAAAAACCAAACAAAGATTTTAAGATTCAAGAAGTTAAATTAGTGCAATTTTCACAAGAAAATAAAGAATGTCTTGAACTTTTAATAGAAGCTGGTCAAGTTAGAATTTTAAACAGTTATAATTCTTGTCAAAAATTGTCTAAAGATGAAAGTTTTCAAAAATTTCTTAATGAAGATTTTTTAAAACTTTATAAAAATAATGGATATTTAATTAATGAAAATTTACAAAATTTGAAAAATACCATGCAAGATATTATGATATATTATAAACTCCGATATTCTTTTAGTAAAGATGTAAAAGATATGAGTAAAAATAAGAATTTGGATATTTTAAATATAAATGAAAAAGACGGTGGTACTTTACTTTACAAAATCAACAATCAAGCTTGCGTTGGAATAGAACTTACAAGACATGACTCAAGAATGGCTATGAAAATATACGGAATAGAAAATTTGGATAAAGAGTGCAAACTATTTATCCAATCACCTTCTTTTAAAGATCTTTCCTATACAAAAAAAGATTTTAAATGGTATTATTTAGAATAAATAAATGCTTTAATTTTTAAATAAAAATTTTTAAAAATCGCACTTAAAGTAAAAGTATTTTGCCTTCCAAGATTTTGAAAAACGCAATTGTCTAAGTCTTTTTTTTCTTGAATGCTTAAATTTTTCATTAAACCAACCTCTAAAAATATTGCAAGCTTCAATTTTATCAAAAAAACTTTATTTTTATTTTAAAGTTTTAATTGTAAGACGAATAAATATTGTTTTAAGGATTTAAATTTTTTTATTGAAATATTATTAACTTTTATTGACTTTTTTAAAGCAAAGTTATATACTGAATTCGAGTTAGACAATTTTAAGGAGGAAAAATGATGAATAAATTTTCTATAGTTTTAACTTTGTTGCTATGTGGAAGTTGTGCTTTAGCCTTAGATCCAAATTTAGAAAAAACAAAAAGTGCAACAGGTATTGATCTGCCTACCGCTAAATGGAATTTACCTAAGGCTTTAAATGAAGATGGCACCATAGATGAAACTAAAATGCCAAAAAATTCAGAATATAGCAAAATGGTTATTTTGGGAAACAAGATTCTTAATGAAACAAGCAAATATGTAGGTCCACAGGCCAAAGATCCTAAAAAAAGATTTGCAGGAAATAATCTTTCTTGTTCAAGCTGCCATGCTAATGGTGGAAGTGTACAAAATCAATCAGGTTTTATAGGAATTTGGGCAAGATTTCCACAATATAATGCTAGGGGAGATAAAGTAATTACCTTAGCAGATAGGATCAATGGCTGTTTTGAGCGATCTATGAATGGTAAAAGAATGCCTAGTGATGCGCCTGAAATGAAAGCCATGCTAACTTATATGCAATGGTTATCTCAAGGGGTTCCAGTAGGAGCTAAGATAGAAGGGCAGGGACTTAAGAAGATAGATTTCATCTCAAGAGCAGCTGATCCTAAAAAAGGTAAGGCAATTTATATGGACAAATGCGCCGTTTGTCATCAAGAAAATGGATTGGGGCTTAAAAATGAGGATAGTGCAGGGGCGTATTATCTTTATCCACCACTTTGGGGTAATGATAGTTATAATACAGGAGCTGGAATGTATCGTCTTATCAAAGCTGCTTCTTATATTAAAGAAAATATGCCTCAAGGTGCACCTGACTTAAGTCTTGAAGATGCTTATGATGTAGCAGCTTACATGAATTCACAAGCTCGTCCTATTAAAGCAAATAGAGATAAAGACTTTCCAGATAGAAAGGTCAAGCCTTTAGATATGGATGTAGGACCTTATGATGATAGCTTTTCTACAACCCAACATCGCTATGGACCTTATACAAATATGATCAAAAAATAATTTTAAGGCAATTTTTATTGCCTTAAAAATTTATTATTTTATATTGCTTAATTTTTTAACTAGATCTTCTAAATCTTGCATTGAATTGATTGCACTTGGGTTAATTTGATATTTTCCATTAACAACAAAAGCAGGGGTGCCATAGGTTTTAGCTATATCATTAGCTCTTTGAAATTCACTTAAAATTTCTTTAGCTTTTGGGGTGCTTAAAAAATTTAACACTTCATTTTTATTTACATTCATAGCCTTTAAACCTATGTCGTAAAATTCATCTAAATTTGAAAAATTTCTTTGTTTGTTTAAAAAATAAGAAACAAAATAAACATCAGCAAGTTTATGAGATAAACTATCAGAATAACTCGCGTCTTTACCATTTTGTTCATCTTTGTATTGAGCAAAGGCAAAAAGCTCATTCATTTCTTTGGAAAATTCCCCATTCATTAAACTTACAGGATAGAGTTTAAAATGTAAATTTGGAAGAGCTTCTCTCAGTTTTTCAAGGGTTCCAAATTTATGATGATTATAACAATGTATACATTTATAAGAAAATGCTTCTATTACACTATTCTCAGAGTTAGGTAAACTTGGATTAAGAGTAATAAAACTATTATTTGCTAAAGCAAAGCTTGAATAAAATACAAGAGCTAAAACAAATTTGCAAAAAAAATTACGCATATTATATCCTTAGGTTAAATAAAATTTTTAAAGATAATTTTATTTAAAAAAAATAAATAAGCCCAAATTTATTTTTGAGCTTATTGTTATTTTTTAGGATTGAATGCTTGATCAACACACTAAAAGGCATTGCTTGATAACCCCCGTGCCTAAACCGCTAAATTGAATTTAAACAGAAGGCTTCTTAGCACCCCAATTAAATCCATCAATTTCAGGTTTTGATTCTCCAAAACTTACACCTTCTTTGCTAAGATCAAAAGCCATTCCAGCTGTTGCGTTCTAACCCATGGAGTTGTAATTCTATAAATCTCAAAGTTAAAGAGTTTTGCTAAGTCTCATGATCAATCCTTTAAAATGATTTAAACTAGCTATATTTTGATTTAGATTTTTTGGTTCGCCTATAAATTTAAGCACCAAAACCAAAGCAACAATCACTAATGCAAAAATTTTAGTATTAGGTTTATTTTTATCTAAAACATAAGCTATAAACATTACAAAAAGCACAATAAAACAGCATAAAAATGCTATAAGACAGCAAATTGCCATATTCATAAACTTTAAACTAGGAATCAAATACCAACCATTACTATAAAGCCCATTTTCAAAATCAGGTGGAGTTCCTATAAAAAATTTTTGAAAAGCATTAAGATGATTATAAGCATGTTCTGGAACCACAGGAGCATCCATCCCACATTCTCCTATTGGCAAAAACCAACTAGGAGCCCATTCATGCAAAGGTAAATTAAATGGATAAATAGGAATTTCACGACATCCATCTACACCTGCAAAAGGATTTTCAGAATAAACCACTTCATGGATATGATTTAAAGTTAAACAATGCTCCAAGCCAAGCCAAATTCCATAAAAAGCTAAGCTATAAGAAAAAATTTTTATAATATTATTTGTAGGGTTGATTAATGCAATCATACCACCTATAGCCATAACAAGCATATCAAATCTTATATACACACATTGTTCGCAAGGTTGCATAAAAAGATATTCTTGAAATAAAAAATGCGCTATACAAGTAAGTCCTATAGTAACTATGATCAAAATCAACCAAGGTTTACGTGTATCTTGCCATTTGGAAATATTAATTACAAAATTATTTCTCATTAGTCTTTTGCCTATTTCATCAGTATTAAATTTCTAAAGAAAATTTTAACCAAAAAAATATTAATCAAGAATAGGGGATTAAAAAATTTAATACACAAATTATCATTTTTATGTATATTTTGATAATAATATAAAATAATTTAATTTTTAAATATTCTTTATAGTTTTCAAAAAAAAGTAAAATATAATTTTAATTTACAAAATAAAATTATCAATTTTTTACATTATATTTTGTGGATAAGTTTATTTCACTCAAAAGGTAAAATCCTAAAAGTATGCAAAAATGATAGTTTAACCTATATTAAAGTAGAATAATCTAGATATATATAAAAAAGTTTGAAAATTATAGTTTTCAATACAAAATTATAAATTCTACATATTTTTACCTTTTATCATATCTTTTTATGATTGATATAAGATTTATTTAATAAAAATATTTCAATCTTTTTTTCTTGTTATATAAAAACAAACTTTTTCCTAAAAAAGCTTTTTTTTACTAAGTTAATACTAAAATACCTTTTCTAGTTAAAAAGCTAAAAATTTTAGATTAGGAAAAGTTTTTATGAAACACCCTTTAGATTGTGAAGAAAATTTTGAAAAATCATTCTTATTTTGGCTAGCAAAATATGTAAAATTTAAACTCAATTCGCTATCTAACAAAGAGTTAAAAAATCCACAAGCTTTAGCAGAAGTTAATTTTGCTCTTACAAAAGGTGTAAAGAACATCGAAGAACTTGACGCTCTAGCAAAAAAAGCAAGAAATGCTGGTTTAAGTGGAGTTAATACTTATTTTAACCCCTTAAAAAAAGTATTTGAGTACTTAATTTTTTACAAGCTTTACTCTTTAAAACAGATTGATGAAGAACTTATTGTAGAAGTTTTAGCAAGTATAACAGGTGCTTTATCAGATGCAAGCAAAAAAAATTATCGTATTGCTGTGATTAATTTTTTTGATTTTCTAAACAAGCAAAACGAAGAAGATGAAAAAGCACATATTTTCGATATCAATCTTAAAAACTGGGCAGGTATAGCAGGTTCTAAAGGGGTGAAATTACCTGAATTTATGAGTGAAGAAGAGCTTAAAAAATTTCTTGATGCTATTGAAAATGCAGATTTTAAAAACAATACCATACGCAATAAACTTATTATTAAAATCATCATTTTTACGGGCATACGGGTAAGCGAAGCTATCAATATCAAAATGGGTGATATTAGCGAAGAAAACGATCTTTATATCATAAGAATAAGAGCTAAAGGCAATAAATATCGCGTTGTAATGATAAAAAAAGAACTTATTTACGATTTGCTTAAAAATGTAAGTATCAATTACATGAGTAAAGACGCCCTACTTTTTGTCAATAAAAAAGGCACTCCACTGACTCAATCTTATGTCAGTCGCATAGTAGAACAGCTTTTATTTCGTGCAGGAATTCGCAAACAAAAAAATGGTGCTCACATGTTGCGTCATACTTTTGCTACTCTACTTTATAAAAAGCAAAAAGATTTAGTTTTAGTTCAAGAAGCTTTAGGGCATGCAAGTTTAAATACCTCAAGAATTTACACTCATTTTGATAATGATAAATTAAAACTTGCCGCACAGGTTGCAAAGGAATTAAGTGACTCTTGAAAACTATGCTATTTTTGGTAAATATTTTTACCATGATTTAAAACACACTTTAAAAGCCTTTAGCCACAAAGAAAATAAAAAATGCTTTAAATTTATAGAAAAATATAAAAATGATTTTTATATTTTAATGCTTGCTGATTATGAGCTATATAGATATTTTCAAGATAAAAATTTCATAAGTAAAAAACCTTATTTGTCCGTATTTGCTTTTAAAAAAAGAAAAAAATTTCAAAAAGAAGATATCGATGAAGAAAAATTTATTCCTGAATTTGTAAATTTTTTAGATCAAGATAATTACAAAGAAAATTTCATCAAAGTTAAAGAGGCGATCTCTAAAGGAAGAGTTTATCAAATCAACCTCACTCAAAATTTTAAATTTCATAGCAAAATGGATTCTTTTGAACTTTTTAAACTTTTGCTTTCTAGACAAGATACTGAATTTAAAGCTTTTATAAAAGATGAAACAAGAGAAATTTTATCCTTCTCTCCTGAACTTTTCTTCAAAACCAAAAAAAGAAAAATATTTACAAAACCTATGAAAGGCACGATTAAGCGTGATAAAGATCCTATAAAAGATGAAGAAAATAAAATTTTCTTGCAAAATGATACAAAAAATCTAAGTGAAAATGTTATGATTTGCGATCTTTTACGCAACGATCTTTCAAAAATCATCACAAAAAAAAGCTTAAAAACCAAACTTTTTGAAATTCAAAGTCACCCTACTTTACATCAAATGACTTCAAGTGTACAAGGTAAACTTAAAAAAAATATTTCTTTATATCAAATTTTTAAAGCTCTCTTTCCTTGCGGTTCTATTACAGGTGCTCCAAAGCTTGAAAGCATTAAATTTATTAAAGAATTAGAACAAAGAGATCGTGGTATTTACTGTGGAACCATAGGTTTAATACACAAAAATAAAAGCAAATTTAGCGTAGCCATACGCACCTTAGAAAAACAAGATGAAATTTATACTTATAGCACGGGCAGTGGTTTGGTTTGGGACTCAAAATTCAAAGATGAATTTGAAGAATTAAAACTTAAAAGCGCGATCTTAAATTCTTGTGATTTTCATCTTTTTGAAACCATGTATTTTAAAAATTCTCAAATTTTATTTTTAAAAGAACACTTGTTAAGGCTTATAAATTCAGCTCTTAAATTTAATTTTAATACTCGCAACATCTTTAAAGATTTTTATAATATTTTAAATCAAAAAAGTTCTTATAAAGAATATCAAAATTTTACACTTTTTAAACTTGATGAAAAAATTTTCCACAAAAAACACTCTTTATTTTACAATTTCCCCCTACCCTTTAAAAATCCACATAAGGAAGGAATTTTAAAACTGATTTTATACAAAGATGGAAAATACGAATTCCAACAAAGCACCTTAAAACAAAATTCAAATGATATTTTGCTTTTAAGTGATGATAAAATTAACTCAAAAAGCGATAATCTCTATCACAAAAGCTCTTTACGTACTTTTTATAATCAACACTCATGCAAATGGCAGAAAAACTTGTGTTATGATATAGCTTTTTTTAACGAAAAAAATGAACTTTGCGAAGGCTCAAGAACCAATCTCATCTTAGAAAAAAACGCTCAATTTTATACTCCACAAATTCAAAGCGGTATGTTAAATGGCGTATATAGAAATTTCTTAGTCAATCTTGGCTTGATAAAAGAAAAAGCATTATTTAAGCAAGATTTATTTGAAGCGGAAAATATTTATTGCATTAATTCTGTGCGTGGTTTAAAAAAGGTAAAATTACAATGAAGAAAATTTTATTTATAGATAATTATGATTCTTTTAGTTATACCATCATCCATTATCTTAAAGAACTTGGTTTTGAATGCAAAGTGATAAAAAATGATGCCTTTAAAAAAGCTAAAGAACTAGAAAAACTTGATTTTACTCATCTTATCATCTCTCCTGGCCCTCATTCTCCTAAGGAATCTAAATTAAGCTTAAAAGCAATCAAATATTTTAAAAAAAATAAAAAAATTTTAGGTATATGTTTAGGACATCAGTGTATAGCTGAAGTTTTTGGCGGCAAGGTTTCTAAAATGCAAAACCCCATGCATGGTAAAATTTCTAAACTTTATTTTAAAAAAGATCCTATTTTTAAGGGTATTAAACAAGAAATTAAAATTTGCTTATATCATTCTTTGTACATTAGTTCTATGCCTAAAAAATGCAAAATTCTAGCTCATAATTCAGAAAATATCATTATGGCAATTAAACATAAAAAATATCCCGTTTATGGATTGCAATTTCACCCTGAAGCGGTTTTAACCCAAAAAGGCAAAAAAATACTTAAAAATTTTATGAAACTTTAGCCTTTTTTGCATTTAAAACAACGCTAAATATAATCAAATCAAATTTATAAACAAAAAACAAGTCAACAATAAAAAAATGTTCATTTTGTGTTAATAATACTTGTTTTTCTTTTAATAATATGATAATATACACATACAAATTTAAATTTTAAAAAAGGAGTTTATTTATGAAACATCATAAATCGATCATGCTTTCTGCAATCGCAGCAAGTTTTATAGTTGCCCACGGGGGGGGGGCTTTATGCACAAGATATCACTAACGATACTAAACTAACACAAGATAAAGACAATAAGAGTCATTACACCTATGAATTTAACACAGGTGATACTATTAAAACAGAACTTGGCAAAACTAAATTTACAGGTGACGAAAACAGTATCAAACATCTTACTATAAAAGCAGGAAAAGATCAAAATGGTGGATTAAAATTTACAGGATCTACTCATCAAAAAGCATCTTTAGGTGATGGCTATAGTTTTGATCTTACGGCAGACAGCTTAAATTTTACAGGAGATGCCATAGGTGATGCAAATATTATTGCCACTAATGGTGCAAGCACTATCGATGCTAAAAATGGCGTAGAATTAAACAACGGACATATACAAGTAGGTAGTGGAACTTTCTTTGATCAAAGCTTTAATGGTTCTTTAACCATCAATGGAGATTTAAAACTTACCAATAGTAGCGTTACAAACTTTGGACAAGCTAATTTTAATGTTAATGGAAAAGTAAGTGCTCAAAATACAACATTTGAAGCTGAAGCATTGGATTTAAGTCGTGTAACTAGCAATGGTTTTTATATCATGAGTGCTTCAGAAGGCTTTGAAAATGCAGCAAATTCAAGTAAAAGCTTTACAGATACTAGTAGTAACAACAAAGGAAATTTAGTTTTTCACAATCCATTAGTAAATATTTCTTCTAATCTTATGAATCAAAATTACGCAGGTGGAGTAGGCACTATAACTGATTTTGATGAAATTGCACCAACAACCGATCTAAGCAGTCTTTATGCAACAGAACTTGTTCAAAAAGGCAATAGTCTTTATGTAAATGGAAATTTTGCTACCATCAAAAATGGTAGAGTTGATTTTGATGCATTAAACGCAGCCATCAAAACAGAATTTACAAAGCAAAAAACCGAATTAGAAAAACTTTATAAGGTTGATAATAAAGTAGAAAGTGGAACATTCTTTACTAATAAAAAATCAATTGAGGGAGAAATAACAAAATATAACACAGAAAAAACTGGCACTATTGCTCAATCTCAACAAGCTGTTGATACTGCTAAAGCTGCGCTTGATAAGGCCAATCAAGAAGGTAAACAAGAAGCAATTAAAACAGCTCAAGAAACTTATAATGCAGCTGTAAAAAAACTTGAAGACGATAAAAAAACTCTAAGCGAACTTAACAATCGTTTAGCAGAATACAACGCGCTTATCGAAGACGTTAAAAACAAAACAGCTAATTTAGACAAGAAAATAAATGATACAAATTTCAACATTGCAGCTGGACAAAAAGGACAAATTTTTGCTTCTTTAGCTACTTCAAATGTAGGTGGTAAATTAGCTGGAACAGCTGATTATATCTTTGCTAATGGTAAAGTAATCAACGATGTAGAAAGAGCAGCCCAATCAAATGCAGGAAATTCAGCTCTAAATGCTCCTATTGGTGCTATCAATATGTCAAACGATATGGCTATATCAAATCGTTTAGCTAAATTTAGCAATCCTTATTCAACTGTAAATGTAGCTTCTTTAGAAGGCTTAAAATTTGCAGCAGGAAATGGAATCGCTAGCGATTCTCAATACGCTTATGGAGCAAGAAGCTATGATAATAATGTATGGGCAAATGTAATCGGTGGTGCTAATATCATCGATAGTAAAAGCGGTGCTTTATATGGTGTAAGCGTAGGTTATGATCGCTTAGTAGGTGAAGATACTATTCTTGGTGCTTATTTAACTTATGCTGATTCAAAAATTAAAACTAGCATGGTAAATCAAGAAAGTGATAACTTACAACTTGGTTTATACTCAAGAACACTTTATGGAAATAGCGAATTTGACTTTAAAGGCTATGCACAATTTGGCTGGACTGATCAAGATAGATTTATAGCTGGAACAATAAATTCATCTGATTTTACTAGAAAATTCTTAGGTGCTAGTGGAACTTATGGTTATGTATTTGATATGGGAAATGATTTTTATATCAAACCTTTAGCAGGACTTAATTTTTATTATTCTTTCACACCTGATTACAATGAAAATGGTGCATACGCTCAACATGTTCAATCACAATCTAGCTTTGATACTAGTATAGAAGCAGGCGCTGAATTTAGAAAATATCTTTCAAAAGAAAGCTATATTTATGCTATGCCAAAAATCGAGCAATACATAATCACTTCAGGAGATGATTACACAGCTAGATTTTTAGGAAGCCCTACTTCATTTACTATCAATGGAAGTGATAAGAAAAAAACTTATGGCTCATTTATAGTTGGTGGAGATGTTAATATAAAAAATCAATGGGCGTTTACTTTCTCAGCGGGTGTTAAACATCTTTTAAGTGGTAAAGTAAATGATGAAAGCGAAACTTATTTAAGCGGAAATATCGGACTTAAATATCAATTCTAATCCTAAAAAATAGAATTCTCCTTTGCAAAGCCGTAAAGGCTTTGCATCCTAAAATAAATATCATTAAATCCTATATTAAGCATAACTATAAAATCAAAAAATAATAAACTTTTACAAAGCTTAAAAAATGTATAATATATTATAAAATTTAAAATCAAGGCTGTTTTTATGACTTATTTAGAAATAGAAGGCACAAATCATCTAAGCGGAAATGTTACAATAAGCGGGGCAAAAAATTCCGCCCTACCCTTGATCGTTTCAAGCATACTTGCTAAAAACGAAGTAAAAATCAACAATGTTCCTAATGTTGCCGATATAAAAACTCTTATATCTTTGCTAGAAAATTTAGGAGCTAAGGTCAATTTTCAAAACAATAGTGCTTTATTAAACACAAACACTCTTAATCAAACCATAGCCAAATATGACATTGTGCGTAAAATGCGTGCTTCTATACTTACTCTAGGGCCTTTGCTTGCTCGTTTTGGACATTGTGAAGTATCTTTGCCTGGAGGATGTGCTATAGGACAAAGACCTATTGATTTGCATCTTTTAGCCTTAGAAAAAATGGGGGCAAATATACAAATCAAACAAGGCTATGTCGTAGCTAGTGGAAATTTAAAAGGCAATGAAATTCTTTTTGATAAAATCACGGTTACAGGTAGTGAAAACATCATCATGGCAGCAGCTTTAGCTAAGGGCAAAACCAAACTCTTAAATGTTGCAAAAGAACCTGAAGTAGTTCAACTTTGCGAAGTTTTAAAAGACGCAGGACTTGAAATCAAAGGCATAGGCACAGATGAACTTGAAATTTATGGCAGCGATGGAGAACTTTTAGAATTTAAAGAATCTAGCGTTATACCTGATAGAATTGAAGCAGGAACTTATCTTTGTGCGGGAGCTATTACAAATTCTAAAATTACTTTAGATAAAGTTAACGCCACTCACCTTAGTGCAGTTTTAGCAAAACTTCATCAAATGGGTTTTGAAACTTTGATTACAGAAGATAGCATCACCCTACTTCCTGCTAAAGAAATTAAACCTATAGAAATCATGACAAGTGAATATCCAGGCTTTCCAACCGATATGCAAGCACAGTTTATGGCGCTAGCTTTAAAGGCTAATGGAACTAGCATTATCGATGAAAGATTATTTGAAAATCGCTTCATGCACGTAAGTGAACTTTTAAGAATGGGTGCAGATATTAAACTCAATGGTCATATTGCTACCATAGTAGGCGGAAAAGATCTTAACGCTGCTGATGTTATGGCTACAGATTTGCGTGCTTCTTCAGCTCTTATCTTAGCGGCTCTTGCAGCTAAAGGCACAAGTAAAGTCCATAGAATTTACCATCTTGACAGGGGTTATGAAAATTTAGAAGAAAAATTTAAAGGTTTAGGTGTAAAGATCACAAGGCTTGAAGAATGAAAAATATCTTTGAAACCTTAAAAGACTTAGAAAATCAAATTTCATGCTTAGATGAAAGTGAGCTTATCAGCCTTGAAAAAGCAAAAGATAGAATTTTAGCTAAAGATTTATACGCTACAAAAAATCTACCCAGTTTTGATAATGCTGCCCTTGATGGCTATGCTTTTAATTATGCTGATATCAATGAGGCTTTAGAAATTAAAGGAAGCATTTTTGCAGGAGATAAAAATTTTTATACAATTGCTAAAAATGAGTGTTATAAAATCATGACAGGGGCTAAAATGCCCAAAAATGCTGATACTATCTTAATGTTAGAAGATGAGTACATAGAAGAAAATAAACTCATCATTAAAAAAGCTCCTAAACAATACAATGCCTATCGTTACAAAGGAGAAGAATTAAAAAAAGGCGAACCTTTGCTTCAAAAAGGCACCAAACTTAATGATAAACATATCACCCTACTTGCTTCTCAAGGGCTTTATAAAATAGAAGTCATAAGAAAAATTCACATAGGCATTTTTTCAAGCGGAAATGAACTTAAAGAACCTTGGCAAGAATGCGATGAAGAAAGTATTTATAACGCCAATGCTTTGCCTTTACTAACCATGTTACAAAATGCTTTTTACTTAGGTATTATCAAAGATGATTTTAAAAGTACTAAAGAAGCTTTAAAAAATACAAATTTTGATCTTTTAATCACTTCAGGAGGTGCAAGCGTTGGCGAGGCTGATTTTATGGAAAAAGCTTTAGATGAATTAGGCTTTACTCCGCTTTTTAAAGGATTAAAAGCACGCCCTGCAAGACCTACTAAGCTTTATAGAAAAGGTGAAAATTTCGTATTGATTTTACCAGGAAATCCTATGGCAGCCTATCTTTCTTGTTTTATTTTTGCTAAAAAAATCATTGCTTTATTAAGTGGAAATCTAGAAAATCCTTTAAAATTTCATGCCAAAATGGGCATAGATTTAAAGCTTAAAAATGGAAGAAATAATCTCATCTTAGGAAATTTAGAAAAAGATATTTTTACACCATTTAATGAAAACAAATTTGGATCTGGTATGATACTTCCACTTGTTAAAAGTGAGTTTTTACTTATAAGTGAAGAAAATACAAGTGAATTAAAAAAAGGTGATGAAATCATGCTTTTAAAAATATAATGTTTGTGTTTTTCACAAACATTAGCTTAATTTATCCTCATCATCATGATCATGGATATATTGTTCATCATTTTCCAAGGTATCAACAAAACGCCCTATCCTTTCCCAGCGAACATTTTTATCTTTATCCCAAGAGAAATATACAAACCAAGGTTTACCTACTATCAACCTATAAGGAACAGAACCCCAAAAACGACTATCATAAGAATAATCACGATTATCACCCATCATGAAATACTCATTTTCAGGTACATCAAAAACATAAGCATTTCCGCCGCTAAAACCTATATGATTTCCAAGTTCTTTAATATAAGTTGGAGACATAGCAAAATCACCTATGCTAAGAAAGCGTAAAATATCACTTTCTATATCTTTTTTTGGATCATAATGAATACCTTTTTGTTTATAAGGTTCTTTTACATAAATTTGCCCTCCAAGAGTAACAAGATCATTTGGATAATGTTCTTTCATAAAATCATCACCCTCATGCATTCTTACATAAAGTGTTTTATTTGCATAAACTATCCTATCTCCTCCTGTACCTACACAACGTTTTACAAAGTGTTCTTTTTCATTTCTAGGATTTCTAAAAACAACTATATCTCCTCTTTGTGGCCCTTGTGCTTTTATTAAATGTCCATCTTTATTAAAATCCGGCAAAACAGGAATTTCCAACCAAGGAATATGAGGAGTTGGGATGCCATAGCTAAATTTTTTAACAAATAAAAAATCCCCCACTAATAAGGTGTTTTTCATAGAACCAGAAGGAATAACAAAAGCTTGTATAAAGAAAAAAATCACCAAAAGAACAATAACTACAGTTCCAGTCCAAGACTGCGAAAATTTATATAATTTCTTTAAAATTTCCATAGATTTTTCCTAATTAAGTCTATTTTTAGCAGATTTAACTGTGTTTTCTAAAAGCATAGCTATAGTCATAGGACCTACTCCACCTGGAACAGGAGTTATATAGCTAGATTTTTTAGATACCTCTTCAAAATCCACATCTCCGACTATCTTTCCACTTTCAAGACGATTGATTCCAACATCAACAACAATCACTCCTTCTTTTACCATATCCGATCGAAGTAAATTCACATAACCTGCTGCCACTATAATCAAATCAGCTTGCCTAGTATAAAGGCTTAAATCTTTGGTTTTGATATGACAAACGCTTACCGTAGCTCCAGCATTTAAAAGCATAGTAGTCATAGGACGACCTACTATATTTGAAGCACCTATAATAACAGCGTCTTTTCCTTCTACATCAATTTCATAAGCCTTTAAAAGCTTCATAACTCCAAGTGGAGTACAAGGCAAAAACCCACTTTCTAAGCCCAAATTTAAATATCCTACATTAATAGGATGAAAGCCATCAACATCTTTACTGCTTATAATGCTTTCAAGTATTAAGTCTTTACAAATATGATCAGGCAAAGGAAGTTGAACCAAAATTCCATGAACACTATCATCGTGATTTAAGGTATTAATCAATGCTAAAAGTTCATTTTGCGTAGTATTTTTATTAAGATGATAAACTAAAGATTTAATTCCACATTCTTCACAGGCTTTAGCCTTAGATTTTACATAAGATTGACTTGCAGCATTATCTCCAACTAAAATAACAGCCAAACAACTTTCAATCCCTTTGCTTTTCAAAAATTGATTTTTTTCTTTTAATTCTTCTTTGATTTTTATACTTAAAGCTTTACCATCAAGCAAAGTCATTATTTTCCTTCTATAAATTTAATCACTTTTTTAAAGTAAAAATTGTATCATATTAAAACTTCATTAACAAGGTGAAATTTTGAAAATTGTTTTAATGTTTTTTTTATTTAGCATCAGTCTTTTTGGTGCTGATTTTATCACCCTTAAAGAATATTCTAAAATGCTTTATGAAAATCCAAGAGGCATTAGTTGTAAAGAATGTCATGGAGTAGATGGAAGCGAACAAATTTTAGGATATTATATGAAAAATGGCATTAAAATAGCTTATAAAGTTCCAAGTATACAAAATCTTAGTTTTGAGAATTTTAAAAATTCTCTTAATCAGAGTAAAAACGCAAAATCAATCATGCCAAATTACTCTTTAACAAATGATGAAATTGTAACTTTATATAATTACATCAAGCAATTTAGCAAGGAAGAAAAATGACAAACAAAAAAGCTTTTAAAGAAGCGTGTAAATTCATCGCAGGTGGTGTAAATTCTCCAGTTCGTGCTTTTGCAAATGTTCAAAGTGAGCCAAAATTTATTTCCCATGGAAAAGGTGCTTATATTTTCGATATAGATGGAAATTCTTATATAGATTATGTTCAAAGCTGGGGGCCTTTACTTTTTGGACATTGCGATAAAGATATACAAAAAGCCTGCCAAAAAGCACTTCACAAAGGTTCAAGTTTTGGAGCTCCAACTTTATTAGAAACTGAACTTGCCAAGCTTGTTTTATCTGATTTTTCTCATTTAGAAAAAATCCGCTTTGTAAGTAGTGGAACAGAAGCAACCATGAGTGCTATTCGTCTTGCCCGTGGCTTTACTAAAAAAGATAAAATTTTAAAATTTGAAGGATGTTATCACGGGCATTCTGATTCATTATTAGTGAGTGCAGGAAGTGGTGCTGCTACTTTTAATTCTCCTAGTTCTTTGGGTGTTTTAGAAGATGTAGCCAAACACACTTTAGTAGCAAAATATAATGATATAAACAGCGTTAAAGAGCTTTTTGAAAAAAACAAAGATATTGCATGTGTTATCATTGAGCCTATTGCTGGAAATATGGGGTTAGTTCCAGCTAAACAAGATTTTTTAGAAGAACTTGCTAAGATTTGTAAAAACAATCAAACTCTGCTAATTTTTGATGAAGTAATGAGTGGATATAGAGCATCTTACCTTGGTTCTTATGGAATCAATTATATTCAAGCGGATATAATTACTTTTGGTAAGGTAATAGGAGGTGGTCTACCTGCAGCAGCATTTGCTTCTAGAGCCGAAATTATGGATATTTTAAGTCCTTTGGGTGGAGTTTATCAAGCAGGAACTTTAAGCGGCAATCCTTTGGCAATGGCTGCAGGTATAGCAAGTCTTACAAAAGCTAAGAAAAAAACTGATCTTTATGAAAAACTTGGAAAATTAGCAAAAAAACTTACCCAAGGAATGAAAAAATTAGCGGATGAAAAAGGACTTCCACTACAAGTTTGTCATGTAGGTTCTATGTTTGGATACTTTTTTACTAAAGATCCTGTATCAAACTACCAAGATGCATTAAAATCTGATCTAGCATTATTTTCAAAATTTCACAAAAATATGCTTGAGAATGGAATTTATTTAGCACCTTCTCAATTTGAAACAGGTTTTATTTGTTCAAAAATGACTAATAAAACTATAGATATAACATTAGAAGCTGTTAGGGAAAGCTTTAAAAGAATATGAGCAACATTTTAAAAGAAGAAAAAAATCACTTAGAAATTTCCAACAGCAAAAAACAAAAAATCATTCGCAAAACTCTTGAAGCTGCAGATGGTTTAAGTCTTGGCATCTCTATTGTTGTTGCTGTATTTATAGGTGTGGGAATAGGATATTTGCTTAAAAAATTTACTCCTTATCCTTGGCTTTTTTGGCTTGGAGTTTTTTGGGGGATCAGTGCTGCTATACTTAATGTTTACAAAGCTTATAAAGTTCAAGTAAAAAGCTATGAAGAATTTAAAGAAAGAGATGAGTTGATCAAAGAAAAAATTCAAAAAGAAAAGAACAAATAATGGAACATAAAAAAGCTCTATTTTATATTTTTGCCATTATTCATTTATTTTTTTGGATCATATTTTCATCGTTAAATCATTTTAAATTAGATACATTTTTAAGCTATGAAATAGCTTTTTTTAGTGTTTTATTGATTATTTTTGCTTCTTATTTAAATTATAAAAAAGTCATTATAAAAAAATCAAAAAATTATGAAAAAGATTTTAATTTCACTTCATCGCTTTTTATCAAAAAAAAACAAAATTTATCAAAAATTATTCATTTTAAAGTTCTAAAAGACGATTTAAAGCCAAATATTAAAGAGAAAATTCATTTTTTTGCTATGTTTTTTACTCTCTTTAAATTGATGGCTTATGTGATATTGGTTGCTGGATTTTTATTTTTACATCGCCAAGATAAATTAGATATCTTTGCTTATATTTGTGGAATTTCATCCTTGCTAGTTTGTGTGTTTATTTTTATTTTATATATAAAAAAGTATGAGTCCAAAAAAAATTATTAAATCAATGACAGCACTTTTTGCTGGTATGGCATTTTTATTTGCAGGCAATGCCTTGATAGTAAGCTCTATAGGCGTTATATTAAAAGAAAACGAAGAAAGTTCTTTGGCTGTTGGAGTGGTAAGTTCTTGTTTTTTTGTAGGTGCTCTTGTTGGAACCATCAGTGCTCATAAAATTATTTCTCGTATAGGTCATATACGCTCTTTTGGGTTATTTGGGGCTATTTTTGGAATTTCAGCTATGCTTCATACAGTAAGCGAAAATCTTATTTTTTGGGCTGTTTTAAGATTTTTCATAGGAATTTGCTACTATGGTCTTTTAATGGTCATAGAATCATGGCTTAATGAAAAAAGCAAAAATGCCATTCGATCTAGAATTTTAGGTTTTTATGAAATTGTTTTTTATCTTGCATTTGGTATTGGAGTTTTAATCATAGCGTTAAATTTAAGCAAACATAGTGTATTTATTCTCAGTGCAACTTTAATTTTACTTTCATCTTTACCTTTAAATTTGATTAAAATCAAAGAACCTGTTTTGCCTGCATCAAGTCCTATTTCTATACCTAAAATTTTTGATATAGCTCCTTTGGCTATCGTCACAAGCTTTATAGCCGGAATGCTTATAAATGGCTTTTTTTCTATGGCATCTTTATTTATGCTTTTGCAAGGTTTTGACACAAAAGCAGTTTCTTATTTTATATTTTGTGGGGTTTTAGGTGGTTTTATTGCACAAACCATCATAGGAACTATTTCAGATAAACTTGGTCGAAAATTTGCCATTATCACTTGTGCAAGCATAGGATTTATCACTATGCTTATATTTATCTTTTTTAAACTTCACTTGTATATGCAATATTTTTTAGGAATTACTCTTGGTGTAGGAATATTTTGTTTATATGCTTTAGCACTTGCTAGAGCAAATGATGTTTTAGTAAGCAAAAATAAAGGCGTAGAGTTAGGTCGTGGGGTTCTTTTTTGCTATTCTTTGGGATCTTTGTTTGGCCCTTTAATTTTAGGTTTTTTAATGCAATACTTTGAAATCAAAGGTTTTATATGGTTTTATATGGTTTCTTTAGCATTTTTAATTCTTTTTGCCATCAATAAACCAAATATCTTAAATAAAAATTTTAAGAAAAAATCTGGAAATACGGTGATATTTGATGATTAATACTCAACTAGCAAGTCAAATTGCCAATACGCAAAAAAATGATTTAAAAGTAGATAACTCTACTTCAAAAGATAAAACAAATTTAAAGGACAATCCAAAAGAAGCACTTGCACAAGCCTTAAAGCAAAATTTAGGTTTAAGCAAGGACGCTAGTAGTGAAGAAATACTAGCAAAATTTGTTCAAAATGAAACAGGCAGCAAATTAAAAGAACTTGTTAATAAACTTTTAGATCAAATCAATGCTCAAAAAAATCCCGATTCCCCTGTGCTTAAACAAGGAAAAAATTTAAATTTAGCTCCTAATTTTGCTAATGAATTAAAAACTTTAAGTACAGAACTTGCAAAAAGCGATACTTTTACACAAGTTTTAGACAGATTAAATCAAATTTTAAAACCTGCCAGCGAAATAAAAAACAATAACTTAGCTCCTTTGTTTAAGAATTCGGGCATATTTTTAGAAGCTAAATTAAAAGATGCTCTAAATGAAGAATTACTACCCAAAAGTTTTCACTCTCTTTTAAGTACAATCAAAGGTCTTAGTAGCGAAAAACTAAGCGTTCAGATAGCTCAACTTGCAAATACAAATTTAAGCCCAAAAGACACTTTAAAAGAATTAAAAAATATTATTAATTCTAGCAAAAATGAAAATAAGCAAATTTTAAATCAAAGTTCTTTTAAAGCACTTTTAAATTTAAGTTCTAAATTGGAAAATTTTAAAAATTATATAAGTAAAAATCCCAGTCATGCTCAAGAAAAAATCACTCCTATAGCTAATAAAATTTTAAAAGAATTAAATTCCATCAAAAATGATTTTTTCAAAGCTCTTAATAAGCCAGAAAATTTAATGATAAAAGATCTAAACATCCTTAAGCAAACTGCTACCGCCTTTGAAAAACTTGAAAATACTTTAAAAAATATACTAGGCAATCAAGCTTCTAAAATACAAGATAAAGAAAATATTTTAGAAAATCTTTTAAGTAACAAAGAAAATATCAAAGAAGAAAAACATATAAAAGCATCAAAAGAAGAAACTCTCACAGATGATGCTAAAACCGATATTAAGCAAGATTTAAAAAACGAAGAAAATTCACATGCAAAAGAAAGTGATATAAAAGAAGATGAAAATTTAGATTCTGATATAAAAACTCACGAAGAAGATACCCAAGATACAAAAAATGATATTCAAAATAATGAAACAGAAAATAAGCCAGACAATGATATAAAAAATTCCACTCCAAATCAAGAAAAAATTAAAGATGAAAAACAAGAAAATATCAAAGAAAATCCAAAATTTTATGAAACAAAAACAGAAAACAAAACTTCAATCAATACAAATGCCAACACTTCAAATCCTAACACAAATAACACACAAAATTTAAATAATTCTCAAAATATTCAACCTAACAATAACCAAACTATGCAAAATATTTTTAAAAATCAGGAATTTATAAAACAAAATATTGTAAAAAATTTGGCATTTAATGTAGAAAATTTAGATCTAGAACAAGTGCAAGATTTAAGTAAAAATTTAAGCAATCTTTCTCGCAGACTTAATGAAAGCTTAAAAGAGCTTGAACCCTATACTCAAAATGCCAAGCTTAATCAAGCAGAACTTAAAAATCTCGAACACAAACTCAATCTTTCTACTAAAGATCTAGCGCAAATTAAACCAAAAACAGAACAAGATATAGCTGAATCTTTACATCATGATGTAAAATCAACACTTTTGCAAATTTCAAATTTAGCTAAAAATGAAGGCAATGAAGCTGTATATAATCAAGCTAATCGTCTTTTGGCGCAAATTGAAATCAATCAACTCATGTCTTTAGCTAATGATTCTATCAATACTTATCTGCCTTTTTCTTGGGATGATTTAAATGATTCTAAAATTATGTTTAGACGCGGAAAAAAGGATAAATTTTTTGCTCAGATTAAACTCGAATTTGCAAAACTTGGGGATTTGGAAATTCTTATTTCTTTAAACAATGAAAAATATATAGATATCAATATTATGGCAGAAAATATCGAATTTAGAAAAACCATCTATGAAAATGCCCATGAACTTAAAAGAAATATTAATAAAGTAGGACTTTTAAGTGCAAATTTCTTTGTAGGTGATATCATAAGAAGTAAATTTGATACTAGAAATATGAAAAATTTAGATCTTGAAATGGGTATGGATAAAAAAGTATGAGCAAAATCAAAAGATCGATTAAAAAAGCTGTAGCTCTAGGCTATCAAAAAGAAAAAAACTCCGCCCCAAAAGTGCTTGCAAGTGGCAAAGGCGAAAGTGCTGCTAAAATTATTTCTTTAGCCAAAGAACACGGAGTTCCCATTAAAGAAGATGAAGATTTAATAGAAATTTTAAGCAAGCTTGACTTAGGCGATGAAATTCCGCCCAATATGTATAAAGCTGTAGCTGAAGTTTTTGCCTTTATCTATCAAATGGCAAATAAAACTCCTAAAAACTAATCCGCTATTTTTTCTCCAAATTTAACACCCTGTCCTACTTTTAAATTAAAATTTAAAAGTCCTTTTTGAGAGATTAAAACTATAGTAGAACCTAGCTCAAAATTTCCCAATTCTTCACCTTTTTTAAAATTTAAATTTTCATATTTTCTAGTAAAATTATGAGAAATTTTAGCATTGGTTTGTATACTTGCATCAAAATTAAAGCACATTTTTCCTACATTTTGTGCTCCTACAAAAACAAGCCAAAAAATACCTTTTGTATTTTGACATTTTAAACTTACTCTTTCATTTTTTATATATAAATTACTAATGCGTTCTAAATGTTTTTCATTTACGCTATAAAGTGATCCACTTGTATAAGTCGCACTTAAAATTTGCATATCACAAGGGCTGTGGTAGCGATGATAATCTTTTGGAGAAAGATAGATATTAACATAATCAAGCCCATTTTTAAGTTCATTTTCTTCAAAGTTATCTTTTAAAAGCTCTTCAACGCTATAAGTGTGACCTTTTATAGAAAAAGCAAAATGTTCTTCATTTGCTAAAAAAGTGTTTCCACATTCTAAAATTTTACCATCACTTGGGCTGATAAAACCTTCCTCGAGTTTTCTTGAAATTTGCAAAGTTCTTGTAAAAAGATCATTTAAACTCTCGTATTCACAAGGAGTTTTAAATTCACTCATATCGATATTAAAATACTTAACATAATTTTCATTGATGACTTTTTGTATCATTTTAGGAAATTTAATCCCCGCTATAAAACCAAAAAGTCTCGAACTTTCTTTTGAAAAACTCATTTTTTCCCTTTTAAATTTAAAATCACTATTTCACTCGGAGCAAAAACTCTAAGACTTGGCCCCCAAAATCCTGCTCCGCTACTCACATAAAGCTTAGTTTTTTCTCCTAAATCATAAAGCCCATGAACAAAAACTTGCTGAAGTTTAACTAAAAACATAAAAGGGAAAATTTGCCCAGCATGTGTGTGTCCACTTAAAATAAGATCAAAATCACTTAAATCATAAAGTAAAGTTGTTTTGGGTTGATGTGTGAGTAAAATACTAGGTTTGCTTGTATTTAAATCCACTTTTATTCTTGCTAAATCAGGAGCATATAAACCCTTATTAAGTCCGGCTAAATCTCCAAGTCCAGCAATATTTATAAAACCTAAATCTAAATTTTGATTGACTAAAATTTTCATATTAGTATGTTTTCTAAGCAAATCCAAAACTTCATTAATACCATGATAATACTCATGATTTCCCAAAGCATAAAAAGTTCCGTAAGTGGAGTTAAAATCATTAAGTTTTGAGATATAATTTTTTAAATCTTTAGGATTAGTATCAATCAGATCTCCTACTATTACAACCATATCAGGACTTTGCAAATTCACTTTAGTGATGAGCTTGTCTAAAAAATTTTCATGCAAATTTTTACCTAAATGTATATCGGTTAACATAGCAATTTTTAAATCTTGTTTAAGGTTTGGTATTTCAATATCAACACTCTTTACTTCAGGTGTTTTTAGAGCATTATTTATACTTGCATAAATTAAAAATACACTTAAAATTATAAGAGAAAACTCAAAAATCAAACGCAAAACAAGATTATATTTTTTATCTCTTTTGCCCATAAAAACTAAAATCAATTTAATAAAATCCCAAGCTAAAGTTATAAAAAATAAACAATAAGTCGGCGCATAAAGTATGGCTAAAATTTCATACCAAGTATCACTTAAATATTCATCTCTACGAAATATTAAAAACACGGCTTGGGCTAAAAAAAGCACAATAAAAATAAAGGTAAAAATTTTATAAAAATACTTAAAAAGAGTAATTTTCTTGATTAATCTTTTATAAATATAAACATTTGCTAAGCCAAAAATCAATAATATAATGAAAGAAAAAATTAAAAACATCATAAAAGAATTATAACTTAGTAAATTAAATATCCATATAAATTTTTCTGTTATAATAATTTTTTAAATAAATTTAAAAAGGCTATAAAATGTATCGTTTTGCACCTTCTCCCACAGGTGATATGCACATAGGAAATTTACGTGTAGCAATTTTTAACTATATCTGTGCAAGACAAGAAAATATGGATTTTATCTTACGTATCGAAGATACTGATAAGGCTAGAAATATAGCAGGAAAAGAAGAAGAAATCAAAGAAATTTTAAATCTTTTTGGTATTTCATGGCAGCATTACTATATACAAAGTGAAAATTTAAAATTTCATCGCCAAATGGCTTTAAAACTTGTAAGCGAAAAAAAAGCTTTTGCTTGTTTTTGTACTGAAGAAGAACTTGAAGCAAAAAAAGAGCTAGCTAAAAAACAAGGCAAAGCTTATCGCTACGATGGCACTTGTGAAAAACTAGCCGATATTGATGTTTTAGAATGCAAAAAACCCTTTGTTATCCGCCTTAAAAAACCTACTCATACTATGAAATTTACCGATTTTATTAAAGGCGAATTAAGTTTTGAGCCTGAAAATATAGACTCTTTTGTCATCATGAGAACAGATAAAACTCCAACTTATAATTTTGCTTGTGCAGTTGATGATATGCTTGAAAATGTCACTTGTATTATACGTGGCGAAGATCATGTTTCAAACACTCCAAAACAAGAACATATCCGATCAAGTTTAGCTTATAATAAAGCTATGACTTATGCGCACTTGCCTATCATTTTAAACGAAGAAGGCGTTAAAATGAGCAAAAGAGAAGCTCATTCTTCTGTAAAATGGCTACTTGAAAGTGGAATTTTACCTAGCGCAATCGCAAATTATCTTATCATACTAGGCAATAAAACCCCTTGTGAAATTTTTACCTTAGAAGAGGCTATAAAATGGTTTGACATTTCTAAAGTTTCAAAAGCTCCCGCAAGATTTGATCTTAAAAAACTTTTACAAATCAATCGCGAACATATCAAGATGATAAAAGATGATGAGCTTAATACAATTTTAGATTTAAACAAAGATCTTGCACAACTTGCTAAATTTTACACTCAAGAAGCAAGCACCATAAAAGAACTTAAAGAAAAAATGCAAGCTATTTTTAACACAAAAGACTTTGGAGAGTTTGAAACAGAATGCAAGATTTTAAAAGAACTCTTAAAAGATATTGAACTTTTTGAAAATTATGAAGATTTTAAAAATGAACTTTTAAACAAAAGCAACTTAAAAGGTAAAAAATTTTTCATGCCTTTAAGGATAGTTTTAACAGGAAATACCCACGGACCTGAGCTTAGTGATCTTTATCCTTATATTAAAAATTTTATTCACGAATTAGCAAGGATTTAACAATGGTTATAGACTCTTTTATTATTTCTATTTTTCAAATACTTCAAATTATTATTAATATTTACACTTGGATTATTATCATCACAGCACTTTTAAGTTGGGTAAATCCTGATCCTTATAATCCTATAGTGCAAATTTTATATAAATTAAGCTACCCTGCTTATGCTTTAGTTAGAAAAATTCCAACACGTATAGGCAGCATTGATCTTGCACCTTTAATTATAGTTTTAGCTCTACAGTTTCTTGATGTTTTTCTTGGGAATATCTTAAGGAGTATATTGTGACAAAAAAAATACTCGTTTTTTTATTTATTTTTTCAAGTTTAAATGCTACGCAATATAGTATAGAAAAACTCAAAAAGGAAGAAAATTCACTTGCTAAGGATTATTATATTTATAGGCTTTTAGAAAAAAATAAAATCAGTAAAAAAGATGCGCAGGATTTAAATTCTCATATTTTTCGCTATATAGGAAAAATTAAATCCGAACTTGAAAAAATCATCCCTTTAAAGCCTTATATCAACCCAAAATATGCTAAATGCTATACTTATACAGCAAATACTATCTTAGATGCAAATTTAACATGTCAAAGCGTTCGATTAAATTCATTGGTTTTTATAGCAAGTTTAAATCCTAAAGATAGGATAACTTTGGCTCAAATCTTTACAAATCAAAGACCTGATTTAACAAATTTATTGCTAGCTTTTAATACTTCTGATCCTATGAACTATATAGTACAAAAAGAAGATATTAATAGTTTTTTTAAACTTTATAACTATTCCAAAAAATACGATTTAGATTTGAACGCAAGCTTGGTCAATAAGTTACCAAATCATATTGGTTTTAAAAATTTCGCACAAAATATTATTATTAAAAAAGAAAATCCAAAATTTAGACATTCTATGCTAGAAATAAATCCTGAAAATGTAAGTGAAGATTCTGCTTTTTATCTAGGAGTTAATGCTTTAACTTATGATCAAACAGAACTTGCTTATGACTTTTTTAAAAAGGCGGCTCAAAGTTTTAAATCGCAAAACAATAAAGACAATGCTATATTTTGGATGTGGTTGATTAAAAACAATGAAGAAGATTTAAAAACTTTATCTCAAAGTTCTTCTTTAAATATTTATAGTCTTTACGCAAAAGAACTTACTAACACACCTTTTCCAAAAATAGAAAGCCTTAATCCAAGCAAGAAAAAAAATAATTTTAATATGCAAGATCCTTTTGCTTGGCAAAAAATAAACAAACAAATTCGCGATGCTAACGCAAGTCAACTAGATATCTTAGCAAAAGAATTTGACACACAAGAAACCTTGCCTATTTATGCTTACATATTAGAACGCAAAAATAATTTTAAAAAACATTATTTTATAATGCCTTATTATGAAAATATAAAAGACTATAACAAAACAAGACAAGCTTTAATTTTGGCTATTGCCAGACAAGAAAGTCGTTTTATTCCAACTGCTATTTCAGTTTCTTATGCTTTAGGCATGATGCAATTTATGCCATTTTTGGCCAATCACATAGGCGAAAAAGAATTAAAAATTCCAAATTTCGATCAAGATTTTATGTTTAAACCCGAAATTGCGTATTATTTTGGAAACCATCATCTAAATTACCTTGAATCACGTTTAAAATCTCCACTTTTTGTCGCTTATGCTTATAATGGTGGTATAGGCTTTACTAACCGTATGCTTGCAAGAAATGATATGTTTAAGACAGGCAAATTCGAACCTTTCTTGTCTATGGAGTTAGTTCCTTATCAAGAAAGCCGAATTTACGGAAAAAAAGTTCTAGCTAATTATATTGTGTATCGACATCTTCTGAACGATAGTATAAAGATTTCGGATATTTTTGAAAATTTAATTCAAAACAAGGCAAATGATCTAAACAAATCTTAGCTATAAGCCTAGTCTCTTCCTTGACGCTAGGAAGAGATACTTTAAAATAATCAGTATAGTTGTTTTGTATTATATATTTTAAATACTCATCATCCAATTTTTCAATATTGGCTTTTTTATTGTTGATAAAAACTTCTAAATTTTGGATTTTTAATGTATTTGGAGTAAAAGACAAAGCCAATATATCATCTTTACTTGTCTTGTCTAGAATTGGGTTTAAATAAGACATGGTTATAATGGCATTAATCTTATCTTGTGTGACTTTATATTTTTGAGTAAACATTAAAGTTTGAGATTTTAAATTTGTATCCACAATCGCCTGATCTTTTAAAGAACAAGCTCCAAGCAAAAAAGCACCTAAAATTACACTATAAATTTTCATTCTTTTTCCATATTTTTTAGTATTATTGTAGCCTTTTAACCCTATTTTTTGGTTTAAAAAGATATAATTTTATAAAAAAATTAAGAGTATATTTTATGAAACAACTTATTATAGCTTTTAGCGGGCCTTCAAATTCAGGAAAAACGACACTCATCACCAAAATAGCTGATAATTTTTTGCAACAAAATTTAAAAGTTTTAATCATCAAACACGATCCTGCCGATAAAGCTCAATTTGATTTTAACGGCAAAGATAGTTTTAAATTTTTTCAAAGTGGAGCTGAAGTCATGGTTTTAAGCCCTACAAGAACAACTTTTTTTTCTCATGAAAATAGAGATATTTTAAAAGCTTTAAAATTAAGCCCTGATTTTGACATTTGTTTAGTTGAAGGATTAAAAACTCTTGATTTACCACGCATTAGCGTATTTTGCAAAGAAATTGATGAAAGTTATTTTACTTTTTCAAACGCCATTGCAAGCTATGAAAAAATTTCCCACCCTTATCTTACTTGGCTTGATTTAAACGATATACAAGCTATTTGTCGATATATACTTAAAAATGCTAAAAATTTACAAGGAGAATTATAAAATGCAAGAAGTGATTTCTTATATACAAAAAGCGGTTTTAGAAATTTCTAACGCTTTAAAATTTCCCGATACAAGCTACAGTCAAAATCAAAATTTTACAGGAGATACTCAACTCAAATTTGATGTTTTAAGCGATGAAATCATTACAAAAACCCTAAGTCAATGTTCAAGCATTAAAGCCATCATAAGTGAAGAAAAAGACGAAATTTTAACGCTTAATGAAAAAGCAAATTTTATCGTAGCTTATGATCCTTTAGACGGTTCTAGCTTAATGGATGTTAATTTTGCCATAGGTTCTATTTTTGCTATCTATGAAGAAAAAGCAAGTGCTAAAAATTTAAGAGTCGCACTTTATAGTATGTATGGAGCGCGCTTAGAACTTGTGATTTGCAAAGATCAACCAAAACTTTATCGCTTAAATGCAAATAATGAATTCATTTTTATAAAAGATCTTAAAATGAATGAAAAAGGTAAAATTAATGCTACAGGCGGAACGCAAAAATTTTGGGAAGAAAAACACGCTAAATTTATTAAAAGTCTTTTTGATGAAGGATATCGCTTAAGATATTCTGGAGCTATGGTAAGCGATATCAATCAAATTTTATTAAAAGGTGGTGGAATTTTTAGTTATCCTGCAACACAAGATGCACCTGATGGCAAACTTCGTGCCTTGTTTGAAGTCTTTCCTCTAGCCTTTATCATAGAAAAAGCAGGTGGAAAAACTACAAATGGAAAAAACCCTTCCTTGCTTGAACTTGAATTTGATAAAATCCATGCAACAACTCCTTGTTTTTTTGGCTCAGAATATGAAATTTCAAAACTTTTAAAGGCTTACAATGAGTGAGATTAGAGATGAATTTGAACGTGATATGGATAAAAAAAAAGAAATTTTACTTTCATGTCAAAACTCAAAAAATCTAAGCTCTTGTTATAATTGCAATGAAATTTTTAACTGCCAAACTAGAAAAAATTATGTTGATGCAGTCTATAACAGTATGTCTAAGGGTAAAACCGAAGGCGGATTTGACTTTTAAAGGAAAAAAATGCGTTATATTACAACACCAATTTATTATGTAAATGATGTACCTCATTTAGGTCATGCTTATACTACCATCATAGCCGATACTTTAGCAAGATTTTATCGTTTACAAGGACATGAAACAAGATTTCTAACAGGAACAGATGAACATGGACAAAAAATCGAAGAAGCTGCCAAACTAAGAAATTCCACTCCTCAAGAATACGCTGATAAAATCAGTTTTGAATTTAGAAAATTATGGGATGAGTTTGAAATCACCTATGATATTTACGCAAGAACAACTGATACAAGGCATATTGAATTTGTTAAAGCTATGTTTTTAAAAATGTGGCAAAAAGGCGATATTTATAAAGATGAATACGAAGGACATTATTGTATTTCTTGTGAAAGCTTTTTTACTCAAAGTCAGCTTATCAATGATTATTCTTGTCCAGATTGTGGCAAAAACACTACGATTTTAAAAGAAGAGAGTTATTTTTTTAAACTTTCAAAATATCAAGATAAAATTTTACAATGGTATGAAGAAAAAGATCCCATCCTACCAAAAAACAAAAAAAACGAACTTATAAATTTTGTCCAAAGTGGTCTTAAAGATCTTTCCATCACTAGAACAAGTTTTGATTGGGGAATTAAACTACCTCAAGAAATTAATGATCCTAAACATATTATTTATGTATGGCTTGATGCACTTTTTATCTATATAAGTTCTCTTGATTTTCAAAGCAAGGGAGAAAATGCTAAATTTTGGCCTGCACATGTGCATTTAGTAGGAAAAGATATCTTGCGTTTTCATGCCATTTATTGGCCAGCTTTTTTAATGAGCGTAGATTTGCCTTTACCAAAATTTATAGGTGTACATGGCTGGTGGACTAAAGAAGGCGAAAAAATGAGCAAATCTAAAGGCAATGTTGTAAAACCTAAAGAAGTGGTTGATGCCTATGGAAGCGAAGCTTTTAGATATTTCTTGCTTAGAGAAGTGCCTTTTGGCAATGATGGGGATTTTAGTGAAAATATGCTGATAAATCGTATCAATGCTGAACTAAGCAATGAATTTGGAAATTTACTTAATCGCATCATAGGTATGAGTACAAAATATTCTCAAGGAAATATTTCAAAAGAAGGTGTTTTAAAATTTTACAATGCTGAATTAAATCAAGCAAAAGAACACTTAAATTTAGCAGTGGAATTTTTAGAAAACTTACAATGTAATCGTTATCTAGAAGAACTTTTTAAAGCCTTAAGTGTAGCAAATTTAGCTATTAGCAAATACGAACCTTGGAATTTAATCAAAGAAAACAAATACGAACAAACTCATGCTTTAGTTGCACTTTGTGCAAATATTTTAGCCAAAACAAGCCTTTTATTAAGCCCTACTCTACCAAAATCTTGTCAAAAGGTGGCTTTAGCTTTAAATTTTGAAATTTCATCTGCAAATTACGCAAAAATAATACTTAATAATGAGCTTTTAGATTTTAAAGCAAATCCTTGCGAAGCTTTATTTCCAAAAGTAGAAAAAACTCTTTTAAAACAAGAAATTAAAGAAGAACCTAAAAAAGAAGAAAGTCCTAAAATAAAAATCGATGATTTTGCGAAAATTGAAATCAAAGTTGCTAAGGTACTTGATTGTCAAAATATAGAAGGGAGTGAAAAACTTTTGAAATTTCAACTCGAACTTGATAATAAAGAAATCCGTCAAGTACTCTCAGGTATAGCAAAATACTATAAAGCCAGTGATTTAATCGGCAAACAAGTTTGCATTATAAGCAATCTTAAAAAAGCTAAAATTTTTGAACATGAAAGCGATGGTATGATACTTTCCGCAAAAAGCGGGGATAAGCTTGTTTTAATCACTCCTGAGCAACTTGTAGAAAACGGCTCTTTAGTAGGCTAAAATATGCAAATTAGTAATTTAGGCGAACTTTTAAACGCAACGCTCATTCATGAAGGTAGTGTTTTGAGCGTGGAAGGTTTTGCCATAAATTTAAACGAACTTAAAGCAGGCTTTGCCTTTTTTAATAACGATAAAAAAGAAATTGCCCAAGCTATAGAAAAAGGTGCTTATGCTATAATTACAGAAAATAACATTACTATTGAAGATAAAGAAATTTTTTACTTTAGAGTAGAAAATCTAGAACAAGCTCTTGTAAGATTTTTACGCTTTTTTTGCGAAGATAAAGAATGTGAATTTTTGCTTTTTAAATCCTATGAACTAAGTCTTTGCAAGGCTTTTTATTTTAACATTTTAAAAGGAAATATTTTTGCTGATTTTGAAAAACTAATCAAAGCAAAAAAGGGTGAAATTTTTTGCTACTGTGAGGAAAATTACTTAAATAAACTTTGCGCCTATTCTCATAGTCTAAAAGATGCTAATTTTACCTTATTATCGCGATCTAGCTTCTTTTTTACAACTTTGATTTGTGAAAATTTATATTTTAAAAATCTTAATTTGCCTTTTTTTTATGCAAATAGTTTTGCAAAAATTATTTCTTTTTTAAAAGAAAAAAATCAAAAAAAAATAATATTTGACTTTAATAAGATTGATGATTTTAAAATTTATTTTATTGATGATAAATTTGAAATCACTCCTTTTGGTTCGAGCTCTCAAGCGTTTATTGTAAGCAACAACCAAAATACCTTTGAATTCTGGAAAGAAAAATTTAAAAACATAAAAGACTTTAAAATTGCTTCTAAAAATTCTTTATTTTGCGATTTTTCCTATAATCAGCTTTCAGATTTAAGAAAATTAAAAAATTTTAAATATTGTTTAATTCTTGAAAATTATGATATTTTTGAACAAGAATTTGAAAACAAAGAAAATCAAACCCCAAGCTTATTTTAAATTCACTCCTTCATTTTCAAGCAAAAATCTTTTTATTTCAAGCCCTCCATTATATCCTCCTATACCATTGCTTGCAATAACTCTATGACAAGGTATAAAAATAGGAATTTGATTTTTAGAATTTGCATTTCCGACAGCTCTAAAAGCTTTTGGATGATTAATTTTTTCTGCTATATCTTTATAGGTAGCTATTTTGCCATAAGGAATTTCTATTAAAGCTTTATAAACCTTTGATTCAAAATCTGTACCTTGCATAAAAATAGGAATAGTGAATTTTTTAAGCTTATGAGTAAAATATAAATCAAGTTCATATTTTGCCAAGTCAAGTAAACTACAACTTTTTTCTGATCTTTTATTATCGCAAAAATTGACTCTAGTTAAAAATTTTCCATCACTATGTAAAGATAGGTAACACAAAGGTATTTTATAATAAACTTTAAACATTTTTTATCCTTCAAAGAGCTACAATTATAATAAAAAATATTTAAGGAGTAGAAAATGTCTTTTATGCAAGAATACAATAAACTTGTTGAAGAAAGAGCCGCTTTGGGTATACCACCCCTTCCTTTAAATGCAAATCAAACTAAAGAACTTTGTAAATTACTTGAAAATGAAAATAATGAAGAGCTTGCAAATCTTTTAGAAAATAGAGTAAATCCTGGTGTTGATGATGCGGCTTTAGTAAAATGTGAATTTTTAGATTCCATACTTAAAGGCAAAATCAGTGCTCCAAATATAGACAAAAAAAGAGCCTTAAGAATGCTTGGAACTATGCTAGGTGGATATAATGTTAAAGTTTTAATCGATGCCTTAAAAGATGAAAACATAGCCAAAGATGCTGCAGAAATGTTGAAAAATATTATTTTTGTTCATGATAATTTTCATACTATAGCTGAACTTAGCAAAAGCAATCTATACGCTAAAGAAGTTTTACAAAGTTGGGCCAATGCAGACTGGTTTAACAAAAAAGAAGAATTACCTCAAGTGATTAAATGTATAGTTTTCAAAGTAACAGGGGAAACAAATACTGATGATCTAAGCCCTGCAGGAGATGCTTTTACAAGAAGCGATATTCCTTTGCATGCAAATGCCATGCTAAAAGTAAGACAAGCAGGATCCTTAGAAAAAATCAAAGAGCTTAAAAAAAGCAGTCGTGAAGTAGTTTATGTAGGTGATGTTGTAGGAACAGGTTCAAGTAGAAAATCAGCAATAAATTCTATACAATGGCACTTAGGAAAAGAAATAGAAGGGGTACCAAACAAGCATAGCGGTGGTATAGTAATGGGTTCAACCATAGCGCCGATTTTCTTTAATACTGCTCAAGATAGCGGGGCTTTACCTATCATCTGCGATGTAACAAATTTAGAAATGGGTGATGAGTTTGAAATTCATCTTTACGAAGGAAAAATTACAAAAAATGGTTCTGTAATTGCAGAATTTAATCTCAGTCCAAACACACTTTTAGATGAAGTTAGAGCGGGTGGAAGAATTCCACTTATCATAGGTCGTGGACTTTGTGCTAAGGCTAGAGAATTTTTAGGAATGGAAAGTGAAAATATCTTTACCAAACCTGAACAACCTAAATCTTCAAGCGGTGGTTATACCTTAGCGCAAAAAATGCTAGGTCGTGCCTGTGGAATTGAAGGTGTGCGTCCAGGTATGTATATAGAACCTATGACTTTAACCGTAGGCTCTCAAGATACCACAGGTCCTATGACTAGAGATGAAATTAAAGAACTTGCAAGCCTAGGTTTTAATGCAGACTTTGTGATGCAAAGCTTTTGCCATACAGCTGCTTATCCAAAAGTAAGCGATTCTAATTTACATAAAACTTTACCCAATTTCATAACAAGTCGTGGCGGAGTGAGTTTAAAACCAGGTGATGGGGTTATCCACTCTTGGCTTAATCGTTTTGTATTGCCAGATAGTGTGGGAACAGGTGGAGATTCTCATACACGTTTTCCTATAGGAATTTCTTTCCCTGCAGGAAGTGGACTTGTGGCTTTTGCTGCAGTTACTGGTTCTATGCCTTTAAATGTACCTGAAAGTGTTTTAGTGCGTTTTAGCGGAGAATTGCAAGCTGGAGTTACCTTAAGAGATTTGGTTAATGCTATACCTTATTATGCAATCAAACAAGGACAACTTACTGTTGAAAAGAAAAATAAGAAAAATATTTTTGCAGGAAAAATTTTAGAAATAGAAGGCTTACCAAACTTAAAAGTCGAGCAAGCCTTTGAACTCAGTGATGCAAGTGCTGAAAGATCTGCAGCTGCTTGCAGTGTGGATTTAAGCATAGAAAGTGTAAGCGAATATATCAAATCCAATATCTCTTTAATTGAAGCTATGATAGAAGCAGGATACGAGAATAAAGCTACCCTTGCTAGAAGAGCTGAAAAAATGAGAGAATGGCTTAAAAACCCTACTCTTTTAAGAGCAGATAAAGATGCAAAATACGCTTATATTATAGATATTAATCTTAATGACATTAAAGAGCCGATCCTAGCTTGCCCAAATGACCCTGATGATGTGGCAACCTTAAGCGAAATTTTAGCCGATGATAAGCGTCCAAAAAATATAGATGAAGTTTTTGTAGGTTCTTGTATGACAAATATAGGACACTATAGAGCTTTAGGAGAAATTTTAAAAGATAAAGGCATGCTTAAAACCAGACTTTGGGTAGTGCCTCCAACAAAAATGGATAAAGCACAACTTACCAATGAAGGTTATTACAGCATCTTTGGCGCAGCAGGCGCTAGAATAGAAGTTCCTGGTTGTTCTTTGTGCATGGGTAATCAAGCTAGAGTAAATAATGGATCTGTAGTTTTCTCAACTTCTACAAGAAATTTTGATAACCGTATGGGAATGGGTGCTAAAGTATATTTAGGCAGTGCAGAACTTGCGGCAGTTTGTGCTATTTTAGGTAAAATTCCAAGCAAGGAAGAATACTTACAAATTGTCAGCGAAAAACTAAGCGATGAGCATAAGGCAAATATCTATAGATATTTAAATTTTAATGAGATTGAAAATTTCAAACTTGAAAATTAATTCAAATTTAATACTTATTTGGATTAAATAACAAAATTAAAATTTTCAAAGGAAAAATATTGAAGTTATTATTTACTTCCTTTTGTTGTTTTGCAAGCTTAATGGCTAGCAATGCCATTAACTGCGACAACATTAAAAATAATAAAACATTGCTAAATGAAAGTTCAAATTTAGATTATTTAAATATAGCTTCAAGCTGTAAAGAATCTTTAAAAAATCAAGATTTTACAAAAAAACTCTATGCAATTTCCAATGAAATTCGAGGGAGCAATAGCTCTTGTAATGGTGTGGCTTATTTGCCAAAATTACAACAATTTGATTTTTTATTATTAAAAATAGCTATCGATCCCATCGCTTATCAAAAAACTTTAGATACACCCGAAAATTTAGAAAAAAAATATGATATTTTAAAATCTTATTTTAGATATTGGGCATATCAAAGTATAGGAAATTTTAGACTTTACAAAGCTTTTTGGAAAGAATATAATAATGCTATAGAACCTTTAGAAAAGTATTTTGAAAGTAATTTTAATTTTGACAAAGGTAGTAATATTTACTATACTAGCAATGCTTTAAATGAATTTTTAAACTGGGCTGTTGGCGAAACAAAAATTTACAAAGACATTAGTCCTTTAGCAAAAATCATGTCAAATAAAAATTATTCGGTATCTTATATACAAGATTTTATTTTTTCAAATAATCCAAGCCAAGATGATCTTACTATAGCCTTGCAAGCAGCGCTTCTAAATCAAAGAGAAAAAGAAATTTTAGAACTTTTGATTCGTTTTGGTGCTAGGATTGATGAAGGTTATGAAAGTGCTATTTTTTATGCGTTAGAAAATTACGAAAATACAAATTTTTTAATTCAAAATGGAGCAAATGTTAATCAAGCTAATGCCTTTGGTAAAACCCCGCTTTTTTATGCCATAGAGTTTAATCGTCTTGATATCATAAAACTACTTCTTGACAATGGAGCAAATGTTAATCAAAAATATATTAATAACAATGAAAAATTGGCATTAAGCGCGAACATAGGTTCAAATACGCCTTATTTTATTACATTTTGTGCTTTAGAGCACACTTCAAAAAATGTTTTAATGCATGCTGCAGCCTATGGAAATGTTGAAATTTTAAAACTTCTTATCTCAAAAGGAGCAAATTTTAATGCTATTGATGATCTTGGTTTTAATGCACTTGACTTTGCGCTAGCAGCAGGTAAAAAAGAAAATGCTGATTATCTAAAAAGCTTGGGTTTAAAAGCAAATGAAAATCTATTTTATGGAGGTAGTTTAGAATGAAAACCGCATTTATTACAGGAGCTAGTTCAGGTTTTGGTAGAGCTTGTGTTGAAGCTTTTATACAAGAAGGCTACAAAGTAATTGCCCTTGCCAGACGCAAAGAGCGCCTAGAAGAGCTAAAAAAAGCTTACAAAGATAAGATTTACACCCTTTGCATAGATGTAAGAAATCAAAAAGAAATCTTTGAGGCTATTGAAAATTTACCCAAAGAATTTCAAGAAATTGATGTGCTTTTTAATAATGCAGGCTTGGCTTTAGGAGTAGATGAATTTGATAAATTAAACCTTGAAGATATTAATACCATGGTAGATACAAACATCAAAGGATTTTTATATGTTGCAAAAGCTGTTATTCCTATACTTCGTAAACAAAAAAATGCTTATATTTTTAACTTAGGTTCGGTTGCAGGAAGAAATCCTTATTTTGGAGGCAATGTGTATTGTGGAACAAAGGCTTTTGTAGGACAATTTTCCTTAGCTTTAAGAAACGATCTTAGAGGAAGCAATATTAAAGTAACAAACATTGCTCCAGGACTTTGCAAAACTGAATTTAGTGAAGTGCGTTTTAAAGGAGATATCCAAAAAGCTGATGCAGTATATGAAAATACTCAATTTATCAGTGCTAATGATATTGCTAAAGTGGTAATGTCTATCATTAACCTACCAAGCCATATTAATGTTAATGAAATCGAGCTTATGCCGGTAACACAAACTTGGAATGGATTTTATATAGAAAGAGATGAATGAATAAATTTTTAGTTTTATTGTTTTTACCTTTAGTTGCATTTGCAAACTCCTCAGAAGCAGCTGCAAATGCTAATTTGTTTGGAGCTTTTACGCTTATACCACCTTTGGTTGCTATTGCTTTAGCCTTTATCACAAAAGATGTTATTTTGTCACTCTTTGCTGGAGTTTTAAGCGGAACTTTTCTACTTAGCCTTTCTGCGAATATTTTCAAAGCACAACATTTAGCTTTTATAAATTATTACAATACCGCAGTAGAATCTTTTTCAAAGATTATTTCTTATATCTTAGATTCAACTTCTGATCCAGTAAATGCGGGAATCATTTTACAAATTCTTTGTATAGGTGGTCTTGTGGCACTTATTACAAAAATGGGTGGCGCAAAAGCTGTAGCATTAAATTTTGCTAAAAGAGCTAAATCAGCTATATCGGTTCAAATTAATACTTGGTTTTTGGGACTTTTAATCTTTTTTGACGATTATGCTAATTTACTCATTGTAGGCCCAATTATGCGTCCTTTAGCGGATAAATTTAAAATTTCTCGTGAAAAATTTGCTTTCATTATTGATTCAACTGCTGCGCCTGTAGCAGGAATAGCTGTAATTTCTACTTGGATAGGCCTAGAAGTTTCTTTAATTAAAACCGCTTATGAACATATAGGTATTAACGATATTAGTGCTTTTGGAATTTTTGTCGAAACCATACCTTATCGTTTTTATAATATCTTCATGCTTTTTTTTGTGGTAATGACTGCTATTATGGGTCGTGAATTTAGCTCTATGTATAAGGCTGAAGTACGTGCAAGAACCACAGGGCAAATTGCACCTCTACCTAAATCAGGTACACTAGATACTGCTGAGTTAGAAGATCAGTTTTTAGCACCAAAAGAAGGAATTAAAATTCGTGCTTTTGATGCTATTGTTCCTATTTTTACTTTAATCATTTTAGCTATATTAGGATTTTATTTTAATGGACTTAGCACTTTAGAAGGCGAAGAACTTACAAAAGCAAGCACCAATCCTTTGTCTTTTGAAACTTTTAGGGCTGCTTTTGGAAATGCTGATTCTTCTGTGGTGTTATTCCAAGCTGCTTTGTTTGCTGCTATTGTAGCAATTTTTATCGGGGTGCGTCGTAAAATTTTCAATCTTAAAGAAGCGGTAGAAACTTGGATATATGGCTGGAAAACCATGATTTTTACCATAGTATTGCTTTTATTTGCTTGGTCGCTTTCAAGTATAGTAAAAGATCTAGGAACTTCTTTATTTATCACTAGTTTGCTTGCAGATAAATTGCCTGAGTTTATTTTACCTGCTACTATTTTTGCTTTTGCTTCAGCCATTTCTTTTGCCATAGGAACAAGCTATGGAACTATGGGGATTTTAATGCCTTTGGCTGTGCCTTTAGCTCATGAAATCGCTAAAATCAATGCTATGGATGCAAACGCTATGCATCATTATATGGTTATTAATATAAGCTGCGTTTTAACAGGTGCGATTTTTGGAAACCATTGTTCGCCAATTTCAGATAATGTAATCCTTTCATCTATGAGTGCAAAATGCGATCATATGGAGCATGTAAGAACACAAATTCCTTATGCTTTATTTATCTGTGGTATTTCTTTAATCGCTGGATATATTCCTGTATCTTTAGGACTTAGCGTTTGGTTTGTCTTGCCTTTAAATTTCATACTTATTGTGCTTTTATTAAGACTTATCGGAAAGAAAGTTCTATGAGTCTTGAAAATTTTGGAAATTTTCTCACTTTAGATGAAAAACATTCTTTCATAAAAAAATATTTTAAAGAATTTTATACAAAGGATTTTAAACTTTTTACTTCAAAAGATAAACATTATCGCACGAGAGCTGAGCTTTCATTTTATCATGAAAACGATACGCTTTTTTATGCGATGTTTGATCCAAAAAGCAAAAAAAAGTACATTATAAAATATCTAGATTTTACTGATGAAAAAATTTGTGCTTTTATGCCAAAACTTCTAGAATACTTGCGTCAAGATGATAAATTAAAAGAAAAACTTTTTGGTGTAGAATTTTTAGCAACAAAGCAAGAACTTAGCATAACTTTACTCTATCATAAAAATATAGAAGATATAAAGTCAAATTTAGAAAATTTAAGCGATATTCTTCATATCAACCTTATAGCAAGAAGTAAAAGCAAAAAACTTATTTTTAAAACAGAAAACTTAAAACAAATTTTAAATATTCAAGATAGAAAAATATTTTATGAATTTAACAACGATTGTTTTGTTCAACCTAACACTGCCATAAACGAAAAAATGATTACTTGGGTGTGCGAAATTTTAAGCACTCAAAAAAGAATGGATTTACTTGAGCTTTACTGTGGATATGGAAATTTTACTTTAGCTTTAGCACAATTCTTTTTTAAAGTTTTAGCCACTGAAATTTCAAAAAGCAATATTAATTTTGCTTTAAAAAATTGCGAGCTTAATAATACAACAAATATCCATTTTGCAAGACTTTCAAGCGAAGAATTAAGTCTTGCTATCAAAAAAGAAAGAGAATTTTTTCGTTTAAAAGATATTCGATTAGATGATTTTAATTTCTCTCATGTTTTAGTTGATCCACCACGTGCGGGACTTGACAAAAGCGTAATTGATTTAGTAAAAAACTATGAAAATATTATTTATATTTCATGTAATCCTATCACTTTAAAAGAAAATTTAAAAGAATTAAGCCTAACACATAGAGTGGAAAACTTTGCCATTTTTGATCAATTTGTCAATACTCCACATCTTGAATGCGGAGTATTTCTTAGCAAGGTATAAAAAAATAATTCATTAATTTAGCCAGTATTACTATTGCGATACAAAGCGTAAATACAAAAGAGTGGATAAAAACACCAAGCGGGTTTTTCTTCTTTAATATAAAATGACAAAATAAAGAAAAAACAACTAAAGATAAAATTCCAAAGGCTAAAATTATTTTTGCAGCAAAAAGTAAATTTAAAGGTTTAAAATGAAAACCTGCTAAAGCACCTCCACTTAAAAAAAGCAAAAGGACTACAAAAGGCATGATTTTAACCCCAGTAGCACTAAAAAGACTTTTGTCAAAATTAGGATTTTTTCTTTTAATTACTCCTAGAATAAATACATCAACAAACAAATAACCTATAAACAAAATAGCGCAAAAAAGATGAATTATTAAAGCATATGGATAAAATTCCTCCATTTTCCCTCCTTTAAACTGTCAGAATTTTAGTATATTATAACACTTTTTTTATTTTTTAAAATTCACTTTAGTTAATTTTTCAATGCTTTAAGATTAAAATATTAAATAATAAACAAAAATTATCTTTAAAAACAATCAAAAATATTATCTATCCTAAACTCTAAATAAAAATTCATACCAAATAAATGATAAAACTGATACAATTATACTTTAAAAAATAAAATAAATCTAGAATTATTTTCCAAAATTTATTAGAAAATATTAAATTTTAGTTTTAATTTGGTATTAATGATAAAAAACTAAAGTAGAACATAAAAATAAAGATAAATTTTTACAAATACTACATTATGTTAAAACATCTATATTTTTATGATAAGAAAAAATAGTGTTAGAACTCAATAAAATTTACAAAGCAAAGCAATAAATTTCAAATTTTATAAACAAAACTCCTTTTATATATTCTTCTTTTTTAAGTGAAATTTGTCAAAGTAAAATTTTTCTTAAAAATGAAAATTTACAAATTACAGGTGCTTATAAAATCCGTGGAGCTTATAATAAAATAGCCAATCTTAGCAAAGAACAAAAAAAACAAGGGGTGATTGCAGCCAGTGTAGGAAATCATGCCCAAGGTGCGGCTATTAGTGCAAAAATTTGGTATTAAAGCTATTATTGTAATGCCAGAATCTACTCCACTTTTAAAAGTATCAGCCACAAAAGCTTTAGGCGCAGAAGTAATACTTAAAGGAGATAATTTCGACGAAGCTTACGCTTTTAACCACTTATGCAAAAAAGAATGGCCTTAGTTTTATCCATCCTTTTGAAGATGAATTTGTAATAGCAGGCCAAGGAACTTTAATGCTTGAAATGCTTGATGAAGCAAGCGTCTTGATATGACTATCGGACCTGTTGGAGGCGCAGGACCAATAAGTGGTATTGCAAGTGCGGCTAAACAAATTAATCCAAATATTAAAATTATAGGGGTTGGGGCCAAAGGAGCTCCTGCAATGTATGAAAGTTTTTATGCTAAACAAATAAAAAATTCCAAAAATGTTCGCACTATAGCTGATAGTATTGCCGTTCGTGATGTAAACCCTATTAATTTTGATATTATTTTAGAATATGTAGATGATTTTATTTAGGTTGATGATGAAGAAATTGCTAATGCAGTCTTGTTTTTACTTGAAAAGCATAAAATTGTAGTAGAAGGTTCGGAATCTGCGAGTGTAGCAGTCTTACTTCATCAAAAAATAATCACCCAAAATCATAAAAATCAGCGTAGTTTTAAACGGTGGGAATATTGATGTTCAAAAGCTAAATAATCATAGAAAAAGGACTTTTTAAAGCACATAGAAAAATACAAATTCATGTTACTTTAGTTGATAAACCAGGGGCTTTACTAGATCTTACGGATAGTTTAAAAATAGCTAATGCAAATATAGTTAAAATTGATTATGGTGATGCAATGATTTCACAATCACTTTAGAGACAAAAAGCAAGGAACATTAAGAAGATGTAAGAAAAATTTTAACCCAAAAGGCTTTTAATTTTCGAAAGTTTTTAATAATGAATACGACTCAAATAAAGCCCATTTGGTGGAGCTAAAAAGCGATTATATTGCTTTTTAGCTTCAATTTGTTCTCTAAGCTCTTTTTCACTCATTTTTCCTTCTAAAACCTTTAAAACGCTTGCTACGCTTAATCTTATTTGTCCTCTTAAAAAACCATTGGCTTTAAAACGAAAAATACTATATTCCTTATAGACATAAGCTTTAGCAAGAAAAATTTCTCTTATAGCTGTTTTATTGTTTCCTCCACTTTTACAAAAGAATTTTAAATCTTTTTTTCCTATAAAAAAGCTTAAAAGTTTATTAGCCTTAGCTATGTCAAATTTAGGATAAAAATACACATAAGAAGTCATAAAAGGATTGTAAGGAGCGTGAGAAAAAATATAACGATATTCTCTACTTTTTACATCAAATCTCACTTCAAAGTCATTTTTTACTTTTTCAATTTTTTTAATATGAATAAAAGGGTGAGAAAATTTATTGAGTTGTTTTTTAAGATATTCTAAATTTGTAAAATACTCTCCACATTCCACGCTGGCTACAGCATAGCTTGCATGCACTCCTTTATCTGTACGTGAAGCCATTAAAATAGGTGAAAAAATACCCAAATGCGACAAAGCTTTTCTTAAAGCATCTTGAACACCTTTTTTATGAGGCTGAGTGGCAGAACCTAAAAAAGCAGAGCCATCATAAGAAAATATAAGTTTTATTTTCACTAGTAACGACTCAAAATCATTTTCTTAAAACAATAAGCTGAAACAAGCAAGCTTAAAGAAAAAATTCCAAAACAAGCTAAAATTGGAGGCTGAGAAAAAGAACTTAAAAGCCCAAAGTATATAGTAATCACTCCAAACATGCCTAAATATACATAACCTTTTTCATAACGATAAGTAACCAAACCAAAACAAAGTGCAAAAAGCACACTAGCAATTGGAAATAAAGCTATAGTTGTATAAATAACAAATTCTCTTGCTCTTTGAGGATTTTCATTTAAATCATTCCAATACTCATAAAATTTCTTTATCTGAAGATTGTCTGTGTTAAATTGGGTATTTACTATCAAAGTATCAAATTCTCCGCTAAAAATACTTTGATCTTGTTCAAAATTATACATTTTGCCTTGATTTAAACTAAAAGCAAAACTATCATCTTTTCTTTGCACATGTGCTTCTTTAGCTATTATAAGTTGTTCTTTATCATCTGTTTTATGTTTAGGACGATACATGATTATATTTTCATATTTATTATTATCTTGCTTTTCTATAAAAATCATCCAATCTAAAAATTTTTGTCCAAATTCACCTGTTTTATAATTAAATTTTACTTGAGTACTCTTATAATTTACAAAATTATCTTGGAGTTCAAATACTATAGGTATCATTACTAAAGCTACAATAAGCATTAAAGCACTGATTAAACTTGAAATTTTAAGGAAAAACTTTGCTAAAATCATCGGAGAAAATCCTAAGGTAAAAAGCACTATGCTTTCATTTTCTTTAGAAAGCCTAAACAAAGCCAAAGTTAAAGAAATAAAAAAAGATATAGGTAAAGTAAAAATTAAAATTCTAGGCAGCATAAAACCATAAAGCTTTAAAAGATCTAAAAAGCTAATCTCTATACTTGAAGTAAGTTTTGCAAGCTGAATAAAAAATACCATAGATACAATAGTAAAAAGTACGAAAAATATAGATAAATTTGTACTTAAAAATTGATTTAAAACATATCTTAAACTAAGCTTCATTAAAATAATCCTAAGTTTTTACAAAATAAAACTACCACAAAAGCGATATTTAAAAAAGGTATCATAGCAAGTTCTTGCTCTTTTATTGCTTTAATTTTTAAAATTATAAAAAAAGGCAAAGTCAAAGCTGAAGCTATAAATAATACTAAAAATCCATACTCAAACCCTAAAATTCCACCTATACACGCCAGAATAATAATATCTGCATCGCCTAAATTTTCAAAAACTTCATCTTTTTTTCGAAAATGCATTAGAAAAAAGACTAAACTTTTTAGCAAAAAAACAAATCCTGCAAAACTAAAAGCATTAAACAAAAAACCTTCATTAAATTCTTTAAAAATTAAAAAATATAAAATTTCATTCTCTTTAAAAACATAAAAAAAGGCAAATAAAAAAGCACTCCAGAGTAAAAATTGTGGCACAGCCTTAAGCTTAATATCCACTAAAGAAAGTAAGAAAAAATTAAATAAAAATAAAGATAAAAATAAAAAATCATAAAAATTTTGACTTATAAAATAAATTAAAATAAGTAAAATCATGCCTAAAATTTCATTTATCAATAAAGAGATAGGTAAGGTATATTTACAAGTTTGACATTTTGCTCTTAAAAAAAGATAAGAAAAAATAGGAATAATTTCATAATATTTTAATTTCGCACCACAAGAAAAACAAAAAGAACGTAAAGCAAAAAAGGGTTTTTTTTCAATTATTCTACTTGATAAACTTGCACAAAAAGAACGTAAACAAGCCCCTAAAATCATTATAAAAAATATCATTTCCCAAAAGTTCTTTCTCTATTTCTAAATTCTTTAATAATCCTTTTAAATTCTCTTTTAGTGAGAGATGGAAATAAAGCTTCACTAAAATAAATTTCAGCATACGAACATTGCCAAAGCAAAAAATTTGAAAGTCTTTTAGCATTTCCAACGCGAAGCATTAAATCCACATCTAAAGGTAAATCTAAATTTTGCGTTAAATTTTCTTCATTTAGCTCAAGTTTTTTTTCAATCACACGCTTAGCCGCTCTTATAATCTCATCTCTTGCACCATAGCTTATGGCTAGATTAACACAAAGACCATTACAATGTTTTGTTTTTTCTTCTACTAAGATAATTTTTTCTCTTATCTTATCTTCTAAACGCGATAAATCTCCTATAGCTCTTAAATGTACATTATTTTTTTCAAATTTTTCCAAAGCTTCATCCAAACAACGATCTAAAAGTTCAAAAATAAATTCAATTTCATCTTTAGGACGATTCCAATTTTCAGTGCTAAAAGCAAAAAGGCTTAAATTTGAAATATTTTCTTCCATGCAAACTTCCATAAGTTTTTGCATGGTTTTTACCCCTTGAGAATATCCAAATTTTGCTAAAAAACCCTTAGCTCTTGCCCAACGTCTATTACCATCCATAACAACAGCAAGATGTTTTAATTCATTCATTTTTATCCCTTAAAATCAAAAAACTTTTTAAAAACAAATAAAGGCTCAATTTTACTTTCTTGCAATACATTAAAATCTAAATGTTCATTTAAAAATTTTTGCACCTTAGCAAAAGGTGTTAAAATGCTAATGCCTTGCGAATCTATTAAAATTTTTAAAGCTCCAAAAACACTAAAATACAAATAAATCTCTAAATATTTTGCTCTTTTACGCATTTGAAACAAACAAGATTTATTTTCAAAGATAAAAGGAATATGATAAATATTTTCAAAACTTGCAAAAAGCATTTCTTTTAATATTTGATAACGTTCCATATCTTTACATTCTAAAAGATTATGTATAATAAATTTTTTATAAGAAATTTTATCTTCTAAAAGTGCAATTATCAAAGCCAACCCTTCTTCAAATGACTTAAAATTAGGACGCTTTGAAAGATGTTTAAATTGTATAACTCCACCATTTTGTATATAAAGTTCAGCTAAATACTCAGCACCAATTTCAAGCTCTATCATACTTTTAGTTTGAATTTTTTTATGATTTAACAAAAGCGTATAATGTCCATAGCCTGATTTAGCTAAAACTTTCATTTGTATAGGCAAAGTAGAATTAATCATACTCATAATTTTTCACACCATTTAACAAGTTCAAAAGCTAATTTTTCTTTACTTTGCAAAGTACTTTTATTTTCATTTTTTAAAGTGATAAAATAAAGCTCATTTTGATCACTTCCAAAATAATTTTTTTGATCAATAATATTAAGACAAACCATATCAAGTTGCTTATTTTTTAAAGATTTTTTCGCATTTTCTAAAGCATTTTGAGAATCAAACTCCATCTTAAAACCTATTTTTTTACCTTTAAAATTTAAATCTTTAAGTAAATCTTCATTTAAAGATAAATGTAAATTTAAACCTTGTAAATACTCATTTTTTTTAATTTTTCCTTTTATAGCTTTTGGGATAAAATCACTCACAGCAGCTGTCATAATCAAAAAATCATGATTTAAATTTTTACTCAAAAGCTCTTTTAAATCCTTAGAACTTTCAAATTTGTAAAGCTCATAAGGTGTATCAAATTCCACAGAGCTTAAAAATTTTACTCTAGCACCTAAAAAATAAAAAGCATCGGCTATGGCTTTTGCCATTTTTCCACTTGAAAAATTACTCACGCAACGCACATCATCGATCTTTTCTTTTGTGCCGCCACCTGTGATAACTACACTTTTATCGCACCAAAACTTTTCTTTTAAAAGCTCTCTTTTGGTGATATTAAAAATATCCTTAACTTCAGCTAAGGCTCCTACGCCTTCATCTTTACAAGCTAAAACTTTACAAATAGGCTCTATAATCAAAGCTTTATTTTCTTTAAGCATCTTTAAAGAATTTTTCGTACTAAAATGATAAAACATATTTGTATTTGCTGCAGGAGCTATAATAAGAGGTTTATTTGCAGCCATTAAAGTTTGGATAAAAAGATTATCCGCTATACCAAGAGCAAGTTTATTGATAGAGTTAACACTTGCAGGGGCAAGCAAAACAAGATCTGCGTCCTTGCTAAAAGCTATGTGATTGTTTGAGTTTTGCCAACTTTCATTTTCCTCGCATAACACTTCATCAGCCAAGGCTTCAAAACTCATTTTGCTAGCAAATTTTAACAAACCATTGGAAAGCAAAACTTTTACCCTAAAGCCTTCTTTTTTAAACAAAGAAATAAGCTCATAAGATTTATAAAAAGCTATACTGCCGCTAATGGCTAAAAGTATGGTTTTCATTTTTGAAATTTCTTGTAATAATAATCTTTTATCATTTTATGCCCTGCTCTATTGATAAACAAAGCACCTTTTTCTACATTAACACTTACTGTGCTTCCTGCTGCTATGATTACTTCATCTTCAATTTTTACAGGTGCGATAAATTGCGTATCAGAACCTACAAAAACATTTTTTCCTATGATGGTTTTATGCTTTTTTGCCCCATCGTAATTACAAGTAATAGTCCCACAGCCTATATTGGTTCCACTATCTATCTCACAATCTCCTAAATAGCTCAAATGCCCTGCTTTTATGGTATTTAACTTCGCATTTTTACATTCCACAAAATTTCCTATATGAGTGTTTTTTAACTCACAATTTGGACGCAAATGTGCCAAAGGTCCTACATCACTATTTTCTACGATGGAATTTTCTATCACGCTTGAACTTTTAATAATAGAGTTTATAATCTTACTTTTACCCTCTATTCTTACATTTTCATATACTTCGCATTCTCCTATAAACTCAACATCTATACCTATAAAAGTACTTTGCGGCAAATGAAAAATCACACCCTGTTGCATCCAGTATTTTTTTATCTTTTCTTGCATGAAATTTTCGGCTATACTAAGCTCAAATTTATCATTAATCCCCATAAATTCATCTTCATCTACAAAAACTGCCTTAATCATCACATCTTTTTCTTTTGCTAGTTTTACAATATCAGTCAAATAATATTCTTTTGCAGCATTGTTATTATCAATCAAAGGTAAAAGTTCTTTTAAAAGCCTTGAGTCAATTGCATAAACTCCAGCATTGCAAGTATTTATCTCTCTTTCTTGCATATTTGCATCCTTAAATTCGACAATTTTTTCAATATTATTGTTTTTTATCACCACTCTACCATAACTTTTAGGATCTCTTGCTTTAAAAACTGCTAAATTTAATTTTGCATTATTACCCAACAAAGCTTCCAAACTTGTTTGTTCAACCAAAGGCATATCACCACAAAGAATCAATACTTTTTCATTTTTGGGCTCAAATCCTTTTAAAGCTCCTGCAGTTCCTGGATAATTTTGTAAATCCTGCTCTAAAATTTGTGTTTTTGGAAAATGCTCTAAAATTTCTTTTTCAATACGTTCTTTTTGATGAGACAAAACTACACTTACATCATCACTTAAAGCAAAAGCCTTTTTTAAAATGTGTAAAATCATACTTTTTTGACAAAGCTCGTGCAAAACCTTTGGCTTTTGTGACTTCATCCTAGTGCCTAATCCTGCCGCTAAAATCAAAATAGAAGTTTTCATTTTTTACCTTTGCTATCTAAGAAGTTTAAAAGACTATTTTAGCAGTTTAAAGTTAAAATTCTAATACCCTTAAACTAGTTTTTAGTCATCAAAAGATAAAATTTAAATTTCTTTAATAAAAACAAAGAAAAGGTTTTTAAATTTTGAAAAAAATATTATTATTTTTACTTTTAAGTATGAGTTTATTTGCTGCTGAAGCAACTATCCCTACCGTAAATTTAAGCTTAAGTGCACCTAATACACCTAATCAGCTTGTTACTACTTTAAATATAGTTATTGTTTTAACCATACTTGCACTTGCTCCAAGTATAATTTTTGTTATGACTTCTTTCTTGCGTCTTATTGTAGTATTTTCATTTTTGCGACAAGCTATGGGGACGCAAAGCATGCCACCTAATACCATTTTAGTAACTCTGGCTTTAATTTTAACTTTTTTTATAATGGAACCTGTAGCTACAAAATCTTATAATGAAGGAATAAAACCTTATTTAGCAGAGCAAATAGGCTATGAAGAAGCTTTTATAAAAGGAGCGAAGCCTTTTAAAGATTTTATGCTTAAAAATACTCGCGAAAAAGATTTAGCCCTTTTTTATCGCATACGCAACCTACCTAATCCCAAAACCATAGATGATGTTCCCCTTACAGTTTTAGTTCCTGCTTTTATGATTTCAGAGCTTAAAACGGCTTTTGAAATAGGATTTCTAATCTACTTACCATTTTTAGTTATAGATATGGTCGTAAGCTCAGTTTTAATGGCCATGGGTATGATGATGCTACCCCCTACTATGATTTCCCTACCTTTTAAACTCCTAATTTTTGTATTGGTAGATGGATGGAATTTACTAGTACAAAGACTTGTAGAAAGCTTTGTAACCTAAGAAGGAAAATCCTTCTTAGAAAAAGAATTCTAAATTATTCTTTTTAAAAGTGTCTTTAATATCTTTAAGATACTTCTCTCCTAAAGAATCAAAAAGCCCATCTTTTTTACTTTCTGCAATAAATTGATCAAGTTCTTTTTTAAGCTCTGTATTGCCTTTTTGCACCGCTATACCCCAAAACTCAGGATTTTCTTGAAAAGGTGCTAAAATGGCTCTAGTTGTATCTTGATGCTTTTGCCAAGTGCGATAAATCGTAAGTTGATCATAGAAAAATCCATCAGCCTTACCTTGAATCACTTCCAAAATAGCAGCATTTTCTTTATCAAATAAATTAATAGTTGCATTTTTTAAATTTTTAACCGCATACAAATGCCCTGTAGAACCACGCTTTAAAGCTAAAACCTTACCCTTTTTATCTAAATCTTTAATATTTTCAATATTAGATTTCAAAGGAGTTAAAATAGCCAAATTTGCCTTAGCATAAGGGATACTAAAATCTACTATTTTCCTTCTCTCATCAGTAATTGTCATAGAAGACATGATAAGATCTATCTTAGCTGTTTTTAAAGCAGGTATTAAACCATCCCAAGCAATATTTTTAACAATAAGATTATAATGATATTTTTTAACAAAGGATTCTAAAAAATCTACACTAATACCGCTTGGCTTACCTGTTTTATCGCTCATTTCAAAAGGCGGGTATCCAAGTTCCATTCCCACAACCAAATCTTTTGCACTCAAATTTAAAGCAAAAAAAGATATAAAAATTAAAATAATCTTTTTCATAATTTCCTTTCAAAATTTTTTACAAAAAAAATTATACTGATTTCATCTTATTTTGTTATTAGTCATTTATTCAAGCTTAAAAAAATTAAAATTTCTAAACCCTAGTCTGCCCTATAAGATTATTAAGTCTATCCGCTATAGAATCAGCAAAAGAATTTATACTTTCACTACTTGCTTTCCAACCATTAGCTTTTGCTTGATGAAATTCTCTATCAAAAGAGATTCCGCTGCCTACGTATACATTTTGCCATTTAACTCCTTTTTCCATTGCATATATACCTGCATCAAGCCAGCCATCTTGTGCATAGCCTTTTAATAAACTTGCAAAATCAATCTTACCTGTCATGATGTCATCTAAGGAAACACTAAAAGAAGGATTTACTTTCATTTCTAGCTTACGTTGTGCTTCCAAAACTTTTGCTTCAGGACTTAAAACAACTTGATTTGAAGATGGAATAGGCGAATAAGACTTTAAAAAACTCATAAATAAAGCTTCTTTAGAATAACTTCCATCTTCATTTTGTGGATAAACTGACATATCAGGATTAAAGTCATCTTCATATAAAGAACCTTGCTCCATACTTTGTGGAGAAAAGTCAAGTTTCATAAGGTTCATATCCAAACCCATAGTAGAATATTTAATCGCTTGTGCTTCGTGAAATTGTTCTGCATTGAATATATTTTTTACAATTTTTTCATTGTCTTCATTATTAATATAATTTAATCCTTTAGGCAATTGTTCTAAATCTGCTTCGCTAAAACTTGTTTTATCATTTGGAAATGCACTTATTACTTGATTAAAGCTATTATAATAGGATTTAACAATAGAAGCCATATCAAAACTATTATAATAGTTTCCACTAGTTTCACTAACCATACCATTTTGATTAAATCTTTCTATCTCATCCAAAGTAGATTTATGCATCTTAAAATCTTTTGGTAATCCTGCAGCTTTGTTAAAATCACTTCCCATATAGCCATCTTTATCTACACTATAACCATAGGCT
>NZ_JBMJAO010000002.1:0-178115 GCF_049221745.1 Campylobacter jejuni
TAATTATCTTTGGTAATATCAAAAAAGATAATACTTAGTTTAATTTAGTTTACTCTCCTACTTGTTAAAAATTTCATCCTGATAATTTTAAAATTATTGGGATGGATGTTTTTATTGTATTTATTTTTTTATTTTTGTTTTATTATTTAATTTTATAAAAATATAATTATCTTTTTATACAACTTATAGGATAATATTTAGATTTTAATGTAACTATCAAGGAAAAATATGTTTGATAAAATTCATTATTATTATTTTAATGCTAATTATGAAAAATGTTTAAACCTGAGTGAGCAATTTTTAAAAGAAAGTCCAAAATTTGCTTTAGAATTTGCTACACTTTCTTCTTATAAACTTTCTCTTTTTCAAAAAGCTTTATATTATGCTCAAGAGCTTTTTTCTTTAAATCCTACAAGTTTTAATGGTCTTATACTTGCTAAAAGCTATATTGAAAATTTAAGACTTGATGAAGCCTTGAATTTATTACAAACACTTTTAACTCGCAAAGATGATTTAGAAGATGAACTTAAGTTAGAATTGGCTTTTGTTTATAAACTGAGCAACAAACTAGAAGAATCTGAAAAAATTTTCAAAGAATTGCTTTCTAAAGATATGTATAATCTTAATCTATGGAAAAATTATGCAGAAATTTATTTTAAACATGATTTTACTAAGGCATTAAATGCACATGAACACTTGTGTCATTTTATGCAAGATTTGATTGATAAACTGCAAAAAGGAATTATTGCTGAACAAACCAATCTTAATTTAGTAAAACTCGAAGATAGACTTCATAGTAAAACCAAAGAAAATCTTACCATTTCTAAAATAGAAGATTTTTTAACTCATCAGATTTTACCCCAAAAAGCATACTTACTTTTTAAGCTTTTTAGAATATCTGATTCTTTAGAACTTTTTCAATCACTGCAAGAAGCCAATCAACACCATGCACAGTTTTGGCAAAATTATGCTAAGGTATTAGAATTTAACTCAAACTATCAAGAAGCTTATCATGCTTATAAAAAATGTCTTAGCTTGGATTCTCATGCAACTTATCAATTTGATTTGGCTTATCTTTTGATGCGTATGGGAGTGGATGATAATTTTGAAGAGGGTAAGAAGTATTATGAAAGTAGATTATTTTATGCTCATAATGAAACTTTTTCTACTTATCATTATAATGAAAGCATAAAAGCTTTTAATAAATTGGGTATTGATGCTTTTAAAAATAAAGAAGTTTTAGTATTTTGCGAGCAAGGCTTTGGCGATACTATAATGTATACAAGATGCTTAGAAAAACTTTGTAAAATCGCTTCAAAGGTTTTATTTGCTCCTCAAAGTGCCATGTATGAAATGTTTAAAAATCAAATAAAAATTTTAAATCAAAATGATGATACTTTTAATAATCTAAAGGTTTTAAAAAATCTACCTAAAAATTTTGACTATGCTATTCCTATTTGTTCTTTACCTTTTTTTATTGATATTAAATTAAGCGAAATTAAACAATTAAAAACACCAATATTAGCACAAAAAAAGCCACAAAATAAAAAGAAAAAATTGGGTATTTTTTATTTTACTCCTAATGCTGAAAATTCTGATTTATTAAGAAATGTAAAATTTGAATTTTTATTTAATATATTAAAAGACTTAGATTATGAAATCATTTCTTTTCAAATGCAAGAAAGTAAAAGCTTACCTAAGATTATAGAAGATAGAAGCAAGGTGATAAAAAACTGGAATGATACTTTTAATAATTTATCTGATATTGATTGTATGATTAGCATTGATAGCGCAATTGCTCATTTAACTTTGGCTATGGATATTCCTACTGTAGTTCTTTTGCATCCTAGATTTGATTGGAGTTGGGGAAAATTTGAAAATCCTAAAAGTTATTTTTGGCCAAAAGCAAAATGTTTTATCATAAAAGAACAAGAAGAAACAAAAAAGAATTTGCAAAAACTGATTAAAGATATTTTAAACTAAAGCTTAGTTTAAGAGCTTTAGGTGGAAAATTTGGTTTTTGATTTATAAAAATTAAAAAATTGATTTTTAAACTAATCAAGGTATAATTTCAAAGTTAAAAATAAGGAATAACTATGCTCTATGTTTATATCAAAACTCAAAATGCTTTAGTTCAAAGAATCAATTTTAATCTCGATAGTCAAGAACTACCACAAAATATTTTATGGATTGATTTACTTCATCCAAGTGCAGCAGAAATTGCTTTTATATCAAGTGAATTTAATCTTGAATTTCCCACAAAAGAAGAAAGAGAGGAAATAGAACTTAGTGCAAAATATTGGGAAGATAATGCGACAATAACCATCAATGCTCATTTTTTAGTAAGAGATCTTAAAAGTGATGAAGAAGATAGGAATTTAATCAAGCTTCGCACAGAAATTGTTACTTTTGCTACTGCTAAAAATATCTTATTTACTATAAGATATAACGAATTTAGCACTTTTGAAGAAATTCAAGCAAGGATTTTGGCTAGTCCAAAGAATTTTGAAGATGGTTTTGATATTATTGATAAAATGTTTGAAGTACGCGTTGAAAAAGATGCGGATTTACTTGAATGGATAGATAAAGAAGCAAGACGCTTAAGAACAAGTGTTTTAGAAAAAAAAGATGAATATAGCTATGATGAAATGTTAAAGGATATTTCAAGTTTGCAAGAGCTTAATATGCGAGTAAGGGATTCTTTATTTGACAAACGTCGTGCTATGACCTCTTTGCTAAAAAGTGATAAGATCGATAAAGATATAAAACAAAATCTCACTATAGTTTTAAAAGACTTAAATTCTTTAGTTGAATTTAGTGTTTCACAGCTTAATATTTTAGATAATATCCAAACCATTTTAGCTAGTCAAATCAACATAGAACAAAACAAAATCATTAAAATTTTTACCGTTGCAACTGTTGCCATGATGCCACCTACTTTAATAGGGACAATTTATGGTATGAATTTTAAATTCATGCCCGAACTTGAACTTCACTATGCTTATCCCATAGTGCTTGGCGTGATGGTAATTTCTATCATTTTACCTTTGGTTGTTTTCAAGAAAAAAGGATGGTTATGAAAAATTTATTAAGGAGAAACAATGGATACAATAAACATAGGAATTTTAACCCTAAGCGATAGAGCAAGTAGTGGTATATATGAAGATAAGGCTACTGCTGAAATTGAAAGAGTGTTAAATTCATATATAAAAAATGATATTATTTACCATAAAGAATTAATCCCTGATGATTATGATTTGATCATTAAAAAATTACTTTATCTAGCAGATGAAAAAAAATGCGATTTGATTGTTACAAGCGGGGGTACAGGTCCAGCACTTCGTGATGTAACCCCAGAAGCCACAGAAGCTGTGTGCGATAAAATGATGCCAGGTTTTGGAGAGCTTATGCGTTTAGAAAGCTTAAAATATGTTCCAACAGCCATACTTTCAAGACAAAGCGCAGGAATTCGCAATAAATCTTTTATCATTAATCTACCAGGAAATCCTAAGGCTATAAAAGAATGTCTAGAACCTGTTTTTCCGGCTATACCTTATTGTATCGATTTAATAGAAGGCGCTTATATAGAAGCAAATGATGAAGTTATTAAGGTTTTTCGCCCTAAGAAAAAATGTCAAAATTAAAATTTATTAGCTCTAACAAGTCTGCTTAATTGTCTAGCAAGCAGACTTGCCGAAGCTTCATCTTTGCTTATCTTTTGTACTTTATTTTTAAACTTATAAAGTCTGTCATCTAAAATCACATCATTGATTGGAATTTTAGGCTTTTCTTTTTGTAAAATCTTTTTCTTAAAAAACATTCTTTAATCCTTTTTTTGCAAATATACACCAACTTAGTTAAAAAGAATATTATTTTAGATTTCAAACTATTAACTTTATTTCATTATTTTAAGCTAGAATTCGCAAAAAACCATTCAAGGAAAAATCAATGACTTTAATTGCAATTTTATGTCTTTACACAGCACTTTTATCTTGGATTTCCTATGCTCAAATTCGTTTCTTAGAAAGAGAAAAAGACAAACAAGCTCAAATTTTAAGCGAAAAAGACTATAAAAATGCAGCAGATATCGCCATCGAAAATGAAAAATTTAAACTATTTTCCAATTTTTATAATTTAATCATCAATATTGCATGGATAGGTTTTGGATTTTTATATCTTAAAGAATTGCTTATCTCAAACAACACTCGTTTTGAAAATACTTTATTTTTATTATCTTTTTTAATAATCACAAGTATTTTAAATCTACCTTTAAGTATTTATGAAAGTTTTATCAAAGATAAAGCCCATGGTTTTTCAAATATGACTGTAAAACTTTTTATCAAAGACGCTATAAAAAGTCTTATTTTAACTTTAATATTTGGATTTTTAATCCTTTATGCTTTGCTTTTTTGTTATGATTTTTTTGGAACTTTTTGGTGGATTGCGGCCTTTGCTTTTGCTTTTTGTATAGTGGTAATCATAAATCTCATCTACCCTACCTTGATAGCACCTATTTTTAACAAAATGGAAAAACTAGACGATGAAAATTTGCTGAAAAAAATCAGTGCTTTAATGAAACAATGTGGGTTTAGTGCAAATGGGGTTTATGTTATTGATGCAAGTAAAAGAGATAAGCGTTTAAATGCTTATTTTGGTGGACTTTTTAAAAGCAAAAGGGTGGTGCTTTTTGATACATTATCAAAAGCCTTAAATGAAAGAGAACTTTTAGCTGTTTTAGGACACGAGCTTGGACATTTTGTTCATAGGGATATTATCAAAGCTTTATTTAACGGTGCTATAACTATGTTTTTACTTTTTTTTGTTTTTGCAAATTTACCTGAATTTGTTTATTTAGAAAGTCATCTAGAAGGAGTAAATGGTGGTGTGTTTGCTCTTTTATTCATCTTGGCAAATATTTTTAGCTTTTTAATCTCTCCCATACTTAATGCCTTAAGTAGAAAAAATGAATTTGCGGCCGATCAACACGGAGCTAAAGTCACAAGCAAAGAAGATATGAAAAATGCATTGATAGCTCTAGCAAGAGAAAATAAAGCTTTTATCAAAACAAGTAAAATATATACATTTTTTTATCTTAGCCATCCAAGTATTAGTGATAGAATCAAGGCTCTTTCTTGACTATAAAAAATGCTCTTATGGAAGCTAAATCTAGCTTAAAAGGTTATGAAAATGAAGCAGTATTTATACTTTGTGAGTATCTGAAAAAAGATAAAGCTTGGTTATTTTTAAACCAAGATATAGAAATAGATCATGAACCTTATTTTGAGCTTATAACGCGTTTTAAATCTGGAGAACCTTTTGAATATATATTTGAAAAAGTGGATTTTTGGGGATTAGAATTTAAGATAAAAAAAGGCGTTCTAATCCCTCGCTACGATAGTGAAATTTTACTTTTTCAAATTTTAAATTTATGCAAAAAAAATACTTTTAATGGGGTTTTAGAAATAGGATTTGGAAGCGGAATTTTAAGCATTGTTTTAGCCAAAGAACTTGGGTTAAAAATCACAGCCTGTGATATCAATCCCAGAGCCTTAGAATTAGCTTTAGAGAATGCCAAATTACACAAAGTCGATCACTTGATTGACTTTAAACTTTGTAATTTTAAGCAAATTAAAGAAAATTGTGATTTTATTTTTTCAAATCCACCTTATATTAAAAATTCATATCCTATAGATATTTGGGTGCAAAAAGAACCCAAAGAGGCTTTATTTGGCGGAGAAAAAGGATATGAAATTCTAGAAGAAATCATACATTTTTCCCTTGATAAAAAAGTTAAATTTTTAGCTTGCGAATTTGGCTATGATCAAAAAGAAATTTTGGAAAAAATTTTATATCAAAATAATTTCATTGTTGATTTTTTCAAAGATGAACAAGGTTATAATCGTGCTTTTATAGCTAAATTTACAAATATGCGTTATGATAAAAAATAAAAGGAGAAACTCTTGAAAGCTATTAATTTATTTTTACTCGCTTCTATTGTGGGAATGGAGCTTATATTGGGTATAGTTGTTGCACCGACAATCTTTTTTCCTCAAAAACTCATAGGAGAAGGGATTTTAAGTCATTTTCAAAGTGGTTTGATGATGACGCAAATTTTTGTTAAAATGGGATATTTACTGATTTTTGTTTCAGTGGTTAATTTTTTATATGAAATTTATTCCCTTATAAAAGATGAAATGAAATTTCAAATAAAATTTTCAAAATTTATGCTGAGTTTGCTTATTTTGATTTTAAGCTTAATATTTGTTTTTTATTTTACTAATACCATAATTGAACTCCAAAACTTAGGCGAAAACGCTACAAAAACCCAAGAATTTATCAGTATTCATAATACAAGTGAAGTGGTGATTAAAATCATCTTGATAATGCAAGTTTTTTTGTATTTCTTAAGCTTTAAAATAGCAAAAAAGTGATAAAATATTAAATAATTCTAAGCAAGAGTCAAGGAGTAGGCCATGATGATCTCTGATGCAACTATGATGCAACAAAATTATTATTTAAACAATGCACAAAAAGCTAGTGATAAAGCTTTAGAAAATATTGCAGCTGTTCGTGCAATAAGTGGGGTTGATAGTGCTAATTTAGCTATTGCTGATTCTTTAAGATCTCAATCAAGCACTATAGATCAAGGTGTCGCGAATGCTTATGATGCTATAGGGGTTTTACAAATTGCAGATGCTAGCCTTTCTAATATTTCTCAAAATGCAAATAGACTTAATGAACTTTCAGTAAAAATGAACAACGCTGCACTTAATGATTCTCAAAAAGGAATGCTAAGAACAGAAGCAACACGCATACAAGATTCCATCAATGATTCTTTTAATAATGCAACTTATAATGGAAAAAATGTCTTTCAAACTATGAATTTTGTAGTAGGTAGTGGGACTGAAACTACAAATTTAAATCCATTAGCAACAGGTGGATTAAGCATAGATAATCAAGATAGTATTACAAATTTTATGGATCAACTTGGAAGTTTAAGAAGTGAAATAGGCTCAGGTATCAATGCCATCACATCAAATATTAATGCAAGTGTTCAAAATAGCATCAACTCAAAAGCAGCTGAAAATAATTTACTAAATAATGACATGGCAAAAAATGTTAATGATTTTAATGCCAATTATCTAAAAGAAAATGCTGCCGCTTTTGTTGCTGCACAATCCAACATGCAGCTTCAAAGCAAAATTGCTAATTTACTACAATAATATAAGCTCTAAATAGGGCTTATTTCTTTATCAAATGACTTTAGAGCAAATTTTAGAAAAAACCAAAAATATTCGCCTTGTAGCCGCAAGCAAGTATGTCGATGCAAGTATAATTGAAAAGCTTTTTGATCAAGGTATAGTAGAATTTGGAGAAAATCAAGTCCAAGCTCTAGCACAAAAAAAAGAAAAACTTGATGAAAAAAAACTAGATATAAAATGGCATTTTATAGGAAATCTACAAAGCAACAAAATCAATCTCTTAATCAAACAAAAACCTATATTATGGCACTCTTGCAATGGTATTAAAATAGCTAAAGCTATGAACAAAAGACTTGATTATAAATTAAATACTTTATTAGAAATCAATAGTGCAAATGAAAATAGCAAAAGCGGTCTAGATCCAAATCAAGCTGTAGAAGAATATTTACAAATACAAGAAGAATGCCCCAATCTAAATCTTTGCGGTGTAATGAGCATAGGCTCACACAGCCAAGATAAAGAAAATATTATAAAAAGCTTTGAAACTACATTTAAAATTTATGAAATTCTTCAAAAACATGGGGCTAAAATTTGCTCTATGGGGATGAGCAATGATTTTGAAATTGCTATAAAATGCGGATCCAATTTGGTAAGACTCGGAAGCATTTTATTTAAAAATCTTAACTAAGAAATAAAATCTTACTTAAGCATATTTATTAGAAATTTCTTCTACTATACTATCAGAGATAATAAAATCTGTATGATAAAGCAAGCAAGATCCCGCGCTAATAACTTTTAAAACAAGTTTTTTATTATTTTTTTCATTAGGATTATGTGCATTTCTAGCAATTTCATGAATTTCATAGATTAATTCTCTATTTAATCTTGTCAAATCTAGCTCTATGATATTTTTTTCAAATTCCTTAGGTTCTGCGGTAAAATGATTTTCTTCTTTATTTTTAAAATCTTTTTTTACTCCAAATTTTTTTATAGCTTTAATCTCACCATCTTCAAGACTTTGCAAGTCTTTAATTGCTTTTAAAAAAAAGCTAGGCTTCTCCCCTCCTTCAGCTTTAAATCCTAAAACAAATCCATAAGCATTATTTTTCAAGTTTTCATCTTTGATGATATTTTCTATTTCTTCTACATTGCTTTCAAATACAGTAGCATCAAACGAAGAATAATAATCCAAAATTTCAATTCTACCATAACGCTTATTATTTTTACTCATCATAGATTTAAAATCTTCAATCTTGCCTATACTTAAAATTTCTCCATTATTTTTTAAACCTTCAAAATCTAAACTTTTAACATAATCTATGGCATTAATTTGCTCATAAAATCGATCTAAAGGATGTCCTGAAACATAAATTCCTAAAATTTCTTTTTCATATTCCAATTTTTCCATCACTTCAAATTCTTCGTCTTTAGGAGTAAAATTTACTTGAACACCTGAAGTTAACTCCTCTTCGCCAAAAAGAGAGCTTGCAGCATTTTTTCTTACTTCAGCCATTTTACGCGATGCTTCGCTAAGATTTTCCATATTATCAAACAAAGCTTTTCTAGTAAAACCAAACTCATCAAAAGCCCCTGCCTTAATAAGACTTTCCAATGTCCTACGATTTATCTTGGTAGGATCTATCTTACCTAAGAAATCATTAATATCCTTAAATTCTCCATCTTGCCTTGCTTCAAGTAAATTTTCAACTGCAGGAATACCCACACTTTTTATAGCACCAAGTCCGTATATAATAGCATCCTTACCATCTTGCTCTAAAGCACTAAATTCACGGATGGCTTTGTTAATCGATGGAGGTAAAAGTTTAATATTCATTTTTTTCATCTCATCAATATAAACGGCAATTTTATCCACATTGTTTTCTTCGCTTGTTAAAAGCGCTGCCATAAATTCACTAGGATAATAAGTTTTTAAATAAGCCGTTTGGAAAGTGATCAACGCATAAGCTGCAGAGTGAGATTTATTAAAACCGTATCCTGCAAATTTTACGATAAGCTCCCATAAATCCTCAGCTTTTGCTCTATCATATCCTTGTTTTTCTGCTCCATCTGCAAAATCAATCTTAAGCTTTTTCATCTTCTCAGGATCTTTTTTACCCATAGCACGACGTACTACATCAGCGCCTCCTAAAGAAAAACCACCTATAATTTGAACAATTTGCATAACCTGCTCTTGATAAACAATAACCCCATAAGTTGGTTCTAAAACTTTCTCTAAACTATCAAAAGGATATTCTATGCTTTTTAAACCGTGCTTTCTGTCGATAAAATCATCAAGCATTCCTGATTCCATAGGGCCTGGACGATAAAGCGCAAGAACCGCAATGATATCTTCAAAACGCTCTGGTTTTAAGCGTGCATTTAAGCTTTGCATACCGCCTGATTCGATTTGAAAAATCCCTAAAGTATTTCCACTTTGTATGGTTTTATAAACTTTGCTATCATTTACATCTATAGTTTCCCAAATAATGTCTTTGTTGTAACGCTTTTTAATAAGCTTGATTGCATTATTAATTACTGTTAAAGTTTTAAGACCTAAAAAGTCAAATTTTATCAAATCCACATCTTCTAAGTGATCCTTAGAATACTGCGTTACTAAATGTCTTTCATCATTTTTACTTTGCCTAAAAAGTGGAGTTTTCTTCCATAAACTTTCATTAGAAATTACAACACCTGCTGCGTGCATACCAGCATTGCGATTTAATCCTTCTAAAGCTCTTGCATACTCCCAAACCTCATGACCTTTAGGATGACGATCAATAAATTCTTTGATTTTAGGTTCTTTTTCATAAGCAGTATCAAGAGTGATTTTAAGCTCTTCAGGTACAAGTTTAGCAAGCTCATCAGCATCTTGAATACTCATGTCACAAACTCTAGCTACATCACGAATTACACCTTTAGCCAAAAGCTTGCCAAAAGTAATCACTTGTGCTACTTTATCTGCTCCATATTTATCAATTACATAATCAATTACTTCAGCACGTCTATCTTGACAAAAATCCACATCAATATCAGGCATACTTACGCGCTCAGGATTTAAAAAACGTTCAAAAAGTAGACTATAAGGAATAGGATCTAAGTCTGTAATTCTTAAACAATAAGAAACCAAACTTCCCGCAGCCGATCCCCTTCCAGGACCTACCGGAATTCCCTTATCTTTAGCTACTTTAATAAAATCATGAACTATGAGCATATAACCTGAAAATTTCATATTTTTAATGATATTAATTTCTACTTCAAGTCTTTGTTTGTATTCTTCATGCTTGCTTTCATCGATGAATTTTAATCTCTCTTCAAGTCCCTTTTTACAAAGCTCTTCAAAAACTATGTCATCATTATCAAAGCTAAATTCTTTTGTTTCTTCAGGCAAGGTAATATTATGATCTTTAGCATATTCTCTTGTAAATTTAAAATTCGGCGGAGTGGGGTTGCCAAGATTAAGCTCTAAATTACATTTTTGTGCGACTTCTTGTGTATTTTCTATAGCTTCTGGAATATCTGCAAAAAGCTCACTCATTTGCTCAGGACTTTTAACATAAAATTCATGAACACTATGACGCATTCTATCAGGATCATTAAGTTTTTTTCCCATAGCTATACACATAAAAACCTCATGGGCAGCCGCTCTATCTTTAAAAGTATAATGCGTATCATTTGTAGCAATGATTTTTATATTTAATTCTTTAGAAAGTCTGATAATATCATCATCTATCATTCTTTGATCGCCTATACCATGACGCATGATTTCAAGATAAAAATCATCTTTAAAAATTTTTTTATACCATAATGCCACTTCTTTTGCTGCTTCATAACCTTTTGCACCAAAACGCACATTTCTTTCACTATAAGTATTTAAGTGCCAATTTACTTCACCTTGTAAACAAGCAGAAGAGCAAATAAGACCTTCGCTGTGTTTTTCTAAAAGCTTTTTATTGATACGCGGATAATAATACAAGCCTTTAATATAACTTTGAGAACTTAAATACATTAAATTTTGATATCCAATCTCATTTTTTGCATACAAACAAAGGTGAAAACGCTGGCGTGAGCTTTTATCATCTAGCTTATCATGATTATGCAAATACGCTTCCATGCCAATGATAGGTTTTAAACCTTGTGCTTTCATTGTCTGATAAAAATCAATTGCCCCAAACATATTTCCATGATCTGTCATAGCCACACTTGTAGCACCCTGCTCTTTTAAAGTTAAAGCCAATTCTTTAAGCTTATTGGCTCCATCAAGCAAAGAATACTCTGTATGTAAATGTAAGTGCGTAAATTGGCTCATTTTCTTCCTTTAATTTTTTAAAGCTTGTTTTAATTTTGATAAAAATTATAAATTTTTCTCGCTGAATTTGAAAGAAATTAGCCCTAAATTTCAACTTAAATTTCACAAAAGGCAAAAATTCAGCCAAAATAAACTATAATAAAAATTTAAGATTTTAATCTTAAATAAAATGAACTTTTCAAAGGATAAAATGATGAAAGTAAAAATTGCTTATTGTAATCTTTGAAATTATCGCCCACAAGCTGCAAGGGTTGCAGAAGAACTACAAAGCGATTTCAAAGATGTTGAAGTAGAATTTGAAATTGGTGGCAGAGGTGATTTTATCGTCGAAGTAGACGGAAAAGTTATCTTCTCTAAAACACAACTTATTAATTGTGAAAGTGAAAGATTTCCATATCAAAATGAAATTAATCAATTGATAAAAAATAGAGTGTAATCAAACACTCTATCATAATATTTTCTCATATTCCTTACCAATATATATGTTTTGCTCACACTCAATAATGGGACGCTTAATACAACTTGGATTTTCTAATACAATTTTTTCAAGTTCTTTTTCATTTAAACTTTTAACTTTTTCTTTGTTTAAACCAAGTTTTTTAGAAGTTAATCCAGCGGTATTGATAAGATCTTCAAAAGATTTTTGTTTTAACCATGTATATAAAATATCTTGATTAATCTTTTTAATATCCATAAAATCAAACACAATACCTTTTTGTATTAAAGCATCCATAGCTTTTTTTACAGAATTACAATTTTTTATACCGTAAAGTTTCATTTTCTAGCCTTTTTTACTAAATCTGCAATTAAAAAAGCGAGTTCTAAAGCCTGATCCGCATTAAGCCTTGGATCGCATTGTGTTTCATAACGCTCTTCTAAACTTTGAGCAGTAACATTGCTTGCACCACCTGTACATTCTGTTACATTTTGACCTGTCATCTCAAGATGTACTCCACCTGCATAAACTCCTTCACTCGCTGCAATTTCAAAAAAAGATCTCACTTCTTGCATGATTTTATCAAACTCACGTGTTTTAAAACTACCTGCTTTTACTGTATTTCCATGCATAGGATCTATACTATATACTAAATTTAAACCTTCACTTTTAAGTTTAGAGAAAATTTTTGGCAAATTATTGATAATTTTATCTGCGCCCATGCGGATAATAATATTTAATCTTCCTTCTTCATTATTTGGATTTAAAACATTTGCTAAAACTATAATATCATCTGCACTTGCACTAGGTCCTATTTTAACCCCTAAAGGATTTTTTACTCCGCTTAAAAAATGCACATGAGCTTCATCAAGTGCCCTTGTTCTTTCACCTATCCAAAGCATGTGAGCTGAACAATCATAAATTTCCCCACTTAAACTATCTACACGAGTTAAAGCCTCCTCATAAGGCAAAAGCAAAGCTTCATGTGAAGTATAAACACTAACTTCTCTTAGGCTTGGAGTATTACTTATATTAATCCCACAAGCTTCCATAAAAGCTAAAGCTTGTGAAATTTTTTCACTGATATCAGTATATTGCTTATGAAGTTCACTCTTTTTTAAAAACCCCAAATTCCAACGATGCACTTCATGCAAATCTGCTAAACCACCCTTAGCAAATCCACGCAACAAATTTAGCGTTGTTGCACTTTGATAATAAGCTTCAAGCATTCTATGTGGATCAGGAATGCGTGCTTGTTCGCTAAATTCAAAACCATTAATAATATCACCACGATAACTAGGAAGACTTATACCATTTAACTCTTCAAAATCACTACTTCTTGGCTTGGCAAACTGCCCTGCAATACGACCAATTTTTACAACAGGACATCCACCAGCAAATGTAAGTACTATAGCCATTTGAAGTAAAATTTTAAACATATCACGGATATTTACAGCGCCAAAATTTTCAAAACTTTCAGCACAATCTCCACCTTGAAGTAAAAAAGCTTCTTTTTTACAAACTCTTGCTAAAGACTTTTGAAGATTTCTCACTTCTCCAGCAAAAACCAAAGGAGGAAGTTTCTCAAGTCTTGCTAAAACTCTATTCGTTTCCTCTTGATCTGGATAGATAGGTTGCTGTTTTATAGGATAGTTTTTCCAAGAATTCTTAGTCCACATGGTTTTTTTCTTTCGTTTTATTTATCAGCTTCCCCTATAAGTTGAATAACCAAAAGGAGAAAGGGTTATTGGAACATGATAATGTTTTTGATCTTTAGAAAGCTCAAAACTTACCTCTACAAAAGGATAAAAAGTATTTATTTTGCGTGATGTGTAATAGTCTTTCGTGAAAAATTTAAGCTTATAAATTCCAAAAGCCCTATTTTCAGCTTTTTCATATGGCAATAAATCTCCTATTCTACCATTTTCTTCGGTAAATTCTTCACTTACTTTTTTCCACTGTTGATTTGCTTCCAACTTATAAAGATCAACTTTTACTTTAGGAGCAGGTTGTCCAGAAGTAATATCCAAGACATGAGTGCTTAATTGATATTCAGTAGCACTCAAAAACATTGGTACGCTTGCTAGTATTAATAAAGTTTTTTTAATAGAAAACATTTTCTCTCCTTGTATAATATTTACAAGGAATATTATACAAGAGTATTATTAATAATTAAAATCAAATAATAAAAATTATAAATTAATTATAATTATTTAATTGTTAGACTTATAATAAAAAATAATTATAAATTATTTTTTAAGCTCTTTAATACGCGCTGCTTTACCGCGTCTATCTCTTAAGTAGAATAATCTTGCACGGCGTACACGACCACGACGCAAAACAGTAATACTTTCTAAACTTTCACTATAAATAGGGAAAATTCTCTCAACGCCAACATTATTAGCGCCCATTTTACGTACGATAAAAGTTTCGCCTACGCCATTACCTCTTCTAGCAATACAAATACCCTCAAAATTTTGGATTCTTGTTTTATCCCCTTCTTTGATACGAATTGCAAGCTTTAAAGTATCACCAGCGCGAAAATCTGGAACATTTTTACCTTCAATTTGTTTTGCTTCAAATTGTTCTATATATTTATTTTTCATAAAAAATCCCTTATTTTTTGCGTTCATGCTCTAAAAATAAATCTGGACGAAAAAATTTCGTTTTGCAAGACGCCAAAGTAGTTTTTAAACTTGCAATTCTAGCGTGATTACCCTTTAAAAACTCTGAAGGAGTATAAAATTTTTTATTTTTTTTCTCAAAAATAAAAGGTTTTGAAAAAGCAGGTGCTTCGAGTAAATTATTCTCAAAGCTTTCTTCTTTCAAACTTTCCAAATTTCCTAAAACCCCGTTAACATTTCTTAAAATTGCATCACACATTACAAGTGCAGGTAATTCTCCTCCTGTTAAAATAAAATCCCCTATGCTAAAAACTTCATTCGCAAAAATTTCAAGCACTCTCTCATCTATACCTTCATAGCGCCCACATACAAAAACTATATGTTCTTTTTTACTTAAGCGTTTGGCATCTTTTTGATTAAAGGTTTTACCACTTGGATTTAAAAAAATAAAATAGGGATTTTCTTTTTTTTCTTGAATACTTCTTAACACCTCATACATAGGTTCAGCTTGCATCAAAAGTCCAGCTCCACCACCTATTTTATAATCATCGACTTTATGATAGGAATTTTTAGAAAAATCTCTTGGATTATAAAAATTAAGTTTGAAAAGTTTTTTTTCTTTTGCTCTTGCAAGTATAGAATCTTGAAAGTAAAATTCCATAAGATTAGGAAACAAAGAAACGAAACTAAATTTCATGAATTTTCTAAAATTAAAAAAGCATCTTGCGTGCAAAAAATCTGTCGTTTTTCTATATCTATATTTTTAACAAATTTATCTAAATATGGAATAAAAAATATTTTAGGATATTTTTTTTCCACCCATTTTTCATCACTTTGAATTTCAAATAAATAAGAAGCTCCAGTTTCCAAGATATCAACCACTTTACCTAATTTTTTATCTTCTTCAAAAACTTCACACTCTAAAACATCAAAATAAAAAAACTCATCTTTTTTTAATTTACAAGTTTGTCTGCTTTTCTCGATACTCTGAAAAAGAATGAGATTAGTTAATTCTTTGGCCTTTTCTATATCTTCATAATTCTCAAATAAAATAGTAGAATTGCTTGCATTATAATGCTTAATCTTTAACATTTCTTTGGTGTTTTTTATAAAAAAAGTAGTATCTTTTTTAAATTGAGAAGAAAAATCGCTCAGGTTATGCAATTTTACATAACCCTTAAGACCCACAGTTTTACCAAGTTTTGCAACTTGAACAAAATCTTTTTCACTCAAGCGCTTTTACCGTTACTCTATAAGAACTTGCATCCTTGCTCTTATAAGCAGAGATTACGGTTTTTATAGCATTGATCATTTTTCCATTTTTACCTATAAGCTTACCTGTATCAACCTTATGTGCAAAAAGAACAATCTCAAAAAAATTTTCACTTAATTCATTTTTTTGAGTGTCAATCTGTTCAGGATAATCTGCAATTAATTTTGCGTATTCTCTAAGAAAATTCTCTACCATGATTATTTGCTAGTGATAGAAGCAACTTTATCGCTAAGTTTTGCACCAACACTTTTCCAATAAGCTAAACGCTCTGTATCAACTTTAATTACCTCAGGTTCTACCATAGGATTATAATACCCAATACTTTCTATCCAACCACCATCACGACGTTTTCTACTATCTGTAACTACAATACGATAAAATGGTCTTTTAGTTCTACCCATTCTTGTAAGTCTAATAACTGTCATTTATACTCCTTAAAAATTAAAAATTTTATTTATAGATACTATAAAAAGTATTTATAAATAAAATTTAAAATTGTCTTCTAGCTTGACTCATCATTTGCGTTAAACTTTCCATTCCTTTTTTACCTGAAAATCTTTTTGCAAGTTTTGCTGCGTTACTAAATTGTTTTAAAAAACGATTGACTTCTACCTGAGAAAGACCTGCTCCCTCTGCTATACGACGCTTTCTAGCATTATTTAACAAATCAGGATTTTCTCTTTCTTTTGGAGTCATTGAAGAAATCATTGCTTTAATGCGTATGATTTCTTTAGAATTATCCAAATCTATATCTTTTACCGCATTTGCCATTCCGCCAAGCCCTGGTATCATACCGATTAAAGACTTCATACTCCCTAATTTTTTAATACTTTCCATTTGGTTAAGAAAATCATTAAAATTAAATTCACCTTTTTTGATTTTTTGATTGAGTTTTTTAGCTTCTTTTTCATCAATCACTGCAGCAGTTTTTTCAGCTAAAGTAGCCAAATCACCCTCGCCCATGATACGACTTACAATACGATCTGGTATAAAAACTTCTAAATCTGCTACTTTTTCACCTACACCAATAAATCTTAAAGGAATACCGATTTGTTTTGCTATACCTAAGGCTACTCCGCCTTTAGTATCTGCATCAAATTTTGATAAAATTACCCCGCTGATATTTAAAGCTTCATTAAAACTAGCCGCAGTCTTAACCCCATCTTGACCACTCATTGCATCAGCAACATAGAAAATCTCATCAGGATTTAAGATATCCTTAACTGCTTTTAATTCATTCATCAAAGCCTCATCTATAGCCAAACGTCCAGCAGTATCCACAAGCAAAACATCCACCATAGAACTTTCAGCCTTTTTTAAAGCCTCTTTAGCAACTCTAATAGGATCTTTTTCATTTTCTATAAAGAAAAGTTCAATTTCATTAGCTTCACAAAGTTGTCTTAGTTGCTCCACTGCTGCTAAACGCTGCAAATCACAAGCTGCAACTAAAACTTTTTTATTGCGTAATTTTAAATAATTTGCAAGTTTGATAGTGCTTGTAGTCTTACCACCCCCTTGCAAACCTGCCATTAGAACTACTGTTGGGGGTTTAGAAGCAAAAACAAAACCTTGATTCTTACCATTGACACTTAAAATATTTTCTAAATTTATTTTAATGGCATTTAAAAATTGTTTTTGACCTATTCCGTTTTGCTTTACATCTTCTTCTATTAAAGTCAAAAGCTCTTTAGTTACCTTATGATGAACATCTGCTTTTAAAAGAGCTTTTTTTAAGGTTTCTAAAGCGTTCTTAAGTGCTTTTTCATCATCAACAAAACGTAATTTATTAATCGCTGATTTAAAAGATTCGCTGACTAACTCAAACACTTTATCACCTTTCTATAAAATTTTTAAATTAAACCTTGCATTATACAAAATTTTTTCTTAAATGGCTTTAAAAATCTAAATTTTTTATCTCAAAGCCAAATTTTGCAAAACTACTATCTAAAATAGCTTTAAAATAATAATCAAAAATTTTAATTTCATAACTGTGTAAATACATTCTATCGCTTGAAATTTTAGCATATTTTTCATCGCCTATAACACCATGTTTTATAAATTTAGTATGTACTCTGATTTGATGAGTTCTACCTGTTTGAATGACTATTTTTGCTAAGGTTTTTTTTGACTGCATCATAATAGGAGTAATAATACTTAAGGCACTTAAACCATCTTTTGAAACTTTACTTAATGCCCCGCCTTTTGCTTTTATGGTAAAAATAGGCTCATTTACTTCAGCCTCTTCAGCCAAAACCCCATCTAAAACCGCAATATAACTTTTATAAACCCTATGTTTTTTAAATTCTTCTATACAAAGCTTTCTAAAATTTTCATCTTTACAAAGCAAAATCACACCGCTTGTTTCTTTGTCTAAACGATTTAAAAGCTTGGCGTTAAATTTTTTCTCTAAATCTTCACTCACATAAGCGTAAGGTTTATTAATAGCAATAATCTTATCATCTTCAAAAATAATTTGAGGATTTTTGGTTTTTATCACATTAAATCTTGCCTTATCACTCATCAAAGCTCTAGCAACCACAACTTTTTTTCCATGTGAAAAAACACAACCCTTATCAATCAAATCTTTAGCTTCACGATTTGAAATTTTTTCTTGCAAAGCTAAGAGTTTATAAGCTTTTTCTTGCATCAATTCCCTTTTGTATAGCTTGTATGATAAGATCTAAATTTTCTTTTTTGGAAATTTTAGCTTTTAAATTTAAATAATGAATTTTATCATTTAAATCTTTTAAATTTTCACAAAAATGTACATTTTCTACTTCTTCAAATAAAGCCTTTTGATTGTGAATAAATTTCCCACTGATTAATACATTGTCAAAATATGCCACTTCTATAGGATTGTGTCCTCCTATGCCTTCTATGAAAGAACCTCCAAGCACAACAACATCAGAAATTGCATAAAAATTTACAAGCTCCCCTAAAGCATCTAAAAGCAAAATTTTTTTAGAAAATTTTTTATTTTCATCTTTTAAAGAACTAAATTTTTCAAATTCTAAACCTTTATTTAAAAACAAATTTTCAACTTCTTTAAAACGCTCAGGGTGTCGTGGGGCGATAATGAGTTTTTCATTTTCTTCTAATTTAAAATGATCAAGCAAAAGCTCTTCTTCATCTTTATGCGTACTAGCAAAAATAATAAGTTTTTCTTTGGGTTTGGCATAAATTTTATTATTTTTAATCTCTAAATTTGCCTTAATATTTTTAAAAATTTTAACATTTTTAGCTCCCAAACTTTCAAGTCTTGCTTTATCTAATTCACTTTGAGCAAAAACTTCATCAATATAAGAAAAAATTTTTTTATAAAAAAAAGAAAATCTTTGATAAGCATGATAAGATTTATCAGATATTCTTGCATTAAGTAAAATAATCTTAGTCTTATAAATGCGTGCCATAAAAACAAGCATAAGCCAATATTCTGCTTCAAAAATTACCAAAACCTTACAAGGCTTAAACCAAAAAGGCAAAAAATTTTCAAAAGCAAGATAATTTACCTTTTTACAAAATTCTTTTGCGCATTCAAAACCTGTTTGAGTAATAGTAGTTATTCTTGAATCAAATTTTAAAACCAAAGTTTTAATACTTCTTACTTCCCCGTAAGAACAAGCATGAAAATGTACATCAGCTTTTTCTTGATGTAAATTTTTATAAAGAAAAAATCGAGATTTTAAACTAGTTTTGTATTTGGATTTTAAAAAAGAAAGCAAAAGAATAAAGACGGCACAAAATAAAAATGCCATCCAAGTTAAAAAATAATAAAAAAAAATCAATTTTGCTCTTCTTGCTCTTTATAAAGAATTCTTCCACAATGAGGACAAGTTACAATCTCTTCACCTTTTACAACAGACAGATAAGTCTTATCGTAAATTTTCATAAAACATCCATAGCATGCTTGTTTTTTAACAGGAACTACAGCAGTATTTTTCGCCCATTTGCGAATTTTTTCGTAAAAACTTAAAACCTTTTGATTCATCTCGCCCACAAGTTTGTTTTTTTTATCATAAACACTCATTCTATCTTTTTCAAGAACTTCCATTTCAGATTTAATGCTTACTCTAATCTCATTAATATTTTGCTCTTGTTTGATTTTTTCTTCTTCGAGTTCTTTTTTATAAGTTTCTTTATTCTCTAAAATTTTATCCAGTCTTACAATCTCATCATTTGCAGCGTCTAATTGCTCTTTTGCAATATCTTCTTCAATTTTTAAAGCATTAGCTTCTTTTTCTGTTTTTACTGCACCACTTTTTTTAGAAAGCTCTTTAATTTTTGCTGAAAACTCAGAAATATGAGCATTATTTTGCACTTTTTGATTTTCTATATCTTTGATTTCTTCATCGATTTTTTCTAAATCTGTGTTGATTTTTCCTATTTTTAACTCAGCATCTTTTAAAGTCTTATTAATACTGTCTATTTTTGGTTCATAACTATCAATTTCTTGATCTATTTTTGATAAAAGCACTAATTGTTCGAGATATTTATTCATTTATTTTCCTTAAAAATATTGAAATGGATTTTTTGAAACTGTTATTATAACTTGTAGCGGCAAATTTTTCAAGTCTTTTGCTAAACATTGAGAAAAATACCTCTCACTTTCAAAATGACCTAAATCAATAAGACTGATTTGATTACTAAGCGCCTCTAAAGCTTGATGATATTTAAAATCTCCACTTAAAAAACAATCCGCATCTACTTTAGAAATTAAATCCCCGCCACTTCCAGTACATATAGCAATACGCTTAATGTCTTTTTTACCACAATCACTTATACGTAAAATTTGTAAATTTAACTTTTTTTTCACCCAGTCACATAAAGCTTCAAAAGACGTAGAATTTTCTACATAAATTAAAAATTCGTCTTTAAAAGAAATTTTAAAACCTAAAATTTCTTCCGTAAAATAAGTATTTAAATGACTTAAATCGTAATTTGTATGCATACTGATTAAAGAAATATTTTTACAAATCATTTCTTTGATAAAAGCCCTAGGATAAGTCTTGTCATATAAATCTTTTAAACCTTTAAATATCAAAGGATGGTGCGTGATAATTAAAGAATTTTCACTCGCTTCTTTAATGATATTTTCATCAATATCTAAACTTAAATAAACAGTTGAAATTTCACTATCCTTATCTCCAAGCAAAATTCCACTATTATCCCATGATTCTTGGATATTAAAGGGACTTAATTGATTTAAAAAATTATAAACTTCACTCAGTTTCATTTAAATTTTTCTTATAAATTTCAGCACAATTTTTAGAAAGCTCACGAATTTTTAACATATAATCTTGTCTTTGTGCTACAGAAATTGCTCCTCTTGCATCTAAAAGGTTAAAAGTATGTGCAGCAAGCATACAATAATCATAAGCAGGTAAAGCTAGTCCTTGTTCTAAAATATTTTTACATTCTTTGTAAGAATTTTCAAACTGATCATTTAAAATTTTAATATCACTTACTTCAAAATTGTATTTACTAAATTCATATTCACTTTGCTTATGTACATCTGCGTATTTAATTTTTTCTCCATTAAATTCACTCCAAACTATATCATAAACATTATTAACATTTTGAAGATACATAGCTATTCTTTCAAGGCCATAAGTAATTTCAGCACTTACTAAATCTACCGCTATACCGCCAACTTGCTGAAAATAAGTAAATTGAGTGACTTCCATGCCATCAAGCCATACTTCCCAGCCTAAACCCCAAGCACCCAAACTTGGACTTTCCCAATTGTCTTCAACAAAACGAATATCATGACTTTTTAAATCAAAACCCAAATTTTCAAGACTTTTAAGATATAATTCTTGGATATTATCAGGACTAGGTTTAATCAAAACTTGAAATTGATAATAAGCACCTAAGCGATTAGGATTTTCACCATAACGTCCATCAGTAGGCCTTCTACTTGGAGCCACATAAGCAGCTGCCCAAGATTTTTTTCCTAAACTTCTTAAAAAAGTTGCTGGATGAAAGGTTCCTGCACCTGCTGGCATATCATAAGGTTGCATAATCGCACAACCTTGCTCTTGCCAATAATTTTGTAAATTAAGTATCATTTGTGAAAAAGTCATTGCATCTCTCTTTATTGTTCCATATTTTCAATAGGTTTTTCTAATTTTTTATTCATCTCCAAATCAGGCTCTGTCTTAGCTCCAAAAATTTCTGCGGTTTTACTCCACATTAATTTATATTTACGCTTGAGAAATTCTATCTCTTCACGCGCATGTTTTAGCTCATTGTTTAAAGTTTCTATAGTTTTTCTATCTTCATCATAAAGTTCTTGCATAGAATAAAGAGCATCTTTTAAAAATTTATTCTCATTTTTTAATGCTTCAAGCGTTTCATCTTTAGCATCTAAAACTTTTTCATGTAAATTTAAAATAGTTCCTATTGTTTTTTCAACAAAACTTTCCCCTGCTAAAGTCATTGAATTTACCATTGCAGGTTGAGATTTTGCAGCACTAGGTACTACACTAAAAGTACCCTGATGAGCTTCAATATAAATTTTATCCTCTTCTTCTTTAAAATTTAAAGCCCCATTAGCCATCATACCTTTAACCACATCTTCATTTAAATGCACAAGTTTACAAAATTCTTCAAGTTCAAGATAGGTTTGCATTTTATCCCTTATAATAAAACTTCTACTTCTCGTGAGTCAGATACAAGTTTTTTTTCTTTCTCAAGACGATCTTCTTTAAGTTTTTGCGCTAAATCAACATCATAAATAGCTAAAATTTGCATAGCTAAATAAGCAGCATTGATCGCTCCGGCCTTACCAATAGCTAGAGTTCCCACAGGAATTCCACTAGGCATCTGCACAGTAGAAAATAAAGAATCCATACTTGCAAGATTACTTCCTGTCATAGGCACTCCTAAAACAGGTTTTGTTGTATAAGCTGCAACAGCTCCAGCCAAATGTGCTGCCATTCCAGCTGCTGCTATAAAAACCTTTGCACCTTTTTCTTCAGCACTAGTAATATATTCTTTTGTTCTTTTTGGGCTACGATGCGCTGATGAAATTACAAGCTCATACTTCACTTCAAAACTTTCTAAAGTTTTAGCAGCTTCTTTCATAGTCTCATAATCACTCTTGCTTCCCATTAAAATAGAAACAAAATTCATCTATATTTCCTTTCTTAAAAAACTTAATGCACTAATTTTACCTGGCAATTGAATTTCATGTTCATTACCGCTATGAATTTCGCTAAATTCTTTATTGTTTTTAGCAATAAGCTTTTTAAACTCTATAAAATATTTATTCTCTTTTTGATAAATTTTACCTAATTCATTATCGCAAGTTTGAATCACATCGCCTAAAGGGGCTAAAATTTCATAAGATGTGTTTAAAACGATTTTCCCTTTGCATTTAAAAAAGCTTCCATCTTCGCTTATAGCATGTACTTGATGAGAACCTTCTTCTATGCTTGTATTATGATTTTGCGTGTCAGTTTTTTCTAAAGGACGCGAAACAAGATAACCATCCGTAAAACCACGATTTTTAAGCGTAGCAATCTCTTTTTCATACTTGCTTGACTCAAACTCACCCTCTAAAACATCTTGTATAGCCATTTTATAAGTTCTTGTTGTAAGTGCAACATAATATTCACTTTTGGTACGTCCTTCTATTTTAAAAGCGCTAATACAATTTTCTTGCATAATTTTTTCTATATAAGAACAAAGATTCAAATCTTTGGAATTAAAAACATGAGTACCATTTTCATCTTCTTCTAAGCGAAATAAAGTGCCATTTTCTAGATTTTTAGCATAAAGCTCATAATTAAATCTACAATCATTTGCACAAGATCCACGATTACTCATTCTTCCACTTTGCACAGAGCTTATTAAACAACGCCCAGAATAAGCAAAACACATAGAACCATGTACAAAGGCTTCAAGTTCAATATCGCAATTTTCCTTTAAGGCTTTAGCATCTTTAAGTCCTAATTCTCTCGCAATTACAATCCTTTTAGCACCTATATCCTTATAAACTTGAGCATCCAAATAATTTAAAATATTCGCCTGAGTAGAAACATGTTGAGAAATTTCAGGTGCAAGTTCTTTAACAAGACGCATAGCTCCAACAGAAGCTACGATAAAAGCATCGGGTTTCATCTCACGCAATTTTAAAATATGTCTTTTTAAACCTTCAATTTGAGAACTTAAATGAAAACCATTTAAAGTGACATAAATTTTCTTACCACGCTTATGGGTATATTTAATAGCTTCTTCAAAACTTTCATAATTAAACTCTCTTGCGGTGCGTGATCTTAAAGAAAAATTATTCACACCTGCATAAACAGCATCTGCACCATAGGCTAAAGCAATTTTTAATTTTGTGAAATTTCCTGCAGGGGCTACTATTTCAGGAATGATCATTTTTGCCCTAAACTTGCAATTAAAGCTTCTATATCATCATTACTTACAACATCAGCAGTGCTATCACCTTCAATATGCACTGCAGAACTTACACGTTTTTTATCATCAATTTTACCCTCAAATAAAGAACTCATATAACGGCTTAAAGCACGCATTACATTAATAACGCGTTCAATTTTTTGACGATGTATATCTTGATACTGCATTGCATCCATTGCCATCATCACTTCGTCTTGTCCACTTTGAAGATTTCCGACAATCTCCTTAGAACTTTTTTTAGCTTGATTGTTTAATTCTAAAGCTTCACTGAAACTTTCCACATTAGGAAATTTTTCATTAAGTTTAGAAAAAATATCAATATTTTTTTCTATTACTTTATTTATTTCTTTGAGTAAACTTTCAGAATCCGCAAAAAAATTATTAATACTTTCAAGCTTATCCATCATTTCCGTTGCTTTAAGCTCGCTATCTTTTGTAACATCATCTAACTGATGTACAACTTTATGCTCCTGATTTGGTGGGGGTGGTGGCCATACTACACTAGGATTAGGTTTGTAATCAGCTATTTTGACATCTTCTAACATTAAAGCATCTTCTTCGGTATTCGATTCTTTAGTTTTTACCTCTGCTTCTGTCTCTGAATCAAGATCAATATCACCATTCATCAAAGCATCAAGCTCTTCTTGAGTCATTTTTTTCCTTTTTTTAAATCTGGATTTTCAATAATTACTCAAAATTATAATCAATTTTATCTAAAACAAAAATATAAATTTTTATTTTTTAATCTTTTTAAATTAAATTTTTAAATTTATTAAAAAAAATATATTAATTAAATCTTAATTAAAAATTTTATGATATAATTTTATAAATTTAATTACAGAAGGAGTAAAAATATGGGAAAATTTGTTAATAATATAGATGATTTTTTCAAATTTTGCAAACAAAATGAAGTGCTTTTTGTTGATTTTCGTTTTACAGATATGATAGGAACTTGGCATCATATTACCTATAATCTTCATGCAATCAATGAAGAAACATTTCAAACTGGTATTCCATTTGATGGAAGCTCAATCCATGGATGGCAACCTATAGAAAAATCAGATATGATTTTAAAACCTGATGCACAAAGTGCTTTTTTAGATCCTTTTACAGCTGATCCTACTATCATAGTATTTTGTGATGTGTATGATATTTACAAAGGACAAATGTATGAAAAATGTCCAAGAAGCATAGCAAAAAAAGCAATGGAACACCTTAAAAATAGTGGCATAGCTGATACTGCTTACTTTGGACCAGAAAATGAATTCTTTATTTTTGATAGTGTAAAAATAGTTGATACTACTCATTGTTCTAAGTATGAAGTTGATACCGAAGAAGGAGAGTGGAATGATGATAGAGAATTTACTGATAGCTACAATACTGGACACAGACCAAGAAACAAAGGTGGATATTTTCCAGTTCAGCCAATTGATTCTTTAGTAGATATTCGTTCTGAAATGGTTCAAACTCTTGAAAAAGTAGGTCTTAAAACTTTTGTTCATCATCATGAAGTTGCACAAGGACAAGCTGAAATAGGAGTAAATTTTGGCACGCTTGTAGAAGCAGCCGACAATGTTCAAATTTATAAATATGTTGTAAAAATGGTAGCTCATTTAAATGGCAAAACTGCCACTTTTATGCCAAAACCTTTATACGGAGATAATGGCAATGGTATGCATGTTCATATGAGCTTATGGAAAGATGGGGTAAATTTATTTTACGACAAAGATGGATATAGTGGACTTAGCCAAACTGCTATAAATTATATAGGTGGAATTTTAAAAAATGCTAGAAGTGTCGCAGCTTTTACAAATCCTAGTTCTAACTCTTATAAAAGAATAGTTCCTGGCTTTGAAGCTCCTTGTATTTTAACTTATTCTTGTCAAAACAGATCAGCAAGTTGTCGCGTTCCTTATGGCATAGGTAAAAATTCAGCTCGTATAGAAATTCGCTTCCCTGATAGTACTGCTAATCCTTATCTAGCTTTTGTTAGTCTTTTAATGGCAGGTCTTGATGGAATCAAAAATAAAACCATTCCTATAGGCCCTATGGATGAAAATTTATTTGATCTTACTTTGGATGAAATACGTGAAAAAGGGATAGAGCAATTACCGCACACTCTAAGAGGAAGTTTAGAAGCTTTAATCCGACATAATTCTTATTTAAAACCTGTAATGAGCGATATTTTTATTGATGATTATCAACACTTAAAATTTGAAACACAAGTTTGGCCAGTAGAAGCTCGTCCAACTGCTTATGAATTTAAAACTTGCTACTCTTGCTAAAAATTTAATGGCGTTTAACACGCCATTAAACTAAAAAAGAATTAAAAATTATTTATTTTACATCAACTATCGCTTAAGCTGATTTACAATTCCTAGCATATCATCACTTGTTGTAATTGCCTTAGAACCCGCTTCATAAGCCCTTTGTCCTGTAATAAGATCTGTCATTTCTTCAACAAGCTGAACATTACTAAGTTCTATAAATCCATGTCTTATTGTTCCAAGTCCATCTTGTCCTGCTATACCCGCAACAGGTGCACCACTTGCTCCTGTCTCAAGATAAAGATTATCGCCCATAGAATGAAGACCCGCTGGATTTATAAACTGAACTAGCTCTACCTGACCAATTTGAGTTTCTTGCTGTTCTCCTGGCAACATCACAGAAACGGTTCCATCTGTAGCAACATTAATTGCTGTTGCACCTTCAGGTATTGTCATTTCAGGCAAAAGTCTATAACCATCTGAATTTACAATATTACCTTCATTATCTTTTGTAAATTGCCCATTTCTAGTATATCCTATAGTGCCATCAGGAAGTTGTATTTGAAAAAACCCATTACCGGCAATAGCCATATCAAGACCATCAGTACTTGTTGATTTTAAATTTCCTTCAGTAAAAACTTTAGTTACCGCTGTTGGACGCACACCCACACCTACTTCTATACCCGAAGGAGAAAGAGTAGTAGCCGAAGTTGAAGTTCCTGCATACTTCATAACTTGATACATAAGATCAGCAAATTCTGCACGACTTTTCTTAAAACCTGCTGTATTAACATTGGCGATATTATTTGAAGTAACATCAATTTGTGTTTGCTGCGCTACCATTCCCGTAGCAGCAGTATGAAGCGATCTCATCATTTTTAATCCTTTTTTATTTTATTTTAAATTATTTAACAGCTGCAAGCTTATTAATAGCTTCTTGATTTAAGTCATCCATATGAGCTGTCATAACTTTTTGATACATTTCTACCATTCTGTTTGCTTCAATCAATCCTACCATTTCAGTAACTGGATTAACATTTGATCCTTGAGAAAAACCTTGGCGAATAGCATTGGAGTTTTCCAAATCTCTAATACGGGTTAGATTATCTATTTTATAGACATTATCTCCATCTTTTTGCAAAGCTCTTATATCATCCACTTGTGCTACAAATAATCTTGCATTTTGAGCTCCATCAACTTCAATGCTTCCGTTTTTATCAATGCTAATTTGAACAGCACCATTAGGAATGCGTATGCCAGCATTCTGAGGATTATTAAAATAATCACTACTTAATACCTTGTATCCTTGCTTATTTACCAAATAACCCTCATCATCAAGTTGAAAATTTCCATCTTTACTCAATCTTACTTCTCCATCTTTGGTCTGAACCAAATAAAAAGCATCTTCTCTAGTCATTGCTAAATCTAAAGGATTGTTTGTGGCCTTTAAAGAACCTAGGCTGAAATCCGTATATTCTTGAGAAACTTGCGGGATTCCATCTATTGTAGTATTTACAAAACGAGATGCATCTCTTGTGTGATTTTCTATAGGCAACTCATCCTGAGTCTCTTTAAAAATCCTTTTAAAATCTGCAATAACCACATCATCTCTTTTGTATCCACTTGTATTAATATTGGCAAGATTATTAGTAATCACATCAAGTTTATTAAACTGAGTTACCATTCCGCCAGTTGCTTGATAATATCCATTTTGCATATTTTCACCTATAAAATTAAGATTTTATAGCTATAAAAGCAAAGAGTGTTCCAACTTTTAAAAATAAAGAAAAATAAATATTTGAAAGATTATTAGGAGATAATTTTAAACTATAAAAAGCAAGATTTGAACTCAATCTTGCTTTAAAAATTAATTTTAATCCATTTGACGACGTAAGAAAGTTGGTGTTTCAATTTGCGCCATTATTTCTTCATCATAACCACCACTTACCTTTTTAAGACTTAGATAAGGATTTTTCTTAGAAGCTTGAGCTTCTTCGGTAGATTTTTTAGCTACTGTATCTTTATCTTCAAATCCTGTTGCAATAATAGTTACCTCAACTCTATCTTCCATACTATCATCCGTTGTAGAACCAAAAATAATCTTAGCATTTTCATCAACAATTTCTTGTATACTATTTGCTGCTGCTGAAATTTCAAACAAAGAGCAATTAGAACTTGTTTTAAAATGTAAAATAACACCTTTAGCACCTTTAATATCCATTCCATCAAGCAAAGGAGATTCTATAGCGTTTGTAAGAGCCTCTTCTATAGCATTTTCACCACTAGCACTACCAACACCCATAAGTGCAAGTCCGCGATGACTCATGATGGTTCTTACATCTGCAAAATCAACATTGATATCACCATTATCAAGTAAAATAGATACCATACCTTTTACAGCACGAGCTAAAATATCATCAACCAATCTAAAAGCATCTTTAATGCCTGCTTTTTTATCAATAATACTTAATAATTTTTCATTTTGAATTACAAGAATAGAATCACTTTCTTTTTTAAGCTCAAGGAGACCGCTTTCAGCAAGTTTTTTTCTTTGTTTTCCTTCGAATGCAAAAGGCATGGTTACAACAGAAACAGTTAAAGCTCCAATCTCTTTAGCTGCCTGTGCAATAACTGGAGTGGCACCCGTTCCAGTACCTCCACCAAAACCTGAAGCAATAAATACAATATCACTTTGGCTAAGACTTGCTTTTATTTCTTCAAAACTTTCCCTAGCACTTTCTGCACCTACTTCAGGAAGCATACCAGCACCTAAACCTTTAGTTTTTTTCTCGCCAAGTTGAATTTTAGTTTTTGCTAATGAAATTGAAATAGCTTGTGCATCAGTGTTTGCTGCAATTAAATCAAGATCATTTAATCCCATTTTAACCATATGGTTGATCATATTACCGCCACCGCCACCGCAGCCTATAACCTTAATTTTTGCACCTTTATTATGTTGCATTTCTTCTACTAAAAATTCACTCATAAAAAATTTCTCCTTGTTAAAATTGATTCATAATTTTATGCCAGATATTTGAAAAAACGCTAGGTTTTTTTTCTTTTGGCTCTTTAAAATCTAATTGTTCTTGTATTGCAATTGTATCATTTTCTTGCAAATTTTCATCAAAAAAATCAGATTTTATTTCACTTTCTGTATCTTTTTGCAAAACAATATCTTGTTTAATTTGACGATTAAAATTTTCAATTTCTCCTTTATATCTTAATTTTTCATTAGAATCAAGTTCATAAGGCGTAAAATACCCCGCTCCATATAAACAAAGTCCTATAGTACAAGTATTTTCAGGATCGTTAAAAATTTCACTAAAACCAGTAATTAAATCTTTTCTTGCAGTAGCCAGTCTAACTGAGCGATTATCAAATGTGGCAGGAGCTAGCTCATCAATACCTGCTAACTTAGTCATTCCACCTGTTAAAACAACTCCACCGCCTATAGCATTGGCATAACGATTATCACTTAAGATTTTTGCCAAAATCATCAAAGTTTCTTCCGCTCTTGCATAAATTACATTTGAAATGATATCCAAAGAAACTTCATTAACCTTTCTTTCATCACCCATTGAAGGAATTTGTATAAGGGTATTAGGCTGTTGCGAAAGAGCTGCATAATTAAGCTTGATTTTTTCTGCTTCTTTTAAAGGGGTATGTAATGCCATAGATAAATCTTGAGTAATATTAATTGAACCAATTTGTAAACAATCATTATATCTAATTGAATTTCCAGTATGCACAACCATATCACAAATCGCACCACCCATGTCAATCAAAACAGCGCCTAATTCTTTTTCACTATCATCTAAACAAGCTATAGCTGAAGCATACCCTGAAAGAACTATATTATCTACTCTCAAATCAGCTAATTCAACCGCTTTCTTAAGATTTTTAATATGAGATTCTTGTGAAATCACTATATGAGTTGAAACTTCTAAACGATTGCCACTCATTCCCAAAGGATCATCAACATGCTCAAGATCATTAACTTTAAAATTATAAGGTAGAACATGGATAATTTCATAACCACTTGGTAGATTGGCAGTATGCTTAGCTGTACTTACAGCACGATGAATTTCTTTAATGCCTATTTCATGATTTGGAATATTAACAACACCTATACTATCAACACTTTTAGTATAAGCACCTGAAATAGATACTACAACCTTATCATAATGAACTCCACTCATCATTTCAGCACTTCTAACAGCTTCTTCAATAGATTTAGAAGCAAGCTCTATATTGGTAATGGTACCTTTTTTAACCCCGTTGGTTTTCGACTTGGAAAAACCAATAATTTTCAATCCATCTTCATCTTTTTGAGCAATAATGGCACAAGTTTGGGTTGAGCCTAAATCAATTCCTAATATATTCAAAATCAATTCCCTTTATAATAAATTTTTATCGGATATATCTTTTTAAGTTCATCAACAAGTTCTTGCTTAAGCTCATTTGCTTTTAAATTTTGTAAATTTTGCTCAAGCATGATTTTATATTGTTCAAATTTATTAGAATTTGTCTCTAATTTTTGTTTGTTTATTTTATATAATATTGCTTTATTATCATTAATAATCACATAAGAGCTATTTTGATCAGTATTAAATACATTCATTAAAAAATAAGCAAATTCAGAATCATTTAATATTTTATCACTAACTTTTACACTCTCACGAGAACTATCACGGCTTACAAAACCTATATCATCACCTTTAAAATTTACTAGACTATTTTTAGCTTTTTCTTCTAGGTTTTTTCTAGCTTGTTCGCTTAAATACATAGGTAAAACTTCATCTTTAGCTTCTTCAAAAGTTTTATTTCTTATAGGATATACTTTATTTAGTTTAACTATAATATATCCATTATCATAAAGCATAGGTCGCAAAATATCTCCATTTTTAGCTTTATTTAAAAGTTCAATTGGATAATAAACATCAGATTCGCTAATATTTTGATCTTTTTGAAAACCATCTTTTCCATTTTTTAAATCTAAAAATTTAGCATTAGCCACATTCTTTAGTTGCATTAAAGCATAATCTTTAGCAACTTCATTTTTAGCAGACTGAAAATCCATCACTTTACCTGCAAAATCTTTATATTTTAGTTTATTTTCATCTTGATTATAAAACTTTTCTAATTCTTTATCATCAATTTTTTTATTATCCGCTGGTAAAAAATAAGTTGAAATTTCATATATTTTTTTAGTTTTATATTCTTGCTTATGCTCATTCCAAAGCTTTTTTAAATCCTCTTCGTTAATCTTGATATTTTTGTTATCATAATCAATTTTTGCAATACTTAAAGCATCTTGCATGAAATAACTAGAAGCTAACATTTTTAATTCTTCATCTTTACTGGAAATATTAAAAATTTGATTAAGTTTATCGGTAATTACTTCATTTGCAAGTTGTGTTTCATAATCTTTTGGAGTTAAATTATTGGCATTTAAAAGTTCATAATAAATTGTTTTGTTAAAATCCCCTGTAGGATTTTGAAATTCTCTAGTATTTGCAAGTTTTTGTAAAATTTCATTCTCGTTTGCGCCAATACCCAAATCTTTAGCAAAATTTAACAAAAGCTTATCTTCAACAAGAGAGCTTAAAGCTATATTTTTAATGCCTAGTTGCTCAGCATTTTCTGGAGTTAAAGCACCATTGCTAATTTGATTATAATAACTTAAAATTTGTCTATATCTAGTATCAAATTCGCTAAAACCTATCTTTTCATTTCCTACAGTTGCAACACTTGAACTACGATTGAGATTAAAATCATAAGCACCCCAACCTAAAAAACCAGCGCCGACAAAAGCTATAGTACTAACCCATATAGTAACAACAAGATATTTTTTGTGATGTTGCATCCAAGTAAGCATATCATTCCTTGATTAAATTTAAACTAGAAATTATATCGTAGAAGTGTTTAAGTAGAGTTTAATTATATTTTTTTGCCAAAAAATATTTATTCTTTAAAAATTTTATAATTTTTACAATAAAATTTTAGTTATAATTGTGATTTATAAAATTTTATTTAGGACTGACATCTTGGAAATTCCTCACACTCCAGTTTTGCTTAATGAAGTTCAAGAGATTTTTAAAAATCTTAAAAAAGGTTATTTTTTAGATTGCACCCTAGGCTTTGGTGGGCATAGTGAAATTTTACTTAAAAACCATCCTGATCTTAAATTTATTGCCTGCGATCAAGATCAACAAGCTTTAGAATTTTCTAAAAAACGCCTTAAGCATTTCCACGATAGAATTACTTTTATACAAAGCAATTTTGGTGAAATTCTAGAAAAAATTTTATATAAAGAAGATTTAAGAGGTATTTTAGCAGACATTGGAGTTTCTTCATTTCAACTTGATAGCAACGAAAGAGGTTTTAGTATAAATTCTGACTTTTTAGATATGAGAATGGATCAAAATTCTAAAATATCAGCTTATGAGGTTGTTAATACCTATACGAAAGAACAATTAACTTCCATTTTTAAAGAATATGGAGAATTACATGATGCATATTTTATTGCTGAGAAAATTTGCTTTGAAAGAATTAAACATCCAATTAAAAGCGCTAAAGAACTTTATCAAATTATAGGAAAAGGCAAGCAAAATCATAGAAAAATTTCTAAAGCTACTTTAGTATTTCAAGCTATTAGAATAGAAGTAAATCAAGAACTTAAAATGCTCAAAGACTTTCTTGAACATTTAGAAAATTTAAAACCGAAAAATTGTATTTTAGCAATCATTAGCTTTCACTCTTTAGAAGATAGAATAGTAAAAAATTTTTTCAAAAAATGGGCAAAAAATTGCATTTGCAATGAAAAAATAATGCGTTGTGAATGTGGAAATAACCACAGTCTAGGACAAATAGTAACCAAAAAAGCCATAAGTGCAAGTAAAGAAGAACTTTTAAAAAATTCTCGTTCAAGTTGTGCTAAAATGCGTGCTTTTTACTTTAATAATGTTGGATGATAAATGTTAGAAGATGATTTTATAAAAGAACGACAAAACATACGCCAAAAAATGCTAAAATTTTCTCGTGCTATAAATCAAGGCAAACCACTTGATGATGATTTAAAAGAAGAAATTTCTAGTGATGATATTTTAAGGCGTCGTTTTAAAAAAAAGACTCCTAATAAATTCTTAGAAGAATTTGACAAAGAGTATGAATCAAAACATACTAAAAAATCAAATATATATTTAAAAGAAGATTTGATCAATGTTAAATTAGAAGAAAAACAGTCTCTTGCTAAAAAAATTTTCTCTAAAATGAAAGAAAGGAAAAAAGGAAAAAAGGAAAAAAGGAAAAAAATTTTTTTATTTGGAGGCAAAGAAACAAACGAGATAAAAGATATTCAAATCAAATCACAAATTCAAACAAAAAATAATCAAATTTCTATTCAAACTAAAAAAGAAAAAAAAGATCTTACAAACCCTATAGAAAAAATTCACAAAACTGAACCTAAAATACAAAAATCCCAAATCATAGAAAAAAAACTAGGCGCTAAAAATCAACCCAATATCAAACAAAGTTTAGAGAATTTACAAAAAAAAATAACACCTCAAGAAAACAAACAAGAACTTCCAAAACCATCCATTCAAATTCAAGAAAAACAACAAAATGATGAAGATTCTCAAAAAGCAAAAAATGTTTTATTAGAAGGCTTTTCTAATGCTACCAAAGAAGATAGAAATTTAAATTTCAATCATCTTCTTTTTGCAGCTTTGCTTGTTAGTTTTGCATTATTTTTATTTGCTCCACAAATTTACATTAGAAACCAAATTTATTATCTTAGTAGAGAGATTGCCACGTTAAGAACAGAAGAAAGTGTTTTAAATGAAGAAAATAAAGACTTAAAAAGAAAATTAGAAAATATGCGATTTCAAAATCAAATTTTAGATTATCTAGAATGAATAATCTTATCTAAAACATACTGCTCTAAATTTGTTTTTGAAACTTCTTCCTTTAAGGCTTCTTTATAAAATTTACCCGCCATTATAGAATATTTTTCATAAGAAAAGTAAGGAAAATGTAAAGCCCAAGCTTTTTGTATTATTTTTTTTGAGATTATTTTGCGAGTATAAACCTTAAAAATATCATATCCTATAAATACACAAGCAGTAACCATAACAGCACTTAATATACTTATATGAAAGTCAAGTTTTGTTAAAAAGTAATGAGTGATTAAAAGCAATGGCAATAAAATCACAGCACAAAAAACGCCAAAATAAATATAAGAATTTAGAATTTTGAAATTAAAATTTAGCTTAGAAGGATCTACAAGCATACCATCATTAAAAAGTGCGTTTGCTTCTAATAAATCTTTTATAAGAACGGGTTGTTCTGATACTTTAAATAAAAAACGAAGGCTAAAATCTTTAAAATTTTTCATAATCCACGCTTTATTTTTTAATTAAAATTTTATCTAAAGAAAATTAATTCCAACTAAAAATCATTCTCTCAAAACAAGCACAAGTCTTTAAAGTTTTTTAGATATAATTTAAAATGTCAAATTTTAAAAATACTTTAAAAAGAAAGCCATGAATTACTATCAAGAACTTAAAAAATATCTCAACAATAATCTTTTTACAAGCTATTCTTTAGAAATTGACTTTCCTAAGATTTATAATTTTAACGCAAATCAAAAAGCCTTTGAAGATATTTTAAATGAAATTGCAAAAATTTACGACAAAGAAAAATTTAAAAAACAAAATGAGCATCAATTTGAAGATGAATTTATATCAAAAGTATTAGAAATTTTAGGGTGGCACTTTGTAAGACAAGATGAAAAAATCATACAAGGAAAATTGGAAAAACCTGATTTTCTACTTTTTAGTAGCAAAAAATTAAAAGCAAAATACGAAAATTTGGACAAAGAAACAAAAAAAATCAAATAACGAATTCACAATCATCTTAGAATCAAAAGCTTATGATATAGAAATAGACAATAAAAAAGTAAAAGACAACCCCCACTTTCAAATTCTAAGATATCTAAGCAATCTTAAGAAAAATTATGGCTTTTTAACCAATGGTAGATTTTGGCGTTTTTATGATAACTCTATACTAAATTCAAGCAAAGTTTTTTATAAAATCAATTTAGAAAAAATCATTGAAGATCGAAATCTTGAAGCTTTTGCATATTTTTATAGCGTATTTAGTGCTTTTAATTTCACAGAAAAAGAAGATCATTTAGAAATAACTCTACAAAACAATAAACTTTCAAAAATCAAAATAGAAGATGATTTAAAATCTATCATTTACGGAACTAATGGAAATGAATCTTTATTTGAATTCATAGGCTCTAGAATTTACAATAAAACAAATGCGGATTTGAAACTAATCTATGAAAATTCTTTATATTTTATCTTTAGACTTTTATTCATCGCTTATTTTGAGGATAAATTTGAAATTATACTAGAAAAACATAAGTATTTTAAAAGTAAAAAAACCTTACTTGAAAATTTACAAGAGGATGAAAGCTCAAGCGGTGGTTTTGGAGAACTTGAAAATATTTTCAATATTTACAACAAAGGTAAAGGAAATTTTGACATGCCTGTTTTTAATGGCGGGTTGTTTGATGAGAGCAAAACCGCTCTTTTAAGCACGCCAAAAATCTTTAACAATAAAGATTTAAAATTCATTTTAAACCAATTGTTAAATTTTAAAGATAAAAATCTAAGCTTTAAAAGAGATTACAAAACTTTAAGCGTAGAACATTTAGGAACGATTTATGAAGGCTTGCTTTCTTACTTTTTTGAAATAGCAAATGAAGATATTTATTATGTAAGCTATAAAAAAAATCAAAAGAAATAGAATGTTATTTTGATAATTATAATTTTCAAATTTTAGAAAAATCAAAAAAGGTAGAAAAATACACCTTTTACAAAAAAGGGCAAATTTACCTTAAAAATACTAGCAACTCAAGAAAAGCAAGTGCAAGCTTTTACACACCTCAATCCATAACTAATTTTTTAATCCAAAGTGCTTTAAAAGACAAACTAAACAATGAAAATATTAAGTGATTTTAAAGATTTGATAAAACAAAACTCAAATAATCTTTTTACAAATTCCATAACACAAGAATTTGAAATTTTGCAAGAAGTATTTGAAAAACTTGACAACCTAAAAGATACCAACGAAGAACAAATCAAACAATCTAAACAAATCTATCAAAATGAAATCACACCAAAACTTGATAAACTCAATTTATATCTAAACTATATCAACACGCTTCATTTTGCCAACAAAGAAGAATTACGATTTCTAAAAGTCCTAAGTCAAGATGACATACAAAATTTAAGCCAAAATAAACAAGCAAAAAACATCATTAGCAAATATCAAAAAGAATTTAACTTCTTTAACTATGAGTTAGAATTTCCTGAAATCATAGAAAATCAAGTCTTTAAAGGCTTTGATATCATCATAGGTAATCCACCTTGGGATAAAACTAAATTTAGTGACGATGATTTCTTTCCACAATATAAAAGTGATTAAAGCCTGAATTGATAAAATACGATAGAGAATTTTTTAGACTTGGATATAGAGCCATTGCAAGAGATACTGATGAGAGAACTTTGATAGCTTCTTTATTACCAAAAAATTGCGGGTGCGGAAATAGTGTTTATTCTAATATTCCAAAACAATATATTTTAAAAGATGATGAAATTTGTATAGATATGGTGCCTTATGAAAAGATTTTATTTGTTTTGGCTTTGTTTAATTCTTTAGCGGTTGATTTTATCATAAGAAATATGGTGCAAATCAATGTAAGCAAAACCTACATAGAAAGAATTCCTCTGCCTCAACCAAGTGATGAAGAAATTCAAAACAATGAAATTTATAAAACCCTCGCTAAAAATGCTTTACTTTTACAACTTTACAATGATAAAAATCATCATTTTGATGAACTAAAACAAGAATTTAATATAAAAAATGAAGAAATTCCAAAAACTAAAAAAGCTTATGATATCTTAAGAGCAAAAAATGATTTATTGGTTAAAAAACTTTATGATTTAAATGATGATGAATTTTCTTACATGATAAGCACTTTTAAAGTTTTAAATGAAAAGCAAAGTGAATATATAACCTTGCTAAAAACTATATAAATGAAACATTTATATAGTTTTTAAAATTTAATTTTTACTGATAAGTTCTTCTGTGATTCTAGCGATTTCTAATTCTTCATCTGTAGGAATAACAAGCACTTTAACTTTAGAATTTGCATGATTTATCATTCTTTCGCCCGAAATCCTTTGTTTGTTAAGTTCAAAATCTAACTCGATACCAAGATGAGCTAATCTCTCGCATACTTTTTGTCGAACCAAACTATCATTTTCTCCTATACCACCTGTAAAAATAATAGCATCGGTTTTTGGTAATATAGCAAAATAAGCTCCTATGTATTTTACAAGACGATAGCAAAACATATCAAGAGCCAAACGTGCTTTATCATTACCTTGTTCTATCTCTCTTTCTATATCTCTAAAATCATTATAACCGCAAATTCCATATACTCCGCTTTTTTTATTCATCAGTGTATCTATTTCTTCTATGGTTAAACCTTTAAGATGAGCAATAAAAGGTAAAATAGCAGGATCTATATCCCCACAACGCGTCCCCATAATAAGCCCTTCAAGCGGAGTAAATCCCATAGAAGTATCCACACTCTTACCTTTTTCTATAGCACATACACTTGCACCATTTCCAAGATGAGCACAGATAGCATTTAATTCGCTTTTATCTTTTTGAAGAAAACTTGCCGCTCTAGAACTGACATAAGCATGAGAAGTCCCATGAAAACCATATTTTCTTATGTTATGTTTATCATAAAAATCATAAGGTAAAGCATACATATAAGCAAAATCAGGTATAGTACGATGAAAAGCTGTATCAAAAATGGCCGCATTTACAACATCAGGTGCGGCTTTCATCATTGTTTTTATACCAGCTAAATTTGCTGGGTTGTGTAAAGGAGCAAAAATACTTACTTTATTAATCTCTTCAAGAACACAATCATCGACTAAACAATGCTCATTTAAATTTCTTCCCCCATGAACTATACGATGACCACAGCCATCAAGAGCATTTAAATCTGATAAAATTCCTGATTCTTTAAAAAGCTCATTGACTATACGAAGTCCTTCTTCATGATTGTTTATTGTTAATTCTCTTTCAAAGTTTTCATTATTTAAAGCATTTTTTAATATAACTCTTGAATTTTGCTCTCCAATTTTTTCTACTAAACCACTGGCTTTAACGATTTTATCATCAAAAAATTTAAATTTAATCGAAGAAGAGCCTGAATTTAAAACTAAAATTTTCATTTATTATTCCTTTCTATTGTGCTTGTATAGCACTTAAAATTACTGTATCTACAATGTCATCTACCAAACATCCACGACTTAAATCATTAACAGGTTTTTTAAGACCTTGCAAAATAGGACCGATTGCTAAAGCATTAGCGGTTCTTTGAACTGCTTTGTAACAAATATTTGCCGCATTAAGATCAGGAAAAATATATACATTTGCATGGCCTGCTATCTTAGAATTTGGCATTTTCTTTGCTGCAGTTTTTGGATCGTAAGCGCAATCAAACTGCATAGGACCATCTATATTTAACTCAGGGTATTTTTCTTTAGCAATCTTTAATGCTTCTTTTACAAGATCTACACTTTCTCCTTTACCACTATCACCACTAGAATAAGAAAGTAAAGCTATTCTTGGTTCAAGCCCAAAGGACTTAGCAGTCATAGCACTCACATAAGCACTAGTAGCAAGTTGTTCAGCGGTTGGATTTGGATTTACAGCACAATCAGCAAAAGCTAAAACTTGATCTTCAAGTCCCATAAAGAAAATTCCTGAAACCGAACTAATGCCTTCTTTGGTTTTGATGAGTTGTAATGCAGGACGAATCGTTTCAGCTGTAGTAGTTGATGCTCCACTAACCATAGCATCAGCTTTTCCAGTATGTATAAGTAAGGTCCCAAAATAAGTTTTATCTTGAACTAGCTTCTTAGCCTCTTCAAAACTCATTCCTTTAGATTTTCTTGCATCATAAAGAATGGAAGCAAATTCTTGATTATATTCTGAATTTAAAGGGTTGATAGTTTTTATAGAATTTAAATTAAGACTTAATCTAGCAGCGTCTTTTTTAATCTTTTCTTCATCACCTAATAAAATAAGATCAACAATATTACTTTTTAATAAAATTTCAGCAGCTTTTAAAATTCTCTCATCATTACTTTCTGGTAAAACAATAGTTTTTTTATTTTTTACACTTTGTTTAATCAGCTCATACTTAAAACGATGCGGAGTTATAAAATTATATTCTTTAAGGTTTTTCACTTCTTCAAAATTAAAATTTTCATTAATCAAAACATAGTTTCGACCATCTAAAGCATTATTAAAGTATTTTTGAGCTATAAGTTTATCTTCATCATTAATAATAGCAGCTATAGGAGTATTAAGATTTTTAGCCAATTTTATGCTAAGATCAAATCCATCAAGTATCCCAAATTCACAAAAACTATTTACAAGTACAAAATCATATTTACGTTTTAATTCTTCATATTCTTCTAAAATAACATTAAAAAAATTATGTGGATCTTTACTAAATTCTTCCATAGCTTCTTTAAAAGTGAAACCATAAGCATTTTTTACAGTTTGATTGATTTTAAATTCTTCCAACCAACCCTGCAAAACAGAAATACGATGTATATATATTACAGGGCAATAAATTGCAATATTTTTATAAATTTTGCTATAGTTTTTAAGCAATTTTGTACTAATAATAGTATTTAATTCATCACTTCTAGATCTCATTAAATAAAGATTTGCCATCATTTTCTCCTTAAATTTATAAATGTGGAACGCTCTTTGCTTTTCTTAATTTTAACAAATAAAAATAAAAATTCATATATTTTTAAAGGATAAAAATGAAAAAAGTTTTATTTTATATGCTGCCATTCGTATTTTTTGGTTGCTCAGCAACGGTTGATCCACAAATTTCAATGAAACCGCCAGCCTATGTAGAAGAGCTTGCTCCAAAACAAAGCAACAATATAGAAAGCGCACCAGGATCGCTTTTTGGAAAAGGAGATAATCCTTTATTTTCAGACAAAAAAGCCATGAATGTAAATGACTTAGTTACAGTTGTAATACAAGAAAGCACCACTCAAAGCACTCAAGCAAATAAAGCAACAAGCAGAACTAACACTTCAAATTTAGGTGGGGGAACTTTAACAGGAAGTTCAGGAGTGGTAGCTAATGCTCTTAATAAAGTCAATGCTTACTCTAATATAGGATTTCAAACCAATAGCTCAAACAATTATACAGGAACAGGTTCACAAAGCAGAAATGAAAGTTTCAATACTACAATTTCAACGCGTGTGATTAAAATTTTATCCAATGGTAATTATTTTATTGAAGGTTCAAGAGAACTTCTAATCAACGGAGAAAAACAAATCATACAATTAAGCGGTGTTATTCGTCCTTATGATATCGGCCAAGATAATACTATAGATAGCAAATACATAGCAGATGCTAAAATTTTATATAAAACAGAAGGAGAAGTGGATAGAAGCACTAGAAAGCCTTGGGGTAGTAAAGTTATAGAAGCTATATGGCCATTCTAAAAAGCAAGATTAAAACTTGCTTTTTAATTTTTATTCTTTTGTAGACCTACTTTTAACCTCATCTTCAACTTCAACTAAAAATCTATCTACAAGCTCATTTTCTTTAAGTTTAGCTACAACTTGACCATGTCTTATAACAAGCCCTTGATTTTTTCCAAAAGCTATGGCTACATCAGCACCTTTAGCTTCACCTAAAGCATTTACAACACAACCCATCACGCTAATATTTAAAGGTTCTTTTATATGTTTAGTTTTTTCTTCTACAATTTTAATTGCACTTAATAAATCGCTTTGAATTCTTCCACAAGTTGGACATGAAATGATATTTACTCCACTCTTTTGCACCCCACTATCCTGTAAAATCGCCCTTGCTACGCGAATTTCTTCTTCAAGCTCACCCGTCATAGAAACACGCATAGTATCACCTATACCCTTAAGAAGTAAATTTCCTAAAGCTATAGAACTTTTTATAGTGCTATGAAATTTAGTCCCTGCTTCAGTTACACCCAAGTGAAAAGGATAATCACAAAGCGGTCTTAATCTCTCATAAGCTTGTATAGTTTTTTGGGAATCTGAAGTTTTCATGGAAATTTTAATATCAAAAAAGTCTAAATCCTCTAAAAGCTTGATATTATACATCGCACTTTCTAGCATAGCATCAATACCATAGCCAAATTTATCACTAAATTGTTTTTCTATAGAACCATGATTTACGCCAATTCGTATAGGAATATTACGTTCTTTACATGCTTTTACTACTTCTTTAATGTTTTCTTTAGAACCTATATTGCCAGGATTTATACGCACTCCATCAATAAATTCAGCACAATATACAGCCAAATTATGATTAAAATGAATATCTACAATCAAAGGCAAAGGACTTTTATTTTTAATCTCTTTTAAAGCCCTTGCATCAGCCATATCTAAACACGCCAAACGCACTATATTTGCCCCTGCAAAATAAAGACGGTTAATTTGCTCTAAAGAACCTTCTATATCTCTTGTTTTGGTAAAAAGCATAGATTGAACTGAAATAGGTGCATCACCACCTATTAAAACATTTCCTACTTTGATTTGTCTAGTTTTGAATCTTTTATACTCCATAACTTCACTCTTTGAAAAATTTTAATATCAAATTTTAACTTTTTATTGCTTTGTTTTTTATAATTTCACATAAAATCAATAGGATCAATATCCGCACTTGCATTTTTAAATTGCAAAATATAATTTTCAATTGCCACTAAAGCTTTATAATTTTCACTTCTAAGCAACAAATAAAAACGATATTTTCCATGCAGCATTTCAACTCCGCAAATTCCATAGCCTACCAATTCTACCTGTTTGATATTTTTAAATTGATAGGCAAATTTTTCGCAGAGTTTTTGTGCATTATATTGATTTTTATCTTCTATAAGAATTCTTAAAAGGCGTTTAAATGGGGGATAAAGATCTTTTCTATTTTCTAACTCATCTTTTAAAAAAGCATCATAATCCTCTATATACCTTTCAAAAAAAGCTCTATTTTTTGTTTGCAAAAGCACTCTTGCTTCACCTTTACGCCCCGCCCTACCTGCAACTTGCATAGCCAAAGCTAAAGTTTCTTCACTTGCTCTAAAACTAGGACGCAACAAATACTCATCAAGTCCTAAAATCACACTCAAATCCACACTATGATAATCATGCCCCTTAGCAAGCATAGAGGTGCCAATAAGTATATCGATCTTATTTTCATTAAAGTCTTTTAAAATAGTATTAAGCTTTTTAACGCTTGTGATTTCATCGCTATCAAATTTTGCTATTTTTGCCAAAGGCAAAGCATTTTGCAAAAGCTCTAAAAGTTCAGCAGTCCCCATTTTTCTAGCCTCTAGCATTTCACCTTTACAACTTGGACAATTTTGCTCTATCAAAGAAGTATAATTACAATAATGACACTTTAAAATATTTTTCTTTTTATGCATACTCATAGCAATAGAACAAAAAGGGCATTTAATCGTTTCTCCACAGTCTTTACAAATGATTTGTCTAAAATTAGCCCTTGTGGGTAAAAATACTATAGCTTGTTTTTGATGTTTTAAACTTTTTTCTAATTCGCTTAAAAGCATAGGTGTTATACCAAGCTCATTTTCATCATATAAAAAATGTTTTTTACTCTCAAAAAAAGTTCCTTTAAGTCTAAAACTTTTTTGCTTATAAAAACTTGTTAAAGACGGAGTTGCAGAACCTAAAACTACTTTGATTTTATTTTTTTGCCCCAAAAAAAGTGCCAAATCTCTTGCATTGATAAAAGGCTGATTAGAAGCCTTATAAGAATTATCATGTTCTTCATCCACCACAATAAGTCCTAAATTTCTAAAAGGCAAAAACAAAGCCGATCTTGCACCCGCTGCTAAAAGCACCTCTCCTTTACAAAAACGCTCTAAACATTCTTGCTTTTTTTTCTTTGAAATTTTAGAATGCCACAGGAAAAAATTATCCTTAAAATACACTTCTAAACGCTTTTGCATTTGTGGAGTGAGTGCAATTTCTGGCATCAAAAGTAAAGCTTGCTTACCCTGTTCTAAACACTCTTTTATCAAAGAAATATAAATTTCAGTCTTGCCACTACCTGTGTCAGCGAAAAGTAAGGAATTATTTTCTTTTTGAAGAAAACTTAAGGTATTTTGTTGCTGATTACTTAACTTAGGAGTATCTTTAAAAAACATTTTTTGACATTCATACTTAGGACTAGTTTCAAAAAAATCCAAAACAAAACCAAGTTTTGAAGCATAATAATAAACAATAAAATTTGCCAATTCAAATTGCAAAGGAGTTAGAAAATACTTTGTAATTTCTTTAATTTCTACGGTTTTAAAATCAGGTTTTTGACATTCTTTAAGCACGATGGCTTTAAGGTTTTTTTTAGTTTTTAAATCCACTAATACTTGTGTTAAAGGTTTGATTTTATCAAAACTATGAAAAGTTAAATTATCCAAATATAAACCACAAATTGCAAGTTCATAATATCTTATATCAGATCTTTGCATCTAGAACTTCCTATACACTTTAACAAACCTTCTTTAGAATCATAAATAAATTCAACCATCTCTTTGGCATTTAATGCAAATCTATAGTGATTTTTGCCTATTTTTATCCAAGATTTAAAATCAGAATAAATAGGTGTATCAAGCAAAGAATAATCACAATCATTTAAACAATAAAAGAGTTTTTCTTTGGCTTGATTGTTTTGTGCATTATCTAAAATTTCTGGAAAATTTAAATTTTTAAGTCTCATTTGACTACGCATTAAAGCAAGATCTGAGCTTAGCATTTCATAGTCCATTTTTAATTTTAAAATTTTAACCTCATCTTTTGTAGTATTGATAAAAGATAAAGACAAGCTTGATAAAATTCCCAAAATCAAAATCACAAAAACAAGCTCAAGCAGAGTAAAAGCTTTATTCATTTTGTCGGGAGTTCTTCATTGATTGCTTTTATTAGTTTCTTAAGTTCTCTTTCTAAAATATAATTTTCATAACTTTTTTTAACAAACGCATCTACAAAGCGTTTAAGTTCTATTTTTTTAGTACCGCCAGAAATCAAAGCGATATCATCTTCTAAAAAATTTGCAAATTCTTCACTGCACTTAACAATGAAATCTTTCGCATTAACATTAACAATGACTTGTTTTAGATTATCTGCCAAGAACAGCCTCTATTTTCTTATAAATATCTTCGCTTTCTATATTACGAGATTTAAGTTCTTCTTCTAAACGCATGATTTGATTACTTTTTGCTTCATTTTGTGCTTTAACGCTTACAAGCTCATTTCTTAAAGCTTCATTAGCTTCACAAACTTCATTATATTTTTCAATTAATTCATTTACTTTATCTGTCATAGTATTGATTATTTTTTCATCAAACATATTTTTGCCTTCTTAAGAAATTTGTAATTTATAGAAAATATTATTTGATATTGTAGCAGAAAAAAATTTAAATTTAGGTTTTTATTGTCAATTAATTTTTAATTAAAGCATTTTCTTTTAAAATTTTTTCAAAAATAAAAATAAAGTGGAAAAATGTTAGAACTTACCAGCGAATTTAAACCCAGCCCTGATCAACAAGAAGCCATAAAAGGCATAGTAAAAAGTATAAAAAAAGGCAACAAATATCAAACCTTACTAGGCGTTACAGGAAGTGGAAAAACCTTTACCATGGCAAATGTGATTAAAGAATTAAATATGCCAACCCTTATCATGAGTCACAACAAAAGTCTTTGTGCTCAACTTTATAGCGAATTTAAAGGCTTTTTTTCTAAAAATCATGTGGAATATTTTATATCTTATTATGATTATTATCAACCTGAAGCCTATATCCCACGCACTGATGTTTTCATAGAAAAAGACAGCTCTACTAATGAAGACTTAGAACGTTTAAGACTGAGCGCTACTGCTTCTCTTTTAAGTTATGAAGATGTAGTTTGTATAGCTAGTGTTTCAGCAAACTATGGACTTGGAAATCCAAATGAATACATAGGTATGGTTTTAATCTTTGAACTAGGTATGCAAATTTCACAAAAAGAACTTTTAAAAAAACTTGTAGATATGGGCTATAAAAGAAATGATAATTTTTTTGATCGTGCGGATTTTAGAGTTCAAGGAGATATTATAGACATTTATCCAGCTTATTATGAAGATGAAGTAATAAGACTTGAATTTTTTGGGGATGAGCTTGATGCTATGTATCATTACAATGTTTTAGAAAATAAAAAAGGTAAAGATTTAAAACGTTTCATACTCTATCCTACAAGCCAGTTTAGCGTTGGCGAAACAAGATTAAAACAAGCCATCAAAGACATAAAAATAGAACTTAACGAACGCCTTGCTTATTTTGAACATGAAAATAAACTAGTAGAGCATCAACGCCTTAAACAACGGGTTGAATTTGATCTTGAGATGCTTACAAGCACAGGAATGTGTAAAGGCGTTGAAAACTATGCAAGACATTTAACAGGACTTAAAGAAGGTGATACTCCTTATACGCTTTTTGATTATTTTGCGATTAAAGATAGAAAATTTCTTGTTATAGTCGATGAAAGCCATGTATCTTTACCACAATTTAGAGGTATGTTTGCAGGAGATAGAAGCAGAAAACAAACCTTGGTTGATTATGGTTTTCGTTTGCCTTCAGCCTTGGATAATCGTCCTTTAATGTTTGATGAATTTATCCATAAAAATTGTCAATTTCTTTTTGTTTCAGCCACACCTGCACCTTTGGAACTTGAACTTAGCAAAGAAAATATCTTTCATCAAATCATGCGTCCTACAGGACTACTTGATCCTTTGATAGAATTAAAAGATAGTGATAACCAGGTTGAAATTTTATTTGATGAAGCTAAAAAAGTCATACAAAGAAACGAACGAGTTTTAGTAACTGTATTGACTAAAAAACTCGCTGAAGAACTTACAAGGTATTATTTAGAACTTGGTATAAAAGTCAAATACATGCACTCAGACATCGATGCTATAGAACGCAATGAAATCATAAGAGGTTTAAGAAGCGGTGCTTTTGATATGCTAATTGGCATTAACTTACTTAGAGAAGGACTAGACCTACCTGAAGTTTCACTCATTGCCATTATGGATGCAGATAAGGAAGGCTTTTTAAGAAGTACGACAAGTTTAATCCAAACCATGGGAAGAGCAGCTAGAAATGTCAATGGTAAGGTTTTGCTTTTTTGCAAAAAGATTACGAAATCCATGCAAGAAGCTATGGATACCACCAATGAACGCCGCAAACTTCAAATGGCTTATAATAAAAAATACAATATCACGCCAACTTCAGTCAAACGCCATATTGAAGAGAGTTTAAAAAATGAAGAGGATTTAGGCGAAATTTATCGCAAAGGTAAAAAACTAGAAAAAATGCCTGCTAGTGAAAGAGCAAAACTTGTCAAAGGGTTAAGAAAACAAATGCTTGAAGCAGCTAAAGCACTTGAGTTTGAAAAAGCTGCCGCAATTAGAGATGAGATTAATAAATTAAGGGATTTATAATAAAAATATATCCCTTGTTCTAACCCCTGCCTCATTAAGTAAAGCACTTAAAATTTCATACTGAAAGTCTTGCAAGGGACGTTTTTCTTTTAAAACTATACCTATAACCCCTTTAGTTTTTTCCCCATCTTCTATGGGTAAATACATAGCATTAGCATTAGGCAGGGTATTTGTACAAACACCTGCTCTTTCTTTATTTGTTGCAACCCATTGAGCAATAGCAATCTCATCAGCACTAAAACAATTTTTTAACATTTGCTTATCATCGTTAAAAAACAACAAAGGTTTCGATAAAATATTGTTTTTATTTATAGGATAAATAATAATAGGTAAATTTAATAATTTTAAAGCTTGATTTCCAAGTTGCCCCCAAAGCTCTTGTTTGCTTTTTACTCTTGCTAACTTTTCACTATTTTCAAGTAAAATAGCTGTTCTATAAGCTCTTTTAGTGAGTTCTTTAGATTGCAATTTTAATCTTCTAGTAAAAACAGCTGTTAAAAATCCAACTATAAACATGGTTGTAAAAGTAATAATATTTCCACTATCATGAACTTTAAGACTAAAAATAGGTTCTAAAAAGAAAAAATTATAAATCAAAACACTTACCAAAGAAGAATAAAAGGCGAAAATTTTATTATCAGAAATAAAAGAAGAAGCAAAAACTGCTAAAATAAAAATCATAACTATATTACTTGGCTGAGTATTAAATTTATGAAATACAAAAGCTATAAAAGTTGCTAAAAGCAAAACTCCTGTAATTTTTAAAAAACCTAAAAAATCAAAACCTTTTTTACTTCGTATTCTTGGAGTAGAAATTTGATTTTCATTGACAAGATATAAATCAATATTGGGTGCTTTTTTAGCAACAGCTTCAAAAATCTCTTCTTTAAACTTTTTTTTATCTTTATTTTTACCTAAAACAATTTTCGAAACATTGCTAAGGCTTGAATACTCTGCAATTTGTCTTGCTATATCATCATCATATACACTAATGATTTCAGCATTAAAGCTTTTAGCTAGTTCTATATTTTCTTCTAAGGCTTTTTCTTCTTTAATATTAGGATTTTTTATATAAAGCGCACTCAATTTAGCATGAAAAGCTAAAGCAAGTCTTGCGGCTGCACGAATAACCTTTGCATTTGAAGCATTAATACAAACTAAAATATGCTCTCCAGTATGATAAGCTAAATCATCATTAATAAGCCTTTGTTCACTTGCTCTTAAATTTACCCTTGAGGCAAGTCTTCTTAGGGCAATCTCACGCAAAGCTATAAGTCTTTCTTGGCGAAAGAAATTTTCAAGCGCCAGTTTGGCTTGTTTTTCCTTATAAATTTTACCATCTTGCATTCTTTTTAAAAGCTTATTGGGTTCAATATCAACAAGTTCAACCTGATCAGCCTCATCAAAAATACGATCAGGAATACGCTCTTTAACTTCTATCTTACTGATATTAGCGACTAAATCATTTAAACTTTCTAAATGTTGTATATTTAAAGTAGTATAAACATCAATCCCTGCTTTTAGAAGTTCTTCTATATCTTGAAAACGCTTTTCATTACGCAAGCCTTTAGCATTAGTGTGTGCAAGCTCATCTACTAAAGCCAAAACAGGTTTTCTCTTAAGGGTAGCGTCTAAATCAAATTCTTTTAATACTATATTTTTATAAGGAATTTCAAGATTAGCTATACTTTCAAAACCTTGTGTTAAAGCCATTGTTTCAGGTCTATCGTGAGGCTCTATATAGCCTAAAACAACATCAACTCCATTATCCCTTAAAGTTCTGGCTTCACTTAACATAGCATAAGTTTTTCCAGAACCTGCAGCATAACCTAAGAAGATTTTTAATTTTGCAAGTTTGTTTTTTTCTTCTTCCTTAGCTTTAACCTCAAGTTTTTTAAGAATTTGTTCAGGACTTTGTCTTTGCATGTTTATTCTTTTTTCATGACTTTAGCAATAGCTATATTAACGGCTAAAACATTAACTTTTTCTTCTCCAAAAATTCCTAAAAATTTAGACTCAGTATTTTCTTGAATGATTTTTTCTAATTCTTCTTTAGTGATTTTTGAAGATTGACTTATCCTAGGAATTTGCACTAGGGCTGCTTGAAGACTGATATGAGGATCAAGACCTGATCCTGAAGCGCTTAATAAATCCAAAGGAATTTGTTCTTTTGTGATTTGCGGATTTTCATCTAAAAATTTTTGCAAATCTTTTTGCACACGCTCTTTTAAAGCGGGATTTGACATAGCATAATTAAATCCACCTGAACTTACACTGCTTTGATTTATATCACTTGTATTGTAATTTGACACAGATGCTCTTGAATGTAGAAAATAAGGCTTATTAAAATCTTGACCCAAAAGCTTTGAACCTACTGCTTTGCTTATATCCAAAGTCGGACGACCTTCTTTATCCACTAAACTTCCACTTGATTGATAAGGAAAAATAAATTTCGCAACTGTATTTAAAGCAAAAGGATAAATAAGAGTACACAATATTAGCATTACCACAAAAAAACTAAGCAAAGTTCTAAGCATATCACACTCCTAAAATTCTAAGTATCCAAGCTGTAGGAATATCAATTATTTTTATCCCTATAAAAGGTGCTATCATGCCACCTAAACCATAAATACTCAAATTTCTTAAAAGCAAATACTCACTTTTCATAGGCTTAAATTTAACTCCACGCATAGCAATAGGTATGAGCAAAGGTATAATAATGGCATTAAAAATAAGTGCTGATAAAATAGCACTTTGCGGGGTAGCCAAATGCATAATATTTAAAATTTGCATTTGAGGTAAAACCACACTAAACATAGCAGGTAAAATAGCAAAATACTTAGCAATATCATTTGCCATACTAAAAGTTGTAAGACTGCCTCTAGTGATAAGCAAAGCTTTTCCTATTTCGACTACTTCTAAAATTTTAGTAGGATTAGAATCAAGATCTATCATATTGGCTGCTTCTTTAGCCGCTTGAGTTCCTGAGTTCATAGCTATACCTACATCAGCTTGTGCAAGAGCTGGAGCATCATTGGTTCCATCTCCTGTCATGGCTACTATCTTACCTTGGGCTTGTTCTTTTTTAATGGCTTCTATTTTATCTTCAGGCTTGCATTCTGCTATAAATCCATCAAGCCCTGCTTCTTTGGCTATAGTAGCTGCTGTTAAAGGATTATCTCCGGTACACATTAAAGTTTTTATGCCCATTTTTCTAAGCTCATCAAAGCGCTCTTTAAGTCCTGGTTTTACCGTATCTTTTAGATAAATCACTCCTAAAATTTTTTCATTTTTACACACCACTAAAGGAGTACCGCCAAGATTTGAAATTTCCATTACCTTAGTTTCTAAATCGCTAGGAATTTTTCCATTCATTTCGCTTATATAAGCTCTTATAGCATCAAAAGCACCTTTGCGAATTTTTGTATTATCTTGCAAATCCACACCGCTCATTCTATTTTGAGCGCTAAATTCGATAAATTCTTTAATATCATTATCTTCTAATTCATAACTCATTTTTTGAGCCAATGCAACTATGCTTTTACCCTCTGGAGTTTCATCTTTTAAAGAGGATAAAACACAAGCTTTAATCATTTCTTCTTTGCTTATGCCTTGAGCTTCATAAAATTCATTTGCCAAACGGTTTCCAAAAGTAATGGTTCCTGTTTTATCCAAAATCATGGTATCAACATCTCCACAACTTTCAACAGCCTTACCTGAAAGTGCGATCACATTAAAACGCGTTACCCTGTCCATACCTGCTATCCCTATAGCCGATAAAAGCCCCCCTATAGTTGTAGGAATAAGACATACAAGCAATGCTACTAACCACGAAATAGGCAAGCTCACGCCTAAAAATTGCATAAAAGGATATAAACTTACAACCACTACCAAAAAACTCAAACTAAGAACAATTAAAAGAGTATTAAGAGCAATTTCATTTGGAGTTTTTTGACGCGCAGCACCTTCTACAAGATTGATCATTTTATCTAAAAAACTTTCCCCAGCTCCAACTAAAATTTTAATCTTTAAAAAATCAGTTAAAACCGTAGTCCCACCTGTAACAGAAGAAAAATCACCGCCAGCTTCACGCATAACAGGAGCACTTTCACCTGTAATAGCTGATTCATCAACACTTGCAGTACCTTCTATAATTTCTCCATCATTAGGTATAAGTTCACCTGCTTTAACTAAAACTATATCACCTATTTTTAACTCACTAGAATTAAGCATTTCTTCACTGCCATCACTTTTTATGCGTCTAGCTTTAGAATCCTTTTTACTTTGTCTTAAAGTAGCTGCTTGGGCTTTACCTCTTCCTTCTGCAATACTTTCTGCAAAATTTGCAAAAAGCAAGGTTATAAATAAAATAAAAGTGATTAAGAAATTATAAATTCTTTCATCAGAATTTCCATTAAACAAAGTAGGAAAAATACTTAAAATCAAAGTAAGAATCAATCCAACTTCCACTATAAACATAACAGGATTCTTTACCATAAAGCGTGGATCAAATTTTAAAAATGCTCCTTTTATGGCATTATTTAAAATTTCTTTTGTAATGAGTTTATTTTGTTTTTTAGACATTGACTCTCCTTAATGCCATAAAGATAAATATTCTGCAACGCTTGATAAAGTAAGCACTGGAAAAAAAGTAAGTGCAGTAAAAATACATATAATACAAACAAGCACAAACATAAAAGTTAAATTATCCGTTTTTAAAGAATTTACAGTATTTTCTTGTGCATTTTTAGCCAAAAGCGATCCAGCTATAGCAAGCTGAGCTATTAAAACCAAATAACGCCCACAAAACATAGCAAAAGCTGTACTTAAATTCCAAAACAAGTTATCATCTTTTAAACCTTCAAGTCCTGAACCATTATTTGCTGCCGAAGAACTAAATTCATACAAAATTTGAGCCAAGCCATGAAAGCTAGGATTGCTTATGCTATCTTTTGCAAAAACAACAGCTAATGCACTTAAAACAAGGATTAATAAAGGATGGATAAGAATTACCAAAGCTATAAGCTTCATTTGCGAACTTTCTATTTTTTTACCCAAGAATTCTGGAGTTCTGCCTATCATTAATGCGCAAATAAACACGGTTAAAAGCACATAAATAATCATATTCATAAGCCCTACTCCTTCGCCGCCAAAAGCTACATTTAACATCATATTTAGCAAGGTAGCGCTGATGCTTAAAGGATTTAAACTATCGTGCATATTATTCACACTTCCTGTAGTAAAAGCAGTAGTTACAGTACTAAATAAACTCGAACCATCTGTGCCAAATCTTATTTCTTTACCTTCTAAATTTCCCAAATTTGCATTTAAACCCAAAGAATCCAAATTTGGATTTGACATTTTTTCACTAAAATAAATTAGAAGCAAAGAAATGATAAAAATAATCCCCATTGCACCAAAAATAACTCCCCCTTCTTTTCCCATAAGAGCAAAACCTTGTCTTTCTTTTCTATGATAAACCATCAATCCAAAAGCTACAACACAGGCACTAGGAATAAGCATCATGGATAAAATTTGTAAAAAATTTGTAAGTGAAGTAGGATTTTCAAAAGGCATGCTTGAATTAGCACCAAAAAAACCACCCCCATTTGTCCCTAAATGTTTTATAGACTCAAGAGCTGCAACAGGACCTGTGGCAATGCTTTGAAATTTATTTTCTAAAGTAAGCACGCTAAAATTTGCGTGATAGTTTTGCACCACGCCTTCAGAGATAAAAATTACAGCCAAAATAAAACTTAAAGGCAACATCAAACGCGTAATAATACGCGTAAAATCTTCATAAAAATTTCCCATTTGCATGCCACATAAAGCACGACAAAAAGCCATACAAACAGAATATCCACTTGCACTTGAAACAAACATAGCAAGCAAAATGCCTGTATTTTGTGAAAGCAAACTTAAAGCACTCTCTCCACTATAATGCTGAAGGTTTGTATTTGTAATAAAACTAATTACAGTATTTAAATTCAAATCCCCTTTCATAGAATTTATCGAATTGGGATTTAAAAAAAGTTTATCTTGAAAAGAAAAAATCATAAAGGAAAAAATAGCTACCAAAGCATTAAAAGCTATTAAATGTAAAGAATACTTTTGCCAAGTCATATTCTTTCTATCAATTGCACAAATTTTATAAATTAAGTTATCAATAGGATTAAAAATAAAATCAAAAATAGTTTTTTTACAGCTTGCAATTTTATAAAGATAATTTCCAAAAATTAAAGCCAATATAAAAGCTATAATCAGTGTTATTAAAATTTCTAGCATATTTTTCCTTTAAAATTTTTCAGGATATAATAGAGCATAAAATAAATAAAGAGCAAGTATTAAACTTAAAACTAGTAAAAATATCATCCGCGTGTCCTAGTTTGAATTTCACAAAAACGGATAAAAAACCATAAACTACCAAAAGCTAAGAGCAGAAGTAAAACAAAGATAACTTCCACAGGATAGTCCTTTCTCATTGATTCAAAATAGGATTTATTCTATCCTTGTTAAGCTTATATTTTGATTAATACTAATTTTATGATTTATTTATAATTTTTATCTATATTAAATAAAAAGACAAATGAAGAATTTAGCAGGAAAAATCCTGCTAAAAATTGTTAAAGATAACCTGCTGCCATAGCGATAAAATATCCTGCTATACAAGAAGTGATTACACCTATAAGACCTGGTAAAATAAAACTATGATTGATAACAAATTTACCAATGTGAGTAGTACCTGATCTATCAAATTGTATAGTAGCTAAATCACTTGGATAAGTTGGTAAAATATAATACCCATAACAAGCGGCCGCAAAGGCAACAATTATACCAGGTTCAACACCAATTCCTAAAGCCAAAGGAACAAAAGCCGAAATAGCTGCTGCTTGAGAGTTTACAAATTTTGAAATTAAAAGAAGCATTACAGCATAAGTCCAAGGATGCTCTTTTACTATATCTCCAAGCGCTGCTTTCATCATAGGAGTGTGAACTGCAAACATAGTATCAGCCATCCAAGAAATTCCAAAAACCGCAACAAGTGCTATCATACCTGATTTAAAAATTTCATTAGAGCCGATTTTCTTTGCATCTGTTTTAGTAAAGATGATGATCAAAGAACCTGCCAAAAGCATAAACATCTGAATAACTGAAACCATGGATAAAACATCCATTTTAGGATTACCTAAAGCATCTACTTGAGGAATGCCATTTTTTACAACTTGCCCCCAGTTTGGACGTAAGAAATCAAATACACCTAATAAAGCTACTAAAGCAATAGCTCCTAAGAAAATCCACATTGCAACCCAATTGCTTTTTGGAAGTTTAACACCTAAAAGTGTTTTAGAATCCCCATAAACATATTTTTTAAATTCAGGATCTTTAAGTTTTTCTTGAAATATTTCATCTTTCTCCAAATCTTTTCCTCTAAACCAAGAAAAAATTCCTATACACAATATACCAAATAATGTACTAGGTATGGTAATTTGAAGAAGATTAATATAACCATCAAAACCTGCTAATTTATGATTAGCATTTAAAAGCAAAGCAGTCAAACTCACAACAGCCACAGATACAGGAGATGCAATAATACCCATTTGTGATGATATAGATGCTGCTGCCATTGGACGCTCAGGACGAATACCATTTTTAATCGCTATATCATAAATAATAGGCATAATAGTATAAACCACATGTCCTGTTCCGCAAAGTATAGTCAAAAAGCAGGTTACAAAAGGTGCTAGTATTGTTAAAAACTTAGGATTGCGTCTTAAAATTCTTTCTGCTATTTGAAGCATGACATCTAAACCTCCACTTGCTTGCAAAGTTGCACTCGCAACCACTACCGCCAAAATCGTAAGCATAACATCTATAGCTGGTTTTCCAGGTTTAATATGAAAAGCAAATACAAGCATTAAAATACCTATACCACCAAGTAAACCGAGTGCTATGCCGCCTTTTTTTGCACCATAAAAAAGACAAATTAAAACGATAATGATTTGGATTGCAAATTGCCCTCCCTCACTAAGGCTTGTTAAAAAGTGCATTTTAACTCCTTTGAAAATTTGTATTTAAAAACAGTTATTATTGTATCACATTTTTAAATTAAAGAATAATATTTCTAAAAATAAAAACAATAATTTGTAAATTATTTAAATTAAATTTAAATATAAAACAAAAGTGTAATGGGTTTGACAGATTGATAGAATTTTATCCTTCAAGTTCATATAATTTTTTTCTATCTGTAGAACTTGCTATATTAAGATGTTTGCGATATTTTGTAATAGTTCTTCGTCCTATATCGACTTTAAATTCTTCTTTGATTAATTCTAAAATTTTACTATCGCTTAAAGGTTTATTGCGATCTTCATTCTTTACTAAATTTGCCACAAATTCTTTAACACCTACATTTGAAGTCTCTCCCTCTTCATCAAGAGCAAAAGCAAAAAAATCACGCAGAGGAATAAGTCCCCTTTCACAACTTAAATATTTATTTGCCACAGCTCTTGATATAGTTGAAGCATTGCGTTCTAAATCAAGTGCTAAATCTTTAAAAGTCATAGGTTTTATCTCTTTTCCCATGAAAAAATCATATTGATATTCTACTATCATAAGTCCTATTTTATAAAGAGTAGCTTTTCTCATCGCTAGAGCATCGACTAAATTTTTTGCTTCTTTGATATAATGACTTAAAAAATCATGCTCTAAACCATCAGTTTGGATTGAAATTTCAGGATAATAATCATCATTGATTTTTACTTTAATTTCACCATTTTCTTTATAAACAAAAATATCAGGAACAATTACACGAGAATCTTCAAAATATTCCAAAAAAGGAGGAGTGCTAAAGCGCTTAAGTACAGCTAATGCTTCTTTATACAAAGGCTCTTTGGTATAGTTTTGTATATTTTCAAAATCCATAATTAACATTCTACAAAATTCATCAATATCTTCATCTAATTCCATATTCTCAAGAGCAAATAAAAATGCTTCTTTATAATCTTTAGCTCCCACTCCTACAGGATCTAAAAATTTAAATCTTACTCTTACTCGCTCAATTTCTTCTAAGGAATACTCTTTTAAAAATTCTTCATCGTATTCAAAATATCCTTCCTCATTTAAGCATTCTATAATTTTTTTTGCAAGTTCTTGAGATTTGTTTGTAGGAAACAAAGGAGGAAGAATCTGTTCATTTAAAAGCTCATAAACACTTTTTTTGGCAAGTCCTTTACTATCCACAAAAGCCGAATTTACATTATGTTTATAAAATGAATCAAAATAATTCTTACCCTTATCATGAATTTGTATCAAATCTTGAACATTTAAGAAAGGATTATCCTCAGCAAATTTATCTAAATTTTCTTTTAAATCCTCTATGTTTGCTTGTAAAATCGGCAACCAAGAGCGTAAAGTTTGAGAAATTTTAGTCTTGGGTGCTTGGGTGATTTTTTGCTTTAACATCAATCAAGGAGTTTAAACTCCGCTCCTAAATAATACTTTTTCACGTCTTTATTGGTTGCAATTTCATCAGCATTCCCACTAGCAAGTAAAGAACCTGATCTTATAACATAAGCTCTATCGCAAATAGCCAAAGTCTCACGCACATTATGATCAGTAATTAAAACCCCAATCCCTAATCTTTTAAGCTCTTTAATTAAAGTTTGAATTTCAGCCACTGCTATAGGATCAACACCTGCAAAAGGCTCATCAAGAAGCAAAAACTTAGGTTCACACATCAAGCTTCTAGCGATCTCACAACGCCTTCTTTCACCTCCACTTAAACTTAAACCTTTCCTTAAACGAATAGGCTCTATACTTAAAAGTTCAAGCATTTGCTCAACTTTATCATGTAAAATTTTTTTATCTTTATAAAAAATCTGAGCCGCTAAAAGCAGATTATCTTCTACACTTAAATCCTTAAAAATACTACTTTCTTGAGGTAAATAACCTATCCCTGATCTAGCTCTTTTATTTAAAGGATCTTTTGTCACATCTAAACCATCTAAAAGAACTTTTCCACTACTTGGAGAAATAAGTCCACATATCATATAAAAAGTTGTCGTTTTTCCTGCACCATTTGGCCCTAAAAGTCCTACAACTTCTCCGCTATTAACCTCTAAAGAAATTCCATGTATAATCTTAGTTTTTTTAATAATTTTTTCCAAATTTACAATTTCTAATTTACTCATAAATTTCATACTTTCTTTTGTTATCTTTAATGCTAATTTTAATCTGGATAGTAGAAATTCCAAATTTCATTAAAGTTTTTTTCAAATTTTCACCGCCCCATTCAACCAAATGCAAACCTTTTTCAAAAAAATTTTCAAATAAACCATTTGCTAAAAGTCCTTCTAAACCTTCTTGATAAATATCATAATGATAAATGCAAATATCATGATTTCCATATTTTTGCATAGTGGAAAAAGTTGGAGAATCTACCCTTGCATCAAGACCAAGAAATTTAACCCAAGCTTGCACCAAGCTTGTTTTTCCGCTAGCCAAATCTCCTTGAAGTAAAACAACACCTTCTTTAGGCATTATTTGAAGCATCGTTTTGATCTCATCTTTTGCTAAAATAAATTCTTTCATAATTTTACCACATATTCATTTTGTGCGGTTTTAGGAATGCTTTTCGTACTAGGTAGAGCTAGTACTTTATATTTTTGAGTGTATTCAGTAAAATGTAAAGTGATAATATCGCCTACCTTAACCTCTTTACTCGCTTTAACAATAACACCATTAATCCCCACTACACCACTTTTACACATATCTTCAGAAATAGCTCTTCTTTTCGTGATATTAACTATATTTAAAAATTTATCTACTCTCATAAAAGCAATTTTAGCAAAAAAAATCAATTTTTGGAACAAAATTTGCTTACGCCTTTGCTTTATTTTTTAAGAAAATAGCAAGTAAAAACTTTTCTTTAATGAAATTTGGATACAATTTTATAATTTTCAAATCTATTTTAACAAAGGATATCTTATGAAAAATGAAGTAAAAAAAGTAGTTTTAGCCTATTCTGGGGGGCTTGATACGAGCATTATTTTAAAATGGCTTCAAGATGAGTATAATTGTGAAGTTGTAACTTTCACAGCAGATATTGGTCAAGGTGAAGAACTCGAACCTGCAAGAAAAAAAGCCCTTTCTTTAGGCATAAAAGAAGAAAATATTTTCATTAAAGATTTAAGAGATGAATTTGTTAAAGATTATATATTTCCTATGTTTAGAGCCAATGCAATTTATGAAGGAGAATATCTTTTAGGAACAAGCATAGCAAGACCACTTATAGCAAAAACTCAAGCACAAATTGCTCTGCAAACAGGTGCTGATGCGGTAAGTCATGGTGCCACAGGCAAAGGAAATGATCAAGTGCGTTTTGAACTTGGCTATCTTGCTTTTAACCCAGATTTAAAAATCATCGCTCCATGGCGTGAATGGGATTTAAACAGTCGTGAAAAACTCCTTGCTTATGCACAAAAACACGGTATTGATATTTCTAAGAAAAAAGGAAAATCCCCTTATTCTATGGATGCAAATTTACTTCACATTTCTTACGAAGGACTTGTTTTAGAAGATCCTGCGCACGCACCTGAAGAAGATATGTGGAGATGGAGTAAAAGCCCAAAAGACGCTCCAAATGAAAGTGAAATTATAGAACTTGATTTCCAAAAAGGAGATTTAGTAGCGATAAATGGAGAAAAACTAAGTCCTGCAGGACTTTTAACCAAACTTAACGAACTAGGCTGCAAACACGGTATAGGACGCCTTGATATAGTAGAAAATCGCTATGTAGGTATGAAAAGCCGTGGTTGTTACGAAACTCCAGGTGGTACTATACTTTTAAAAGCACACAGAGCTCTTGAAAGCATCACGCTTGATAGAGAAGCAGCACACTTAAAAGATGAACTCATGCCAAAATACTCGAGTTTAATTTACAATGGCTATTGGTTCTCGCCTGAAAGAATGATGCTTCAAGCCTTAATCGATGAGTCTCAAATTCACGCCAATGGTAGAGTAAAACTCGAGCTTTATAAAGGCAATGTGATGGTTATAGGACGCGAAAGTGCAAATGATAGCTTGTTTAATGCCGCGTATTGTACTTTTGAAGAAGATGAAGTGTATAATCAAAAGGATGCAGCAGGCTTTATCAAGCTTAATGCTTTGCGTTTTATCATCGCAGGAAAAAATGGAAGAAAATTTTAATATTAAGGAATAAAATGAAAGTATTATTAATCAAAGATGTAAAAGCACTTGGAAAAGCAGGCGAAGTAAAAGAAGTAAAAGACGGCTACGGACAAAATTTCTTAATCGCTAAAGGCTTTGCTAAAGCAGCTACTAATGAAGTTTTAAAAAAATATGAAAGCGATAAGAAAAAAGAGGCTGAAAATTTACGCTTTGAAATCGCAAATTTAGAAAAACTCAAAGAAGAACTTAGCAAAATCACTCTTGAAATTTCAAAACCCGTAGGTGCAAATGGAAGTTTGTTTGGTGGTGTAACCAAAGATGAAATTGCTCACGCTCTAAAAGAACAAAGCCATATAGAAATCGATAAAAAAAGTTTAGAATGCGACACCTTGAAAAGCTTAGGAATCCACGAAGTAAGCATAAAACTTGGACACGCAATCCATGCTAAATTTAACATAAACATAAAGGCAGAATAATGTTTCACGCAACAACGATTTTAGCTTACAAAGGTAAAAATAAATCTGTAATCGGCGGAGATGGACAAGTAAGCTTTGGAAATACGGTACTAAAAGGCAATGCTGTAAAGATTAGAAAACTTAATAATGGCAAAGTTTTAGCAGGTTTTGCAGGATCAACAGCTGATGCTTTTAATCTTTTTGATATGTTTGAAAATCTTCTTCAAAGCTCTAAAGGCGATCTTTTAAAAGCAGCGATTGACTTTTCTAAAGAATGGAGAAAAGACAAATACCTAAGAAAACTTGAAGCTATGATGCTCGTACTTGATAGAAATCACATTTTTTTACTTTCTGGTACAGGCGATGTGGTTGAACCTGAAGACGGGCAAATCGCAGCCATAGGAAGTGGTGGAAACTATGCACTTTCAGCTGCTAGAGCCCTAGCAAAACATGCCAATTTAGATGAAGAAGAACTTGTAAAATCAAGTCTTCAAATCGCAGGTGAAATTTGCATTTATACTAATACCAATATCAAAACTTATATAATCGAGGATGAGAAATGAATCTAACTCCAAAAGAAATTGTTAAATTTTTAGATGATTATGTTATAGGACAAAAAAAAGCTAAAAAAATCATAGCTATAGCTTTAAGAAATCGCTACCGCAGAATGCAACTTAGCCCTGAGTTGCAAGATGATATCGTACCAAAAAATATCTTAATGATAGGTTCTACAGGCGTAGGCAAAACAGAAATCGCTAGGCGTTTAGCTAAAATGATGGGCTTTCCTTTCATCAAAATTGAAGCGAGTAAATATACTGAAGTAGGTTTTGTAGGTCGTGATGTAGAAAGCATGGTAAGAGATCTTGCCAATGCGGCTTTAAATTTAGTAAAAAACGAACAAAGGGAAAAAAACAAAGATAAAATCGATGAATTTATAGAAAATAAAATTTTAGAAAAACTTTTACCACCTTTACCAAAAGGTATCAGCGATGAAAAACAAGAAGAATATAAAAACAGTCTTGAAAAAATGAGAACTAAACTAAGAAATGGCGATCTTGATGAAAGCACCATAGAGATAGAAATTTCACAAAATATGTTCGATACTAATCCTAACCTACCTCCTGAAATGGGTGCAATGCAAGATATAGTTAAGGTTATAGGCGTTGGCAGTAAAAAAGTCAAAAAAGAAATGAAAATTAAAGATGCTAAAAATGCTTTAAAAAACGAAGCAGGAGAAAAAATCCTAGATCAAGAAAGTATTAAAAGCGAAGCCTTAAAAAGAGCAGAAAATGAAGGGATTATTTTTATTGATGAAATCGATAAAATCGCTGTTTCAAGTGGAAATTCAAACCGCCAAGATCCAAGCAAAGAAGGAGTACAAAGAGACTTACTTCCTATAGTCGAGGGATCAAATGTACAAACAAAAATAGGTACTTTAAAAACTGATCATATTCTTTTTATTGCCGCAGGGGCTTTTCATCTTAGCAAACCAAGCGATCTTATCCCTGAACTTCAAGGACGCTTTCCTTTAAGAGTGGAATTAGATAGTCTTGATGATAAAGCTCTTTATGAAATTTTAACACGCCCTAAAAATTCACTTTTAAAACAATACTCTCAGCTTTTAAAAACTGAAAATTTAGAACTTGATTTTGACGATGAAGCAATTAAAGAAATAGCAAAAATAGCTTCAAGAGCTAATGAAGAAATGCAAGATATAGGTGCTAGACGCTTGCATACTGTGATAGAAAAATTACTTGAAGATCTAAGCTTTGAAGCTGATGAGTATGCGGGTAAAAAATTCGTAGTTGATAAAAAAATGGTAGAAGAAAAACTCGGAGATATCATAGAAAATAAAGATCTTGCAAGGTATATTTTGTGAAAAGTGGCTTTGTTAGCATCATAGGACGTACTAATGCAGGAAAAAGTACTTTAATCAATTCCTTATTAGAAGAAAAAATCGCCCTAGTTTCTCACAAACAAAATGCCACAAGGCGTAAAATCAAAGCCATAGTGATGCATGAAAAAAATCAAATCATTTTCATCGATACCCCAGGACTTCACGAAAGCGGTGCTACATTTAATCAACTGCTTGTCCAAAGTGCTATTAAATCCATGGGGGATTGTGATGTGATTTTATTTGTGGCAAGTGTTTTTGATAGCACAAAAGACTATGAAAAATTTCTTAGTCTAAACCCACAAGTACCACATATCATCGCTTTAAATAAAGTAGATTTAACCGACAATGCTACGCTTTTAAAAAAACTTAGCGAATATGCAAAATTTAGCGAACATTTTAAGGCTATACTGCCTTATTCCTCCAAGAAAAAAAGCTATAAAAAAAGCTTGTTAAATGAAATAGTAAAATACCTTGACGAACATGAGTATTTTTATGATCCTGAATTTTTAAGTGTGAGTAGCGAAAAAGAACTTTATAGAGATTTCATACTTGAAAGTATTTATGAAAATTTAAACGATGAGCTTCCTTATAGTAGCGAAGTGCTTATCAATCGCACTAAAGACACACCCAATCTTTTGATCCTAGAAGCCAATATCATCACAGATACAAACTCTCACAAGGGTATGCTTATAGGAAAAGAAGGGGCAACTTTAAAAAGAATAGGCAAAGATGCACGCTTTAAAATTTTAAAACTTGCACAAAAAAAGGTACTTTTAAAGCTTTTCGTAACAGTGAAAAAAAACTGGCAAAAAGATGAAGAATTTTTAAAAAAACTTTTAAATGATGAAAATTAATTCATTAAATAAAATAAATTTTATAAAATCTACAGATTTGTTTTATACTCAAAAAACTGGAATATCCAAAGAAGACGAACTTTTTAACAATTTAACCGCAGATTTTAAGCTAAGCAAACCCTTTGACTATCAAATAGCCTTTTTTAAACATAGTGAAATTTATCATTGTTTTTTAGCACCTGTTTGCAAATTGAAAAAAAGTCGTTTTTGCTTTCCTGAACCTTTAATTTTTCAAGCTTTATTTGATGAAAGATTTATTGAGGAAAGTGATTATTGTGTTTTAAATTTATATGATCAAACTTTATATTTATATTTTTACCAAGAAGGAAAATTTAGCAATCTTAAAAAAATCGAAAATTTTAACCCAAGTAATATTGATTTATTTTTTAAACAAAATCGATTTATAGAACTTTTAAAACACTATGAAAGCAAATTGCTACTTTATCAAGATTTGGATACAATCAAACATTACTTCTCATCTCAAATAAAATGTTTAAATCTAAATGATATTCTTGATAAAAATAGTTTTTTGAAATTAAGTTCATATAGTATAAAAAATCTAGATCAAAATTGTAATTTTATCAAGCATAATAAAATAAAAATATCTATTTCTTTTAAAATTATATTATTATTTATTTTTAGCTTTAGTCTTAGCATGATGATTTTATTATTTAAAGATTTTATAGAGTACAAACAAAATAAGGAAATTCAAAATAAAAATTTTATCATACAAGAAGAAATTTCTAAACTAAAACAAGATAAGCAAAAATTATTAACAAACATACAAGATTTAAACTTTACTCTTTCTAATAAAATATCATCTACGCAACAACAATTTCATATTTTATCCACCATAACAAAAGAAATCAATTTAGACAAAAATAAAGCAATCATTCTAAATCAAATCATATCATGGCTTAATTCCAATGAACTTAAAATCACAAATCTTGAATTTGAACAAACAAAAATCATTCTTTCTTTTATCGATGAAAACTACTTTAAAAGAGCATTAGAAAATCTAAATTCAGCTTTTAAAATTCTTGATAAAAATGAAGAAACATTTAATATCGTATTAGAAGTCATACATGAATAAAATAGAAGTATTTTTGCAAAATTTAAATTCTAGGGAAAAATTTCTTTTTATTTCTTTTATCTGCCTTTGTGCTTTGTTTTTAGCTTTTAAAATTCACGATCGCTTTTTGGAAAATATTTTTCAAAAAACATTAGTAGAACATAATTACCTTGCATTAAATGAAGCAAAAATAGAAAATTCACATCTTAAAGAAATAGAGATAAAACTAACAAAACAGATTAAAACAGAGGAAGAAAAATTAAAATACTATAAAGAAAAATTGCATTTATTTTCTTATGATAAAGATTTTTTCAATAAAAAAATCAATAATTTATCCAAAAATTTAACCATTAATGAAATAAAATTTTCCCAAGAAAACAAAAATTTTATCCACTATAATCATGTTTCTCTAAGTTTAAATGGCGACTTTAAAGACTTGTTCAATTTTATACAAAATTTAGAAAATCTTCCTATAGCTTTAAAAATTGATAAAATAAAACTATACAATACACAGGGTTTAAAATTAAAGCTTGATTTAATGTTTAAATTTGTTAATTTATAATAATATTAAAATGTTATATTTTTAAATATTATTATAAAAAAATATTTAAAAATATTGCAATTTAATTATTTTTCTATTACTATTAGTTAAAATATTTTAAGCATAAAAAAGAAAGATATTGGGAAAGTGACTAAACAAGAAATACAAAAACTCGATACAAATTTCCTAGGTCATCTCAAGCCTTTATTTTCTTTATCAATGGTAGAACTTTGGGAAAGATTTGCTTTTTATGGCATACGATCTTTACTTGTACTTTTCATGGCAACAACCATAAGCAAAGGTGGACTTGGAATAAGCACTGAATACGCCTCGGCAATTATGGCATTTTGCAGAATGCTTGTATTTAGCAGCACTTCCTGGAGGCTGGATTACTGATAATTATTTAGGTCAAAAAAGAGCAATTTTACCAGGTGCTTTAACTATAGCATTTGGACATTTGTGTATAGCCTTTTCTTATTTTAACAATAAAATAATTTTTGTTGGTATGGTTTTTTTGGTTATAGGTACAGGACTTTTTAAAACTTGTGCTTCTGTAATGGTTGGAATGCTTTATAAAAAAATGATGCAAGGCGTGATTCTAGTTTTACTCTTTTTTATATGTGTTTTAATTTTGGTGCTTTTGTAGCTCCTTTAATTTGCGGCTTTTTACAAAAAGAATACGGATGGCATTTTGGTTTTGGTGCAGGTGGGATTAGTATACTTTTAGCAGTAATTATTTTCTACCTAAAAACTCTGCCTGATTTAAAAGAATTTGATGAAAAAGTTGGCATAGACTCTACTTGGGATAGACCAAGCAAAAAAAACAAAAACGCATTTTACATCATCATTGTATCAGGTATTGTTTTACTTGGAGCAATATTTTTAATCCTTGGTGGTTTTATAAAATTAGATGCACAAGTTATTAATAAAAATATTATTTTAACTATCTTAGCTTGTGCTGGAATTTATTTTTTATATCTTTTTGCTTTTACTTCTTTAAAAATAGAAGAAAAAAGAAATTTAATTATTTTTATTGTTTTATTTTTAGCGGCTGCGTTATTTTGGTCAGTATATGAGCAACAATACACTTCTGTTAATTTTTTTTGCGGAAAAATTAACAGATAAAACCATATTAAATTATGAAATTCCTACAATATGGTTTCAATCTCTTGGAGGTTTATTTGTCATACTTTTTGCACCTTTTAGTGCTTTTATATGGACTATATGTGCTAAAAATAATAAAGAAATTTCATCTATTATTAAATTTGCATTAGGACTTTTGGGTGCAGCTTTAGCATTTTTAATAATGGCTCTGCTCCAAATCATGCAATTAGTTTAAATGGTGATGCCAATACATTAAGAGAAAATTTAGAAATTTCATCACAAATTATTTTAGTTTCACCTTGGTGGCTTATCAGTAGCTTTTTGCTTATGGTTTTAGGAGAGCTTTGCCTTTCCCCTGTGGGACTTTCTATAATGAAAAAAATTGCACCTAATTTAATTAAATCTCAAGTCATGGGACTTTGGTTTGTAGCAAGTGCATTAGGCAATGCTTTAGCTGGATTCATAGGCGGTAAAGCAAGTGAAGAAAATATAGCTTATTTGCCAAATTTATTTTACCAATGTATGTAGATATTACTTGGTGCTGTTATAATTTTACTTATACTCAAAAAACCTATCAATAAAATACTAAAAATTAATATTAAGGAGAAAATATGAGTATTTACAAACAAAGAGTATTAGAACTTAGAAGATTAATGAAAGAAAATAATATTGACGCCTATCTCATCTTAAGTGCAGATCCGCATTTGAGCGAATATTTACCAGAATATTACAAAAACAGAGTCTTTATCAGTGGCTTTAAGGGTTCTGTTGGAACAGTTCTTATCACACAAGAAGAGGGCTTTTTGTGGGTGGATGGAAGATATTGGCTTCAAGCACAAAAAGAATTAGAAGGTAGTGGCATACTTTTACAAAAGCAAGATGCTAAAAATACTTTTACCAAATGGTTAGAAAAAAATTTAAGTAAAGAACAAATTTTAGGCATCGATTTTGCACTTTTACCTTTATCTTTGCAAAAAGATTTACAGATTAACTGCAAGGCAAATTTAAAACATATAGACTTGATAAGTCCACTTTGGAAAGATCGTCCCACTTTACCACAAGAAAAAATTTATGAACACGAACTAGAATACTGCTCTTACTCAAGAAAAGAAAAATTAGCATTAGTGCGTCAAAAAATGAAAAATTTAAATGCTACTTCTCATTTAATCTCCAGTCTTGATGATATAGCTTGGCTTACAAATTTAAGGGGGAATGATGTAAATTACAATCCTGTATTTTTAAGTCATTTACTAATCTTGGAAGACAAAGCTTTACTTTTTGTTGATCAGAAAAAAGTAGATTCAGAACTCGAAAAAAATTTAAATTTAGATGGGTTTTGGCTTAAAAATTATGATGAAATTATCATAGAGCTTGAAAAACTTGCAAATACAAATTTGCTTATTGAACCTTCAAAAATGACCGCTTTACTCATGAATTCTTTAGATAAAAGCGTAAAAATCATTCAAGAAATTAATCCAAGCACTCACTTAAAAGCAGCTAAAAATACAAAAGAAATAGCGCATATACAAGATGCCATGATAGAAGATGGGGTGGCTTTATGTAAATTTTTTGCCTGGCTTGAAGAAGCGATAGAAAATAAAGAATTAATAAGCGAATTGGATATAGATACTAAAGCAAGTGAATTTAGAGCACAAAGCAAATATTACATAAGTGATAGTTTTGCCACTATAGCAGGCTTTAATGAAAACGCAGCATATCCACATTATAAAGCCACAAAAGAGAGTTTTGCTTATCTTAAAAAAGATGGGCTTTTACTTATTGATTCTGGTGGACAATATAAAAATGGCACAACAGATATTACACGCGTTGTACCTATAGGAAAGGCTAATACAGAACAAATTCATGACTATACCTTGGTTTTGAAAGCGCATATTGCCATTTCTAGTGCAATTTTTCCAAAAGATATAGCTATGCCTCTACTTGATGCAATCACACGCGTACCTTTATGGAAAGAACAAATTGACTATATTCACGGTACAGGACATGGCGTGGGATATTTTTTAAACGTCCATGAAGGTCCACAAGTTTTATCTTATCTATCCCCTGCGCTTGAAAAAACAAAAGCCAAAGAAGGTATGCTAACCTCCATAGAACCAGGTATTTATAAAGTAGGCAAATGGGGCATAAGACTTGAAAATTTAGTTATTCATACCAAAGTAGAAAATCCTAAAAATAAAGATTTTGGAGAGTTTTTATACTTCAAACCTGTTACTCTTTGTCCTTTTGAAATATCTTGTATTGATACAAAAATGTTAGATGAAAAAGAAAAAGAATGGTTAAACAATTACCACAAAGAAGTATTTGAAAAACTTTCTCCTAAGCTAGGTGATTATCCAAAAGCTCTAGTTTGGCTTGAAAAAAGAACAAAAGCCATCTTTTAAGATGCTTTTTGTTAATATAGATAAAATTTCCCTTGTATTAAACTTATAATTTGTTTAATACAAGGTTTTTAAACCAATTGCTAAAAAAGTTTTTTTGAAAAACTCAATTTGCAACTAAAAATTATTTAAAATATCCAAGTTCAATCATTTTTTGATAAATTTTAGCTACAGTTGCCCCTGAAGTAATATTTCTCCCACCATGTTCCAAAAGAACGGTAACTACATATTTTGGCTTAGAATAAGGAGCATAAGAAGTAAGCCACGCATGAGATCTAGTATAATACTCAAATTGTTTTTCATCGACCCTATTTTTATCTGTCTGTGAAAATCCCACAACCTGAGCAGTTCCTGTTTTTGCTGCAACTTTCACATCAAGATTATGCAAATAACGATAAGAGGTTCCTCCTTGCTCATTAGCAACAGCATACATTGCATCTCTTATATAAGGCAATTGACTCTTTTCAAACAAAGTAAAAATTTCTTTTTTATTTTCATCCATTTGATTTTCTATGATTGTGTTATTATTTTCTATGCTTTTTAAAAAATGAGGTATAACTTCTCCACCTTTTGCGATTTGAGCTGTATATCTAGCAATTTGCATAGGTGTTGCAAGAAAATTACCTTGACCTATAGCTGTATTTAAAGTATCACCTTGAAACCAAGATTGTCTATATCTTTGCATCTTCCATTCTTTGCTTGGTAAAGTTCCTACAAATTCACTAGGTAAATCTACCCCAGTTTTTGCTCCAAAACCAATACGAGACAAAGTTTCACTTATTTGATCAATTCCAACTTGCAAACTGCCATTATAAAAATAAACATCACAACTATATTTTATCGCATGTTTTAAATCCACAGGTCCATGGCCTGATCGATTCCAACATCTAAAAAACCTGCCTCCAAGCTCAATGCTTCCATTACAAACATATTGAGTCGATGGGCTAATATTTTTAGAATTTAAAAAAGAAAGCCCTACTCCCATTTTTACAACAGAACCTGGAGGATAATATCCATTTATAAGTTTATTTGTAAAAGGATGATCAAGACTATTTGAAAGCTCATCCCAATCCTTAAAAGAAATCCCTGTTACAAAAGGATTAAGATCATATTCAGGAAAACTCCCTGCAGCTAAAATAGATCCATCATTTACATTCATAATTACAGCAGCTCCAGCATTGCCTTCAAATAACGAAGTTAAATAAGACTGAAGTTCTATATCAATCGTAAGTTCTATATCATTAGACATAGTAGGAGTGTAAGAAAGCTGTTCTACTTCTTGATTTAAGGCATTAACCTTATAAACTCTAGTTCCTTTTTCTCCTTGTAAAATATCATTATAATAGCGCTCTATACCGCTTTTTCCCGTATAGTTAGAAAGTTTTGCTATTTCATTCTCTTGAACATCTTGCAAATTTGCCTTACCTACATACCCAATAATATGCGAAGCCAATTTTCCAAAAGGATATTTTCTTTTTACAACAGGATCTATTTTTATTGTTTTATTAAGATTTAACTCTGAATAATGCGGAATAATCTCATCGTAGGGTATAAAATCTACAACTTTAATAAAATCTTGATTATAGTAAGAATCATTTCTTCTATAAATTTCCGCTAATTTACTAGCATTTAAATCGGGAAATAAATTTGTAAGTTCAGATAATTCTTTATCTAAAATTCCTTTATTTGACTTTTTAATACTTAAATAAGGTTTAATAGAAATACTAAAACCCAAATCATTAATAGCCAATAAAGTTCCATTTCTATCCATAATTTGACCCCTAACAGGTGGTAAAAATTCGGTTTTTATGGCATTTTGTTTAGCAAGCTCTTCATAATATACATTTGATTTTATACTCAAATAATACACACGACTTAATAAAAATATAAAAAACAATAGTATAAATCCAACAACTAAACGCATTCTCATTTAAATTTTACCCTTAAAAAACACATAAGCTAAACAACATTCTATAAAAACTAAAATAAGATATTCCCATCCTAAAATTTTAATTTTCTCATCTCCAATATAAGACAATATCATATCCAAAAACAAAATAATGCCATAAGCACAAAGCACAAAAACAACAGGGATAAATTTACCAATTTTTAAATTTGTCTTAATCCAACCTGCACAAAGATAATAAAAAATAAAAAATGCCAACCAAGATGAAAAAATAAAAAAATTATAAGTTATATCAGTAAAAAATAAAAAAAATAAAGAAAAATACCATCTAAAATCAAGCTTTGAAAAAGTTCTTTCTCTCTCTTCTAATAAGCAAAACATATAACAGAAAAAAATCCCATAAAGTAACGGAGCATATACAAAAGTCGAACCAAGAATCTGATAGATTAGAAAAAAAAATCCTAAAAAGACATAAGCTCCATTAAATTTTGCTTTATAAGCACTTAAATTTCTTCTCATTTATCAAGACCTAAAGTTTGATTGATAATAATATCTTCTAAAGAATCAAGGCCAAATTTATTCAAATTTGAAACTAAAATAGAGTCTTTAAATTCATTTTTTAACTTAGCTTTTTCACTTTGATTTAATTTATCACATTTGGTAAAAACTTTTAAAATTTTTTGATCAGGTCGTAAAAATCTTTTCAAATAGTCATTTAAATTTACATCGATCTCTAAATGAGCATGTCTTGAATCGATTAAATGTATAAATAACTTTATCGAGGTTCTAAATTTTAAAAATTCATCTAAGTTTTGATTCCATATTTCTTTTAAATTTTTAGAAACCTTTGCATAACCAAACCCTGGCAAATCGATAAAATTGATATTAAATTTTTCTTCATTTCTTTTACAAGTTACTTCGAAAAAATTTATAAGCTGAGTTTTTCCAGGAGTTGCCGAACTTTTAGCTAATTTTTTTTGTTTACACAAAGAATTGATTAAAGAACTTTTTCCGACATTAGAACGCCCTAAAAATGCTACTTCACTAAAATTTGAGCCCAAATTCTCATCAAATTTCACTAAAGAAGTGATAAATTTAGCACTAATTATCATTTGTCTTTAAGATCAAATACAAAACGAGCAGGTTTTTGATCCTTACTCTCTGCTCGATAAATATTAGCTTTTCTATCGACTATTATTTTATCACCAAAAAGCTTTTGATTGCTTCCAAGTTCATTTATATAAGCATGACCATTAATCTCGTAAGTGTCTTTAATAACATTATAAATAAATTTATCTCCACTACCTTTATAAGTTTTACCTTTTAAAACAATCTTAAACCTAGCATTTTGCATTGCTTCATAACGAATAGGTTTGCGATTTTTATCCGTATAAATAATCAATTTTTCAGAATTTAAAATATCATCACCTCTGATTACTTCTACATTTCCACTAAGAACACTTTCACCCTTATTTTCATCTGAGTAAAAATTTAAAGCTTTTACTTCAATTTGAGTTGCCCAAGTTACACTTACACAAGCTAACAATAAAATTATTTGTCTTGCAACCACGCATTTACTCCTTGGATATTTAAAATTTTGTTTTTTACATCATAGTTTAAAGTATTTCCGTTAATTATACTTCCATTGATCAGAGCTTTAAAATTAGTATTTGTGTGTAAAATTTTATCCTTAGGTTGGTATTCTACCTCTTGAGAAATAATTTTGACATTATTAGTACCTATATAAGTAACATTTCCTTCAAATAAAACCTTACTCATATCTTTATTGAAAAACTCTAAACGATTCGCACTAAGATTAAAATCTAAATTTAAAGTAATAAAATCATTAAATTCATCTCTATCTGCATATCTCACCCAAGAATTTGCCTTATAATATGCCTTAATTGTACTAGCATTACTCTCATAAGCTTTCAAATTTTTAGCCTCAATATTTTTAAAATTTAAAGTATTAGTTTGTAAATTCAAAGAATACGGATCTTGTAAACTTAAAATCGTAAAAGTAATCGTAAAAAGAGCAATTAAAATTCCAAAAATTTTTATAGCCAAAGCTTATTCCATTCTTCTTCTAGATGATTTTTTTCTACTAAAATTTCTATCATCTGTGCTACAGCAGCCTTGCCACCTTTTTTGCTAAGCACTATATCTACATTTAAATCTTTATGACCATCTTTTGGCTTAAAACTAAGCCCTACACTTTCAAGTAAAGCCTTATCGTTAAAATAATCCCCAATAGCCGCACACTGAGAAAAATCTAAGTCAAGTTTTTGTAAAATTTCTTTTGCGCAAGCTAACTTATCCTTGATGCCTTGATATAAAATTTCTATTTTTAAATCTTTAGCTCTTTTTTCAACACAAGGACAATTTCTGCCTGTAATAATAGCAATTTTTTTACCAAGCTTTAGCCAAGCCTCGATAGCCGCTCCATCTTTTACATCAAATTCTTTAATAAATTCTCCATTAGAAGTATAAATAATTTTTCCATCAGTTAAACAACCATCTACATCCAAAAAAATCAATTCTGTCATAATTTCTACTCTCTTACAACAAATGCGCCCGCAAATGCGCCACTTGCAGCAAAATCTCTTGCTTCATCTTCACTTCTAAAGCCTGTTAAGAAAACGCGATTTAACCCATCCACTGAGCTCGTACGTATAGTAGAGCTATAAGTTCTATAAGTTTTATATCTTGCTGCTATCGTTTGTGCTCCAGCTGGGTTTTTAAAGGCTCCAATTTGAACCATGAAATTTCCACCTTCATAAATTTGTCCATTATTTGCAATTTCTCCGCTATTTCCATAGTTTACATTAGAATGTACAATATTATTACCCGAATTACTTGATCCAAACCCTATAACCTCAAGCCTTACTGGAGCTGTTCCTGAAGCAATCATATCAATTTGACTGGCAGCTCCTTTTGATAAATCTATAATACGATTATTCACAAAAGGACCTCTATCATTTACACGAACAGTAACTTGACGATTGTTATTTAGATTGGTTACTTTTAAGATGGTATTCATAGGTAAAGTTTTATGAGCCGCGGTTAAAGCATTTTGATTATAGGTTTCACCATTAGAGGTTTTCTTGCCATGAAAGCCTGGCCCATACCAACTCGCAATACCATCAGCAGTTTCGCCTACTGCTACAACAGTAGGATAATAAGTTTTGCCGTTGATAGTATAAGGCTTCATCGTTCCTTTAGTCCCTGAAGAACTAGGACTACTTTTAAAATCATTTGAAGGATAATACACTTGAGCATTATCCAAGCTAGAAAAAAAACTAGTGCCTAAACAACCACTAAAAAATAAAACCCCTAGACTAACGGCTGACAACTTTAGTGTAATTGTTTTTATTTGCATTTTTATTCTCCTTGATTGGTATAATTAATTTTTGATTAATGCTAAGATGATTTTTTGCTATTTTATTTAATTCTCGAATTTCATCAACACTGATATTATAATTTTTTGCTATTTTATATAAAGAGTCACCAGACTTAACGGTATAAGTTCTTGTCATAGGTATAGTTGTATCAACCTTCGCAAGTTTTTCTGCTTTAAAATTTTTATCAAAAAATGCTACTTTATTAAGCGGTATATACATATAATACCCTTTACCAGGAGGCGTAAAATTATGTTTAAATTGTGGATTATATTTCTTAAAAGTTGCAAGATCCATATTTAAATTTTTAGCTATTTCTTTTAAAGATGCAGAAGAAGGCACATCAACTTTTGCAAATTCGTTGCTTAAAGCATAATTCATTAAAGACGCATCTTTATCTAGTAAAAAATCCCTATCATTGGCTAAAAAAGCAAGCGTTAAAATCTTTCTTATAAAATTTCTAGTTTCTAAAGAAAGATATTTCTTATCGGGGTTCAATAAAACGCTTAAATCATCACTTCCTGCTTGTTTAATAGCTTGTCTTAGTTTACCATTTCCGCAATTATAAGCTAAAAGCGCTAAATACCATTTGCCAAATTCTTCTTTTAACTCTTTTAAATAATTTGCAGCGGCATAAGTTGACTTGACCGGATCACGCCTTTCATCAACGTAAGCATCGATTCTTAAACCCAAATTTCTAGCTGTTGGTTGCATAAATTGCCAAACCCCTACAGCCTTGGCATTAGAAACGCTATGAGTTTTCAATCCTGATTCAACCATAGCTAGATACAAAATCTCATCAGGAACTTCCTGCTGAGCTAAAATTTTTCTTATCATAGGAGTAACTTTTGAAAAATTTTGCATACTATCTATTAAAGTTTGAGCGTGTTTTGATTTTATATCTTGCTGAGTTTGCACAAAAATCAAATCACTAATAAAACTTGGATTAATATCTAAATTTCTTAAAACATTCATTTGTCTTTCGTAAAATTCAGGAGTATTAATTTGTGCAAAAAGAAAATTAAAACATATTAAAAAACACAATAAAATTTTTTTCATTAATAACCTTTAAAAAATAATTTTTCAGAATTGTTAAAACAAATTTCTAGAAGCTCTTTTCTTGATAAATTCAATACTTCACACATTTTGTTTGCTACAAATTGAGTTAGCAAAGGTTCATTTCTTTTACCACGATAAGGCTCTGGAGTAAGATATGGAGCATCAGTTTCAAGTAGTAATCTATCTTTTGGAATTTTAGGCAAAATCTCAACTAATTTCTTAGCATTTTTAAAAGTTAAAACTCCCCCGATACCAAAATAAAACCCCTCTTCAAAAAGAGTTAGTAAATGTTCGCTTGCATTAAAGCAGTGTAAAACTCCTCCTATAAGTTCTTTAGAATACTCATGTAAAATCTCATAGGTATCATGATTTGCTTCTCTTGAGTGGATGATAACAGGTTTTTTAAATTCAATAGCAAGTTCGAGCTGTGCGATAAAAATCTTTTTTTGATTTTCTTTTTCTTTTTGAATTTCTTCAGCAAGATCACTTTTAAAACGAAAATAATCAAGCCCACATTCACCTATAGCTACACACTTTTCATCGCATAAATACTGCCTTAAAATTTTCTCATCATAATTATCAATTTCATAAGGATGCACCCCTGCTGCAAAAAAAATATTTTTATATTTATAAGCAATTGTAGCTGCATAAGGCAAGTCTTTTATATCAGCACCAGGTATGATGATTTTCTCTATGCCATTTTTAAAAGCACGATTTAAAGTTTCATCTAAATCATCTTTAAATGCTTCACTGTCTAGATGGCAATGCGTATCAACAATCCTTAAACCATCTTGAAAATCAAGATTTAAGAACATACTTCAACTCTATCCTTGCCATTATCTTTTGCTTGAGACAATATTTTACTTGCTTTATCAACCAAAGAATCAATCTTATCTCCACTTTTTCCAAAAACCACGCCTATAGAAGCTGTAAAAAAGACTTCATCTAAATTAACTAAAACACCAGCCTTTTTTATATTTACTCGTATACGAGAAAAGATTTTAATCGTTCTTTCTTGGGTTATATTTTTAAGCAAAATACAAATTTTTTCTGCACTATATCTACCTACAAGATCTCTTCCTTTAGTTTCATTGACTATTTCATTAGCGCAGATTTTAATTACTTCATCACCAACTTCACGGCCGTATTCATCGTTAATCATTTGAAGATTATCTATATCTAAGAAAGCAAAAGCAAATTCCTCATCTTTTGTCGCTATTTCGTTAAAATAATCATCTATTCCATCAATTAAAGCATTATAATTTTTAACCCCAGATACAGGATCTAAAACATTATAAGTGCTTAAAAATTTTTTATCATCCATGTAAGATAAACAACGATCTAAGCGACAATTAAAACTTTCTTTGCTTAAAGGTTTAAACAAATACTCATTAACTCCATTTTTAAAAGAATTCGCTTCAAATGAATCATTATAATCCCCCAAAAGAATCACACCTAATTCATCATCACTAAAACGTTCTCTTACTTGAGTCAAAAGCTCAAAACCGCTAATTACTGGCATATTGACATCTGCTATAATAAGCTTAACATCATTATTATCATTTAAATAACTCATTGCTTCTTCACCATGAGCTGCAACTAAAACATTAAATTGTCTTTGAGTGAGTATTTTTTTAATTTCATTACGCTCAGGTAGCTTGCTCATAGCTAAAATCACTTTAGTTTTTGCATATTGATTAAGTTTTATAATAGAACTAACAATCTCATCAATGCAAGTTTCACTTTCTTTAAAAATATAATCTAATATATCTTTATCCATAAATTTTTCTTTAGTAGCCTTATCACCACTAGCCGTAAGAACAATAGCAGGAATTTTCTTTTCTATAACATAATCCACAACTTCACCATTTGGGGCATCTGGCAAACATAAATCCACAAAAGCTAAAAAATAATCATTATTCATTAATTCCTTAGCTTCAGCAAAACCAAAAGCAATATCTACCTCATAATCCAAAGTCATTTGAATTTTTTTAGCTAAAAGTTTGCCGAGCATTTTATTATCATCAATAATTAAAATTTTCTTATTCATAGCGTGTAAAATACCTTTATATCTAAAAATTTTTAATATATTTGTTTCATAAAGAAAGGAAATCTTATAGTTATATATTCTAACATAGTAAAATAAAAAATCCGCTTAATTCTTAAACAATGTCTTAGCAAATTCGATTGCTTCATCACTAACAAGCTCCCCGCTCACCATCCTAGCAAGCTCTTTGATTCTTTCTTCTTGATCAAGCTTTTTTACCTTACTTTCTTCACCATTTTTTTCAACTAAAAAATGATTATGTGCCTTAGAGGAAAGTTGAGGTAAATGAGAAATAGCAAAAATTTGATAAAACTTAGAAAGCTCCTCTAAAACCTTAGCTATACTCATAGCCTCTTTTCCGCTTAAATTTGCATCGATTTCATCTAAAAATAATATCCCTTTACCTGCATTTAAAATTTTACATTCTGTGGCTATAAAAGCAAGTCTTAAGCGATTTAATTCACCCGAACTTAAATTTTTTAAATGAGCTAAATTAATATCTAACATTATCTCATCTTTGCCTAAAATTGAAATTTTTTCATTTTCTTTAAGCGTCAAACTTGCATCTTTCATATAAAGATCTTTGAGATAATTATTTAAACATTTTTCTAATTTTTTAAGGTTTTTCTTTCTTGTTTGAGTTAAAATTTGTGCTTTTTCTTCTAATTTTTGTTTTAATTCTTGAAATTTTTTTTCAAGTTCTTTTTTTTCAAAGCTTAAATTTTCATAATGTTCTAGTTCATGTTTTTTTTGTTTTAAAACTTCTAAAGCATTTTCTATGCTTTCATAACGCTTAATAAGATAGGATAAATTTTCAATGCGATCTAAAAGTGTCTCCACATCAAAATCCAAATCTTCCATTTTTTGATTTTCACAAATCACGCGCAAATCATTTAAACATTCACTAAAAAAACTCGCATCAACTTCACTTAAATTTAAAGCTTCAATAACAACTTTTTCAAGCTCAAAAATACGCTCTGCCTTACTCCAAGCTTCTTCTAATTTATCTTTTTTAGAAAGCTTTTTTTTAAGTATTAAAAGCTCTTCATACTCACCTATTTTAGGATTAATGCTTGAAATTTTTTCAATTTGCACCCTAGCTAATTCTTTTAATTCTTCTACTTTTTTTTCTTCTTCTAAAATTGCATTAAGCTCATTAGAAATTTGGCTATAAGTATTAAAATCTTTTTTAAAATCTTCTAAAAAGGAAATAAAATTTGTATTTTCTTGCATTTCCAAGGCATCTAAGAGATTTAAAAATTTTTCATTTCCAAATTCGTTATTTTCCTTTGCGCTTAAATACCTAATAAAAGTTTTACTTAAATTTTGCAAACTTTTTTTCGCTATGCTTTGATTGTTAATAAAATATTTTGTGTTTTTTTCTTTTAAAAGCTTAAAAACATTTTCCTCTTCGCTTTCTATACCAAAACTTTCTAAATCTAACTTATCATCCAGTTCTATTTCGACAATTTTAGCCTCACTTTCACTCAAAGAAAATGCGGATAAAATTCCTTTAAACAAGACCGATTTTCCAGCTCCACTTAGCCCTGTAAAAACGGTAAGTCCTTTAGAAATTTCGAGCTCAGCCTTTTTAAAACCAAGATTTTCTTTCATAAAAATTCTATTTATCATCAATTTCCCCAGTGTAATTTTTCTTTTAAAATTTGAAAATAATCCCTATTTTTTGGGTGAATTAAAGCTACATTTTTATCACTTAAACCCACTTTTATACTTTTAAAATCATTCATTTTATAATTTTCTTGCCCATCAATACAAAGTATGCAATCCTTTGCCATAATCTCTATTTCAAAACCTTTTGGTAAGACAATAGGGCGTTGTGTTAAAGAATGAGAACAAACAGGAGTTAAGATAAAAGCTTGAGCTAAAGTATAAACTATAGGCCCATTTGCACTTAAATTATAAGCTGTTGAACCCGCAGGAGTTGCAACAATAAGCCCATCTCCAAAATATTCATTAAATTTCTTTTCTTTTCTAAAAACTTCTATATGAGCCATAGAAGCTTGATTGTTTTTACTAATAACCACATCATTAAAAGCCAATTTTTCTAAAATTTTTCCTTGCTTATCTTCTAAAAAAACACTTAATAAATAAGGCTTTTCTATTCTAAATTCTCCTTGAAAAAAAGCTTGAAAAAAATTTTCAGCTTCATCAACTTTAAAATCTGTTAAAAAACCCAAACGTCCAGCATGAATTCCTAAAACTGCTTTATCATATTCACAAGCCTTACGACATAAAGAAATCAAAGTTCCATCACCACCTAAAGAAATAACAAAATCAGATATTTTAAACAAATCATCCAATTCATACTTTAATAAATTTAATTTTTTAGAACTTTCTTTAAACAATATAAGTTCAACCCTATATTTAGATAAAATCGATTGAAGTTTTAAAATTTCCTTATCTAAACTCACATTGGGTCGTGCAACAAGTCCAATTTTTTTAATATTTTTATAATCTATTTTATTTTGCATAAAAAATTATATCAAATCTTAGCAAAGCAAAAGAATAAAAATACTATAATTTTGCTCATTATCTTAAAAAATCTTTTTCAAGGAATAAATTTGCGAAGTCATTATAATACAGACTTGGGAATTTCCCATGTTGGTCAAAGCGTTAAACTTTGCGGTTGGGTAAATAGCTACCGCGATCATGGTGGAGTTATTTTTATAGATTTAAGAGATAGAAGTGGTATTATCCAACTTGTTTGCGATCCGAATGATAGCAAAGAAGCTCATGAAATCGCTTCCAATGCAAGAAATGAATTTGTACTTATTGCAGAAGGTACTATTCGTCCGCGTGGCGAAGGACTTGCAAATCCTAAATTAAAAACAGGAGAAATCGAAGTAGTTGTTTTTAAACTTACCATAGAAAATGAAAGCGCCGTACCTCCTTTTGCTATCGCTGATGAAAGTGTAAATGAAGAATTACGTTTAAAATATCGCTTTTTAGATTTAAGAAATCCTAAACTTTATGAAAATTTTGCCTTGCGTTCTAAAGCTTGTATAGCAGCTAGAAATTCTTTGGCAAATATGGGATTTTTAGAAGTTGAAACCCCTATTCTTACCAAAGCTACTCCTGAAGGTGCAAGAGATTATCTGGTACCTTCTCGTGTACATCAGGGTGAATTTTATGCTCTTCCACAAAGCCCTCAGCTTTTCAAACAACTTTTAATGTGTAGCGGTTTTGATCGTTATTTTCAAATCGCAAAATGTTTTAGAGATGAAGATTTAAGAGCTGATCGCCAACCTGAATTCACACAAATTGATGTTGAAATGAGTTTTTGCGAACAAAAAGATGTGATCAATGTAGCTGAAACTTTTTTAAAAGATATTTTCAAAGCTTGCGGCAAAGAAATTCAAACCCCTTTTAGACAAATGCAGTACAAAGATGCTATGGAGAATTATGGCTCTGATAAGCCGGATTTAAGATTTGATCTTAAATTTATTGATGTGATTGATATTTTCGCTAAGTCAAATAATGAAATTTTTGCAAATATTGCCAAAGATACAAAGAAAAATCGCATCAAAGCCATACGCGTTCCAAAAGGCGATACTATTTTTTCAAAAAGACAAATGCAAAGATTTGAAGAATTTGTGCGTAAATTTGGTGCTCAGGGCTTAGCTTTTATGCAAGTTAAAGAAGATGGGCTTAAAGGACCGCTTTGCAAATTCTTTAGCGAAGAAGATTTAAATGAGCTAAGCAAACGCTGTGAACTTGAAGTAGGAGATGTGGTATTTTTCGGTGCAGGGGCTAAAAAAATCGTACTTGATTATATGGGAAGATTTAGAATTTTCTTAGCCAACGAGTTAAATCTTATAGATCCAAATGCCTTAGAATTCTTATGGGTTGTTGATTTTCCTATGTTTGAACAAAATGATGATGGAAGTTATTCTGCGATGCACCATCCTTTTACCATGCCAAAAAATATCGATGAGACTGATTTAGAAGAAATTTCATCTATCGCTTATGATGTAGTATTAAACGGCGTTGAGCTAGGTGGAGGTAGTATAAGAATCCATAAAAACGATATTCAACAAAAAGTATTTAAACTTTTAAATATCGATGAAGAACAACAAAAAGAAAAATTTGGCTTCTTGCTTGATGCTTTAAGTTTTGGCGCTCCGCCACATGGAGGTATCGCTATAGGACTTGATAGACTCATCATGCTAGTTACAGGAGCAAACAGCATAAGAGAGGTTATAGCCTTTCCAAAAACCCAAAGAGCGCAATGCTTAATGACAGATGCACCATCGCCTGCTAGCAATGAAGCAATGAGAGAATTAGGAATCAAATTAAGGGAGAATATAAAATGAAAGAATTGTTTTTAATCATAGGTGCACCAGGTAGTGGAAAAACTACCGATGCTAGTTTAATCGCACAAGCAGATGTGACAAATATCACACACTATTCAACAGGCGATCTTTTAAGAGCTGAAGTAGCAAGTGGGAGTGAGCTTGGAAAAACTATAGATAGTTTTATATCCAAAGGTAATCTTGTTCCTTTAGATGTTGTTGTAAATACTATAGTTTGTGCTCTAAAAGCTGCTCCAACTAAAACTGTTATCATCGATGGCTATCCAAGAAGTGTAGAGCAAATGATAGAATTTGACAAGGTTTTAAGTGAGCAAAATGAAATTTGTCTTAAAGGTGTCATAGAAGTAAGAGTAAGTGAAGAAGTTGCTAAAGAAAGAGTTTTAGGCAGAAATCGTGGTGCAGATGATAATGAAGAAGTGTTTTACAACAGAATGAAAGTTTATACAGAACCTTTAAATGAAATTTTAGATTTTTATCAAAAGAAAAAACTTCATTTTATTATCGATGGGGAACGCACTATCGAACCTATCGTTGCAGACATGAAAGAACTGATTAAAAAAATTCAAAGTATATAAGGAGAAAAAATGGATTTAAGCAAAATCAAAATCGGAGATATTCCAAATAAAATCAATGCTGTAATTGAAATTCCATATGGCTCAAACATAAAATATGAAATTGACAAAGATAGTGGTGCTATCATGGTAGATCGCGTTATGGCTAGTGCGATGTTTTACCCAGCAAACTATGGTTTTATCGCCAATACTTTGGCTGATGATGGTGATCCTGTGGATATTTTAGTGCTTAATGAATATCCTATCCAAGCTGGAGCCGTGATTCCTTGCCGCCTAATCGGTGTTTTAATCATGGAAGATGAAAGCGGAATGGATGAAAAACTTCTTGCAGTTCCAAATTCAAAAATAGATGCAAGATATGACAATATAAAAACTTACACAGATTTACCACAAGCAACTTTAAATAAAATCAAAAATTTCTTTGAAACTTATAAAATTTTAGAACCAAACAAATGGGTTAAAGTGCAAGATTTCAAAGATGAAAAAGCTGCAATTGAAATTTTAGAAAAAGCAATCAAAAACTACAAATAATCTTAGCCCTTCAAAGGGCTAAACTCAAGGAAAACTCACAATGAAAAATATCGTTTTAGGTGGTGGTTGTTTTTGGTGTGTTGAAGCCGTATTTGAACGCCTAAAAGGTGTAATCGATACTGAAGTTGGGTATAGTGGAGGAAATCCAAATCCTAGCTATGAAAGCGTGTGCAATGGTGATGGTAACATAGAAGTTGTCAAAATAAATTACGATGAAAAACAAATCTCTCTCCTTGAAATCTTAACACTCTTTTTTAAAATTCATGATCCAACAAGTATAGATAAACAAGGTGCAGATATAGGTATGCAATACCGATCTATAATTTTTTATGACAATGAAGAAGACAAAATCTTGGCTCAAAAATTTATCCAAGAACAACAAAAAATATTTAGTAAAAAAATAGTTACTAAAATTTCAAGATTGCAAACTTACTACAAAGCTGAAAACTATCATCAACATTATTTTATAAATAATCCCGATCAAGGATATTGTCAAGCTGTAATAGCTCCAAAACTACAAAAAATACAATCAGACTAATTTCATCTTTTTAAGATTAAAAAATTTTCAACTTTATTCACAGCCTTTTCACGCTGTGATTTTCTTTTCAAAGTACTTAAAAATAGAACTTTAAGCTTTAAAATAAATAAAAAATTATTTATTGTTTTTTAAGTTTTTTTATGAATTTATATTTAAATGTGAATAATTTTATTAATTAATATAATTTCCTAAACTTAGCTATGAAAAATCCATCATAGTCTAAGCTTGGTAAAATCCGTCTACATTTTGAAATTTCAGCAAATTCTTCACTTTGCCCTGCTTTAGCCTCAACATTTTCCAAATCAATATCTAAAAGCTCTAATTTAAACTCGCTTTTTAAAGCATTTTCTATAACTTCTTCATTTTCTTCTTTGGTAAAGGTACAAGTACTATATATAAGTTCTCCGCCTATTTTTAATGCCTTTAAAGCAGAATGTAGAAGTTTTTTTTGGGTTTTTGCAATATTTTTGATTTCTTTATAACTTTTTTCCAAATCAAAACCTATTTTAGCAAAAGTTGAACAAGGTGCATCAAGTAAGATTTTATCAAATTTTAAAGGACATAAATTGCCTATATTTTTACCATCTTTCATAAAAACTTTAGCATTCACGCCGTAATTTTTAAGATTTTTTTGCAAAATAAAAAATCTATCCCTACTCATCTCATTACAAGCTAAATAACCTGTATTTTGCATAAAATTTGCAAGATTGATACTTTTGCCACCCGGAGCTGCACACATATCAAGAACACTTTGCCCTGCTTTGACCTCTAAATTTAAAGCACACAAATAAGAAGAATAATTTTGTATATAAAAGTATGCCTCATTAAAAGCTTTCATAGAACTTAAGATAGCCTTATCTTTGGCATCAAACAAATAACAATAAGCATTGATCTTTTTAAATTTTAAATTTTGTTTTAAAAATTCTTTTTCTAATTCTTCAATGCTGGTTTTTAAAATATTTGCAAATACACAAACATTTTTTTCTTGAGTAAAAGAAGATAAAATATTTTGCATTTCATCTTTGGTATAAAGTTTTTCTATTCTAGAGAGCAAAATAATCCTTTATCATGATAAAAGCGGATAAAGAATCTAATTTACCATCTTTTTTGTATGTATTTGCTACGCCGTATTCTAAAGCTTCTTTACTTGTCCCACTTTCATCTACAAAGCAAATTTCTTTATCAAATTCAAGCAAAGAAACAAAATGCTTAATGCGTCTTGTCATTTCTTCTTCACTTGATCCACCCTTAGGAATGCCTACAATGAGCAAAGAAATTTCATGTATTTTAAGTAAATTTTTGATTTCGTTGGCGGCTTGATTGCGATTTTTTCTTAAAACTGCATCTAGAGGCAAAGCGATCTTTTTATCTAAGCAAAGCGCTATACCTATGCGTTTTAAACCTACATCTAAAGCCAAAGCTCTCATACTAAAACCCTTATAAAAAGCCCTTCTATGGAAATTTTTCCCTCAAGTTCGTATTCATAAACTTTTTGTCCATAAATTTTTAAAGCCTCATCAACACTCACACCTTTTTTGCAAAACTCTAAAAACTCATCTTGATTTGTATCTATACTTGCAAACTCACTTACAAATTCTTTAAAATCACAGATTAACTTTGCTTTATTTTCCTTTAAAAGCAAATTAGTCCCTGTGCTTTCTCCTAGTCTTTGTGGTAAAACATATAAAGGCTTATTGAGTCCTAAAGCAAGTTTTGCACTTTGCATAGAACCACTTTTAATATCTGCTTGTGCAACCACAACAGCCTTACTTAAAGCAATAACCAAACGATTTCTTAGTAAAAAGTCATAATTTTTTGGCAAATAATCATCTTCGTATTCGCTTAAAGCTAAAGCATTTTCATAAATTTGTTTAATGATTTTTTCATTAGCTCTTGGATAAATTTGATCTAAACCATTAGCAAAAATACCTATAGTATTTGGCATAGCTGCCATACTTGCGGTGATATCCACACCCAAAGAACCACCACTTACCACGCAAAGATGAGCATTTTTAAGCATACTCGCTAAAGAAAAAACGCAATTTTTCGTATAAACACTCATACGTCTTGAACCTATAATAGCGATTTTATCTTGCTTTAATAAAGATAAATTTCCTTTATAGTGTAATTTTTTAGGAGACTTTTTTAAATCTTTAAAAAGTTCTAAAAATTCATCAGGCAAAATTTCACTTGCCATAAATTTCACTCAAATACACAAGATCTACACTTTTTAACAATTCCTTACTTTGTTCTAAAGCCTTTAAAGTATTTTTTTTAGGATGTCCTATGGCTATAACAAAACCTTTTTTTTGTGCGAGTTTTACTGCGCTTTCGAGTTGTTTTTTAACATAATTAACATCATCTTCATTATCTAAAAACACATCTCTTTGTATATAAGGCATGTCAAATTCTTTAGCTACTTTATTTGCTTTGGAGTTTCCTATGGTTTTAGAATCCACAAAAGATATATTTTCAGCTCTCAAAGCTTCATAAAGCTTTCTCATAGCTTCTTCATTGCTTGTAAATAAACTTCCTGTGTGATTATTGATGTATCTTAAATCCTTAAAATCTTTTTTAATTTGCTTGATTTTTTTAAAAATTCTTTCTTTGCTATCATTTGGATTTAAAGTATCAAGCTCGGGTTTATTGTAATTAATTGCCGCTAAAGGTAAATGCACCATATAAAAATCAAATTTTAAAGCAAGTTTTGGCGTTTCGCTATGGTTTTTATCTGGCGGGAAAAAAGAAGGATTTAACTTTAAATTTAAAGCTTTTAAACCTCTAACCTGACTTGCATTTGCCATATCATCGATAATAATAGCAAGTTTTGGTTTTTTAGAAATTTTATTTAAATTAATATCTTTATTAAAAGTTAAATTTTGTTCTTGGGTTAAATTTGTATCTTTTGGAATAAAATTTTGCTCTAAACTCTGATTTTGCTCTAAACTTAAATTCTGATCCACACTGCTTAAATTTTGCTCATTTAAATTTGCATTTAAATCATCAATTTCTTGAATTTTTTGCTCTAAAATACTTACAGATTTATTATTATCAAACTCATTCTCTTGAAAAATACCAATTTCATAATGATCTTTGTTTGATGAAATTAAATCTTCTTGTTTATCAATAAAATAATCCGGCTTAGCAGAAGAAACGTCTTGGGAATTTTGATATTTTATTAAAATTCCCAAAGCTAAAGCTATACAAAGTAAAAAAAGTATAGCTATGATTAAATAACGCTGAATTTGAACTAATTTTTTCTTTGACAATGTTTAGTTCTTATCTTTATCTACTAATTTTTTAGCACTGATCCAAGGCATCATAGCACGCAAATTACGTCCTGTTTTTTCTATTAAAGAATCATTCATATTTTTACGTTCTGCATGCATTCTAGCAAAACCTGCACGGCGTTCTAAGATAAAATCTTTTGCAAAAACACCATTTTGTATATCTTTTAAAACATCTTTCATCGCTTTTTTAGTCTCTTCAGTGATGATTTTTGGCCCCGTGATGTAATCACCATACTCTGCAGTATTTGAGATAGAATAACGCATATCTGCAATACCACCTTGATAAATCAAATCCACAATGAGTTTCATTTCATGCAAACACTCAAAATAAGCCATTTCAGGTTCATAACCTGCTTCAACCAAAGTCTCAAAACCTGCTTGAATCAAAGCACTAAGTCCACCACAAAGCACGGCTTGTTCACCAAAAAGATCTGTTTCTGTTTCGGCTTTAAAGGTTGTTTCTATAATGCCTGTACGTCCACCCCCAATCGCACTTGCATAACTTAAGGCTAAATTTTTAGCATTTTTACTTTCATCTTGATGGATGGCTATTAAACAAGGTGTTCCACCACCTAAACTAAATTCATTTCTTACTGTATGTCCTGGTGCTTTAGGTGCTATCATGATAACATCTATACCTTTTGGAGCAACGATTTGACCATAGTGGATATTAAAACCGTGCGCAAAAGCTATAGCCTTACCTTCACTTAAATTTGGTTTTATTTCAATATTAAAAATATCTGCTTGAATTTCATCAGGAGCTAAGATCATAATCACATCTGCTGTCTTAGAAGCTTCACTTACGCTCATTACTTCAAAACCAGCATTTTTTGCTTTAATAGCACTTGCACTACCTTCACGAAGTCCGATAATCACATTTACGCCATTATCTCTTAAATTCATTGCATGAGCGTGTCCTTGAGAGCCAAAGCCTATAATTGCTACTTTTTTTGATTTGATTAAATTTAAATCACAATCTTTATCATAATATACTGTAATAGCCATAATCACTCCTTTAAATTCAAAAAATTAAAGGTATTATTATAGCAATTAAAGTATAAATTTCATATTTTTTTTATAAACTTTATGTAAGAATTTTACAAAAAATCATAAAGTATAAAAAGTGAAAGAATTTTTAAATAGTCTTAATTATGGCATCAATCCTTGCGAAGTAAGTAATGAATTTAAGCAAATTTTAAGAGAACTTTTAGCTAATTATATCATCAAAGAATATAAAAACAAATATTATCTTAACAATGGTTTTACCTTTGGAATACTTGATATTTCAAGCAAAGGCACAGGTTTTTTACAATGCTTTGATGAAAGTTTTAAAAAAGATCTTTTAATAGAAAATAAAAATCTAAAAGGAGCAAACTATAAAGATATAGTTGCGGTAAAGCTTTTACCTTTAAAGAGAAAACGCCCCAGTGCAAAAGTGATTTTGGTTTTAAAAAGAGCTAATGAAACCTCTTTAGTGATCACCAAAAGATACGGCGAAGCTATACTTGGAATGAACATTAAATCAGGATTAAGCACCGTCTTAAAAGCTTCTCAAAAATCCTTAAAAGCACTACCTTTAGGAACAATTTTAAAAATAGAAAATGAAAACAACAACATCATAGAAGTTTTAGGGCATATTGATGATGAAAGTGTAGATGAAAAAATCTCTTTAGCTCTTTTTAATAAAAATAGCGAATTTAGTGACGCTTGTGTTAAAGAATCTTTGGCAAATGGCGATAGTGTTGATGCGAATATGTATGAAAATCGCACAGATTTAAGAGCTTTACCTTTTTGCACCATAGATCCTGTGCATGCAAAAGATTTTGATGATGCGATTTATTTTGATACTCAAAAACGAGAAATTTATATAGCCATTGCCGATGTTAGCGAATATGTCTATGCTTATAGTGCTATAGATAAAGAAGCAAGAAATCGTGGATTTTCTATTTATTTTCCACATATTGCTATACCTATGCTGCCTCGTCCTTTAAGTGAAAATATCTGTTCTTTAAAACCCCATTTAGATCGCTTAGCGTATTGTTTTAAAATCACACTCGATCATGAAAATAGAGTCATAAAAGAAGAACTTTTTGAAGGTATTATCAACTCAAAACGCCGTTTTAATTACGATGAAGTTGATGAAATTTTAGTGCAAAAGCCTGATTTAAAAGAGCTTTCATGGCTTTATGAACTTTTTGAAATCACAAAAATTTTACGTAAAATGCGTCTTAAAAATGCTTTTGAATTTCGCACTGAAGAACTTAGAATAAATTTAGATGAAAAACTTAGTCTAAAAAGTACAGTTTTTGAAAAAGACACACCTTCGCATAATTTAATCGAAGATTGTATGCTTTTAGCCAATAAAGCTGCAGCAAAACTCATAGATATAGGTATTTTTAGAAATCACTTAAGCGCTGATGCAAGAAAAATCGATAAGCTTTTAAATGATTTATGTGAACTTGGAATCGATGTAAACTTCAAAGCCAATCTTCCTGAACTCATACGCGACATACAAGCCTTAGCCAATGAGTTAAATTTAAGAGCAGAAGTAGATAAACTCATCATTAAAGCACAAAAAAAAGCAGAATATTCTAGTATAAATGCGGGACATTTTGGCTTGGGTTTTGACAAATACTCACATTTTACAAGTCCTATAAGAAGATATTCTGATCTTATTTTACACAGGCTTTTAAAAGCCAAACAAAAAAATGATGAAAAACTTTTTAATTATCTACTTTTAAATATAGAAAGCACCTGCGAGAGCCTTAGTACGCTTGAAAGAGAAGCAGATAAGGTTGCTTTTGATTTTATAGATAGAAAATTTGCTAGATGGGCAGCTAAAAATATAGGTAAAAAATTTAAAGCTTTAGTTGTACAAAATGATGGAGTTTGTATAGCTAAACTAGATGATGAAATTAAAGGGGCTGATCTAATCCTTTATGATACACGTGCCAATTTACTAGAAAGTGTTGAAGTACAAATTATGGAAGCGGATATAGTTATGGCAAAAATTTATGCTAAAATCACCCAAAGACTTACAAAGGAAGAAAATGTATAAAAAAGAACTTCAAACCCTACTTTCTAAAGGTTCAATACCTAATTTTTTCTTTCTTTATGGAGCGGATAATTTTCAAAGCGAACTTTATGCTGAATTTATAAAAGAAAAATATAAGCCCGATGAAACTTTAAAACTTTTTTTTGAAGAATACAACTTCACTCGTGCGAGTGATTTTTTAAGCACAGGATCGCTTTTTAGTGAAAAAAAATTACTAGAGATTAAAACTTCTAAAAAAATTCCAACAAAAGATCTTAAAATTTTAGTAGATCTTTGCAAAAACAATATGGATAATTTCTTTCTTTTAGAGCTTTATGATGAAAGTTCAAAGCAAAGCGATATAGAAAAAATTTTCTCTCCTTATTTTGTAAGATTTTTTAAAGCTAATGGAGCTAAAGAAGGCGTGGAGCTTTTAAGTATAAAAGCAAAACAACTAGGAGTTGAAATCACTCAAAATGCTTTATTTACCCTTTTTACAAGTTTTGATGAAAATTTATATCTTGCTGCGAGTGAGCTTAATAAATTTAGCGGTTTAAGAGTAGATGAAAAAACTATAGAGCAGTATTGTTATAGTTTGAATACAGGAAGTTTTGAAAGCTTTTTTGAAAAAATTTTTAAAAAACAAGACTTTAAAAGCGAGCTTGAAAAAATTTTAGACAATTTTAATGAAATTGCTTTAATCAACTCTTTGCATAATTCTTTTTATCGCTTATTTAAAATCGCACTTTATGCTAAAGTTAATGGTAAAATTGATTTTAAAGAACTTTTAGGTTATACCCCGCCTCCTCAAATAGGACAGAATTTAAGCACTCAAGCCTTTAGTTTAAAAATCGAACAATATAAAGGAATTTTCACTCTCTTACTTAAAAGCGAATACGAACTTAAAACCAATTCTAAGCTCGTAAAAAAAGAATTTTTGATTTCAAATTTGCTTAAACTTGCAAGGATTTTGAAAAGCTAAATAGTAAAATTATAAAAATTAAAATCACTTTTTTTATTATAAAACTAAAAAAATATTGCTATAATACTTTTAACAAAAACAAAAGGAATAAAAATGGATTTTGAAAATCAATTAAATGGCATCGTTGAAACAATAGCTGAACGCAAAACACTTGTCAATACTGAAGAAGCTACAAAAATGACTTTTATAATGCCTTTTTTAAAAACATTAGGTTATGATGTTTTTAACCCTAGTATTGTTGTGCCAGAATATACCGCAGATATAGGGACTAAAAAAGGTGAAAAAGTGGATTATGCTATTTTCAAAGATTCAAAACCTTTTATTTTAATTGAAGCTAAAAATCATACTGAAAATTTAGATAATCATAACAATCAACTTGTAAGATATTTTAACACTAATCCTAGTATTAAATTTGCTATTCTTACCAATGGTATTGAATATAGATTTTTTACAGATATTGAACAACAAAATCTTATGGATAAAATACCATTTTTAGTTGTTAATCTTGAAAAACTTAAACCTAGAGATATTAAAGATTTAAAACGTTTTATTTGCACTGACTTAAATTTAGATGAAATTCTAAGCATTGCTATGGAGAAAAAATATTACCGAAGTATACAAGAAATTTTTAAAAGTGAAATAGAAAATCCAAGCGATGAATTTACAAGTTTTTTTGCTAAGCAAATGACAGAAAAAAGAATGACTAGTACTGTTTTAGAAGAATTTAAAAATTACATTAAAAAATCTTTTAAAGAAATTATTAATGATTTAGCTTATGAAAAAATCACAAGTATTAAAAACAATCTTCAAAACATAAACGATGATGAAAATGATGAGCAAATTGATGAAAGTAAGGATATTGTCACAACAGAAGAAGAATTACAAGGTTTCTATATAGTAAAATCAATTCTTGCTAGCGTCAGTGCCCATCTTGAAGATGTAAGCTACAAAGATACTTTAAGCTATTTTAGTATTTTATATCAAGGGAAAGTTACTAAGTGGATATGTAGATTATATTTTAATACAAGCAAAAAATCTATTAGTTTTCCAGATGGAACAAGTTATAATATAGAAAAATTAGAAGATATTTATCAATATAAAGCAGATATTATCAAACATTTTGAAAGCAGAAAGTAAAAATCATTTATTGATTTTTACTTTCACTCCATTACAAGTCGCATAAGGTGTAAGTCCTCACCTTGTGTGATTTTATATTCTATACTTTGACATTTAGGACACTTAAAAACATTTTCTTCTAAAATGCTTATTTGATCACATTTTAAGCATAAAATTTCAAGCGGAGCAAGTTCTATAAAAAGTTTAGCATTTTTACAAATATTTGAGTTTTCTTTAAAAGTTTCAAAACAACGCTTAAAAAGATCTACTTCTATACCGCTTAAACGCCCTATTTTTACATAAATCTCTTGCACATTTTGAGCGTTATTATTTAAGGCATTTTCTTCGCAAAGTGTGATTAAAGACTCTACTATACTTAATTCGTGCATTAGCAAATTCTTGGTAAAAGTTCGCCTTTTGGGCTTTCTAAAAAGCGCTTGGCTCCATAAGCATTTTGTAAAATCACACGTGCTTTTTGTTCTTTTAAAATTTCTCCTATGATGCTGGCGTTTTTGTTGTATTTTTTAAGAATTTCTAAGGCTTTTAACTCGTCTTCTTTTTCTACACAAAGTATAAAAGTGCCCTCATTTGCAAGCTCATACGGCTCATAACCAAAAAGCTCACAAAGTCCTAAGACTTCATCTTGCACGATGATTTTTTCTTCAAAGATTAAAAGATCATTTCCACTTTGCTTTGCCCACTCATTTAACACCGCACTAAGTCCGCCACGAGTAGCATCACGCATAGCTACAACCTTTATATTCTTTTCTAAAAGCTCTAAAACTTCTTTATTCAAAGCCTTACAATCACTTTTTATATCAGCTTCTAACTCATTTCTTTTAATCAAAACACTAGCCCCATGTCTTCCTATATCACCTGAGACAAGTATGCTAAGACCTGCTTTGATATTTTTGCTTTCTTTTTTAGAGATAATTTCGCCTAAGGCTGTAGTGTTGATATAAATTTCATCCCCTTTGCCTTTAGGAACAACTTTAGTATCGCCACAAACTAGCAAAACTTCACATTTTTCACACTCTTCTTTAATGCTTTTTAAAATGCGTTCTAGTTTTTCTAGCTCAAAACCTTCTTCTAAGATAAGTCCTAAGCTAAGATACTTTGGCTTAGCACCCACCATCAAAATATCGTTAATAGAACCACAAACACAAAGTTTGCCGATATTAACCTCTTCATCTAAAAAAATTGGACTTAAAACAAAAGAATCCGTGCTTAAAGCCAAATTTCCTAAAATTGCCGCATCATTATTTGCGTTTAAAATTTCATTATCAAAGATCTTAAAAAGCTTAGTTAAAAGCTCATTCATCTCTTCTCCACCACCTCCGTGGGCTAAGGAAATATTTTTCATACATTCACCTTTGAGTATTTATAATACGCTGCACAAGCACCCTCGCCTGAAACCATACAACTTCCTATAGGACTTCTTGGAGTACAAGCCTTACCAAAAACTTTACAATCATAAGGCTTAGCCAAGCCTCTTAAAATTTGTCCACAAATACAGGCTTTGCTTTCATTTTTACTTTGCACTACACAATCAAATTTTTTACTCGCATCATAGGCACTAAATTCTTCTTTTAGTTCCAAGCCCCCATCTTTGACAAGCCCTAAGCCACGAAATTCAAAATCGCACACTTGAAAATACTTTTTTACTAAATTTTGTGCTCTAATATTACCTTCTTTGCTTACAGCTCTTTTGTATTGATTATACACTTTAAAAGTGCTTTCGTTGCTTTGTTTTATAATGTTTAAAATACTTTCTAAAATATCTACAGGTTCAAAGCCACTCACGGCTATAGGGGTTTTAAACTTGGCAGCTATAGGCTCATAAATACCATAACCTGTAATCACGCTCACATGAGAAGGACCTAAAAAAGCATTGATTTTTACATTTTCATCATTCATAATCGCTTCTATGGGTGCTGGAACGGTGATATGATTGATATGAAAAAAAACATTTTTTAAATTTTCTTCTATCACTTTTTCGATGAGTAAGGCACTCATGGGCGTAGTGGTTTCAAAACCTATAGCAAAAAAGATGATATTTTTATTTAAATTCTGCTTAGCAATCTCTAAAACTTCAAGCGGTGAGTAAAGTGCTCTAACATCAGCTCCTTTTGCTCTTAAATCCAGCAAAGAAATTTCACTTCCTGGTACTCTTAAAAGATCGCCTAAAGTGCAAAAAATCGTATCTTTCATAGAAGCAAGTTTAATAGCCGTATCAATACGAACTCTAGGCATTACACAAACAGGACATCCTGGCCCATGGATAAAATTTATTTCCTTTGGCAAAATAGAAGGTAAAGCAAATTTCATAATGCTATGCGTATGCCCGCCACAAATTTCCATTATATTGATAGGATTTTTAAGTTCTTGTTCTATAAGTTTTTTTAAAGCTAAAATATTTTGCTTATCTCTAAATTCATCGATGAAATTCATTTAAACCTAAATCTCCTTCATCACTTTTTATCTCTCCAGTATTCATTTTTTCTACTATTTCTTGATAGGTTTTAATGCTTTCTAATGCAGCTTCTTTGTCGATTTTTTCCATAGCAACACCTACATGTATTAACACATAATCACCTTGTTTTAAAGGCTCATCAATCAAATCTAAATTTACTTTTCTTTTTACGCCCAAAGTCTGCACTAAAGCATTATTTAACTCATCAATTTCTAAAATTTCAGAAGGTATAGACAAACACATTAAAAAAGCTCCTTTTTGAGTTTAAGTACTTTATACCAAAGCTCCATATTGGTACCATTTTTTGCATCAAGAACGATAATATCAGCTCTAGGGCTTAATTCTTTGATAAGTTTGCTTGCTTCTTTTATATCAAAGTCAAAATGATGCGCTAAGTCCGCCTTTGTAATTAAAACAATGTCTGCTTTTTTAAACATCACTGGATATTTTTGTGGCTTATCGCTACCCTCTGTTACAGAAAGTAAAACTACATTTATATGTTCCCCTAAATCATAACTTGCAGGACAAACTAAATTTCCTACATTTTCTATAAAAAGCAAATCTACATCTTTGATATCTAAATGATGTAAAGCCTCATGCACCATAAAAGCGTCCAAATGACAACTTTGTCCTGTAGTGATTTGATATGCCAAAGCTCCGGCATTTTTTACTCTTAAAGCATCGTTATTGGTTTCTAAATCCCCTTCAATCACAGCGATTTTAAACTCATCTTTTAAAGCTTTGATAGTATTTTCTAAAAGTGTGGTTTTTCCACTACCTGGAGAACTCATTAGATTAATGCAAAGCGTATTAGCTTCATTAAAATGGGCTCTATTATGCTTAGCCTCTTCATCATTTTTACTTAAAATTTTAGAAATCACTTCTATAGTTTTACCTTCTTTTAAACTTGGATTTTCATGGTGATGGTTATGATGATGATCATGTGTATGAGTTGAATTTATAGAACAACCGCAATCTTTACACATTTTTTTCCTTTTATAATTTTTTATCTCATTTTAACCTTAAAAGTATTAAAAAATTATGAGTTTTTGGAATGTTTTATTATTTTTGTAAATTTAAATAATGTACCATTTGTCCTAAAGCTATAGAGCTATCATTGCAAGGAAATTTCAAAGGTACAAAAAAATCAAAATTTTTAGCTTTTAAAATTTCAAGCAAAGTTTTATTTTGAAAAACTCCTCCGCTTAAAAGCACTTTTAAATCATAATCTTTGCTAAAATCTATGATAAAATTTGCCAAGGCGTTAAACATGCCTGTAATTGCCTTACTTTTTTCATCTTGCAAAGCCCCTAAAATCAAATTTTTAAAATTAATCTGACCTTTTTCTACAAAAAGCTCATAAGAAAAATCAAGATTTTCATCATAAAAAGCTTCACACATCAAGCCAACTTGAGCTTCGTAAGAGCTTTTTTCTAAGTTAAAAACAATACTTCCAAAAGCATCGATAATACGCCCTAAAGAACTTGTTTGCAAACTAGAATGAAAATAAATTTTTCTAAGATTTTGAAGTTTTATTTTTGGAATTTTTACTAAAAATTCTTTAGCTTCTTTTTCTAAATCATAATGCCAAATCAAACTTAGGGCTAAATTTTGTATATTTTTAATATCACTATTTATAAGAGTAAAATTTTCAAAATGAGCTATTCTTTTATATTCTTTTAAATTTCCTATAAAAACTTCTCCACCCCAAATTTTACCATCTTCTCCATAACCCGTTCCATCGCATATAAAAGCTAAAGCCTTTTCATCTTTTAAAAATTCTTTTTCATATTCAAAATAAGCTGCACAAAAATGCGCGTAATGATGAGAAATTTTAATCCTTTCTTCAAACTCTTTTGCATAACTAAAATGGGGGTGTTTATCGCATAAAATCACATCAAATTTTAAATTATAATTTTGCTTAAAAAATTCCAAAAGTTTAAAAAATCTTTCATGCACATCAAGACTTTTTAAATCCCCTATATAAGGAGAAATTAAAAGCTTATTTTCATAAAAAATCACAAATTCATTCTTAAGCTCCGCACCTAAAGCTAAAAAAGCGCCTTTTTTATTAAAATTTCTTTCTAAATAAAAAGGATTTAAGCCCCTTGAAGTGCGTAAAAACATAGTTTTTCCATTTACAATTTGAACAATACTATCATCGCTTGCATTGATAATAGCTCTATCATAATCTAAATAAAAATCAAATACTTCACTAAGTTTTTGGCGTAAATTTAACTCGTCTTTAACAATGCTTTCTCCGCTTAAATTTGCACTCGTTGCCACAAGACTTCCTTTAAAATACTCAAAAAGCAAAAGATGCAAAGGCGTATAAGCTAACATAATACCAAGTTTATCAACATCAGGTGCAATTAAAGAAAAGGCTTTTTTTGCCTTTAAAATTACAATAGGAGCTAAAACTCCACTTAATAAAGCTTCTTCTTTTTGATCTATAAAAGCAAGTTCTTTAGCGCTTTTTAAATCTTTACACATCAAAGCAAAGGGTTTTTTAGGGCGATTTTTTCTAAGCCTTAGGATTTTTAAAGTTTCTTCATTAAAGGCATCACACATCAAATGAAATCCACCCATACCTTTGATAGCTAAAATTTTACCTTCTTTTAAAAATTTTGCACTTTGTATAAAAGCTTCTTGATCTTTGGCTAAAATTTTACCCTTTTTATTTTTAAGAAAAACGCTAATCTTGCATTTAGGACAACTTATAGGCTGAGCGTGAAAACGCCTATTTTTAGGATTTTCATACTCATTTTTGCAAAACTCACACATAATAAAATCTTGCATAGAAGTATTAACCCTATCATAAGGGAGACTTTTTATAATGCTAAAACGCGGTCCACAATGCGTACAAGTGATAAAAGGATATAAAAAACGTGGATTTTTTTCATCAAAAAATTCTTTTTTACACTCTTTACAAAGTGCAAAATCACTAAGTATAGGAGTGCTTTTTGCATTCTCTAAAGAAGGGGTGATGCTAAATTTTTTATAGTTTGAAATAGGAATTTGGGTATATACAAGTTGATCTATCCTTGCTAAAGGCGGGAGATGGTTTTTTAAATTTTCTATGAAATTTTCGCATTCTTTTTGAGTGCAAGCAAGAATGATCTCTACCCCAAAACCATCATTTCTTACCTCGCCAAAAAGCTGTAATTTCGAAGCTAGTTCATAAACTAAGGGACGAAAACCCACTCCTTGAACTAGGCCTGAAATTTTGATCTTATACCCTAAGTGGTACATCGCTTAAGTGACAATTTTTAAGATGTTTTAGAGTATTTTTAAGCAAAGATTTATGCTCAAACAAAGACCCACTTATAAGTGCTAATTCGCTTTGTTTTTTCTCTCTTAATTCATCATAAGTATCACGCAAAAAATAAGCTAAACTTTCTACTGCTCCATAAGCAATATTTGCACTATCTACCCCTGCTAGCATAAAACTCATAACAGATCTTAAAGTTCTAGTATAATCAAAGCTTTTATCTTTTCTTAAACGATAATCAATCTTCACTCCACGAGGCATTTTTAACTCATCAACGATTTTTAAAAGCTCACTGGCAGCCTCTTGTAAATTTTTACCTAAATTTAACACCCTACCTATTAAACCAAGCAAAGAATAAAAATTGTTTTTAAGTTCAAAACTTTCATTTAAAAGAGGAAATTCCTTAGCAAAATTTTCTAAAAGCCTTGCACCAATTTCATCTTTTTTAATCTCATCATAAAATTCTTTACTATGTTTTGGCAAGGAGAGATTAAGCAAATTAAACTCTTTATTGATAAGTAAAACATCTTCATAATCTTTACTAAGCTCTAAAATAAAAGCCTTTTCTTTATAACGGCTAATAAGATAAGAAATTCTTGCCATATTTTTATCTTCTTTAGAAAAAATAAGTTCTTTCGCCTTAGTATTGATAAATTCAAAACCTTCTAAAACTACTATTTGTTCATCTAAAGTACTGATATAAAAATCTTTTTGATATTCTTCTATCTTTTTCACATTTAAAAATTTATACTTATTTTCAAAAAGTTTTAACCCTAAAGCAAAGCAAAATAAATCTCTAGCAAGTCTTATTTTAAAATCATTAAAATTAAGATTATGATTTTTTCTAAACATAGCATTAAATCTTAGTTTCATCAAGGGTTTTTCTAAACTTGCAAGAAGTTTTAAATTTTCATTTGAACAAACAAAAACTGAATTTATAGCCTTAATATCACAAGGAAATAAAAAATCTCCTATAAAATCATTCTTAAATAAAGAAAGTTCATAAATACCATTTTTATCTTTTAAATAAATCTTTTTTTCTTGACTTAAAAAATCAAAGGCAAGGTTTAAAAAAGCATTGAAATTTTCTTCATTGATTTTTTCAAATTTTGATAAATCTTTTGAAAATTCACACTCGCAAAACACACCCCATTCGTTTTTGCTTAAAAGTTTTTTTTCTTGATAAGCACTAGAATTTAAATGTGTAATATAAGAAAATTTAAAAAATTCTTTATCTTCTAGCATACAAGGGTTAAAATTTTGACCCGTTTTTACATCAAATTTTTTCAAAAAAACACTATGACTCATCAAATTTAAAGAATCACAAAAAGTCTTTAGATTTATTTCATCTGCATCGATAGAAAAATGATAAATATTATCTTGTTTTATAAGGGTGTAATTATAATCTCTGGCATAAAAACGTAATAAATATTCAAAAATATCATTATCTGCATTATACATAAAATCAAAATCTAAAGTCATATTATGCCTTTTTTGAAAAATAGATTATAAATATAGCATTTTTAACTTAAAAATTCTTTCTCTCTTTGCCTAAAATCACTCATAAAATGCCCAATAAAATCATAAAATTCTTTGCAGTGATTGGGGAATTTTAAATGACTTATTTCATGTAAAATTACATATTCAATACCTCTTAAACTCTTTTGCAAAAGTTTTAAATTTAAATTAATATAAGCTTTATTGTGATTGCACGAACCCCAGCGTGTTTTCATAGTTTTAATACTTAAGTGAGTATAACATAAACCTGTTTTTTTACTCCATTTTTTAAGATAAAAAGTAAAAATCTTTTTAGCATTTTGCTTTAAAAATAAATCTAATTTTGCTTTATTTTTACAAATAATTTCATCTTTATCAAAATAAGTTTTTTTAGCATTTTCATCAAAAATAATTTTATATTTTTTAGCTAAAAAAATTAAATCATCCTCTTTTAAAACTTTTTGATAAAATCTTTTTTTAGCCTCATTCATCCAAAAACTTGATTTATCTAAAAACTCATAAACATTTTTAAAAGTGCAAAAATAAGGGATATTAAGAATAAATTCACCCCTTTCATTTAGCCTTAATCTTAAAGTTTTTATACGTTTTTTAGAGTAAAAATAGCATTCATCTTTGTAAATAAAAGACTTCAAACTAGAATTTTTCCTTGCCATTTTTTACTTTTCCATCTATATGAATTTACTATTCCACGCAAAAACTCATCTGCACAAAAACCTATCCAAACACCTAAAATTCCAAGATTAAAATGAAAACAAAGCACATAACCCACAGGTAAAGATACTCCCATCATAAAAACAAGCCCACTAAAAAATGGAAATTTTGCATCACCACTTGCACGCAAGGAATTAACCATGACTATATTAAAAGTACGTGAAATTTCAAGAAAGATTGAAAGAACAAACAAAGGTATCATTATTTTTTTTAAATCTTCTTTTAACCCTAAAGCTTCCATGGTAAAATCTTGGCAAAGATAATTTAAAAGTGCCACTAAAGCACTCGCTATAACGCTAAAATATAAAGCACGCCAAGCGTGTTTATAAGCGATATTTTCATATCTAGCACCGACTAATTTACCTACTATGATTTCATTAGCTATACTCGTAGCTTGTCCTATAAGCATAATAAGCATTGAAATTTGAAAATAAATCGTTTGCACAGCCAAACTTGCCTCACCTAAGCTTGCCACAAAGGCAAAAGCTATGGTGTATTGCACTATCCATAAAAGATTTTCTCCTGCTGAAAATCCCCCTATATTTAAAACTTTTTTCAAAACCTCTTTTTCAAACTTCATCATTTCTTTGATTTTAAGATGAATTTTAAGCTTATAAAAAAGTATCGCAAGCAAGGCAATTATAAGCACAATTCGAGCAAAAATATTACTAAGCCCTACTCCAAAAAGTTCTAATTTTGTATAATGTAAAACATAATAATTTCCCCCAATCACTACTATGTCCATCAAAAAACCTATAAGCATCACCCAATAAGCCATATTATAAACCCTTACAATAGCAGCTAAAACAATGCCTATGGCATCAAAAAACAAACAAATTGCGAGCATATGTAAATAAATTTCGCTATCTTTAAGCAGTTCTTGTGGGATTTTTAAAAGATAAAGCAAATACTCCCCGTGCCACAAAATAAGCACACCACACACAAAGCCTAAAAGTGCATTTAAAAACAAACTTTGATGAATCACTTTTCTTGCTAAAACATGATCTTTTGCACCAATTGCTTGAGCTATCACCACACTACAACCCACACTTAAAAATGAAAAAATAGTGATAAAAAGATCTAAAATTTGATTTCCAGCCCCCATAGCACCCACAAGAAAATTAGAATAATGCGACACCATAGTAGTATTGATAATCACAGTTAAATACTTAGAAAGCAAATCCCAAAATATAGGAAAACTAAGTCTTGTTAAAGAAAGTTGTTTTTTTGCCATGATTATTCCTTTAAAAAGCCGTATTCATAAATTTTTGGTTCTAGCTTTTTGGCTAAAATATTTAAAGCCTCATTTAAATCACTAAGCAAGGCTTTATAATACTCATCTTTTGCTTGGCTAGGATGCTTCATCCTGCCTTTTTCATCTCTACCTTGAAAAAATTCTTTTATATCATAAAGTGAAGCATTGACTAGATAGTTTTTATCTTCGCTATGGGTATGATAGTATTTAAAAAGTTCTTTTGCTGCCTTTAAAAGCTCTTTTGCTTGGGAGCTAAATTCTATCCTTGCTAATTCATCATCAAAAAGTGAGTTTTCATCTTTTATCTTGCCCCTTATAAATTTATACATAAAATCACTCTCAAAAGCTTCTTTTGTGATACCTAGTTCTTTTTCACTAAAAGGTATGAAATGATTTATCCCTTCTTTAGAGCTTATTTTATTTTGTCCATGAAAGAGCATAAAAGCTAAGCAATCGCTTTTAAATTCATTATCATTTTTATATAAATCATTAGGATATAAAAACTGATCTCTATCGTTTATCCAAGTAGCATTTATAGCATGACGAACAGAGAAATATACAGCACCATTTAAAAGGTTTTTTAGCGAGAATATGTAAAAATTAAAATGCTCTATTCCTTTGTTAAGAGAAAGATATAATTGGCTATTATGTTGAAAATCTGGGCTTGGGTTTCCCATAAATCCAAATTTCTCTTGTGATTTTTTATCATCAAAAATCTTGATCCATTTATTAATACTTTCTTTTTGATCATTATAAAAAGTTTTTATTCCTAAAAAACTCCCATTTTTATTAAATGTATCAAGTTTTATTTTTTTAATTTCTTCTTTTTTACTTGTATCCCATATCAAAAATCCTATAGGAAAATTTCCTTTTACATTATCAAAGGTATTAGCAGGCACCATAAAGCCTTTTAAAAATTTAGCCTTAAAATTCTTTCTAAATTTTATAAAATTGGTAGAATTTACATATTTTAAAGTCGAAAAACTAGCCATTAAACAATCTTCTATCTCACAATAAATTCTGATAAAAAATTGTGCAAAAAGCTCATTGTTCGCTTTTCCTAAAATGTCTTTATATTTTTCACAAATTTTATTTTCCCTAGCTACTTTTTCTTTATTTTTTCCAGTTCCTGTAACTTGTGTAGCACTTGTAGCCTCCGCATAAGGTGGATTGATAAATATTATTAATTTTTTGCGTTTATTTTCATCCTTTAAAATCTTTTGTAAATTTAAAGGTAATTTTGATTTTTGGATGATTTTACCCTTATCATCCACTTCATCAAAAAATTCATCATTTAAAAAGTTAAACTCAAAAACATGATTTTCAAACAAATTCGCACCATTTTTGATACGCTCATGTATAACATCTATATCGGCTTTATCAAGAGTAGAGCAAAAGATATTTTTTGCATTGGTAAAATTTGCTAACAAATTCCCTGTTCCACCTGCTAAATCCCATATATAATACTCCTCTTCATAATCTTCACCAAAAGTTTTTGATAAATACTCACAAGCCTTATCCACCCAAATTCTAGGAGTAAAAAAAGCTCCTTTTCGCTCTCTTATATCTTGATCTACAAGCAAATCCCTACGCTTTATGATATAGTCCCAAAATTCTTTTCTTGGAGGACGCTCATAAATCGCCCAAAACTCATGATGAGCTTTTTGATTATCCTTAAATGAAGTGTGTTTGTTGATGATAAAACCTAAATCACTTTTTGTTTTATTAAATTCATAATAATCTTTTTTAAGAATGGCAAATAAATTTTGACTGATAGTTTCATTTTCATTTGAAAGTAAATCAGCCAAATAAAAATCAGCATCTATAATCCCGCTTTCTTTAGCTAAATTCCAATTAATACTGATGGTATCTTTAACCATTTTGTTCCATTTGTGATAAATACTTACAAAATTATTTTTATCGATTTTAAATTTACTTATATTTTCACTTGTAAGATTTTCTTTTATGAAATTTTTTAATTCTTCATCATTTTTTTCATAATAAAAAATTTGTGCTGTATTTAAAATGCTATCTAGATCTTTTAGAAGTTTTAAAAACTGCTCACTTTTATGATTGCTAGGTGTTACACTAAAGTCTATATCGCTTTGATAAAAAATTTCTTGCAAAGAAGAAAAAGGTAAAAAGGCCATCTTTTCAGCGTCAAAAGCACAAAGCAAATTGGGAGTTTGCTCTGTATAAAATTTATACTTTCCTATGGTAAGCACAAGCTGAACAAAAGACTTTTTAAGCTCGCTTTTTCCTTGTTTAGCTTCAGCCCAAAGTAAATTAACTTCGCCTAAAAGTCCTAAATTTTGAGTGATACAAAAATCAATCTTAGTACCTACATAATTAAACTTAGAAAAATACAAATCCTTAATCTTACTTTTTAAAGGTTCTTCGCTAAGTTTTAAAAGCTCCTCAAACAAATCATATCCTTAAAAAATATTTTAAAGACATGATTTTAATAAAAATATACTTTTTTTTGTATAAATCTTACCCAAAAGCACCGCTTAAGTAAGCCTTGGTTTTTTCTTGTTTTGGATTTTCAAAAAATTCTTTACTTTCACCAAATTCTATAAGCTTACCAAGATGAAAAAATGCAGTATAATCCGCCACGCGTTTGCCTTGTTGCATGTTGTGCGTTACCATAATCATAGAAAGATTATGACTTAATTCCTTTAAAAGCTCTTCTATAACACCCGAGCTAATAGGATCTAGTGCAGAAGTAGGCTCATCTAAAAGCAAAAGCTTAGGTTTTATCGCCAAAGCTCTTGCGATACAAAGGCGTTGTTGTTGTCCGCCTGAAAGAGCTAAGGCATTTTGCTTTAATTTATCTTTAACCTCATCAAAAAGCCCTACTTTTTGTAAGCAATCCACCACCAAAGCTTCTTCATCATCTTTGTTTTTAACCATACCATGAAGTTTTGGCGCATAAGAGATATTTTCATAAATGCTTTTTACAAAAACATTAGGCTGTTGAAAAACCATACCTACATTTTTACGCAAGGCTACTACATCTTGATTTTTAACATCTTTTCCTTGTATTTCTACCAAACCATCAATTTTTGCGATTTTATCATTCATCCTGTTAAAACAACGCAAAAAAGTGGATTTACCACATCCTGAAGCACCAATTAATGCAGTGATTTTGTTTTGCTCTATTTGCATGTTAATATCAAATAAGGCTTGTTTTTTTCCATAAAATAAATTTAAATTTGTTGTTTTTGCTATCACTTTAATTTTCCTTGAAAATATTTTCTTAATAATATCGCACTAAGATTTAACACGACTAAAAGTCCTAAAAGCACCATAATACCCGCTGCGGTTCTTTCTAAAAATGCACGCTCTGGCATAGCCGACCATGAGTAAATTTGAGCAGGTAAAACACTAGTTGGATCAAAGATCGAGCTAGCCACATCAGGGATAAAAGCTATCATACCAATAATCATCAAAGGTGCAGTCTCTCCTATAGCCCCAGCTAAAGCAAGAATAGAACCTGTTAAAATCATAGGCATAGCTAAAGGTAGCATGACACCTTTTACCATTTGAACCTTTGTCATACCTAAGGTATAAGCGGCATTTTTCATGTTAATATCCACACTTTTTAAAGCTGCTTTTGTTGAAACAATGATAATAGGCAAACTCATAATCGCTAAAGTAAGCCCGCCTACTAAAGCACTCGAACGTGGCATTCCAAAGAAATTGATAAACACTCCAAGTCCTAAAAGTCCAAATAAGATACTAGGAATGCTTGCAAGATTATTAATGCATACTTCTATAAAATGCGTAAGGACATTTTGCGGCGCAAATTCTTCCAAATAAATCGCCGCTGCAACCCCTATAGGCACACTCACAACCATACAAACAAGCATCACAAACAAAGTCCCCACAACTGAAGATAAAATTCCTGAATTTTCAGGTGATTTTGAATCCCCGTTTAAGAAAAAATTACTATTAAATTTCAATTTTATCTCGCCTTTTTGCACAAGATCATCAACTAAAGCTCTTTGCTTTTCACTTAGACGATTATACTTTTGCTTCATGTATTGATCTACTTCTGAATTTGCCAAAAGCCAAGATTTTTCAGTAAGTTGTCCCGTTCTTATCTTTCTTTGCTCTGCACGAGATAAAAGTTCATAAGCAGGAGAATTTCTGCTAGCTTCTACAAAAATATAACTTTGTTTAAAAGCTCCAATTCCAAGATAAGCCACACTTCCTAAAAAAATACAAAGAAAAATTAAATTAATATAAAGCCCCATTTTGCAAAGTCTTTTAAAAGACTTTGAAGCTTTTTGTCTTTTTTTAAAAAGTTTTTTCATAAATTTTTCCTTTTGTGAAAGCCATTAATAAGATAAACACTAAATACATTGATAATTAAAGTAACGAGAAAAAGCACCAAACCTAGAGAAAAAGCACTTAAAGCCAAAGAACTATCAAAAGCTTGATCGCCACTTAAAGCTTCTACGATTTTTACTGTTACTGTTGTCATATCTTCTAAAAAATTCATTGTTAAATTCGGACGTAAAGAAGCTGCCATTACCACTATCATGGTTTCACCCAAAGCTCTTGAAAGACCTAAAAGACAAGCTGCAACTATACCAGGAATAGCTTCAGGTAAAATCACGGCAAAAACCACTTCTTTTTTTGTCATACCTAAAGCATAAGCTCCATTTATCCTTTTCTCACTCACCGACTCTATACAATCTTGTGATAAAGAAGCCACTATAGGTACTATCATAATCCCCATGATAAAACCTACTCCTAAAGCACTTTGAAAACTTGCTTGTATGCCAAATAAAGAAAAAAACCATACTATAAAAGGTGCTACAACTATAGCCGCAAAAAATCCAAAAACAACAGTAGGAATTCCTGCAATGATTTCTAAAATAGGTTTTAAATAATTTTTAGATTTTTTACCAGCAAAAACACCTAAATATATAGCACACATAACCCCCAAAGGCAAAGCTGTTAGCATGGCAATTAATGAGATATAAAAAGTTCCCCAAAAAAGCGAGAGCACCCCAAAAACACCTTGTTTGCTCGTTCCATCTGCATTCATAAAAGCTGCATCAGCTGCCCACTGACTTGAAAATAAAAAAGTAATAACACTTTCTTTTTGAAAGAATCTCAAAGCTTCAATTAAAATTGTAAGCATAATAGCAAAACTTACTATCACACTTACAAAAGCACATAAGAAAAGTGCAAATTTGATTATTTTTTCTTTTAGCAAAGTTCTTCCTTAAAAAACTTTTCCAGCTTTTACAAGTTCATCATTTAAAATTTGTCTATCTTCTACATGTTTTTGAGAAGCTTTTAATTTATCATCACTTAAAGGAACAAGTCCTATTTTTTCAAGCTCTCCACCACTTTTTGCCAAATCATCACTCATATAAATTTTTGCAAAATCAAAAACTTCTTTTGGGTTTTTCTTAGCATTGATATAAATAAACAAACTTCTTGCAAGTTCGTATTTTTCATCTGCGATGCTTTCTTCACTTGGTGTAACACCATCGATATTAGCAGCGTTGATTTTGTCTGAATTACTCACTAAAAAGCTATAGCCAAAAATTCCAAAAGCATCTTTATCAATAGTAAGTTTTGAAACGATTAGATTATCATTTTCACCACTTGGGATATAAGCACCATCTTGACGCAAGGTTTTATACTTGCCTTTATACTCAGGAATTTTTTTAGACACATCGTTCATTACGAGCTCTTCTATAGCATCTCTTGTTCCTGAACTTGATGGCGGACCATAAATACTGATTTTACGATTTGGTAAATTTTTATTGATTTGATTCCAGTTTGTATAAGGATTTGGTATAAGCTTTCCATTTTGTGGAATTTCTTTTGCCAATGCTAAAAAAAGTTCTTTTTTAGTAATATTTAATGGAGTATTGGTTTTATTTTGAGCTAAAACTATACCATCATAACCTATCATAATCCCTACTATATCAGTCACTCCTGCTTTTTTACAAGTTTCAAATTCGCTTAATTTCATAGGTCTTGAAGCATTAGAAATATCAGTAGTTCCTTCGCAAAATACTTTAAATCCACCCCCTGTTCCTAGGCTCTCTACTATAGGGGTTTTTGCATTTTTAATCGAAGCGTATTCTTCAGCCACGAAAGAAGTAAAAGGGTACACAGTTGAACTACCTGCGATTTTTAAATCGGCTGCATTTAAAATACCTACTAGAATAAAACTTATAGCACTTAAAGATAATTTTTTTTTCATTTTTTCTCCTTAGCTTTAAAAAATAATGAAAGTTTAAAAAAACTTGGAAACATTTTAGAAACATTTTTAGCTTGGTATTGAAAAATTCTATTTTATATTAAGAAAAATAAAACTATTTAAACTTAATTTAAAAATTTATTTTTATCTTTAATTTCATGCATTTTGACCTTAATCCTTTAAAGTTTTAGCTTCTTTTTAAAAAAATAATATATCATTATAAAATACTTTTTAAATTTTAATAAGGAGATAGGAATGCTTTCTAAAGAAGTTGTAAAATTACTCAATGAACAAATCAATAAAGAAATGTATGCAGCAAACTTATATCTTAGTATGAGTTCTTGGTGCTATGAAAACAGCCTTGATGGTGCTGGAGCCTTTTTATTTGCACATGCAAGCGAAGAAAGTGATCATGCAAAAAAACTTATCACTTATCTTAATGAAACAGATTCTCATGTAGAACTTCAAGAAGTAAAACAGCCTGAACAAAATTTCAAATCTTTGCTTGATGTTTTTGAAAAAACTTATGAACACGAACAATTTATCACAAAATCGATTAATACCTTGGTTGAACATATGCTAGCACATAAAGATTATTCTACTTTTAATTTCTTACAATGGTATGTAAGCGAACAACACGAAGAAGAAGCACTTTTCCGTGGTATAGTTGATAAAATTAAATTAATTGGAGATAATGGAAACGGACTTTATCTAGCTGATCAATATATCAAAAATCTTGCATTAAACAGAAAAAAATAATCTTTGCCCTGTTATGGGCAAATCTCGCTTTGGATTAAAGGTATGACTTATTTTTCTCTAGAATTTAGCATTTTAATGATAACTTTTTTTGCTATTTATTGGACTTTTAAAAATAGTTATAAAACACAAAATATTTTAATTTTAATTTTTTCTTATATTGTTTATATTTTAATCAATCCTTATTTTGCCTTAGTTTTGTTTATATATACTTTTTTTATACATTATTTTGCCTTACTGATTTTTGTGCGTCGCAAATGTTATATTTTTGCCACTTGTATGGCTTTTGTTGTTTTAAATTTATGTTTTTTCAAGTATTTTCCTAGTATCAAAGGAAGTATTGATGAGATATTAAATTTTTTCGGTTTAGAATTTTTAAATATTGATTTAGTATTGCCAATAGGGATTAGTTTTTATACTTTTGCTTCCATTACTTACCTTGTTGAAGTTTATCAAAAACGTCGTTTAGAAAGCTTTTTAAATTTAGCAACTTTTTTATCGTTTTTTCCAACACTACTTTCAGGACCTATCATGCGGAGTTCTTTTTTCTTTGAACAAGCTTATCAAAAACGTGAATTTAAGCATACAAATTTAATTATCATTTTACTTGTTTTTGGTATAGTTAAAAAAGTTTTAATAGCTAATTATCTTGGAATTTATGCTAAAAGTATTTTAGATTTTCCGCAATCTTATAATTTTATACAACTTTTAAGTGCAATTTATGCCTATGCAATTCAAATATATTGTGATTTTAGTGGATATGTTGATTTAGTTTGTGCTTTTGCCTTAATGCTAGGATTTACCTTACCACCTAACTTTAATATGCCTTATTTAGCAAAAAATCTTAAAGAATTTTGGGCTAGATGGCACATCAGCCTTTCAACCTTTATAAAAGATTATATTTATATACCTTTAGGGGGTAACAAAAAAGGGATGCCACGCACCATACTTAATATACTCATCGCTTTTATACTATCAGGCATGTGGCATGGTAATACACTTGCTTTTATTGCTTGGGGTTTATTGCATGGTATTGGTATAGTTTTTATACATTTATTAACCTTAAGCAAAATTAATTTACAAAAAATTCCAGCCTTAGGAAGATTTTTGACTTTTCAATTTATATGTTTTACTTGGATTTTCTTTTATTATAGTAAAAATTTAGATGATGCAATAGAATACTTTAAAGCTTGTTATTATAATTTTTTCCAAATTCCATCTTATAATGATATTTATATGTTAGTTGCTTTTGGAATTCTTTTTATGATTTATCCTTTATTTGTGAATTTCAAAGAATATTGTATTAAGATTTTAAATCTTACCCCATTTTTATTAAAACCTTTTATTATAGCTTTTATTTTGCTTTTGGTTTTTGCTTTTATGCCAGATGGAATTCCTGATTTTATTTATTCGAGTTTTTAGATGAATGTAGTTAGATTTTTCTTTATTTTGATTATAGTGCTTGGCTTGGTTGTTGTAGTTATGAATCAGAGTATTAGCTCTTATATAGAACAAAAATATCACTTTGCATTCTATCCTCATAACGATCTTTTAAAAGAAGCTAATAGTTTTAAAATCAAATTAGAACAAATCCGTGCAATTTTAAGCAACGAACCTTTGCCTCAAACCAATGAAGAAACTACAAATCAAGAAAATAAATCAACAGATGAAAACTCAAGCAAAATAGATAAAGTTTCAAACACCTTAGAAAATGATGAAAACACTTCTCATAAAGAAACAAATCTAACCTTAATCCAAGATGCAAATATTAGTTTTATCGACAATACCAAATTAGAACTACAGAAAGGGGATGAGTTTTTATTTATCGGAGATTCTTTAATGCAAGGTGTTGCAATAGCTTTAAATAAAGACTTAAGAAATTTAAATCTTAAAGCAACCGATCTTAGCAAACAAAATACAGGACTTTCTTACAAATCCTATTTTGACTGGTCAAAAGCAACTAATGAAGCTTTTGTTAAAAACTCAAATATTAAATATCTTGTTGTTCTTCTTGGTGCTAACGATCCTTGGGATATTAAAAAAGGAGGAAATTACCATCGTTTTGGCTCCCTTTCTTGGATAGATATTTACACAAATCGTGTAGATGAAATCATTAAAATCGCTAAAAAGCATAAAGTTAAAGTTTTTTGGTTTGAAATTCCTCCTGTAAAAAAAGAAGACTTAAATAAAAAAATACAAGTGCTCAATAAAATTTATAGCGATGAAATTCTTAAAAATAAAGAAATTTTTATCAACACTAAGCTATTTTTTAGTGTCAATGATGAATATTCAGCTTACATAAAAGATGAAAACAATAAAAGCGTTAAAGTAAGAACAGATGATGGAATTCATTTTACCCCAAGTGGTGCAAAAGAAATGTCTAAACTTTTACTAGAACACATAAAACTTAAGGAAGAAAATGCTAGTAAATAAATTTAAATTTATCTTCTTGGTTTTTATTATTTTTACTAACTCTTACGCACAAAATTTAAATACCAATGATACAATAGATTCCATACTTAATCAAAACAAAAATTATCCTGCTTTAACAAGTTATGTATCAAAAAAAGATCTTAAAATTTTAGAAAAAAAACTAGAAAATAATCAAAATATAGGAATTAGAATTTATGGAGATTCTCATATGGCAGCTGATTTTTTTCCTCGTGTTATAAGAGGATATTTAATCCGATCTAATTCCATAGGTTTTGCTTTTCCTTTGCAACCTAAATATCAACAAAATCTTAATCTTACTTATTCTTATAAAAACTTTGAAATCTTAAATTCAAGAAATCCTACTAATACTGGGTATAATTTTCCATTAGGAGGAATTATAGCAAGAGCAAAAATCAAAGACGCAAAAATCAACCTTGATACAACATTAGATAAAAAGGGTTTTAAAATAGGATTTTTATTTAAAGCCAAACAAAATACCAATGCTTTTAATATCAAAGATGCAAAAAATCAAAGTTATGAATTAAGGACTACACAAACCAACAAATGGTCTTATAAAGAACTAGAACTCGATTTTCCTTTACAAATTTCAGCCCTACAAAAAGATGCTGAACTAGGAGGATACTTTATTACAAATAAAAATAACAATATTTTCTTAGATACCATTGCAATCAATGGTGCTAAAAGTAATCTTTGGTTTTCTTGGAATCAAGCAGTTGTTCAAAAAGAATTACAACTTTTACACAATGATTTAATCATTCTTGCCTATGGCTCTAATGACGCACTCTTTAAAGGCTTTGAAAAACAAAAATTTAAAAACAACTTAAAAAAATGGATTAGTATTTTAAAAACTTATAACAAAAACGCTGTTATCATGCTAATCTCTCCACCAACTGTAGTACAAAAACAAGGTAAAAACTATAAGCTTGCTCCTGATTTTTTTACTATACGCCAAGCACTATATGAAGTTGCTAAAGAAGAAAAAACTCTTATCTTTGATATGCATAAATTTATGCAAGATAGTGGAGGAAAAAACAAATGGATAAAACAAAAACTTTCACTCAATGATGTACACCTTACTATAAAAGGCTACGAACTTATGGCCAAAAAATTGCTTGAAGATTTAAAAAATATCATCAACTATTAACCTAAAGTGGTTTAATTTTCGTCATTCAAACTTAAGGTTGTGATTTGATAGTAGATATTGATTGTTTTTAAAAGATTAAACCTAGCTTTTAAAAATTCTTGCTGAGTTGAATTTAAAGTATTATTTGCATCTAAATAATCTTTTAATTCACTTTTTCCTAAAATGTATTTTTCATAATACGCCTTAGTAATAAGCTTTTGTTTAGCATTGATATTTTGCAAATTTTGCAAAAGCAAAGTATTACTTTGATAATCTTTGTAATTTAATACAAATTCATTCATCGCACTTTGTAAAGCTTGCTCATAAGAAATTAAAAGTTGTTCATAAGTAAATTGTGAAATTTTAATATTTTGTTTTACCCTACCATAGTCTAAAAAAGGTAAAGAAATCTTAACATTGCCACTTAAAATTTCAAACTTAAAACTATCATCAAAATTTTTATCATTTCCGCTTAATGCTCCACCCAAAGAAATACTAGGTAAAATAGATTTTTGCATTGAAGAATAATCTTTAAAGGCTGATTTGAGACTATTAAATTTAGATCTTACATCAGCACGATACACAAGGGCTTTTAAAGGTATGTTAAAATTAGGATTTAAAATTTTAAAATCATTCAAAGATAAGGTTTTAAAATACTCTATATAAGCAAAACCTTCTTGCTTTCCTAATAAATCTTGTAAATTTTTTATAAGTAAATTACGATTTTGATCATTGCTTAATAAATTTTGCTTAGCTCTTAATAAGTTTTGATCTATATTTAAAAGATCTAATTCTTCTATTTTTCCAAGTTTATACTTATAACTATAAAGCTCTTTCATTTGCTTTAAATTTATAAGATAATCTTGAAGTAATTTATCTACATCATTAAAATAAGCTAATTCAAAAATATCATTTAAAGCAGTATTAATCATGCTTATTTTTAAATTTTCAAGATCATAAGCACTTGCTTTTGCACTAAATTCACTCGCGCTTGAACTATCTCTTAACTTTCCATAAATATCAAGCTCATAACTTAAATTTAAAGTATTATTAAAACTTTTACTTTGTATACCTGAATTTAAATTTTTATCCCCACTAAAACCTAAATTTGCATTTAAACTTGGATAGAAATCATAATCAATTAAATCAGCTCTGGCCAAAGCTGAAAGCAAAGCGTTTCTAGCAATATTAATATCACTATTATTCAATAAAACAAAATTTAAAAACTCATTTAATTTTGCATTATCATAAAATTTATACCAATCATAAGTAATATTTAAATCTTTAATTTCTTCTTGCTTTAAATCAACTTCCTTAGGTAAGCTAAGTTTTACACCACAAGCATTTAAAAAAAAGGCTAAAAAAATACCAAGTATTAATTTCATTTTATTCCTTTGATAAAGCACTAATAGGATTTAAATTTGCTGCATTTCTTGCAGGAAAAAAACCAAAAATTACTCCAATAAATATAGAACTCAAAAGCCCTAAAAGTACAGAATAAATATTTAAAACCATAGGAAAATCTGTGCTTAAAGTATTAAAAGCGAAAATAACAAAAATCGACAAAATCACACCTAGAATTGCTCCTATAGTACAAATCATAACTGCTTCGATCAAAAACTGCATCATAATATCCTCTCTTCTAGCCCCTATAGCCATGCGAATACCTATCTCTCTTGTTCTTTCACTTACAGAAACAAGCATGATATTCATTACTCCTATGCCTCCAACAATCAAAGCAATCACAGCCACACAAGCAGTAAGTATAGTTGTAGTACGCTTGTTTGCTGTAATGGCTTGTTTAAAAGTATCAGAATTAAAAGTAAAAAAATCTTTTTGACCACGCTTAATTTCTAAAATTCTTATAATAGCATTTTCAGCTAAAGTAGAGCTCACATCATCTTTTACCTTAACAATAATTTCACGCAATTTTCTATCCCCTGTAAGTTTATTCATAAGCGTTGTATAAGGTATATAAAGACGCACTACATTGTCTTCTATAGGTTTATCTGTATCTTTTTGCAAAACCCCTATTATCTTAAAAGGTTGAGAATTAAAAAGCACCACACGACCCAATATATTTTCACTTTTTTCATCAGGAAAAAGATTTTTCTTAGCATTAAAATCCAATACAGCAACATTGGCACTATTTTTAACATCATCATTGTTTAAAATTCTTCCTGCATCTATGTTTAAACCTTCTATAGCAAAATTATTTACTCCCACTCCTTCAGCCCTTGCACTTAAAGAAATATTAGTATAAGTTGCTACTCCAGAAGTATTTGAGTGAGCATCGACGGCTTCTAAATATTCTAAAGATCTTAATGTCTCTAAATCACTAAAATTAAGCCTTGTCTTACCTGAACGCAAATCTCCAAAACCCTTTCCAGGACGAATTTCAATAGTATTTGTTCCAAGTCTTGCAATAGACTGGAGCACTTTAGCTTGAGAACCAAGTCCTAAAGCCACCACACAAACTACAGAAGCAATGCCTATGATGATTCCTAACATAGTCAAAATAGAACGAAGTTTATGTGCAAGTATAGAAGAATAAGCTATCTTAAAACACTCAAAGGCTTGATTTTTAAGTAAAGCAAGCGTTTTCTTTTCTTTAGGCATTGCCTTTAAAATACTTTTTTCTTCTTGTATTTTTTCCTTTTTAGTATCGCTTAAAATTTCTCCATCTTTAATCTCTATAACCCTTTTAGCTTGTGCTGCTATTTTTGGATCATGAGTTACTAAAATTATAGTATGACCTTGTGCATTAAGTTTTTGCAAAATTTCAAGCACCATAATACCACTTTTACTATCTAAAGCTCCTGTTGGCTCATCAGCCAAAATAAGTTCACCACCATTTATCAAAGCTCTTGCTATAGAAACGCGTTGTTGTTGTCCTCCACTTAATTCATTAGGCTTAGAATCTAATTTATGAGCTAATTCTAAATCACCTAAAAGCTTTTTAGCGTTTTGATTTCTTTCTTGTATATTTTTTCCTGCATAAACCGCAGGTAAAGAAACATTTTCCTTGGCACTAAACAAATTTAAAAGGTTATATCTTTGAAATATAAAACCTATTTTTTCACGCCTTAGTCTTGCTTTTTCATCATGATTAAGCCTTGTCACCTCATACTCATTAAAAACATAAGTCCCACTACTTGGCATATCTAGTGTTCCTATGATATTTAAAAGTGAAGTTTTACCACTCCCACTTTGTCCTATGATAGCGACAAATTCACCTTTTTCAATACTTAAACTTACATTTTTTAAAATGGTATTTTCGCCTATCTTTTTGCAAATATTTTTAAGAAAAATCATCAAAATCTCAACTTCATTTTAGGAGCTAAAGCGTCAGCACTTGAGCTTACAATTAGTTCTTCATTTTCACTCACACCTTCTAAAATTTGAGTATTAATAGAATCTTTAATACCAAGCTTAACATACTTTTTAACTGCTTTTTGATTGTCTAAAATTTCAACATAATAACCTCTTGAATCACTTTTAATAGCATAAGTTGGCACAGCTAAGACAGCTTTTGCACTAGCTACAACAATTTCATTTTGTATACTCATGCCAATACGCAAAAAATCATCTTTATTAGGTACATAAAATTTTGCATAATAATAAATAGCATTTGATGAACTTGAACTTGAAGAACTTGAACTTGAAGAACTTGAACTTGTGCTAGAATCACTCACTTCAGTATCAGCAGGATCTATACTTGCAATAGTAGCATGATAAGTTTTTTGAGGATCATTAAGTAAAGAAAAATCAAGCTCCGTTCCTACTTTTATCTTGCTTACATCAGCTTCTGCTATTTCCATTCTTATTTCCATCTCATCTAAATTAGCTATGCGAACTATAGTAGGCGTATTTTGATTAGCATTAACCGTTTGTCCTTCATCTACTGCTACATTAATCACAACGCCATCCATAGGTGCGACAATAGTCGTATAGCCTAAATCCTTTTGTGCATTTTTAAGCGTAATCTCAAGCTGAACTACTTGAGCATTAAGTTCTGCAACATTAGCTTTTAAAGTATAATAATTATTTTTTTGAGTTTCTAAATTTTCAAGCGAACTTGCTTTAGCTGCATAAAGCTTTTGCTCTCTTTGATATTGTTTGCTAGCAATATCAAGAGCAACTTTTTTACTCTCTAAGTTAGCTTTAGCACTCTCAAGCTGTGCTTTTGTAATATCTAAATCATTTTGTTGTTTATCTTTATCAATTTGAGCAATCAAATCACCTTGTTTTACATAATCACCTACATCCACATAAAGCTTTATAATTTGTCCGCTAACTTGAGCACCTACATCTACTTGATCTTTAGCATACACTTTTCCTACAGCTTCTATAGTTTGAAATATATCTTTTTTTTGTATTTTTTGAGTTAAATAGCTAATTTTTTCATCATTATTAAAAAAAATAAAATAAACCCCAATACTTCCAAATATCACAATTAAAATAAATAAAATCATCTTCTTTTTCATAAATAACAAATCCTAAGGAAAAATCAAAGATTAAATTCTATTCGTTTTTTGTGAATTTTTTGTGAATTTTTCACTTTTCAAATTTAAAATTCTAAAGCTATCATTACCTTAATATCAATTTTATTATTTTTTAAGTTCAATTTATAATTTTTCATATTCTATAATGATAAAAAATACAAAATTTTATTTTTACAATTATTTATATCTTTAAAAATTATTTTTTACATTTTTATCCTGTAAAATATTTAAAGCAAATTTACTATAATAAATTATAATTAAAACCAAAGAACAAAAAAAGGGAAACAACTTTTTGGGAAATTTATGCGTATTGTTAGTATTATTTTATTAAACTTTTATTTATGTTTTGCTTCTGTATTACCCTTAAATGAAGCTTTTAATGTAAAATCAAATTCTTATAGTGATTCTATCTCGATTGATATTGAACTTGGAAAAGATATTTATCTTTATTCTAATAAGCTTAAATTATATATAAATGAAAACGATGTAAGCTCATTAATTAATCTACCTCAAAGCTCTATAAGGGGTGATGAAAATGTTTATTATCAAAAATTAAATTTAGCATTGCCGAATTTATTACTAGAACGCTTTATAAAAAATAATAAAAATTTAATTAAACTTGAATTTCAAGGCTGCTCTGAACAGGGTTTGTGTTATAATCCACAAACTTGGTATTTTGATCTTATTTCTAAAAAAGATACTTTTGAAATTTCTAAACCTTATAAATCTCAAAAAATAAATAAAAAAATCAAAGTTGAATCCGAAGAAAATTCTATAGCTAATTTTTTAAAAACAGATAATTTTTTTTGGATTTTGCTAAGTTTTTTTGGCTATGGACTTTTACTTTCTCTAACACCTTGCATTTTACCTATGATTCCAATTTTATCTTCTCTTATCATAGCAAAAAGTGATATTAAATTTTCAAAAAAATACAATTTTTTTCTCTCTTTTATCTATGTTTTTTTTATGTCTTTAGCTTATGCTATTGCTGGAGTTATAGCAAGTTTTTTAGGGGCAAGTGTTCAAGGAATTTTACAAAAACCTATTATTTTGATTCTTTTTGCTTTAATTTTTACAGCTTTTGCTTTTGCTATGTTTGGAGCTTTTCGTTTTGAATTACCATTAAAATTTCAAACCTTCATACATAAAAAAAGCCAAAAAAGCAAAGGGCTTATAGGTATAGCTATCATGGGATTTTTATCTGCTTTAATAATAGGTCCTTGTGTAGCAGCTCCTTTAGCAGGTGCTTTAATTTATATAGCCAATACAGGCAATGCTTTATTAGGCGGTAGTGCACTTTTTATTATGAGCTTTGGCATGGGTGTACCTTTACTTTTTATAGGCTTAGGATTAAGTTTTATTAAGCCTGGTTTTTGGATGGAAAAAATAAAAATTTTCTTTGGTTTTGTTATGCTAGCTATGGCTATTTGGATACTTTCTAGAATTATCCAAGATAATTATATTTTAATTGCTTATGGAATTTTAGGTGTATTTTTTAGTGTCTTTATGGGAATTTTTGAAAAAAGCTTTACAATAATTTCTAAAGTAAAAAAAAGTATTTTAATTCTTGTTTTAACCTATTCTCTAAGTATTTTTTTAGGAGGACTTTTTGGAGCTAAAAATTTTCTAAATCTTTTAAATTTTAGCTCTATATCTCAAACTAATTCTACTTTAAATTATGATTATATTAATGATCTTGAACAATTAAAACGAGAAATACAAAAAAGTACAAAACCTTTAATGCTTGATTTTACCGCATCTTGGTGCGAAAATTGCAAACTTTTAGATGAGCTGACATTTAGCGATAAAAGAATTATACAAAAAATGCAAAATTATAAACTTATTAAAGTTGATGTAAGTGAAAATAACAATGAGCAAATCAAAATCATGAAAGAATTTAATGTATTTGGCCCACCCGTTTTAATTTTCTTTGAAAATGGAAAAGAAAAATTGAAAATTACAGGTTTTATCAGTGCTAATGATTTATTAAAAAAATTACAACCATGATAATTCAAAGCTTACAAATAGGAAAAATTAAAAACTATAAAAATTTCCAAAGCGCATTTATTAAAGATATTTACCTAGAAAAAACACAAATTGATTTTCTAGGTATTTTAGATGATCAGATAGCTGATAAAATTCATCATGGAGGCTACCATAAAGCTATTTTTGCCAACTCTTGTCAAAACTATCCTATATGGGAAAGATTTCTTAATAAAAAGCTAAATTTTGGCTCAATGGGTGAAAATTTAAGTATCAATGGGCTTAATGAACAAAATGTTTGCATAGGTGATATACATCAATTTTCAAATGCTATTTTACAAGTAAGCGAACCTAGAAAACCTTGTGTAAAAATTTCAAAAATTCACAATAATCCAAATTTTACACATGAGATTTTTAAGACTGGCTTGAGTGGATGGTACTATAGAGTTTTACAAATTGGACGAATACAAAAATCTGAAAATATTAAAATTCTAGAAAAAAATTCTATTTCACTTAGTATATTTGAGCTTAATCAACTTTTTTATTCCCCAAATCAAATTTTTAAGCAAAATCCAAAATTACTTGATAAATTAGAAAAATTAAACACTCTCATATCTCAAAATTGGCATGAAACCATATATAAACGTTTAAAAAATACTTATGATATGAGTTATATGGATAAGTTATAATTTTTTAAAGTTATTTTTAGGTAAAATAGTTCTTTTTCGAAAGGATAATCATGCAAAGACAAACATGGAGTAGCACACTAACTTATATTCTAACAGTTGCTGGAGCAACCATAGGATTTGGAGCAACTTGGCGTTTTCCCTATCTTGTAGGAGAAAATGGTGGCGGTGCTTATGTATTAGTTTTTTGTATAGCCATGATTATCATAGGCATTCCTGTTATTTTAGTTGAAAATGTCATAGGCAGAAAAGCGATGACAAATAGCGTAGATGCTTTTAAACAAAAATGGCAAAGTATTGGATATATGGGACTTTTAGGAAGCTTTGGCATAATGGCTTACTATATGGTACTTGGAGGATGGGTTTTAGTTTATATTTGGGAATTAACCCTAGGGAATTTTAGCCTTGGCAATGTAGTAAGCAAAGAATTTACTCATCAGTTTTTTAACGACAAAATAGCCTTCAATCCTTTGGGGATTGGTATTTTTACCACTGTTTTTGTAATTATTAATTATATTATTTTAAAAAGAGGCATTATAGATGGCATAGAGAAATCCGTAAAATTTTTAATGCCTTTATTATTTATCTGTCTTATTATTGTTGTTGGACGCAATTTAACCCTTGATGGAGCTATAGCTGGAGTTAAATTTTATCTTGAACCTGATTTTAGTAAAATTTTATCACCAAAGCTTTTAATCGATGTTTTAGGGCAAGTCTTTTTTGCTTTATCCCTAGGTTTTGGGGTAATGATAACACTTTCATCTCATCTTAATAAAAATGAAAATATGGCAAAAACCGCTATTTATACAGGAGTTTTAAATACTATCATAGCTGTTTTGGCTGGTTTTATGATTTTTCCAGCACTTTTCTCAGCAGGACTTGCTCCAGATAGCGGACCTTCTTTGGTTTTTGAAACTTTGCCTATAGCATTTTCTCATATCCATTTTGGCACCATTGTGTGTATTTTATTTTTTGTCTTACTTTTGATTGCAGCTTTAACCACAAGCTTGCCAATTTATCAAGTTATTATTAGCGTATTAGAAGAAAAATTTAAATATTCTAAAAATCTTTCTATTAACCTAACTCTAGGGTTTATCTTCATACTTGGCAATCTTCCTTGTATTCTAACTTATGGGCCTTGGCGTGATATTGTTATCATCAAAGAAAAAAATATTTTTGATAGTTTTGATTTCATTAGTGGAAATATTTTGTTTGTTTTAACTGCATTTTTTTGCTGTATTTATGTAGGTTGGATTTTAGGCAAACAAGAAAGTCTAAAAGAACTTAGCAATAACAATACACTTAAAAGTTCATGGTTTGGAATTTGGTTTTATTATGTAAAATATATAGTACCTTTGATTATTTTAATCATTTTTATCTATGGAATTTTAAACTAATTTTTTAAATTTATATCTCTCTAACATAGTGGAATTTCCTAAAATTCCACCTTGATGTATATAAAGCAAAGGTTTTTTCCATTCTTTTTTTAATACCATGCTTAACCCTAAAATATCATAAAGTAAATCAAATTCTATATTACACTTTATCTTAAAATCCATATAAAGCTCGTAAAATTCTTTATAGGGTTTAGCAAAATGATATTTTTTATCGCTTGTCAAAAATTCTAAATTAGAAAAATCATAATTTGGAACCAATGTTAAAATTTGTTTTTTAAGATATTGAATATCACCTACACAAGCACAAGTAAAAACTTTAAATTTAGAATACCTTGCCAAAAATGCTGCTGAAGTACCTGTGCCTGAAGGTAAAAAAATATCAAAATCAAGCTTTAAACTTTGACTTTGCACTTGAATTTCTTGAGCAAGTTCTATATAACCATATTGGGCTTTTAAATTCGCTATACCTTGATCTATAAAAATATCATCTTTTTTACATAAAGATAAAGCGAATTGTTTCAAAGATAAAGAATGAACATTTTCTACAAACTTTACACCATTTTTTAAAGCTAAGGCATAATTTCCACAAGGATTATTTTTAAGAAAAGCAGAAATTTTTTCACAAGCAAAAATAAGCTTATAAGATCTTTGTTTAGCAAAAATACTTAATGCTGCTAAAGCATTACTTTGAGTTCCACCATAACTTATAAAACATTGATTTTTAGGATATTCTTGATGAAAATAAAATGCAAGTTTTCTAGCTTTATTTCCATTAATCTCTCCTAATAAATCATCTCTTTTAACATAAAATTCAAACCCATTAAAATTTATCTTTTGTATAGGGCTGATTGTTTTAATGAAATTCAAAGAATTTTTCTATATCTTTTAAAGCATTGTCATTTTTAATGCTAAATTTTATCTCTATACGACGACTCTTGTCTTTATCTTCAATCCCATTGATAAACACAGGATCTGAAAAAGAACGCCCGCTTGCCATTAAAAGCTTTTGAAGTTTATCATTTTTATAAAAAGTATAGATAAAATTCATCACCTCATATGCTCTTTTTTGTGATAAATCTAAATTATAAATATAAGATCCATCACTATCGGTATGCCCTTCGATAATAATATTTTCAATATTAGCAAGAATTTTTGGATCTTCAAGAATAGCATCAAAATATTCACTTAAAATTTTCCTTAAACTTGCCTTTGCTTCATTTTTTAAAACATAAGAATCTTTATCAAAAAGTACTTCAGCTGGCAAAGAAATAGAACCTGTCTTTTCATCTATAGTAATATTATTATCAAGCTTACTTTGTAATTCTTTGCTTAAATTTTCACGAATTAAGCTAAGATTTTGTACTTTTTCTCTAGCTTTTTGAAAGTCTTCTTGCAAATTTTTAAACTCCTCATCTTTTTTTTCTAATTGTCCAAGTAAAATTAAAATTTGTTTATCTTTGCTATCTAAAGTTGAGTTTAAATCCTTGCTTAACTGTTTATAACTTGTAATATTAGCCTCTAATTCTGCTTTTTGAGAATTGACAAGATTTAAAGCATTGGAAGCATTATTTAAATCAGAACTTAGTTTAAACACTATGGCTTCTTTATTTCTAAGTTCTTCTTTACTTTCTTCTAAACGTGCTTCTTGTTTATTAAGATTATCTTTAATCTCTTTTAAATCACTTTGAGTTAAAACATATTTTACAACAATAGCACCTATTAACAAAATAAAAACAAATAGCAATCCTGCCATTAAATCAGCATAAGCTATCCAAAAATTACTATCTTCTTTTGACTCATTTTTCATTTGTTTTCTTTATTTTCATTTTTTAAGTCATTATTACTTTCTTGCTCAAATATTTCTACTTGACTTTCGTTTTCAGTTTTAAATTCTGAAATTTGATTAGTTTCATTTTCTTTGTTCTGATTCTCATCTCCAGAAAGCTTGTTTATCATTTGACTTGTTTCTTCATCAAGTGCTTTCATTTCCTTTTTAAGCTCATCCATCATTTTAATTTTAGCATCAATGCTTTTTTCTTCTTCGTACACTTCTTTAAATTTATGCATACCTTCAAATAAACTTGTTTTAAATCCTTCAAAAATCTTTTCTTGATTTTCTAACATTGCTTTCTCATAAAGTTCAAAATTTTTACCAAAACGATCTATTTTTTCATCAAATGCATTTAAAGTCTTATCAAGATGATGAATTTTATCACTGCTAATATCAAGTAAGCGATTATATTGCTCTGACATTCTTGTGTTGATTTCTTTTAAATTTTGATTTAACAAACCTATACCATTTAACATTTCACTATAAAGTTTTCCAAGATCGCGTTGATCTCTTTGTGCTTTACTAAGCTCACCCATAGTTTGTTTGATATACTCGCTACTTAATCTAATAGCTTTTTCTTCTACATTTAACATATCTTGAAAAATACCAAATTTTCTATCAATAGCATGATCAAGTTCTGTAAAAAAATCATTATTACTAACTTGTTTAAAAATCGCTCCAATTTTTTCAAAGTGTTGTAAACTCTCGCTTAAATATCTTTGATCAAGCTCTTCTTTCGTCCAAAAAAACCCACTTGTAGCATTTTTTTGACGATTTAATAAACGTTCGATTTTGCTTTTGCCATATTTTTCAAAAAACATCCACCATAACGCAAGAAAAATTCCATAAATTGAAACATAAAAAGCAGTGCCTACTCCACTTAATAAATCTGCAATTTCTTGTTCTAAAGCAGCTGTATCACTAGAATTAAAATTTGGCATTGAAAAAGCTATACTTATAAAAGTTCCCAAAATTCCCATCATTGGAAAAATTGCTGAACCTATGCTAGCAAAATTCTCATTTCTCGCACCTTTAATATATGCATAAGCAAAGTCATCAAAATTTGCATTTGATTTTGTATCTTTACCTATGACAAGAAAATGTCTCATAATATGTCTTTTTAAGACTTGCTTAAATTCATCTTTTTGCTGTTCAAAAATACTATAAGCATACTCGGCACTATGTCTAGCAAAAATCAATGCTGTAAAAAAAACTACACCTGTCATAACAACTGTATGCAATTCAACTTTAAAATCAATTACATTAAAATAACCCAATAAAATTAAAATATAAAGAAAAGCTGGAATAAAAATAATTTTTAAATAAACGAAAGAACCTCTTACATCTTTACCTTCAGGTAAAACAAGTTCTGAAATTTCATCTGACTTGATATCCATAAAACCAATACCCCATTAAAAATTTATTTTAAAAATCACTACTTAGCTTAATAAAAATTTTTAAAACAAAATCAAACTAAGCCTTTAAAGACTTAGTTTTTATTAATACAATTTAAATTTTCAAAAGCAATTTCAAGACGCTTTATCATGCTCTCTTCACCACCTCTTAACCAAACACGCGGATCATAGTATTTTTTATTTGGCTTATCATCGCCCTCTGGATTTCCAATTTGTCCTTGCAAATAAGCCCTATTTTTAAGTTCATATTCACGCACTCCATTCCAAAAAGCCCATTGAGTATCCGTGTCAATATTCATCTTAATTACACCATAACTCACCGCATCTTTAATATCTTTTAATTCACTACCACTACCGCCATGAAATACAAAATTTATAGGCTTATCATTGTTTAAATTAAACTTATTTTTAACAAATTTTTGTGAATTTTTTAAAATTTCAGGTTGCAAACTAACATTTCCTGGTTTATAAACCCCATGTACATTTCCAAAACTTGCTGCAATTGAAAATTTATCACTGATTTTTCCAAGTCTTTCATAAGCTAAAGCTACATCTTCAGGCTGAGTGTAAAGCTTGGAATTATCAATACCTGTATTATCTACCCCATCTTCTTCACCCCCTGTACAGCCTAGTTCTATTTCAAGTGCCACACCTAAAATATCAAGTTTTTGAAGATAAACCTCACAAGTATTAAGATTTTCTTCTAAATTTTCTTCACTAAGATCAAGCATATGAGAACTAAATAAAGCTTGCCCATGATTTTTTTTATATTCAGCATTTGCCTCAATAAGCCCATCAACCCAAGGTAAAAGCTTTCTTGCAGCATGATCAGTATGCAAAATTACAGGTACGCCATAAGCTTTAGCAAGCAAATGCACATGCTTAGCTCCACTAATTGCACCTAAAACTTCTCCATTAGGACAATTTTTTCCTGCATAAAATTTTGCCCCACCATTAGAAAACTGAATAATAACAGGAGAATTAACTTTTTTTGCAACCTCTAAAACTGCATTAATAGAATTAGTTCCTACAACATTAACAGCTGGGATAGCAAAATTTTCTGCTTTAGCATAATCATAAACTTTATTAAGTTCACTACCGCTAATCACCCCTGCTTTTACAATGTCTAAAACACCCATTATTTATATTCCACTTTAGCACTATTTAAAAGTTCTTGCCCTTTTTGATTAATCACTTTTTTAAATTCTTCAAATTTAAGTCCATTTTCAATACCTTGTTTCACTTCATCAAATTTAATTTGGCCTTTAGCTTGAGAATTTTCTTTTAAAATTACATGATAACCAAAATTTGTTTTTACTGGAGTAGTCGTAATGGTACCATTTTTAAGTGCAAAAGCAGCATCTGTAAAAGGCTTTACCATAGTTGATTGATCAAACCAACCAAGCTCACCACCTTGATCTTTTGAACCTGGATCGATTGATTTTTCTTTAGCAAGTTCACTAAATTTAGCATCTAGCTCTTTACCTTTTAAACCTTTAAGTTCATTAATAATATCTTTAGCCTCTTTTTCTGTAGCTACTAAAATATGCTTTGCTTGCACTCTTGCAGGTTTTACATATTTATCTTTATTTTGTTCATAAAATGCTTTTACTTTAGCAGCATCAATTTTAATAGTATTTAAAATTTTTTCCTGATAAACATTAACAAGTATTGCATCTTTTGCACGATCAAGTTCTTTTGTATATAAAGGGTCTTTCTCTAAATTCTGTTTCTTAGCATCTTGTAAAATTAAATCCTGCATAATATATTGTTGAATAAGAGCTTTTTTTTGATTATCTGGTAAAGTTTTAAATTCTTGCCCTCTGAGCATAGGAGCAAAAAATTCACTTACTTCTGTGTCACTAATACTCTTACCATTAACAGTGGCTATTGTAGCTGCATTTGCATTTAAAGCTACACCTGCAATCAAAGCTGCTGCGACTAAAGAAATTTTTTTCATTGAGTTTCCTTTTTAATAAAATGTATATAAAATTATTATATCTAAACTTGGTTTAAAGCTAATTAACTAAAATTAAAAAATGAAAAGAAATTTAGAAATCAAAGAACTTTTTTTAAAACATTTTGACAAACCTGTAACAGAACTTAAATTTTCAAATCTTTATGAACTTTTAGTCTGTGTGATGCTATCGGCTCAATGCACTGATAAAAGGGTTAATCTTATCACTCCTAATCTTTTTAAAGCATATCCTGATATCAAAACTCTTGCGAATGCCAATTTATCAAGTCTTAAAACTTATATACAAACTTGTTCATTTTTCAATAATAAAGCACAAAATCTTATAAAAATGGCAAAAGCAGTTTGTGAAAATTTTAATGGAGAAATTCCCCTTGAAGAAGAAAAACTAAAATCTTTAGCTGGTGTAGGACAAAAAACTGCTCATGTAGTTTTAATTGAATGGTGCGGAGCAAATTTTATGGCTGTAGATACTCATGTTTTTAGAGTTTCTCACCGCTTAGGACTTAGCAAAGCAAAAACTCCAGAATCTACAGAAGAGGATTTAACACGTATATTTAAAGATAATCTTAACTACCTTCATCAAGCTATGGTGCTTTTTGGACGCTATACCTGTAAAGCTAAAAAACCTTTATGTAAAGAGTGTTTTTTAAATCATCTTTGCAAAAGTAAAGATCAAGGAATTTAAATGAAAATTTTTATCTTTTTGCTTGCCATCTCTCTTAATATTTTTGCCTTAGAACCTTATAAGCCTAGCGCTGATTTTTCTTCTTATTTTAATAATATAAATTGCTCGCAAATTTTAGATAAATTCTATTATATAAATTGTTATGATTACAAACTTAAAGGTACAAAAGCCGTTGCTTATAAAGTAAAAGCTTCAAATTTAAAGGACAAACAAATCAAAAAACGCCCACGCTTTGAAGATGATACAAATATACCTAAAAAATACCGCACTACTTGGAGTGATTATAAAAATAGCAGCTACACACGTGGACACACTGCACCCAATGCTTCTTTTAGCTTTAGTAAAGCTGCTCAAAATTCAGTATTTTTAATGAGTAATATCACCCCCCAAAATGCACAAATAAATAATAAAATTTGGAATGAAATCGAACAAAGAGAAAGAATTTTAGCTTTAAAATTTCAAAGCATCGAAGTTTTAAATTTAATACTTTATGATAAAGAACCAAAATACATTAAAAATCATATTGCTATACCAAGTTTTTATATCAAAATTATCAAAACTCCAAAATCTAAAGAATGCTATCAAGTGCCAAACCACGAAGTAAATGATGAAAATATTCAAAAATATCAAATAAATTGCGATAAATTTTAAGGTATAAATTTTATGGAAATAAATACTCTTACCATAACTACCCTTTACATCATAGGTATTTCAGCAGAAGGAATGACAGGGGCTTTAGCTGCAGGACGTCATAGAATGGATCTTTTTGGAGTAATTTTTATTGCTCTCGTAACAGCAATTGGAGGCGGAAGCATACGAGATGTGCTTTTAGGACATTATCCTTTAACTTGGGTTAAGCACCCTGAATATATTATTTTAATCTGTTTTTGCGCCCTTATAGCCACAAAAATTCCGCGCGTAGTAACCAAACTTGAAACTTTATTTTTAACTCTTGATGCTATAGGACTTGTTGTTTTTAGCATACTCGGTGCTCAAATAGCTATAGATCAAGATCATGGTTTTATTATCGCTGTTGCTGCTGCTGTAATCACTGGTGTTTTTGGTGGAATTTTAAGAGATATTTTATGTATGAGAATTCCTTTAGTATTTCAAAAAGAAATTTATGCAGGAATCGCCATAATTGCAGGAGCAATCTATTATTTACTCATAATTTGGCTTGAGCTTAATGCCCTAATTTGCACATTTTTAACTCTTTTCATAGGGGTTGTTGCAAGACTTTTGGCTATTAAATATCAATGGTCTTTACCTATTTTTTCTTACAATGAAGAAAAATAATTTATCGTTGCTTTATACAAGTTTGCTAAGATATTAAAAATTTTAGGAGATTGATAAATGCGAAGACTAAGTATTTTACTTACGATTTTAATAGTTATTAATATAACAGCTTGCGATAGCAAAACAGAAAATTACTACAAAAATCATCTTAGCGAAGCAAAAGAAAAAGCGAAAGAATGTAAAGAAAACGGAACTCTTGGCGAAGATTGTATTAATGCATTAAAAGTTGGTGTTAAGCCGACAAATGAAGAGAGTAAATACAGTCCAAACACACCAAAAAAATCTGATAATCAGATATTAGAAGCTTTAAAACAAAATGATTTAAAAAAAGAAAAAATCACAAAAGATATTAACCAAAGTTCAGAAAATAATGAAAGTATTATACTGCCACCTATAGCAGAAACACCTTCTGAAATTTATCCCTCCAAAACAACAGAAAACAATCAAAGTTCTATTTTTAGTGATGATGTTAATATAACACAGGAAAAATTACCATGAAAATAACTCTTTTTTTAAGCCTTATTGGTATATTTTTTACAGCATGCGAACAAACCAAAAGTGTAGAATATTATCAAAATCACCCTGAAGAAGCAAAAAAAAGAAGTTTAGAATGTAGACACAAAGCTATTATCAGTCAAGATTGTGTCAATGCTTATAAAGTAGGTTTTCCAAAAGATGAATGGGAAGATGAAAATAATTCTAATCCTTAAAAGCTACAAAAGTTTCAAAATTTGCCCATTTAAAAATGCTTTCTATTTTCTTAAAGCCTGCCTTTTCTAGCATATTTAAATTTTCTTTTTGACTATAAGGAACTAAAATATTTTCCAAAGCTTCTCTTTTAGCTGCAATTTCAAACTTAGAATAGCCTTGTTTTTCCTTGTAGTCTGCATAAAGTTCTATGATATTTTTAGACAAAAATGCATCTTCATAAAGGATTTTTTCACTCATAATTAAAATACCTTTAGAATTTAAATTTTTATAAATTTTATCAAGCAATTCTTGTCTTTTAGGGGGACGAATAAACTGCATAGTATAATTTGCTATAAAAACATCACAAGTAAAAAAAACAAATTCACATAAGTTAGCTTCAAAAAAATTTATATCAAGCCCATAAGCCTTAGTTTTTGACTTTGCAACTTCAAGCATAGAAGTAGAATTATCCACGCCAAAAAGTTTAAAATCTTTTCTCAAATTTGCCAAAAAAATCAAAAAATTAGCACTCGAACAACCCAAATCACAAATACTTGCATTTGTAGGTAAAATTTTAGCCAGCAAATTACCGCAAAGTTCTAAATTTTCTTTATAAAATGGCACAGAGCGATTGATCATATCATCAAAAACGCTGGCTACACTTTTATCAAATTCAAACTGTTTTTTAGGGCTTTGTTTAAAAAGTTCATCTTTCATCATTTTTCCTTAATAAAATTTGAGCTTGTTTTATGTCTTTGGTGATTTGATTTTTAAGTTTTTTTAAATCTTGAAATTTTTGATTTTCTCTCAAAAAAGCTACAAATTCAAGCTCCAAAAATTCTCCATATGTAAAATTTTCATCTAATTTTTCTAAAATATGACTTTCTATAGCAAAATTTTCATCACTTGATCTTATACCTAAAAAACTCACACTTTTATAAATTTTTTTTTGGCTTTTTAATAAAGTAGCATAAACACCATTTTGAGGTAGAAAATAACTTTTGCAGTCTAAATTTATAGTTGCAAAAAGTTCTTTAGAACCCAAACCTTGTCCTTTAACTATTTTTCCTTTAATACTATAATTTCTTCCTAAAAATTCTTTTGCTTTTTGCAAATTTGCTTTTGATAAAAAATCCTTAATTAAACTTGCATGAACACCTACTCCGCCTATTCTAAATTCATCAACTATTACAGTTTTTATCCCACTTAAAAGCTCGATATCTTTAGCACTATAAGCCCTATTTTTTCCAAAAGAAAAATCATAACCCACTACTATAAAATTTAAATTGGTAAATTCTTTTTTTAAAAAGTTTAAAAAATCTTTACCATCTAAAGATTTTATACTTTCAAAATCTACTTCTATAATTTTTTTTCCTGAAATTTCTTCTTTTTGATGATTTGAACAAAGAAAATTACCTTTAAATTTATTAATTACTAGCAAAACCCCATTTTCATCTAAATATTTTACAAGCTTTAAGTGTCCTAAATGCATACCATCAAAGCAACCTATAGCCAAAGAAGTAATACTAGTTTTTAACATAGTAGTAAAAATATTCAATATTACCTTCCTTTCCTTTAATACGTGATTTTTGCATACTTTTTAAAATCCAACCTAATTTAGTGCATTCTTTTTCAAAATTCATTCTTGCTTTTAAAATTGCTTTATCATCTTTTAAAACACCTTTATTATCTCTTTTGATATTTTTTCCCACTTCAAACTGTGGCTTAAAAAGTAAAATAATCTCCTTTAAAGCTAATTTATTGATATAATAGAGCAAATTAATAAGAGAAATAAAACTCACATCACAAGTAATAAGTTCAAATTTTTCTTCACTTTTAAAAACTCTTAAGTCTGTATTTTCATATAAAATTATTTTTTCATTGTTTCTTAAACTTGTATGAAGCTGCTGATTTCCTACATCAAGTGCAGTAATCTTTAAAGCATTATGTTGAAGTAAAATTTGCACAAAACCACCTGTGCTAGATCCTATATCAAGGCAATTTTTATGATTAACTTCAATATTATTTTCTTCTAAAAATTTTTTTAGTTTCAAAGCTGCTCTTGAAACATAAATTTCATTCAAAAGTTCTAAATTTAATTCTTTAGATAAATAAATTTCTTCTGGACTTAAATCTTGCTTTTTTAGCAAATTTTCTAAAAAATTTTTTATATCAAAAGAAGCTTTAAAACTTTTGCCATTAAGCAAAACTTCTTTATTTTCTATAAGCTCTAAGGCTTTATTTCTACTGATATTTAAACGTTTTGAAACAAAGAAATCAAATCTCATTTTAAACTCTCATTAATTCTTTTTTCTAAATCCTCTTTTTCTTTAGAAAACCACCAAATACCTATTTCAAAAGCATTTTTTCTAAAAATTTGCTTAAGTTCTTTAAGATCTTTTTTCAAGAGGTCTTTTTCTTTTTGAATTAAGCTTAAGTTATTATCTTTTAAAAAATCAAAATTATTCATCCACAAAAGCACTTGCTCTTGTTCAGGTTTTAAAACATTATTTCTTTGTTCTCTTAAAAAATAATTTCCTAAAACCATAATAAAACATAAAAATAAAACTATTACTTTTAACTTTATTTTTAAAACAAAATTAAAAACAAAGGCTAAAAGAGAACAAAACATAAAAAAATTAAAAAAATTAAAAATAAAATTTAAAATTTTAAAAGTTAAATTTCCAAAATAAGAAAAAACAAAAAATTTTAAATTAGAAATAAAATATAAAAATTCAGATAAAAAATCAAAATAAATAAAAGAAGCACTCTTATAAGTGATGATTTTTTCAGAAAAAAGCTCCAAATTTAAAAATTCATTGTATGAAAAAAAAAGCCCACAAAACGCATAAAACAAAGCCGTAAAAAAACTAGCGATAATAACTATTCTAAAATCGTTATAAGCATTATCTACAAATTGTAAATGCAACTCTTTTTTAAAAAATATCATCAACAAAGGTAAAATTATAAATATAAAAATAAAATCAATTTTTTCAAGACTTAAAAAATTTAAAAATAAAGAATTAAGTCCAAAAATCGCCAAGAAAAAACTAAAAATATAAAGAAAAAAATCCCCCATACTAATACGATAAAACAAACTCCCTTTGATTAAAGTAGCTTCTTTAATGATATTTTTTCTAAGTTTTAGAAATAGGAAAAATTCCCAAAAAAGTGTTAAAAAAATAGGAAGTAAAAAAAATAAAGAAAAAACACTTCTTTGCCAAGTTAGCAAAAAAGCAAAAAGACTAAGCAATGTTAAAACATAAAAACTATTCTTCAATAAGCCCATTAAAAGTACTTTCATCTATACATTTTACTCCAAGTTCTTGAGCTTTACTAAGTTTAGAGCCTGATTCTTCCCCAAAAAGCACATAATCAGTCTTTTTAGAAACAGAGCTACTTACCTTGCCTCCAAATTTTTCTATCAAAGCTTTAAAATCATCCCTTGGACGTGAAAGAGTACCTGTAATCACAAAAGTTTTACCAAAAATCACACTATCACTTTTTACTTCAAGTTTCTCTACTTTCAAATTTAAAAGTTTATAAAACTCATCAATTCTTATAAGATTAACACGCGTAAATTCACAAAGACTTAAAGCCATTTGCTCTCCAAAACCTTCTAAATTTACATAAGTTTCAAAATTTTGTTTATGCCATTCTTTACCAAAACTCAAACTTAGCTTTTTAGCCGCAACTTCACCAATATGCTCTATCCCTAAAGCTGTAATAAAACGAAAAAGCTCACATTCTTTGGCTTGTTCTATAGCATTTAAAAGATTTTTGATTTTCTTTTCCTTAAAGCCTTCTAAACCTTCAAAATCACTAAATTTTAAATGAAAAATACTCTCAAGTGTAGTAATTTTTTTGTGTTTGTATAAAAGTTCTACGATATTTTCTCCAAGCCCCTCTATATTAAGACATTTTTTAGAAACAAAATGAATGATAGAATTTACAAGTCTATCTTCACAATCAATATTTTGACACTTTATTAAGGTTCCTTCATCTAAAAGTTCGCTTTGACAAGTAGGACAAAGTTTAGGCCGTAAAATTTCCATTTCCAAACCTTGTCTGCGTTCTTTAAAAACCTTAGTAATTTTAGGTATGACATCACCACTTCTTATCACGCTTACAAAATCATTGATTTTAACATCAAGCCTTGCAATCTCATCAAAATTATGAAGTGTGGCTGATTTTACTACAACTCCATCTAAATTTACAGGCTCTAAAACTGCCACAGGAGTAATCACACCACTTCTTCCTACTTGTAAATTTACCCCCATTAAACGTGTGGTTTTTTCAAGTGCAGGAAATTTAAAAGCGGCCATAAATTTTGGAAATTTCACTGTATAACCTAGCTCTTTACAAAGTTCAAGATCATCTACTCTTACCACCATTCCATCCATCATCATAGGCTTTTTTTCTCTTAGAGCTAAAAGCTCACCATAAGCTTTTAAAACTTCATCTAAATTAGTACAAAGCTTTATAAAATCATCTTTTAAAAAACCAAGCTCTCTAACAAAATTCATCACTTCACTATGTTTGCTAAAATTTAAAGTATTTTCTCCTACCCCCCAAGGATAAAATTTTAAATTTCTTTCTTTAGTAATACTTGTGTCAAGTTGCCTTAAACTCCCACTTGCAGCATTGCGTGGATTAGCAAATAAACTTTGATTTAAAAGGGCTCTTTTTTCGTTGATTTTCTCAAAATCATCTTTTAAAATCACTACTTCACCACGAATTTCTATTCTGTCTTTATAAGCTATACTTTTAGGTATATTTTCTATTTCAAAAACATTAAACGTTATATCCTCACCCACTTCACCATCACCTCTAGTGGCACCGCTTACTAACTTACCATTTTCATAAAGTAAATTTAAACTTGCCCCATCAAATTTAGGCTCTATAAAAAAATTTTTTTCACATTTTGCGCGTTTTGCCCAAGCTCTTAGCTCCTTTTCATCAAACACATCTTCCATCGACCACATACGCTTTAAATGAGCTATTTTTTTAAACTCGCTTTGTATGATAGGAGCTATTTTTTGTGTTGGAGAGTCTTTTGAAATTTCATCTTTGTTTTGTTCTTCAAAAACTCTTAATTCTCTGATTAAAGCATCATACTCTTCATCGCTAGCCAAAGGTTCATCTTTTTCATAATATGCCCTCATCCACAAATTTGCTAAAGCAACTTTTTCTAAATACTCTTCTTTTTTCATCTAAACTCCTATATTATCCATTGCCTGTGCTAAAGCAAAAAGTTGTTTGTGCTCATATAAATCATGCACTCTTATAATACTAGCACCATTTTCAAAAGCCTTTAAATGCAAATACAAAGTTCCCGCTAAACGATCTTTAATCTTACTTTGAAAATACACATTAATCACACTTTTGCGACTTGCACCTATAAGCAAAGGTTTGTTAAATTGTAAAAAATGTTCTAAGTGTTTGATTAAAATCATATTATGCTCCGCACTCTTTCCAAAGCCAATACCTACATCTAAAATACTTTCTTTTACTCCAAAACTTTCTAAAAGTTCAAGTTTTTCTTTAAAAAACAAAGTCATCTCATCGAGCAAATCTTCATAAAAAGGATTATCTTGCATGTTATTTGGATTGTTTTGCATGTGCATTAAACAATACTTGGCTTGATATTTACTTGCAAGTTTAGCTAAATTAAGATTTCTTAAACTTGTAATATCGTTAATGAGTTTAAAACCCTTATTTAAGGCATATTCTAGACAATATTCATCAAAACTATCTAAACTAAAAATTGCTTTTTCATAATAATTTTTTTCATAAATTAAATCAAGTACTTTTTTTAGCCTTCTAAATTCCTCTTCCTTACCACAATACTCACTCCCAGGTCTTGAGCTTACCGCACCTATATCGATATACTCAGGTTCTAAAACAAGAAAATCATTAAGCCTTTTTTCAAAGTCTTCTTCACTCACACGACTTTTTGCATTAAAACTGTCTTCATTGACATTAATAACCGCCATAAGCTCAGCTTTTTTCGGTTTTAAAAAATCTTTTTGCAAAAAAAGAGCCAAATTTTTAAGTCCAAAATCTTGAAGTTTTTCTTTAGCAATAAGCTTTTGAATTTGTTCTTTATTTGCCATTAAAAGTGCATTTGAACGAGTGATTTTTGCAGTAATTACTTCTTTATGAGTAATAAGCTCAGCTCCTACTCTTAAAGCATCTTGTTTTAAAATATTTGCTGCAGGAGTAGAAATATCTTTAATTAAAATATAATGAGTTTTTGTTTTTTCACTCATGATCTTTTGTCCCATTTTATGAGGGTTTATAAAAGAACAAAGTAGATTAAAATCAGTATTTGGATTGATTTTAAAAAATTTCATTTTATTTCTTTGTATAGTAATTTAGCAAAAGAGTAGCCAAAAGCACCCCGCTTTTAGAATTTAATTTTGCAAGCTCATAGCTTTCATAAAAAAACTCTAATTCTTCAGCATTAAAATCTTTATATTTTACACATTCTTTAGCAAGTAATGCGATTTGATCCATAAGTTCATTTTTATCCAAATTTTCATTTTTTTGTAAAAAATCAAAAAGCATTTTTAAATCCATTCTTTTAAGATCTAAATCAAGTTTTTTAACTTCCTTTTCAACTTTTCTTTTTTCACAAATAAGACGTGATTTTATAGTAGGTAAAAGTAAATTTTTAGAAGGTACTACGATAAGAAATTTAATATGTTTTGGAGGTTCTTCAAGAAGTTTAAGTAAAAAATTTTGTGCTTCTATCCTATAAGAATCTGCCATTAAAACAATAATTTTTTCTTCAGTTTCTGCAATATAACTTTCTTTTTCAACTGCTCTTGCATCATCAAGTAAAAACTCATTTTGAGGCATAAAAAATCTTAATTTTTTCATACCAAAATTATGAATCATTTCTTCTTTAATACCCAAAAAATCTTCACTGATAATAATCTTACTAATAAACAAAATATTTATCCTAATTGCACCTTGGAAAATAATATTGCATCCAAACTTACATCAAAAAGTTGATATAAACTAATAAGCTTGATATCCAAGTCTTTATCTTTAGAATTTAAATAAAAACTATCTTGTAACTGCTCATCAAAAAGCCACAATAAACTATCATCTCTTGATTTAGCGATTAAAGATTTATTATCAGAAGCACTTCCTATATAAAAATACACATAACCATTAGGAAAAGAAATGTCAAGCAAGTCATTAAGCAAAGCTATATCTTCTGAACTTTGCACTTTCTTCTTGCATAAAGAATTTAACGACACAAAAGGAAGCATGGGACGAGCGGATTTTGAATTTATATTTTTTAAAAAATACTCTTCATACCAAGATCTTTGTTCATCGCACATTAAGACAAAAGTGCGTCCCTCTAAAAGATATTTAAGTCTTGCAGCCATCAAAGGAGCCCATTCTAAACGACGCGACTCTAACCATGCCATAAAAGCTCCGCCATTGCGGATATTTTCAAGGGTAAAACTTAAAAAATCACTCATTTATTTATCAAGTCCGTAGCACTCATGTAGTGCTCTAACTGCAAGCTCTCCGTATTTTTCATGAACTATCATCGAAATTTTTATTTCACTAGTAGAAATCATACCGATATTAATCCCTTCATCAGCTAAAGCTTTAAAAGCTTTACTTGCCACTCCTGAATGTGACTTCATGCCTACGCCGACTATAGAAACTTTTACTACAGCACTATCACTTTCTATAGTTGTTTTTGAGCTTAAAATTTTTTGCATAGCATTTTTGGCTAATTCAAGTTCATTTTGAGGAACCGTAAAACCCAAATTTGTAGCACCATCAACTCCAACATTTTGTATAATCATATCTACATTAATATTTTCATTTGCTAAAACAGAAAAAATTTCAGCTGCGATTCCAGGCTTATCTTCTACATTTCTTAAAGTTACTCTTGCTTGATTTTTATCCAAAGCAATACCACTTACTAAAGCTTGTTCCATTCCATCTTCCTTTGTTATCATTGTTCCTTCGTTATTGTTAAAACTACTTCTAGTTACTAAATTAACATTTAATTTTTTTGCAAGCTCTACAGAGCGATTTTGCAAAACTTTTGCACCCAAACTTGCAAGTTCAAGCATTTCTTCATAAGAAATTTTATCCAATTTCTTTGCCTTTGGTTCAATTCTTGGATCTGTTGTATAAACCCCATCAACATCGGTATAAATTTCACACAAATCCGCATTTAAGGCACCTGCTACCGCCACAGCACTTAAATCGCTTCCACCACGCCCTAAGGTAGTTACATTACCTTCCTCATCTACACCTTGAAAACCCGCTATAACGACTATTTTACCATTTTGAAGTTCTGATTTTATCGCTTTTGTATCAATATGATGAATTCTTGCCTTTGTAAAAACACTATCCGTAATAATTCCTGCTTTTCTTCCAGAAAATGATATAGCAGGATAACCCTTTTCATTTAAAGCAATAGAAAGCAAAGCACTTGTTACACGCTCTCCACTACTTAAAAGCATATCCATATCCTTACCATTAGGAGTTTTGCTAAAATATTCAGCTTGCTCGATAAGAATATTTGTCACCCCACTCATTGCAGATACTACAACAACAAGTTGATTACCCTGTTGCGCACTTTGGATAACCCTATTAGCTACTGCTTCGATACGCTCAAGTGTTCCAACGCTTGTTCCACCATATTTTTGAACTATAAGCATTTTAGATATAACCTTTCTCTTCAAAATATTTGATCACTTTAACATAAATATTTTTTTTGAAATGATTAATCATTTCAAAAATTTGTTTAACACTCACAAATTGATAATCATCAAATTCAGGATACTTGGTATTGATATTGATTGTAGCACCATGTTTTAAACGCACTAAAAAATATTTTTGAATTTGCCCATCATAAGGATACATTTTTTTAACAATTTTACTCGGAAAATCATAACTCAACCATTCTGGATACTCAGTAATGATTTCAACCTCATCGGTGCCTATTTCTTCTTTTAGTTCTCTAAATAAAGCGTTTTTGGCACTTTCACCTTTATCAATGCCTCCTTGTGGAAATTGCCAAATATTATCCATATCACTTCTTTTAGCTATAAAAATCTTACACTCAAAAGGATAAGAACTTGATAAAACAATAGCTGCAACATTTGGTCTATAATTTTTCTCGTTTTCCACAATATTTTTCCTTAAATTTCAAGGATATGATTTTAACCTAAATCAAATCAAATTTTTATTAAAATACATTAAAAATTTAATAAAATATTTTAGGATTTTTATGCATTTTTATATCCATATTCCATTTTGTGAAAGCAAATGTAATTATTGCGCTTTTACAAGTTTGAAAAAAAATGATTATGAAAAAGCCTATTTTCAGGCTTTAAAAGAAGATATTATTTTTCAATTAAAACAATTCAACATTCAATCAAATCAAATTAAAACCTTATTTATAGGCGGAGGAACTCCAAGTTGTGTCGATGCGTATAATTATGAAGATATTTTTAAAATTTTACATTCCTTACTAGATAAAAATGTAGAAATTTCATGCGAAGCTAATCCCAACTCAGCAACATTAAATTGGCTTAAAAATATGAAAAATCTAGGAGTTAATCGTATTTCTTTTGGAGCTCAAAGTTTTCATCCTAAAAAACTTCACTTTCTTGGAAGAATTCACAATCAAGAAATAATTATCAAAGCATTAGAAAATGCAAATAAAGTAGGTTTTAAAAATATCAATTTAGATCTTATTTACGATACGAAATTAGACAATAAAAAAATGCTTGAATTTGAACTCTTACACTTAAAACAAATCAAGGCTTTAATCACACACCTTAGCGCTTATAATTTAACCATAGAATCAAACACAGCCTTTGCCAAAAAAGAACATTTTAAAAAAAATGCTCCTAATTTAATGAAATTTTTTATCAAACAACTCTCAAAACTTGGTTTTTTCCAATATGAAATCAGCAATTTTTCAAAAACTAAATCTCAAATTTGCAAACATAATCTTGCTTATTGGCAAGGAAAAAACTACCTAGCTTGTGGATTAAGTGCAGTAGGATTTTATGAAAATAAGCGTTTTTATACAGCAAAAAATTTAAACAATTATATAAAAAATCCTACTTTTAGATCTATAGAGCAACTAAATTCTAAAGACTTGAATTTAGAGCACCTATTTTTGGGACTTAGGAGTATAGTAGGGATTGATGAAACAAAACTCAATCAATGGCAAAAAGACAAAATAAATATATTATTAAAAGAAAAAAAACTTTTTTACAAAAATAAAAGATATTTTAATCCTAATTTTCTCATTAGCGATGAACTTGCTTTATATCTCTCATCTTAAATTTAAGTTTTTTAAGTAAAATATTTATTTAAAATATCAAATTTCAAAGAGTAATGATTAATGAGTTTTGGTGAAATTATAGTTATTTTAGTTGTAGCGATTTTAGTCTTAGGACCCGATAAACTTCCAGAAGCTATAGTACAAATAGCAAAAATTCTAAAGGCTGTAAAACGCAACATAGATGATGCAAAATCAAGCATAGAAAAAGAAATACGCATCAATGACTTAAAAGAAGAAGCTAAAAAATACAAAGATGAATTTTCAAGCACTAATGAAAATATACGCAAAAAACTTAGCTTTGAAGAATTTGATGACCTTAAAAGAGATATTTTAGATAAAACAAAGGTAGATTTAACCTTTGATAGCAGAGATGATAAAAATAATCCTATTGGAAAAAATTTAAATACAGAAGAAAAGCCAAATCTTAGTAAATTAGAAACACAAGATAAAACGGAAAAATAAATGTTTGAAGAATTAAGACCTCATTTAATAGAACTTAGAAAACGCCTTTTTATAAGCGTTGCTTGCATTGTAGTTATGTTTATTGTATGTTTTGCTCTACGAAGCTATATTTTAGATATTTTAAAAGCTCCACTTATAGCTGTTTTACCCGAAGTAGCCAAACATGTGAATGTGATTGAAGTACAAGAAGCCTTATTTACTGCAATGAAAGTTAGTTTTTTTGCAGCCTTTATCTTTTCTCTACCTGTAATTTTTTGGCAATTTTGGAAATTTATAGCTCCAGGACTTTATGATAATGAAAAACGCCTTGTGGTGCCTTTTGTTAGCTTTGCAAGCATTATGTTTGCTTTAGGAGCTTGTTTTTGCTATTTTGTTGTAGTACCTTTAGCTTTTAAATTTTTGATTAATTTTGGTTTAAATGAAGATTTTAATCCTGTGATTACCATAGGAACTTATGTAGATTTTTTTACAAAAGTTGTTGTGGCTTTTGGCTTAGCTTTTGAAATGCCTGTAATTGCCTTTTTCTTTGCTAAAATCGGACTTATAGATGATAGTTTTTTAAAACGCCATTTTCGCATAGCTGTTTTAGTTATTTTTGTTTTTTCAGCCTTTATGACTCCACCTGATGTTTTATCTCAATTTTTAATGGCAGGACCACTTTGCGGACTTTATGGACTTTCTATTTTAATTGTTCAAAAGGTAAATCCTGCCACAAAAGATAAAGAAAGTGATGAATAAAGACTTACTTCTTTCAAGCTATGATTACACCTTGCCCGATGAACTCATAGCCAACTATCCTGCAAACCCGAAAGAAGACGCTAGACTTTTGGTTTTTAACCGCAAAAACAAAGAAATTTTTCACACTACTTTTAAAAATTTACAAGACTTTTTACCCAACTGTGCGATTTTTTTCAATGATACCAAAGTTATCAAAGCAAGAATTTATGGAAATAAAATAAGCGGAGGAAAAATAGAACTTTTCTTACATCAACCTTTGTTAAATTCTCAAGAGCTACTTTTTTTAGTACAAATTAAAGGACGTGTCAAAAAAGATGAACTCTTATATTTTAAAGAGGATTTAAAAGCACGCGTTGTAGAACTCTTAGACGATGGTCTTCGCAAAATCCAATTTTTTCAAAATGATAAAATTTTAAATACTGAAAGTCTTTACAACCTGCTTGACAAGATAGGGCATATACCTTTACCACCCTATATTAAAAGAAAAGATGAAAAAAATGACTTAAAAGACTATCAAAGTATCTTTGCTAAAAATTTAGGAGCAGTGGCTGCTCCAACTGCAAGTTTACATTTTAGTGAGACTATGCTTGAAAATTTAAGAAAAAAACACGAAATTTATCATTTAACCTTACATGTAGGAGCTGGAACCTTTAAAAGCGTGGAATGTGAAAATATACAAGAGCATAAAATGCATAGCGAATTTTTTAATATTCCGCAGCAAGCATGTGAAATTATAGATTCTAAACAAGCTATTTTAGGCGTAGGAACAACAGTAACAAGAACTATAGAATATTATGCAAGAACTAAAACAAAAAGTGGTTTTTGTGATCTTTTTTTACACCCGCAAAACCCACCTATAAGACAAAATCATCTTTTAACTAATTTTCATTTACCAAAATCTACACTTATCATGCTAGTTTCAGCTTTTATCGGTAGAGAACAGTGTTTAAAACTTTATGAACTCGCCATAAAAGAAAAATATCGCTTTTACTCTTATGGCGATGCAATATTAATCTTGTGATTTTTCTTTAAAATTTATCGCTATTTTAGCTTGAAGTTTTAGCCAATCTTTTTGAAGCATGATAGGAAAACCACCATAAACACGCCCACCTTCTAAATTTTTGCTCACACCGCCTCTTGCAGCTATAGTACTAAAATCGCCTATTTTTAAATGTCCACTCGTTGCGCTTTGCCCACCCATAACAACATTACGTCCTAGTTCACTTGAACCTGAAATTCCAGTTTGCGCCACAATGATACAATTTTGACCTATATTGCAATTATGTCCGATTTGAACAAGGTTATCTACCTTAGTGCCTGCTTTGATAATAGTACTATCAAAAACTGCTCTATCTATAGTCGTGCAAGCCCCTACTTCTACAAAATCTTCTAAAATCACATTGCCATTATGATAAATTTTATAATGTTCACCATTTTTATTGTGTGCATAACCAAAACCATCGCTTCCTATTACACAATTGGCAAGCAAATGACATTTTTTACCGATTTTAGTGTCATTATAAATAACTACATTAGGATGGATAATACTCTCATCACCAATGCTGACATTATCACCGATATAAGCCCCTGCCATAATGATTACATTTTCACCGATATTTACATTATCACCTATATAAACATTAGGCATGATTCTTGCGCTTTTTGCAATATTTTGTACTTTTTCTTTAGCTGTGCTTATCAAAGGTTTAGCAAAAAGCTTGCTTAAAAAAGCAAAACTTAAATGTGGACTTTGAGTAATCAAAGCTTTAGTATCTTTAGGTACTAAATTTTCATATTCTTTAGATACTAAAATAGCAGCAGCTCCTGTGTGAGGTATATCTTTGGTATTTTTCTCACCATCACAATAAGTAAGCTCTGTAAAATTTGCTTTCAATAAAGAATTTAAAGCACTGATTTCTACATCTTCACCTTTATATTCTAAACTTAAAAATTCTGCTATTTCACTTAATTTCATTTAATCTCCATCAAAACAGATCCACTGCGAACTATATCACTAGGATTGTATTTTTTAATTGTTTTTAAAAAATTATCAATGCGATTTGCATCATCAACAACCATTAAAAACAAAAAATTCTCATTGCTATTTGCAATAGTACCATTATAAGCTTTCAAAACGGCATCAAAACCACCTAAATTTTCTTTTAAAGGAATTTTCACCAAAGCCATTTCTTTATCAATAAATTCTTCACTCTCTATCACCTTATAAGTAGGGATAAGCTTATGAAGTTGTTTGACTATCTGCTCAAAAGTTCTTTCATTTCCTGAAGTGACTATATTAATACGCGAAAATTCTTTATTTTCCAAAGGTGCTACTGTAAGCGAGTCAATATTATAACCTCTTCCTGAAAAAAGTCCTACTATACGCGATAAAACCCCATGCTCATTTAAAACAATTACCGATAAAACCCTTCTCATTGTCTATCCTTTGCCTTTGGTAAAATCATATTATAAATCGCACCACCTGCAGGCACCATAGGTAAAACATCTTCAAAGCGATCAATTTTTACATTTAAAAGAGAGGTTTTATCACTTTTTAAAGCTTGACTAAAAGCTTGAATAAATTCTTCTTTACTTGAAATTTCATAACCTTCGCAACCAAAACCTTGAGCGATTTTGGTAAAATCAGGCTGAGTGCTTAGATCTGTTTGTGAAAAATGCTCTTTATAAAACATACTTTGCCACTGCCTTACCATACCTAAAAAGGCATTATTTAAAATAATATTTATAGTTTTTATACCATACTCATGAGCAGTCATAAGCTCTTGGATATTCATTAAAACTGATCCATCGCCTACGAAATTAATCACCACTTCTTCACCCACAGCAAGCTTTGCACCCAAAGCAGCAGGTAAAGAATATCCCATAGTTCCTTGCCCTCCGCTTGTTGCAAGTTGTCTCGGATGATTAAAAGGATAAAACTGCGCTACCCACATTTGATGCTGACCCACATCGGTAATAATCCTTGCATCAGGAGCCATTTTCGCACATTCTTCAATCACCCATTGTGGTTTTAAAACCTCATTGCTATCTTTATAAGAAAGTGGATAAAGTTCATTATAACGCTTTAAAGTTTCATGCCATTCTTTAAAAGTTGTATTAAAATTTTCCTTTTTAAGCTCTTCTAAAAGCTCTTTAAGAACTTCTTTAATATCTCCTACTATAGGATAATGTGCATTGATAATCTTTGAAATAGAACTAGGATCAATATCAACATGAACTATAGTCGCATGTTTAGCAAATTCACTTGTTTTTCCTGTAATCCTATCATCAAATCTCGCTCCTACACTCACAAGCAAATCACACTCGCTTAAAGCCATGTTGGCTGCATAGCTTCCATGCATGCCTGCCATTTTGAGATTAAAAATATCATCGCTTCTTAAAGTTCCAAGTGCCATCAAGGTTTCAACCGCTGGAATTTTTGTGAATTTTACAAGCTCTCTGATTTGCTCACTTGCATTAGAACTGATACAACCTCCACCCAAGTAAAATAAAGGTCTTTTTGCTTCTTTTAAAAGCTCTGCAAATTTTTTAATTTGCTTTGAGTTACCCTTATAAACGGGCTTATAAGTTTTCATAGAAATTTCTTTAGGATATTCCCAAAGTCCCAAAGTTGCACTCACATCTTTTGGTACATCTATATGTACAGGCCCAGGTCTACCGCTTCTTGCTATATAAAAAGCCTCTTTTAAAATGCGTGGAAACTCTTCTATGCAAGTAACTAAATAATTATGCTTCACGCAAGGTCTTGAAATACCTACTGCATCAATTTCTTGAAAAGCATCTGTACCAATAAGAGAATTTGCTACTTGCCCTGAAATCAATACCAAAGGGATAGAATCACTATAAGCAGTAGCTAGACCTGTAATAGTATTTGTAAAGCCTGGTCCACTTGTAACTATAGCCACTCCAACTTCTCCGCTCATTCTTGCGTAAGCATCAGCAGCATGCAAAGCTGCTTGTTCATGACGTACTAAAATATGTTTAAAATACTTTTGATTGTAAATTTCATCATAAATATTAAGCGCAGCACCTCCAGGATAGCCAAAAACAATTTTAACATTCTCTTCTTTTAAAGCCTCGCAAATCATTGCAGAACCGCTTAACTCTTTCATAATAACTCCAAAAAATTATCGTAAAAGCTCTTTAAGTGCTAAATTAAGTCTTTTGCCATCAACACTCGCGCCAAATTTCACCTTAGCCTCTTTCATCACCAAACCTTGTTCTTTTAAGGAATGCACATTCAATTCTTTTATAAGCTGCCTTAAGGCTAGAGTTAATTCTTCATCACTTAGTTGTTTAGGTAAATAAGTTTCAAAAAGTCTTATTTCATTTTGTTCTTTTTGTGCTAAATCTTCACGATTTGCCTTAAGATAAAGTTCGATTGCGTCTTTGCGTTTTTTGATTTCACTTGCAATGATTTTATAAATTCTTTCATTATCCAATTCTATTCTTTCATCCACTTCTATTTGTTTAAAAGCTGCATTTAGAGTTCTTAAACTATCTCTTTTAAAATCATCTTTTTGTTTCATTGCCTCTTTGATATCATTTAAAATTTGTTCTTTTAAAGTCATTTTTTTCCTTTTTAGTTAAAATTACAAGCTTTAAGATTTAAACCAAAACCTTCTAAGCCTATATAATCTTTATCACAACTTTGAGATAAAAGTTTGATTTCTTCTATACCAAAATATCTTAAAATTTGAGCCCCTATGCCATAGTTTTTGTATTGAGTTGCACTTGATTTTTCTCCTTGCATGAAAACTATAACACCACCATTTTCACTAAGAAATTTGATTTGCTCTAAAAGTTTTGAAAATTTATCTGAAGTTAAAAGCTCAAAATCACTACCACTGATATGAAATTTAACATTTTCACATTTTTTGATATCATTAAAGCAAAAAGCTATGTGTTGGGTTTGATTATGATCGCTAAAGGTAAATTTTTCTGCTTTAAAGCCTGCTAAAACACTCTGACTTTTTTCTTCAAGCTTAATAAGGCTTTCATGTTTTAGGCGATATTCTATAAGATCGCTTACGGCTATCATGTTTAAATCATGTTTTTGGCAAAAAATTTCTAGATCTTCTCTTCTTGCCATATCTCCATTATCTTTTACGATTTCACAAATCACACAAGCACCTTTTAATCCTGCTAATTTACAAAGATCAACCGTGCCTTCTGTATGACCTGTGCGTTCTAAAACCCCACCTTTCTTTGCGATTAAAGGATTAATATGCCCTGGTCTTACAAAATCACTCGCTTTAGCGTTATCGTCAGCAAAAATTTGTATAGTCATATTTCTTTCATAAGCACTAACTCCCGTTGTAGCATCTTTTGCATCTACGGTTATGGTAAAAGCGGTTTCGTGATTTGAAGTATTTTTAGGCACCATTAAAGGAAGTTCAAATTTTTTTGCTAAATTTTCATCTAAGGCTACACAAACCACACCACGAGCTTCTTTTATCATGAAATTTACTTTTTCTTGAGTGCTAAATTGCGCAGGAAAGATTAAATCACCTTCATTTTCTCTATCTTCTGCATCCACCATAACGAGCATTTTTCCTGCTTGTAAATCCTTAATCGCTTGTTCTACGCTAACAAATTTCATCTTTATTTCCTTAAAATTTTTAAAATTATAACTTAAATTGCTTGACAAATAAATTAAAATTCACTATAATCACACTTTTAAAAATATTTATTGGGGTATCGCCAAGCGGTAAGGCAACAGGTTTTGGTCCTGTCATTCAGGGGTTCGAATCCCTTTACCCCATCCATTTCCTATTTTATATTTCAAATATCTTATATGCCGCGAAGTAGAGCAGTGGTTAGCTCGTCGGGCTCATAACCCGAAGGTCGGGAGTTCAAATCTCCCCTTCGCAACCAGTTATACTTCTTTTAGCTTTTTTCAATTTTTTTTACTTCTTTTTAATTGTCTTAAAATAGGCTTTTCGTAGACATCTAATTACTTTAGATTATTTTTAATTTATTTTAATTTATTATACTTGCAAATATTTTTTATTGACTTTGTTATTGACCTAGCTAAAATTTGCTATTGACCTTATTGACCCAAAGGAATAAAAGTGTTAAACGATACCAAAATAAAAGCCTTAAAAGCTAAAGACAAAAAATACTATATTGCTGATTTTGACAACCTGCTTCTTTGTATTTATCCGAGCGGTAAAAAAACTTTTATATTTAATTATAAATGTCCCAAAACTTTAAGATATAAAAGAATAACTCTAGGAGAATACCCTACTCTCAATCTTGCTAACGCTAGAAAACAAAGAGATAATCTAAAGGTAAATTTAGCTGAAAATGACAGTATAAGAGAAAAGTATGAAATAACATTTAAAGAATTAGCATTGGAAAAAATGAATCTTAAAAAACTTGAATTAAGCGAAAAAACCTACAAAAGCTATATGAGTTATTTGCAAAGATTTGCTTTTGGAATTTATGGAGAAATTATATTAGATAAATTGCAGATCAAGGATATTTTAAAAAGTTTTGAAAAATTTAGAAAAGAAAATATAAGAGAAGGTGCCGATAAGTTCTTTACTCTTTTAAATGAAATTTTTAGACATGGTGTCATAAAAGAATATATTAAAAGTAACCCCATGGCAAATCTAAATAGAAAAGAATTGCTTATAAATAAAGCGAGTAAAAATCATGCTACCTTGTTAGAAAATAAAGAAATTAAAGCATTGGTAGATAATATAATTGATTACAAAGGATATATTAGTGTAAAAATTGCAGCAATGTTTTCTTTGTTAACTGCACAAAGAAGCTTTAGTATAAGAAGTGCAAAATGGGAAGATATTGATTTGGAAAATGGTATTTGGTATATACCGCAAGAAGATATGAAGATGAAAAGAGCACATACTATACCTTTAAATTCTCAATGTGTATATATGCTTAAAAAATACAAAGAGATGAGTATTAATACGGGTTATTTATTTTATAGCTTAAGAAGCAAAAGTGAAATTATAAGTGATAACACAATTAGATCCATGTTTAGAAGAATGGGCTACTCTAATGATGATTTTACACCTCATGGCTTTCGCGCTATGTTTAGCACCCTGGCCCATGAAAATAGAAATAAACACCAAATGAGTAGCGATATTATAGAATTGTGTTTAGCGCATGTAGAAAAAAATAAGATTAAATCTGCATATAATCATGCTTTAAATTTGAAGGAAAAAGCCATCCTTATGCAGTGGTGGGGAGATTATCTTGATGAGATTGCTGATCTAAATCAACAAGTCCGAAATATTTTTTTATAAAATTTTCAATATCTTGTTTAGGATACAATCCTGAACAATTTCTATGTTGTTTAAACTCTCTAAATTTGCCTTGTTTGGCGTATTTGTGAACTATAGACTCTTTTACTTTTAAAAGATTTGCAACTTCTTTTCTTGTGTAATAATCTCCGATATCTAATCTAATCATTTTCAACTCCTAATCTTTTATCTATAATTTCAAAAATAGTATCCTTGTAATAATTCCAAAGCCATTTCTGTTCTTCATCTTCTAAATCATCAACGCTTAAATTACGCCATTCTTTTATTGTTTTAGTATCACAACCTAAATTCATCATAGTTTTTGTAAAAGTCATAACATAGGTATCCAAGACAACGCTAAAGATATTTTTCATATCTCCTATACAATCCCTAAGATCTACATTTTCAAATATACAATTTTCAAATTCTGTTCTTAGAAAATTACAAAAATGAAAACTTGCTCCGCTGAAATCGCAATCTATAAAAGATGCATTCTTGCTTGAAATATCATTTAAATTAGCGTTTTTAAAACTAGCACCATTTATAAATACATTATCAAAATCTAAACCACTTAAATTTAGATTTTCTAAGTTTGCATCATTTAAAGAAATACCTTCTAAAATGCAGTGCTCGACTAATTCTTTTTCACTTTTTCTATCATCTTCTATAATAATAGTTTTATCTAATCTTTTTAAAACTCCCAATTTATCTCCTTAATATTTTTTTCCATTTTTCTTCGTATTCACCATAGTTTTTATAATAATCTAATTTAGAATTAAAACTATCTTTTATACTTTTATAAATACAAAAATCATTTTCTTTTTCTAGTTTATAGTTTTTACCTGAAACACTTTCAGCAAATAACATATATTCCCATTTTTTAAAACAAAGAATGTCATAATCTTTAGCTAGTATTTTCCTAAGCTCCAAAAGTTCTTTTTCACTAAGCTTTCTTTTAAAGCTTAACTGCTTTTTCTTTTCTAAGTCGTATTTAAGAGCTTTGATTTTGTTTTCATATTTTTCCTTTTGTTGTTTAAGTTGAGATTTATAACCTATTTTTTGATGATGATTTAAAGAATTAAGCCTTAGATTTTCATCACTTAGGGTTTTAAATCTAGCTTGTGTTTGCTCTCTTAAAAGCTTAGCTACTTTTTTGCGGTATTCTTTAGCTTTAGGGCTTTTAATGAAAAAGCCAAGCATATAAACACCTTCTAAAGTCCATTTGATTACTCTTTGTCTTCCGCCTTTTGTTTGCTCATAATCGTAAAAATAATGTATATTTTCTATGAGCTCATCAGAGTGTAAATTTTTGTGAGACATTATTGTAGTGTTATCTACTGCGTAGTTATATGCAACTTCTGTATTTAAAAAATTTCTAGTGATTTGACAAATTTCACATTGTAATAAATTCATCTTAAACCTTTCATTTTTGAAAATATTTAAGGAAATTATATATTATTTATGAAAGTTTGTCAATATGTTTTATTCATTTTTGATAAATTATTCTAAAATATTTGCCAAAAATGAAAATAAAGGGTGTGGAAAATTTCCATATCCTTATAATTCTGATATTATTTTATGAGCTTTTTTGATTGTTTCTAACTTTCGCTTTAATTCTATATTTTCAAGCATTGTTTTTAAAAAAAGTTCTGTAAGTCGTGGCAAATCTCCGCTTTTCCAACGCGCTATAGTACTTTCTGGGATTTCTAACATTTCGCTTAGCTGTCGTTGAGTAATGTTTAACTCTTTGCAAACCTTTTTAACAATGTTTTCTTTCTCTTCTGTCATATTACTCCTTTTTACTGGTTATTTTAACATAATCGCTTAAAATTTTAACTATTTGAGTTGCTAAAGGGCGGTATTCTTTATCTGCTATTTTTTGCAACTCTTCTTTTAATTCTAATGGAATTCTTATACTTAGCGGTTTTGTTTGTCTTTTCATAATTCTTTATCCTTTAATCTTTTTACTTCTTTAATAGCTTTATCATCATTTTTAAAAACGCCTATAAGCCCTAAAGCATCAAGTATTTTTATACGAAAATTACTAAGTTTTACATTGATTTTAATTTCTTCTTCTAGCTTCAATGAAATTTCATTTATAGCAGTATCTTTTAATGCTATTACACCTTTTAACCTTTGAATTTCTTTTTCTAAATATCTTATTTTTTCATTTTTTTTACTATTTAGGAACATAGTTTCGACCTTTCTTTTATATAAAGAAGCTCATAAATTTTATTTTGCAAAGAGCTAATTTCTTTTATATTTTTCATATTTGCTTCTATTTGATCTTTTAACTCTTTTAAAAGTTCTATTTTTTCATTTTCAAGATTAGAAATTTCAGTTTTTAAAGATTTATTTTCATCTTTTAAAGACTTATTTAGCTTCATTTCTTTTCTATATTCATCTTTGCTAAGTTTAATGATGACTTGTTCTTTTGTGTGATAAGCTTTCATTTTTTCTCCTTTTAGATTAATGCTTAAAAGGGACAACTGAGTTCTTTAGAATAGGAAATAAAACAAAAAGGTAAATTCTCAAGTAGTTAATTTGTAAAAGTTGCCCCATTTAAGCATTAAAGGAGCTTAAGAAAAGCCGAGCAAATCCGCAATCTCGGCGTTGTATAGTTGTTTAAGTTTATGCTAAGCGGATTTAGTTAAAATTTATCTGTGTTAAAAAATATTAGAGTTTTATAAGCTCTCTAATTAGCTCTAAGATTAAGATTAAAATTGTTAAAATTTTATCCCACATTTTAGAGCCTCCTTTCTCAACACCGAGACAAGTTAGCAACTTAAACTTTATAATTATACAAAATATTTCTTAAACTCTTGATTTTCTGTCGTTTTTAAAGTGCAAGAAAACCTTTGAAAAATAGCACTATAAACAATAATAGCGAGCCAAGTTTATGGATAACTTGCTAACCCTTCCGCTATACAGAACTATCAACGCGATAGTAAAGCTTAATTTTCAAGCGGTCAAAAGCTTAAGAAAGCTCTTTTTTTAAAGAACTTGTTAAACTTTCAAAAAAGCTTTTTGCATTGTTTTTCGAATTTTCTAACTCTCTCTAAAAGTTCATAAGCATTTCTCATAAATTCATCTCCATAAGCTTGTAAAGAGATAGATATTTCTTCATCATCTTCTAAGCTTATTTCTAAAGAGTTTTTAAAATCTTGCAAGTTCGCAAATATATTTTCTAAATTCTCTTTGCTTTCAAATTCATTTGCAATTAATTCTTTTATTTGGCTAGAAATTCTTTTTTCTTCTCTATCAAAATAAAAATCTGTAAAACTCATTTTTTCTCCTTTTTTAGTTATAATCACTTTCACTCTAGGAAGGTGATGTAATGGACGAAATACAAAGCTTAAAAGCTCAACTTAATAATCTTCTTTTAAGAGTTAGCGAGCTAGAAAGTAAAGTCGCAACCCTTGAAAAAAGACTAAATGACAAAGATTTTCAAGTTTTAAACGAAACTCCTAATCTTTTAGAGAAATAACAAATCCTTTGTTTTCAAATGCTTCTTTGATTATTATGTTTTTAACTGCATTATCAAGAACATCAGCTAAAAACTCTTCCAAAGAAGCGTAACTTTTTGAATAATTTCTTTCAAAGGCTATTTCTAGCATTTTTTTAAAATCAGGTCTTAAATCTAATTTAACCTCTAGCATTTTTTCTCCTTTTTGTTTTGTTGATAAAAGTATATAATAAAGAAACTTAATTAAAATTTAATTTAGTATATTAATTAGAAACTTTTTTAAAAATATTTTTGTGGTATAATAAAAATAAAATTTTTAAAAAGGGTTGGTTTGATGAGAAAAGTAATTTTATATAGTTTTGCTATATTGTTTTTGTCAGCTTGTTCTTATTCACAAATTAATAATGTTTCGCAAAGAAATGTTATAGATACGGATAGGAAATTTTATAATGCATATGCAGAATGTGAACAAAATAGTGAAGAAAGTCGGTATCTTAATAATAAAATAAATGAGCTACTAAAAAATAAGAAAATATATGGTAAAGATATAAAAATAGAATGTAAAATATCTGACTATGATGAAGGCAATAGGGCTTTAAGATATTTTATAAGTTTCGGGGCTGGAAAGGCTAAAGCAAAAATAGAAGTCAGATTAACTGATGATAACAATCAAACAATATCTACATTTTCAAATGATGCTATTTTGCCTGGTGGATTATTTGGTGGAGAATCTAAAGGAGTTTTTGATAATGCTGCTTCAGGTATAGTCGAATATGTAAAAAAGACATTTATCAATAAAAAATAAATATAGTAGATTTTTGCTTGCGATGGATATAAAAGGTTGATGGGGTATTGAGAGGTTATAGTTTAAATAACTTATATCTACTGATAATAATGTTCAGTTTTCGCTAAAAATAATCCAACTATGTTTATATTTGGATCTAGTTTTTCCAATAAGATATTTTTACAAGCTTTAAAATGTCCTCCAGTTGTTAATACATCATCAATTAAAACTATATTCTTATCAAAAAAATTTGGTGGATAGAATAATATTTCTTGTTTTAAATCATTAGGATTTCTATAACCATTATAGTGTGCTGGTACTAGATTATTTTGAACATCAAAACAATCAAATATTTTATAACTATTATCCAATTTTAACAATTCCTCCATAGTTTGCATTAGCCTATTGTTAAATTCTGTTGAATTTTTTGGCTTTGATGTGGGCATTGGAATAATATTGAATATGTTTTTATTTATATTTAAAAACACATTATTTATCATTTTTGCAAATTCTTTAATAGCTTCATTTCTATAATACCAAGATGGATGATTTTTAAATAATAAATCTTTTTTAAAGTTAAATACTAATGAATTAGCCTCAAAGCCAGAATTTGGCTTATAATCCAAAAAATAATAACAAGCGTCATCAGAATTCAGATAAGGAATGCTATGTATGTCCAAATCAACTTTAATAGGCTTCATAAATTATCCAAAATATCTTCAATTTTTTTAACCCTAATTGCACCTTTTTTTTCGTAAGTATATGGCCATTTCAAGCCATTTTCAAAGCATGAATTTAATATAAAAAGCTTTCTTCCAATTTCAATACAAGCTCTAGCTTGTGTTAAGGTTCCGCTTGTTTCACTTGCTTCTACAATAACTGTAGCATCTGATATTGCTGCCATAACCGCATTTCTTTCGGGAAAGTAAAATTTTTTAGTTGAAAATGGTTGTATAGAGTATTTATAAAAAGGTACATGACTTACTAAAAGATGTTTATTTGCTATCTCATCTTGCAGTGCTTTATTCTCAATAGGATAATATTCATTAATAGGAGTACCTATTACACCAATAAGGTTTCCATTGTTTTTTATAGTAGATTTCATTGCAGCCGTATCAATTCCGTGTGCTAATCCAGAAACGATTGTAAAACCTTTGCTTGATAATTCTTTTGATAATTTTATAGCTCTTTTTATTCCATTTTCTGTTGCATTTCTTGCCCCAACTATAGCAATTTTTTTAGGCTCATTGAGTAAATCTAAATTTCCTTTATAATAAAGTGATTTTATATATGTATTTTTTAAATTTTTTGGAAATTGATAATTGTATTCTGTTAAGATTGAAAAGTCTTTTTTATCTAAATTTAAAAGAAAATCTTGTATTTTTTCCTTTGCATCCTGAGAGGTAAAATCTTGTTGTATTATTTGTAAATCTTTAAATTTTTTTAAACTAGAATTTTTAATACTGCTCCATATAAATTCATACTTTAACATTTCTTCATATAAGTTTATAGCATTTAGAGATAGCATAGAAAATCCTTTATTTATACAACAGGATTATATTTTATCACAATTAACCTTATATTTTTTTATATTCTCATCTTCGACTTCATGATTTGGCACTTGATAACATTCTTTAAAATTATCACCTTTTAAGATTTTAATATAAGAGCTTGGAATAGCAATTTGATTTCTTATTCTTTGTGGATTACTATCATAATTAACCAAATTTAAAACTTCTAAACTTCCAAGCTTTAAAGCTACTTGTCTTTCTCTTTTTTCAATCTTGTTCCAAACTCTTTGATTGATTTGTGGATTTTGTGGAGTAATATTACTCATTAAAAAAGTGCTTCTTTGAGCTTGAGTTGTTTTTCTCATGGAAGCATTAGAAAGAGTGTGTCCTCTGTCATAACCGCTATTTTTATAATCACTCCATGTAGTGCGGTATTTTTTAGGTATATTTGTATCATCTTCAAAGCGTGGGCGTTTTTTGATTTGTTCGCCTTTTAGATTATCTGCTTCTAATTTATAAGCTACAGCTTTAGTGCCTTTATAATTATAATCATAGCAATTTAGATAATAAAACTTATCTAAAACTTGTGAGCAGTTTTGCTTAGTAAAATACTTAGCAAAATCTTCACTTGGTTTGTATTGGCTATAATCAGCTAAGGCTAGAGTGGATAACAATGGTAAGATTATAAGTTTTTTCATTTATTACCTATTTTATAGTTTAAGCTACTAAATAATCTATATATTCTTCTTTTTTGCTCCAAAGAAATGCTTTTACATTGTGCTCATTTGAAGCATTGACTAAAGCGTCCATATTTTTACCTTCCTTATTGTTAAAAATAATAATATTATCAGCATTAGCTTTTCTTTCTTGAGGTAAATCCATAAAAGAGAATAATGTTGCCTTTAAATTGTCATTCTTTGGATTGTTGATTATTTTTATAAGCCTTTCTTTTTGTTGTGAAGATTTTGTAATTAAAAAATCAAATTTATGATTTAAATGACTTTTTCCATCCAAACTAATGTTTTCTGTGTATCTAATGAAATTTTCTTCAAAAAAATTTTTTACATCATCAAAAAAGAAACTTTGTATTTTGCCTTGAGCTAACACAAACATATCATTAACGCTTATAAGTGCTTGTATAAGATTATGTTGTTTTTTTGCAAAGTTATTTTCATTCGCACGAGTAAACAAGATATCATTATTTTTTTGAATATTAAAACCATTAAGAATTATTTCTAATTCTTTTAATCTTTTTTCTGAGTTAAAATCAAAACCGCTTAATGATAAATTTCTTAAAGTTTCTCCGCCATCACTCAACTCTATCAAATCATCTTTTTTCTCTATATAAAATAAAATATTATCATTGCTTTTATCTAAAAATGGCGTTGTAATTTCATACATATTATTTTCTATTTTGGATATATCAAAATTGCTTTTAATATAAGAAAAATAAGAATTCATAAGATTTTCTATGTTTAACAAAATAAATCACCTTTTGCAAATTTTATATTTATTATATTACAAAATTGGCAAAAATCATAGCTTTGATTTAAAAAATCATCATTTGTTTTAATATTAAATTCGTTTAAAGGGAAAGCCCATTTATCTGCATAGCTTTCGATAAAAATATGGATATGGTTTTGGTCTCTAAATCTAAATTCGCTATATTTTTCCATAAGCTCTGATAATCTTTTATCACTTGGAATTTTATTTGGATTAAATTCTGGGTTTGTATGAGAAGCGTAAAAATCAATTCTTGCTATTATATTAGTTGCATTATAACGGTATTGGTTTGTTTTTCTTTGAAATTGCACACTAGATCTTGAAATATCAAGTATAAAACTATCTTTATGATATTTATCATCATCGCATTGTAATTCTATTTTTAAAGATTTAGAATTTTCAAAACTTGGCAACATATAAGTTTGTTGTATTTTTGGATGTTTTTCGATACTTAATAATTCTTTTATATTCATCATCCCACCACTTCTATAAAATTTTTAAAGGTTTCAACAGCCATTTTTGATACTACAGCACCTAAGATCTCGCATTGTTCAAATTCGCTATTATCTACTTTTTTATCCTCGTATTTTTTATTTTCAGAAACTAAAAAAATATAATCTTCAAAAGGTTCTTTTTTAATTTTTTTGCAAAATAAATCATCATTTTTTCTAAAAATAACAATATCTGCGTTTGAAATAGTTTGAAGTGAATTTTTACTTCTATCTACAATAATAAAATCTCCATTAGATAAAATAGGTTCCATACTATCGCCATTAATTTTTATAATATCATAACTCTTCTTTATAGGTATATCTAAAATTTCTTTTAGAAAATTTTCATCAACGGAAACTATTTTCACTTCTTCACTTTGAGATGAGGTTCCAAGTCCTGCACTTGCATAAATATCTGGGAAATATCTGAAGTTAATTTGATTATCATTTCTAAAAACATCTTGCAATATCACTTCGTTAAAGGGAATATTTAATGCATTGCATAAAATTTTTATATATTGTGGTTTAGGTTTTGTTTTATTATCTTCTTTAGACATCAACCATTTTTTTATTGTTGCTTCTGAGCTTTCTATGCCATTTTTATATAAAATTTCCATCAAATCTTGATATGTAACTTTTTTATCTCTATTTTTTAAATAAAATTTAAATTTTTCAGTATCAAAATGAAAATCGAATATATCTCCATTTCTTCCCATATTCTCTCCTTTTTTAGTATAAAAATTATACACTTTTTTCAAGCAAATAATGTTCCATAATTAGAAACATAATTAAATATTTATTAAGTTTCTTTATTTTATACTTTCATTATGAAAAAAATAGATTTTTTTGATTTTACAAAAATATTGAGTAATCACTATACGGTTATTAGTGTTAAAAAGATTAGAACAAATAAATCACGCCCAAGTTTCAAAAAACAAATAGAGTTTAAAAAACTCTACGGAATACCTCATGAATTTTGGGTGGATGTTCGTAGCAATCTTATAAACATACCTAAGCGTGGGAGAAAGCGAAAGGATAGAGAATGAAAGTGATTGAACTAAAGGTTAAAAAATGGCTTTTATAGCGGGATTTTCAATAGGTTTTTTAGTTTATTTTTTAATTTGGAAAATCTTTTAGGATGATTAATGCTTGATAGGGTATTTGAAATAATAGGATTATTTATTTTTACTTTGATGATGTTGCATTTTAGACTGTTTCTAGTGGCTGGTATTTCGGCTGGGATTTTAATATCTTGCATTTATCATTATCTAAAACGCATTTTTTATCACGGTAGTGAGGACAAATAATGTATTTAAATTTATCTTTTTTAAAAACCATTTCAAAAGGAGTTTTTTTTGTAACTAATTTATATCCTAAGTTAGGATATAGTCTTTTTGTCAAATCGTTTTCTAGCTTCATATCTTTAATACAAACTCTTTTTAGTTTTTGTTTTTTAGTTAAATATAAAAACAAAGGACGGATACTTAAACCAAATAAAACACCTATTAAAAAATATAACAAATTTTCTAAAGTGGCGGTTTTTAGCATTTCGGATAAGAAAGAATTAAACATAAAAAGCCTTTTTAATTTAAATTATAACATAAAGGAGTGTTAGTGATACCAAGTTTTATAGCAAGTTTTGATGTAGCTTTGGGGCGTAAAAGCCTAAGAGAGAGAAAAGGCTATTTGAAATTATCAAACACTATAGCTTATGGCGGTCTTAGCGTTGATGCTTTAGCATTGTATATTCAATTAGCAAAGCTTAGTGAAAAAACGATTGTAAGTGAGATCTATCTAAGAGAGTTTATAAAAGTTAAAAATAATCAAAGAATGAGTTTAAATAGACTAAGAATTGCTAAAAAAGAATTAATTGAACTCAGACTTTTAGAAATTAAAAAGGTTAGGAATGGCTCTTTAAATTTTTATGAGTGGATTTTAAAAGATGAAAATTATCAAGTTAAAAAGCATTTTAACAAATCTTTATCTTTGCTTAAAAACAGTGATGAAAAGCTAAGCAAAACTCTTAAAAATAACACTTCATCAATCGACAGAAAATTAACTACTGAAAACGAAAAAAAGAGAATTTGCATTATATAGAAACACACACGCACGCACGTGATAATAAATTTATAAATAATATAAATATTAATAATAATAAATTTATAAAAAAAGAGAATTTAGAAAATTTAAAAAATAATCAAGAAAAGAAAGAACGCGTTTCTAATCAAAACGCCTCTTTTGTGACGAGCTTTATTGATTTTAGCAAAAAGGAGTTAGAGAAAATGGCAAAAAAAGAGTTTAAAGTCCCAAATGCAAATGAACTCATGAGACAAATAATAGCTTTTAATGAGAAAAATGGCACAAACTTTGGTGAAGAGTTGGCTAATGATTTTATAGGCTATTGGGATGCTAGGGAATGGAAAAGAAATGGAAAAAGAATGTCAAGTGTGGCAGGAAGTCTTTATACATGGCTTAAATACGCTAAAGAAAATGAAGCAAGAAAAAATCAGCGTTTTAACAGAAAAAAAGAAGCCAATCCTAGTGTGGTTGATAGCTTGATGGAGTATTACGGAATGAAAGATGAGAACAAAAACAAGCTCTTAGGATGCTTTTAAGGAGTAAAAAATGCAAGAAAAAATACAAATTTTAATGGACTTATTGGAAATTAATAAGGCTCAAGCAACTGATATTGTAGGTAGATATTTGCAAGATGCAAAGGATATTCATGCTTTCTTAGATTTTTATTTCGAAACTTTAGAAAGAGAGAATATCGTAGGGACAACCTATGAGAAATTAAGAAGAGTTTGCAAAAGAGCTGAAATCGAGTTTAAAAAGCGTTTTGAAGACAAAGAAATTTTTTTAGAATGGTTAAAAAATAAATATAAAAATAGTCCATTTTTTAGATTGCTTGAAAGTGATTTTAAATACTCATATGTTTGTCATGATGGACAAGGTAATCTTTGTAAAAAATTAGCAAAATCAATTAATATGTTGGTTTGTCTAAATAATTTTGGAGAATTAACCTACGAAGATGGAGAAGTGCTAAAAAATAACGAATTTAAACACGCTTTAATAGATTTTATATTTAAAAATCAAGAGCGTATCGGAAAAGATACACATATAAATACTTCTTATAAGATAAAAGGATATAAATCTTTAAGTTATGAAGAAGAATATAGCAATTTTAAGAATGAGCAGAAAAAAATTTTTGAGGAGAATCAAGCAGAATTTCAAAAGAAGATAAAAGTCAAAATGGCTTTTAGAAATATAAGCTAATTTTAAGAAAGCCTGAAATGGAAAAGTATATTTTAAAAATTGATTTGATTAACAATCCTATTCCTTATAAAAGAACTACGCAAAGATCTAAATTTGCATGTAAAGATTATCTTAAATATTTAGATTTTAAAAAACTCTTGCAAATGGAGTTTAGAAGACAAAATAATATTAGCTGTTTTCAAGCCTTTGATAAGCAAAAGAAATATGAGTTTTCTTTAAAAATAGGATTTAACAGCAAAAGGCATGGCGATGGGGACAATATCGTAAAATGCGTGTTAGATGCGTTATTTGAAAACGATAAGAATGTTTTAAAAGGCGATTATGAGATTATTAGTTTTAAAAAATCTTTTTTAGATTTAGAAATCAAAGAATTTAATTTTAAAGAAGGGGTGGCTTAATGGCTAGAATGATGACAAATGGCAAAAGTATGACAAAAGAAGAGCTTGTTTCAAAAATAGAGAGTTATTTTAATGAAAGAGTTGTCTTAAAAGAAACTAAGGAGAGTATTATTTTTGCACCTAAAACAAAAGTGGGATTAGCTGTGTATTTAGGAATTACAATGCAAACCTTAGGCGAGTGGGAGAAGGATAAGGATTTCGGAGAAATTGTATCTCAAGCTAAGCAAAAATGTGAAATGGATATTTTAAACCATTCCTTAATCGGCACTTATACCCCAAGTGTTAGTATGTTCTTACTAAAAAATCAGCATGGATACGTTGATAAGCAAGAAGTTGTCAGCGATAATGTTCAAAAAATTGAAATCATAAGAAGTGAAATTAAATGAATTTAAAAATCGATTTTTCTTACACTCCAGCACAACTTAAAGTTTTTGATGATAAAAATCCACGCTTTATAACTGTAGCAAAGGGCAGAAGACTTGGTTTTACAAGGGGAAGTGCTAAGTTTGTTATCGAAAACTTGCTTTTAGGACAAAATGTTTTATGGGTGGATACCATACAAGCAAATTTACAAAATTATTACGAGTTATATTTTACACCTGAGTTAAAAAACTTGCCAAAAGATTTTTACTCATGGAGTGTGCAAGACAAGAAACTAATTATTAATGGAGCAGTGCTTCATATGAGAAGTGCTGAAAGAAGTGAAAATATCGAAGGTTTTGGATATGACCTTGTTATCTTAAACGAAGCAGGAATTATTTTAAAAGGTAGTAAAGGAGAGTATCTTTGGTATAACGCCATACGCCCTATGTTGCTTGATAACCCTAAATCAAGAGCGATTATCGGTGGAGTTCCTAAAGGAAAAAATCTATTTTATGAACTTTGCAAAAAAGAATTAAGTGATAAGAATTGGAAACATTTTCAATTCTCAAGCTATGATAATCCATTTTTAAAAGAAGAGCAAATTAAAGAATTAATTGAAGAAGTAGGCGGAGAAGGTAGTGAAGTTGTCAAGCAAGAAATTTATGGCGAGTTTATAGATAGCTCGAGTGCTGAATTATTTTCTCTAAGTGAAATTGAAAATGCGATGAGCAAGAACTCTTTTAGTATTGAAAAAATGCAAGGCGAGAATATTTGGGGGCTTGATGTAGCAAGATATGGAGATGATAAGAGTGTTCTTGCAAAAAGAAAAGGTTTTGTAATTGATGAGATTAAAAAATACTCACAACTTGGAACTATTGAGCTTTCAAACAAAATATTAGCCGAATATAACCAAAGTGAAGATAAGCCTAAAGGAATTTTTATAGATACTTGCGGACTTGGTGTAGGTGTATATGATGTTTTATTAAATTATGGTTTGCCTGTATTAGAGGCAAATTCTGCAAATTCTGCAACAAGTAATGAATACTTAAATAAAAGAGCACAAATGTATTTTACTTTTGCCAAAAATTTAAAACATATGGAGCTTTTTAAAGATGAAGAATTAAAAAAAGATATGAGAATGATTGAGTATGAATATAGCGACAAGGGGCTTTTAAAGATAGTCTCAAAAGAGTATTTAAAAAAGAATTATGGCAAAAGTCCTGATGTTAGCGATGCGGTTGCATTAACCTTTTTTGAAAAACTATACAGTAGAAACAATACTAATGAAGATTGGAGTTATGATGGCTGGTGAGTTTTTAATGATCTATGATGCAATTGATGTAAACAAAATAAAAAAGCTTTCAAATTTAAGCGATGAGGCTATAAAGTCAAGTCTTGCAAATGAATTTTTAGAGCTTGTGTCAGGGTTTAATAATATTTCTAAAAAGAAATTTAAAAGAGAATTTGCGGAGTTTTTATTTGAAAAAGGAGTGAATGAAAAAGATATTTTAAAAATAACAAATTTAAGCAAAACAACAATATGGAGAATTATGAATGAAAACAAAAAGAACTAATGATGAGAGAGTGTCGTTTTTAACACAACTCATTAGCGAAAGTAAAAGTGGATATGAAAATTACAAACCACACTTTAAAGAGTTGCAAGATGCTTATTTGCTTGAAAATAAGGTAATGCAAAAATTGAGAAAAAGAAATAAATCAAGTATCTACATACCAAAAATAAACGCTAAGGTAAAGTATTTAATCACTAGCTTAAATGATGTGTATTTTAATAGTGAGAGAATGGCAGATATTGAAACTTACATTAATAGCGATGATACGATTATAGAGCTATGGCAGAATGCAATTGATTTTTATAGTGGTAAAATCAATATGTTTAAGATTTTTCAACCGCTTTTCTTAGATGTTTTACTTGTGGGAACAAGTATAGCCAAGGTTACTTGGCATAAAGGAATGCCACGCATTGAAAGAGTAGATATTGATAGTATTTATTTTGATCCAAATGCATTAAATAGCGAGGATGTAGGATATATAGTCAATGAAATTTACCTAACCTATAATCAAATCCATGAAAGACAAAAGCTAGGTTTTTATAAAAAAATTGAAATTAAAAAGCTTTTTGATGAAGATGATGAGTATAAAAAAGTAAAGCTTTATGATATTTATGAAAGAAAAAACGATGATGAGTGGGTGGTTTCTACCTTATTTGAAAATAATTTACTTAGAAATGAAGTTACTTTGCAAGATGGACAGCCTTTTATCTGGGGTTCAATGCTACCACAACTTAAAAAGATAGATAACGAAAACTATGTAAGTGCTTATGGCGAGCCTATAATGGCTTCTGCTATGCCTTTGCAAGATGAAATTAATATAACTAGAAATCTTTTAATAGATGCAGTAAGAACTCATATCATGCCTAAAATAATGATGCCAAAATCAATGGGAGTAAGCAGAGAAGATATAGAAACCTTAGGAAAACCAATATATACAGACGATCCAAAGGGTGTGCAAATATTACCACCACCAAATGTAAATAGTGCGGGAATGAATTTACAGCTTTTAGAAAGCGAACTCACAGAAGTTACAGGAGTTAGTCCACAAAACAATGGAGCTCAAACTGCACAAAATGAAACAGCAACAGAAATTAGCATAAAAGCACAAGAAGGCGGAAGAAGAAGTGCTGACTATATAAGACAGTATAACGAAACTTTTATAGAGCCTTTATTTGATAGATTTGCAATGCTTGTTTTTAAGTATGGAGAAGATAGTTTTTTTAATGGTTTTCAAAGAGAGGATATACCTAGTTTTAGATTTAAAATTCAAACCGGCACAGGTGCCATGAATAAAGAAATTAGACGTGCAGGAATTCAAGCTAGTATGCAAGTTTTTTCACAATTATATCAAATGTATATGAGCATAGGCGATGCAAATTCTGCTTATGGGATTATAAATGCTAGCAAAGAACTTACTAAAGAATTATTACCAATTTTAGGTGTAAAGAATGTAAATAGTTTATTTGCTTTTGAAAATAATGAAGATATTAATCCACAAATGCAAGGAGAAGCTAATGCTTAATATTGAAATTAAAAGTGATATATCTAAAACTAAAGGAGGAAAGAAATTAATAGATTTTATCAAAGCAAAATATAGCGAATGTTTTTATATAGCAAAAAATAACGATGAGAAAGAGTTAAGGTTAAAAGCTTTAGATACTATGGCTTTTTTAGACATAATAATCAATAAAATAAAGGATGAAGAAGATGGAAAATGATGCTTTAAAAGATTTAATAAATGCCATAACAGATGATGATAAAGGACAAGTTGCTAATAATGGCGACGAACCTACGAAAGTAGAAGATAATGAACCTATGCCGGTTGATAATGAGAACGAGCCTGATTATAAGGCGATGTTTGAAGCTTATAAAAGTGAAAATGACAACAAATTAAATGCTTTAATGAGTGAGCTTGAAGCTTTAAAAAATCCAAAAAAAGAGCCAAGCGAACAAGAATTACAAAGAGAGCAGTATTTAAAAGAATTAGGACTTGATGGACTTGATGAGAAATTAAAAAGGCTTGAAGAGCTTGATAAAAAGCAAAAAGACAAAGAAGAGCAAGATGCACTAATCGCTAAATACGCACAAGTAGAAAGCGAGTTAAGAAAAGCCTATCCTGATGCGGATTTAAAGGCTATGGCAGAACTTGCAACAAAATTAAATGGTTTAGGCGAAGGTAATATTGACAGCTGGAAAACCTTACTAAATTTGGTCGGAAAATCAAATAATGCTAAAAAAGCTGAAGATTTATCAAGTGCAAATAATAATGTAAGAACTAGTGATTTTAACGATAAGTTAAAAAAAGGCGAAGTTAGCGAGATAGATCTAGGTAAAGAATTATTAAGTTTAGTATAAAGGAGAAATTATGGATTTTATAACAGCTTTAAAAGGTGGTACGGGATTAGGATCTAGCTTTGCAGATACTTTGATGAAAACAAGCAATTTCACTCCAAATTTAGCAAGTAGTAGTAGTGGTTTTTTAAATGGATTAAAAAATTCTTTTAGTAATTTTGGAGATTGGTTATTTAAAAGTAGCGATACAAATAAAGTAACTAATTTTGATAGATTAGGAAATGTTTTAGGCGGTGCTGGTGCTTTATATGGTGCTTATAATCAGCAAAAGATGGCACAAAAGAATTATGAGCTACAAAAAGATGCTTATAACTTCAATAAGTATCTAGCTAATGAAGAATTAAATAGAAGAAAGAATATGGAAAATAAACTTCAAAATGTTTGGAGTAATTAAATAAATTTGGATTTAAGGAGTTTGTTTTAAAGGGTAAATCTTAACCCCTTGTATAAGGGGCTTTGTTTATTGATTGTTAATTTGCATTGACAACAATAATACAAAGTAGTATAATAACTATTAAGATTTGTAGCATCTTATTTCACCGCCTTTCTAGGTGGTAATTTAGTGCTAAGGGTGGCGACCCTTGGCACCACACCTTTTAAAATTATACACAAACTTCCTTAAATCCTTTATTTTAAAAGAAAGAATAAAGGAAACAAAATGGCATTTTATAACCCACAAAGAGTAGTATTTAATCCTGATACAGGCGTTATACAAAACGCAGGAAAAGTCGGTGGTGTCTTATATGACATCATGAGCAAAAGTTTTGATGATAAAGTTAAAGCTAATGAGTTTCAGCAAGAGCAAGATTTAAGAAAGCAACAAATGGAATTTAATCAGGCTATGCAAAATAATCAGCTTTTGCAAAATGAGAGAAACTTTGATTATCAAAAAGAAAGAGCAAATATAGCAGATCAGCAATGGCAAATGAATTATAACCAAAGAGCTAGACAATATGCCATGCAAAATGCTTTAAGACAGCAAGCAATAAATGCTAATAAGGCTTACAAGGATTTAAATTATCAAAAAGGATTATTAGAACTACAAAAATTACAAAATGAGATAAATACAAAACAAAAAGAGCAAGATTTATTAAATGGAGTTTTTAGTAATAGTCAAGGTTTTGATAGTCAAAACAATGCAAATTTACAAAACAATACAAGATATAAAGCAGATGCTCAGTTTTTAGATTTAGCAAGTAAACAAGGTAAAACATATGATACAACCCATGGTTTTTGGAATGGAGCTATAGAGCGTGGTTTTGGTGGATGGGGAAGTCAAAGCACAGATTTAAATGATGCAAGTGATTTATTCTTAAAAAGAATGCAAAGTGATTTATTAAGGGGTGGTAAAAATGCTAAATGGAATTTAGAGAATATACAAGCCAATTTCCCTATTAATGGTTATACTATGGAAGCAAATAATCAAAGGGTAGCTCAAGCATTAGCAGGAGAATGGTTAGCAGAAGCTCCAAACTCTTTTAAAATGGAATTAGCAGAAAGACTAGGAAACGCAAAAACAAATATTGAGAAACAAAGTGCTATAGAAGATTATAAAAATAATATGGATTTTTATAACAATTATGCTCCAAAGGTAAAAGCTTTTTATTGGGATGAAAAATACTCAAAACCTAGTAAAAATGCAGTAATTATAGGTAATTCAACAACTAATCAAAATATACAAAATGATTTAGCCAAAAATACATTAGAAGTGCAAAATCAAAATACACCAAAATTACATAGCGTTAGTTTTAATGGAATTAATGCTCAAATATCAGAGCCTGATGCTAATGGTAATGTAATATTAGTTAATCAAGCAGGTAGAAAAATGCAAGTTAGCATAGAAGAATTAAAAAAACAAGGATTAATACAATGAATATAAGAGAATTTTTATTAGAAAAACCACAAGAAAATAACATTATTTCATTTTTGCAAGATGGAGCAAGTCAAAGTGAAAATCAAAATACAAGTGAATATTTATCAAATTTAAAAAATGAAGTAATAAATGATTTTTATAAAAATAAAGATAAATATGCTAAAGAATATGAAAAATATAATTTCAAAGACCAAAATTTAACAAATCCTATGGGAAATATTAGTGAATATAAAAGGGATTTATATGATTATAATAAAAATCCATCCATGAATGCTGATGATTTAAGTAATTATATTTTAGATAAGCAATCTAAATTTAATGCCTCTAAACCTATTTTTGCTGATGATAATGAAGTAGTAAGAAAAAGTAATCAGTTTATGAGAGATTTAGGCGATGAGTTGCAAAAATCAGGGCGTGGAAGATTATTGCAAGATGATGATGGATCTTATTGGGTGCAAGATAATAATGGAAATTATTCTAAAGTGCAAGGTAGCACTATGGGTGATTTATATCGTGGATTAAGAGATAATGGTGCTAGTATGGCTTTAGGAACAGCAGGTGCAATTGGCGGTACAATGCTAGGTGGCGGAGTTGGTATGGTTGCAGGTGGTGCATTAGGTGCATCTTTAGGGGCAGGATATGATTACTACGGAAATACAAAAGATACAAATCAAGATATGAATTTAAAAGAAGCTCTTATGCTTATGGGTGAAAATGCTGGACTTTCTTTAATAGGAGATGCAGCTTTTGCAGGAGTTGCCAAAGGAGCAAGAGCTTTAAAAAATACCTATAATATGGCAAAAACAGGTGCACAAGCTGGTAAAGATATGATAGATGGCATGGCAGTAAAAGGTGGTAATTTAAAAGAAAATATAGGGGATAAGCTTAGAAAAATAAGCCCTAGCATTTTAAATGATTTGGCTTCACAAGGTAGCGAAACTTCAAAAGCTTATGCAAGAGAGCTAATAGAAAGCGGAAATAGAAATTATGATGATATATTGCAAAAATCAAGAGCTATGCCTTTAGAAGTTAATCAAGGAAATGCATTAGTTGATGGAGTGGCAAGCAAAATAAAAGATTTCTCAAATACTGCAAAAAATGGTTTTGTAAAAAATACAGCAGACAACGTAACTAATTCACTAAATAATATTAGTAAAAATATAGGCTCAAAAGAAGCAGCACTGAATCAACAAGATCTTATTAATCTTTCTTTTATGAATGATGATTTAGCTAATATGGCAAGAAGTGTTTTAGCAAATGATCCTAAAATGGCAAATAAGGTTGCAAACTCTTTACACTTACAAGATGAGGCTATATTAAAAGAGTTAAATTTAAATAATGCTTCTAAGGCTGATGAGCTTTATGCTTTAAGAGATGCTAGAGCAAAAAGAGCTTATGATGAATTTGGAAAAGGACTTGATAAACTAGATGAGCTTAATCCAAATGGTGTAAAAGTAGATAAGCAAACCATAGATGATATAGTTTTAAACTCAAGTGTTTATAGTGAAAGCACGCCAGCTATGATAAAAAATTTTATTCATGAAGTAAAAAGCGGTGCATTAGATGGTAAAAGCGTTAAAGAGATTTACGATAGAATTGATGCTATAGGCAATAAAATAAAAGAAAGCTCAAGTTACAACTATAAAGATTTTTTAAATAGCTTAAAAGACGCATTTTTAGAAAATATAGTAAAAAGTGCTGATAATCCCCAAGAAGCAAAAGAGATTTTAACCAAGATTAGAAAAGATTATGCAGATTTTAAAGTATATGATAAAAGTAAATTAGGAAAAAAACTAGAAGGAAGTGAAAAAGAGATATCAAAAGATATAGATAAAATACTTAATGAAACTAATCCAAAAAAGAATTATGAAGCTATAACAAAAGGACTTAATGATGATGAGATTAAAGTTTTAGATAATCAAATAATAACTAGAGCTTTAGAAAAAAATAAAGTAAATATAGGAGATGCCAATAATCCCAAATTTGCAGTAAATTATAAAGCGGTCATGGATAATTTTGAAAACTTTAAACCAAAAAGCAAATCAGGACAAGAGAAGATTGAAGTTTTAAAAACAATAGGTGATTTACGTACTAACTTTGAAACTGTAATAGATGGTATTTTAAATTCAAAAGCAAAAGAACTAGGACATGGAATAAGTACAAATTTCATAGAAAGAGCTAAAACAATGCTTGTTAATAATTTCACTGATTATATAGCTTTTTATTTTATGAGATTATGGGAAGTTGGCAAAAGAGCTGGAACAAGAATACAAATGCGAAGGGGGTTTAGCAATATAAATAATTTAAAAGATTTTGATAGATCGGCTAAAGAATTTATAGAAAGTATTAAAGATAAAACACTCAAAGAAGAAGCACAAGAGGCTAGAAAAGAATTTAATTCAAAAGTTAAAGATTTAATCAAAGGCGACAACTTCTTCATGGGTAAAGCTGATCCTAAAGACAATTCTTTAAGATTTATAGGCAAAAATGGCAAAGAGTATACTATAAATAAAGATGTTAGAAATGAATGGATGAAAACTTTCAATCTTAAAAATATCGATGATGAATATATCCCTAATATACCAAAAGAAGCAAAGATAGCTTTAAAAGATAGAGAAATAAAACTTACAAAAGGAAGTTTACTAAAGCTGATTGAAAAAGATAGAATTAAATACATACCACATATCAAAGAAACTTTAGAAAGCCCACAGGCAATCTTAAAAGATAAAGATGATTTTATTTTTATTAAAAATATAGATAATCAAACTTATTTTACAAGTATAGGTAAAGACTATGAAACGCACTTGACTATAATTAGCAATTCACCAAAGAAACAAAATAATATAAAAAATAAAATGAAAAATGCTGAAGTAGTGTATTATAATAATGCGAGAGCCTTACCGACATCTAGGGCATCTTCAGAGACAAAGCAAGTGTCGTTCTCTAACGAAAATTCTACCCAAACTAAGCCTAAAACAAACTTAATGGATGATATAAAAAAGAATATTAAGGCAAAAGAAGTAAAGAAAAAGAATAAAAAAAGCGTAAAACAAAGTCTTGATGAAAAAATACAAAATGATAAAAAGGCTAGTGAAGATATTCTAAAAAGATATGATAATTTTCTAAAAGAGAATAAAGATTATAATTTTGATTTTTTAGATAATATGAATTTAAATACTGTTGAATACAACTTAACTAGACAGATGATAATCAATGCCAAAGAAAGCACAAATAAAGGTGTAAAAAAAGATATTCCAAGTGCTTTAAGGGGTAAAATAGAAAAAGAATTAAACATACAACCTTTAAAAGAATTTGGCGAAAATTATGCAGAATATTATCACGATGGAAAAGGTGCTTTACAAAAACTACTCATTGAAAAACAAGGACAGGTAGCAGGTGCTTTTCATAGAAAAGATTTAGGGGATATTGATTTGGTTTGGGGAGATGGAAACTTTGGATTAAGTCATATTGTCAATCGAAGAGAAGAAGATTTCATTAAACAAGGGTTAAATAAAATAGAAGCAAAAAATAAAGCTTTAAATTTTATAAAAGAAATAGAAAATATTATAAATAATGGAAATGTAAAAAAAGGTAATAATAGAGCTTTTATTGATGTTAAGAATAGTAGAGTTATGGTAGCACTTGATTATAAAGGTAAAGATAAAAAGTGGATTATAACTGCATATAATTTTTATTAATATATCGCCCCTAGCTTAGCCGATACGCACTAAAGCTAGGCTTAATACTGACACTTTAAGCGTGAGTAGTGTCAATGGCGATTATCAATTATAGCATAAATTCATGTAATTATTTTTTAAAATATAAAAGATAATTGAAAAGGAGATAAGACAAATACATGGATAGTTGCAAACTATGAATTACAATAAGAGAAGTGAAAGTTTATATACATCTTTCGCAATTGTAAAGGGCGAGATTCTGCCCTTAAGCTCTTAATCAAAATTCTAATAAACAAAACTAAAAACAAAAATAAATTAGTTTTAATTTGTCTTGTTTTTAAAAATATCTAATTTATTTCAAAACACACTATATTTGAAATAGTCATTTTTGGAAAAATCCTTAAAACTAAACTAAGGAGAATTCAAAAATGGCTTTACCTTCAATGGGACATACCTTACCCGCAACGGAAAATGTTAAATTAAAACAATCAATATACGAAACGATTATTAAAATCGGAGCTACTGAAACACCAATTTTAAATAAAATAGGTACTTCAAAGGTTACAAATCCTTTAACTCATAGTTGGATTACTGATACTTTTGAAGAACCAAAAAAGAATGCAAATTTAGAGTTAAGTAAATTTGTAGGTGAAACAAAAAACACAGCTCAAAAAACTACAAATGCTACTCAAATATTCATTACCGAAGCCATGGTATCAAAAGCTTTATTAAAAGCAAATCAATATGGTGGTAATGAAATGGAGTATCAAATAGGCAAAAAAACCAAAGAACATAAAATGGATATGGAATATGCTTTATTTGGTCTAGGCAGAGATAGTGATGTAAAAAAATCAGTTTTCAAAGATTATGTTCAAGCACAAGAAGCAACAAGTGGAGAAATGGCTGGACTTTTTCATTATATCGCTAAAGGAAAAGATAGCTTTGCTGATGGAAAGCGTGGAAATGTATTAGCTTTTGATGAAACAGGAGATTGGAGCGGAACTGCAACAGAACTAACAGAAGATAAACTTAATCAAATTTTGCAAACCATTTGGAATAGCGGAGTTACGCCTAAAGATGTCTTTTTAGGAGCTGACTTAAAAGGAGCTATTAACAAATTTGCTACAAGAATTTTAGGCAATGAAACAAAACTAGCAGGACAAGTAGTAAGCCTTGAAACAGATTTGGAACGGTAAATTTCCATATGCATAGATTATTAAGCCCTAAATATGGTTTGGGTGATGTTTTAATTGCTGGAGATTTTGAGTATATGAAACATGGGCTTTATATTCCTACTATGATTGAAGATGTTCCAACTGATATTACTGCAAAAGCAAAAAGATTTTATACGCAAAGCACTTTAGAAGTAAGAAATGCTGATGCTTTTGCTATAGGAGTGGGATTAACTAGTGGAAATAATGCAAAGGCTAAAGCGGTTTTAAAAGCAGCAAAAGGTGCATAATGCTTTGTGCTACGGCTAAAAAACTCATTATCGCTAAAGTTAAAAATTCTTACAAAATGATAGAAGATGATGAAGTTTTGAAAGCCTATTTTATGGAAGCATTTTATTATATTTTATCAAAATGTGTTCCTAGCGTTCTTTTAAAAAATGTAGAGCAAGGCGAAAAAGTTTTTAGGCAAGTTAGGAATAATCATTTTTTGATTATTCCTGATGAGCCTGATTTTGACAATGAAAAAGAACATTTAATGATAGATGAAACACTTAGTTTTGCTGTGATTAATTATGTTTGTTATTTGATTACAAGATGCGAAGAAAAAGACTTTCTGGCATTATGTGACAAGATAATTTATGAGTATATAGCTAATGATGGCAAGGAGCTTGATGATGAAAGAACATGGTTGTAATTGTAATTTCACAAAAAAATTTAATAGAGCTTTGAGTTATAAAGACTATGTGCAAAGTATAAATAGTGCTGATTTTATAGCTTATTTAGATGATAAAAATGGCTTTTAGCCATGGATGATCTGCTTTTCTTTTGTGAAAAGAGAATTAAAGATAGTGATTATTATGAAGGTTAAAAATGGGAACAAGCTTAAATGAATTAAAAACAGGTAGAGAAAAACTTGAAATCATAAATCAAGTTTTAGCTAGAATAAACAGCATTTCAGAAGCAATAGACAATACAAGACTTGATGAAGTTGTAGGCTTAAAACAAGCTTGCGAATCTTTAAAAAATGAATGTTTAAAATTTAAAAATGATATTGTAGATAAAAATGATGATATTTTAAGCAAATATGATGATATTAATAAAAAATATTCAAATATAAGTGAAAAATACAACAATGTAAATGCAAAATTTGATTATATTAAAGAAGCGTATGAAGATTTTTCTTTAAATAAACAAGAAATACAAAACATTAAAGATTTTTTAGAAAATAATACAGAAGAATTTGAGAATTTAAAAAAAGATATACAGAAATATGAAGAAATAAAATTTAATTTAGATAATTATATTAATGAAATTAAACAAAATAAAGATTTTGTAAAAGAATATTTTGATTTGAACACAAAAATTAAAGATGAAATTTTAAGTGAACTTAATCATGCTTTAGAAATTGTAGATAGCTTACATTTAAATGTTGATGAATTAAAAGAAATAAAACCTGAATTAATAAGTATTAAAAAAGAAGTAAAAGATTTAGCAAATGAAGCAAAATTAGTAGTAAGTGAAGCAAGCGAAATTATAAAAAATAAAATTAACACTATATTCTTTGAAAACCAAAGATTAAATCAAGAAATGATAGATAGTGTTAAAAAGCTAGAAGAAATTAAATTTGATATTGGAGTTAAATATAAAGAAATAGCTAGTGCATATGAACTACTTTTAGAAAGCAAGCAAAATATAGAAGATTTAAGAGAAGTTATAGCTTTATATAAAGAATTTGAAAATGATATAACATCTTATTCCCAAATTATAAAAGATTTTAAAAGTAAAATAGAAAATTTAGAACGAGATTTAAAATCACAGTCTGAAAGTATCTACTCTTCTTTAAATGATAAACAAAATGAAATATTAAAAAAATTAAATGAAGTAAAAAATGAAGCTTTAGTTAAATTTGATGAACTTACAGCAAAATGTGAAGGGTATAAAATACATTTTGAGCAAAGTTATGATAGGTTTAATCAAAGAGCTTTGATAGCTAATGAAGATTTAGGTAGGTTAGCTGAAGTTGCTAAAAAAGAACTAGGTAATGATAAGTTAATTTATGAAACAGAATTAAAAGTTTTAGCTGAAGAAACAATAAAACAAATGGAAGAAATGCTCAAAGGTTTAAGTGATGAAAGAAATGAAGTCACAGAGGTTTTTGAAACTCAAAAGAAAGAATTTACTACTCTTGTAGATACTTCTAAAGTTATGATTGACAACTTAAATCATATTTTTAATGCGAATTATCAAGCAAAGAAAAATGAGTTTAGTATTATTTTTAATGAAAAATTGCATAGTTTAAACGAGAATAAGCAAGATTTTTTAAATGAGCTTGTGAGCGCAAAAGAAAACGGACTCAATAAAATAAATGAAACAAAAGAGCAAAGCCTTAATGAAATAATCCAAACAAAAGAACAAGGACTTAATGAGCTTGAAACTAAAAAAGGTGAGTGCATAGATGAGATTGACAATCAAGCAAGAATCTATGATATAAGTGGTGTTAAGGCTAATGTTGAATATCTTCTTTCTTTGCTTAATGAGAAAGATGATGGTAAAGATGATGGAATTAAAGATGAAATTGCAAATATAGAGCAAGGTATAAAAGATAAAGAACAAGAGCTTGAAGAGATAAAAAAGCAAATTGAAGAAGCTTTAAACAATAATGATGAATTAAAGCAAAAAAATGAGGAATTAAAGGAAATTAAAAATCAAATCGATGAGGCTTTAAGTCAAGAACCACCTGCTGATACAAGCGAACTTGAAGAGAGAAAAGAAGAACTTGAAAATCAAATTGCTGAGCTTGAAAAAGAGATTGCTGGTGAATTAATTAACAAAAAAGAGGAAAATGAAAAAGAACTTGAAGAAGCTAATCAAAACTTAGAGGACAAAAACAATGAGTTAGAGCAAAATGAAAAAGATAAAAAGCTAATTACACAAAAAGTATTAGATATAACTATTAAAACTTTAGAAGCACTTATAGATACAAAAGTAAGTTTAAATGGCGATGAAGAGATAAATGGAAATAAAACTTTTGCTAATCCTATTTTAGTAAAAGTAGATCCAACTAATGATAACCATTTAACAAATAAAATCTATGTAGATACCGCTTTAAATACAAAAGCAAATTTAAATGGAGATAATATATTTAATGGCACAAATATTTTTAATAAGGCATTAACTTCTCCAATCGATCCAACAAATGATAATCACTTAACTAGAAAATGGTATGTAGATTATGGTGGTGGAATTAAAAATCTTGGCACAACTGGCAGTATAAATCTAGATTTAAGACAAGCTCAACATTTTATTTTAACAGCAAATGCAGGAACAAGCATAGGAATAGCTAATTTTGGAGGAGTAGGAAAAAGCGGAACAATAACCATAAATAATTGTCAAAATGTAGTAGCTTTTAATGCCCCTTTTAAATTTAGAATAGCTCAAAGTGGATTTAGTAGCACTGAAACTTTTGCTTATTTTTGCATAGCTTCGAATAATGTAAGATTAGTAAGGACTTAAAATGAATTGTCTCCTTCTTTCTAATAATGGTATAGCACTAAATTTACCTCCATCTTTAGGAGGCTCGGTTGCAAATTATAATTATATGTTAAAGCTAGACATGATTTATAAACAAGCAGTGGTATTGCCATCAAATATTAATAATAAAGAAGTGGTTATGTTAGGCGAAGTTTGGACGACTGGAAATATGTCTAATAAAACTTCTGGAAATACTTTAGAAATAACTTGGAATAATTTTAATTCAAAAGTAACACTACATGCTTTAAGTAAATATTACACTGCCAATGCAAAAATCAAAGTAGAGAAAAAATTCAATTTTGGAAATATAAATAACTTACAAATAATACTAAGTTCTTGGCAAAGCGGTAGTGCAAATGCAAGTGCTGGTTGGAACTTAAATGATGGGGATAGATTAAACCCAAGAGCAAATTTAACATTATACTGGAATTAAGAAAGGGTAAATATGTTTTATGATTTAAAAAATAAAAGTTTAAAATATGATGATATTTTTTTAAAAGATGTAAAAATACAAAACGAAGAAGGTGAAATTGATGCACAAGATACTTATTTTTTAAGTGCTTGCGATGATAAGCTTTTAAAAGAGCTTGGTTTTGCTAAAGTTAAAGAAGAAGAAATCCCAAGTTTTAATGAAAAAATTGAAGAACTTCGCCAAATTCAAACTTATGATGAAGAAAATAATCTTTATATTATTTCTTATGAGATTAAAGAAAAAGCATTAGAAGAGTTAAAAGAATTAAAATTAGAAGAACTAAAAGCTATAAAAGAAGAAAAGCTTTTGTTTATGCCTTTTAAAAATACTATATTTCAAATTGACACGGAAGCAAAAATTAATATTAGCGGAAAAGTTAGCGAGATAATGTTAGCAAATCTCAATAATACTCCTTTGGAAAATATTGCTTGGATTGATAAAGATAATAAAATCATTACATTTAACAAAGAAGAATTTTTAGAATTTGGGGTTGGTATCGCTAAATATACTGAAAGTATTATTTTTAAAAATGATGAACTAAGAAATAAAGTGAAAAATGCCACATCTTTAGAAGAATTAAATTTAATTGCATGGGAGAGTGAAAAATGAGTACTGAAAATATAATAAAAGAAGGTGCTATACTCGGTTCTTTAAGTGGATCTGCATTATTAGGATTGATGGTTTTTGTCTTAGCTGGGATTGCATGGCATTTATATAAAACTTTACATAAAGAAGCTGGGGAAAGAACAAAAGAACTTATAAGTGAAACCAAAAATACTAATGCTCTTATTAGGGAACAAATTGCAGTATCCAGAGCAAGTAGCGATAGTTTGGTTAAATTTATAGAAACACATTGCTCAAAAACCAATGACAAGCTAGAAGCTATAGAAACAGATCTTATGAGAATGGATGAAAGGCTTGTTAAGCTTACTCAAATAAGAAATGATGAATTAAGAAGTATTTTTAAAAAAAAGGAAAACAATGACTAAAACAGAATTAAAAAGGGTTTGTGTAAAGCCATACGATAAGGACAGGTTTGAAGTGATACAAGATTATGAGTTTATTTTACCAAATTACAAAGGCATTGTACCACAAGGCTTTAAAACTGATGGAGCGAGTATCCCACGCCTTTTTTGGTCTTTGTTTCCACCTTTTAAAAGTGAGTATTTTAGTGCTTGTGTAGTGCATGATTTTTTATGTGAAAAAGCAAAATCAAGAAAAGATTACAAACTTGCTGATCTTGTTTTAAAAGAAGCAATGCAAGCTTTAGAAATAAATAAATTTAAGATTTTTGTTTTTTATTGCTCTTGTAATTTATTTCATCAGATCAAATGTTTAATAAAGGGGATAAGATGAGTTTAGAACAGGTTATAAATACTCAAAATGAAAGTTTAAATCAAATTATAAGTAGTTTACAAGAATTAGTTTTAAGTTATAAAAATGGTAATTTGAGTTTAGAAGATGTTAAAAAATTAATTAACGAAACTATTGAAAATATATCAAATGATTATATAAAAGAAAGCGAGCTAAAAGAAAAACTAGAAGCCTTGCTAGAAGAACTTAATATCAATGCAAATATCAATGAAGAGAGTTTAAAAGAAGTTGTATTAAAAGTTGTTTTAGAAAATAAAGAAAGTTTAAAAGGCGATAAAGGCGAAGATGGTGATAAAATTAGCGATGAAAAATTAAGGCAAACCTTAGAAAAAGTTTCTAAACCCTTGCTTGAAGAAAGTTTTCATCAAGTAGGAAATACCATAAATAACACTTTAAGTATTGTTTCAAATGCTTTAGAAAAAAATGCTTTGCTTTGCAATATCACAAACACACCTCCACCAGAACAAACACAAACAAATAATGGTTATAAAAAAGGATTTATTTGGATAGACAATTCAAAAACTCCAAACGATATTTATGTAAGTGATTTTACCTCGTGGATTAAAGTAGAGCTTAGCAAAGAACCAGAAGTAAATAGACTTAGATTAACAGTACAAACAGCCTTACGAGGTGGATCTGTTTGCTTAAGTGATGTTAGATTAATAAAGGAAAATAAAACTGCTATTTATGCTAAAAATATTCAAATAGACAAAGAAAACAAATCAGCCACAGGCTTATATGATATAGATGGAAAAGAATATGAAGTAAGAATAAGTTCTACAATCAATGCTGACTATGGCGATTACGATTTAATTACGGGTGGTTATATTTGTGGAACAAACTTAGCGGTTTTAACACCTTATGAATACATTTTAGATTTTGATAAACCTTTACCAAAAAATATCATCGGTATTGCTGCAAAACCAACAGGTTATTCTCAAAATTTTTCAAGTTATTTAAATATTGAAGCCTATGTTTCTTCTATAGGAAAACCTTTATTTAGCTTAAATTTTACAAATTCATATTATAGCGATGCAATAGCAAGAGATTATACTTTAAATATTAGAGATGGAAGTGAGATAACTTTAAATTAAAAAAGGAGAAAAAATGAAAATAACAATTAATAGAAGATACACAGGTAAAACTTGTGTTATTGGGAAATTTAAGGTTTTAGATGATGAAGAAAAAATTCTTTTTGAATGCTTTTCTTTGGAAAGAAAAGAAGAAGGACTTGAAAGTGGTAAAAATTTAAGAATTCCTGCTGGAGTTTATGATTTGAAAAGACATATAAATTCTAGTTTTAATGATAAAGGAAAAAAAGAAGTTGCAGGAGTTATTGTATTAAAAGAAGATGATAGCGTTTTAAATATTTATAATAATGATGTGGATTTTGAAAGACATATTTTAATCCATTGGGGAAACACTTATAAAGATACAAAAGGTTGTATCTTGCTGGGGCTTACTAAAGATAATAATAATGAAAGTGTCGGTCAAAGCAGACTAGCTTGTAAAGAATTTTATGATTTGATGTATGGTAAAAATCTTGAAGACATTAAATTAGAAATAACAAATGAGTTAGCATGAGTTCTATATTTTCATATATCCTAGGAGATAAAAAACTTTATATTACTTTAGTACTTATGACAATTTTAGCAGGGTATTTTTATCTAAGACTTGATAGCACTCAAGCAAAATTAGAAAAAAGTCAAAGTAATTTAGCTTTGGCTTTAAAAATAAATGAAAATAATCAAGAAAAATTAAAAGAATTAAATCAAATTCATAAAACAGAATTAAAGGCTTTAAATGAAGCAAACAATCAAAAAAATCAAGTACAAGAAAGGGTGCAATATGTTAAAGAATACATTTATAAAAGCAATGAAAATAATATTACCAAGCTTTTTAACGATGTCGTTGATAGGTTGTGGGATGCAAACTCAACAAGTAGTAACCAAAATAGAAATTCAAAAAGTAAGAATTCCGCAAGAACTACTAACATTAAGCCCCCTTGAAAAGCCAAAGGCAAAAAATGAACTAGATATTTTAAATGCTTATTCTATGCTTTTTTACAAATACAAACAGTGTGAAATTCAGATAAGCAAAATAAAGGAGCTAAATAATGAGTAATACAAATGTTGATTACAACAAAAGACTTGAAGCATTTAAAGAAATTTATCCGCAAATTTTAGAAATGAGTTTAGCAGAAAAATCTCCATTTGGAGAATTTAAAAAGCTTTTAGAACAATTTGGAAACGATAATGTTATAAGAAATGACCAACAATTTCAAAGCTTGGCACAAGCGTTGGTAAGTGTTGGACAAACCATAGTGGCTCAAAGTCAAAATACAGCTTTATCCATGATTTTACAAGGCGATGAAAACGAGCTTAACGCTGAAAAAGCTTTACTTTTAAGAGCTCAAACAGAAACAGAAAAAGCAAAACCTGCATTAATAGCTAGACAAACTTCACAGATAGATGATAATTTAAGAATAGAAGCTGCAAAAGTTACACAGAGTGTTCAATTTGGATATTGTACCGGTGGTCTTGATATACCACAAGAAATTATGAAGCTTGTTAAAGAAAAGATAGAAAATATAGAAAAGTCTTCATAATGCTTATAGATGAAAAAAGGCTTATGAGAAATTATACTCTTAAGCCTGCTTATCCATCAAACATAGGAGAATTGGATACACAAGAAGTATATAAACAATGGTTTACCTATGCTATGATAGGTGTAAATAAATATGTTGAGCTTTTACATAAACAACTTGTAAGAAAAGGTAGAAGTCAAATTCAAAATATAAACCATCCGCTATTTAAAAATTCGTATATAGTGAAAAAATATAACATTAAAAGTTCTAGCACTGCACCTTATAATAAGGAAAACTATAATGATTTAGGACTTAACCAATTTTTCGTAGGGCAAGATCCATACAAACCTTATCAGGGAGATCCTAGTAGTGAAAATGGAATATATCATGATATTTGCGAAATAAGAACTAATTATAATTTAGGAAGTATGCAGTATTATTATGGTTTTCCAAATAATTTAGCTCTTTTATTTGAAAAAGAAAAAGCTTGGAAATATAATGGAAAAGGATTTTTTTATATTGATGAAAAAATAAATTTCAAAGATATATTAAATAAGGCATTGGAAAATATAAATTATGAAATGCTTATAAATGATATAGAAGTAGTTATTTTTTCTCAAACCATCCAAAAAAATAATGAATGGATATATCCTAGTATTGATGATATTAAAATACCAGAAATTAAAGTAGAAAATGTTGAATTTAAACCAACTTTTGGAAAACCTTATAAAAAATTATGCATTGATGTTGAAAAATTTTATAATGATTTTAAAGAATTAAATAAAAATATATTTAGAATCGAAAAAGTAGAAATAACCTATAATGTATATGAGAAAGCACAAAAAACTAGAGAGAGTGATCCGAGTAAAATATATTATACTTTAACAAGCAAAAAGATATCTTTTTTTGAAGTATTTAACTCAATAAAAGAAAATTATAAATGCAAATATGCAACTCCTTTATGTTTTTATAATGGGTTTAATTTAGTTTGTTATGAAGAGCCTTATGTTGCTTATTCTTACCTCAATAATCAAAGCTTTGGAAAAAAAGATACAAGTGTTACGCCAAGCGTATATCCGTTATATAGAAAAAGTTCAAATTTGCCTTATGGGCGTAGAGATAGATGGTTTGCATTATGGGATAGTTTTTATTATCTTTATGTATACGAAAAATCAAGCAAAGGAATTTTAAGCTTTTTGGCACCTATTGTTACTATTATTTTGGCTGTAGCTACTTGGTGGATTGGCGGACAAGGTGCATGGCTAGGAACATTGATAGGAGTGAGTGAGAATGTAGCTGCGGGTATCACACTAGGAATTAGCTTAGGTTTAGCCGTGGGTTCACTTACTGGAAATAAATTATTTTCAATTCTTAATGCTGTTTGGGGTTTGGTTAATTTTTTAGGTGCTTGGGGTGCTAATAATTGGAATTTAGCTGCAGATTTTACAAAAAATACAGCACAAGCAGCACAAGAAATGTCAACTTTTGAATCAACTTTAAATATTATTGGAAATTTGCTAAGCGGCGCGAGTAAAATTTATGATGTTGTTCAAAGCATTACAGCAGATACTCCTGATATGATAAATGAGCAAAGCGATGATTTTGATAATGAAGGTGGAAATGGAAGTGAAGCTTTGGAACTAGCAAAAGATGCAATCAATCCAACAATATGGTATAATTTTGAAACTGCAGATATATTAAATGAAAAAATAGAAAAGAAAGAAAAACCTATTTTTATATTTTAAAAAGTTATTGACCTATCTATTGACTTTGTAAAAATATATAAAATAATTATATGTAAATATAGGTAATATATCTATATTATTCAAATCTCCCCTTCGCAACCAGTTATACTTCTTTTAGCTTTTTTCATTTTTTTTACTTCTTTTTAATTGTCTTAAAATAATTTAAAATAATTACATTATTAATCTTAACCGAGTTTTTGAAATAATTTAAAAGAATGATTGCAATCTAAAAAGAGTTTAACAACCTTAAACATCCATCCCAATAATTTTAAAATTATCAGGATGAAATTTTTAACAAGTAGGAGAGTAAACTAAATTAAACTAAGTATTATCTTTTTTGATATTACCAAAGATAATTA
>NZ_JBMJAO010000003.1:0-139993 GCF_049221745.1 Campylobacter jejuni
GCTAAAACTTTTTAAATCTAGTCCTAAACCTTGATCTGCAAGTTTGTCCGCGATTTCTCTAAGATTACAGCATTATATTCAGCACTTCCTTCTTTAAGGTTGTATAATTTTACTACTTCTTTGTCTAAGTTTGGATTGTTTTCACCTTTTTTTATTATTTCATTTAATTTATTTTTTTGGTCTTCAAGCTGTTCTTTTATTTGTTTATTATCACTAAATTGTTCTATTAGTTTTTCTAGCATTTTTAAGTCAATTTTTAATTGAGTTAGAGTATTTTCTAAATGCTCAGTTGCTGTTCCATTTGCTACCAAGCATTTGCTAGATCCGCAATTTACTTCTTTTAAATTGTAATCTACTAATTCCATACTCAGTAAGTCTTCATCAAGTGTTATACTTTGAAAGGTGTCTTGATTTTTATCTATATCGATATAATCACTTGCAAATTTGCCATATGAAGCTCCAGCTGTATTTGATGTGCTTATATCCTTGTTAAATCCTTGTGCTTGGATTAAAAGTGTGTTTTTAGCAAGCAAATCTCTAAAAGATGTACCATTTACGCTAAATTTAGAACGAGTGATATTCGCATTTTTAGCAACTTTTATAGAATAATTTTGCACTGCATAAGGATTGCCAAATTCAAAAAAGGTCTTGTCTGTATTTAAATTTCCATTTACAACAAGGTTATTTCCATATACAGATACTCTTGAGCCTTTTTGTGTATCATCTTCTACTAAATTAGTTCCGCTAAGGCTTAAATCCCCATTGAACACCGAGCCACTTTGATTGACATATAAATTCATATCTTTAAGTATGGTTTCTTTAGCATTTACATAAAGATTTGCAATGTTAGAACTTCCTGTATTAATATTTTTGATATTTAAAGTATTTTTATCGCCCAAATCAAAGACATATTTAAATTCATCAGTATCGATATCTTTATCATCTGAATTTAAAAAGCTTTCATCATCAAATCTAGAAATTTTTGATTTTATGGTTAAATCATTGCCTTTTAAACTATCTCCATATTATTAAAACTACATCTTGCCCTTTAACTTCAAAATAATCTTGCAGATTTTTTCCGCTAGTCCCACCTAGTTCTATTTCAGTTGGTATTATCTGAGCTTCAACTAAGGTATTTTTAGAATTTAAATCTACTGCCATTGCATTGCTACAAAGTGCAGCACCTAAGCCAAAACCCACTAAAACTTTACTCGCTGAAAACGAAAGCTTCATAAATTCTCCTTATACAAAAAATAAAAAAAACCATTATACCCCCCCCATAAAAAAGAGCTTAAAAAGTAATCCCATAAAGAGAAAATTTTATTTTTGTTTTTAAATTTCAAATTGTTAGTATATTTTCACTTGAAGAGTTTAAAGAGTAAATTTATGTTTTTTTGACATAAAATGCTTTAAAATTCTTAAAAATTATAAATTAAATCCCTATTTTTTCATTAGTATTACTTTTAATTATATTTTTTTGATATAATTAAATTTTTAAAATAACGCGAAAAGAGAAAGCTTATGGAACCCTTATTTACAACTCAAATTCAAAAATATAAAGGCAATGAACTTTTAACTTGTGATGATACCTTAGTGCGTGAAATTAAGCTTGAAATTTTTATTAATGATGAAAAAGTAGGTGCTTTAATGGCAACCCCTGTAGATGAACAAGCCTTAGCTATAGGGTATTTAATGAGTGAAAATATCATTGCTAAAGTAAGCGATATTGAGAGTATAGAAACAAAAAATGATGATATGAGTGTATATATTAAAGCAAAGATTGATAAAGAAAATTTGGCAAAACTTAATGCCGAAGGTGTAGTTATAAGTGGTTGTGGTAGAGCACATACTGCAAATATCGATCCAGAAGCTATTGAAGCAAGTAAAATTAGTTCCGATGTAAAATTTAGTAAAAATGAAATTTTAAAACAAATGAGTACTTTTTATACTCAATGTGAGCTTTATGAGAAGACAGGCTGTGTACATACGGCTAAACTTTTTGTTGATGAGAAAACTTTTTTTATAGGTGAAGATATAGCTCAACACAATACCATAGATAAAGCCTTAGGAAAGGCATGTTTAGCTGGGATTGATTTGAGTCAATGTTTTTTAATGGTTAGTGGAAGGCTAAGTTCTGAAATGGTGGCTAAAGCAGTCATGCATAAAATTCCAGTACTTGTTTCACGTACAGCTCCTACTTGTTTAGGAGTTATGATAGCAAGGAAATTTGATTTAACACTTTGTGGTTTTGCTAGAGAAGATAAGATGAATATCTATAGTGGAGAATTTAGAATTCATGGATAAAAATCAAGAAAAAGAAATCATCTCATATATGAGAGAATTGTTAAATAGTAATGAAAAATTAGATTGTGGTACGGCTTTTAAAGTTGCAAAAAAATTTAATGTAAATATAGAAAAAATTGGACAATTAGCCGATGAAAATCACATGAGAATTGATAATTGCGAGTTGGGGCAATTTGGACATTTAGATTTTGAAAAAGCAAAGATTGAAGTGCTTAAAAAAATAGAACCTAGTTTAGATGAAAAGCGTAGAATTTTTTGTAAAGATGCAAGAGATATTGCTAAAGAAGAATGTGGACTTAAAAGTATGCGTTCAGCTTTAAAAGCTTATAAGGTTGATGTAAAGTATTGTCAACTTGGTTGTTTTAAAGAAAAAAAAGGAAAACAATTTATAGTAAGAACAAAAACTTGGATTGAAAATGCGGATGGAGATTTGCTTTTTGGACGAGGAAAAACAGAACTTTTAGAGCTTATCGGACAAACAGGTAGTTTATTGCATGCTTCTAAACTAATGGGGATTAACTATAAAAAAGCTTGGATGCATTTACAAACCTTACAAAAAAATTCTCAAGAAATTTTAGTTAGCACACGACAGGGACGCTCTAAAGAATCAGGAACAAAACTTACTCCTAGAGCTTTGGAATTAATGGAAAATTACTCTATTTTGCAAAAAGACATAGAAGAATACGCTAATAAACGCTTTAAAGAATTGTTTTTAAAAGGAAAAAAATAAATCTTTCACAAAAAAATACTAATACATAATATTTTTATAATTAATTAATAGTATTTTTTTAAAAAATATGTTAAAATATAAAATCCAAAATTTTATTTTTAGGAGTTATAAGATGTTTAAATCTTTAAATATAGGTTTAAAACTTATTTTTTCTGTAGCAACTGTTGTTGTTATTGGGCTTATTATTTTAATCTCATTAATCACAAAACAAGTAAGTCAAAATATTACCAAAAATACAGAAGATATTTTAGCTTCTATCACGAAAGAATATGCTACCCAAGCTCAAGGAATTTTTGGGGAAATGATTGCTTTAAATAAAAGTATTTCAGGTACTTTAACAGAAATGTTTAGATCAACTTCAAAAGAAAATTTAGATATAGATAATATAACAAATATCATAACCAATACTTTTGATAATAGTGCTTATTCTAATTTTACTTATTTGTATCTTATCGATCCGCCAGAATATTTTAAAGAGGAGAGTAAATTTTTCAATACTCAAAGTGGAAAATTTGTTATGCTTTATGTTGATGAAGAAAAAGATAGCAAAGGCGGGATAAAAGCAATACAAGCTAGTGATGAAATAGCTAATTTACAAGTCGTGCAAGATATATTAAAAAAAGCAAAATATGGGGAAAATAAAGTATATATAGGACGTCCTATTAGGATGAATTTAGAGGGCCAAGATTTTAATGCTGTAAATATTGCTATGCCTATATTTGACCGAAAGAATCAAGTTGTAGGTGTTATCGGTATGACTTTAGATTTTTCGGCTATTGCCACTTATCTTTTAGATCCTAAGAGTCAAAAATATGATGGAGAATTAAGAGTTCTTTTAGATTCGGATGGTCTTATGGCAATACATCCAAATAAAAATTTAGTTTTGAAAAATTTAAAAGATATCAATCCTAACAAAGGTGCACAAGAGACTTATAAGGCTATGAGCGAAGGAAAAAATGGAGTTTTTAACTATATAGCTTCTGATGGTGATGATTCTTATGCCGCGATTAATAGTTTTAAAGTGCAAGATAGCTCTTGGACAGTTTTGGTAACTGCTCCTAAATATTCAGTTTTTGAGCCTTTAAAAAAATTGCAATTAATTATTATTGGAGCATCTTTTATTTTTATTTTTGTTGTTTTGGGAGTGGTTTATTATTGTGTAAGAAAAATTGTTGCATCTAGATTGCCTGTTATTCTCAGTTCTTTAGAATCATTTTTCCGTTTTTTAAACCATGAAAAAATTGAGCCTAAAGCCATTGAGATTCGTGCTAATGACGAATTAGGAGCAATGGGTAGGATTATAAATGAAAATATTGAAAAAATTCAAATATCCTTAGAACAAGATCAGAATGCTGTTGATGAATCAGTGCAAACTGCTAAAGAAATTGAAAAAGGTAATTTGACTGCAAGAATTACTAAAAACCCTATAAATCCTCAACTAATAGAACTTAAAAATGTTCTTAATAGAATGCTTGATGTTTTACAAAATAAAATTGGCTCTGATATGAATGAAATTAATAGAGTTTTTGATAGTTATAAAGCACTTGATTTTAGTACAGAAGTATTTAATGCTAAAGGTGAAGTTGAAATCACAACTAATATTTTAGGCAAAGAAATTAAAAAAATGCTTGTAGCTTCTTCAAATTTTGCTAAAGATTTAGCCAATCAGTCAGAGGAATTGAAAAATTCTATGCAGAAACTTGCTGATGGTTCTAATGCTCAAGCAAGCTCTTTGGAACAATCAGCTGCAGCTGTAGAAGAAATTAATTCTTCTATGCAAAATGTAAGCGGAAAAACAGTTGAAGTTGCTTCTCAAGCCGATGATATTAAAAATATTGTTAATGTAATTAAAGATATTGCTGAACAAACCAATCTTCTTGCTTTAAATGCTGCTATTGAAGCTGCTCGTGCAGGAGAGCATGGACGCGGTTTTGCGGTTGTTGCAGATGAGGTAAGGCAACTTGCAGAAAGAACAGGGAAATCTTTATCTGAAATTGAAGCAAATATTAATATACTTGTCCAAAGTGTTAATGAAGTAGCAGAGTCTGTAAAAGAGCAAACAGTAGGAATTACGCAGATAAATGATGCTATAGCACAACTTGAAAGAGTAACTAAAGAAAATGTTGAAGTTGCAAATGCGACTAATAATATAACTAATGAAGTTAATCAAATTGCTGCGGTAATTCTTGAAGATGTAAATAAAAAAAGATTTTAAAAAGCTCATTTTTTGAGCTTTTAAATTTTTTCTTAACTTTTTAAATTTTTAAACACAAAACAAGTGATAAAATAATATTATTTTTCAAAGTTAATATCTAAGGAAAATAATGAAAATTGATTGTCGTAATCTTTCTTGTCCTCAGCCTATAGTTGGAACAAAAAACGCTCTTGAAAAACTTCAAGAAGGTGAAACTTTAGAAATTGTTTTAAATTCTATTATTTCAAAAAAAAATGTTGTAAAATTTCTTAACTCTTTAAATTTAAACCCTGTTGTAGATGAAAATGCACAAGAGTTTTGCATCAAAGTGCAAAAAAAGAATTTTAATTCTAGTGAAGTAAATGTTCACGATTATAGTGTTTTATTTTTAAAAACTGATAAAGTAGGTGAAGGTGAATTGGGACAAAATTTACTTGTAGGATTTTTAAGTACCTTAAAAAATTTAGATCATGCTCCAAGTAAAATTCTTTGCGTAAATGAAAGTGTTTTAATCAATGTTGATGAAAATCATAAAGCACATTTAGCTATGAAAGAACTTGAAAATTTAGGTATCGAGATTATAAGTTGCGGAGCTTGTCTAGAATTTTTTAATAAAAGCAAAGAGCTTAAAATAGGAAATATAGGCAATGCTTATGAAATTTTAAATGAGCTTTTTGGTAAAGCAAAAATTATTACTCTATAAAGGAAAAATGCTGAAATATAAAAATCAAAATTTAACATATTTTGTTAAAGCAGCAGGTTGAGCAGCGAAATTAAGCCCGGGTGGTCTTAAAACAATTTTAAATTTCATGCAAAAAAGCCCTGCTTTACTTAGTGATATCGGTAATAATGAAGATGCAAGTGTATATCAAATCAGCTCTGATTTAGCTTTAGTACAAACGCTTGATTTTATTACTCCTATAGTAGATAGTGCTTATCATTTTGGTGCTATTGCTGCGGCAAATGCTTTAAGTGATGTTTTTGCTATGGGTGCAGAGGTAATTAATGCCTTAAATATAGTAGGTTTTGATACTTGCAATCATGATTTAAGTATTTTAAAAGAACTTTTAGAAGGTGCAAATGATAAAGTTAAAGAATGTAATGCTTTAGTTGTGGGTGGCCATACTATAGAAAGCACTGAGCTTTTTTTTGGACTTAGTGTTACAGGAAAAGTACATCCTAGTAAATTTATTGCAAATAATACTGCTAAAATCGGAGATTGTATCATTTTAACCAAGCCTTTAGGAACAGGAATTTTAAGTACAGCTTTAAAGGCACAAATGTTAAATCAAAAACATTTAGATATAATGCTTAAAAGTATGATGGAGTTAAATTATAAAGCCAGTCAAATCGCTCTTAAATTTCATCCAAGTGCCATGAGTGATGTCACAGGTTTTGGACTTTTAGGACATTTAAAAGAAATGCTAAATAAAAATATTTCTTTTGAAATTTTTGAAAGTGAACTTCCTTTTTTAGATGGAGTAAAAGAGTATTTTAATATGGGTTTAATTCCTGCTGGAGCTTATAAAAATTTAGAATTTATAAAAGAATTTATCCCTAGTTTAAATGAAGAAAAATTGTTACTTTGTGATCCGCAAACTTCAGGAGGACTTTTAATTTCTATAAGTGAAAAAGAATCCTTAGAATGTTTAAAAAAATTACAAGATGAAAATATTCAAGCTAAAATTATTGCCAAGGTTGTAAATAAGCAAGAAAATGATATTATTATCTCTTAATTTTTGTTACTTATATACCCATTAAAATTTTTTTATCATTTTTTATACATTTTCTATGATTTAAAATATTATTTTTATCTTATTTATATATTATTTATTAAAATTTATTTTATCTTAGGAGATACGAAATGATACAAAAAGCTTTGGTTTTAGCAGAAGAATTGCAAGGAAAAATAGAAGTCAACATTTCAAATTTTGAAAAAGAATTTCACTCAAAAATGCAAGTTTTAAGCTTATAGAATATACTTTGAGTAAATATGGTATAGCGGATTTTTTTAGCACTTTTGAAAAATTCCTACTTTTTAGCTTTTTAAATTTTGGCAAATTTGCTCCTAATTTAAACCCATTTAAGCAGAAATCCCAACTGCTTTAGTGTGGTTGGGCTGAATGCCAACGAGCTTAGCGAGTTTTATCCTTTTTTATATAAGCCTTGATTGTTTCAGGGTTTGCTTCGCCTATACTACCAGCAAAAAATCTATCAGTCCAAAAAGTCTTTTCTTTCCAAAAATGTTGTTTTAGAAATGGTTCAAATCTCTTGTCTCTCCAAACATAAAAAGTCATTATTTGTTTTATCTTTTGGACAATGTAGCTTATACTAACTCTTGGTAAGTATTGTATCATTAAACGGATATGGTCTATATCGCTTTCCATAGCTAAGATTATAAATTCTCTATTCTCACTTATTTCATCAATTTTAGCTTTTATAAAATTATTCAAATCACCTTTTAGAAGTTTCTTTCTATATTTACAAACTAAAATTATATGTGCTTTTAGATTGTGCTTAGAGCGATTTGTAGAGATATATCCGTGTAGTTCATAATTATTCTTTTTCATTTTTATACTCACATTTATATTTTTGTATTTTAATTATATAAAAATATAAACAAGGAATACTAAAAATTGCTAAGTACTGTAAAATATAGAATTTATCCTACAAAAGCTCAAAAAGAATTAATCCATAAACACTTTGGCTGTGCTAGAGTAGTTTATAATTATTTCTTAGATTATCGTCAAAAACAATTTAGTAAAGGCATAAAAGAAACATACTTTACTATGCAAAAAGAGCTTACTATTCTAAAAAAGCAACATGAATATAAATATCTTAACGAGTGTGCTTCACAATCTTTACAAATGGCTCTTAGACAATTAGTTACTGCTTTTGATAATTTCTTTACTAAAAGAGCAAAATACCCAAATTTCAAGTCAAAGAAAAATGCAAAGCAAAGTTATGCTATTCCACAGAATATTAAGCTAGATGATAAAAAAGTTTATATTCCAAAATTTATAGAAGGTATAAAAGCTAAAATCCATAGAAAGCTTGATAAGGATTACACAATAAAACAAGCCTTTATTTCTAAAATAGCTAATGAATACTACATTGCAATTAGCTACGAAAACAATAAATCTTTACCTAAACCAAAAGTAATAGAAAATGCTGTTGGTTTAGATATGGGTTTATCAAATCTTATCATTAGAAGCGATGGTATAGTTTATAAAAATCACAAATTCTTACAAGATAAAGAAAATAAACTCATAAAGCTTCAAAGACAACTTAGCAAAAAACAAAAAGGTTCAAATAATCGTGCAAAAGCTAAGCTAAAAGTAGCTAAAGCTCATCAAAAAATTACAAGAGCAAGAGATGATTATTTGCATAAGATAAGCGATGAAATCACAAATTTATATGATTTTATAGCTGTTGAAAATCTAAATATTAAAGGACTAATTAAAAACAAACACTTATCTAAATCTATTACTAATGCTAGTTGGGGTAAATTTATCAACTTGCTAACTTATAAAACCGAAAACAAAGGTTAGACGCTAATGCAAATTGATAAATTTTTTCCTAGTTCTAGGATTTGTAGTCATTGTGGAAGCAATACAGGTAAAAAGTCTCTACATATTAGAAACTTTACTTGTCCTAATTGTCATACTAAACATAATAGGGACTTAAATGCTAGTATCAATATAAGAAATTATGCACTAGGTATCATTGATGATAGATATAAGATAAAATTAGATAAATCTAGGGTAGGAATTACCCAAAGTTACGCTTGTGGAGATAGCTCTAGTAGGGTATCAAAATATGGTTATATACTTGATACTAGCTATCTATCGATGAAGCAAGAAGCCCACTTGCTTTAGCAGGTGGGTGATTCACCTGCAGGTTTTGAAAGCTTAGATGAAAGAGAATGGGAGTATTTTCACACCCACATAGAAGCGGGAAATATTTATATCAATAAACCAACCACAGGGGCTATAGTGCTTCGTCAACCTTTTGATGGGATTAAAAATCAGCTATAGGTTTGGGTAGAAAAGTGGGAATTTATAATTATATCACTCAATTTTTAGAGATTAAGCAAGAAGATTTTGATGATCATTTAATTGAAGATAAATTTTCAAAAAAAATTAGCACAAATAGATTTAAAAGAAGCACAAGATTTTATGAATGATTTAATTAAAATGTCTCAATCTTATGCTTATCATTATAAAAATGAGTTTAGTGTTTCAAAAGATTATGTCAATATTCGTGGAGAAGATAATCTTTTTTCTTATACCGAAATAAAGAATATGGTTTTAAGACTTTGTGGAAATGAAAGCTTAAAAGATGTTTTAGGGGTGATTTTAGGTGCAAATATTGCAAATATTGATCTAAGTATTAGTTATGATGAACAAGATATTAGCATGATAGAACAAATTGTTCAAAGTATAGGAGCAAAAGTATTATTTTTAAAAGAAAATAAAGAAAATTTTATCAAGGGTATTAAAAAATATGAAAGAGAGCGTTATTTAGCAAAGCCAGATGTAAATGATGAGATTTATAAAGAGGCTGCAAAGCTTGCTAAAATCATCATAAGAGAAAAGCCATTATTAAATGGTCGTTTTGAACTTTTAAATTATTTTAATGAAAAAGCTTTGAGTGTATCTTTCCATCGCTATCGAAATTTAGGCATTAGAGCAATATCTTAATGATTAAGGAGAGATTGATGGAAGTAGTTCAAATTAATACCCCAATAGCAGTGATGTTTGTAGTTTATGCTTTATTGATGCTTTATATAGGTTTTTATTTTTATAAGCAAAATAAAAATTCAGAAGATTATTTTCTAGGCGGGCGTACTATGGGGCCTGTGATATCTGCGCTTAGCGCAGGGGCTTCTGATATGAGTGGTTGGCTTTTAATGGGATTACCAGGAGCTTTATATGTAAGTGGTTTTATAGATTCTTATATTGCGATCGGGCTTACTATAGGAGCTAGTTTAAATCGGATTTTTGTGGCAAAAAGACTTAGAATTTATACCAGTGTGATTGCAAATTCTTTGACTATTTCTGATTATTTTGAAACTCGTTTTGATGATGATAAACATATACTGCGCATCGTATGTGCGGTGGTAATTTTGATATTTTTTACCTTTTATGTTTCATCAGGGCTTGTAAGTGGAGCAAAACTTTTTGAAAGTACTTTTGGCATCAGATATGATTATGCTTTAACTACTGGAACGATTATTATTGTTGCTTATACTTTTTTAGGTGGATATAAGGCAGTTTGTTGGACGGATATGATACAAGGGCTTTTAATGATGATGGCTTTAATCATTGTGCCTTTGGTTATGCTTTATCATTTAGGTGGCTTTGGTGAAGCGATGAATATAGTAAGGGAAATAAAGCCACAAGCTTTATCTATGGGTGAAGGAGTAGGAGTTGTAAGTATTATATCTGCACTTGCTTGGGGTTTGGGTTATTTTGGTCAACCACATATTTTAGTGCGTTTTATGTCGATTCGTTCTACTAAAGATATTCCTATGGCTACTTTCATAGGTATTGCTTGGATGGTGGTTTGTCTTTTAAGTGCTTGTATGATAGGTTTTTGGGTATAGCTTATGTGTATAAATTTGAATTAAGTTTGCAAGATCCTGAAAAGATTTTCATCGTGATGTCGCAGCTTTTATTTAATCCTTGGATAGCAGGTATTTTACTCAGTGCTATTTTAGCAGCTATTATGAGTACTGCTAGTTCTCAACTCCTTGTTTCAAGTTCTACTATAGCGGAAGATTTTTATAAAAAGATTTTTAGAGAAGATGCGCCAAGTCATGTTGTATTAAATTTAGGTAAATTAGGTGTTTTACTGGTAGCTGCAATAGCGTTTTTGATTTCTACTGATAAAAACTCAAGTGTTTTGAGTATAGTTTCTTATGCATGGGCTGGATTTGGAGCTTCTTTTGGTTCTGTAATGCTTTTTTCTTTATTTTGGAGTAGAATGACAAGAGCAGGAGCGATCTTAGGTATGATAACAGGAGCTGCTACTGTGGTGCTTTGGAAGAATTTGGTAAATTTAGGTCTTTATGAAATAGTTCCAGGGTTTTTAGCAGCTTCAGTAGTGATAATTATTGCAAGTTTGTTTACAAATATAAGATCTGGAACTAAAGCAGCTTATGAAAAGATGTTAAAAGAGCTTTGAGAACAAAAGCCTTTTTTAAGGCTTTTGGATTAAAAATTTTAGCGTGGGCCCACTTTGATCGATTTCAAGTATTTTAAAACCTCGGTTTTTTGCATCTTGAGGTATGGAATTGATACTTTGTGGACAATCACAAAGCACTTCCAAAATTTCTCCGCTTTGAAGCTTAGGTAAGACATCAAGTGTTGCTATAGCAGGATAAGGACAAGCTTCACCTTGTAAATTTAAACTATAAGTAATTTTCACTGTTTATCCTTTAAGTTGATTTTTAAAAAAGTGTTTTTTGTAAAACACTACAAAAGCAAACATTAAGATGAATAAAATAAGATTGATAAAAAATCCATTTAAATTGCCAAATTCAGTTAAAAGATTGATTTTTATACCTTCTTTAAAAGCCTTTGGTAAAAAGTCATAACTTAAAGCTAAAATCATAGTTCCTATTATATTTGCAATTCCTACTATCATAAAATGACTTTGTCCTTCAAAGGCACGATAAGTCCAACCACACTCGCAACCTCCAGCAAAAACTATACCAAAACCAAACAAAAATGCTCCTATAGCTACAGCAGGAGAAAGTTCTATGAGTTTGCTAGTATGACCTTGTAAGATAAAAGCAAAAGCGATTAAAGAGGCGATAATCATACCGATTAATGCGCCTTTTATAGCATTGTCTCTACCAAATAAAAATAAATCTCTAAAGCAAGAAGTAAAACAAATTTGTCCCCTAGAAATAACAAAACCAAAAACAAAACCAAAAATCAGTGCTAAAGCTAGAAGACTTTGTTTGTTTTGTGTGCTGATATTGCCATTTATGGATATAAGATAAAACACCCAAATTAAAAAGGCTATGAAAAGCAATATGCCTAAGTTAAAATATAGTTTTGTACGCGAACTTTGCTTGTTTAGCGGCAAGTTTTCTTTATTTACCCGTTCTAATTTAGCTTTAGGTTTAAAAAAAGAAGTATTACAAATTTTCACTCCTAAATAAATTCCTAAAACCATAAAAACAGTAAAAAGCCAAGTGTGTAAAGAAAAATAAGGTAAACCTGTAAAAAAATTAGCTAAATTGCATCCAAATGCAAGTCTTGCTCCATATCCTGAAAGAATTCCACCTACTATTGCTTGAAAAATTCTTATATTGCTAGCAGGTAGACGAAATTTGATTTTGTTAGCTAAAAGTGCGGCTACTAAACAACCTATAAACATACCTATGAGCATAATACCATCAGTTCTTGTTAAAGGGGTTCCATTTAAATTTTGCTTTTGGTAATAAGAATATGCATCTAAATTCATACCTAAAAGTTCTAAAAATTCACCGCCCCAACGCGTCATTTCTCCAGTAACAGCCCAAACGCCACCAAAAATCCCAAAATACACTGCACTTAAAATTCCAAGTGCAATCATAGAACGGGAATTGTCCCAAAAATTGATTAAATATTTTTGTTTAAAAGAATTCAAAGAAAGATCCTAAAATGTAATCATCAAAACTTGATGCTAAAAAAGAGTGAGATTATAGCTTAAATTTAATATGAAGTCAAAAAGAATATTGATAAATTTATTTTGTTTTACATTAAAAATCGTTATAATTGTTACTTTGGAAGATTAGCGTATCTGGTGATCGCCACTGACTTCAAATCAGATGAAAGGATAGTTGACTATTCTTTGGGGAGTTCGATTCTCTCATCTTCTCGCCAATATTAAAGTAAAATCAAGGGAATTTTTATGAGCAAAGCAGATATTATTGTCGGCATTCAATGGGGCGATGAAGGAAAAGGCAAGGTAGTTGATAAATTATGCGAAAATTATGATTTTGTTTGTAGAAGTGCAGGTGGACATAATGCAGGACATACGATTTGGGTAAATGGTGTAAGATATGCACTTCATCTTATGCCAAGTGGAGTTTTGCATCCAAGATGTATTAATATTATCGGAAATGGAGTTGTGGTTTCTCCTGAAGTATTGATTGCTGAAATGGCTCAATTTGAAAATTTAAAAGGTAGATTATATATCAGCGATAGAGCTCATTTAAATTTAAAACATCATTCTTTAATAGACATTGCAAAAGAAAAACTCAAAGGCAAAAATGCCATAGGAACAACAGGTAAGGGTATAGGACCTTCTTATGCAGATAAGATTAATCGTACAGGACATAGAGTTGGAGAGCTTTTAGAACCACAAAGACTTTGCGAGGCTTTGATGAAAGATTTTGAAGCTAATAAAACTTTTTTTGAAATGCTTGAAATTGAAATTCCAAGTGCTGAAGAATTGCTTGCTGATTTAAAACGCTTTAATGAAATTTTAACTCCTTATATTACAGATACTACAAGAATGCTTTGGAAGGCTTTAGATGAAGATAAAAGAGTGCTTTTAGAAGGAGCTCAGGGCTCTATGCTTGATATTGATCATGGAACTTATCCTTATGTTACAAGTTCAAGTACTATTTCAGCAGGCGCTTTAACAGGACTTGGGTTAAATCCTAAAGAAGCAGGAAATATTATAGGTATTGTAAAAGCTTATGCAACGCGTGTGGGAAATGGAGCTTTTCCTACTGAGGATAACAGCGAAGATGGAGAAAAAATTGCGCAAATTGGAAAAGAAATTGGCGTAAGCACGGGACGTAAAAGACGCTGTGGATGGTTTGATGCAGTTGCTGTAAGATATACAGCAAGGCTTAATGGTCTTGATGCTTTATCTTTGATGAAGCTTGATGTTTTAGATGGTTTTGAAAAGGTAAAAATTTGTCGTGCTTATGAATATAAGGGCATGGAAATTGACTACATACCAAGTGATTTAGAAAATGTTCAACCTATTTATGAAGAAATGGATGGTTGGGATAAAGTTTTTGGTATAAAAGATTATGATTTATTGCCAGAAAATGCTAAAAAATATATAGCAAGACTTGAAGAGCTTGCAGGGGTTAAGGTTAAGTATATTTCTACTAGCCCTGAAAGAGATGATACTATTATCTTATGAAAAGCAAATATAATTCTGTTGTAAAAGTAAGAAAACAACAACTTGATAAAGCAGAAACAAATCTTAATCAAGCCAAACAAAGACAACTCGAACATGAGAAAGCTTATGAACTTTCACGCCAAGAGTGCGAAAGTTTAGGCGTATTGCCAAAATCAGGTTCTATAGCAGAATTAAGATCGAATTTAAGTATGGCACAAGTAGGACGCGAGGCTTTAGCAAGAGCTAAGGAGAAAGTAGAACTTTCTAAAAAAGAAATGAATCATTATCAGTTTTTATATCAAAAAGCGCATTTAGATTATGAAAAAATGAAGGTTTTAGAAGCTGAAGAAATTAAACAAAAACAAAAAGAACTTGCCAAGGCTGAAGAAAAATTTTTAGATGAAATTGCAATCAGTCGTTTTTTCAAAGGAGAAAAAGATGGTTAAAAAAATTATATTTTTAGTTTTTATTTCAAGTGTAGTTTTTGGGGCTGAACAAGATTGTGAGCAGTATTTTGAAGCTAGAAAAGCTCAGATTGAATTGCAAACTAGAGAATTTGATGAGGCAAGACAATCTTTAGAAGCTTATAAAGCCTCTTTTGAAGCTTTGCAAAAAGAAAGGCTTGAAAATTTAGAAAAAAAAGAGGCTGAGGTTAATGCAACTTTGGCAAAAATTGAAGAATTGAAACTTGAAAACGCAAGGCTTGTAGAAGAACAACAAAAGATTTTAAATTCAATCAATGATAAGACTCAAGGTAGGGTTAAAGAAATTTATTCTCAAATGAAAGATGCAGCCATTGCAGATGTTTTAAGTCAAATGGATGCAGAGGATGCAAGTAAAATAATGCTTTCTTTGGAATCGCGTAAAATTTCAGGTGTTTTATCTAAAATGGATCCAAAAAAAGCCAGCGAGCTTACTTTGCTTTTGAAAAATTTAGATAATAATGCGAGTAATTAGGTGATTAAAAAAATGAAAATTTTTCATTTTTAACATTCTTTTACCAAAAATAAGCTATTATTTCAAACATTATTAAATAAAAGGTTTTTAAGATGCGTATAAAATTACCACATATTCCTTATATCGCAAATAAAATGATGTTAGATATAGCTAATTCTTCTTTTGTAGAAATTAAAGATCAATTAGAAAAGCTTAAGGTATGTATAATAGAAGTTTTAGAGAAAGATATTCTAAATGAAAGAAAATTAGATGAAAGAGTAAAAGAGCTTTTAGAGCAGCAAGAAGATGAAATGGAACTTATGCAAGTAGATCGTAAAAATATGTTTTGGCTTGTGAAGAAAAAGTTAGCCCCCGAATTTAATATGATTTTAGATTCTGAAGATAGGCATAATCATCTAGCGCATCAAATTTTAGAAGAACTTGTAGAAAATGATTATATTAATTTTATAGTGAGTGAAAATAGAGTTAAAAACTTAATCTTTTCAAGCATAGAGTCTTATCTTAAAATTTATGAAAAACTTGAAGATGAGGTTTATGAGAAAATTAGTAACTATAAAACAAAACCTATTCCAGGTAGCGAAGAATATGATCTTATCTTTGAAAAACTCTATCAAGAAGAGCTTAGAAAAAAAGGTATGTTTTAATGAAGGCTTATATTTATTTAGAAAATGATATTTTTTTAAGCGCTAAGGCTTTTGGAAAGAGTGGTACTTTTTTTGGAGAGCTTGTATTTAACACTTCTTTAACAGGGTATCAAGAAATTATTTCAGATCCTTCTTATGCGGGGCAATTTATCGTATTTTCCATGCCAGAAATTGGTATAGTGGGAACCAATGAAAATGATAATGAAAGTAAGGAAATTTTTGCAAGTGGTGTTTTAATGCGTGAATTAAGTTCCAGTTTTTCAAATTTTCGCGCTAAAGAAAGTCTGCAAGATTATCTTGAAAAACATGGAAAAATAGGAATTTATGAACTTGATACAAGATATTTAGTAAAAATGATAAGAAATAATGGCAATTTAAGAGCTGTAATTTCAACTGAAATTTCAAATAAAGAAGATTTAAAAATCGCTTTAGAGAAATCAGCAAAAATTGATGAAGTAAATTTTGTAAAAGAAGTTAGCACTAAGAAAAATTATTCTCATAAACAAGGCGTTTGGAATGCTAGTTTTCAAAAATTTAATGAGGCTAAAAGAAGTGAGAAAAAAGTTGCTGTTATAGACTATGGTGTTAAAACAAATATCTTAAATGAACTTGTAGAAGTAGGTTTTGAAGTAGAAGTTTATCCATATAATGTTAAAGCAGATGAGTTGATTGCTCTGTATAAAAAAGGTGAAATTCAAGGTGTGTTTCTTTCTAATGGTCCAGGTGAGCCAAGAATTTTAAAACAAGAGATTGTAGAGATTAAAAAACTTGCAGAAGCTAAAATTCCTATGCTTGGAATTTGCTTAGGTCACCAGCTTTTAAGTAATGCTTTTGGATATGAAACTTATAAAATGAAATTTGGACAACATGGAGCAAATCATCCTGTGATCAATCTTGATACAAAAATGATAGAAATTACTGCACAAAATCATAATTATAATGTTCCAGAAGAATTAGCTCAAGTAGCTCATATCACTCATAGAAATTTATTTGGCGATAATGTTGAAGGAGTAAGATATAAAGACTATCCTATTATTTCAGTGCAACATCACCCAGAAAGTTCTTCAGGCCCTCATGAAAGTAAGTATATTTTTAAAGAATTTATGAATTTGATGTGAGTATAGATTTTTTAGCTATTATCAGCGTTGCTTTTTTATCTAGTTTTGGACACTGCTATTCTATGTGTGGTGGTTTTAATTTACTTTTTATAAATTTGAATTCAAAAAATAATAATTTATTTTTATTAACTTTTATTTATCATTTGTTTAGAATTTTTGCTTATATTGTTTTAGGGATAATTTTTGGGACTTTTGGAAATATCTTGGCAATCAATGCTAAGGTTCAAAGTTTATCCCTTTTTATTCTCGGTATATTTATGATGATTTTAGGTTTTGCTCTTATTTTTAGAGGTAATATATTATCTTTTATTGAAAATAATGTTTTTTTTAATAGTTTTATAAAGAAAATTATTAAAAAATCTAAAAATTTTAAAGGATTAAAATCAGCTATATTTTTAGGATTTTCAAATGGTTTTGTTCCTTGTGGATTGGTGTATTTTTTTATAGCCAATGCAATGAGTAAGCAAAATATTTTTGAAGGTATTTTTGTAATGATGATTTTTGGAATATCAACTTTACCTGCGATGTTATTTTTTTCAAAAATTTCACAGTTTTTTAGTGATTTTTTGAAAAATTTGTTTAATTATTTATCATATGGCATTATTGTTTGTTACGGTATAAATCTTGCCTATATAGGTTTTAAGGCTTTTCAATGAAAGATTTTTTTAAAGATCAGTTTTTTAAAGCTCTTGAAAAAAATACAATTTTTTCAAGAGCTGATGTTCAAGGAAATTTAATTTTTGTCAGTGATAAGCTTTGTCAAATAAGTGGATATAGTAAAAAAGAGCTTATAGGAAAAAAACATTCAATATTTAAACATCCAGATGTTGAAGAATGTTATGTTGAGAAGCTTTTAAAAGATCTTTCATATAAAAAGCCTTATCAAGTTATTTTTAAAAATATTGATAAATTAGGCAAAACCTTCTATCTTGAAACTTTATTAACCCCAATATTAGATAAAAATAATGAATTAATAGAAATAGTAGCACTTTCTCATGATGTCAGTAATTCTTTTAAGCTTAATGAAGAGCTTGCTCTAAATCACGCTAAATTAAGAGAATTAAGTATTAATCTTGAAAATACAGTTAAAAATCACCAACAAGAATTTATACAGTTAGGTAAAAAATTTGAGAAAAAAATGAAAATTGCCTTGGAAAAAAATGAAAAAGATATTAAAATAGCATATGAAGAGATTTTAAAATCTTCATTAGAACAAGTGATTAGTGATATAGCGCATCAATGGAGACAACCGTTAAATGAGCTTGGTATTGCCATGTTTCAAATGAAGCAAAATCTTAAAGATGAAAAAGGATTTGCTGAAATTTATTCACAATCAAAAGATATGATTAAAAATATGTCAGAAACAATTGATGTGTTTAGAACTTTGTTTAACAAAGGAGTAGGGCAGTGTGTATTTATAAAAGAGACTTTAAATAAAGCCTTAGAAATTGCTTTTGAAACTATAGAAAAAAATCATGTAAATATTAATATTGTTTCGAAAAGTGATTATGAAGTTTTGGCGTATGAGAATGGTTTAATAAGAGTTTTTCTTAATTTGATTTTAAATTCAATAGAAGCATTTAAAAACAAAAAAAGGAAAATCATAACAATAAATTTTTCAAAATTTGGAAAAAATTATCTGAAAATTACAATAAAAGATAATGCTGGTGGGATTGATAAAGAAAATTTAGATAAAATTTTTCAACCTTATTTTACAACAAAACATCCCAGTCAAGGTATAGGAGTAGGACTTTATATAAGTAGACAAATTATCGAAAGTTTCCAAGGAAAAATAAAAGTTAAGAATGGAAAAGATGGGGCTTGTTTTGAAGTATTTTTAAAGTTAAAAGAGAGGCTAGAGTAGAAATGTCACAAGAATGTAAAGAATTGATAATATTAGTAGTTGAAGATGAGGTTAAGACTAGAGAATCATTGATTAATGTATTAAGTGAACGCTTTAGTAAGGTAATCGGAGCTCAAAATGGAGATGAAGGGCTTAAAAAATTTAAAAAATTTAAACCGGATTTAGTTATTACAGATATTGCTATGCCGATAATGGATGGACTGGATATGGCAAGAGAGATTAAAGAAATTTCAGATGATGTCCCAATTGTCGTTCTTAGTGCGTATTCAGAGAAAGAGAGACTTTTGCGTTCTATTGATATTGGTATAGATAAATATTTAATTAAACCTGTTGATATAGAAGAATTGTTTAAAGTCTTAGATTGTTTAGTGGGTGAAAAAATTGAAGCAAACATGCTTGTAAAAATTTCCGAAGAATATCAATTTAACAAAACTAAACGAACTTTGATTCATAATGGTAAAGAGATTGTTTTAACTAAAAAAGAATTGGCTTTTATTTCTTTGCTTTTAAAACAACCTGGGGTTTTGGTTTTGCATGAAGATATTAAGAAAAATGTTTGGATAGGTGAATATGTGAGTGATACTGCTGTTCGAACTTTTATTAAAAGAGTAAGAGATAAAGTGGGTGAAGATTTTATAAAAAATGTGCCAAGTTTAGGTTATAAGATAAATATCAATAAATAAGACTGATTTAGCTTTAAAATATAAAGCATAACAAATGATTAACAAAATTATCATTTTTAAGAAAAAATGTATAATTAATATTCTATAATATTCTCTTGTTATCAAAAATTTTAAGGAGAAAGTCGATGCATCCAGGTAATGTATTAAATTATGACTATACGGTTGCAAGATATTTTATGTTTGCGACCATATTGTTCGGCATTGTTGGTATGGCTATAGGAACTCTTATAGCTTTTCAAATGGCATATCCTAATTTAAATTATTTAGCAGGAGAATATGCCACTTTTTCAAGACTTAGACCACTTCATACCTCAGGTGTGATTTTTGGTTTTATGCTTTCAGGGATTTGGGCAACTTGGTATTATATAGGTCAGCGTGTTCTTAAAGTGAGTATGGCTGAGTCAAGATTTTTAATGGCTGTTGGTAAGCTTCATTTTTGGCTTTATATACTTACTATGGTTTTAGCTGTTATATCTTTGTTTATGGGTGTGACTACATCTAAAGAATATGCAGAGCTTGAGTGGCCTTTAGATATTCTTGTTGTTCTTGTTTGGGTTTTATGGGGTGTAAGTATTTTTGGACTTATTGGAATTCGTCGTGAAAAAACTCTTTATATTTCTCTATGGTATTATATAGCTACGTTCTTAGGTATTGCCATGCTTTATCTTTTTAATAATATGGAAGTGCCAACTTATTTTGTTGCAGGAATGGGAAAATGGTGGCATAGTGTATCAATGTATGCAGGAACAAATGATGCTTTAGTGCAATGGTGGTACGGTCATAACGCTGTTGCATTTGTATTTACTGTAGGTATCGTTGCTCAAATTTATTATTTTTTACCAAAAGAAAGTGGCCAGCCGATTTTCTCTTATAAACTTTCTTTATTTGCATTTTGGGGCTTAATGTTTGTTTATCTTTGGGCAGGTGGACATCATTTGATTTATTCAACTGTACCTGATTGGATGCAAACGATGGGTTCGGTTTTCTCTGTAGTGTTGATTTTACCTTCTTGGGGTTCAGCGATTAATATCTTGCTTACTATGAAAGGTGAGTGGAGTCAGCTTCGTGAGAGTCCATTGATTAAATTTATGATTCTAGCATCAACTTTTTATATGTTTTCAACACTTGAAGGACCAATTCTTTCAATTAAATCTGTTAATGCTTTAGCACACTTTACAGATTGGATTCCAGGGCATGTTCATGATGGAACACTTGGTTGGGTAGGATTTATGACTATGGCTGCGCTTTATCATATGACTCCTAGAGTTTTCAAAAGAGAGCTTTATAGCAAATCTTTAATGGAAGCTCAATTTTGGATCCAAACCACAGGTATAGTTCTTTATTTTGCTTCAATGTGGATTGCGGGTATTACTCAAGGTATGATGTGGAGAGCAACAGATGAGTATGGCAACTTGCTTTATAGCTTTATTGATACTGTTGTGGCTATTGTGCCTTATTATTGGATTAGAGCGATTGGTGGATTGTTGTATCTTATCGGTTTCTTTATGTTTACTTATAATATTTACAAAACAATTACTTGTGGAAGAGTGCTTGATAAAGAACCAAAAAGCGCTTCGCCTATGGCAGCATAAAAAGGAGAAAATATGTTTAGTTGGTTAGAAAAAAATCCATTCTTTTTTGCTGTAGCTGTTTTTGTAGTGATTGCTTATGCAGGCATAGTTGAAGTTTTACCAAATTTTGCAGAAAATGCAAGACCAATTGAAGGTAAAAAACCTTATACGGTTTTACAACTTGCAGGACGTGCAGTATATATTAAAGATAGTTGTAATGCTTGTCATTCACAGCTTATTCGTCCATTTAAATCAGAAACAGATCGTTATGGTATGTATTCTGTAAGCGGTGAATTTGCTTATGATAGACCTTTTCTTTGGGGTTCAAAAAGAACAGGACCTGATCTTGCTCGTGTAGGAAATTATAGAACAGCTGATTGGCATGAAAATCATATGTGGGAGCCTACTTCTGTTGTTCCAGATTCTATTATGCCTTCATATAAGCATATGTTTAAAAATAATGCAGATATTGAAACTGCTTATGCTGAGGCTTTAACTGTGAAAAAAGTTTTCAATGTTCCTTATGATACAGAAAATGGAACAAAACTTGGTTCTTGGGAGGATGCACAAGCTGAAGTAAAAGCTGAAGCTCAGGCTATAGTTGATCAAATGAAAAATCAAGAAGTAAAAGATGCTTTTGCTAAAGGTGAAATCAAAGAAATAGTTGCTTTGATTGCCTATTTAAATAGCTTAAAGTAAGATGATGGAACATTTATCAATAGTTTTTGATGTGATTAAAAATTTAATCACATTTGATTTAGCAACAGTTCAAAAACATGAGTGGGAGATTTTCCAAGGTTATGGTTTTTTTGCACTCGTGATGTTTTTGTCAATAGTATTATATGCGTATTGGTATCATTTATATAGAACAGAAAAAAAAGGCGAGAGAAATTATGAAAATTATGCAAACCTTGCCTTAAAAGATGATATTGATGATAGTGTATTAGAAAGTAAAAGGAGTGCTTAATGCAATGGTTAAATTTAGAAGATAATGTTAATCTCTTATCTTTAATTGGAGCTATTCTTATCATTTTAATCACACTAGTTATTGTGGGTAGAATGTTTAAGCAAATGAAAGAAAAAAAAGGCGAGTCAGAGCTTAGTGAACATAGTTGGGATGGAATAGGAGAGTATAAAAATGCTGTTCCTACTGGTTGGGCTGTGGTATTTGTTCTAACTATTGTTTGGGCTATTTGGTATTTTCTATGGGGATATCCTTTAAATTCTTTTTCAAGTATAGGTCAATACAATGAAGAAGTAGCAACTCATAATATAAAATTTGAAGAAAAATTTAAAAATTTATCTGCTAAAGATAAAATAGCAATGGGGCAAAATATCTTTTTAGTTCAGTGTTCAGCTTGTCATGGAATTACAGGCGATGGTATCAATGGTAAAGCTCAAAATTTAAATATTTGGGGTAGCGAAGAAGGTATAATCAATGTAATTAAACATGGTTCAAAAGGTATGAATTTTCCAGGTGGAGAAATGCCTAAAGCAGCTGATTTAGGTGTGACAGAAGAAGATATTTCTGCTATTGCTGCTTATGTGGCAAAAGATCTTTCAGCTATTAAGAAAACTGCAAATGAAAATTTAGTAGCAAAAGGTAAAGAAGCTTATGCAACTTGTGCAGCATGCCATGGAGAAGATGGAAAAGGTCAAGATGGAATGTTCCCAGATCTTACAAAATACGGTTCTGCGGCTTTTGTGGTAGATGTTTTACATAGTGGTAAGGCTGGTTTTATAGGAACAATGCCGAGTTTTCCAACGCTTAATGATATTCAAAAAGAAGCTGTTGGCGAGTATGTAATTTCTCTTTCAAGGGGTGAATGATGGAAAATAATAATAGATGCGTGTTTTCTCTTTCAGGTGTTACAGGTATGTTAATTGCTACGGTTTTGTTACTTGCTATCTTGGTAGTTTTAACTATTTGGGGTCTTAAAGCTCAGCAAGAAGTGATGCAAAAGCCATATAGTCTTAAAGATGTACAAAGTGTAAAGATGTTTGGTTCAAAAGAACAAGATCATAGAAGTATAAAGGAAGTACAATGAGTAAGGCTTTGGAATATTTAATTGTTATTGGTTTAGTTGTTGCTGCTGCAATCACCGCTTGGTCGGTTTTGACTGTAAATCATCTTCACATAGGATGAAAAAAATATTACAAGATGGCTTTTTTTTAGCCATCTTCTTCTTTGTTTTATTGCCTTCTAGGGTTTTTGCTCTCGATGCTGTACTTTTTAATGAAAATATTTTAAGTCAAAAAGTAAGTAATGAGATTAATCTTATAGGAAAAGAGCTTTACCAAAAAAGTAATATTTTTATCGGCGTTATGGTTGGTGATAAAACTGAAATTGAAACTTTATTAAATAAACAAAAAGAACTTCCTCAATCTTATATATTGCTTCTTTTGTCAAAAAATTCTCACAAAGTTGATATAGTGGGCTCAAAAGGTGCTTTAGCTTTGATTGATAAAGAAGCCGTGCTTAGTCCTTATCCTGGAACAGGATCTATTTTGCCGATATTAGCTACAAATAAAGGTGATATTTATAATGCTGCTATACTTAATGGTTATGCAGATATTGTAGATCGTGTGGCAAAATCCTTGGGATTGCAATTAGAATATTCTATAGGTAATGCAAATCGTGATACTATCAATATCTTAAGAATACTTATCTATGGATTTATTTGCTTTGCATTGTTATACTATACACAAAGAAGAATAAAGAGGAAAAAAAATGTTAGAAACTAAAAAAAGTTTTTGGCCTTATGGTATTTTGCTTTCACTTTTGGCTATAATTATTGCTTGTATTGTAACGATTTTTATAGCAAGTCACCATCCTGTGCATGAGGATGATTTTTATTTTGACTCTTATCAAAACGTTGAAAATAATTACAATCAAATACAGAAACAACAAGTAAATTTTGATAAATTTTTTAAAGTAAATTTTCAAAATGATAAAATCACTTTTATAGGTAAAAGAAAAATTCCTAGTTATGAAGTGGAACAAAATTCCTATGTTGCAAATTTTAAAATTTCTGCATTACAAAATATAAATTCTGATGATTTAAAAGTTCAAGCTCTTCTTACAAGACCATTCACTAAAAATTTTGATCAAAAGTTAGAAGGACAAGTTAAAAATGGAATTTTAAGCATCGCTTTACCTAAATTAGATAAAGGTAGATGGGAGCTTAAGCTAAAGTTTTATGCAAATCAAGAAACAGTGGGTTTTTTTAGCTACGAATTAAATGCTCAATGAAGTTAAGAATTTTTAGTTCTTCAAGACAAATTAGAGAGTATTATAACCAAAAGAAACAGCAAAATGCTTTATTAGATAGCGCTATTCATATAGGCGAATTTTTAGATAAAGTTTGTTTGAGTAATTTTCATAAGGCAAGTTCTTATGAAAGCTTACTTTTAATGCAAGAAGCTTGTCTAAAAAGTAAGGATTTAGAAAAAAAACTAGGAATTTCGGTAGAATTTTTTGCTTTTTTGAAAAATAACGAATATCTTTTTTCTTTTTTCAAAGAACTTAGTTTAGAAAAAAAAAGCATAGAAGATCTTAAAAATAATGATTATTATGCTACCTATAATGAACATTTGGAAATTTTAGATGAGGTATATAAGAATTATCTTGCTTTGCTTGAAAAGAATTCTTTTTATGATGATCTTTCTTTGCCTAAAAATTACACTCTTAATAAAGATTTTTTAGATGAGTATGAAGCTATATTTTATGATTTGCAAGGTTTTTTGAGTAAATTTGAAGAAAATTTATTAAGCGAAATTTCTCAGATTAAAGAAGTGGTTCTGAGTTTTAAAACGAGTAAATTTAATCTTGAATATCTTTTAAAACTTGATTTTTTAAAAATATTTGATTTAAAAATAAACACTTATTATGAAATCAATCTTTCAAAACAAGAGATCTTAAAAGAAGAAATTTTTAAAACAAAAAATTCAAAAATTAAACTCAAATCTTTTGAATTAAGGGCTTTACAATGTGCCTTTGTTATGGATGAAATTTCACATTTTATACGCAAAGGTTTAAAGCCTGAAAATATTGTAGTTATAACTCCAGATGAAGGCTTTTGTGAGTTTTTAAGACTCTTTGATAAAGACAATATGCTTAATTTTGCAAGTGGGATTAGTATTAAAGAGAGTTTATTTTATCAAAAATTTCAAGCACTTTATGAAAGTGCTAGTAGTGCTTCTTTTGTCTATAAAAATCAAGAGGATTATTTTGAAGATACACAAATGATTTTTGATTATCACAATACGCTTTTACATTCTTTAAAGCTTGATTTTATAGAGTTTAAAAAGTATTTTGATGAGAAATGTGATTTTGAACATTTTGAAAAATTACTTGCTTTATTTTTAGAAAATGAAAAGCAAGAGCTCATTTATTTGATACGAAAAGAACTTTATTTTATTAAAGATTTATTGAAAAATCAGTCTTTAACTTTTAAAGAGTTGATCCATCTTTTTTTCATGCAAATTTCACAACTTTCCCTTAGTGATGTAGGTGGAGGTAAGGTTACGGTAATGGGACTTTTAGAAAGTCGTGGGCTTTGTTTTGATGGGGTAATTTTGGTTGATTTTAATGAAGAATTTATTCCTAAAAGAAGCGTTAATGAACTTTTTTTAAACAATGAAGTGCGTAAAAAAGCAGGATTGATTAGCTATGATAGAAGAGAAAATTTACAAAGATTTTATTATGAAAGCTTGATGAAGAATGCTTTAGAAGTAAGTATTTGCTTTGTGGAAAATGAAGAAAAGAGCAAATCACGTTTTTTAGATGAACTTGATTTTGACTTTTTTTATGAAACCCATATCCACCAAAAAGCTTATCTTAATGCTTTAAAATTAGACTATGAAGGCATAAAACCTGATTTAACTCCTATAAAAGCTCCTATTTTAAAGCATAATCCTTTTGAATTTCCGCTTTCTTTTAGTCGTTTTAATTTATTAGAAAATCAAAAAAGAACTTATTATTATCGTTATATTTTAAATTTAGCAGAACCTAGGGTTTTGAGTGAGGAAAGCAAAGCAAAGAATCAAGGAAATTTTATCCATAAAATGCTTGAAATTTATTATAAAAATTATGCAAATAATGATTTTGATATAAAAGTTTTTAAAAATTTATTGGATAAAGAATATCAAAAATACAATATCAGCGAACTTGATCTTGAAGTATTCAAATTAAAATTTACACAATTTGCTAAAAATGAAAAAGAGCATTTTTCAAAAGGCTTTTATGTCGCACATACAGAGCTTGAGTTAAATAACATTTTAAAACTTGGAACAGATAGTATAAAACTTAAGGGTACTATAGATCGTATCGATAGTTCAAAAGAAGGTAATTTGATTATTGATTATAAAAGTGGAAAAGTACCAAGTAATTCTTATCAACTTGCTTTTTACCAAGCTTTATATGATGAAAATGCAAGCGTGGGTTTTTATGATTTAAATAGTATGCAAATATTGCATCAAAAAGCTAAAAGTTTAGATGAGCTCAGAGAAAGACTCAAAGATTTAGTTCTTATGAGCAAGGAAGAAATAGAGTTTGAAAATGAACAAGATGAATATTGTCCTTATAAACTCATTTATAAAAAGGAATTAAAATGAGTCAATTTAAGCCTTTTTTGGCATTAGAAGCGAGTGCGGGAAGCGGAAAAACCTTTGCTTTGAGTGTGCGTTTTGTAGCACTTATTTTAAAAGGAGCTAGGATTAATGAAATTTTAGCTTTAACTTTTACTAAAAAAGCTGCTAATGAAATGCAAAAAAGAATTATTGAGACTTTTTTAAATTTAGAAAAAGAAAATAAAACAAGTGAATGTAATGAACTTTGTAAGCTTTTAGGTAAAGATAAAGAAGATCTTATTTCTTTAAGAGATGCTAAAAAAGAAGAATTTTTAAGAACAGAGCTAAAGATCAGTACTTTTGATGCTTTTTTCGGAAAAATTTTGCGTGTTTTCGCTTTAAATTTGGGCTTAAGTAGTGATTTTGCAATGAGTGAAGAGAGGCTTGATGTAAGAGAGATTTTTTTAAAACTTCTTAAAAAAGATGAATTAAAAGATTTAGCTTATTATATTAATTTAGTTGATGAGAAAGAAAATTTTTTTAACGAGCTTGAAAAATTTTATGAGAATGCTTATTTTCAAAATCGTCCTAAAATTCCAAATCCATCTAAAGCTTATATTAATAAAGCTTATAGTGAGTTAAGAAGTTATTGTTTGGGTCTTACTCATGTAAAAAATTATAAAAATTTGTGCGACAATTTTAAAAGTGAAGTTTTAGATTTATCCGTGTTTATGCAATCAAGTTTTATGACAAAATTTGAAAGTACAAAATATTTGCATGATTTAGAAAGCACAGACTTGCATTTTAGCGCAAAAAGAATGGAGCTTATAAATGCTTTAAATACTTATGCCATAGAACTTGAAAATTATAAAGTTGCTAATTTAATGAATCTTTTAAATCATTATAGTGAAGCTAAAAATATATTCCATAAAGATAAAAATACCTTAAATTTCCAAGATGTGAGTAAAAAAGTTTATGAGCTAATAACCAGTGAATTTAAGGATATGATTTATTTTCGTTTAGATGGTTTTATTTCGCATTTGCTTATTGATGAATTTCAAGATACGAGCGTGATCCAATATCAAATTTTACGCCCTTTGATCGCTGAGCTTGTTTCAGGAGAAGGAGTTAAGAAAAATCGCACTTTTTTTTATGTAGGAGATAAAAAACAAAGTATTTATCGTTTTCGTAAAGGAAAAAAAGAATTATTTGATTTGTTAAAACAAGAATTTAGTCAAATTAAAAGTGATAGTTTAAATACTAATTATCGTTCCAAAGAGCTTTTGGTTAATTTTGTTAATGAAATTTTTAAAGAAAAAATCAAAGATTATAAAGAACAATTTGCCTTAGAAAGTAAAAAAGGTGGTTTTGTGCGTATTGTGGAATCTAAAGAACAAAAGGTTAAAAACCAAACTCAAGAAATCAAGGAAAAGACTTTAGAAACTTTATTTGAGCAAATTAATTTTTTAAGATCTAAAAATATTTCTTATGATGATATTTGTATTTTGTGTTGGAAAAACGATGATGCAGATATGGTGTTAGATTTTTTAAAAGAGCAAAAAATTCCAGCATTTACTCAAAGCAATGTTTTACTTGAAAATAAAGCAAGTGTAAGACTTGTTTTAGAATATGCTAAATATTGTATTTTTGGTGATACATTTTATTTGATATTTTTAAAAGAGCTTTTAGGTTTTGAGCCAAGAAAAATTACTCTTGATTTTTCAAAAAATACTATGGAAAATGTACTTTTTTTAATAAAGGAATTAAAACTTGATTTAAATGATATCGCTTTAATACAATTTATCGAATATGCTAAAACTAAGGAAAATTTTTTAAAGCTTTTATTTGAACCTTGTACTTTGAAAATAGTAAGCGAACAAAATATGGGCATTAGTATTATGAGTGTGCATAAATCTAAGGGTTTGGAATTTGATCATGTAATCTTGCTTGATAGCTTATCTAAAAGCAATTCAAACAATGAAGACATTATGCTTGAATACGATATTAACCAAGGCTGGCAACTCCATATTAAAGATAAAATCAGAGAACTTACTAAAGAGCCTATTTATACTCTTTTTAAAGAAAATATTGCAAGAGCAAATTATGAAGATGATATCAATAAACTTTATGTGGCTTTTACAAGAGCTAAGGAAAGTTTGATCATCGTAAAAAGAAATGAAGAAAGTGTAAATGGAAATTATCCGAGTTATTTTAAGGGAAAGTTTTTAAATATACACTCTCAAGAGAGAGGTTTTTTAGAAAACAAAGAGCCAATTTTAAATGTTAAAAAAGAAAGTATTCAGAATTTACAAAAATTTGAAAAAATTAGCCCACAAGAAATTCAAAGCGAAGAAAAGATTGATAGCAAAGAACTATATTTTGGAAATGCTTTTCACTTTTTTATGCAAAATTTAAAACTTCCTAGAGGTGAAAATTTTCAAATACTCACTCAAAGATGCAAGAGCAAATTTAGGCATTTTTTAGATGAAGGTGATTTTGAAAAGCTTTTTAAAAGAATTGAAATTTTGCTGAAAAATACTCAATTTCAAAATTTTATTGGTGATGGAAAACTTTTAAAAGAACAAGCTTTGAGTTTTAATAGAGAAATTAAACAATTAGACTTGCTTGCTTTAAAAGATGAAGAAGCTTTCATAATTGATTATAAAACAGGTCTTGCTATGCAAGATAAACATAAAGAGCAAGTAAGAACTTATAAGATTGCCATTAGTGAAATTTTGAAAAAAGATAAAGTGCGTGCTTTTATAGTTTATTGTTTGGAAAATGAAATTCAAATTTTGGAAATATAAACTTTATTTTTACTTAAATTAAGTAAAAATTAATATTATTTTTTATACAATCACATTTTAAATTTTTGGCAAAGGTAAAAATTATGACAAAGATAACAAAGCCAAACGAAGTAAAACGAGAATGGATTGTTTTAGACGCAGAAGACAAACGCTTTGGTCGTCTTTTAACTGAAGTAGCAACAATTTTGAGAGGTAAAAATAAACCTTGCTTTACTCCAAATGTTGATTGTGGTGATTATGTAATTATCATCAATGCTTCAAAAGCTGTATTTACAGGTACTAATAAAGCAGAAGATAAGCTTTATCATAGACATTCAGGATATTTTGGAAGTGTAAAAAGCGAAAAATTTGGTGATTTACTTGAAAAAAATCCTGCAAAATTATATAAATTAGCAGTTAGAGGTATGCTTCCTAAAACAAATTTGGGCAGAGCTATGCTTAAAAAATTAAAAATCTATGCGGGTAGTGAGCACCCACACACTGCGCAAATTGCTAAAGAAGGAAAATAATCATGGCAACAACATACGCAACAGGCAAGAGAAAAACTGCTATCGCAAAGGTATGGGTAAAACCAGGTAGTGGTAAAATTAGTGTTAATGGTGTTGATTTAAACACTTGGCTTGGTGGACACGAGGCGATTAAGCTTAAAGTGGTTCAACCTTTACTTGTGACTAAACAAGAAACTTCAATGGATATTAAAGCAACCACTTTAGGCGGGGGCTATAGTGCTCAAGCTGAAGCTTTAAGACATGGAATTTCAAGAGCTTTAGCAGCTATGGATGCTGATTTTAGAGCCTTATTAAAACCTAAAGGACTTCTTACTAGAGATAGTAGAACTGTTGAGCGTAAAAAATACGGACGCCGCAAAGCAAGAAGAAGCCCACAATTCTCTAAACGTTAATATTTTTTGGTGGGATTTTCCCACCTTTCTGCAATTTTTTGTAAAACTCATCCTTTTTTTTATCATTTATGATATAATTGCAAAATTTAAATTTTATAACACAATGAAAGGTTTTTTCTATGAAAAAAATATTATTATGTTTAGGTTTGGCAAGTGTTTTATTCGGTGCTGATAGCAATGTAAAATTTGAAATCACTCCAACTTTAAACTATAATTACTTTGAAGGTAATTTAGATATGGATAATCGTTATGCACCAGGTGTTAGACTTGGTTATCATTTTGACGATTTTTGGCTTGATCAATTAGAATTTGGGTTAGAGCATTATTCTGATGTTAAATATACAAATACAAATAAAATTACAGATATTACAAGAACTTATTTGAGTGCTATTAAAGGTATTGATGTAGGTGAGAAATTTTATTTCTATGGTTTAGCAGGTGGAGGATATGAGGATTTTTCAAATGCTGCTTATGATAATAAAAGCGGTGGATTTGGACATTATGGCGCGGGTGTAAAATTCCGTCTTAGTGATTCTTTGGCTTTAAGACTTGAAACTAGAGATCAAATTAATTTTAATCATGCAAACCATAATTGGGTTTCAACTTTAGGTATTAGTTTTGGTTTTGGTGGCAAAAAGGAAAAAGCTGTAGAAGAAGTTACTGATACTCGTCCAGCTCCACAAGCAAAATGTCCTGTAGAGCCAAGAGAAGGTGCTTTGCTAGATGAAAATGGTTGCGAAAAAACTATTTCTTTGGAGGGTCATTTTGGTTTTGATAAAACTACTATAAATCCAACTTTTCAAGAAAAAATCAAAGAAATTGCAAAAGTTTTAGATGAAAATGAAAGATATGATACTATTCTTGAAGGACATACAGATAATATTGGTTCAAGAGCTTATAATCAAAAGCTTTCAGAAAGACGTGCTAAAAGTGTTGCTAATGAACTTGAAAAATATGGTGTAGAAAAAAGTCGTATCAAAACAGTAGGTTATGGTCAAGATAATCCTCGCTCAAGCAATGACACTAAAGAAGGTAGAGCGGATAATAGAAGAGTGGATGCTAAATTTATTTTAAGATAATGAATAAAACTATTTTATTTGATTTAGATGGCACTTTAATTGATTCTACTGATGCTATTTTAAATTCTTTCCAAGGAGCTTTTAAAGCCCTTGGATTAACTTCTAAAAATAATAAAGAAATCAAAAATCTTATAGGTTATCCTTTAGAGCAAATGTTTAGAATGCTTTATCCAGATAAAGTAAATTTAAGTAAAGAATTTGTATTAGCTTATCGTGAAATTTATGCACAAATTTATTTAGAACAAACCACTCTTTTACCTAAAGCAAAAGAAGCATTAGAGCTTGGAAGTGAAATTGCAGATCTTGGTATAGTTACAACAAAAGGTGGTAAATTTACTCCGATTTTACTTGATTATTTGGGAGTTAAAAAATTCTTTAAAACTTTAATTACTCTTGAAGATGTTATAAATCCAAAGCCAAGTTCCGAACCTATAATTTTAGCCTTAAAAAGACTCAATAAAACTCAAGAAAATGCCTATATGATAGGCGATACAATACTAGATATTCAAGCTGCAATTTCTGCTAATATCACCCCTTTGGCCTTAACTTGTGGCTATGGCAATGAAAATGAATTAAAAGCCTATTTTACAGTATTTTTAAATGCATATGAGGCTGTTAATTATATAGCTAGATTAAACTAATTTCAAGTTTTCGTTAAACGCCTTTTAAGAGAATTTATAGTAAATTGATGGCTAAAAAATTATAAAAATTATCAATATAAAGGAAGGTCTCAATGGGCAAAATTATGAAAACTATGGACGGAAATGAGGCTGCTGCGTATGCTGCGTATGCTTTTACTGAAGTCGCTGGAATTTATCCTATTACACCTAGTTCTCCTATGGCTGATTACACCGATATGTGGGCATCTGCAGGTAAAAAAAATCTTTTTGGAGTTCCTGTAAAAATCGTAGAAATGCAAAGTGAAGCAGGTGCTGCAGGTAGTGTGCATGGATCTTTACAGGCTGGGGCTTTGACTACAACTTATACAGCTTCTCAAGGATTACTCCTTAAAATTCCAAATATGTATAAAATAGCAGGTCAATTACTCCCCTGTGTAATCCATGTAGCAGCGCGTTCTTTGGCTGCTCAAGCCTTATCTATTTTTGGCGATCATCAAGATATTTATGCAGCAAGACAAATTGGTTTTGCTATGCTTTGTTCGCATTCTGTACAAGAAACCATGGACTTAGCTGGTGTAGCACATTTAGCTGCAATTAAGGGAAGAGTGCCATTTTTGCATTTTTTTGATGGTTTTAGAACAAGCCATGAAATTCAAAAAGTTGAAGTAATGGATTATGCGCATTTTGATAGATTATTAGATAGAGAAGCTTTGCTTAAATTTAGAAATAATGCTTTAAATCCAGAAAATCCAAAAACACGCGGAACAGCACAAAATGATGATATTTATTTTCAAACTAGAGAAGTAAGCAATCGTTTTTATGATGCTTTACCTGATGTTGTTAATGAATATATGCAAGAAATTTCAAAAATTACAGGCAGAGAATATAAACCGTTTACTTATTATGGACACAAAGAGCCAGAGCGTGTGATTGTTGCTATGGGTTCTGTAACTCAAGCACTTGAAGAGGTAGTGGACTATCTTAATGCTAAGGGTGAAAAAGTAGGGATTTTAAAAGTTTATCTTTATCGCCCATTTAGTTTAAAATATTTCTTTGATGTTATGCCAAAATCAGTGAAAAAAATCGCAGTTTTAGATAGAACCAAAGAACCAGGAAGTCTTGGGGAACCGCTTTATCTTGATGTAAAATCAGCTTTCTATGGAAGAGAAAATGCTCCTGTTATAGTGGGTGGAAGATACGGACTTTCTTCAAAGGATGTTGATCCTGCTCAAATGATAGCAGTATTTGAAAATCTTAAACTTGATAATCCAAAAGATGGCTTTACTGTAGGTATAGTTGATGATGTAACTCATACTTCACTGAGCACTGGAGAGAAAATTTCACTTGGAGATGAAAGTACGATCGAATGTTTATTTTACGGACTTGGTGCTGATGGAACTGTGGGCGCAAATAAAAACTCGATTAAAATCATCGGGGATAAAACGGATTTTTATGCTCAAGCTTATTTTGCTTATGATTCTAAAAAATCAGGGGGTTATACAAGAAGTCATTTAAGATTTTCTAAAAAACCTATCCGTTCAACTTATCTTGTTTCAACTCCGCATTTTATCGCTTGTTCAGTAGCGGCTTATTTGGAAATTTATGATGTTTTAGCAGGAATTCGTAAAGGCGGAACTTTCCTTTTGAATAGTATTTGGAATGCTGAAGAAACTATAAAACAACTTCCAGATTCAGTAAAGAAAACTTTAGCTGAAAAAGAAGTAAATTTTTATATTATCAATGCGACTAAACTAGCTCGTGATATAGGCTTAGGAAACCGCACAAATACCATTATGCAATCAGCCTTTTTCAAACTTGCAAAAATCATTCCTTATGAAGACGCACAAAAATACATGAAAGAACTTGCGTATAAATCTTATAGCAAAAAAGGCGATGCTATTGTAGAAATGAATTACAAGGCTATTGATGTGGGTGCTGATGGACTTGTAAAAGTTGAAGTAGATCCAAATTGGAAAAATTTAGAGCTTAAAGAGAAAGAACAAACCAATGCCTATAAAGGTACTGAATTTGTTGAAAAAATCGTAAAACCTATGAATGCAGCTAAGGGTGATGATTTACCTGTTTCAGCCTTTTTAGGTTATGAAGATGGAAGTTTTGAACACGGCACAACCGAATACGAAAAACGCGGTGTTGGAGTTATGGTACCAAGATGGATAGAGGCAAATTGTATCCAATGTAATCAATGTGCTTCAGTTTGTCCACATGCTGTTATTAGACCGTTTTTGATCAATGATGAAGAAATGGCAAATGCACCTCGTGGAGTAAAAGATCATGCTTTGGAAGCTAAAGGAACTAAAGGAGAAAAATTAAGCTTTAAAATTCAAGTTTCTCCGCTTGATTGTACAGGCTGTGAGCTTTGTGTTCATGAGTGTCCTACTAAAGAAAAATCTTTGGTTATGGTGCCACTTCAAGAGGAAATGGATTTTGGCGAGCAAGAGAATGCGGATTATTTATTTAAAGAAATCACTTATAAAGATGATATTTTAAATAAAGAAACCACAAAAGGAGCGCAATTTGCTCAACCTTTATTTGAATTCCATGGGGCATGTCCTGGATGTGGGGAAACTCCTTATATTACTTTAATTACGAGATTGTTCGGTGAAAGAATGATTGTAGCTAATGCTACAGGATGTAGTTCGATTTATGGGGGTTCAGCTCCATCAACTCCTTATAGAAAAAGTGTGAAAAATGGACACGGCCCTGCTTGGGGAAATTCACTTTTTGAAGACAATGCTGAGTTTGGTTTGGGTATGAAAATAGCAACTGAAAATACAAGACACCGCATTGAAAATATCATGAATGAAAGCATGCAAGAAGTTCCAAATGCTTTATCAGCCCTTTTTAAAGATTGGATTGCAAATAAAGACAATGGTGCTATGTCTGTGGAAATTAAAGATAAAATGATCCCTATTTTAGAACAAAATAAAAATATTAAAGCGGTGCAAGATATATTAGAGCTTAAACAGTATTTAAGTAAAAAATCTCACTGGATTTTTGGTGGTGATGGTTGGGCTTATGATATAGGCTATGGCGGACTTGATCATGTTTTAGCAAGTGGAGAAAATGTAAATATTTTAGTACTTGATACAGAAGTTTATTCTAATACGGGTGGTCAAAGTTCAAAATCTTCTAGAACAGGAGCTGTGGCACAGTTTGCAGCAGCAGGCAAACCTATACAGAAAAAAGACTTAGGTCAAATTGCTATGACTTATGGTTATATTTTTGTAGCACAAGTAAATTCAAGTGCAAATTATACTCATCTTATTAAAGCTATCACTGCAGCTGAGGCTTATAATGGGCCATCTTTGGTGATTTGTTATTCTCCTTGTATAGCTCATGGTATTAAAGGTGGGCTGGGTTACTCAGGAGAGCAAGGTGAGCTTGCTACAAAATGTGGTTATTGGCCACTTTATACCTTTGATCCGCGTTTGGAAGAACAAGGAAAAAATCCTTTAACTCTAACAGGAAAAGAACCTGATTGGGATTTATATGAGCAATTTTTAATGAATGAAGTGCGTTATAATTCACTTAAAAAAGCAAATCCTGAACACGCTGCTGAGCTTTTTGAACGCAATAAAAAAGACGCTCAACGTCGCTATAGACAGCTTAAGCGTATTGCTATGGCTGATTATAGTAATGAGGTTGAAAGCTGATAAAATATATTTTTAGTGCAATATTGTGTTTTAGCACTTTGTTTGCACAAGATAATTTTGAAGAGTATTTTAAACTTATAGATAAAGAAAATCGCATAAATTTTAATGCTCTTCAAAATCCATTTGTGAATCCTACTTTTGAAAAATTAAGACATATTAAAATTATTGCAATTATGCTTGATAAAGTAAAAATTTATGATCGATGGTATAAAAAAGGTGATATGATTGATGATGCTATAATACATGAAATAAATACTAAAGAGATTAAATTCCAATATGATAATTTAGAAATTGCAATCCAAATAAATAAAAATGATAAGATTAATATTAATTAACATTCTTTTTTGCCATTATCTTTATGCTTTAGATTGTCAAAAGCGTCTTTTTGATATCAGTATTAATGAAAAATTAAGCATACAAGAAAGTCTTGATGAGCTTGCAAAATATTGTTCTTTTAGTATTATTATTAAAGATAAAATTGCCAAAGAAAAATTAGAAACATTGCAAAATTCTGTCAATATTCATCAAATGAGTTTAGACGAAATTTTTAATTTTTTTATCAAAGAGCATGATCTTAGCTATGATTTTGATGGTAAAATTTTAAGAATTTCAGGTATTAATACGAAGATTTTTAAGATAAGTTATATCACTTCTATCAGAGAAGGACAAAGCATAACTAAAGCGTCTGTAGACGCTAAACCAAGGCAAAGTGAATATAGCGGTAGTTTTGATGATGCAGAAGACAATATGATTAAAAGTATGGAAAAATTTGATTTTTGGCAAAATATAGAAAAAGAGATTATTGTATTATTAAAAAATTCTCATGAAGATTATGAGGCTAAAACTCCCATTATAAATCCCAATGCAGGTCTTATTATAGTAACTGGAACAAATTCTCAGTTAAAAAGTGTGAAAAATTATTTGCAAAAACTAGAAAATCGTCTTAAAAAACAAGTTATTATCGATGTTAGTATACTAGCTGTGAGTTTAAATGAAAATCATTCTAGTGGGATTAATTGGCAAAATTTTAATATAGGTTTAAATTCACAGGTAAATAATGGAAATTCTTTTATTCAGTTTCAAAATGGGCAAGGTTTTGTTAAGAATTTGGGTTTAAGGGCAAATTTAAATTTTGATTCTATTATTAACTTTCTTTCTCAAAATGGAAAAACTAGCGTACTTTCTAATCCAAAGCTTATGGCTTTAAATAACCAACAAGCCATTATTTCTGTAGGCGATACTATAAATTATCAAGTCAAAGAAAGCTCTAAAGGTACTGAAAATGGGACTACTGTTAGTGAAAGTTATAATAATTATTCTATTTTTGTAGGCATTTTACTCAATATCTTGCCTGAAATTTCTGATGATGGAAAAATAATGCTTAGGATTAATCCGAGCTTAAGTGATTTTAAGTATCCAGAAGATAATAAACGACAAAAAGAATCAAGAACTATTGCTCCTGATACCATACAAAAAAAGCTTTCTAGTGTTGTGCAAGTAGAGAATAATCAAACTTTAATTTTAGGTGGATTGATTTCTCACGATAAATCTAATGAGAAAAATTCTATCAATTTTCTATCAAAAATTCCAATCCTAGGTTCTTTGTTTAAAGGAGAAGTTTTAAATTCTAAAGCAACTGAAATTGTTTTTATTATCACTTCAAGTATAGTGATAGCATAAACGCCCCAAGTCTTAAAGATCTAGGATTTAAGCATTATGAGTAAAATTATTCCATTTAGAGAAGAAATTTTTCATCAAATCAATCAAATTTTAGAAAGCCAAAAAGCTTTTATTTTTTTATGGGAAAAAAGTGGTAGTGGTAAAAGTGTATTGTTGCAAAGATTGGCAAAAAAATATAATGTTGATTTTATTAATGAAAATTTTAAAGATCAAAATTTTTTAAAAGAAAAAATTGAGTTTTTGATTTCACAAGGTCAGAATTTAATCATTCTTGATGAAGTGGGAATGTATGATTATGCAATGCTAGAAAGAATCAGGATTTATAGTGATTCTATAAGTTTTGTTTTAAGTTCTCATAAAAAGTCAAATACACTTAAAAAAGAGCATTTTAAAAGTCGTTTAAGTGCTTGTTTTGAATTGAAAAATATTAGTCTTTTAGAGCTTGATGATTATATTAAATTGAAATTTGGAATGAATTTTTCAAATAAATGTCTTAAGTTTTTACAAAAAATTTCTCAAGGAAATTTAAGATATATTGATAAAACTTTAAAAAGTTTTTATGAGATAAATAGTTTTTTTGATAAAAACAAAAGTCAAGAGTATATTTTAAAGCTTAGTGCTTTAGAGAATGGCTTATTAAGGTAAGATATGCAAGAAAGAATTAAAGAGCTTGAGCTTAGGTATAAATACTTTTTACTTAAAAAATATTTAAAATATTTATTGTTAATTATCCTAATATCAGTAATAGCATTTTGTTTTTTTGTGCTAATGCAAAAATATAATAAGCAAAAAAATATTTATTTGCAAGCTATTGAACATAAAAAGCATTTAGAGCAAAAGATTCTTCAAGCGCAAATTTTACAAGAAAAAAATAAGATTTCTAGGGAAAAGTTATATAAAGAACTAGAAGAAGTTAAAGCAGTGCAGGAAAATACACACATTAGTAAGATAGAAATTGATTCTAAAATTTTAAATATTTCTGATTTAAAAAAATCTTTTTATCAAAATCCAAGCTATGAAAAGGCATTAAATTTAGCTAAGAAGTATTTTGATATTAAAGCTTATCAAAAGACAATATTTTGGGCTTTAAAAGCCAATGAACTTGACAAGCAAAAACAAGATTCTTGGCTGATTTTTGCTCAGGCTAAAAGAGCTTTAGGCGAAGAAAAAGAAGCTCAAAGTGCTCTTTAGATGCTTATATAAATTATTATGGTTTAATGGAATTAGATGGAAAGTAGAATGGATAAAATTTTTCAAGCTTATATTGATAATGAAATAAGTCTTGATGAAATTTGCACTAAATTTAATATCACTTCTTGGGATTTTTTTAAAAAATTAGCAAATTTTTGTAATTTACATTTTGTTGATTTAGATGAAGATGATGATTTTATTTATGAAGGTATACCTTTTTCTTTACTTTTAAAATTTAAATTTCTGCTTATTAAAAACAATGACGGCTTTATGATTATTAGATCCAAACCTTGTTCTTTAGAGCTTTTAGAGCAAGTTAAGACTTTTATGATTTGTGAAAAAATCGACACTGCAATTGTCGATGAATTAAAGATAGCTAAAATTTTAAATCAAATTCGCATTCAAGAGGAGATTAAAAGATTAAGCATTAAGCTTAGACTTGAATGGCAAGAAAATCAAAAAAGAGATGATCAAAGTTGCATCAGTCAAATTTTTGATTTTTTATTACATGAAATTTTATCTTTTCATGCGAGTGATATTCATATAGAAGCAAGGAATGATGATGCTTTGATTAGGTTTAGGGTTGATGGAATTTTGCGTGAATTTGCTATTTTTGAGAAGGATATTTATGAAGCTTTGGTTTTTCATGTCAAATTTTTAGCTTGTTTGAATTTAGCTGAATCAAGAAAAGCACAAGATGGAAGTTTTGAATTAGATTTTGAAAATGAAAGATATGATTTTCGTGTTTCATGTTCGCCTTTGATTTATGGCGAAAGTGTTGTTATAAGAATTTTAAAACATGATAAAGAAATTTTGGATTTGTATAAACTAAATCTTGGAGATAAAAATTTAGAAATTTTAAAAAAGATTTTACATCGTCCCAATGGAATGATTTTATTAACCGGCCCTACAGGTAGTGGTAAAAGCACAACTTTATACGCGTGTTTAAATGAGTTGAAAAGTATTGAAAAAAAGATTATCTCCGCAGAAGATCCTATAGAATATAAAATTCCTTTAGTACAGCAAATTTTGCTCAATTCAAAAGTTGGAGTCGAGTTTAATAGTGTTTTAAGAGCAATTTTAAGGCAAGATCCTGATATTATCATGATAGGAGAAATCCGCGATGAAGAAAGTTTAGATATTGCACTTAAAGCTTCTTTAACAGGTCATTTGCTTTTAAGACCTTGCATACTAATGATGCTCTTGGTGCTATTGATAGGCTTTCGGATATGCAAGCAAAAAGTTACTTGATAGCATCGGCTTTGAGCCTTGTTATAGCACAGCGTTTGGTTAGAAAACTTTGTCCTTGGTGTAAGCAAAAAAGCAAAAAACATTATATTGAATTTGAAGGTGAATTTTTTGAACCAAAAGGATGTGAGCGTTGTTATCATAGTGGATTTTTTGGCAGAGAGTTAATCGCTGAGTGCTTAGAGATCAATGAAGATTTAGCTTGTGCAATTAGGGAAAATCAAGATAAAACGATTTTAATGGAGCTTGCAAAAAAAATATGGCTTTCAAACTATGTTTGAACAAGGTTTAAAAAAAGCCAAAGAAGGTCTTGCAAGCATAGATGAGCTTTTAAGGGTTGTAAGATGAAATTTTATGAAGTAGAATTTCTTAAAAACAATCAAAATTATACAAAAACTATAAAAGCTGAAAATTTAAATATAGCACAAGCAAAAGCCTTATCAAAGAATTGGAAAATCATTGATATAAAAGAAATTCAAAAATCTAATTTTCAGAGATTAAAGGATGAAAATTTTATACTCTTTTTTAAAGAGCTGGCTTTGTTGTGTGAAGTTGGATTAAGTGTTCAAGAAGCGATTAGAGAATTATATCTTATGCATTCTTGCAAGATTATGAAAAAAATATTAGACAATTTAATTTTAGCCCAAAATCTAAATCAAGCTTTTGAAAATGCTAATTTTGGATTAAATCGTGCGGAGTTAGCCTTGATTAAAACGGCTGAAAAGACAGGAAAAATCAGTGAAGTGTTTAGTCAAATTTCTAAACTTCGAGAAAAAAGCTTAGAGAGTCAAAAACAATTAAAAAAGGCTTTTAGATATCCTACTTTGGTTTTTTTAAGTATTATCGGATCATTTTTGTTTTTAATGCTTTTTGTAGTGCCTAATTTTAAAGATTTATTTGAAAATTTAGGCGCGAGTCTGCCTTTTATCACGCATGTAATGTTAGAAATTTATAATTTTTTAGATGGCTATGGAATTTTTTGCATATTTTTGTTTGTTATTTTTATTGTTATGCTTATTTTAGCTTATAAAAATTTTCATTCTTTTGCTTTTTCTTGCGATTTTTTATTTTTAAAAATACCTTTGATTTCTTGTTTGATTATTTATAATCAAAATTATTATTTTTTATGGTTTTTTCTTTGCTTTTAAAAAATGGAATTTCAATATCTAAAGCTTTTGATTTAGCTATTATAGGGCTTGAAAATAAATTTTTAATTTCTCAGTATAAAAAACTTTTTAGTTTTATAGATTCTGGTCTTGAGTTAAGTCAAGCTTTTAAAAAGATTGATATTTTCGATTCTTTGGTATTTTCTATGCTTAGTGTTGCGATGAAAAGTGGAAAACTTGAAGTGTTAAGTGAAGAAATTGCCAAATACTATCAACAAAAAAGTGAAAATTTGATGGATAGATTTTTGGTTTTTTTAGAGCCTATGATGACTTTATTTGTGGCACTTTTAGTTTTGTTTTTAGCCTTAGGTATATTTTTACCTATGTGGGAGCTTAGTTCAGGGGTCAATTTTTAACTAAAATAATCCCAAGCTACTTTAATAATAGTAGCTCCTACAACAATTAAAAATAAAGTTTTTATAAATTTTTCATTGGTTTTTAATACAAGTTTTGAGCCTAGATAGGCCCCTAAAACTTGCCCTATACCCATAAGTAAGCCTAAAATCCATAAAAGTTCATATTGCCATAAAAATATAATAAGAGCAATGATATTGCTTGTGAAATTTAAAATTTTAGTATTAATGCTCGCTTTTCTCATATTAAAACCTAGTAACATCACACAGGCAAAAATCCAAAATGAACCCGTTCCAGATCCTAAAAATCCATCATAAAAGCCTAAAGTTAAGCCACAAATTAAATGAAAAATTTTGATATTTTTTATTTTAGGTTTGCTTTCGTGTTCGCCTAAGTTAGGACGTAAGGCTGTATATAAGAAAGTAAGAGTTAAAAAGATTAAGATAATAAGCTTTAATTGCTCATCTTTTACAAAAAGAACGCTATAACTTCCTATAGCTGCTCCTAAGGCTGTAAAAAAAACACCCCAAATAAGATGAGGTAGAGTAGTAGATTTAAAATAAGTTAAAGTAGCTGTAAAAGAACCAAAGACGCTTTGGAGTTTGTTTGTTGCTAAGGATAAATGCGCAGGAATTCCACAAGCTATGAGTGTTGGTAGAGTAATAAGTCCCCCTCCGCCTACAATAGAATCTATAAAACCAGCAAAAATAGCTACAAAAAAAAGTATGAAATAATAAATCGTATCTAAGTGTTCAAAGCCCATTTTCACTCCTTAAATTTGTCAATTTCTTTACTTTGTCCTAAACGATAGAGTGCAAAGTCATATTTTATGGGATCATTTGCATCTAATTTTTTTAAATTTTGCGTGAGTTCTAAAACACTTTTATAATCATATATTTTACGCTTTAGAAGTCCTAAAGTCAAGGAAATTTTATGTGTATGTGTATCAAGTGGGATTAAAAGATCTTTGGTGTGAATTTTGGTAAAAAGTCCAAGATCAAGTTCATCTTTTCTAACCATCCATCTTAGATACATATTATAACGTTTAAGAGGTGAAGTAGGGGTGCTTTGCCAAATTTTTCCAAAGAAAAAATCATACCCATAACTTGAATATGAATTTAAGGTTTTGATTTTTTGCATAAAAGCTAAGATGGCATCTGTGGTATTTTCTCTTTTTTGATAGGCTTGGTGAAAAAGTTCGTAGAGTGAAATTTCATTTTTCAGTCTTGAAAGAGTGATAAAAATTTCTTGTATATCTCTTTCGTTTTGGAAGCGGTATTTTAAATTTTTAAGTTCTTTTTTTATTTGTTTTTCTTGAAGATTTAATAAAGAAAAATCAAGTTTTTTTAGAAAATTTACTATATTTTTAGCATTTCCATAGGCAAATAAAGCACAAATTAAGGCAATAAATTCATCATTGTGAATTTTAGCAATTTGTAAAGGATCTGGAGTTTCAAAAAGGGAATGATTGGTATTTTTTTGATTAGCTAAAAAATCAAGCTTAGCTTTAAGATGGATAAAATTTTTCACTTGATATTACTAGAGCTTAAGATTTAAGTCCTAGTAAGGTATCAAGCATTTGATCTACGGTTGAGACGATTTTTGCTGCAGCACCGTAACTTGATTGATATTGTATAAGAGCGGCTAATTCTTCATTTGTATTTACACCACTTTTAGATTGGTACTCGCTATAAACAGAATTATAAAGAGTTTCATTGCTTGCGTTTACAATATTATTATTCTCGCCATCTGAAGCTATTTTACCTGTAAGTTTGCGGTAATATTCTTCCATAGTAAGATTATCAATGGTGCCATCTTCATTATAAAAATTAACTTTTTGATATTGAAGTTGGATGATTTTATTTGCCATGTCATTGCCACTATCAACCCCATTTGAGCTTGCTCTTACTGTGCTTGGATCATTTAAGATAGAATCTTTTACTTTCATATCACTTGCATCAGTTCCGCTGAAAAAACCACCTATGCTAAACGCACCTGCGAAATTTGTACCCTTATCTTCAATGGCTACCTTAAAACCTGATTTTGCATTGATTTGAAATAAACCATCTCCAGTTTTTGCATCGTAGCTAAAACTTGCATTGATATGATCATCAACATCATTATTTGCATTGTGATCGTTATTATCATCTGTATTAGCATTGATTTGACGCATGATATCATTCATGGTTGTATTTACATCTATGGTGATGGTTTTGGTGAGTTTTTTATCGCCTTTATCATTATAAATGACTATATCAAAACTTCCTGGTTGTATGGTTCTATCGTAATTAACTAAAGGAATATCTCCCTTAAGCCCAGATAGATAATCAGAAGTGACAGAACTTTTCGCAGAACTTGCATAAAGATTGTTAGTTTCATTGATCATGGTTTTAGCAAAAGTATCTAAAGAATCCATATAACCTTGGATAATTCCATCTTCATATTTTCCTTCGCTTTTGCTATAGTTTCTACCGCGTAGATCAAGTTGGGCACCTAGTTGTCCACCGCTAATCTTTGCAGTAAGATCGCGAACTTTTTCATCAGGAGTTTCATAATAAATACTATAAGATTTATTTTTATCATCATAATCAAGCTTTAAAGGATGAAAATTTATCCCATCTACTATACTAAAACCTTCTATACTTAGATTGTATTGATGTCCCGGATCAGTGATGGTTGTATCAAGGCGATTGTCTTGATTGATTTCATTTTTGCTTGCAACTGCGCTAACTAGCTTTGAAAGAGTAAGCTCAAGTTCATCTCTTCTATCCCTAAGCTCATTTGCGTGTTCTGTTGGTAGAGCTTCTTGTCCGTAAATTTGTTTATTTATAGTAGCAATTTCTTCGCCGATTTTATTAATCTCATCAACCGTATTTTTAATATCATCATTTACTTTTTTTTGGATTTTATCCAAGGTTGCAAAGGTATTATTAACGCTTTCTGTTAAGGTTTGAGAAGCTTTTACAAGGGCTATTTTTGTGGCATTTTCGTTGGGGTTAGATGCAAAATCATTCCAAGCTTTGTTATAATTTTCTAAATCTTGCAAAATCCCTGTATTTTGTAAGTCTGGAAAACGCTGAGCAATTTCTTGTAAAGTTGAAGCCATATATTTAGTGTATTCTAGTTGGTTAGATGCGCCTTTTAATTTATAGTAAGAATACTCATCATGCAAACGCACTATACTTTCTACAGCAGTTCCTGTACCTACTTGAACTCCACCTGTGGTAATATACCCATTTGTAGTTTGCACCACTCTTTGGCGTGTATAAAAAGTTGCATTAGCATTTGAGATATTATTTCCGGTTGTTGCGATTTGAACTTCGCTTGCTTTTAAGCCTGTAACACCTGTGTATAATGTTCCAAAAATACCCATTATAAATCCTTATACATTGATCTTGAAAATTGACTCTGGATTTGTCTTTTTATCTCCATAAGCATTATTTGTTCCATCATTGATATCAAACATTTTATTTACTAAGCCATCAAGAAAATCTTTGACAATAAGAACAAATTTAGCATACTCTTTGTTTTTACTATGAAGGTTTTGAAGATTTTTTTTAAGTAGATCCAGTTTTTGTTTATCTTCATCATCTAAGAGTTCACTAAGCCCTTTTGTAGAGCTATTGTTTAGCTCAACCAAGGCAACATCAAGTTGTTTTTTAGCTGTAATAAATTCGGCAATAAGTTTGTTTTTTTCTTCTACACTTGGCGTTACGCTCTCATGTTTAGCCACTTTGATATTTTCTATATCTTCTTCGGTTAAAGCAATAAGTTTTGCTAAGATAGCATTTACTTCATCAAGTCTTTGTTTAAGCATATTCTCTCCTTTTCTCTCTCAAAAAAGGAGAATGAAAATTTTAGATTAAAGAGTCAGCAATCGCAGCAGCTGTAGCTTTTGTATCGATTTTATAAGTCCCATTTTTAAACTGCTCTGCGATTTTACTCGCTTTATCATTTTCCGTTTTTTGAGTATCGTTTGTTTTAGTTTCTTTATCTATTCTATTTGTATTTAATGTGGTATTTGCCACATAACTTTGTTGTATAGGATTGATCATTTCTGCCTCCTTGATCTTTAGTTATAATCCTCTACAAACCATATCGACCTAAATTTAAAAAACTTAACCCCTTTCTTTTAAAAAATCGTATAATAATTTTGAAAAACCCATACCTCCACTTAAAGCTTTACTCATAGTATCATTATACATGGAAGAGTATATTTCATCGCTGGCATCTTTTCCAAAGAGTGAATTTTGACTTTTTAAAGATACGTCTAAAACTTGCTTTAAAAAAAATGCTTCAAAAGCATCCGTTTGTTCTTTTAAGGCTTCATCTTCTTTGGTTTTTGTAACTATATCATTATCATTTATTTTGATGCTTGATTCTAAACTTCTTGCTTTGGTTGCACGATCAAGTAAAACGCTATTCATACTATAAGTATTTAAAAAATTATCTACTTTCATTAGATGATCTCCAAATCCGCGTTAATTGCACCTGCGCGCTTTAAATTTTCCATAATAGCGATAATGTCATTTGGAGTTGCTCCAAGTTTGTTAAGCATTCTAGCTATATTTGCAACTGTGCTTTTTGCATTGTTGATTCTTAAGGTATTTGAACTTGGATCTACAAAACCACCATCTTTCATATCAATTTCATTTTGATTAGCTACTGCATTATTGTTTGGATCTATTTTTATGGTGATATCCTTATGAGTGATTAAAACAGGTTCTACCTCTACATCAACTCCAGCAATCACTGTTCCTGTTCTTTCGTCGATGATAACTTTGCTTTGTGGTTTATAGGCTATATCTTGTTCTAAAACTCTTGCCATAAAATCAACATTTGAAAGATCTTCAGGTTTTTTGAGTTTTACTGTGCGAGAGTCGATGGCTTTAGCCACTTCTTCGCCAAAGACAGTATTTAAAACTCTTTCTATATCGTTTGCGGTTTTAAAGTCTGCTACTTTTAAACTTAAGGTTAAATCATTGTTTTGGCTAAAATTTTGTGGAATTTCTCTTTCTACATTAGCTCCGCCCATTACAGTTGCAGCAGTTGAGTGAGAACCTGCTCCTCCTGGTCTAGGTGTCAAACCTCCTGTTGAGATAGAGCCTTGTGCTATGGCATAAATTTCACCATCAATCCCACGAAGTGCAGTAAGTAACAGTGTTCCACCTTGTAAAGATTTTGCATCGCCCATAGATGAAACGGTAATATCAAGTTTATCTCCGCTTTTTGCAAAGGCTGGAAGTTTGGCTGTAACCATAACAGCTGCGGTATTTTTTGATTTGATATCGTTAGGATCTACTTTGATATTCATACCTTGTAAAAGGTTTGAGATAGATTGTAGTGTAAATTTAGAGCTTGTTCCATCGCCGCTTCCATTAAGCCCTACAACAAGTCCATAACCTATAAGTTGGTTATCTCTTACGCCTACAGTGTTTGCTACATCCTTGATTTGCACTGCAAAAATGCTTGTCATAAAGAGTAAAAATATCGTTAAAACTCTCATGGATTCTTCCTTTAATCTATTGTTGATGATAGATCAAGCAAGAAGTGTTCCAAGTGAGTTAAGAAGAGTAAAAACTTAAACTTGTTGATCCAAATTTCTTTTCTTTGACTTTTTGAAAATTTTGGATTTTTTCAGGGGTTTTTATGGTTGAGTGGTGTTCAAAAATGATTAAATTTAAAGTTTTTAAATCTAAATTTTCTAAAAAATGATAAATTTTTTCATAAATATCGCTAAAACCTTCCCTGATATCAAAAGGTGGGTCAAGATATAAGATGATTTCATTTTTTGAATTTTCTATGAGTTTGGGTAAAATTTCAAAAGTATTTGCATGGATCACTTCTAAATTTTGATCTATATTTTTAGCATTTTCTAAAGCAATTTTATAAGCTTTTGTATCAAGTTCTATAGCATAAGATTTTAAAGCATAATTACTTAGTGCTTCAGCCGCCATCAAAGCACTTCCACCAAAGGCTTCAATGAAAATTTTATCTCTTAAATCTTCTCTTATTACATTAAAAACACAACTTTTTACTATGCTTTTAGTGCTTCTTGTTGTTGTAAGACTAGGTAAAAGTAGTTTTTTTCCTTTGTATTTACCACTTTCTATATTTGTATAAAGCTTTGTTTCTTTGATTTTTTTTATTTTTTCTTTAGGGAAACTAATTTCTTGTTTTTGAAGAAATTTTTTTCTTTTTTCATTGTGATTAAAAAAGTCTTTAACGCTTATAAATTCATCATTCATCATTAAGTGCTTTTACGAGTTTGTTTTTAAGATCTTTTATGGCAAGATCGATTTTATTTTCATAATCTTTTTTAAATTCTAAGGCAATAGTGTCGATTTTTTCTTCAAGCAGTCTTTTTTGTTCAAGTGCAAGTTGTAAAGCTGCTGCTTTTAAAGCATTGTCAAATTCATTTAAAGACTCAAACAAGGCTTCTTTGCTAAATGGCACGCTTAAAAATGGAGAGTTCTTAGAGATGATAAATAAGGGTTTTGCGGTGTGAATTTTTTCATCGCTAATGATAAAATCACAGTCTTTTTTTATCACCAAATGATCTTTTAAAAAAAGTTCTAAAGTTTTTTCTATGATGAGATCTTTACATTCTAAAGAGATTTTCATATCAAACTAACCTTTAAAGTATGATTTTTTAATGATGGAGCTTGTATGCCTTGAATAAGGGCTAAAAACTCAAAACGGCTTAAAATATAAAAGTCTTCAAATTCTCTACCACTTATTTGCATAAGTTTTTTAGCACAAGTATCAAAAAGATAAAAATCCTTTTCTTCTTTTACTACCATAAAATCAGCCCCGCTATCATAAGCGTCTAAAACAATATCTGCAGTCATTTTATAGCTTAGTGTAGGATTTAAATTCAGTAAAGTAAAACCATTATTTTTTGTACTGTTTTCATATGAAATAAATTTAGCTTCAAGTTTGGATTTTAAAGTATTGCAAGCATTAAAGCCATAAAAAGCTATATTGAAATCTTTAAAGTTATGTTTAATTTCTTTAAGTTCTTTGATCTCATTATCAAAAGCATTAGTTTTAGGTAAGTTAAAATGTAAAATATTTTTATCAAAAAGCCCTAAATTTAAAATTTCATTTTGTAGATTTTTGATCGTTGTTTCTAAAATTTCATTTTTGCTTTCAAGATGATAAAAAATACCCTTTTCTTTATCTGCTAGAGTTTTTAAAATTTCTATCTTTTTTTCAGGATATTTTTCTATCATTTTTGAAGCCAAATAAAACACTCCATCACCCATATATTCAGGAAGATAGTCTAAAATTTCACTTGCATAATATAAATAATCGTATTTTGCGTAAAGCTTTTTATCCTCTTCATCGCCAAATTTTTCAAGATATTTGTATTTGTCTAAAAAATCATTTTTATCGATGATAAGATCTTTAATAGCTCTTTTTGTGCTTAAAGGCTCGATACAAAGATTAAAATCAAATTCTTTTACTATTTTTTCTAAAGGTGTAAAAAGCGGTATGATTTGCTTATTTACAACTATGTAAGTATTTTCATCTTTATCAAAATCAAAATAAATATCATCATTTTGAACTTGCAAAAGTAGATCATAAAAACTTGCAAAATTTTCATAATTATCATAAACATAAGGTTTATAATAAGCCTCATAATCTTTGGTTTTATCAAATCTAAAAATTTTTAATTCTAATTTTTTCATGGTTTTTCCTTAAATATTTCTATGATTATATAAAATTTTTCTAAAATTCACTAGAATTTAAAAGGAAATTTTATAAAATCCGCATTATGAACAAAGAAGATTTTATTATCAAAGCTTTTTTAAATGAAAAAAATGGCGATGATGGAGCTATTATAGATGATTGGTGTTTCAGTAAGGATTTGTTTTTTGAAAATGTGCATTTTAAAAGAGAGTGGTTTAGCTTAGAGCAAATTGCTACAAAAGCAATGCTTGTTAATATCTCAGATGCTATTTCAATGAATGCTGTACCAAAATACGCACTTCTAGGACTTGCTTTACCAAAAAATTTAAGCGAAAATGAGATCAAAGCTTTGCAAAAAGGTTTTTTAAAAACAGCTAGGAAATTTAATATAAAAATCATAGGTGGTGATACTATAAGCAATGATAAAATAGACATTAGTCTTACTATCATTTCAAAGATCAATGATAAAGCCGTTTTTAGAAAAGGTTTAAAAAAAGGACACTTACTCGCTTATACAGGAAAATTAGGACGAAGTTTAAAAGGGCTTGAAATTTTACAAAATGGGGGTACTTTAAAACCAAACCATGTATTTATAAAGCCAAAATTAAGAGCTAGTTTTTTTTATGAAATCGCACCCTTAATTTCTTGTGCTATGGATATTTCAGATGGTTTAAGCAAGGATTTATCAAGGCTTTTAACCTTAAATAAATGTGGAGTTTCTTGGTTTAAAAAGCTTGATGATTATACGCTTTATAGCGGAGAAGAATATGAAATTTTGTTTGCCTTTGATGAAAAAGAACGACAAAATATAGAAACAATAGCCAAAAAACACGGCGTGAAATTAAATATCTTTGGAAAAGCAGTGAAAGGAAAATATGAATTTAGAGGAAGAGAACACCATTTTTAAGCCTTTGTATAGTTTAAAACACAGTCCTATTAATGCGTATTTTAGTAAAAATAGCGATGATTTTGTAGTGCGTGAAAGGCCTTTGTATCAATTTAGTGGTAAGGGCGAGCATCTTATTTTACATATCAATAAAAAAGATTTAACCACAAATGAGGCTTTAAAAATTTTAAGTGAAGCAAGTGGGGTTAAAATAAGAGATTTTGGTTATGCAGGGCTTAAAGACAAGCAAGGATCAACCTTTCAATACTTTTCTATGCCTAAAAAATTTGAGAGTTTTTTGTCAAATTTTTCTCATCCTAAACTTAAAATTTTAGAAACTTTTATCCATGAAAACAAGCTAAGAATAGGGCATTTAAAAGGAAATTCTTTTTTCATACGCTTAAAAAAAGTTTTACCAAGCGATGCTTTAAAACTAGAACAAGTTTTGATGAATTTGGATAAACAAGGTTTTGCAAATTATTTTGGCTATCAGCGTTTTGGAAAATTTGGGGATAATTATAAAGAAGGGCTTGAAATTTTGCGTGGCAAAAAAATGAAAAATGTAAAAATGAAAGAGTTTTTAATCTCAGCTTTTCAAAGTGAGCTTTTTAATCGCTATTTGAGTAAAAGAGTGGAGTTATCACATTTTGCAAATGATTTTAGCGAAAAAGAATTGATCCAAATTTATAAAATTTCTAAAGAAGAAGCTAAAGAACTTAAAAAACAAGAACAATTTTTTAAGCTTTTAAAAGGCGAAGTTTTAGGGCATTATCCTTTTGGAAAGTGTTTTTTATGCGAGGATTTAAGTACTGATCTTGAGCGTTTTAAGGCAAGAGATATAAGCGCCATGGGGCTTTTAATCGGTGCTAAGGCTTATGAAACAGGAGAAGGTTTGGCTTTAAATTTAGAAAATGAAATTTTTAAAGATACTTTGGAGTTTAAATCCAAAATGCAAGGTTCAAGACGCTTTATGTGGGGATATTTAGAAGAGTTAAAATGGCGTTATGATGAAGAAAAAGCTCATTTTTGCATAGAGTTTTTCTTACAAAAAGGCTCTTATGCTACTGTAGTTTTAGAAGAAATTTTGCATAAAGATTTGTTTGAATGAAATGATTATGAGTTAAATTTTAATGTGATTTTTGCTTTAGAATTTATTGCAAAAATGATATTTAAATTTAGATATGATTATATCAATTTAATTTTTAAAATAGAAGTAAAAATGAAAAAGATTTTAACAAGTGCTTTGGCTTTAGGAGCTATGACTTTGATTATAGGTTGTGGTGATGGTGATTTAGTCGAGTTAAAAAACAATGGCAACGATCAAGCTATGTTTGATTTAGGTAATCAAGAGATTATGAAAAAATATCCAAATTATAAGCTTTATGATTATACTTCAGTCAGAGCAATTAGTGATATTAAAGATCCAGAAGGTAAAATCAAAGAAATGAAGCGTGATTTAGAAATAGATAAAACTCCATACTCAAACTATGTTTTCTTATTAAATCCAAACGATAAAAAAGACTATAAAGTTGTGAGTGTTTATTGCGATAAAGACTTTAAGAAAAGAGTTTATTGTTCTGTGAATGATGCTTTTAGGTTTTATGCAAGATAATAAAACAAGCGGGAAAATCCCGCTATCTTTCTAATTCTTTTTATACCGACATTTTATGAAAATTACTTATTTTTAAGTTTGTTGCTCTGCTTTTAAAGCAATCAAAACACCTTCTATCATTTTTTTAATATCTCCATCTAAAATATTATCCACTTGAGAAAAAGCTTCATTGGATCGATTGTCTTTAACTTGTTGATAAGGGAAAAGCACATAAGAGCGGATTTGATGCCCCCAACCTATCTCGCTTTTTTCTCCAGCATTAGCACTATCTTGTTGTTTCATAAGTTCAAGTTCATAAAGGCGAGATTTTAGCATTTTAAAAGCGGTGGCTTTGTTTTTATGTTGGCTTCTGTCATTTTGGCATTGTACGACTATACCAGTTGGAAAATGCGTAATTCTTACGGCTGATTCTGTTTTATTGACATGTTGTCCGCCTGCACCGCTTGCTCTGTAATAATCTATTCTTATATCTTTTTCTTCAATTTCAATTTCTATATCATCATCAAGTTCCGGGCTTACCATAACGCTTGAAAAGCTTGTATGTCTACGTCCTGCACTATCAAAAGGAGAAGTTCTTACCAAACGATGGATACCATTTTCAGCCTTTAAATAACCATAAGCATTTTCGCCTTTAACTAAAAAGCTCACATCCTTAAGTCCTGCCTCTTCGCCTTCTTGAAAGTCTAGAGTTTCAACCTTAAAACCTTCTCTTTCACAAAATCTTAAATACATTCTATAAAGCATGCTTGCCCAGTCATTGCTTTCTGTTCCGCCCGCACCTGGGTGAATGGAAACAATGGCATTTTTACCATCATTTTCCCCACTTAAAAGCATGGAAATTTCAAGACTTGTGATGGTATCTTCTAGTTTTGGGGCGTCATTAAATAAAGCTTCAAGTGTTTCTGTATCGTTTTCGCTATTGGCCAGATCGAAAAGTTCGCTTGCGTCATTTAGGGCATTAAAAGCATTTTCATAGTTTTTAAGTAGATTAGTGATTTTAGTTTTTTCTTTGCCTATGATTCCTGCTTGTTTAACATCGCTCCAAAAAGAAGGAGAATTTTCAAGTTCTTCGATTTCTTTGAGCCTTGTTTGGATATTTTCAGGCTTGATGATGGAGGCTATGTTGCCGACTTTGTTTTTTAAAGTTTTTAAAAGTTCGCTAAATTCGTAATTATCCATGAAAATTTCTTTGCTATAATTATATTTTTAAAATCAAAAATTATATCAAAAGAAAACTTTAATATAGGAAAAAAATGTCAAAACTTTATCTTATATCTTTGGGTTGTAATAAAAATTTAGTTGATAGTGAAATTATGCTAGGTCGTTTAAGCGAGTATGAAATTTGTGATGAACCAAGTAAAGCTGATGTTTTAATTGTAAATACTTGTGGTTTTATTGATAGTGCAAAAAAAGAAAGTATTAATGCGATTTTAGATTTGCATGAGCAAAGAAAAAAAGATTCTCTTTTAGTAGTTACAGGCTGTTTGATGCAGCGTTACCGCGAAGAGCTTATGAAAGAACTTCCAGAAGTTGATCTTTTCACGGGTGTAGGTGATTACGAGAGAATCGATGAAATGATACTTAAAAAAACAAATTTATTTTCAAATTCGACTTATTTACAAAGTGAAAATTCTAAACGTATTATCACAGGATCTAATTCGCATGCTTTTATAAAAATTGCCGAGGGTTGTAATCAAAAATGCTCCTTTTGTGCGATCCCAAGTTTTAAGGGTAAGTTAAAATCCCGTGAGCTGAGTAGTATTATAGTTGAACTTAAAGATTTGGTAGCTAAAGGCTATAAAGATTTTTCTTTTATTGCGCAAGATACGAGCTCTTATTTGTTTGATAAGAGCGAAAAAGATGGACTTATACGCTTAATCGATGAGGTGGAAAAAATCAAAGGCATAAGAGTAGCTAGAATTTTATATCTTTATCCCACAAGTGCTAGTGAAGCTTTGATTAAACGCATTATAGCTTCTGAAATTTTTGTAAATTATTTTGATATGCCTTTGCAACATATAAGCGATAATATGCTTAAAATCATGAAGCGTGGAGCAAATAGCACAAGACTTAAAGAAATGCTAAATTTAATGAAAAGTGCACCAAATAGCTTTTTACGCACAGGCTTTATCGTAGGACACCCAGGCGAAAGTGAGGCAGATTTTGAAGAGCTTTGTGAGTTTGTTAAGGACTTTGGTTTTGATAGAGTGAGTGTTTTTGCTTATTCTAAAGAAGAGGATACTGCTGCTTTTAATATGGAGCAAGTGCCTTTTAAGGTGATTAACAAAAGGATTAAAATCATAGAAAAAATTGTTAATGAAGTGATAGAAAAAAGTTTTGAAAAAGAAGTAGGGAAAAAGCGTTTGGTAGTTTGTACGGGAGAAAGTAGCGAGGGAGAGTTTTTCATCGCAGCTAAAGATTTAAGATGGGATAGAGAGATTGATGGGGAAATTCTTATCAATGAAAGTGAATGTGGAAATTTAGAAATGGGGCAAATTTATGAATGTGAAATTTTACAAAACCTCGATAAAAAGCTTCTTGCTAAGGCTTTAAGAAAAGTAGATGCAAATTAAAGATGAAATTTTAGCCCTTTTAAAAAGGGGTAAAAATTTACTCGCTTTTTCTTATGGAAGTGATTCTAGTGCACTTTTTTATCTTTTAATGCAAGAAAAGATCGACTTTGATCTTGTGATGATAAATTACAAAACAAGAAAAAATAGTGATTTAGAAGAGTTAAAAGCCAAAGAACTTGCTTTGAAATTTCATAAAAAAATTTTCATAAAACACGCTCCTAAATTTCAAAGTAATTTTGAAAAAAAAGCCAGAGATTTTCGCTATGAATTTTTTGAAAAAATTTGTCTTGAGCAAGATTATGATCATCTTATTTTAGCGCATCATTTAAACGATCAGTTTGAATGGTTTTTGATGCAGCTTTCTCGCGGGGCAGGTTTGGCTGAAATTTTAGGTATGCAAGAGTATGAAAAACGCTCAAATTATACACTTTTACGCCCTTTACTCTTTATAAGTAAAGATGAAATTTCATCTTTTTTAAAAGAAAAAAATATCTTTCATTTTCATGATGAGAGCAATGAAAATGAAAGATATTTTAGAAATTATATAAGAAAAAAATTCTCCAATGTTTTTGTAAGTGAATTTCATCAGGGTTTAAAAAAAAGCTTTTCTTATCTTGGTGAAGATAGAAAAAAACTTTATGATTTTGAAAATATTAAAGAAGTTCAAGGACTTCTTATTTGCCCTAAAAATGAAAGCTTGATTGCTAGAGCGATTAAAATGAAAGGTTTGCTTTTAAGCACGGCACAAAGAAAAGAGCTTTTAAAGGGTGATTGTGTTTTAGGTGGTAAAATAGCACTTGTGTATAAAAATGAACAAGTTATTGTTTTTGAGTATGAAACTTGTCAAAAATTACCTAAGAATTTTAAAGAAGAGTGTAGAATAGCTAAAATTCCAAGACTTTTAAGAGCTTATTTATACAATCATAAAATCGATATTTCAAGTCTTAATTTCTAATTTTAAAATTCTTTGATAGCCTAAATGTGTAAGAAAAATCACAAAAAACACTTGTAAAAAAAGTCCTAAAAGTGGTACTGATGAGAGTAGATAAAAACAAAGAGTGCTAAATTTAAACTCTAAAGGAGAAAGGTTAGAATTAAAGCTTTTAAAACTTTCTTTGTCTAAAATTGTGCTTGTAACATCAATCATTAAAAGTTTATGAAAGAGATAATAAAAAGCAAGATAATATACAAAAATATTGATAAAAGGCAAAAATAAAGCCAAAGTGCAAAGTAAAAAAATCCCTATAAATTTTATAAAAATTTTAAAAATTTCAAAGATAGTTTTTAGGGTTGAAACTCCGTTTGTATTATCATAATGGTAATATTTTTGGTTGATTTCTTTAGCGATAAAAGGGGTAAGAAAAGAAGTGATAAAAAGGGCTAAAAAAACCGAAGCAAAAACAACAATAAAGCTTGAAAATAAAAAACTTATGATGGTGATTAAAATTTGTACAAAATGAAGAGCATAAAACCACGCCCAAAAGGAATCTTTGCTAACGCTAAATAAAGAATTAAAATAATCCAGTAAAGCTGAAAAACCAAGTACTCCTAAAAAAAGCATAAGTACAAGGCTAAAAATTAAAGGAATTAAAGCAAATTTTAAAAATTTAAAACTTAAAAAATCTTTGATTGCAAGTTTTAAAATATCCAAATTATGCCTTTTTATAGCATTCTTCTAGTTTTTTATAAATAGTATCAAAATCAAGCTCTTGTTCTAAAATTTGAGCTAAAACTTCATTGTCTTCTTTGCCATTCCAAGTTTTTTTATAGCTACCATCTTTGTAGCCATGGTTTTGTCTAAAGATATTTAAAACATTTTTTCCTATATAGGTTTTATAAAGAATTTCAAGATTAAGTCCGCATTTAATAGCTAGGGTAAAATAGGTTGAAAGCAGTTCTTCAAGATTAAATCCAAAGCCACTGCATTTATGGATAATAAGCTCTATATCATTTAAAATACCATAAATATCACTTTCATTAGGATGTTCTTCTTCTTTGCAAAAATCTTTAAATACACTCACAGCATTAACTTCTGTAGCTATAACTTTGAAATCTTTACCGTTTTTATCGTGATACTCTTCAAGCAAAAGACTTAAGATAAAATGCCAAATATCGACAATCTCTATACGCACATTTTCCCAATTTGTTAGACTTGAAATATTTTTCCAATGTTTCCATGAAAAAGAGTCTATAAGTTCTGCACATTCCATATAAATACAGCGTCTCCAACTGATCAGTTTCCCTTCTTTGGTATAGCCATTTTCCCAATCTAAGCCGTTTGTTTCGTCATTGAGTTTTTGTTGGAGTTTGAGCATATTTTCTAAAATTTCAATATTTGTCATTTAAAAACTCCTTGATAATTTTTTAATATTATATGATTTAAGCGTAAAGATTTAAACTATCATCTGCTTTATCTTGATTTTCCTTAGTTTTTTCTTGCTGTTTTTCAAGTTGTTTTTTCATTTGTTCTAAAACTTCATCGAGTAGTTTTTTACTATCTTCAAGCATAGAAGTGTTGATATCTTTATTATTTGTTTGATTTTGTTTTAGTAAATCACTGAGTTTATTAGTAAAATTATTCATAATAGCATTTTGATGGTTTTCATCATTTGGAGTTGGTAGAACATTTGCTATTTGCATGGCTGATTCTATGATTTCTTTCGGTTTTAAGTCTCCAACCTTGGAATTTGCTAAAAAGTCTTTGATCATGGGTTCAACTTCTTTCATGGCATTTTTAATCTCATCAAGATCATTTTGTGTGAGTTTAGAGCCTTCAAAAGCAAAGCTAAAACCATACTGACGCTTAAGATTAAGAGTTTTACCTTCTTCATTATTTGCATAACTTACACTTTGATTGTCATACATAGATAAGGCTAAATGCTTACCACTTTTTGTTGTATAATCCATCGAAAAACTTTGATTTTTACTAGCATCAATTTGCATTTCTTCCCCTTTATAGCTACGTTTAAAACTAAAAATCGGTTATTTTTAAAAATATTTTAGTATAATTTTACAATATGGATAAAAGAATTTTAGATTTTATAAAAAATGAGCAGCTTTTATCTTGGGCTATGATTGATGAAACAGGTGTTTATACAGCTAGTGCTTTTTATGCTTTTGATGAGAAGAATTTAGCTTTTATTATCGCTTCGCATGAAGATACTAAGCATATAAGATTAGCCAGTGAAAATTCAAGCATTGCACTTAATATAGCTAAGGAAAGTAAAGTAGCTTTATTAAAAGGTATACAGGCTAAAGCTGAATTTAAAGTGGCAAGCAAAGAACAAATAAAAATTTATTTTTCTAAGTTTCCCTTTGCTAAACTTGATAAAAGTGCAAAAATTTATGCTTTAGAGCTTTTTTGGCTTAAATTTACTAACAATGCTTTAGGACTTAGTAAAAAGCTTGAATTTTGTAAAAAATAAATTTTTATGTTTTTGTTTAAAAAAACGAGTTATGATTATAGTTTATGTAAAATTGTTAGGTATAAAAATAAATGTTAAATGTAATTTATGCTTTATTTTTTAGAGAGTTAAAAACTAGATTTGGTGCTAATAGACATTTAGGTTATCTTTGGGTAGTTGGAGAGCCAATGTCAATAACACTTGCCATCACAGTAATTGTCACTATTATAAGAGAATATAATCATCAAGTTATGCCTGAGGGAATTTCTATTTTTATGTTTGTAATTTCAGGCATTATACCTTTTTTTATGTTTAGAAGTATAGTAACCCAAATTATGAATGGTACCCAAGCAAATTTGGCTCTTTTTGCTTATAAACCTGTAAAGCCTATACATGTATTTATTGCTAGAACTTTGCTTGAGTTTTGCATTTATTTTGTGATTTTTATCACTGTACTTTTTTTTGCAGGGTGGTTTTTTAGGTTTAATGTATTCCCTGTTCATTTGCTCGGGGTTTTATTTTGCATTTTTTTGCTTATGTGCTTAGCTTTTGCTTTGGGGATTTGTTTTGCTATTATTTGGCATTTTGTAGAATCTTTAAGAGCTTTGCTTATTTATTTTAGTATATTGGTTTATTGGACTTCAGGTATTATACTCCCTACTTGGTTAACCCCTCGCCCTTTACTTGATATACTATATTATAATCCCTTGCTTCATGTTTTTGAACTTTTAAGATTTAATTTTTTTGAGAATTATCCTTTGCAAGATGAATATAGTTATTTTTATGCTATATTCTGGATTTTACTTGTTTTATTTATAGGACTTTTTGTCTATTATCATAACAGACAAGCTTTAACGGCGGCAAAAAAAGAATGATAAAGCTAATTAATCTAACTAAATCTTATCCTTTATTTAGCGGTGGAAGGCATTATGTTTTTAAAAATTTTACTTTTGAATTTCCTGAAAATTGTAGCATAGGATTAATGGGGTATAATGGAGCAGGTAAATCTACTCTCATGAGACTTTTAAGCGGGGCAGAGCTTCCTGATAGTGGTAAAATAATTACTAATAAAAAATTATCCTGGCCTTTGGGTTTAAACGGAGCTTTTCAAGGTTCTTTAACAGCTAGAGATAATGCTAAATTTGTAGCTAGAGTGTATGGTTATAAAGGAAAAGAACTCCAAGAAAAAGTAAAATTTGTGGAAGATTTTGCAGAACTTGGGAAATTTTTTGATGAGCCTATGAAGACTTATTCTTCGGGAATGAGTGCTAGGATAGCTTTTGGACTTAGTATGGCTTTTAATTTTGATTATTATTTGATCGATGAGGCTGGAGCTGTTGGAGATCCTGCTTTTAGGGAAAAAAGTGTGAAATTATATAGAGAAAGATTAAGCAAATCAAAAGTGATTATGGTATCTCATGATGTAGCTGAAATTAAAGAATGGTGTGATAAAATAATTTATATGAAAAATGGTCAAATTACAGTGTATGATGATGTAGATGAAGGAATAGCTGTGTATCAAGGAAAAGCTTAATGGAAAAAAATAAAACTTTATTAGAAAAAATCAAAGATTTAAGCATATTTGATTCTTTTAAAATTGTTTGGTTTATAATGATTTTTGTTGTGATTTATTATACATTGATTGCAGCACCAAGATATGTAAGCACGATGATTTTAGATGTTAGATCAACAAGTGGAGAAAGTGTTCAAACAAGTGGAATCTTGTCTTTGCTTAGTAGTACTTCTACAGCAAGCGAAGATTTAAATTATCTAAAAGGTTATATAGAATCAAGTGATATGTTAAAGATTTTGGATGAAAAAATCAAACTTAAAAATCTTTATCAAGAACAACATATAGATTTACCTTTTAAAATTTGGGATTCAAGCTCGATAGAATCTTATCTTAAATACTACCAAGCAAGAGTTAAGGTTCATACGGATGAAACCACTAAACTTTTAAAAGTTGAAGTAGAGGGTTTTACACCTAAATCAGCTCATTTGATTGCTCAAACTATTATGCAAGAAAGCGAAAAGTTTATCAACGAAATCTCTCATAAAGCAGCTAGAGAGCAAATGGCTTTTGCTGAAAATGAAGTACAAAAATACAAAGAACGTTATCAAAAAGCACAAAATGATTTGATTGCTTTTCAAAATAAATATGGAGTTTTTGACCCTTTAAAGCAAGCTGAAACTAAAGCAAGTTTGGTTGCACAAATTGAGGCTAATCTAGCTCAAAAAGAAGCTAAACTTTTAACTTTACAAAGCTATATGAATGATGCAGCACCTGAAGTAGTAGCACTTAAAGCAGAAATTGAAGCGATTAAAAAGCAACTTTTAAGGGAAAAATCTAAAATTTCAGCTAACAATTCTTCTCAAAAGCTTAACGATTTAGCTGCTAAATTTCAGGATTTAACTATAGAAGCTACTTTTGCGCAAAAAGCTTATGAAGCAGCTTTAAAAGCTTATGAAAGTGCTAGAATAGAAGCATTAAGAAAAATAAAACAACTTGTCATCATCCAAAGTCCAGATATTCCAGAAAGTGCAAAATATCCTGAAAGAATTTATGATATTTTAACAGTATTTATTGTATTATCTTTGATTTTTGGGGTTGTTAAATTTATTAAAATGATAATAGAGGAGCATAAGTATTAAAATGAAAAAAATATTAATTTTATTTTTTAGTTGTATTTTATGTTTTGGAGCTGTGGATGTTTCACAAATCATTTCAGCAGAGAGTCAAGGTCCTACTACAACTAGCATAGATCAAAATTTAAGCTCAAATTATGATATAGTAAATAAAGAAAATAATCTTACAAAAATTCATCAAATTTTAGTATTTGGTGCTCATCTTTTTAATGGAAATTTTAAAAATTACAATCAAAGAGTTTATAACCCAGATTATAAGATCGCAGTCGGTGATCAAATCAGTCTTAAAATTTGGGGATCTGTTGAGTTTTCACAAGTTTTAGCGGTGGATTCTCAAGGAAATATTTTTATCCCTAAAGTAGGAGCTGTAAATTTACTAGGTGTGAAAAATAGTGCCCTTGTAAGTGTTATAAAAGCACGTGTTAATAAAATCTATAAAAGTAATGTTTTTGTTTATGCAGATATGAATGCTTATCAAAATGTCAGTGTTTTTGTAACAGGAAGTGTTAATGCTCCAGGACTTTATCAAGGACTTAGTTCAGATTCAGTGATACAGTATCTTGATAAAGCAGGAGGTATAAATTTAGAATATGGAAGTTTTAGAGATATTCAAATTTTGCGCAATAACAGCGTGATAAAAAATATCGATCTATATGATTTTTTGCTAAAAGGGCAAATAGATCTTTTTCCTTTTAGAAGCGGAGATGTTATCTTGGTAGGAAATGTTCAAAATTACGCTTTTGTTAACGGTGATGTGCAAAGACCTTTTCGCTTTGAACTTTCAAATGATATTAAAACTTTAGCTGACTTAGCTAGAGTATCAGGTGCTAAACCTATCGTAACTAATGCTATCGTAAAAAGTTATGGTGAAGATCATAAGCTTGATGTAAGTGCTTATAATAAAATGCAATTTTCAAAAGTTTTGCTTAGAACGGGAGATGAGGTAGAATTTAACCCTGAGTATGTTTCTGAAAATATAACTATAAGTGTAAATGGTGAGCATAATGGTTTAAAAACTTTAGTTGTAGGTAAAGGAACGACTTTAGAAGATATTTCTAAACTAATCAAGGCTAATCCGCAATCAAATATGCAAGCTTTGCAAGTATTTAGAAAAAGTGTAGCTAGAACTCAAAAAGAACTTATCAATGCTCAGCTTAAAGAGCTTGAAACTCTAGCTTTAACTAGCAGTTCTGTTACAGCTCAAGGCGCAGCTATAAGAGCTCAACAAGCAAAAACTATTTTAGAATTTATCCAAAGAGCTAAGCAAGTGCAACCAAAAGGCCAAATTGTCATCGATAATCCAAAGTCTTATAATTCGGTTATTTTAGAAAATGGTGATACTATTAATGTACCAAGTAAGAATAATCTCATTATAGTTCAAGGCGAGGTTTCTTTACCTGGAGCTTTTGTGTATGATAAAGGAAAAGATTTAAGATATTATATCAATCTTGCAGGAGGTTATGGAGAAAGAGCGGATACTTCAAAAGTTTTGGTGATACGAAGCAATGGAAAAGCTGAAAAATACCATAGTGGTATAGACATGAAACCAGGCGATTCTGTGTTGGTATTACCAAAAGTGGATAGTGAGAATTTGCAAATTTTTTCAATGTTAACTCAAATTCTTTATCAAATTGCTATCGCAACCAATGTTGTGCTTAATCTTTAAGGTTTAAATATGAATACTCTTGAAATAGCCAAAGAAGTTTTTGAAAAAGAAGCACAAGCTATTTTGGGTTTGGCTAAAAATTTAGATGAAAATTTCAATCAAGCTATAAATTTAATGTTAAATACCAAAGGGCGTTGCATAGTCAGTGGAATGGGTAAATCAGGCCATATAGGTGCTAAGATAGCAGCTACTTTAGCAAGCACAGGAACGCCAAGCTTTTTCATCCATCCAGGAGAGGCTTTGCATGGAGATCTTGGAATGTTAACTCCCGAAGATGTTTTAATCGCTATTTCAAATTCAGGAGAAACTGAAGAAATTTTAAAAATCATTCCTGCTATAAAAAAGCGCAAAATTCCACTTATAGTAATGTGTGGTAAAAAAAATTCCACCCTTGTAAAGCAAGGCGATATATTTTTAAATATAGCCGTAGAAAAGGAAGCTTGTCCTTTGCAGCTTGCTCCTATGTCATCAACAACGGCAACTTTGGTTATGGGGGATGCTTTAGCTGCTGCTTTGATGAAGGTAAGAAATTTCAAGCCTGATGATTTTGCCCTTTTTCATCCAGGGGGAAGTTTAGGACGTAAGCTTTTAACCAAGGTAAAAGATCTTATGGTTTCAAGTAATCTTCCTATAGTGTATCCTGATACTGAATTTAACGATCTTGTTGATGTGATGACTAGTGGCAAGTTAGGACTTTGCGTAGTGCTTGAAAATGAAAAATTGGTTGGTATCATCACTGATGGGGATTTGCGTCGTGCTTTAAAAGCCAGTGATAAACCGAGATTTGATTTTAAGGCTAAAGAAATCATGAGTACAAATCCTAAAGTAGTTGATGCTGATGCTATGGCAAGTGAAGCAGAGGGGATCATGCTAAAACATAAAATCAAAGAAATTATAGTAGGAAAAGAAGAAAGGGTTGTAGGGATTATCCAGCTTTATACGATAGGAAATGTTTAATGGCTCTTTTATCTGTTATTATTCCTTTTGGATTAAGTAAGGAGCGTCCTTATATAGAAGAAAGGGTTATTGAGAAAGCAAAATATTTTAAAAGTGATGAGAATATAGAATTTATTTTTGTTGAAGGATATTCATCTAAAGATCACGAGCTTAAAAATTTTATCCAAGCAAACTATCATATTTATCTTAGAGATATGGATCAAAAAGCTTTTTCTCAAGGAAGATGTAGGAATTTAGGAGCAAGTTATGCGCATTCAAATGTTCTTTTGTTTTTGGATGTGGATTGTTATATTTCTTTGGATAATTTTGAAAAAATTTTAAAACTAATTCAAATTAAAAATATTTCTCAAAATATCAATGCTTTGATAGTTTTACCCGTAGTGTATCTTAATAAAGAAGCTAATGAAAGATTAAAACAATACGATGAGAAATTTTGGGATATTTTGATACAAGAGGATTTGTTTACAGCAAAAAATACTTGGATAAAATTTTTTGCCCCAAGTTCTACTTCAAGTATTGTGATAAATAAATACCAGTTTTTAAGATTAGGCGGAAATGATGAACATTTTATCGGACATGGTTATGAAGATTTTGATCTTTTTGTTAGAATTTTAAAAGCTTGTGTGAGTTTTGAAAAAATGCCTACTAATTTAAGTTATGATGCTAGAAATTGGAATTTTTTTAATTTTAAAGGTTTTAGATCTTGGTTTTCATTACTTGGTTATGAGGCTTGTTTTTATGGAATTTATATGTATCATTTTTGTCATATAGAACCCAATCAAAATGCTTATATGCAAAATAAAGATAAGAACCATCAGCTTTTTTATAAACATTTAAAAAATATCAAAAAACACGATTTAAAACCTTTGCAAGTTTTTAAAGCCAAAGGTGAAAAAGTTTTAATGCTTTTTAAAGATCAAAATTATGATTTTAAAGATATTAGTGTTTATGTGGGAGAAATCATTTATAAAAATATAAGTGATTTTTTCATAGATAAAGAGTTAAAATATGAACTTTTGTTGAATTTTTTACAACAAGAAAAAATCACTAAAATATTTTTAGATGCAAGTATAAAACTACAATTTGATGGTATAGATTATTGTGATATTTTTTATTTTCAAAAAGGTATTTTACCTCATTCTTGGTTTTTTTCAAAAAATTTAGAGTTAGATTATAAACAAGATTTAATTTTAAGCGAGCAAAAACTTTATCAAGTTAAAGAATATTTCTTAACTTTAAAGGAGGATGAAAAAAAAGTTATCTTAGATTTTTTAAGCCAAAACAATGATGATAAGCATGATTTGTATGAAATGCTTTATTATTTGATTAACGAGCTTTATAGTTTTGAGCATGAGGGAATTTTTTATCAAATCATCATTGATAAAGAAAAAATGCTGATGGCACAAAAATATGATAAAAGTTTTTATCCTTTAAAATCTTTTGTTTATAAACCTTATTTGTATGAGCTTAGAAGCATAAGACCTTTTTCATTTTTAATGAAAATTTTAGGTTTAGAGTATCTTGGTGCTATGATTTCACATACTAAATTTTATCGTTTAGCAAGAAAATTGTTTTTTAATCCTAAGGGTTTTTTTGAGGATTTGAGAGTTAAAAAGAATGCAAATGTATAAATATTTAGTTAAACCTAAAATTTCTGTTATTATCCCTTCTTATAATTCGGCTAAATATATAAAAGAATGTTTAAACAGTGTGATTTTTCAAAGTTTAAAAGAGATTGAAATTTTATGTATAGATGCATATTCAATTGATGGAACTATAGATATATTAAAATCATATGAAAAGCAAGATAGTAGAATTAAAATTATTTTTTCAAAAAAAAAGAGTTTAGGATATCAAATTAATCTAGGATTAAAAGAAGCTAAAGGGGAATATTTTACAATAGTTGAAAGTGATGATTATGTAAAAATAGATATGTGTGAAAAACTTTATAGATTAGCCCGCAATCAAGATTGCCAAGTAGTTAAATCTGATTTTATTGGTTTTGAAGATAAGGAGAAAGAAAGAATTTTTAAAAACCTCCCTATATGTTATGATCAAACTTTGTATAATAAAAAAACTAATTCGTATTTAAATCCAAATATTATTAAAGATTCTTGGAATATGAATCAATCTAGTCTTTATAAAATGGATTTTATAAAAAAATATGATATAAGAGCAAATGAAACACAAGGAGCTTCTTATCAAGATATAGGATTATGGTTTCAAATTTTAAGTTTGGCTTCAAGCATTTATTTTTATAAAGAAAGGTTTTATTTTTATAGACAAGATAATGAACATGCTTCAGTTAAGAGTAAAGATAAAATATATTGTGTTTGTGATGAGTTTGAGTTTTTAGATAAGTTTCTTGATAAAAATTTAGAGCTTAAAAGTAGATTGCAAGATGTTTTTTATTATTTTAAATTCAAGGTATATTTGTGGAATTTAAGGCGTATTGATGATAAATATAAATTAGATTTTTTGTATAAATTTTCACAAGATTTTTCACTTATTTATAATAAGTTAGATAAAACGGTGTTTAAATCTAGCGAAATATCAGAACTACGATGTATTATTCAAGATCCTAATAAATACTATAAAAAATATAATAGTATTTTTTATAGTATAAAAAAAAAGATTTTTAGAATAAAAAGAAAAATATTTAAGTAAAAAAATGAATAAAATAGTAGGTGTGGTTATCCCAATTTATAATGTAGAAAAATATTTAAGAGAGTGTTTGGATAGTGTTATTAATCAAACTTATAAAAATTTACAAGTTGTACTTGTAAATGATGGTAGCACAGATAAAAATTCTTTTAATATAGCCAAAGAATATACTTTAAAAGATGAAAGATTTATACTTTTTGATAAAAAAAATGGTGGTCATAGTTCCGCTAAAAATGTCGGCATAGAATATTTTAGCGGAGAATATATACTTAAAAATAAAACTCAAATTTTAGAAAAAAATTCTTTAATAGAATTTAATATAAAAGGTAATAATCCCTATGAAATTTATACAGTGTATAAAAGTTATAAAGCTTTTCATACTACTAAAGATTTAGCTGATTTTATTTATCCTAGTATAGACTATATTATCTTTTTAGATTCTGATGATTATTGGGAGCTTGATTGTATAGAAGAGTGTGTAAAAAGAATGAATGGGATTAATGTTCTTTGGTTTGATTATAAGTTTTTAAATAAAAATAAAGCAACTCAAATGGAAATTTATAATTACACAAAAGAACAAATCATTACTCCTTTGCAATGGTTAAAAAGGACTAGAGAAATAGGTAATTATTTATTTTGGTATGCTTGGCAAGGAATGATTGACTTTACTTTTTTGCAAAAAATTAATATTAAATTTATCAATCAGATCATCCATGAAGATCATCATTTTGGTATAGCACTTTTTTCTATGACTGATAATATATACATTTATCCTGACAAAAAATATATATATCGTTTTAGAGAAAGCAGTATAAGCAATCAAAAACAATATAGCATAAATACTAACTCTTATTTGTATACTTTATACATAGAATTTGATAAAAATACCTATGAATTAAAAAGATATCAAATGTCTATGAACTGGATTTTGACTTGTTTGGAATTGATAAAAGTTTTAAGGTATAATGAGAATAGTAAAATATCAACACTTGTTGAACAAACTTTTTTGCCTACTTTGCTTGATAAAACTTTGATTATTTTTTTTATAGATAAAGATCCGTTGTTGCTTAAAAATAAACTGCAAGAATTAAAAGATTATTTTGAAAAATTTCATTTAAGTGGAGCAGAATGTCTTAAATATCAATTGTCTTATCGTTTAGGACAATTTGTTTTAACAAACTATAAAAATTTAACAGGCTTTATGAAAATTATCTTAAATACTAAAAAAATGATATTAAATATTAAAAAAGAAGAAGAATTGTTTCAGAAAACAATCAAAAATTACCCTTTTATTACTTTTTCTGCTTCTAGCAAAGATCTAGAAAGTAGAAAAATCAAAAAACATTATTCTTATCGTTTAGGGAAATTTTTAAAAATTATTTTAATATAAGTTAGTTTGAATTATAATAAGTTTTATAGAAATTAAGAAAGTATTTATAATGAGAGTTATTTTAATCACTGGGGGAACGGGATTTCTAGGTTCTAATTTATGTAAAAGATTGCTTAGCGAAGGCAATAAAATTATTTGTGTAGATAATAATTACACAGGTAAAATAAAAAATATTAAAGAGCTTTTAGAAAATGAAAATTTTACTTTTATAGAGCATGATATTTGCGAACCACTAAAAATCACACAAAAACTTGATCAAATTTATAATTTTGCTTGTCCCGCTTCTCCGCCTGCTTATCAAGGAAAACACGCCATAAAAACAACAAAAACAAGTGTATATGGTGCTATAAACATGCTTGAGCTTGCAAAAGAGCATAATGCAACGATTTTACAAGCTTCAACTTCAGAAGTTTACGGAGATCCACTCGTTCATCCACAAAATGAAGAATATAGAGGCAATGTAAATCCTATAGGAATTCGTGCTTGTTACGATGAGGGAAAAAGATGTGCAGAAAGCTTGTTTTTTGACTATCATAGACATGAAGGTGTGGATATTAAGGTTATAAGAATTTTTAACACCTATGGAGAAAATATGGATCCAAATGATGGAAGAGTTGTAAGTAATTTTATCTGTCAAGCTTTAAGTGGAAAAGATATCACAATTTATGGAGATGGTTCGCAAACACGTTCTTTTTGTTATGTGGATGATTTAATTGATATTATTATAGAGGTAATGAATTCTTCAAAAGATTTTCAAGGACCTATAAATATTGGTAATCCTGGCGAATTTACCATAAAAGAGTTAGCACAAAAAATTATAGAAAAAACAGACTCAAAATCAAAGATTATTTATAAAGATTTACCATTAGATGATCCAACTCAAAGAAGACCTGATATTTCTTTAGCTAAAGCTAAATTTAATTGGGAGCCAAAAATAAATTTAGATGAAGGTTTAGAAAAAACTATAAAATATTTTAAAGAAAAAATTACAGAATTTAAAGGATGAATTAAAATATGAAAATAGGAATTATAGGAACAGGTTATGTTGGACTCCCAATAGGTGTTGGATTAGCAGAACTTGGTAATGATGTTGTTTGTATAGATAGAGAAAAATCAAAAATTGATGCTTTAAATAATGGTGTGCTAACAATTTATGAAGATAGTCTTGAAGAACTTTTTCATAAAAATGTAAAAGAAGGTCGTTTAAAATTTACAACTTCTATGCGAGAAGGTATTAAAAATGCGGATTTAGTGATCATAGCAGTAGGAACTCCCCCGCATCCAGTTACAAAAGAAGCAGATATGAAGTATATCCATGCAGCTGCAACTGAGTTAGCGGATTATTTAACAGGCTATACAGTAATTGCTATAAAATCTACTGTTCCTGTTGGCACAGGTGATGATATAGAAAATTTAATTAGCAAGAAAAATCCAAATGCAGAATTTGATGTTCTTTCTTTACCTGAATTTTTAAGAGAAGGTTTTGCAGTATATGATTTTTTTAATCCAGATAGAATTATAGTAGGAACAAATTCACAAAGAGCAAAAGCGGTGATAGAAAAACTTTATGAGCCTTTTAAAGGAAAAAGCGAATTGCTTTTTGTAAATCGTCGTTCTTCAGAAACTATCAAATATGCTTCAAATGCATTTTTGGCTATAAAAATTCATTATATTAATGAAATGGCAAATTTTTGTGAAAAAGCTGGAGCTGATATTTTAGAAGTTGCTAAAGGTATGGGTCTTGATACTAGGATAGGAAATTGCTTTTTAAATCCTGGACCTGGATATGGAGGTTCATGTTTTCCAAAAGATACTTTAGCTATGGCTTTTATGGGTAAACAAAATGATATCGATTTAACTTTAATAAATGCAGCTATTAAAGGCAATGAAGAACGTAAAAACCATATGTGTGAAAGAATTTTAAATAGCGTTAAAGATATCAAAAATCCAAAAATAGCTATACTTGGCCTTGCTTTTAAAGATGGTACCGATGATTGCAGGGAAAGTCCTGCTGTAGATATTGTTTTTAAGCTTTTGGAACAAAAAGTTAAAATTTGTGCTTATGATCCAAAGGCTATGGATTTAGCTGGGCAAATTTTAGGAGATAAGATTGATTATGCTAATTCCATGTATGAAGCTATAAAAGATGCTGATATGATTGCTATACTAACAGAATGGAAAGAATTTTCAAGTCTTGATTTAAAAAAGGCTTATGATTTAGTAAGGCATAAAAAAATTGTTGATTTAAGAAATTTAATTGATAAAGATGAAGCTATAAAGCTAGGTTTTGAGTATCAAGGTGTAGGTAGATGAAAAATATTTTAGTTGTAGGTGGTGCAGGTTATATAGGCTCACATACCTTAAAGCATTTGCTGGATAATAATTATAATTGCATTGTTATGGATAATCTCATCTACGGGCATAAACGAGCTATAGATAAAAGAGCTAAATTTATTCATGCAGATTTACTAGATACCTTTTCTTTAACTAGTGTTTTCAAGCAAGAAAAAATAGACGCAGTGGTGCATTTTGCAGCTTTTGCTTATGTGGGAGAAAGTGTTGTAAATCCTGCAAAATATTATCAAAATAATGTAATAGGAACTATAAATCTTTTAAATGTGATGTTTGAAAACAATGTTAAAGATATAGTTTTTTCAAGTACTTGTGCAACTTATGGAGAGCCACAATATACTCCTATTGATGAAAAACATCCCCAAAATCCTATCAATGCTTATGGAAGAACTAAGCTTATAATAGAACAAGTTTTTACTGACTATGAAAAAGCTTATGGTTTAAGACATATTTCTTTAAGATATTTTAATGCTGCAGGTGCAAGCAAGGATGGACTTATCGGAGAAAGTCATAAACCTGAAACCCATTTAATTCCTTTAGTTTTAAAGGCTATAAAAGGAGAAATTCTTGCTATAAATATTTTTGGAAATGACTATGACACCGAAGATGGAACTTGCATAAGAGACTATATTCATGTAGAAGATTTAGCACTTGCTCATCGTTTAGCCTTAGAAAATTTACATAAATTTAGTGGTTGTATAAATCTTGGTACAGGTATAGGAACAAGTGTAAAAGAAATCATTAGTGCAGCCGAAGTTGTAAGTGGTAAAAAGTGCCCTATAAATTATGCACCACGTAGGATAGGCGATCCTGCAAGATTATACGCAGATAATAAAAAAGCAAAAGAAATTTTATCTTGGGAAGCAAAATACACTGATATTAAAGATATAATTAAAAGTGCTTGGGATTGGGAAAATAATAGAAAGTATTAAGATGAAAAAAGTTAAAAATTTAATTGTAGGTTGTGGGCTTAGTGGATCGATTTTAGCTGAGCGTTTAGCTAATAAAGGGCAAGAAGTTTTAATCATAGATAAAAGAGAACATATTGGCGGAAATATTTATGATTATAAAGATCAAGAGAGCAATATAACTGTACATAAATATGGACCTCATGTTTTTCACACTAGCATAAAAGAAGTATGGGATTATCTAAGTCGTTTTACAAAATGGCATTATTTTATGTATAGAGTAAAAGCTTTTATAGATGGTAAAGAAGTAAATATCCCTTTTAATCTTGATACTTTACATAAGGTTTTTCCTGAAAGTTTGGCTAAAGATCTTGAGCAAAAATTAGTAAATAAATTTGCTTTTAATTCCAAAATTCCTATTTTAGAATTAAAAAGTGTAAATGATAAAGATTTGGAATTTTTAGCTGAGTATATTTATAAAAAAGTTTTTTTAGGCTACACAGTAAAACAATGGGGTATAAAACCTGAAGAACTTAATTTTTCAGTGAGTGCAAGAGTTCCTGTATATATAAGTCGTGATGATAGGTATTTTGTAGATACTTATCAGGCTATACCAAAAGATGGCTATACGAAAATGATTGAAAATATTATAAATCATTCTTTGATAAAAGTGCAGTTAAACACTGATTTTAAAAACATAAAAAAAGATATAGAATATGAAAGATTGTTTTATACAGGAGCAATTGATGAATTTTTTGATTATAAATTTGGAAAATTGCCTTATAGAAGTTTAAATATAGTATTTGAAGCTTTTGATAAAGAGTATATACAATCAGGTCCTCAAATAAACTATCCTGAAAATTATGATTTTACAAGAAGTGTCGAGTATAAATATTATCTTGATGAAAAATCTAATAAAACCATACTTTCTTATGAATTTCCTTGCGAATATGAAGAAGGCAAGAACGAAAGATACTATCCTATACCTAATGATGAAAATCAAAAACTATATGAGAGATATTTAAATGAAGCTGCTAAACTTACAAATGTGCATTTTTTAGGTAGGCTTGGGGATTATAAATACTACGATATGGATAAGGCTGTAGAGAGAGTGTTAAAATTTATAAAGGAGTTTTTACAGTGAAAGAAAAAAAAGAAAATCAAAATCCAAGTATCAAAATACTTGTGGGTTACCATAAACCAGCTGAGTTGCTTAAAGATGATATTTTAACTCCTATTCATTTAGGAAGAGCTTTAGCAACTGAAGCTTCTAAAGATGGTAGCATATCAAGAAATGACTATGAGTGGATGTGTAAAAATATGATAGGTGATGATACAGGAGATAATATATCACATTTAAATCGTTATTTTTGCGAACTTACTGGAATTTATTGGGCTTGGAAAAATTATGATAAATTGGGAAATCCGGATTATATAGGATTTATGCATTATAGAAGACAATTTATTTTTGATGAATCAAAAGTTGAAAATTTAAGTATACACGAAAATGGATGGCCTTGGGTTATAAGAACTTCTCAAGATCAATTTCCTTCTTACAATAAACATGATATATTAAAGCATTTGGATGATGGACGCATTGATATGTTTATTCCAAAATTTTTTGAATTAAATTCCCCTTTTAATGATAATTTTTATAAGTTTGATACAATAGAAGATTGGTATCCTGGAGAAAAACTTTTTATCCAGAATAGAAATTTAACCATAGGTCATTATTTATATAAATATATTCTTGATACCTTTGCAGAATTTTCTGAATACAAAAGTTTAGCTAATAAATATTTCTTAGGGTGTGGATACTATCCATGTAATGTTTTTATATTAAAAAAAGAAGTTTTTTTTGAATATTGCAATTTTTTATTTAATTTGTTGTTTATAGTATATGAAATTTTAGAAAAAAATTTAAAAATTAGAAATTTGCATGAAGCAAGAGAACCAGGATATTGTGCAGAATTAATTACAACTATTTTTTTTCTAAAAAAAATCAAAGAAGGAAAAAAATATAAAGAGTTGTATCTTTTCTGGAATGATGGAATTTTTTTAAATCGCGATTCTTTTTATGTTGGAGCCGAAGATAGAGTTAAGCGTCATTTATCCTATCAAGTTGGTAATTTAATTATTCAAGATGTTAAAACTCCAAAGATACTTATTTTACCTTTTAAAATATTTTTTTTATGCTTAAAATATTTTATATTGAAAATTGCTTATCAAAAATTTATTAAAAAATATCCGGAATTAAAACCACCTAAATTAGATAATTATTTTGATTATCAAAAGGCTGTTGTTATTCAAAACTATTTTTCATATAAACTAGGAAATAATCTACTTAAGAATCCTTTAAAATTAGTAGTATTAGTTTTTAAAAATTTTAAAACTATTGTTATATCAAGGAGAAAATTTGAATTATAATAAAGATTTAATTGTTGCTTGCAGGGGAGATGGTTTTGGTGAGAGAATGTTGGCTTTATTAAACGCAATGTATATAGCCAATAGATTAAATATAAAGTTTAAATTTGTTTGGAATGTTCTTACAAATAACAATAAAGAAGATGATAGATTTGTTGATTCAACTGATGTTCCTTCTGAAAATAGAATTTTTTCTAATCAATTTATTAACAAATATTCTTGTACTCAAAGTATGAATGTATGCGCTGTTGATGGGATGGGGTTATTTTTAAAAAATGGTAAATATAGATTAGAGAAATTATTTGATTATGAATCTGGATATGATTTTGGATATGTTAGTACGCAATATGATTTATCTAAAATTTGTGAAGATGTTGAGCATGAAGAATATTATTCATCACTTAAAAATATATGGAAGCAAATTCATTTTTCTGAAAAACTTCAAGAAATAATCAATTTTGTTGAAACTTATAATGATAGTTATATAGCAGTTCATATTCGTTCCGGTGAAGCATTGTATGAATACAACAGAAGAGATATTTATTTTTTTAGAAATAAAATTTTAGATGTTAACTTGGCATTAAAGGTAATAAATTTTGAATCTTTAGATAAAAATAATAAGATTATTATTTTCAGCGATGATCTTGATGCAAAAAAACATATAAAAGATTTTTTTAAGGATAGGAATAATATTTTTACAGTTGAAGATTTTAAAATTTATAAAGATGTTTTTTCTCAAACTTTTTTTGAATTACTGTTGATGTCAAAGTCTAAAAAAATTTATAGTTCTGGTAGCTCGGGTTTTTCTCAGTTGGCTTGTAGGATATCAAATAAGGCCGAATTTATTTCGATTTATAGTTTATATACCGAGCAAGAACAATATGATATTATTAGATCCTATATCAATAAAATAGATTTTAATAATTACAGTAAAGCTTTTTCCTATTTTAAACTATACTTATTATCTGATTATTTAAAATTATCCATTTCTTTGCAAAAAAAATACTTATTTCAAGCTATGAAATTAGATCCAGTTTGCAATGTTTATATTATATTATTTATACATTTGTTAGCTCGTGAGAAAAAAATACTAGATTTAGAACTTTTTTTAAAAAAAATGTTTTTTCAAAAGAAAGATATTTTAATCGAAGATTTTTTATTTGTTAATGTTTATGATTATTCATTTTTATATTTTTTTGTTTTTGAAGAAATTTTTAAAAATATAAAAGATACTGATAAGTTTGTAAATATTCGTTATCTTTTTTATAGATTATACTTAAGAATGAGAGAAAATCAAAATATTAAAAAATTTGATGAGAGGATGATGAAATTTTTAGATTATAACTTTAATCATTACAACTTTAATCATTTTATGTTTAAAAATAAAATTCGTAATATCAGCGCCGTTAAAAGAGTAAAAGAACATTTATGCTATAAAATAGGATATGTTACAATTCTGTTATATAGGAGAAAACTTATATTTTTAATCCCGTTTGTTCATGTAATGGTTTTTATTAATTTTATGATTAATAAAATTATATATAAGTGTGCGAAAAAATATGATTCAGATTTAATCTTTCCACTTTTAGAAAATTGTTATGATTATCAAGAAGCTTTAAAAGTTAAAGAATATTTGTCTTATAAACTAGGAAAGGTTTTCATAAAGGCTTATAAAAATTGGTATAAAGGTGGAGGTATTAAATTGATTTTTGATATTATTAAGCTTAAAAAAGAATTTAAAAATAAAGGAAAATGATGAAAATAGGAATTATAGGTGCTGGCGTATCTGGCATGTCTGTTGCAAAGCTTTTAAAAGATGATTTTGAGGTGGAAATCTTAGAAAAACTTGATGTTATAGGTGGCATTGCAAGAACTAAAGATGTAAATGGTATGGCTTATCATGTTAATGGTGGCCATTGTTTTGATTCAAAATATCAAGATGTAAAAGATTTTGTTTTTAACGAGATATTATCCAAAGATGAATGGAATTATATTGAAAGAAAAGCTCAAGTTTTATTTAAAAATCAATGGGTTAATTATCCAATAGAATTTTCAATAAATGTAATAGATAAAATTGATTCAAATTTGGCATTTAATATTACAAAAGAAATGTTTAGTGCATCGTATGAAAAAGGAAATAATCTTGAAGAATGGTTTATAAATCACTTTGGTCCAACTTTAGCAAGAGAGTATTTTATACCTTATAATACTAAAATTTGGGGCATTGAGCCAAAAAATATGGATAATGTATGGATAGAGGATGAAAAACAAATGAAGTTACCTGTACCAACTAAAGAAAATTTTTATTATTCAATTTTAAACAAAAAAGAAAATTGTGATAATATGACTCATAGACATTTTTATTATCCAAAAACAAATAATCAAAATACTTTTATAGAGGCTATAGGAGAAGGTGTTAATATTCTTACAAATTATGAAGTAGGGGAGATTAAAAAGGAAAACAATCAATGGCTTGTTAATGGTGAAAAAAAATATGATATATTGATAAACACAAGTCCTTTAGATTTTATTCCTAAAATTTTAAAAGATATTCCTACTGAAGTTTTAAATTATTTTAAAAAACTCAAATATAATAAAGTTACAAATATTTTTTGGGAGACAGATGGAAGTTTAGATATTACTTGGGGTTATATTCCAGATCCAAGCATAGGTTTTCATAGAATTTCTAATACAGGTTTCATAGTTCAACCAAAGGGAAAATTTTGCACCACAGAAGCTATAGGTGAGATTTCTTATAATAAGCTAGTGCAAGAAGGACAAAAAATACCATTTTTAAAAAAAGCTCTTGACTATAATGTTACAGAGCATGCATACGTATTTTTTGATTTAAATTATTCTAAATCAAAACAAAAAGCGATTGATTATCTTAATTCTATCAATTTAATTTCTCATGGTCGTTTTGGTGAATGGGAGTATTACAATATGGATGTGTGTATTAAAAGATCTATTGATTTAGCTAAAAGTATAAAAGGAAAATATAAAGGAAAATAATGGCCATAGAATTTGATATACAAGAATCAAAAAATTTAAAGGGAGTGTATATAATAACTCCTAATAAATTTAGAGATCTAAGAGGTGAAATTTGGACAGCTTTTACAAGTGAAGCTGTAGATAAGCTTTTGCCAAGTGAACTAAAATTTATACATGATAAATTCATACATTCAAAATACAATGTTATTCGTGGTATTCACGGCGATGTAAAAACTTATAAGCTTGCTACTTGTGTTTATGGGGAAATTCATCAGGTTGTGGTAGATTGTAGAAAAGATTCTCCAACTTATTTAAAGTATGAAAAATTCGTCATAAACCAAGATAATCAGCAAATCATCTTAGTACCGGCAGGTTTTGGAAACGCTCATTATGTTAGTAGTGAAAGTGCAGTTTACTACTATAAATGTGCTTATTTAGGAAATTATGCGGATGTACCTGATCAATTTACTTATGCATGGAATGATGAAAGAATCGGTATAGATTGGCCAACAAATTCTCCTATTCTTTCGGAACGTGATAGTTTAGCAACTAAAAATAAAGGATAAATATGGAAAAATTATTACAAGAGTTAAATGCTAATATTAAAGTTGGCAATCAATTGTCTTATCAAATTTTAATGTCAAATATTATTTCAAATTTAGATATTGATAAAAGAGATAAGGAAATTTTATTCCTATTATTACAAGATAGAGATAGAAATTATATTCGCATAAATAACAATGAGCAGTGTTATAGGAATATTGTAAATTATTTAAATCTTATTCGACCTTTGAAACTGCCTTTGTATGATTTACTAAGAATTGGTGGCAATGGAGATGGTGGTTATGTAATGTATAATGGGGGGGGGGAGGTATATGAGCAATATTGATGCGAAAGCTCTTTCTTTAGGTGTTTCAGACAGTTCCCCTTGGGATTTGGAAATGGCTCAAAGAGGATTTAAGGTAATTGAATATGATGCTAGCATAGAAAAATGTCCTTATAGTCATGAAAATATTATTTTTCATAAAAAATTTATAGGCAATACAAACAACGAAAATACAATTACTTTAGCACAAGCTTTAAAAGATAATAATTTAGATGAGGGTAGGCCAAATATTTTGCAATGTGATATTGAAAATTGTGAATGGGATATGCTTGAAAATATTGATATAAGTATTTTAAATAAATATTTTTCACAAGTTATATTTGAATTTCATGGGTGTAATCCCGAAGAGCAAGATGGGGTTGAAAAAAGAATAAGTTTATTAAAAAAACTTAATAAATATTTTATTCCAATACATACACATTTAAATAATCACGGAAAGATTTTTTATTCTAAAGGATTATTTTTTAGCACTACTTTAGAAGTAAGTTATCTAAGAAGAAATGAGTTAAATTTAATGCAGGGTTTACATTATAGAAAAGAATGCGGAAATTTGCAAAATTTAGATTTTCCAGTTTGGCCATCTAATCCTGAAATTCCATTAAGATTTCAAGGATAAATGATGCAAAAAGATTCTAAAATTTATATAGCGGGTCATAGTGGTCTTGTGGGCAGTGCTATACTTGATGAACTTAAGCAACAAGGTTATAAAAATCTTATTTTTAAAACTCACTTTGAGCTTGATTTAACAAATCAAAAAGCTGTGGCTGATTTTTTTGAGAGAGAAAAGCCAGAATATGTTATTTTAGCAGCAGCTAAAGCGGGTGGAATTCTAGCTAATAGTACTTATCGTGCTGATTTTATTTATCAAAATTTAATGATAGAGTGCAATGTTATTCATAATGCTTATTTACATAAAGTAAAAAAGCTACTTTTTATAGCTTCAACTACAGTTTATCCTAAAAATGCAATATTACCAACTAGTGAAGATCAAATGTTAAGTGGAGATCTTGAATATACTAACAAACCTTACGCAATCGCTAAAATTTCAGGTTTGATGCTTTGCGAAAGTTATAATTTGCAATACAATACAAATTTTATAGCAATCACTCCTACAAATTTATATGGCAATAATGACAAATTTGATCTTGAAAAATCTCATGTATTGCCTGGAATTTTAAGAAAAATGCATTTAGCCAAGCTTTTAAATGAAAAACGATATGAGGATTTATTAAATGATTTAAAATTTGATTCTATTGAAGAAGCTAAGAATTATTTAAAAAAATTTGGCGTAGATAAGGATAATGTTGAAATTTGGGGTAGTGGAAAACCTACAAGAGAATTTTTACATAGTCAAGATTTAGCAAATGCTTGTTTATTTATCATGAATAATATAGATTTTAAAGATTTAAAAGGTGGTAATACTGAGATTATCAACACTCATTTAAATATAGGCCCACATAAGAATATCACTATCAAAGAATTAGCAGAATTAATCAAAAATATAGTAGGATTTAAGGGAAATTTAGTTTTTAATTTAAATCATCCAGATGGAGCAATGCAGAAATTTACGGATTGCTCAAAAATTCATTCTTTAGGTTGGAAACATAAAATCAAGCTCGAAGATGGTATTAGAATGATGTATAAGTGGTATATTAATAAATAAAAATTATACAATAAAATGATGTTTTTAAATTAAATAAATCTTGAAAATAATTTAATTATAGAGACATAAGAAAAATGCAAGTAAAATAAGCTAAAATACCTAAGTTAATACTTTTTAAGGAAAATCATGAGTAAAACAGCATTAATTACAGGATTTACAGGACAAGTTGGATCTCAAATGGCAGATTTTCTTCTGAAAAATACTGACTATGATGTTATAGGTATGATGCGTTGGCAAGAACCTATGGACAATATCTATCATTTAAGTGATAGAATTAATAAAAAAGATAGAATTTCCATTTTTTATGCAGATTTAAATGATTATTCCAGTCTTCAAAAGCTTTTTGAAAGCAAAAGACCTGATTTTATCTTTCACTTAGCAGCTCAGTCTTATCCAAAAACTTCTTTTGATATACCGATTGAAACTTTACAGACTAACATAATAGGCACGGCAAATATTTTGGAAAACATTAGAATTTTAAAGGCAAAAGATGGTTATGATCCCGTAGTGCATGTTTGCTCTTCAAGCGAAGTTTATGGCAAGTCAAAAGTAGGTATTAAGCTTAATGAAGAAACTGCCTTTCATGGTGCAAGTCCTTATAGCATAAGTAAAATCGGGACTGATTATTTGGGAAGATTTTATGGCGAAGCTTATGGAATTCGCACCTTTGTTACTAGAATGGGAACACATAGCGGCCCAAGACGTTCTGATGTGTTTTTTGAAAGTACGGTGGCAAAACAAATTGCTCTTATTGAAGCGGGCTATCAAGAGCCTGTTATCAAGGTTGGAAATCTTTCGAGTGTAAGAACTTTTCAAGATTGCCGTGATGCTATAAGAGCTTATTATCTACTCTCTCTTGAAAGCGAAAAAGGAAATATTCCTTGTGGCGAAGCTTTTAATATAGCAGGTGAAGAAGCCTTTAAACTTCCTGAGGTTATAGACATTCTTTTAGGATTTTCCACAAGAAAAGATATAAAAGTGGAGCAAGATGAAGAAAGATTACGCCCAATTGATGCGGATTATCAAATGTTTGATAATACAAAAATAAAAAGTTTTATTAGCTGGAAACCAGAAATTCCAGCCAGACAAATGTTTGAGGATTTATTAAATCATTGGAGAGATGAGATAAAAAAAGGAAGGATTCCGTTAAATAGATGAAAACTATACGCACGCAAACTCCACTTCGCCTCGGTCTAGCAGGTGGGGGAACTGATATAAATTTATATTGTGATAAATACACAGGTTATGTTTTAAATGCGACCATATCTTTATATATACATTGCACTTTGATTGAAAGAGAAGATGAAAAAATCATTTTTGATTCTCCTGATACAAATTCTTACTGTGAGTATAAAAGCAAAGAATTTTTAGAAAATGATGGAAAGTTAGATATTTTTAAAAGTATTTATAATCGCATTGTAAAAGATTTTACAAAAAAACCTTTGAGTTTTTCTTTGCATACATACTCAGATGTACCAAGTGGTAGTGGCTTGGGTGGAAGCTCGACTTTGGTTGTAGGGGTTATAAAAGCCTTTACAGAATGGCTTAATCTACCTTTAGGGGAATATGAAATCGCTAAGCTTGCTTATGAGATAGAAAGAGAAGATTTAGGCATAGTAGGTGGAGCACAAGATCAATACGCCGCAACTTTTGGGGGATTTAATTTTATGGAATTTTATGATAATAAAAGAGTAATTGTTAATCCTTTGCGTATTAAAAACTGGATAGCTAGTGAGCTTGAAGCTAGAACTGTGCTTTATTTTACAAATATCACAAGAGAAGCAAAAGATATAGAAGAGCATAAAAAAGGAAAGCTTGGAGATGAAAAGTCTTTAGAAGCTATGCATGCCATAAAGCAAGATGCTATAAAGATGAAAGAAGCTTTATTTAAGGCTGATTTTGATACTTTGGCACAAATTTTAAGCAAGTCTTGGCAGTCAAAAAAAATCATTTCTGAAATCGTTAGCAACGATGAGCTTGAAAGAATTTATAAACTAGCTATAGATAATGGAGCTTATAGCGGCAAAACTAGTGGAGCAGGAGCAGGTGGATTTATGTTTTTCTTCGTAAATCCTACTAAAAAATATAATTTAATCAAAGCTTTAAGCAAAGAGCAAGGTTATGTACAAGATTTTTTATTTACAAAAGAGGGGGTTAAATCATGGAGAATTTAAATTCTTATATAAAAGAACATTTTCGAGAATCGATTTTGGTAAAAGAGCAAATTTTAAAAGATGAGAATTTGATAACTCTTATTAAAAATGCTTCATTAGAAGTCATAAAAGCTTATAAAAATGGTAACAAAACTTTATTAGCAGGAAATGGTGGTAGTGCAGCAGATGCACAGCATATTGCAGGGGAATTTGTAAGTAGGTTTTATTTTGATAGGCCCGGTATTGCAAGTATCGCACTTACGACAGATACTAGTGTATTAACAGCTATCGGGAATGATTATGGTTATGAAAATTTATTTGCTAGACAAGTGCAAGCTCAAGGTGTTAAAGGAGATGTTTTTATAGGAATTTCTACAAGTGGGAATAGTAAAAATATCTTAAAAGCTTTAGAGCTTTGCAAACAAAAAGAAATCATAAGTATAGGCTTAAGCGGAGCTAATGGTGGGGCTATGAATGAGCTTTGTGATTATTGTATAAAAGTGCCTTCAACTTGCACGCCAAGAATTCAAGAAGCACATATTTTAATAGGACATATTATGTGTGCTATTGTCGAAGAAGAGCTTTTCGGTAAAGGTTTTTTTTGCAAGCAATAATACTTTGTGGCGGCTTAGGAACAAGGCTTAAAAGCGTTATAAAAAACATTCCAAAGCCTATGGCGCCGATAAATGATAAACCTTTTTTAGAATTTATCCTTGAGTATCTTAAAAAGCAAGGTGTAAAAGAGATCATTTTAGCAGTATCATACAAGTATGAAGTGATACAAGAATATTTTAAAGATGAATTTTTAGGTATAAAAATAAAATACAGCATAGAAAAAGAACCTTTGGGAACAGGTGGAGCTATAAAAGAGGCTTTAAAATTTATAAAAAATGAGACTTATGTTTTAAATGGTGATACATTATTTAACATAGATTTAACTAAATTAAAGCTAAATGAAAGTAAAATTTGCCTCGCTTTAAAACAAATGAATGATTTTGATAGATATGGCACAGTAAATGTTGATGAGCAAGGTTTTGTAATTTCTTTTGAGGAAAAGGTATTTAAAAAGCAAGGATTAATAAATGGTGGAATTTATCTTTTAAAAAAAGATATTTTTAACGATTTTACTTTACAAGAAAAATTTTCTTTTGAAGAGTTTTTACAAGAAAATTACGAAAAACTAAAAGCAAAGGCTGAAATTTTTGATAATTATTTTATAGATATTGGTGTACCTGAGGATTATTATAATTTTACAACCAATCAAAGCCATTTTTAAAGGAGAAACCTCATGCATAACCCAAACTCAGCTATAAAAAGAATAAAAAATCATCTTGCCTATAAATTAGGTCAAGCTATGATTGATTTTGCAAACAATGGGGGGGGGTATATAGCATTATTTAAAAAACTTTATAAAATTAAAAAACAGCACAAAAAAGAACAAAAAATTTATCAACAAACCATACAAGTTTTTCCTCAACTCAAATATCCAAGTTTAGAAACATGTAGTGATTATGACCAAGCTTTAAAATATAAATTTCATTTATCTTACATGTTAGGTGAAGTTTTAATCAAAGCTGATGTGAATAAGTTTAAAGATGGGTATTTTTTTCTTTTTAAAAATATAGAACAGACTAAAAAAGATTATAAAATAATAAAAGAAATTTTAGACCTTTCTAAAAAGTTTGAAGAAAATATTTATACTATACTCGCTGAAAATAAAAATTTATTTATGTGTAATTTGGATAATTTGAAAATTATTTTAGACTTGCATAAAAATTATATACCAGTATTAAAAGTTATTTTTCAAAATTTTAATTATACGTTAAATCATTTGGAAATGATACAAGAATGGTTGTTATCAAGTGATTTTAAGCAAAAATTTCAAGATGTAAATCATCCTTATCCTTCTTTACTTGACCCTAAAAAACTTAATGATCAAGCAGAAAAAATAAATTATCATAATATTTCAGGCGAATTAGCTTGGAAAATGAATTTACCATTGCCTGAAAATTATAAATTAGTATGGCTATGGGCTGCATGTAGTGGAACAATGGCTATTTATACATTTTTTAATTATTCAGGCATTTCAACTATTAATGCAAATGGTTGGGAAGATGAAAAAAAAGTTTATATCGATAATTATACGTATATATTAAGCAAAAAAACACATGTAGCAATAGCTCCAAGAGTGTTTGAAAATAATGATAAAATTTATTATTTATTTACTAGCAATGTTCCTTTATTGTATATATGTAGAGATCCAATATCAATTATCAGGCATGCAATAAATCATATAGGTGACCAAAATAGCAAAATAAAACCAATGATGAAACAGATAACTTTAAATTCAAATTTTAAAGAGCTTTTTCCAGAAATACTTTACTGGTATTCCAATTCAAGCAAACCTGAATTGAATAGCTTGATAAAAGTTTTAGATAATTATGAACTTTACTTTAAATCATATCAAAGAATTAAAATTTTAAAAAAAGATGTATTGTGTTTTGAGCTTAATGAAATCTCTGGTTTAAATGCTCGAAAAACATTTGATTTTATAGCTGATAAATTTTTTAATGTAAAATGTGATTATTCTTTTTTTTCTAAAAGAATTAATCGCCATCAAGGTGATTTGGTTGTGCTTCCAGTTGTATATTCTATTGTTATAGGTGAAATTTGTATTAATATAGTAATTACTACAAAAAATCTTATGTATTTTAATTCTTTAGAGCCTAAGATGACAAATGAAGACTATATTGACATTACTTCTGAAATTTTTAAAGAAAGAAAGTTAATGTTTGATAGTATTATTGTATTAATAAAACAAAAAGAATATAATATTTTAAAGAATAATCAAAAATGTTTTATAGATAGCAAAAAATATTTAAACGGTTATATGGATGCGTTTGAAGAGAATGAGATAAAGATTAAAAACAATCTTATTACAGAAGAAGAAATTTTGCAATATTTACAAATGAGAAAAGATTTGCGATTAAAATTAAAAGATATTTTAGATGAAGAATTAAATTTTATAAAAATAAATTATCCAAAGCATTTAAAACAATGGAAATATTATCAAAAATTTGAGCAGATGTGTAATGAAACATAATTTAATTATTTGGCTTACAGGTTTAGCAGGAAGTGGTAAAAGTTATATAGCGCAAGCATTGTATAGAAAATTAAAAGAGAAATATGACAATGTTATCTATCTTGATGGAGATGAGTTAAGAGAGCTTTTGGGATATTTTTCCTATGATAAAAAAGGTCGTATGGATGTATCTTTTAAACGATCTGATTTTGCTCGTTTTTTAAGTAATCAAGGAATGATAGTTATCGTAAGTGCGATTTCTATGTGGAATGAAATTTATGAGTATAACCGCAAGTATTTAAAAAATTATTTTGAAATTTATATAAAATGTGAATTTGAAGAGTTGAAAAGACGCGATAAAAAGAATTTATATACCCAAGCTTTAAAGGGTGAAATTTCAAATGTTGTGGGTGTAGACATTCCGTATGATGAACCAAATGCTGATTTAGTGATTGACAATACCCAAATGGCAGCACTTGATGATAAGGTTTGCTGTATTTTAACAGCACTTTGTCAAAATTTAGATAATTTAAAACGCGAATAAATGTTACAAGTTACTCATGAAAATTTCCTAGATTTAAAATATTTTGCTAGCGGTGTGTTTTATCCTTTAAAAGGTTTTATGAATTATGAAGAATATAAAAAAGTAATTTATGAAATGCAACTTTTAAATGGTGAAATATGGACTTTGCCTATTACTTTAGAAGTAGATGATTTTAAAAATACTTATGTGGGACAAAAGAAAGATTTATATTATCAAGACAAACTTATAGGAAGTATTCAAATTGAAGATAAATTTTGCATTCAAGATCAGGATCTTTATGAAATTTTTCAAACCAAAGATGAAAAACATCCTGGTATTGTCAAAGAAAAAAAACGTTCTTCTCTACGCATAGGTGGCAAAATAGAACTTAAAGAAGAATTTTATAAAGATTCTTTATATAAAAATATTTTAAAAAACGTTTTTAATACTGATATTAAGACCATAGTGGGTTTTCAGACAAGAAATCCTATTCATAGAGCTCACGAGCATTTGCAAAGAATTGCACTTGAAATTTGCGATGCTTTGTTTATTAATCCTTTAACAGGCTGGAAAAAGCAAGGCGATTTTACTGAAGTAGCAGTGATGAGTGCTTATAAAACTATGTTTGATGAGTTTTATCCTAAAGATAGGGTCTATATTCAAGGTTTACAAACCGCTATGCGTTATGCAGGTCCCAAAGAAGCTATTTTTCATGCTTTACTTAGAAGAAATATGGGTTGTACTCATTTTATCATTGGCAGAGATCATGCGGGAGTGGGAAATTATTATGGAATCTATGAGGCACAAAAGTTGGCTAAAGATCTATCAATGCGTTATGATTTAGGTATAGATTTTTTACTTTTAAAAGAGCCTTATTATTGTTCTAAATGCCAAAAAATTGTGAGTGAAAAAAATTGTGCGCATTATAAAGAACATAGAATTGCAATTAGTGGTACACAAATCAGAAAGGATTTAAGCGAAGGTAAAATTCCTAGTGAACTTATGATGCGTTCAGAAATTTCTGCTAGCTTACTTGCTTTAGGTAGAGAAAATATTTTTATTGATTAAAGGATTGACAATGAAGAAGCTTATTTTAACAACAGGTCCTAGTTTAGGTGGAAAGATAAATCTTAATCAAATTCATCAAGATAAATTTATTTATAGAATTAATGGAGCGCATGGAGATATAAAGAGTATTAAAAATACTATTATTAATTTAAGAAAACAAAAAGCTAATATTGATATTTTGATTGATTTACCAGGAAATAAAATTAGAACTTCAGGGATTAGAGAAGCTATTCAAGTAGAAAAAGATAAAGATTTTTCTTTAAAAATTGATCAGTTTAATTATACAGAATTTTATAAGCTTGTTAAACCAGGTATGGAGGTTTATGCAAATGATAGTGTGTTTTTGTTTATCGTAAAAGAAGTTAATGATGAGGAAATTATATTTACATCTAAAAGTACAGGTTTGCTTTTAAATAATAAAGGTATGCATGTTAGAAATTTACATGATAATATTCCTTTTTTGTTTGAAAAAGATAAAGAACTTATAAAGCTTTGCAATGAGCTTGATATAACTTACTTGGGTGCTTCTTTTGTAAGAAAAGCAAGTGATATAAAAGAAATAAAACAAAGACTTTATTCAAATACTAAAATTATTTCTAAAATTGAAACTTTAGAAGCAGTGAATAATTTATATAGTATTTTACAAGAAGTAGAATATATTCTAATTGATAGAGGAGATTTATCTACGGAAATTGGTATAGAAAAAATTCCACGTTTTCAAAATTATATTGTAGAAATGGCGCATCATAATGCAATTAAAGTATTTTTGGCTACGCAAATTTTAAAAAATATGGAAGAAAAACCTATTCCTACTATTGCAGAAATTGATGATTTATATAATATTGCAAAAAGTGGAGTTTTTGGAGTACAACTTTCTGAAGAGACGGCTGTTGGGCATTATATAGAAGAATGCGTTAAAATTTTAAATTTAATACAAGATGAAATTAATAATGAAAAAATTATTCTTTAAGGGGTTAATATGAAATTTGAGTCTTTAAGTCCCGAGAATATTAGTATTATATTTTTATCTTTAGGAATTTTGTTATTTTCTTCTTTTATTTTTGGAAAGATATTTACTTTATTTAAAGCCCCAAAAGTAATTGGTGAAATTTTTGGTGGTTTTATTTTAGGGGCAAGTGGTTTATATATTTTTGCCCCTGATTTGCTTACAGGTATCTTTAATGGATTTAATGAACAAGGCAAGATATTAAATATTTTTTATCAATTGGGTTTGATATTTTTAATGTTTATTGCAGGATTTAATACACAAATTAGCTTTGAAAAACAAAATATTAAAATTATTTCTACTTTATTTTTAGGCGGCACTTTTTTATCTGCTGGTGTGGGGTATTTCTTTATTGAGTATTTTAAAGAAGCTTTTATCGGGCTAAAAGGGAATGATTTATCTTTTGATTTGGTTTTTTTAATAGCCATTGCTGTAACCTCCATACCTGTGATATCAAAAATATTTTTTGATATAGGGATAATTAAAACAAGATTTGCAAGTATAGTTTTAACTACTTCAACGATACAAGATTTATTTTTGTGGATTTTACTTAATATTACCATCAATGCTGCAACAAATCAAGATTTAACTTTAATGAGTAATCTTAAAACTGCTTTTCTTACTTTATTTTTATTTATAAGTGTAAAAGTAATTTCTAATTTCTTTGTGAAAATTTCTTTTCGTATGAATACAATTGATTTTTTTACTTTAAGTTTTATTGTATTATTTTTATCAATAGCTTTTTTAAATATGATTCATATTAACCCTATGTATACTTCATTTCTTGTAGGTTTTTTAATAAAAAATATTTTAAACAATCATCAAGAGTTAAGAGAAAAGGTTAACGGTCTTTCAGACATGGTTTTTTCATTTTTTATTCCTGTTTATTTTGCTTTAATTGGCATTCAATTAAATATTATTCATGAATTTTCTTTTACAATGTTTATATTTTTCTTGGTTCTTGCATGCTTATTGAAATTTTTAGGTTGTTATATAGGATTAAATTTTGTAAAAATTTCTAATATTTCAAGGATTAATTTTGCTATAACAATGAATGCAAGAGGTGGCCCAGGAATAGTTTTGGCTAGTGTTGCTTATTATTATCAAATTATTAATGTAAGCTTTTTTACAACACTTATTTTAACTGTTTTAATTTCGTCGATGTTGGCAGGTTATTGGTTGAGATACCAAAAAAATAAAAATATAAATATTTTTTCTAAATTTTGATAAAAATTATAGGATTGAATTTTTGATATAAAAAAATTTGTTATAATTCTTTTAAAAATATTGTTAAAAGAATTATTTATGAAGTATTATTCAACATCAAAAAAGCTTATCAATAATACTAGAAATTTTTATACCATTTCTTTGTATAAGAAAAATTTAAAAATAAATAAAGATGACCTTTTTTTTGGCTGGGGACGCAAAAAATCAGGTTTAAAAGCTATGAATTTAGCTAAAAAACATAAGGCTAAATTCATACTTTTGGAAGATGGATTTATCCGCTCATTAAACTTAGGGGTTGAAAATAGCCCAAGTTTTTCTATGGTTAAAGATGATATAGGCATTTATTATGATGCAACAATGCCTTCAAAGCTTGAAAATCTTTTAAATACTTATAAATTTAAAGATGAAGAAATCAAGCAAGTTAAAAAAGCTATAAAGCTTATCAAAAAATATAAAATTAGCAAGTATAATAATAATCTTAGTGTGCCAGATAATTATTTTAAACAAGATGGAAAACGTGTTTTAATTATTACGCAAACAGCCAATGATTCCTCGCTTGAATTTGGACTTGCTAAAGATTTTAAAACTGTTGATATGATAAAAGATGCCATACAAGAAAATCCTGATTCTAAAATTTATATAAAAATTCATCCAGATGTTTTAAGCGGTAAAAAACAAAGTGATTTAGATATAAATTCCTTGCCTAAAGAATGTATTTTAATCACTGAAAACTTTAATCCTATAGTTTTGCTTGAGTTTTTTGATAAGGTTTATACCAAAACCTCTGGTATGGGTTTTGAAGCTTTGATGCAAGAATGTGAGTGTATTTGTTATGGCATGCCTTTTTATGCGGGCTGGGGTTTAACAAAAGATAAATTAGAGTGCAAAAGAAGGATACAAAAAAGAAGTTTAGAAGAAGTTTTCTATGCTGCTTATATACTTTATAGCGAGTATTTTAATCCTTATTTAAATCAAAAAAGCAATATTTTTGATACTATTCAAACTTTAGCAAAATATAAAGATATAGAAAAGGTAAATTCTAACAGGCTTTTTATGCTAGGCTTTACCTTATGGAAAAGGTATTTTATTAAGCCTTTTTTTAAGGCCAAAGACAATGAAATTATTTTTTTAAAATCTCTAAAATCTTTAGCTAGATATAAACTTAAAGAAAATGATAAATTTTTCATTTGGGGTAAAAGAATAGATTATAATATTCTTAAAACTACTCTTGTTACAAAAGCACAAGATGAGAATTTATTAGGTTTTACTCCTAAAATTTCTTTGGTAGAAGATGGCTTTATCCGCTCAATCTCTTTAGGTTCTGATCTCACGCGCCCTTTTTCTTTAATCGTTGATGATAAAGGACTTTACATAGATCCAAATAAACCAAGCAAATTAGAAGAGCTTTTACAAAATGAAATTTTCGATGAAAACACGCTAAATAGAGCAAAAAATATTATAAAAATCTTACTTGAGAACCGCTTTTCAAAATATAATGGTTTAAAGCATGAAAATTTAAAGATCAATGCCAAAATAGGACAAAAGATTATTTTAATCCCTGCTCAAGTTGAAGATGATGCTTCGATGATTTTAGGAAGTTTTGGCTTATCTACTCTTGATTTGCTTAAGGAGGTGCGTTCTAAAAATCAAGATGCTTATATTATCTTTAAACCCCATCCTGATGTGTTAAGCGGCAATCGTGTGGGTTTAAAAGATGAAAAACTTATCTTGGAATTTTGTGATGAGATTGTAAAAGATTGCAGTATTGATAGTGCTATAAAAATTGCTGATGAAATTCATACTATTACTTCTACAAGTGGTTTTGATGCTCTTTTAAGAGCTAAAAAAGTTTTTACTTATGGTATGCCTTTTTATGCGGGCTGGGGTTTAACAAAAGATAAACATAAATGCGAAAGAAGAACAAGAAAACTAAGCTTAGAAGAGCTTGTAGCAGGTGCTTTAATCACATATCCAAGATATATAAATCCTAAAACAAAAACTTTATGTGAAATTGAAGTTTGTTTAGATATAATGCTAAATTTACAAAAAGATTATTTTTCAAAAAAACATATAAAATTGGCAATAGATTTTAAAACTTTTATACTTAGAAAAATAAGAAGATTTTATGAATTTTTAGCAAAGAAATGAGATTTAGTAGTAAAATTAAAAAAGAATTTAGCGGCAAAAATGTTTTACTCTTGCAAGGACCTGTGGGAAATTTTTTTCATCATCTTGCAATAAAAATGAAAAAAAATCAAACTAAAGTTTTAAAACTTAATTTTAACGGCGGAGATTTTTTTTTCTATCCAAGTGGAACAAGGTGTAATTGTGATGAAAAAGCTCTTGAAAATTTCTATAGGGATTTTTTTCAAAGTAAAAAAATCGATGCTATTTTAATGTATAATGATTGTCGCATTATACATGTAAAGGCTATTAAAGTGGCTAAAGAATTAGGAATTGAAATATGGATTTTTGAAGAAGGGTATTTAAGACCTTATTGTATCACTTTAGAAAAAGGTGGAGTGAATGCAAATTCTTCTTTGCCGCGTGATAAAAATTTTTATCTTTCTCAAAATATTTTTATTAAAGAAAGCATAAAAGAAATTCCAGGTGCTTTTAAATTTATGGCTTTTGATGCTTTTTTGTATTGGTTTTTTGCTTTTATCTTAACTCCATTTTTTAACAACAAACTCCATCATCGCACTTTATATCCTTTTGAATTTTTATTTTGGTTTAGATCTTTATATAGAAAATATCTTTATAAAATTACAGAAAAAAAACTTAATGAAAAAATTTATAATTTAGAAAAAAAGTATTTTTTGGCAATTTTGCAAGTTTATAGCGATACGCAAATCAAACACCATTACAAAAAAAACATAGAGCACTTTATAGAGGAAACCATACTTTCTTTTGCTAATCATGCAAGAGCGAAATCTTATTTAGTTTTTAAACATCACCCTATGGATAGGGGTTATAGGAATTATTCTAAACTTATTAAGAAATTAAGTCAAAAATATCATGTAGAAGATAGAGTTTTATATGTGCATGATACACATTTGCCAACCCTTTTAAGAAAGGCTTTAGGTTGTATTACTATAAATTCAACAGTAGGTCTTAGTGCTATTTTAGAGGGCTGTCCAACTAAGGTTTGTGGTAATGCTTTTTATGATTTTGAAGGCTTATCCTATCCAAAAAAACTTCAATTTTTTTGGCGTGAAGCTCATGCTTATAAACCCAATCCTATTTTGGTATGTAATTTTAAGAAATATCTTTTACAAACCAATCAATTCAACGGTAATTTTTATAAAAATTTCTTTTTAGACAAATAAGACTAAAAAACTTTGATTAAGAGAGCTTTTAAAGCAAAGCTGTTATAATAAAATCAAAAAAGAAATATTTTATGAATAGAGAAGTATTTTATATAGCAGGATATGATCCTAAGAGTTATAGATTTTATTATGATTTGTTTAAAAAAAATCTAAAAAATTATTCTTGCAAGTTTAATATTAAAGCTAATATAAATAAAATTGAAAAAAATGAGCAATTTCCTTTTTTTAAAATTTTTTGTGAAAATGTGCGAACTAAATATTATTTTTTAACATGGAATGATATTGTTAAAAAAAATTGGTCAGAAAGTTATAAAGATGCTTTGGTAGATTGTTATAGTTTTTTTAGAATTTATACTATTACAGGACTTTTTATTAAATTTGGTAAAGAGTCAATTTATCAACTTATTACAGGTTATTACCCTTTTTTCTATGTGTTATTTTCTTTAGTATTTTCCTTAGCTTTAGCTTTTGGAAGTTTTGCTTTTTTGCAAAATTATATGCATTTTTCTTTAGCTATCATCATAGGATGTTTTTTAGGATTTTTGCTAAATCATTTTTTATTTAAATTAGGTAAAAAATTAGCTGTATTTTGGATAGCAAGAATTTGTGCTTTTTGTGCTACTTGGCAAGATAAAAAAATAGGCACTATGCAAGAAAGAATCAAGCTTTTTGCAAATACTATAGTAGATAAGCTAAAACAAAATGAAGATAAGCAAGATTATGAGCTTATTTTAGTAGCGCATAGTGTTGGAACTATAGTTTGTATAGAAGTTTTAGAGTGTATTTTAAGGCAAAATTTAACCCTATCTTTACTTCGTAAATTAAAAATTCTTACTTTAGGAGAATGTATACCTTTGGTGAGCTATCAAAAAAAAGCAGATGAATTTAGAAAAAAGCTTGAATTTGTTTCAAGATTTGATTTAAAATGGTATGATTACACATCGATTATTGATGGAGCATGTTTTCCTCAAGTGGATTTTTTCCACACGAGTGGTGTAAATGCTAAATTTACACCTCCATTTTTAAGTACTAAATTTCATACTTTATATGAAAAATATGAATATAAAAAAATAAAAAGAGATAAAAATAAAGCACATTTTTTATATCTTTATAGTATTAGTATTAAAGGCGATTATGATTTTTTTTCTTTTACCATAATGCCTAAATTTTTAGAAGAAAAGGTAAAAATATGAGTGAATGCCCCTTTTTCCCTAAGCCTTACAAAAATAAAGCTTCTACGCTTTTAACTTTTTTATTAAAACGTAGATCTTGGCTTGATGGACTTTATGAGCGTAGTTATAAAATGCAAACAGGTTATGTAAAGATGCCAAATTTTGATCTTTATGTGATTAACGATACTAAAGAAGTCAAAAGGATGATGATTGATGAGGTTAAAGAATTTCCTAAAAGTGCATTTTTACATGAGCTTTTAAACCCACTTTTAGGAGAGAGTATTTTTACTACAAATGGTGAAGTTTGGAAAAAGCAAAGAGAACTTTTGCGTCCAAGTTTTGAAATGACACGTATTAATAAAGTTTTTAATCTCATGAGTGAAGCCGTAGCTGATATGATGGAGCGATTCAGTAAGTATCCAAATCATGCCATTATTGAAGTAGATGAGGCAATGACTTTTATTACTGCTGATGTTATTTTTCGTACTATTATGTCTTCAAAACTTGACGAAGAAAAGGGTAAAAAAATTTTAAATGCTTTCGTAACTTTTCAAGAGCAAAGCGTGCATACAGCTATGCGTCGTATGTTTTGTTTTCCAAAGTGGCTTTCTTATGTGTTAGGCGATCGTAAGCGTGCTAAAGCTGGAAATGTAATCAGACAAGTTTTAAGTGATATCATAAAACCAAGATATGATATGATAAATAATACAGAATTTGAAGATATTTTAGCTTCTTTGCTTTTAGTAGTAGATGCAGATACAAATAAGCGTTTTTCTTTTGAAGAAATTTTAGACCAAGTGGCTATGCTTTTTTTGGCAGGGCATGAAACTACAGCAAGTTCTTTAACATGGACGCTTTATTTGCTTAGTCTTTATCCTAAGGAGCAAGAAAAAGCTTATGAAGAAATTGTACAAGTTTTACAAGGTAAAAATATTGAAATTTCTCATCTAAGACAATTTAAATTTTTAACCAATATTTTTAAAGAATCTTTAAGACTTTATCCTCCTGTTGGATTTTTTGCAAGAGAAGCAAAAAAAGATACTCAAGTTAGGGATAAGCTAATAAAAAAAGGTTCTGGAGTAGTGATTGCTCCTTGGCTTATACATAGGCATGAGGAATTTTGGACAAATCCACATGGATTTAATCCTTCTCGTTTTGAAGATGAATATAAAAAAGATGCGTATTTACCTTTTGGAGTAGGTGAAAGAATTTGTATAGGACAAGGTTTTGCTATGCAAGAGGCAATTTTGATTTTAGCTAATATTTTAAAAACTTATAAATTAGAACTTGAAGAAGGTTTTGTACCCGATGTAGTAGGACGTTTAACAGTGCGTTCAGCTAATGGAATGAGGGTAAAATTTAGCAAAAGAGAGTTATGAAAAGAGTAAAAACTAGAATTCGTGCTAATTTTCGTCGTCGTGTAAAACGTAGTTTAAAAGGAAGTTTGAAAGAAAAATTAGCAGGGACTATTTTACTCTGTGCTATAGTACCATTGGCAGTTTTGGGTTATCTTTTTATCGTGATTATAGGAACTTTTTTTAATACCGCACGTGCAAGACAAGGAGTTAGAGCCTTAGATCATTTTGTAAATGCAAGCTTGTTTAATGGTTATGCTTGGGAGAGCGTTTCTTCTCATGCGTGGCGTGAAAGAAATCGCAAAAAATGGGCAAGGATTGTTATAAAAATCACAGATTTTTTTCAAAAAGATCATTGTAAAAGAGCAAACAAAAGAGAACAACCTGTGGTGGATTTCATACTTTCAAGAAATTTAGATAAACAAACTATAGGAAAATAATCAAACTATAGCCACTATGGCTATAGCAAAACCATTATCATGAGAAATGCTTAGGGAAGTTTGAGTGATATTAAAATCTTTTGTAATTTTTTGAGAATATTTTAATTTAGGCGCGTTTTTTTCATCTTTTGATATTTCAATATCAAAAAAACTGCATAATTCACAAATTCCAACACCCAAAGCTTTGCTGGCGGCTTCTTTAGCAGCCCAAAGACCTGCTAGAGTTGCTGGATTTTTAATGAGTATTTGTTCTTTTGGGTTTAGAAATTTATCTAAAAAATTTTTGCCATGTCTAGAATGAATTTTTTCTATCCTAGAAATGGCGATGATATCACAGCCTACACGCATCAAGAAACTACAAAATCCGTAAAATAAACATTTTTAATAAAGCCATCGGTTAAAATTTCATTGATTTTTCCAACTAGCTCATCTTTTAAACGTTCTTTACCTTTTTGTGTGCTTACTTCTTCAAAAGTTTTAGCTGTTAATGTACGAATAATAATATCACGAATTACTGGAACTTTTTTATCAAGTTCAGGTTTTAAAAGTTCGCTATTTTGTTCTAGTTCTATAGTGCATTTTACATATCTCGAGCCGCTATCACTAAGTAAATTTAGGGTAAAAGGATCAAGCGGATACATAGGACCTATATTAGCAAAATCACTACCTCGCTGAGTAGGAGCTGAAACTTTAGGTTTATCGGCTTTTGCCTCTTCTTTTGGAGCTTCTTTTACTTCACTTTCATCACTTGAACTGCTTGAAATAAGCCAAGCAATCACTCCCATAATACTAAGAAGTAAAACAAAAAGTAAAATAACAATAATAATTACAAGTGAACCGCCTTTTTTCTTTTTCGTTTCTTCGTTTTCTAATTCTTCATCCATAAATTTTCCTTCATTTAGTGAAATTAATGTAAAATTGTAGCAAAAATTTCTTTTCTATCCAAATTTGCTTTAGAAAAACGATAAATTTAGGTCAAAGAAGAGATAAATTTGAAGGAAAAAAATGTTAGATGTGATTTTTAGAGAATATGATATAAGAGGGCTTTATGGCAAAGAACTAAATGAAAAAAGCGTTAAAGCTATAGGTTTTTTTTTGGGACAAACTATGTTAAATAGGGGTTGTAAAAATGTAAGTGTGGGTTATGATGCAAGATATAGTGCAAATGAGCTTTTTAATTATTTAGTTAGTGGGCTTAACAAAGCAGGGATAAAAATCTATGATATAGGGCTTGTGCCAACTCCATTAGGATATTTTAGTCTTTATGAGGGGTTAAAATTTGATGCAAATATTATGATAACAGGATCTCATAATCCAAAAGATTATAATGGATTTAAAATTACTATCAATAAAGAAAGTTTTTTTGGTGTGGAATTAAAAGAGTTTTCAAAAGAAGTTTATAAGCATTTAGATGATGATATTGAAGAAAATTTAGAAGTAGAAAAATACGATATTTTAAGCCTTTATGTGAAATTTATGTGTGAGCAATTTAGCTTTTTAAAGGATTTTAATTATAAATTTGGTGTTGATTGCACAAATGGTGCGGCTGGAGTGGTGATAGAGCCTTTAATCAAAGCTTTAAATTTAAAAGCTCATGTGATGTTTGCAGAGCCTGATGGACAGTTTCCAAACCATGCTCCAGATCCTACAGAAGAAGAAAACTTAAGTGCGATTAGAGAGTTTTTAAATCAAAATCAAGATTATTCTTTGGCTTTTGCTTTTGATGGGGATGCTGATAGAATGGTTGCTTTGAGTAAAACTCATGTATTTTGTGGGGATGAGCTTTGTTATTTGTTTGCTAAAAATATTCCTAATCCACGCATTTTAGGTGAGGTAAAATGTTCTAAAAATCTTTTTGATGAAGTGGCTAAATTTGGCACTATTTTTATGGGAAAAACAGGACATTCTAATATCAAAAAAATGATGAAAGAAAAAGATATTGATTTAGCGGCTGAAGTGAGTGGACATATTTTCTTTAAGCATAGATATTTTGGTTATGATGATGGAATTTATGCATTTTTAAGAGCTTTAGAGCTTGTTTATAAAGGTTTTGATTTAGAAAGTATGATTAAAGCTTTACCAAAACTTTATACTACACCTGAAATTAAAATTCCTGTAAATGAAGAAGAAAAATTCAAACTTGTGGAAGAATTTCAAAAAGAGATTGAAAAAGGAGCTTTAAAAGGTATTAAAAGTCTTTGTGAAATTGATGGAGCTAGGATAGATTTTGGCGATGGATGGGCTTTACTTCGTGCATCTAACACCAGCCCTTATCTTATCACACGCTTTGAGGCAACTTCTTTAGAAAGAGCAAAAGAGCTTGAAAGTATGGTATTTACTTTGTTTAATGATATAAAAGCTAGATTTAAGAATTGATGAGATAATATTTCGCGATTTAAATTTATCTTAAAAGGAATTAAAAATGAAAAAAACACTTGTTCTACTTATGCTATGTGCTTTTGCTTTTGGTGCAAGTGAATGCGATAAAAAAATTAATCGTATTAATAAAGAAATCAGTTTTTCTAAAGCACATAATGACACAGCTAGAACTTTAAGCTTGGAGCTTGCTTTAAAACAAGTGCAAAATGATTGTGCTAAAGATCCTATGTTTTATGATAAAAAGTTAGAAGCTAAAAAACTTAAAGAACAAGAAGTGGAAAAAATCGAAAAAGAACTCGATGCTTTGAAAGAACAAAAAGATTATATGAGTAAGGTTGAGTATAAAGCTAAAAAAGAAGCTTTAAAAGAACAAAAAGAGAAAATCAAAAAAGAAATTAAAGAATATATTGATAATCTCTAAAAATTAAAAAGGCTAATTAAATTTAGCCTTTTTAAACCCTGCCTTTTTTAAGATTTTCTAATAATTCTTCTATATTATAAATTCCTCTGTGTTCTGGTGTTAAAAGATGGATTAAAATATCGCCAAGATCAATCACGCTCCATTCTTCACTACTATCTATGTTTAAAAATTCCTCACCTTTGGCTTTAAGTTGTGTTTTAAGCTCATCGATCAAGGATAGAGCGTGTCTTTCTCCTAAAGTAGCTGCGATAATGACATATTTTACAAAGTATTCTTGCTCACTCATGTCAATAGTTTTGATATCTTCAGCTTTTTTTTCATCTAAAATTTTAACAATTAAATCTATTCTTTCTTGCATTATTTTCCTTTAATTTTTGAAATTGTATCAATTTTTTTGTAATTTTTCATAATATTTTTTTACTTCATCTTTAATTTCTTCGCAAACTTCATTTGTATTTAAAGTGTTGCGTATAAAAGAAGAAGCGATTTTTTTATCAGTTTTTAAATCTTTGAAATTCTTAGGAATTTCTATATCATTGCGATTGGCAATAACAAATTCTACTAAAGAATTAAGTTTTTCAAAATCATGCCAAAGATGAAGTTTTTCTAAATGATCTGCGCCGATTAAAAGATAAAATTTACTAGGATTGTAAAGCTTATAAAGATACTTAACGCTTTCTATACTAGGAACAGGGCGTTTTTGTTTGGTTTCAAAATCACAAATTTCAACTTTTGGCAAATACCCCCAAAGTTTTTTAACCCATAAGAATCTTTGCTTTTCGTCAGCGCTAAAATTTTGTTTAAAAGGATTGATATAAGTAGGCATAATAATAAGTTTATCAATATCTAATTTTTCTAAAGCTTCTAAAACAACGCTATTGTGTCCATTATGTGGTGGATCAAAACTGCCACCAAAAAGTGCTATCTTCATTAAAATTTTAACCTTTTTTTTGTAGAATATTAACATTATATTTTGCAAAAGGAAATTAAATGGCTGTAAAAGTTGCTATAAATGGTTTTGGACGCATAGGCAGATGTGTTGCAAGAATCATCTTAGAAAGAAATGATATTGAGCTTGTGGCGATAAATGATACTACGGATATTGAACTTACAAAATACCTTTTTAAATACGATACAGTACATGGTGAATTTAAAGGCAGTGTTGATAGTGAAGGCGATGATTTAGTGATAAATGGTAAAAAAATCAAAGTATTTAAAAGTCGCAATGTAAAAGATCTTGACTTTGCAAAATACGGCGCACAAATTGTTTTAGAGTGCACAGGAGCGCATTTAACTATGGCAAAATGTCAAGAATTTATAGATATGGGAGTGCAAAAAGTGATCATGAGTGCTCCTGCAAAAGATGATACACCTACTTATGTTTTAGGAGTAAATTCAGAACTTTACAAAGGTGAAAATATCATTTCTAATGCAAGTTGTACAACAAATTGTTTAGGTCCTGTTTGTCGTGTTTTACAAGATAATTTTGGCATAGAAAAAGGACTTATGACAACTATACATGCTTATACAAACGGACAAAGCATTATTGATGCTAAAGCTAAAGATAAACGCCGTTCTCGTGCTGCAGCACAAAATATCATTCCAACTTCTACAGGTGCAGCAAAAGCTATGAAACTTGTTATGCCTGAGCTTAATGGCAAGCTTCATGGACAAAGTATGCGTGTACCAGTGATTGATGTGTCAAGCGTGGATTTAACCGCACAACTAAGCCGTAAAGTCAGCAAAGATGAAATCAATGAAACTTTTAGAAAAGCTGCAGCCACAAATTTAAAAGGCATTTTAATGGTAGATGACGATGAAAGAGTTTCAAGTGATTTTATCACTTGTTCTTATGGAGCTATTGTGGCAAGTGATTTAACTCAAGTGATTGCGGATGATTTTATCAAGGTGATTGCTTGGTATGATAATGAATGGGGTTATTCAAGTCGTCTAGTAGATATGGCAGTATATATTGCAAATAAGGCTTAATCATGGGTGATATTATTTCTATAAAAGATATTGATTTAGCTAAGAAAAAAGTTTTTATAAGATGTGATTTTAATGTTCCTCAAGATGATTTTTTAAATATCACTGATGATAGACGCATAAGATCAGTTATTCCTACGATAAGATATTGTTTGGATAATGGTTGCAGTGTGATTTTAGCCTCTCACTTAGGGCGTCCAAAAGAAATTAGTTCTAAATATTCTTTAGAACCTGTGGCTAAGCGTCTTGCTAGACTTTTAGATAAAGAAATTATTATGGCAAAAGATGTTATCGGCGAAGATGCAAAAACTAAAGCTATGAATTTAAAAGCGGGTGAAATTTTGCTTCTTGAAAATTTACGTTTTGAAAAAGGCGAAACAAAAAATGATGAAAATTTAGCCAAAGAACTTGCTTCTATGGTTCAAGTTTATATCAATGATGCTTTTGGAGTATGCCATAGAGCACATTCTAGTGTGGAAGCTATTACTAAATTCTTTGATGAAAAACACAAAGGTGCAGGATTTTTACTCCAAAAAGAAATTGATTTTGCAAGCAATCTTATCAAACATCCAGCACGTCCTTTTGTCGCTGTTGTTGGAGGTTCAAAGGTAAGTGGAAAACTTCAAGCATTGACAAATTTATTACCAAAGGTAGATAAATTAATCATAGGCGGAGGTATGGCATTTACTTTTTTAAAAGCCTTAGGTTATGATATAGGAAATTCACTTTTAGAAGAAGAGCTTTTAGAAGAAGCTAATAAAACTCTTACTAAAGGTAAAAATTTAGGAGTGAAAATTTATCTTCCAGTAGATGTTGTAGCTGCTCCTGCGTGTTCACAAGATGCACCGATGAAATTTGTTCCAGCACAAGAAATTCCAAATGGCTGGATGGGTTTAGATATAGGACCTGCAAGTGTGAGACTTTTTAAAGAAGTAATTTCTGATGCGCAAACGATTTGGTGGAATGGACCTATGGGTGTTTTTGAAATTGATAAATTTTCAAAAGGTAGTATTAAAATGAGTCATTATATCAGCGAAGGACATGCAACTTCTGTTGTTGGCGGTGGCGATACGGCCGATGTGGTTGCGCGTGCAGGTGATGCAGATGAGATGACTTTTATTTCTACTGGAGGTGGCGCTTCTCTTGAACTTATAGAGGGTAAAGAACTTCCAGGCGTAAAAGCTTTAAGATCTAAGGAAAATGAATGATCTTTGCCGCAAATTTAAAATGCAATCACACAAGAGCAAGCTTTAAAATTTATGCTGAAATTTTAAATAAAACTATGGGGGCAAAATGTGATGATATTATCGTTTTTCCTCCTAGTATTGCTTTTTTAGAAAGTCAAACTTGCTTTATTCAAGGAGCGCAAAATTTTTATCCTTGCATTAATGGAGCTTTTACAGGTGAGCTTGGAAAAGAGCATTTGGACGAATTTGGGATCAAATGCGTTTTAATCGGGCATTCTGAAAGAAGAGCTTTAGGAGATGAAGAGCTTATTGGAGCTAAATTTGATTTTGCTAAAGAGCATGGTTATAAAATTGTTTTTTGTATAGGTGAAAATTTAGATACAAAAAATTCAGGCAAAACTCTAGAGTTTTTAAAAAAACAACTTGAAATTATTGATTTAAATTATGAAAAACTAATTATTGCTTATGAGCCTATTTATTCTATAGGAACGGGAGTGAGTGCACAAACTACAGATATCGCTAAAGTGCTTAAATTTTTAGTGAGTTTAACTAAGGCACCTTTGCTTTATGGTGGAAGTGTGAATGAAAATAATATCAAAGAAATTCTAAGTGTAAATCATTGTGGTGGAGTTTTGATAGGCTCTGCAGCTTTAAAAGTGGAAAATTTTATAAAATTAATCAAAGGATAAAAAAAATGGTTATGAAGGGTAAAAAAGGCCTTATTGTAGGGGTTGCAAATAATAAATCTATCGCTTATGGCATAGCAAAAGCATGTTTTGATCAAGGAGCCCAGCTTGCTTTTACTTTTTTAAATGATGCTTTAAAAAAACGCGTAGAACCTATAGCGCAAGAGTTTAATTCCAATTTTGTTTATGAGCTTGATGTAAATAATAATGAGCATTTAGATTCTATCGCTGAAAAAATCAAAAAAGATTTAGGTGAGATTGATTTTGTAGTACATGCGGTTGCTTTTGCTCCAAAAGAAGCTTTAGAAAATTCTTTTTTAGAAACTTCAAAAGAAGCTTTTGATATAGCTATGCAAACTTCTGTGTATTCTTTACTTTCTTTAACACGTGCGGTTTTACCTATTTTAAAAGATAAGGGTTCGATTTTGACTTTAAGTTATCTTGGTGGGGTTAAATATGTACCTCATTATAATGTTATGGGTGTAGCAAAAGCCGCACTTGAAAGTTCTGTGCGTTATTTAGCAAGAGATTTAGGAGTAAAAGGAATTCGTGTTAATGCTATTTCAGCAGGTCCTATTAAAACTTTGGCAGCAAGTGGAATAGGAGATTTTAGAATGATTTTAAAATACAATGAAATCAATTCTCCTTTAAAACGCAATGTTAGTATAGAAGATGTAGGAAATTCGGCTATGTATTTACTTAGCGATTTAGCAAATGGTGTTACAGGTGAAATACATTATGTCGATGCAGGATATAACATCATGGGTATGGGTGATGTTGAAAAAAATGAAGAAGGGCAAACTGTTCTTTGTTGGGATAATCAAAAAGGATAAAAAATGGCAAAGCTTAGCAATGAAGAATTAAAAAATATACTCGAAGATCGCATTAAAAAACTTGAGAATTCTACTTTAAAAGAGGATAAGGTTATCAATGAAGAAAGTGTAAAAATTCTTGCTAGGCATTTATCTTTAGGCAATGAAATTCCAGTTCTTGCTCAAAGATTTTTTCAAATCGCACCTAAAACAAAGTTAGTATGGCTTCATCTTTGTGAATGTACAGGATGTAGTGAGAGTTTGTTGCGTTCTGAGTTGCCAAGTTTTGATGAGCTAATTTTTGATTTTTTTTCTTTAGAATATCATGAAACTTTAATGGCAGCAAATGGCACTAAGGCTGAAGAGCTTTTAGAGCATGTTTTAGAAGAAGATTTTATTTTAGCGGTTGAAGGTGGTGTTGCAGCCATTGATACCTTTTTTCTTACTATAGGAGCACAAGGAGAGAGTGGCTATGAAATTTTAGAAAAACTAGCCACTAAAGCAAAGGCTATCTTTGCAGTGGGTACTTGTTCAAGTTATGGTGGTATTCAAGCTGCTTATCCAAATCCTAGTAAAACCTGTGGTATTAGTGAAGTCTTAAGTCAAAAAGTAGTAAATATCCCAGGTTGTCCTCCAAGTGATATAAATATCATTGCGACTTTAAGTTTTTTTGCTTTATTTGGAGTTTTACCTGAACTTGATGAGCAAAATCGTCCTATGTGGGCTTATGGTAAATGTTTGCATGATATGTGCGAAAGAAAGGCGAAATTTGAAAGTGGGATTTTTGCTGAACATTTTGACGATGAAGCCGCAAGGAATGGAGCTTGTTTATTTAAGATAGGCTGTAAAGGGCCTTATACTTATAATAATTGCCCTAAAGTGAAATTTAATGCTAAAACTTCTTGGCCAGTAGCTGCAGGACATGGTTGTATAGCCTGTAGTGAGAAAAATTTTTGGGATGAGTTTGGGAATTATGAAAAGCCTATGACAAATATTTTTTCTTATGCTAAATTTTGTAATGAAGAGTTAAAACAAGAATTTTTTATAGAAGAGCAAATTAAAATTTTAGAACAAATAGATTTTGAATTTGAAAGCAATATAAAACTTATTTTACAAAATATAGCTAAAAACAAATTAGGCGCTTTACTTGTAGAAAATTATAAAAAATCTTTTGAGAAAAACTATGCTTTTATAGAACAAAATTTTGATGAAAATCCTATGCCTTCAAAAGATTTTTGGAAATATCTTGAGATAAGCTTTATTTTAGTTAAAGGCGAGTTTTTAAAAGATAAGAATGATTTTTTAATTGCGGCAAAAAATTACGCTTTTAAACATGCAAGTCCTTATGATTTTAAGTTAAATATGAACGCCGAAAAACCAAAGCTTGATGTGAGTAAATCTTTTCGTATGACTTTAATCTATCTTTGCGGTGGACTTGATTTTGAAGGTGTTGCTTATAGCATTTTAAAAGCTTTTGAAGATAATATTACTAAAATTTCATCATTAAAAGTAAGTTAATTTAATAAAATTTTAGCGATATGAAGTCCTATAAAAGCTACTATATAAGCACTTGCGCAAGTAAAAAGAAAGAGAAAGAGAGTGTATTTTAGCTTTCCGCTTTCTTTTGAAAAAACTATAGTTGCTGCAAAGCAAGGATTATAAATCATTACAAATAAAATAAAAGCCACTGCACTTGGTATAGGTATATTTCTAGCGATAATTCCTTTTAAATCATTATTTGTTTCATCTACATCTTTTCCTAGTGAATAAAGTACTCCCATAGTTGAGATCATCACTTCTTTAGCAGCCAAACCACTGATTAAAGATACGCTTAATTTCCAATCTAGCTCAAGGGGTTTAAAAATAGGTTCTATGCCTTTGCCAAATTGTCCTAAATAACTTTGTTCTATAGCTCTTTCTTGAGCATTAAAATCACTTAAATTTTCTTCACTTTTTGGAAAATTACTAGCAAACCATATAAGCAAAGAGGCCAAAAGTATGAAAGTTCCTGCTTTTTTAAGATACATTTTGGCTTTATTGTAAACCATAAACCAAACTAAATGCCAATTTGGCATACGATATTTTGGCATTTCCATAACAAAAGGTTCATCAAGTCCACGAAATGCTGTCATTCTTAACAATTTTGCAGCACAAAGTCCTAAAATCGCACCTAAAATATAAATTCCAAAAAGATAATTACCTGTTTCTTCGCTTGGAAAAAAAGCACCGATAAAAAGCACATATACAGGAAGTCTTGCCCCACAACTCATAAAATTGATCACAAAAAGAGTTAAAAGTCTATCTCTTTTGTTCTTAAGAGTGCGTGTAGCCATAAAAGCAGGTACCGAACAACCAAAACCAGTGATTAGTGGAATAAAACTTTTACCATGCAAACCAAATTTATGCAAGATCCCATCAAGTAAAAAAGCTACTCTTGACATATAACCTGTGGTTTCTAAAAGGGCTATGCCTAAAAATAAAATCATTATATTAGGTAAAAAAAGTATCACAGCGCCAACACCTGCGATAATCCCATCGGCCAAAGCTGAAGCGATAAAGGCATTAGAAATATTGTTTTTAACAAGTTCACCTAAGGCATTAAAGCCTGATTCTATATAATCCATAGGAATTTGCCCTAAACTGAAAGTAAGTTGAAATAAAAGCCACATTAAAAATAAAAATATAGGTAAGCCAAAGAATTTATGGATAAGCAAGGCATCGATTTTTTTGGTTAAATTTCTTTCTTCTTTTTTGTGTGTGATAATTTTTTTTGAAAGTTCATTAATAAAATATAATAAATCTTCTTTTTCCGGACTTTTTTCGCAAAGCGGAGTATAAAATTGGGATCTTGGAATAAATTTACTTTCAAATAAAATAATAATTTTTTGCAGCAAAAGTTCTAAATTTTCTTTTGTTTTTGCTGAAATTTCAACAACTTGACTTTGAAATTCTTGGCTTAAAATAGAAGTGTCAAGCTCTATACCTTCTTTTTTGGCTTCATCACACATATTTAAAGCTAAAAGCATTTTTTTATTGAGGCTTAAAAGTTCTGCACTAAGGATAAGATTGCGTTCTAAATTGGTAGCATCTAAAACATTAACAATAACATCATAGTCATTTTGATTTAAAAAATGGCGTGTGATTTTTTCTTCTTCGCTATATCCATCTAAAGAATAAGTTCCTGGCAAGTCAATGACTTCAAATTCATAGTTTTTATAAAAAGTTTTTGCACTTGCTTTTTCTATGGTAACTCCGCTAAAATTTCCTACTTTCATATTGGCTTTGCAAAGCGCATTAATAAGAAGACTTTTGCCTACATTAGGCTGACCTACAAGAGCTATTTTGATTTTTTTCATATAAGATTCACTTCTATGGTTTTAGCTTCATCAGATCTTAGGATAACACAACTTGTATCAAGCTCTACCATTATGGTGGCACTTTTTAAAGAGGAGTGAATTTTTTTCAAGTTTTTATTTTTGATAAATCCAAAGCTTAAAAGTCTATTTTTGAGTTCTTTTTGAGCATTTAAATTAATAATAATAGCCTTTTGTCCATCTTTTAACTCGTTTAAAGTCATTGTAATTCCTAAATTAATAATAAATATTATAATAAAAAAGTGTAATGAATTTATCCTTCTTGTAAAAAGAAGGATAAATATTTAAAAAGAAAAGTGGTTTAAATTTTCTAGATTGATGATTTGATCTAGAATTTTGTTGGCCTTAGTATTATCAAGGTAAATTTGTGCATTTGCTAAAAATTTAGCTTTTAATTCTTCAAAACTTAGCGGATTATCAAAATTACCTTTATTGATAAAAACATTTTTTTGGATTATGCGTCCATCTTGCAAACTAGCTTCTAAATGCCCTGGAAAATATTTTGGAAAGCCTTGAGATTTCCTTTTTTCGTAACTGATTTTTTTGGCAAATTCTAGTACTTCTTTACGCTTTAAATTTTCATAAGATTTAAGAGTAATCTTACCATCAAAGAATCCTAGGGCCATTAAAAAAGGCATGGAAAATTTAGCTTCATAAGCACTATTTGGAGTGTATTTTGCTTCCAAAGGATCGCAAATAAAAGAAATAGGAACTTCATCTACAAAACAATGAATACTTTTAATTTCATTAGCTTTTAAACCATCATTTTTTAAAGTAATGGCACAATCAATAAGCCCATGAGCAAAATGACAACTTGGATAAGGCTTGATTGAAACTTGCATGGTTTGCCAAATTTCACCTAAGGCTTTACTAAGTTCTGTTTTATCACACTCTTGTTCTATACCAAAACATTTAAAGATATTATCCCTACCTTCAAAAATACTCAAAGGCCCACTCATATTGTTTTTAGCAAAATGGGCGATCATTATCCCATTTTTAATAGCATTGGCAATATGTAAAACTTTTGAATTGGATCCATTGGATAAAAACTCATTAATCCCACTTGCAAAACTTCCTGCAAGTCCTAAAGCGTTAATGATTTGTTCTTTGTTAAGATCTAGTAAGATTGCACTTGCACTCACGCTTCCAAAAACTCCTGCAATAGCAGTAGTATGAAAACCACGCTTATGAAAAGTGCCTTTACTTGCAATACCTACTCTAGCTGCAATTTCCCAGCCTACTATAAAAGCTTTGATGATTTTTTTTGCATCTTTGCTAACATGAAAACCATAACTTAAACAAAGTGGTGTTAAAATCGCACTTGCATGCAAAATCGCTTCTGTATGCGTATCGTCAAAATCTAACGCATGAGAAGCAATACCATTAAGCATAGTTGCATATATAGGGTTTAATTTTTGATCATTTATCCACACAGGAGTATTTTTTTCTGCGCTTAAATTTTCAAAAGCTTTAAAAGCGTTTAAAACACATTCTTCTTTACTTGCCGCTATAGCTGTTCCAAAACTATCAAACATAAGCTCTTTAGCCCTTTGAATAACTGCATTAGGGATATTTTCATATTTAAGATTGAAAATAAAATCCGCTAAAATTTCACTATAGAACATGATTTTTCCTATTTTAAAATAGCACTATTTTTGATTTTTGCCAAAAATTCATCTACAAGTTTTGGTGCATATCCTACATAGGTTGTTGCATCAAGCAAAGCATCAATTTCTTTTTCTTTCAATACCTTAGATACTCTTTTATCTGCAAGTAAAACTTCTTTAAAAGTTTTTTGTTTTTCAATGCCTAGCATAGCATTTTCATAAACTATTTCATGGGCATGTTGTTTTCCATAATGATCGCTTAATGCAAACATAACTCTTTCTGCTAAAACAAAACCATTAAGAGTATTTAAATTTTTAAGCATTTTATCTTTTTTTACTTCTAAATCGCTAAGAGCGAATTTCATATTTGCTAAAACCACAGAAAGCATTAAAAACATTTCAGGTAAAAGTTTCCATTCCATTTTCCAAACTTGACCATCTCTTTCATGTTCATGCCTTTCGATATCACTTAAAATGGCTAAATTTGCTTTAAAGGCATTGCTTACTGTAACTGCATTTTCACTTACTGCAGGATTTCTTTTGTGTGGCATAGTACTTGAACCTACTTGTCCTTTTCCAAAAGGTTCAGCAACTTCGTCGATTTCATTATGCGAAAGGATTAAAATTTCATGAGCGATTTTGTTAAAGGTTGCATTGATATTACCTAGCACAAAACCAAGTTCTATAAAGCGATCACGTGCGCTTTGCCAAGAAATATTAGGCACATCAAGTCCTAAATTTTCTAAAGTGAGTTTTTCTACTTCATTGCACTCATCACTTAAACTTGCTTTAGTTCCTACAGCACCTACTATACTGCCTACATAAAGTCTTTTTTCAAGTTCAAGTATTCTTTCAAAATGACGCTCAAGTTCGCTTAACCAAATAGCAACTTTATGTCCAAAAGTAATAGGCAAAGCCTGAAGTGCTAAAGTTCTTCCCATCATAGCAGTGTTTTTATGGGTTTTAGCTAGTTTTGCTAAGGCTTTTGCAATAGCTTTTAATTCACTTTTTACAAGTTGCATTGCTTCTTTAAATTGTAAAATAAGCCCTGTATCGATGATATCTTGAGTGGTTACTCCAAAATGTACATATTCGCCTAAATTATTATCGCAAGCTTTTTCTAATCCTCTTACAGTAGGAACTAAAGGGTGTTTAGTCTTTTTAAATTCAGTAAAAATAAAATCCATATCCATAAATTTATAATGAGCTTTTTTTGCGATCTCATCAGCTGCTTTTTTAGGAATAATCTTTAGTTTTGCTTGTGCTTTTGCTAAAGCCGCTTCAACATCGAGCCATTTTTGTATGCGGTTTTGTTCGCAAAAAATAGCACGCATTTCCTGCGTACTCCATGAGTCTGCTAGCAATCTATGATCAAATACGCTAATTCCTGTCATCTTATCTCCTTATTTTTTAATACTATCAAAAGCTTGTATTAAATCAGTGATCAAGTCCTTAGTATCTTCAAGACCTATATGAAACCTTACAAATGGCCCCCTTTTACTTAGATCTGTTGCAGTTCTAGGCGGAGTGGTTACAGTTGCTAAACTTTCATAGCCTCCCCAACTTGCACCTATTGAAAAGTATTCTAGTTTATCTACAAATTTAATAGCATCATCTTCACTAAAATCTTTTGCAAATTCTATGGTAATCATACCGTTTGCACCTTTATGATCACGCATGAAAATTTCATGATTTGGGTGAGATTTAAGTTTTGGATAGAAGATTGTTTTAATTTCTTTTCTGTTTTGTAAAAACTCTACAATTTCATCAGCACTTTTTTCATGAGCTTTCATTCTCACATCTAGTGTTCTTATACCACGAAGTACTAAGTAAGCATCATCAGGACTTGTTGTAAATCCTAAAGCTTCTGGAAGTTTGTCAAAATTTTTCCATTCTTTTTCGTTGATTACGACTATACCCATGGTTACATCAGAGTGTCCACTAAGATATTTTGTAGCGGCAATAACCGAAATATCTACTCCAAGTTCTAAAGGATTTAGAAAATATCCACTAGAATAAGTATTATCAATGGCTACAGGGATATTATGTGCATGAGCAATTTTACAAAGTTTTGGCAAATCTATGATTTCATAAAGTATAGATCCTGGACTCTCACATAAGATAAGTTTAGTATTAGGTTTGATTTTTTCTTCTACATCACTTGCATCAGCTTTTAAAAAATCAATTTCAACTCCTATTTTTTCCAAAAATAATTCACAAATTGTTCTTACAGGCCCATAAATAGCATCAGTGATTAAAAAATGCGCATCTTTGCTTGCATAGTTTAAAAGCACCATGGCTAGTGCTGCAAGTCCTGTTGGAAAAAGTTGAGCTCTATAGCCACCTTCTAAAGTGCAAATAAGTTTTTCAAGTTCAAAATTGGTTGTTGTTCCTCTAGCCCCATAGCTTAAAACACGGTCTGTTTTTCTTAATTCTCTGTATTTTTGCCAAGTTGTGTGATCTTTAAAAAGTATGGTTGATGCACGCATAAGTGTAGGATTAACTGATCTTACTTCAGCACTTTGATCGCCTCTACCACAATGAATAAGTTTAGTTTTTGAGTTCATTTTTTCTCCTTTTTAAAGATAAATATAAGTCATAATAACATTTACAATAGCCGCTACAAGCATAGGAATAGCTGTTCTTTTAACCACAGCAAAAGGACTTACTTTTGCAATAGCTGAAATAGCTAAGATCGCTGGTGCAATAGGACTAACACATCTTCCAAAGCCCGTCATAATTTGAATGGGTGCTATCATGGTGATAGTTTCAACTCCAAAGTGTTTTGCTATATTTGGGATAAGTGGAGCAAAGCTAAAAAATGCTGCATTTCCTGAGCCCATTAAGAAAGCACAAACCGCAAGTAAGATTGAAACGGCGATAATAATAACCAAAACTCCAAATCCTGCATTTTTGCAAAATTCTATTAAAGTATCTACAAAACCTACAGATAAAAGACCGCTTGCAAATACTTGACCACAAACGATGAGTGAAACTGTGATAACAAATAAATGTCCCATTCCTTTAAAGAAAATCATAATAGAATTAAGAGTTTCTACTATACTTTTATAGCGTATCATTTCAAAAATAATAGCCACAAAAGTTGAAATCACCATTGCCACTGGAACATTCATTTTAATTGCAGTGCTAGCAGCTGCTTTAACTTCTTCGGTGCTACTTATTCCCATTAAAATCAAGATGCTATCAAGCACTGAACTAAATCCTAGGATTAAAACCAAAGGAATTATAGGTAAAATCGCATAAATTCTAGGAGGCTTTTTAAGTTCTTTTTCTTTACCTTCATTTTCATTGAGTTCTTTTTCAATTTCTTGTGTATTGAAGACAAAATTATCTTTTCTGTCAAAAAATTTATTGCAAAGATATATTGCAATACCTACAGCTATAATGATAGGCAAGGTTGTAGGGAGTTGATAATGAACAAAATAAACCGCAGGATCAATCTCAGCTACTTTTGATGCCATGATAACATTTCCACTTCCAGGTCCATGATCGATATATTGACAAATAGCAATCACACTTAAGGCAGAAAGTTTTGAAACACCAGAGCGTACAAGTATAGGATACATAGTAACCATAAGTAAAAGTGCCAAGCCTGCGTGAGAAGGGATGAAAAGAACTAAAAATTGCACGATAAAATAAGCAACTATGAGTAAAACATAAGGAGATTTTACGGCTTTTAAAGGTTTTTCAAAAACTTTAAAAAGTGCATAAGAAGCCCCTACATGATCCATATAAGCAGAAAAACCTGCTATAGTCATAAGTGTAAGTCCAAGCCCTGCTAATGTACTTGACATGGTTTGATTGAAAACTTGAAAAATATCAAAAAAACCTAAATTTAAAGAACCTTTAGCGACAATGTGTGGAGAAAGTCCAAAAATAGCAGCTAAGGAAAGTAAAAGCAAACCACTTAAAAGCAATGCCATGTGAGCATTAATTTTTTTATAAAACATAAAAACAAGTAAAAAAACACTAAATAAAGAAAAAACAATACCTAGCATGTTTTATCCTTTTTGAGCGATGATCTCTATCTCTACTTTAGCTTTTTTTGGTAGATCTTTTACTGCAAAAGCACTTCTTGCTGGATAAGGAGCTTTAAAAAATTCAGCATAAATTTCATTAAATGCTACAAAATCATTAATATCAGCTAAAAAGCAAGTGGTTTTAACCACTTTATCATAACTGATATCATTTTCTTCTAAGATAGCGCCGATATTTTTTAAAGATTGTTTGGTTTGTTCTTTGATATCAGAGCTTTCTATTTCGCCTGAAGCAGGGTTGATAGGAAGTTGTCCAGATATAAATAAAAGTCCATTTGCTTCTCGATAAGCTGAGTATGGACCAATAGCTTTTGGATAGTTTGACATGATTTCTCCTTTTATTAAATATAGATTAAACAGAATGCATTTTATCACTACAATAATAATTTGTCAATAGTTTATTATTATAATAATAAAATTTTATTTTTTAAGAAATGTTTTAAAGTATAAAGAGTAGAATTTAATATTATATTAATTTTTTATTGAAGGTAATTCTTATGGATGAGGGGCAAAAACAGCAGTTTATAAAATTGACATATTTTTTAGGAGAAGTTTTAGGTGAGCAATATGAGATAGTTTTTCATGTAATTACTGAAGATGGGGCTTATATTGCAGCAATTGCTAATAATCACATTAGTGGGAGAAGTTTAGATTCTCCCTTGACTGCTTTTGCAAGTGAGCTTATACAAAATAAAAAATATTTAGAAAAAGATTTTTTATGTGATTATAAGACTCTTGTTGGAAAATCAAAATTAATTAGAGGATCTACTTTTTTTATTAAAAATCATGATAAATTAGTAGGTATTTTGTGTATCAATCATGATACTAGTATTATGAGAGATTTAATATGCAAGATGATTGATTTAGAAAAAATTGGAGATATGGGCGACATTTTAGGAAACATTAGTTTTTCTCAAAATGATTCAAACATAGAAACATTAAGCCGCTCGATAGAGGATATTTTAGTTCAAAGCGTAGATTCTAGTTATTTAAATTCTGATTATCAATTAAGCATTACTCAAAAAGAAGAAATTGCTGAAAAACTATATGAAAAAGGTATTTTTAATATAAAAGGAGCGGTTCCTATCGTAGCAAAATTTTTAAAAATTTCAGAACCTAGTGTTTATAGGTATCTGAAAAAATTTAGAAAATAACTAAAATTTTTTGATAAATTTTAGTATTTTTAGACTCATTTTCTTTAAAAAATTATTTTTAGATTTTTTGAGTAAAAATTCTGCCACATCTTTTCGTCCAAACATAATAGCAAAAGCATAAGGTGTCATTCCTAAGCCATTGTTTTCATCAATATTTGCTCCATATTTAACTAAAAGTTCACACATAGGTAAGTATCCTTTAAAACAAACTCCTGCCAATGGAGTTTGTCCACGATCGTTTTTTTCATCCACTTTTGCACCTTTTTCTAAAAGCATTTTAGCACTTTCATAAGAATTATTATAAGCTGCAAGCATAAGCAAGGTATCCCCTTTATGAGTTTTTAAATTTACATTTAAACCCGCTTCTATCATGATTTTGAGATTTTCACATTCATTATTTCTTGCAAAATTAAAAGCCATTTTGCAAAGTTCTTCAAATCTTTTTTCTTCTTCTAGACTAAGAGTTGTCATTGTTTTTCCTTAATTATTATAATCTTTAGTTTGCCACCAAAAGTGGCAAGTAAAAATTATTTTTCTAAAGCTTTTTTAATTCCTTTTGCATAATCAGGTGAAATTTTTTCAAAATGTTCTAAAGCTCTAGTGATAATTCTTTCATCAACTCCTTCCATGGAATCAGCGATATTATGAAAAAGTTGAGTTTTTTGATTATCATTCATAAGATTAAATAAAGCTCTTGGTTGAGTATAAAAGTCATTATCTAGTGGAGCATATCTTTGAGCTGCACCTTCTAAAACTAAATCAGGTTCAAGATAGCTTTTGTCTTCTTTTGGGCTGTTATCATAGCTGTTTGGTTCATAATAAGCTGCATCATTTTTATAACTATCAAAATTCATAGCACCAGCGACATTATAAGTATTTACTTCGCTTTTTGCACGATTTACGGGCAAAAGATGATAATTAGTTCCTATTCTATATCTTTGCGCATCAGGATATGAAAAAATTCTAGCTTGTAACATTTTATCAGGGCTAAAGCCAATTCCAGGAACGATATTGCTTGGACTAAAGGCAGCTTGTTCAACTTCATTGAAATAATTTTGAGGATTTTTATTTAGAATCATTTCGCCTATATCTATCAAAGGTACAAGACTATGAGGCCAAATTTTTGTTAAATCAAAAGGATTAAATCCAAGTTTTTCTGTATCTTTTTCAGCAAGAATTTGAACTTGAACTTTCCATTTCGGAAAATCTTTATTTTCTATAGCATTATAAAGATCTCTTTGATGACTTTCTCTATCTTTTGCTATAAGTTCAGCAGCTTCTTGGTTAGTAAGATTTTTAATTCCTTGTTGAGTTTTAAAATGAAATTTTACCCAGAATCTTTCGTTTTTATTATTGATAAAACTATAAGTGTGGCTTCCAAAGCCATGCATATGGCGATAACTTGCAGGAATTCCTCTATCACTCATAAGAATAGTTACTTGATGTAAGCTTTCAGGACATAGACTCCAAAAATCCCAAGCAGCATTATTGTTTCTTAAATGAGTTCTTGGATCTCTTTTTTGAGTATGGATAAAATCAGGAAATTTATATGCATCACGGATGAAAAAAGTTGGAGTATTGTTTCCTACTAAGTCCCAGTTTCCCTCTTTAGTGTAAAATTTAATAGCAAATCCACGAACATCACGCTCAGCATCTGCCGCACCTGCTTCACCCGCAACAGTTGAAAAACGCAAGAAAAGTGGAGTTATTTCTCCTTTTTGAAATATTTTTGCTTTAGTATAAGTAGATAAATCAGCGGTAATTTTTATTTCCCCATATGCCCCACTTCCTTTGGCATGAACAGTTCTTTCTGGAATTCTTTCTCTATTTTGATGGGCAAGTTTTTCAAGTAAAAGATAATCTTGCATAAGTAAAGGACCCTTTGAACCTGCACTTAACGAATTTTGATTATCGGCTATAATGTTTCCAAAATCATTAGTTAATTTTTTCATTTTTTTCTCCTAAATAATAATTTTTATTAACTAGTAAATTATATCTATAAAAAATTAAAATTAACTGAATAATAATTTATTATTGATAATAAATTTCAAAATAAATTTAGTTTTTTTATATTATAATAATAATTATCAAAATATATTTTAAAAATCACAAAGGAGAATTTATGTCAGTTTTGGTTATTGGTGCAGATGAAATCACTCCTATTAGAGCTGTTTTACATGATTTAGGTGCTAAAAAAATAGAACACTGGGATGCACGTAATGAAAATAGAGTTAATCGCAAGCCGATTCCTTGTGATACAGAATGTATAGTAATGTTAACAAGCTTTTTAAATCATAATACCATGAAAAAAATCAAAAATGAAGCTAAAAAGCGCAAAATTCCACTAGTTTGTGCAAAAAGAAGTGTAAGTTGTGTGTATTGTGAATATTGTAAAATTTTTAATCTCAATAAAGAATTTTCTTGCTATAAAGGTTAAAGATGTTATTTGGATTTGATGATAAGCGAGAATTTATACCGAAAATTTATCGCCATTTAAACAATCAAGAGCTTATGTTGACTTTTTTAACTCAATATAATGCCAGCGTTGATAGCGCTCTAAAAATTCCTCTTTTATATGCAAAAAATACCAAGAGTTTAAAAATGATATTTGGAAATTTTTTACATGATATAATGCATGTTTCATTTGGTAAGATTCAAAATGTAAATATCAAGCTTAATGCATACGCTTTTTACTTTCAAAAAAGAAAAAGCTTGATTTTTAATACTAAAATATCTAAGAATATCGATTTTTTAAGACTTTTAAGAATTTATCTTTATGGCATTTGTTTTGATGCGCAAATTTTATTTAGCTATTATGTTTATGATAAGGTTTCTTTTCAAAATAATGGAAAAAATATAGATCAAAATGGTGATCTTATAATAATAGATAAAAAATTTGCAATTTTACCACTTTGCAAAGAGATTGATACACATAATTTAAAAATTGAAAATGAAATTCATGAATTATTGAATTTAATAAAAGAAAACAATTTTGAAAAATTTTATATTGTTTGTCCGCGTAACAAAAATTTCACACATTTTATTGAAATAAAACATTTTTTGTGTGATTTAAACAAAACTATGTTAAAATTAGTTCCGTATAAAATATCAAATCAACTTATAAGGAGAAAATAATGTCAGTAGCAGTAATCTATGGTAGTGCTATGGGAAATACAGAAGGAGCGGCTAATACAATTGCTTCAAAACTTGGAATTAGTGATGTTTTTAATATCTCAGATATTGATGCAGCTAAAATGAATTCTTACGATAAATTAATTTGTGGAACTTCAACTTGGGGAAGTGGTGATTTACAAGATGATTGGGATGGTTTTGATTTTTCAGGGCTTAGCCTTGGTGGAAAAACTGTAGCTGTATTTGGTATGGGTGATAGTGAAAGTTATTCTGACACTTTTTGTGGTGGCATGGGTAAATTAGCTCAAAATTTAAAAGATGCAGGTGCAAATTTGGTAGGAGAAGTTTCAACTGATGGTTATACATTTGAAGCAAGCGATGCGGTTGTAGATGGTAAATTTGTTGGACTTGCTCTTGACAATGATAATCAAGAAGATCAAACCGAATCAAGAATTGATGCTTGGGTAGAACAAATCAAACCTTATTTTGCTTAATAATTCTTAAAATCAAGAGTCTTTATACTCTTGATTGTCTTTTCTTAAAAATAAAAAAAACTCACTATTTGATTTATAATTTTATTTTCTAAAGATAATTGACAGCGTTCTTTATTTCCAAGATAAGCTGTTCTTGCAAGAAGACTTGTTTTTTGAGAATTGTGATTTTTAGAGTTGATTTGTAAATTAACTTGCATAGTATAGTAGTTTTCTACCATCCATTCTCCATCACTTTCCAAAGGATCAAAATCATAAAAAAATCTTGCTGAAGTTGTGATTTTTTGAGCATAAGAATGTTTTTTCATATCTACAAGATTGATTAAAATTTCATAATCTGCATTTTCTTTTACTTCTTTTAAGCCTAAATTTTTAAGTTTTAAAGCCAAATCTCTATCCAAAGTAGTTTGAAGTTGGCTAGGATTTTGCAAGGAAATTTTAAAACTTTGTTGTTTTTGCGATCTGATAAAAATGCCTTCATTGCTTGTTTGAATAAAGCTTTGTATGAAAGTTGCATTGGTGCAAGCACTCATAAAGAGTGCTATAAAAAAGCTTACAATTAAAGTAATTTTAGACATTAGGTTTTATTTAATAATAGTTGGAGTAGCACTAAGACCTAATGAGCGATATTTTTCATATAAGGAAAAAACTTCTTTTAATTCTGCATCACTTACTTTTGGATAATTTTTGATATTTGCATCATAGTATTTGCTTAAAATTGCGATTTTTTCTTTATCATTTTTTGCTTTTTTTGCTTCTTTGTAGATTAGAGCGGATTTTTCAAAAGCAGATTTTCCATGTACTGGAGTTAAAATATAATTAACTTGATAGTTTTTAAGTTCATCATCAATTTGAGCCAAATGTTCTCTACAATAAGGGCATTCAGGATCCGAAAAAACATAAATTGCAGGTTTATTTTTATCTCCTAAAGCTATTACCATGGTTTCTTTTTGTGCTACAGCTTTAGCATTTTTTGTAAAATTTTCTCTTGCTTCTTGAAATTTTTTCATTTCATATTCTTGAGCATAAGAAATTCCCGTTTTCAAGTCGATAAGATCAGGGGTAATAAGACTATCTTTTGTAAAAAGAATGTTTTCTTGTTTTTGTCCATTTAATTCAACGCTTACAATAACACTTTCAAAACCCGTATTACCAACCTTTTGACGATTTGATACACTAACGGTAGCATTTGGAAATTGTGCTTTAATGCTTTTTGAATAAAAATCACTAATTTCTAAATTACTTGCAGCAAACAAAGATGCTGAACAGGCAAGAATTAAACTTAATTTTTTCATAGTTTATAAATCCTTTAAATAAATTATGTTTAATTCTATAATGATTTTCTAAATGTTTGTTAAAAATCTTTTTCCAGACTCTTTGCTTACTTGAGGAAATTTGTCTAAGTATTCTAAATAAGCAATAGCATATTTTCTTGAAAGATTAAAATATTCTTTCATACTTTGCACATCAAGACTTTGTTTTTTTAATAAATTTAAACATTCTTGCATAAGTTTTTCAAGAGCTTGTTTTTCTATAAAAAGATTGTGTGAAAGTCTTACAACCAAGCCTTTTTGGGTAAGTTTTTTGAGTATATTATCTCCGCTTTTTCTATCAAGTTCTAAAAAATCATAAAGATTATAAGGAGCTTCGGGTTTAATGCCTTGTTTTTTTAAAATTTCATATAATTGATTATTATTTTTTTCTTGAAGTTTTTCAAAATCTATGCCTTTTTTAAAATAAATTCCATTTTCAAAATCCAATAAATTTGACATCTCTTTAAGTCCGAGTTCGCAAAAATTTTCACTTGCCCAAGTAATCCTTAAAGCTAAAGAATGTGCTGAAAGTATGGCATAAGGATTTTTTTCAAGTATGAATTTGATGAAATTTTTAATTTCTTCTAGACTTTGTAAATGATATGCATTAAGATTTTTTTCATCAACAAATACTTGATTTAATTCTTTTGCTAATTTTAATGCTTTTTGATGAGAGAGTTTAAATCTTTGATAGCTTGAGAGCAAACCAAAGCCATATTTATGTGCGTCTTTTAAGAAAGAAAAAGCCGCTTTAAAATCTTTATTTTTCAAAAACATTAAAAATTTATTTTTTTGTTCTTTTTTTAAAGGTTCGCTTAAAGGATTTAAAACCTTACCACCGCCTATAACACGATTGTTTTGTAATAAAATAAAAGCCTCATCAAAACTTAAAAATACATTTTTATCAAAACTAAAATGCACAAAAAATTCATCATTTTCTAGTTTTTTTAATATATTTATTTTGCATTCTATTTGTCTTGAACCCACGCAAAAAATCATTTTGCTATTTTGTAAATTTTTTGCTCTAACCAAAGCATCGCATTCTTTAAAGGCTTTAAAATAACCTTTTTTGCTCAGCAAATAACCTTTTTTCAACTCTTTATAATCACAATTTAAACTCAAAGCCACACGGTTACAAGCTTTGATTTGCTCTAGATTGGTATCGTGATTTTGTATATTTTTAACAATGAGTTCTTTTTGAGTGTCTAAACAGATGATTTTTTCATTTAAAGTGATACTTCCTTCATTTAGGCTGCCTGTAACGACAGTTCCTATGCCTTTTAGAGAAAAAACTCTATCGATATAATAATGAAAAATCAGTTCTTCATCGTTTTCTTTGTTTTCTATGGTATAAAGATAATTTTTTAATTCTTCTATGCCTTGATTATTTTTTATACTGGTGTGAAATATTTTTAAAATGGGATAATCTAAATTTTTTAACTCTTCTAAAATTTCTACACTTTTTTGCTCTATGTTTTCACAAAGATCGCATTTGCTAAGTACTAAAATAATATTTTTAATATCAAGAATTTTTAAAATTTCTAAATGTTCTAAACTTTGTTCTTTTAAACCCTCATTAATATCTACAACAAACAAACAAACGCTAAAGCCAAAAGCTCCACTTACCATAGTTTTAACCAAATCTTTATGTCCTGGAACATCGATAAAAGAAATGTTTTTATCTTTTAATTTAAGATTTGAAAAACTTAAATTAATGGTGATTTGTCTTTCTTGTTCTTCTTTTAAACTATCGCCTTCAAAACCATTTAAAGCTTTAATGAGTGAAGTTTTTCCATGATCAATATGTCCTGCAGTCCCTATAATAACAGATTTCATAAGTTTTCCATTTGATTGATTGTAAGAATAAGTTTTTCTAGTTCATTTTCTTGTATAGTTCTAAAATCAAGAACAAATTCATCATTTTCAATGCGTCCTATGATATTTTCTTTTCTAAATCGAGTTTGTAGTTTTAAAGCATCTCCTTGAAAAGTTAGCATATAAGTATCTAAACTTTTATCAGGCATTGAGCCTCCTCCTACTAAACTTTTGCTTTTTTTAAGCTGGGTTTGAAATTTTAATTCTTTTTGCACTCTTAAAGCTTTTTTTTCTATAAAGGATAAGTCATCATTTAAAAGTTTTAAGGTAATAATTTTTTCATAATCTTTTTGTAAATAAGCTTTTAAGCTTTCGTTTAAAAAAGATAGAGTTAATTTATCCACTCTTAGCATTCTTAAAAGTTGATTTTGTTTAAGTTTTTCTATGAGTTCTTTTTTTCCAAGTATAATGCCTGCTTGCACGCTACCAAAAAGTTTATCTCCACTAAAACTTAAGATATCGCATTCTTGTATGAGTTTTTTGATTTTAGGCTCATTTTTAATCAACTTTTCATTTAAATTTTCACACCAGCCAGAACCTAGATCATAATAACTCAAAAGCCCTTTTTCTTTTGCTAGTTTATATAAATCTTTTATATTTGCTTCACTGTGAAAACCTATAAGAGCGAAATTAGATTTATGGGTTTTTAAAATTAAAGCTGTGTTTTCATTGATGGCTTGTTCATAGTCTTTTAAGTGTGTTTTGTTACTAGTTCCAACTTCACAAAGCTTTACACCTGCAGCTTTTATTACTTCAGGTACACGAAAACTTCCGCCAATTTCTACAAGTTCTCCTCTTGAGCTTATGACTTCTTTATTATAACAAAGAGAATTAAGCACTAAAAAAACTGCCGCAGCGTTGTTATTGACCACTAAAGCATCTTCGCATTCAAAAAGCATTTTAAGTTTTTCCAACACCAAAGCATAGCGAGAGCCTCTTTTTCCATTTTCTAAATCAAACTCTACATTAGAATAATTACAAATTATATTTTTACACGCTTCATAAAGTTCTTCATGGATTACACTTCTACCAAGGTTTGTGTGTATAACCACTCCGCTCGCATTAATCACACTTTGTAAATCTTTGCGATAAAAAGTTTTGATTTCTTTTTTGATTTCTAAAAGTAGTTTATCTTTAGAAATTTCATCTTGGGAAAAATTTTCTTTTAGTTTTGCGACAACTTTTTTACAAAAAAATGCTTTAATATAAAAAGGATAGGATTTTAAACTCTCATCTTCAATAAGAGTGTTAATTTGTGGAAAAGTTCTAAATTTGTTCATCTTAAGCCTTAAGAAAATATTTGGTTATTTTAACATAGAATTTATAAAATGATGTTTTAAAGGATTAAGGAAGATAATGCAAGATTTTGTTTATATAAAAAATGATGTTTTAATCCCTTTACCCGATGCGATTGAAATTTTAGATCAGGCAAATGATAAAGAAGCATTAGTTTGCAATGATAAAAATCAAAAAGCACAAATTTATGCCCCTGAGATTAATTTTTATCTTAAAAATTCTCAAGATGAAATTTTAGAGCAAAGTAAAAATGTTTTAACGCTTTATGAAGCAAGAGCTAGTGTTTATGATTTAGGGCTCGATTTAGAACAAAACAAAGAAGTGCAAAATCGTTTGATTTTGGTAGATAGCGATGTTCAAACTGTAGAGTTTTTAAAAGAACATGGATTTAAGGTTATTGCTTTAAGCAGTGCAGAAATTTTAGCTGTTTTTGGAAGTGTAGGGGAACTTTGTGTTGTGGTTAAAAATCAAGACAAAGAAGTGGAAATAGATTTTGATTTTTTACTTTTTAAAGCTGAAGATTTAAGCGTTGTGCGTAAAGATTTTACAAGACAAAGTGGATGTTATAATCTTTTAAATTTTGAAAATCTTAAAGCATTGTTAGAGTTTTTGCAAAGCAAAAGTCCAAAATATCATTATAAAACTTATATTAGCTATAATGCTAGCGTGTGTCAATACCATGAAAGACGCAGTGAGCATTGTGCAAAATGTGCTGAAATTTGTCCTACTGTGGCGATTTTAAAAGATGATGAAAACAAACATTTAGAATTTTCTCAAGTGGATTGTTTGGGTTGTGGAGGATGTATTAGTGTGTGTCCTAGTGGTTCGCTTGATTATGCTCCTATGCCAAGAGAAAGTTTTTTTACACTTTGCAAGTTTTATGAAAATAAAAAAATTTTAATTATTCCTAAAAAAATGCCTTTAGAAAATTTAAACCTTGCTTTACCAAAAGATGTTTTACCCTTTATGATAGAGGGCGAAAAATGGCTTTCTTCTATGCATTTTTTAACGCTTTTACAAAGTAGTGGAGCGAATTTGGTTTTTTATACAGACTTTGTGTCTCGTGGCAGCAATGAAGCTATTGTGCTTTTAAATACTTTTTTTGAGAGAAAATTTCAGAAAAAAGCTATCTTTGTTGCTAAAGATGAAAAAGAATTGCAAAATGTTTTAAAAGAGCAAGAATTCATACAAGATTTAAAATATGATTTTCATAATAATACTTTAACTACAAGAGAAAATTTTGCCAAAAGAATGCAAAAAATGATAAAAAATGAAGATTTCGGCAGTATAGAAAGTGGCGAATGGTTGCGTTATGGTAAGGTAGAAATCAATCCTAACACCTGTACGCTTTGTCTTTCTTGTGTGGGTGCCTGTAATGTAGGAGCTTTAATTGCTGATGCTAAAGAAAATGCTTTGAAATTTAATGCTTCTCTTTGTACAACTTGTGGATATTGTGAGTTAAGTTGTGCTGAAAAAGATACTTTAAAATTACTTCGCAGTGGAATGGAGTTTAGAACTTCTTATTTTGAATATCAAACCATGGCAAAAGATGAGCTTTTTGCCTGTATAGAATGTGGTAAAGAATTTGCGACCAAAAAAGCTGTAGAAAAAATAGCCAATTTAATGAAGCCTAAATTTGGTAATGATGAAAATAAAATCAAAACACTTTATTGCTGTTCAGATTGCAAGGCAAAAGTGATGATAAAGGCAATGGTTTTGTAGGACAAAATTAGATTAAATCCTAATTTTGCCTTCTAATTCTTCTTTATTTGTAAGTTTGCTATCAAATTTAACAACAAGATTTTTAGAGTTTTTATAAATATCTATAACCCCTAAATTTTCGCTAAAACTACTAAAATTTAAAGGTGTTTCTAAAGGTAGATAAAGGTTTTTAAAATCAGCTGGATTTTTTAAGAAAAATAATGCCACAAGCCAAATTAGAGCTAAAATCACTAAAATAATAGCTAAAAGATTTAAAGCATCTAGATGCAAAAATATCCCTCCGATAATACCACCTATAAAACTTCCGCCATATCCAAAAGCATTAAACAACCCTAATGCTGCACCTTTTTCATGAACTTTACAAAATTTTGATGCACAACTTTGCATAATGGGTTCGTGTAAATTAAAACCTATAAAAAAAATCACAACTGCCATGATAAAAAATCCCATAGAATTGCTAAAAGCAAAGAAAAGATAAGAAAGTATAAAAAAAATAATTCCTAAGAGTAGAATTTGTTTTGCCAAACCTCTTTTTTCGCCTAAACTTCCAGCAAAGCCCATAGCAATAAAACCTGCTATCATAGAAGTGCTATAAACAATCCAAAGTTTATCAGAAGCAAAGCCTAAATGTTTGACTAGAATGATAGGAATGCTTAAAAATGCTATACTCATAAGCATCTTTTGCATGAAATTAGTAAGATTCATAAGGGCTAAATTTTTTTGTTTAATAAGATGAAAAAAAGGAGTTTTTTCATTTTCATGAGTGATTTTGTTTTCTTTAGGTACAACGGTATAAAGTAAAATTATACATAAAAGAGACAAAGCCGCACTAAGATCAAAAAGGCTAGACAAACCCCATTTTGCACTCATTAAAGGAGAGATGACCATAGAAGCTGCAAAACTAAGTCCTATAAAAGAACCCATTACCGCCATGGCTTTACCGCGATTTTCTTCTGTGATAAAATCACTTATCATTGCTGTAGCCACAGCTCCAATAGCTCCTGCACCTTGGAGCATTCTTCCTAAAAGTATGGTATAAATATTTTCCGCAAAAGAGCAGATTAAAGAGCCTATTATAAAAATAATCAGTCCAATGAGCATGGTTTTTTTACGACCGATTTTATCGCTTAAAATCCCAAAAGGCATTTGTAAAATCATTTGAGTTAAAGCATAAACACCAACTAAAAGTCCCACTAAAAATTCATTAGCGCCTTCAAGTTTTAAAGCATAAAGACTTAAAACTGGCAAAACTATAAAAAGCCCAAAAAATCTTGTTCCAACTATGAAAGATAAGGGTAAGACATTATTTAGCATTATCAATTTCCTATTAAATTTGAAATTTAAATTAGGATAATTTTACTATGAAATGGATTAAGCATTGATTAACATCGTTTTATCATTTGAGATTTAAAAGCTACGCACAAGGATAAATTTTATAAAATCATATTTTTTGATATTATTTTGGAGCTTTTATTATGAAGATTATCTTAGCTACGAGCAATAAACATAAAGTTTTAGAACTTAAAGAAATTTTAAAAGATTTTGAAATTTATGCTTTTGATGAAGTTTTAACGCCTTTTGAGATTGAAGAAAACGGAAAAACTTTTAAAGAAAACGCCTTGATTAAAGCAAGAGCAGTTTTTAATGCTTTGGATGAAAAGCAAAAAAAAGATTTTATCGTTTTAAGTGATGATAGTGGCATTTGCGTAGATGTTTTAGAAGGAAATCCAGGAATTTATTCTGCTCGATTTAGCAGTCAAGGTGATGATAAAAGTAACCGCGATAAGCTTGTAAATGAAATGATAAAAAAAGGTTTTAAAGAAAGTAAAGCACATTATGTAGCCGCTATTGCTATGGTAGGTTTGATGGGGGAATTTAGCACGCATGGAACAATGTATGGAAAAGTGATTGATACAGAAAAAGGTGAAAATGGTTTTGGTTATGATAGTCTTTTTATTCCAAAGGGTTTTGATAAAACCCTAGCCCAGCTTAGCGTGGATGAGAAGAATAACATCTCTCATCGTTTTAAAGCCTTAGAGCTTGCAAAAATCATTTTAAAGATTTTGACAAAGGATAAAAAATGAAAAATTTTTTAAAATATATAGCTATTATTGTTTTAATATATGCTCTTTATGTTGGTTTGGAAACTTGGCTTTCTTAGAATAAATAGTGATTAAAAAGCTTGGTAATAAGAACAAACTTCCACTTAAAAGCAAAATCATTACAAAAACGGTTAAAATTCCAAAATAAATTGTTGGAATGAAATTGCTACTCATCATAACACTAAAACCTAAAACTATGCTAATGGTAGTATAATAAAGTGCTGAACCTATACTAAGGTGAGAAATCATAATGGCTTCTTCCAGGCTTTTGTTTTTAATTTCTTCTCTAAAACGATAAATATAATGTATAGCATCATCAACGCCTATACCTATAGCAATAGCAGCTATAGTAATACTCATCATATCCAAAGGAATACCTAAAAGTCCCATAAGAGCAAAAACCACACTTAAAGGAATAATATTTACTAATATAGCTGCAACTGAAAATTTTAAATCTCTAAAAACAATGATAAAAAGTATGAAAATAGCTAAAATTACAAATATAAGAGTATCAAATTGCGATGAAAAAAGACTTTGAAGCATATTATTATAAAGCACCATTATGCCTGTGATTTGCACTTCTACTCCATCGTTTTTTACAAGCTCGTTGAGCTGTTTTTTAAGGTCTACTAAAAACTCATTACGTCTTAAATTCGGGTCAGAATCAACAATACGCATGCTAAATCTTAACTCGTTATTTTCTATACTTACAAAAGGTGAAAGCAAGTCTTGTTTAAATTTAGCGGGTAAATTCTCGTTTAAAAACGCAAGGGCAAAATCATCTAACTCTTTTCCATCGTTGATATTTTTCCCTAGGGTTAAAAGACTATTAAGACTTAAAACCGAGCCTACAAATTCTTTGTTTTCTAAAAATTCATGAACTTTTTTTGCAATGCGTGTTTTTTTGGAGTCAAACCAATAAGTTTCTTGTGTGGCTAAATTTTCAAATTCACTTTCAAAACTATCAAGAGCATCGCTTATATTTTGATCGTTTTTATTATTTGAAAAACGAATGATCACTTCTAAAGGCAAGGTTCCGCCTAGATTTTTATCAATAACCAAAAGTCCTTTTTTGATTTCACTACCATCTTTGAAATAATTGACAAAAGAATTTTCAACTCTGAGTTTTGAAATACCTATTAAAGCTAAGATTATAGCAAGAACTGAAATTCCATAAATCATACGACGCTTTTTAGGATCAAGAGCAGTTTTAGCACAAAAGGCTAAAAGATTAAATTTAAATTCTTTTTTATGATAATTTTTTGGTTTTAAAAGAACTAAGATACTTGCTAAAAATAAATAACTAAAGATAAGAGCTAAACCTATACCTATACTCATCATAATACCAAGTTTTATGATAGGTTCGATATTTGATAGGATTAAAGAAAAAAATCCTATCATCGTTGTAACAATGGCATAAAGGCTAGGATTTGCTTTGGCTAGTAAGGTTTCAAGCACTATGCGCTCAACTTTAGCTTTTGGATAGCGTTTGCTAGTTTCTATAAAATGTGTGATTAGATGAATAACTACACTTAAGGTGATAATTAAAACTAAAGCAACGTAATTTGATGAGATAACTGTGATTTGAAAATTTAAAAGTGCAAAAACTCCACTGGCTGCACTTAAGCTTATAAAACAAATAAAAAGAGGTAAAAAAACAAAGCGCCATGAACGGAAAAAATAATACAGTGCAAGTCCTAGTAAAAATACAAGAGAAACACCATAAAGCACAAGATCAGATTTTATATAAGCTATCATATCATCAGCGATCATGCTTACGCCACCAAGATATAGCGTATCTTTATTTTTTTCATAATTTCGAACTATACTTTTAATAGTATTTAGACTTTGTTTTGTGATAACTTTTTGCTTGTCTTGATGTTTTTTTATGGCAAGACGAATTTGATCTTTTTCTTTTTCGTTAGTAGCAAGATCACGTTTTTCTATAAGTTCATTGTAAATTGTATCAGGCTTTAAATAAATAATAAGCCCTGTTACTTTTCCATCTTTTGAGATGATATTATTTTTATAAAAGGGACTATTTAAAATTTCATTTTGGGCTTTTGTGTAGTTTATATCTTGGCTTTCTATATCCGGGATATTTTTTAAAAGTTCTTTTAAATCCGTATTTTGTGAACTTTGAAGCAAAGGGGCATTGATGATACTAAAAACGCGTTCTACTAAAGGGGCTTTTTCTAATTCTTCATGAAGTTTTTTTAATTTAGCTAAATTTTCATTTGAAAAAGGTTTTTCATCATAGGGTTTGAAGGCTAAAAGTAAAAAATTATCACTTTTATAATGTTTTGAAATTTCTCTAAAAGTTTTTAAATCCGCATCATCTTCTAAAAGCAAACTTTCAGCACTTGCATCTACGCTAAGCTTAAAAGCAAAAAAGCTTAAAAACAGACATATAAACAAAGTTCCAAAAAAAGTACTTTTTGGACGAGAAATAAAAAACTTTAAAAGCTTTGCAAACATTATTCTATGACAATACTTTCAAGTTTTTGAAGCAGGGCATCAAAGCCTTGGTTGGCTAAAATATCTCCAAATTGTGATCTATAAGTTTGTACTATGCTAACGCCTAAAACATCTACATCATAAATAAGCCAGTTGTTATTATCATTGTAAAATTTAAAAATAATATTTTTTTCTTCCCCATCTACTACCATAGAAGTGGTTAAAAAATAGCGTTTTTCATTTTTTAACTCACCATTTTTAACCTTTAAAACCTGATCTTTATAAAGACTGAGTTTATCAGTAAAACTTTTTTTAAGACTTGCTTCAAAGGCTGTGGCAAATTTTTCTTGTTCTTTTGAGTTTAATTTAGAATAATTTTTTGAAAGACTGAGTTTTGCCATGAGTTTATAATCTATTATGCTATCAAAAAGTTTAAAAATTCCATCAGCAGCTTGTTTTTTGTCTTCTTTGCTATCTTGTAAAAGTTTTAAGCTTGTATCAATGTTTTTTTGCATAGTACTAGAAATTTCATCTAGCTGTAAGGCAAAAGCATTAAAAAATAAAGCCAAGATTAGAAATATTTTTTTCATTGTTTTCCTTTATTTGCTAAGTTCATTGCGTCTTTGCTCGTAAGCATCACGCAAGAATGGATATAAATTAGGCGTGTTGTGATAAATTTCATCAATTTCATCGAGCCTAAAACTAAGTTCATTACCAAATCCATAAGCACTTATAGCTATACTTGCCCAAGTAGGATCAATGTAAGCAGTAAAACTTGCATACCAAGTTGCAGGTAAAGCAAGAGTATCTCTAAGATTGCTAGGACCAAGTATAGGTAAAACGATGTGAAAACCACTTCCTACGCCCCAGTGAGCCAAAACGGTTCCTAAGTCCGCTGGATGTTTTTTAAGACCCATTTTTGATGCCACATCCATAAGTCCACCAAAGCCCATGATGGTATTGGCGGTAAATCTTTTAAATTCTTCTCCTGCATTTTCAAATTTAAATTGCAAAACATTGCCTACAAAACGCAAAGGAGCAAGTAAATTATCAAAGAAATTTCTTACTCCTAATCTTATAAATTCAGGAGTGATAGCGTTATAGCCCTTAAGAACGGGACGCAAACCATAATCATACAAAGCAATATTAAAGCTTGTCATAGCTTTGTTATATCCTGAAAGTGGATCGTTTACTTGATAGTTTTGGTATTCTTGTTCAAAATCATCTAAATTTTGTTCTTTAGCAAAAGCAAAAATAGCAAAAAAAATTAAAATAAAAGATATAAATTTTATTCTCAAACAAAAACTCCTAAAAATTTTAAAAGTAAAATTATAGCAAATTTTTAATCAAGATTTATATCCCAGTAAAAATCTACCCATTCAGTAGCTTCTTTTACTTTGAAATCAGGCTCTAAAAGAGCGGTTTTTTTGTAAAAAATGGTTGCAATTTTAAGTTCTATATGTGGAAATTTTTCAAGCAAAACTTTTTTTATTTCTGCTAAACTTTCTCCACTATCTACTATATCATCAATGAGTAAAATTTTTTTGTGCTTGCTTAAATCAGGAATGTTGAAAATTTCAATAGTATCAAGTTTTTTTGTATCATCATAATGAATTGAATTTAAGGTAAAAAGTTGTCGCGTTTTTAAAGCTACTGCTAAAGAGTGTCCTAAACTCATTCCCCCTCTTGCTATAGCTAAGAGTACATCAGGATTAAAATCTTTTTTAAGCTCTTTAGCAAGAGTCTTTACATCTTCTTTAAATTCTTCATAAGAATAAAATATCATTAATACATCCTTAATTTTATTGAAATGCAATAAGTAAAAAATTACCTAAAGATAATAAACTCAAAACTATGATGCCAAGATTGATTTTATTCCATTCACGCCTAAAAATTCTTACAAGCAAATAAGAAAGAAATCCAAAAGCAAAACCTGTCGTAATAGAATAAGTAAAAGGCATCATAGTAATAGTAAAAAAACTTGCTACAGCTATGGCACTATCTTTAAAATCTATATTTTTTACTTCCATAAACATTAAAATTCCTACTATAACAAGTACAGGATATATTGCATTAGCAGGAATACTTTTAAAAAGTGGTAGTAAAAAAAGTGTAAAAGTAAAACAAATAGCCACAACTAAAGTTGTAAGACCAGTTCTTCCGCCACTTTCAACTCCTGTAGTGCTTTCAACAAAAGCAGTAACTGTAGAAGTTCCTGTTATGGCTCCTAAAGCTGAACTTGTTGCATCTGCCATTAAAGTTTTGCTTAGTTTTTTTTCTCCATTTTTTGGATTATCAAAAATTTTTCCTCTTTCGCCTACGCCTGTGATAGTTCCTATACTATCAAAAAGTTGAGTGATAAAAAAAGTTAAAATTATAGGTATCATTGTGACATTTAAAGCACTTTTTATATCAAGTTGTAAAAAAATAGTCCCTAAACCATTTTCCACGTTAAAATTTGGTAAAGAAAGAATTTGTTCAGGAAAGTTTGCATTATCCAAATGAAAAGTCCAAGCGATAATAGAACTTGCTAATACTCCTAAAATGAAAGCTCCACGAAGTTTTATAGCCCAAAAAAATATGATCAAAGCTAGGGTGAAAATTCCAAAAAGTACATGGGGGCTTTTAAAATTTCCTATACTGACTAAAGTATCCTTGCTATATGCTATTATACCCATTTGACTTAAGCCTAAAAATGCTATAAAACAGCCTATGCCTGCACAAATTGCAAGGCGTAAATCTTTAGGGATGTTGCGGATTACCCAAAGGCGGAATTTAGTAAAAGAAAGTACAAGAAAAATAATACTTGAGATAAAAACAGCTCCTAAAGCACTTTGCCAAGGTATATTTTGACCTAAGCAAACTGCGAAGGTAAAATAAGCATTTAGGCCCATTCCAACGCTCATTGCCACTGGGGTATTTGAAAAAAAAGCGTTAAAAGCACTTGCGATAATAGTGATTAAGGTTGTAGCGACTATTAGAGCTTCTATGGGCATGCCTGTATTGCTAACTATGGCTGAATTTACAGGAATAATATAAACCATAGCTAAAAAAGTAGTAAGTCCTGCTATAATTTCAGTTTTTAAACTTGTGCCGTTTTCCTTAAGTTTAAAAAAGTCCATATATTCTCCTTAATAGGTTTTTAGTTCGTTATAAAGACTATCGCGTTCAACAGGAATAAGATTTGAAGTTTTTATCATATCAATAAAAGTTTTTAAGCTTGTGCCTTTAGCAGACTTTGCACCACCTGCACTTTGTATACTTTCTTTTTCTATGGTGCCATCTAAATCATTTGCACCAAATTCTTGTGCCACCATAGCTAAATTTAAGGTCATTGTTGCCCAGTAAGCTTTAATATTTTTTATATTATCAAGCACTAAACGAGCAATGGCTATGGTTTTTAAAATTTCTTCACTATCCATAATTTTATCAGTTTGTATAAAACTATTATCTCTTTGCCAAACTAGGGGAATAAAAGCATTAAATCCACCTGTTTGATCTTGAAGATCGCGTAGTCTTAACATATGATCAATTCTATGATGTCTTTCTTCTATGTGTCCAAAAAGCATAGTAGCATTACTTTGCTTGCCTTTTTCATGCCAAAGTTTATGAATTTTAAGCCAATTTTCACTGCTAACTTTTCCATGACAAATTTTTTTACGCACTTCTTCATCAAAAATTTCAGCTCCACCACCAGGCATGGAATCAACGCCATATTCAAGCATTTTTTCTATCACTTCTTCATAGCTCATTTTAAAACGACGATGTAAAAAATCAATCTCAGCAGCAGTCATAGCTTTTATGTGAAGATTAGGATATTTTTCTTTTATCATTTTAAAAATTTCTAAATACCATTGCCAAGTTGTATCTTTGTTGTGAGCTGAAACGATATGTACTTCTTTGGTTTCTCGTTTTACGGTTTCATCAACAATTTTCATGATTTCTTTATGAGTCATCAAATAAGGATTAGGATTTTTGCGGTGTGCTGAAAAGGCGCAAAATTTACAAGTATCTGCACAAATATTAGTTGGATTGATATGGCGATTGATATTAAAATAGACTTTTTTTCCGTGGAGTTTAGAGCGTTTTTTATGCGCGTATTTACCTAAGGTAAAAAGATCTAGATCCCAAAGTGCATTGGCTTCTTCTTGGCTTAATCTTTCTTCGTTTTCTAGTTTTGTGATTAAAGTTTTCATTTGATTTTACTCTTTATTATTTTTAAATAAAGCATTATAATTTTTGCTTACTGAAAAAGAGTTTATAGAAAAAGCCAAAATAAAAGATATTTTTGTTAAGATTATTATTAAAATATTAAAATTTAAAGAGAGTAGAAATTTTGTTAAATAAAGAATTAGAAATTTTTAAAAAAAATCTTAGTTCCTATACTCAAAGTTGTAGAAAATTTTTTCTTAAGCAAGGGGCGTTTAGCTTATATCATTCTAAAAATATGGATAATTTTATAAAAAAAGCTTATGATATAGTTCTTAAAGATTATTTTGATGATTTTTTGCCGCCAAGCGATAATATCCCTTTTTGTGTTTTAGCAAGCAAAGCATATGCAAATAATAGTCTTTGTTTTAATGAAAGTATTTCTTTGATTTTTGTTTATAAAGATATTAAGGCTTTTCATTTAAAACCTATGATTAAGGCTTTTATCGAAATTTTAAATGATGCGCGTTTGCAAATAGATTCTGTTATTTTAGAATTTAACGGGCTTTATAATGCTAGAAATGAACTTAAAACTTCTATAATACAAACTCGTTTTATATGTGGATCTAGGATTTTATTTAAAGGGATTAAGACGAAATTTGAGAGTATTTTAAAAGAAAATAAAAATGATTTTGCCAAGCTTTTACTAGAAAATTTTAAAGAATTTGATATTCCATTTATAAAGCAAGAATTTAATATCTTAAAAGATTTTGGAGGATTAAATCATTTAAGATCCTTAGAGAGTTTGCTTGTTCTTTTTAAGACTTCTCCAAAAAATTATGCTTTAAATTTTATAGATGAAAAAAATTTAAGCGAGTTGCGTTTAGCTGGAGATTTTTTACTTTCTTTAAAATCAGCGATGAATTTATTAAGTGCTAAAGATGAGGATGAGTTTTTACTTATTAATGTTCATGATTTGAGTGAATTAATGTATAAAAAAGCTAAAAAACATTTTGGAGCAAATGAGTTGTTGGTTCAAAAAGCTTTGCAAAGTATGCATACTATAGGTTTTTATACGCACTTTTTAGCAAAGCAAATTCAAGATGGATTAAATCATACTCTTAAGCAAGAATATAAATTTAAAACTCTTGTGGAAGTTTTAGAATACTTATTAAAATTTGAAGATAAACAGGTTATTTTCGATCTTAACTTGGTTTTTGCTCTAAGAAGATTGAAATACGGTAAAAAAGATATAGAAAAAGCTTTAATACTTTTTAAGAAAATTTTTTATAAAAGGCATAGTTTTTGTGTTTTAAAACTTTTGCTTGATAGTGGAATTCTAAAAGATTTATGCAAGCCTTTTTGGACAGTTCGTTTTTTAAGCGATGAAGAGGGAAATTATAGTTTTGATGAGCAAGTTTTTCTTATGTTAAGTGAATTTGAAAAATACGAAGATAAACTTAAGATACTCCAAAAACTTAAAACCGATGAAAAAATGATTTTAAAGCTTGTAATACTTTTAAGCGCTATAGAAAGTGAAAATGAAATTTCTTTAGCAAGTATATATAGATCGTATTGCTCTAAATTTGATTTAAAAAATGAAATTTTAGAATGGGGTCTTAAGATATTTAAAAATAATAACGCTTTAAAAGATCTTGTAGAAAAAGAAGATATATATAATCCTATTGTTATAAGCAGTCTAGTTTCTAAATTAGAAAATTTAGAAAATTTAGAACTTTTATATACTCTAACTTGGTTAAAGGCTAAGGCTTTAAATTATAATGCTTTTTATTTTAGAGTTCTTGATAAGCTTTTAGAAAATGCAAAACAAGGCTTTGAAGATGAAAATTTACTTGAAGAAAGTGCAAGAAGGGTAAAAAAAGAATTGACACTTAAAAGAAGTAAGATTTTTTTGGAACAAGATGAAATTTTACAAGATAAAATCATACATATCAAATCAAATCTTTTTATTATAAAAAATACTTTTGAAGACATTGTTATGATTTCTAAACTAGCTAAAGAAAATGACTTTAAATTTTGGTTTAGTAATGAAACAAATCTTAGTTTGCAAATTGTTGCGCCACTTCATTTTAATATTGCCATTATTTTAAGTTCTTTAACAAATTTAAATCTTATTTTTATGAATTTTTTTGAACTTTTTGATGATAAAATTTATTTAAGGTTTGAATATGACAATATTATCAGTGATGAGCAAAAACTAAAACTTTGCGAGCTTTTAAATTCAAATCTTTCTGGTTTTAATTTGAAAAAAATTAAAAAGCCAATCATTAAAAAAGATGAGTTAAAATTAGACTTAAATTATTCCAAAATGTATGCTAAATTAGGCCTTAATACCAAAGATCAGCAGGGTTTAATGGCGTATTTGATGAATGTTTTTAATGAACTTGAACTTGTTTTATGCACAGCAAAAATTCAAACCATAAGACAAAGGACGCGTAATATTTTTATTTTTCAAAAGAATGAAAAATTAGAACATAGCGAGCAAAGCGAGCAAAAGTTAGTTAATTTATTAATAAGTGAGTAAAAAATGTGTGGAATCGTAGGTTATATAGGAAATAATGAAAAAAAACAAATTATACTAAATGGACTTAAAGAATTAGAATATCGTGGTTATGATAGTGCAGGTATGGCAGTGATGCAAGAAGGAGAGCTTAGTTTTTTTAAAGCTGTAGGAAAGCTTGAAAATTTAGCTAATAAATGCATAGATTTTAAAAGTCAAGGTTATGGTTTTGCTATAGGTCATACAAGATGGGCAACTCATGGAAAACCTACTGAAATTAATGCACATCCTCATTTAGGACAGTATTCTTGTGTGATTCATAATGGTATTATAGAAAATTATAAAGAGATTAAAGATAAGCTTGAAAAAGAAGGTATAGGTTTTTTAAGTCAAACTGATACTGAGGTTATTGTTCAGCTTTTTGAATTTTATGCAGAACAAATGGAGGTTTTTGAGGCTTGGCAAAAAACTATTAAAGAACTTCGTGGTGCTTTTGCAACTTTATTGGTAACAAAAAAAGATCCAAACCATGTATATTTTGCTAAAAATGCTGCTCCTTTGATTGTTGGTAAAAATGCAAATAAAGAATGGTATTTTTCTTCGGGTGATGCACCTTTGATAGGAAATTGCGATGAGGTAATGTATCTTGAGGATTTAAGTTTAGGGTATGCGGGCAAAGATGAGCTTGTCGTTTATGAAAATGGTATCTTAAAGCAACTTTGTTTTTCTAAGCTTTCAGGTGATAAAGCTTATGCAAAAAAAGATGGCTTTCGCTTTTTTATGGAAAAAGAAATTTATGAACAAAGCCGTGTGATGAGTGAAGTTTTAATGGGACGTATTCAAGGCGATGAGGTTGTTTTTGATGAGTTAAACAATGAAAATTTAAGTCAAGTAGATGAAGTCACACTTTGTGCTTGCGGAACAAGTTATCATGCTGCAATGGCAAGCGTTTACTTGTTTGAAAGAATTGCCAAGGTTAAGGCTAAAGTAGAAATCGCTAGTGAATTTCGCTACCGTGAAGCGATTGTAAAAAAAGATTCTTTATTTATTGTTATTTCCCAAAGTGGTGAAACGGCTGATACTTTAGAGGCTTTAAAAATTGCAAAAGAGCAGAGTGCTAAAACTTTTGCAATTTGCAATGTAGATAATTCTAATATAGTGCGTTTAGCACATTTAAGCCTCTTAACTCGTGCAGGCATAGAAAAAGGAGTTGCTTCAACTAAAGCTTTTGCAACTCAAGTTTTAACGCTTTGGATGCTTGCTATTTTTATGGCACAAAAAAGAAATTTAAATGTTTCTGCTGAAATTAAAGCGCTTTTACATACTCCAAACTGTGTGAGTGTAAAACAGGCCTTACATGAAAAAATTCATCGTTTATCTAAGCGTTATTTAGATGGACATGGTTTTTTCTTTATAGGTAGAGATGTGTTTTATCCTTTGGCTTTGGAGGGAGCTTTAAAACTTAAAGAGTTATCTTATTTGCATGCTGAGGGCTATCCTGCTGGAGAGATGAAACATGGCCCTATTGCTTTAGCTGATTCTAAGCTTTATACCATAGCTTTAATGCCAAAGCATATGCTTTATGAAAAGACAAAATCAAATGTTGAAGAGCTTATTGCTAGAGATTCTACAGTACTTAGTATTTCGCCTTTAGAATTTGATTTGAGTGATGATTTTATAAAAACCAATGAGCAAGATCATTATATGTGTGAATTTTTTGAAATGATGGTAATTACTCAACTTTTAGCGATGGAAATTTCCATAAGACTTGGTAATGATGTGGATATGCCAAGAAATTTGGCTAAAAGCGTAACAGTGGAATAATCCGTGCAGTTTAAATAAACTGCACATAACTTTCAAATACTTCAAAAAATATAAATAAATTTTAAATTATAAGCTAACTTTATGCTTATTTTTGTTTAAATAATTCTAACAATATTTCTAGAAAGGAAATACTATGGAATACAGAGTTGAACACGATACCATGGGTGAAGTTAAGGTCCCAAATGACAAATATTGGGGAGCTCAAACTGAAAGAAGTTTTGAAAATTTCAAAATCGGTTGTGAGAAAATGCCAAAGGTTTTAATCTATGCTTTTGCAAATCTTAAAAAATCTTTAGCTTTAGTCAATAACAAACTTAGAAAACTTGATGATGCTAAGAAAAATGCTATAGTTCAAGCTTGCGATGAGATTATCGTAGGTAAATTTGATGATAATTTTCCACTTGCGATTTGGCAAACGGGTTCAGGCACACAAAGCAATATGAATATGAATGAAGTTATTGCAAATCGTGCTACTGAAATTATGGGCGGGGATTTTCGCAAAGAAAAGCTTGTACATCCAAATGATCATGTTAATATGAGTCAAAGTTCTAATGATACTTTCCCAACTGCTATGAGTATCGTTGCAGTTGAGCAAGTAGAGAAAAAGCTTATCCCTGCGCTTGATGAGCTTATTGCAACTTTTGAAAAAAAAGTAAAAGAATTTGATGGTATTATCAAGATAGGACGCACGCATTTACAAGATGCTACGCCACTTACTCTAGCGCAAGAATTTAGTGGATATCTTTCTATGCTTTTGCATTCAAAAGAGCAAATCATCGCTTCTTTGCCAACTTTAAGAGAACTTGCCATAGGAGGAACCGCAGTAGGAACAGGGCTTAATGCACATCCAGAATTAAGCCAAAAAGTAAGTGAAGAGCTAACTCAACTTATAGGTACGAAATTTGTTTCAAGTCCAAATAAATTTCATGCTTTAACAAGTCATGATGCGATTAATTTCACTCATGGTGCGATGAAAGGTTTGGCTGCAAATTTAATGAAAATTGCAAATGATATTAGATGGCTAGCTTCAGGTCCAAGATGCGGTCTTGGTGAGCTTATCATCCCTGAAAATGAACCAGGAAGTTCGATCATGCCAGGTAAAGTAAATCCTACCCAGTGCGAAGCTATTACTATGGTTGCTGTACAAGTGATGGGAAATGATGCAGCTATCGGATTTGCAGCGAGCCAAGGAAATTTTGAACTTAATGTTTTTAAGCCTGTGATTATTTATAATTTCTTGCAAAGTCTTGATTTATTGGCTGATTCTATGCATTCATTCAATATTCATTGTGCTGTAGGCATAGAACCAAATCGTGCAAAAATCGATCATAATCTTCACAATTCTTTAATGCTAGTTACTGCTCTAAATCCACACATAGGTTATGAAAACGCTGCTAAAGTAGCCAAAAATGCACATAAAAAAGGTATTTCTTTAAAAGAAAGCGCAATGGAGCTTGGTTTGGTTAGTGAAGAAGATTTCAATAAATTTGTTGATCCTACTAAAATGATAGGCCCAAAAGCCTAGGTCATAAAGCTTGCCTTTTTTAAGGCAAGTTAAATTAAATTCTTATCTTTTAAAATCACATACATTCTTAAAGTTGATACAAAAAAGGTTAAAATCGCAGGACCTAATATAATACCCCAAAAACCAAAGGTTGAAATTCCTGCTATCATAGCTAGGAAAATTAAAAGCTCATTGATTTTAGTAGGGGTTTTTACAAGTTTTTTGTTGATCCATTTGATGATTAAAGGTTTGATTAAAGTGTCTGCTATAAAAGAAATTACAATTACAGAATAAATAAAAATAACAAGAGCTGAGTTAAGATTATTTGAGGCAAATTCATAAAGACTTACAGGCACATAAATTAAAGCACCTCCTATAGCAGGTATGAGAGAACTTACAGCAAAAATTACTCCCATTAAAATTCCATCATAACCATAAAACATTGTAATTAAACCAAAAAGTGCACCTTGAAATATTGCTACAATGACCATAGAGTAAAGTACAACAGCCATAACATTACCCACTTCGCTTAAAACATCATCGAGTTCTTTTTTATCAATAGGAATGATGGATTTAAGATAGATAACAAGTTCTGTTCCATATAAATTTGCAAAGAAATAAAATATACAAATTAAAACCATATCTATAAGAAATTTAGCCCCTGATTTTGTAAAACTTGAAGCATAACTTAAAATTTGTTTAGAAATACTATTTAAATCTATAGAAGCTAAAAATTCTTTAATTTTGGGTTCTAAAAAACTAAAACTTTCAGGTAAGATAAATTGATAGTTTTTTACGTAATTAAGTGTTTGTGTAACTAAATTAATATCGAAATTTTTTAGAGCTTTGGCAAGTTCTATCATAGCATAAACAAATGGCGTAAAAAAAAGCAAAACCATGCAAGCTGTTGTAAGAATGGAAGCTAGAAATTTATGTCCTTTAGTCAGGTTTAAAAATTTTGCATTAATATTTGAGGTGGCTACTGCCATTAAACTAGCTATAATGATCACTAGCAAAAAGCCCTTGAAAAGATAAAGCAAAAGAAATAAAATAACCAAAATAAAGCTTATAAGAAAGAATTTCCCATTTTGCAAAATTTACTCCTCAAACAAAGTTTTTTCATAGTTTAATTTTAAGGCGTTATAGCTTTTTGTACTTGCTATACGTCCTTTTGCGGTGCGTTCTATGTAACCATTAGCTAATAAATAAGGCTCGATCACATCTTCTATGGTATTTTCATCTTCGCTTAAAGCCGCGGCAATGCTTGCAAGCCCGATAGGTTTTTGTTTAGCGGCAGTTAAAAGCTCAAGATATCTTAAATCCATCGCATCAAAACCAAGTTCATTAACTCCTAAAGAATTTAAAGCTTCATTGGCTCTTTTTTCCATAATGATTTCTTCATCATTGACGTCAGCGAAATCTCTTACTCTTTTTAAAAGCCTTAGAGCTATCCTAGGAGTAGAGCGACTTCTTTTGGCTATTTCAAGAGCAGCTTTTTCTTCGCAAGTTTTACCAAGTTTTAAAGCCGCTTTTTGCAAGATGAGAGCGAGTTCGCTATCTTTATAAAATTCTAATCTAAATTGCATACCAAAACGATCACGTAAAGGATTGCTAAGCATACCCGCACGTGTTGTAGCACCTATGAGGGTAAATTTAGGCAAATCAATTTTTATAGTTTGAGCAGCAGGACCGCTACCTATGATGATATCAAGGCGGTAATCTTCCATTGCAGGGTAAAGCACTTCTTCAATTGCAGGGCTTAAACGATGAATTTCATCGATAAAAAGTATATCTCCTTCACTAAGATTGGTTAAAATGGCCGCTAAATCTCCACTTTTTTCTATCATAGGAGCGGCAGTTGTTTTGATATTTGCACTCATTTCATAGGAGATGATGTTAGCCAGTGTTGTTTTTCCAAGTCCTGCAGGACCGCTAAAAAGTATGTGATCCAAACATTCGTTGCGTTTTTTAGCTGCTGCTATAAAGACGTTTAAATTTTTTTTAATATTTTCTTGACCTATATAACCATCAAAATTTGAAGGACGCAATGAGGTTTCGTAAGTTTCATCAAAGGAATATTTTTCTATTTCTACTATTCTATCCATATCTTTACTTGTATTTTGGAAAAATTAAAATAAGATTTTAGCTAAAATTTGCTAGAATTTACATTAAACTTTAATGATTATGGTTTAAAAATGGGAATTTTAACAAAATTAGAATTAGACTATGAAATCGATGATATAGAGAAATTTTTACAATTTTTTAGAACCATGTGTGATAAGTTTGAACCTTTAATCATCAAACTTGGAAGTGATAGTGTGCGTTATAAAGAAGCCATAAAAGAGCTTGAAACCTTAGCACACAATACCGCTTGGGCAGCAAGACGCTTAAATCTTGAGGAAGTGACGGATTTTTGCGTATTTTGCGAAGAGATGATGGTACAAGCAAATCGTTTTAATGGGCCTGCTAGTGATGAATTTACGGATTGGATGCTTTTAATGAGCGATCAATTTGAAAAATATTGTCGTTCGTATGAAAATGATGATTCTGTTTTAGCGGTTTTTAATCCTTTAATTGTTAATGTTCCAAATATTATTTCTAAATAAGGGAGCGACTTGGCTTCGACAGGAGTAAGTCTGCTTAGATGGCATGTCGCTTTGGGCAAAGCGTAAAAAGCCCAAATAAAATTAAACGCAAACAACGTTAAATTCGCTCCTGCTTACGCTAAAGCTGCGTAAGTTCAGTTGAGCCCGAAATTTAAGTCATACTATCTAGCTTAATTTTCGGTCATTTTTGATAGTGTAGCCTTGCGTTTGACAAGCGTTGAGGTGAAATATAAAGTCTTAGCCTTGCTTTTAAGTTTTGGAAGATGAGCGAAGTAGGGTGAAGTAGTCATCTTTGCTAAGCATGTAGAGGTCTTTGTGGGATTATTTTTGGACAGGGGTTCGATTCCCCTCGCTTCCACCATCACGATAATTTTAAGTAAATCATAAGTTTATTTCAAATTTTAGAATTTTTTATATGAAGTTAAGAACGATTTATTACCCTTAAAACTTTGATATATTAAGTTTTATAATTTTTCATTAAAATTTATAGTTTTATTTTTAAGCTTATTTTTATGGGGGGTATAATTTTTCCTTCGGTTTAAATTTATTAAAGGAGAAATTTATGAAGAAAAATGCTTCGAGCAAGATATTGCTAAGTCTAGGTGTAGCAACTTTGCTTTATTCAGGTGCTTTTGCAGTAGATATTAATTTTAACAACCAAGAAGATTTAAAAGCAAATTTTAATATCGACGAAAAAGAAAATGTTGCTACTTTTAAAAATGAAAATTACAAAAATCAAGATATAACTTTTAAAATTAATACTTCAGCTTTTGATGATGCCCCTGAAGATACTAAAATCAACATTGATTTAGGTAATAATTCTTTAACTTTAGAAAATACTAGAAATAGTAGTGGTGAAACTGCTGCTTTAGTAAGAAATTTCAATGTAAATGCGAAAGATTTTAAAACTACTGATATAGGACTTAATTATTATAATGCAGGAACTATCAATGCTAATTTTACAATGGTAGGCTCAGGTGATGATTTTGATCTTGATAATATAGATAAAAATAAAGCTTCATCTTTGTTAATTTTTAATGGTAGTAGAGAAAATACTAACGATACTGTAAATGGTAGTTTAACTGTAAATGGAGACTTTAGCGCAACAAATAGTGCTATTGTTTCAATGAAAAGCGATACTTTTAAAGTCAATGGAACAGCAACGATTGAAAAATCAGGTCTTGGATTTTTATCTCAATCTTATTCTAATTTAGATGTAAATGATTTTATTGCTTTAAGAGCAAAAGACATAAAAACAGATAAGCTTAATGATGAAACTAACGCAGGAGCTTTGATTTTAAAAAGTGCAAGCTCTTATATAGATGAAAGCTTGCTTAATGGCGATGATTATGTTGCCTCTCTTGATGTTACAGCTGAAGATAATAAGTATGGCGGTGCCTTTGTAGATTATAAACTTAGCCTTAAAAACTGCGGTGGTGATAAATGCTTAGTAATCAATGGAGGTGCTACTGCAGCGGCTAAAAAATTAACTAATCAAATCGCAGTAGATCTTGAAGCTATTGATAGAATTGTAAAAGGTTTAGATAATGAGCAAGCCAAAGAAACCCTTGAAAAACAAAAAGTTGAACTTGAAAAACTCAAACAAGAAGCTGAGAAAAACGGCGGTAAAATCGATGATGAAAAATACATTGATTTAGTAAATAAAAATTCAAATTTAAATCTTAGTGCTAATGATAAAGCTTCTATCCTAGCACTTCGTTCTATCACAGAACAGTTAGGAAGTATAGGAGCAGATTTAGCAAGTAGAGAA
>NZ_JBMJAO010000004.1:0-117213 GCF_049221745.1 Campylobacter jejuni
GAAATTATTGATGGTAGAAGGACTACCACTAAGAGTTGCGATACTAATACCTGCAGCAAGACTATTAGAACTAGTTGATTCTATGATTCCAGTATTAATAAGAGTGTTTATAGTAGATTTAATTAAATTTAAACCCATAATACCAGAAATTAAACCGCTATTAGTAAAAGTTTCTATTAAACCTTCTTGTAAATATACGCCAGCTGAAACATTTATATAAGTACCAGGCTGTAAATTTCCAGTGTTTGTTATAGTTCCAGCGTTTGTGAAAGTTTTTATGCTATTTTGCACATGCACCGTTCCCCATCTGCTATTACTTTGAATAACACCATTGCTGTCATTAATAAAAGTGTCTATATTCACTTCTTTTGCTATATTTATTCCACGATTACTATTGACACCATTAGCACTTATAGTCCCACTATTGCTAAAAGTTTCTATACTTGTCCCACTGGCTATATTTACCCCATGGCCACTATTACTTTTAATAGTTCCGCTATTGCTAAAAGTTTTAATCTCAGTATTGCCAAGATAAATACTTTCACCAGCATTTGAATGTATGGTTCCACTATTGCTAAAATTATTGATTGTAGATTTATTATCAGATTTTCCCCAAACTGTGATTGCAAATTTAGAAGAACCATTACCTATAATGCCTTCATTAGTAAAAGTTTCTATAGTAGCACCATTTTGATTATTGGTTCCTAAATTAACACTAGCTGTATTGCTTCCACCTTGAAGAGTTCCTTGGTTTAAAAAAGTAGAAGTTGAAGAGCCTTGTGTAAAATCAACGGCTTTATTGTTATTACCTGAAACTTGTATAGTTCCACTACTTTCTACAATAAGAGTATTATTACTTCCACTTATAGTATGAGTAGAACTTAAAGATTCATTTATAGTAGTATTACTAGATTGAGAACTATAAACACTTGCTGATCTAGCCTTAAGATTTTTATTTACTTCATCATAAGTTTTTATTTCAGAATTTAATGTAGCATTAGCACAACTCGCTAAGAAAGAAATTGTAACTAAAGAAAGAACTAGTTTTTTGAAGAAGATTGATTTTTTTCAATCCCCCCCCCATAGCATACTTTGCCTAATGAAAGATTTTTGTTCAATGAAATTTCCTCCCTGTATATTAATATTTATAAATTATATTTTAGAGTAATATAAAATATAAAAATAAAATCGTGGAATAATAAAGCAAATATACTTAAAATATTATTAAATAATAATTATTATATAACTATAAACTTTCAATTTAAAGTTTATTTTAAAGTATGTTTTAAGTTAATGAGATTAAATTTATTGATAAAAAATATAATAAAGTTTAAAATGTTTTAATGATAAGTGAATTAATTTTAATTAAAAATCAATCTACAAATTCAGTAGTTTCATAACCCATAGGCTTATCTACAAAACATGATTTTTCTTTTAAAAATATCACTTCTATAGTTCCAACAGGTCCGTTTCTATTTTTTCCGACAATAATTTCAGCATTTTCTTGCATAGCATTTGGTATAAAAATTCTTTGATAAGCTTTACCTTCAGCTTTAGCTTTATTCTCCCTTTCTTTTTCTTCTTGTTCTCTATAAACCTCATCACGATATACAAATAAAATAGCATCTGCATCTTGCTCTATAGCTCCACTTTCTCGTAAATCGCTCATCAATGGACGTTTATTTGCTCTTTGTTCTAAACTACGATTAAGTTGTGAAAGTGCGATAATAGGCATATCAAGCTCTCTAGCTAAAAGCTTAAGTCCTCTTGAAATTTCACTAACTTGCAAATGCCTATCATTAAAATTTGAATTACTCATCATAAGTCCAATATAGTCAATTACACAAAGTCCTATAGTCTCATCTTGAGATTTCAAACGCCTTAAAATAGCCCTTACATCAGCAATAGTAGCATAACCACTGTCATAGATATATAATTTCTTTTGGCTATAATCATTGCAAGCATCCCCTAAACGTTCCCATTCATCATCGTTTAAATCTGCAGTTAAAATTTTTTGTAAAGGAATAGAGGTTTTTGAGGAAAGCATTCTTTGCATGATTTGAGTTGCAGGCATTTCAAGGGAAAACAAAGCCACTCCTTTATTTTGTCTTAAAACCTTATCAATGAAATTTAAACATAAAGTAGTTTTTCCCATACCTGGACGTGCAGCAATTATGATGAGTTCGCCTCCTTTAAAACCTTTTGTCATTTTATTTAAACCTTCAAAACCTGTATCAAGCCCTACAATATTTTTATTTTCTAAGGTTTTTTGTTTTTTAAATTCCTCAAAAAGTTCTGACAATACAACTTTAATATCTTTAATATCCTTTGAATTAACACAATTTGTAATATTAAAAATCTCTTTACCAATTTCATCTGCAATTTCACTCACAGCACGATTTTCATTAATGCGAGTAGGTAAAATATGTGCAAAATTCAAAAGTTGTCTTTTGATGGATTTTTCACGAAGTTCATTTACATAAGCAGGCAAATCTACCATAGAAGGAGTAGCAAGAATTTCTGTTAAAATTTGCTCATCTATTTTTTCATATTTTCTTAAAAAACTAACAGAAATAGGAACTCCTTGACTAGAACAAGCCATAATCGCTTTAAAAATATCTTGATGTGCCTTAAGACTAAAATCTTTTGGACCAATATCACCTGCTATGCTAGCATAAGCTTCTTCACTCATGATACAACTACTTAAAACAGCTCGTTCTAAATCCAAATCATAATACTCTTGTTGCACTCAAATTCCTTATAAATATAAAAATGGTTTAAAAATTCTATCCAAAAAAACTTAAAATATAAAACCTAATAATTTTTATAAATATTTAAAGTAATATTAGTTACAATGTAAATACAACTTTAATTTATAGGAGAACATTTGAAAAAACATTTATTTTCATGTATTTTAGCATCCATTTTAGCCCATTCAGCTATGGCTGTAGAATTTCAAGAAGGTTTTAGTGGAAATTTAAGCGTAGGCATAGGTGCAAGAGATATTAAAAGCAACCTTTCAACCTTGGCAGATAGTGATCATCTAAGTAATTATAATGCTGATAATTCAGATTCTTCTTTCATTCCTTTTGTTGGTATAGAACTTTACTATGGTAACCTTATAAATAATGATAGAGTTTTTGTTAAAAACTATAATGGAAGGGATATTAGTGGCATATCATTAGGCTATGAAATGGCTTATTTAGATCATTTTAGTACTTCTTTTTCTTTAATTTCTTCTTTAAGAGAAAAAGCTTATGCAGATCCTTATTTTTTAGGCAATAGAGAAGAAACTGATGTTAATAGATATGGTTTTAAAATCTCTCAACTCTATGAAAGCAACTTTGGAAAATTTACCACTTCATACTTATTTGGTAAAAATAAATACGATAAAGATGCTGTTGGGTATAGCTCTTTAAAAAGAGAAGGATATTATCATGAGCTTGAACTAAATTACAACTATAATTTATTAAATTTAGGATTAAACTATGATTATAATGATGCAGATGGAAAAGCTCAAAGCTATTCAAGATATGGTTTTAGCGTAGGAGCGAATTTAGCTTTTGCTAATAATTATATTTTTACCCCAAATTTAAATCTTAGTAAATATGAAGCAGTAGGAACAGATCCTATTTTTCATAAAAAACAAGATGGCAATATAGTTAAACTTAATCTAAAACTTATTAAAAATCAATTTTTAGGATATAATGGACTTTATGGTTTTGCAAATTATGGTATAGAAAAAAGAAATAGTGATATAGGCTTTTATGATGAAACCTATCAAGTTGTCTTAACCGGAATAGGATATAAATTTTAAAAGTATAAAAAACTCCTTTGATAAAATTAAAAAGATCTATCATTTTATGAAGATAGATCTTTAAAAATCTTTTTTAAAAAAATCCAAGTTAAAATCAAAACACAAAATTCAGCAAAAAATGGACTTAGCCATACCCCATTTAAACCTATAAAATAAGATAAAATCAAAAGAAAACATAAAGGCATAAATAAATTTTGACTTAAACTTAAAATCAAAGAAAAACTTGCTTTGTTAAAAGCTGTCAAAAAAGAACCACTTAAAACATTAAACCATGCAAAAAGATAATTAAAAGTAAAAAGCATCAAAGCTGTATAAGCAAAATTTTTAAACTCTTGATCATTCTCTTTTGCAAAAAGTGCTATTAAATTTTCTCCAAATATAAATATAACTATCATAGAAAATAAAGATAAAATTCCTCCTGCAAAAAATGCTACTTTCATAATGGCTTTTATTCTTAAAAAATCCTTTTTAGCATAGTTATAACTAAGTACAGGTTGCATCGCATCACCTATAGCAATAATAAGCATGATAATAAAACTATCAATGTATAAAATAATAGAAAAAGCTGCCACAGCTTGAGTATTAGAAATTTTTAGTAAAACAAAATTTGCAAAAACACTATATAAAGAACCTGAAATATTACCAAAAAATTCACTGCTACCATTATAAAGAATATTTTTAAAAATTCTTAAATTCATATATAAACTTGAAAATTTAAGCTCTAAATTTTCAAATAAAAAAGGAAAAATTCCAAAAATACCACCTAAAACAAGTCCTAAACAAGTTGCAAGAGCTGCTGAAAATAATCCCCAACCCAATTCAACTATAAAAATATAATCAAACACTATATTACTCAATGCTATAATTACATTCATTACCATACTATAAGTAGCTTTTCCACAAATTCTTAAATAATTATCCAAAGCAAAAGAAAGCATAGTAAAGGGTGCAAATAAAGCAAAAATAAGCATACATTCTTTAGCCATAATTTTAATCTCATCATTAACATTTAAATAGCTGATTAAAATAGGGCTTAAAAAATATTCTAAAATTCCAATAAAACATGAGATTAGAAAAATAATCAATATACTTGAACTAAATATTTTTTTGGCTAAATTTTTCTTACCTAAACCTAAATGCATAGAAATTTGAACTGCTGAGCCTATAACGATCATGTCCGCTAAAGCAAAAGACATCATAACAAAAGGAATAATTAAAGCCAAGGCTGCTAAAGCATGGCTTCCTAGGTATTTTCCAACAAAAATTCCATCAACTACATAATAAAAAGAAATAAAAGCCATGCTTATAACATTTGGCACAGCGTATTTAATAAAAAGCCTAAAAGGGCTTAAAGTGCTAAAAATATTTGACATATAAATCCTTTAAAAATATTAAAATAAAATATTTTTAAAGACGCTAATAGAGTGCTTGGAGACCTAAAATATAGAAATTTAAACGATAAATTCTAATCATTTCTTTTATATTGATTTTATTTTGCATTTTCATAGATTTTTAAATTAAAGTAAAAAAAACAATTATAAAATTTACTTGTTAATAAGTCAAATTTAGCCCAAAGGCTAAATTTTAAAGTACGGAAAGAATTTTTACAGCATCATTAAGTCCTGTAACTATACTCGCTCCGTTTTTAGTAGCAATATCTCCTGCTACAAAAATACCTTTAACGTTGCTTTGTTTATTTTCATCCATTAAAGGTACACCTTTTTCATCAACTTTGATTCCACATTTTTGCAAAAAATCAAGCGGAGTAGAACCTCCAATGGCATAAATAATTCTATCATAAGTTTGATTCGTGCCATCAGTAAAATTTACCCTAGCCTTACCATTATCGTCTTCTACTTCGCTAATATCAATTCCTAGTTTTAACTCCACTTTGCCCGAATTTCCAGCTTCATTAATATCTTTAAGATTAATATCATTTAATCTTGTAAATTCTTTTTTGCGATAACAAAGGCTAACTTGATTTGAGTTAGATAAATCTACAGCATATTCTGCTGCTGAATTTCCCCCACCTACAACAAGAATTTTTTCATTTCCCAAAACTGAATTAGCATTAAAATTAATGATTTTTGTTAAAGTCATAGGAAGCTTATAATCAGGTTTATTAGGTTTGCCCATTCTACCTATAGCAACGATAATATTTCTACACTCATAATTACCTTTACTTGTACTTACTAAAAAAACTTCATTTTCATTTTTAACACTCTCAACTTCAGAGCCAAACTCAACTTCTATATCATACTCTTTTAAAATATTTTTAAAAGTTTCTATAGTGCTTTCTTTAGTGCCATCTTCAAAAGGAACATGCCCATGATTAGTTCCTTCGCATCCTTTATAGGCTTTATCTACTCTTTTACCATCTTTATAAAACTGCATTAAGGTTTGACAAATATTATTTGATTTTTCCAGTATCAAAACTTCTTTATTTTTAAGCTTAGCTTCAACTGCACAACCTATGCCTGTTGGGCCTGCACCTACTATAATTAAATCTATTTTTTTCATTGATATTTACCTTTCAATTCTAATTTTTTTTGTATAATTTATCAAGTTTTTTGTAAATAAAGGATTAAAAATGCGAAATTTGCTTGAAAATATTAAGAAAAATTCTCAAAAACTACTTAACTTAACACCTAAAGATAAAGAAAAAACTATTTTAAAATTAGCTCAAATTTTAAGAGAAAATTTCAAAGTTATTTTAGAAGCAAATGAAAAAGATATGGTAAATTTTACAAAAGGTGGAGCGATGCAAGATAGACTTTTCTTAGATGAAAAACGTATTTTAACTCTTTGTAAAAGTTTAGAAAAGATCGCTTATATAGAAGATCCTATAGGTAAAATTTCTAAAGGCTGGAAAAATTACGCGGGTTTAAATATACAAAAAGTAAGCATCCCTTTGGGATTAATTTGTGTAATTTACGAAGCAAGACCCTCTCTTAGTGCTGAAATTATAGCTTTGATGATAAAAAGCTCTAATGCTTGCGTATTTAAAGGTGGAAGTGAAGCAAAATTTACAAATGCAATCATTTTCGATCTTATCTACAAAGCACTTAAGGAATTTGATCTACAAGATTGTTTTGCTATGTTTAGCCAAAGAGATGAAATCATGCAAATTCTAGCCTTTGATGATTTAATTGATGTAATCATACCTCGTGGAAGTTCAAGTATGATACAAAAAATTGCTAACAATACAAAAATTCCTCTTATCAAACAAGATAAAGGTTTATGCCATGCTTTTATAGATGAAAGTGCTGATTTAAATATGGCTTTAAAAATAATCCTTAATGCAAAGTGTCAAAGAGTAAGTGTTTGTAATGCTCTAGAAACGCTTTTAATACATGAAAAAATTGCTAAAAATTTTATAAGTCTTTTAATCCCTGAATTTGAAAAATTTAAGGTAAAAATTCATGCTCATGAAAATGCTTTGGCTTATTTTAACAACTCAAATTTAGAAATTTTTAAAGCAGATGAAAGCACCTTTGATACAGAATGGCTTGATTTTGCTATAAGCATAAAATTAGTAAAAGATTGCGATGAAGCTATAGAACATATCAACAAACACAGCTCCTTACATTCTGAAAGCATTATCTCAAATGATGCTTCAAATATAACCAAATTCCAACGCCTTATAAACTCATCTTGCATTTATGCTAATGCTTCGACGCGTTTTAGCGATGGAGGAGAATTTGGCTTTGGTGGAGAAGTTGGAATTTCAACCAGCAAATTGCATGCAAGAGGTCCTATGGGGGTTGAAGATATTTGCACTTATAAATATATAATTAATGGAGAAGGGCAAATACGAGAGTGAATAAAATAGAAATGCTAAAGCAACACTTTAAAGAAGTTGCTAAACTAAATTCAAGCGAGCAAGTTTGGCAAATGCCTTTTTTTGCGGCTTTAGGCGTGGGTATAGTTTTAGGGCTTAGTGTATTTTTTGGAAAATTAAATTATGGGCTTATTGCCATGATAGGAGCTTTATCTTTTTTATATGTTCCAAACACTCCTTTATATCATAGAATGGCTGTTGTGATGTGTTGTTCTTTTGGTATAGTTTCTAGTTTTTTCTTAGGAATTTTAACTCATTTTTTACCTTCAATTTTTACATTTATCCCAATAGGACTTGTAGCTATGGGAAGTTCTGTTTTAATTAGATATTATAACATTAGTGCACCTGGATATTTTTTCTTTGTATTTTCTTGTGTTTTAGGAGCTTATTCTCCTTTTGAAGCTAAGGATTTTATCTTTTTAGTGGGTCTTGTTTTTCTTGGAGCAATGGTAGCTAATTTAATGGCTTTGTTATATTCTATCGTTGTGATTTATGGATTTAAAAATGCTTTGCCTGGCGAAATTCCACCTAGAGAATACATAGGTTTTGATGCAGTTTTTGTGGATTCTTTGATCATGGGTTTTTTTGTAGCTTTTTCTATATTTTTAGGCACCTTTTTAGAACTTGAAAGAAGTTATTGGATAGCCATTTCTTGCACAGCTATTATGCAAGGTGTAACTTTAAACTCTATATGGATTAAACAAATTCAACGTATCATAGGAACGGGCTTAGGAGTATGTTTTGCATGGTGGCTTTTATCTAAACAATTTTACAATATTGAATTTGTTCTACTCATGATGTCCTTATTTTTTATAGGACAATTTTTAGTCAATCGGAACTATGCTTTAGCTATGATTTTTTTTACTCCTTATGCTACTTATCTTTCAGAAGCAGCTAATTTTATGAGCGAAAATGCAAATACATTATTACTTGCACGTTTAATTGATGTCGTAATAGGAAGCATTTTAGGACTTTTAGGTGGTTTTGTAATTTACAAACCTTATCTAAGAGTGCATTTTGAACGCATTGCAAAATACATCTTTAGGATAAAACAAAAAGCTTAAAAGTCAAACAAAGCACAAGCGTTATCCCCTAAAATTTGTTCTTGCTCTTTTTTAGAAACAACAATTTCATTAAAAGCCTCTAAAGCAGACAAAAAATTGACTTTGCTTTCAAAATTTGTATGTGGCCAATCGCTTCCGAAAATAAAATTACTAAGCGGAAAATGTTCTTTTAAAATTTCATACATTTTCTTTGCAAATTTTACAGCTTGTTCATTATTAGCATAGTCTATTTTTGCCCTATAAAAACCGCTAATTTTAAAAAATATTCTAGAATTTTTTAAGCAAAATAGTTCTTCTAAATTTGTTAAGTCTGCATTAGCTCTTGCTAAATGATCGATAACAATATTACAACCATAAGGAATTAAATTTTCAACAATATTGACAAGATTATTATCTAAATCTCTTTGAATTTCTATTTGCATTTTAAGTTTGCTTAAATTTTCAAAAAATTGAGTCCAAATTACACTTTTAAAATCTGGCAATTCTTTGCCAATTAAATTTAGTCTAACCCCACAAGCTTTTCTCTCTTTGAGTTTTTTAAGCTCATCAAATTTAATACCTTCATCAACCACAACTATAGCTTTTATATTTTCATCTTTTTCGATACTCTGAAGCAAAAATTCATTATCAACTCCTAAAAAACTTGGTTGAACTAAAACCCCTTTATCAAAATCATAATGATCTAAATTTGCTTTATAATCTTTAAAACTAGCGTCATAATCGGGCTTATATCTTGCATTTGCAACCACATTTAATTTTTTTAAAAATATATGTGCGTGAGTATCAATCTTCATTAAATTATCCTTATAAAATAAAACTCATTATAATAGTAGCTAAAATCGCCGCCATAAATCCTATAGGCACAGCTTTTATAAGTAAATCTTTAAATAATTTTTCCTTATATTTATCAGGACAAGATCCTAAAATTAAACTTCCTCCAGAAGAAAAAGGAGAAATAGCAGAAGCTTGAGCCCCTACAACAATACAAGAAAAAAGCAATGCCTCACTTAATCCACTGCTTGCAGCTATACTTGGAACTATAGGAAAAAGCGCTGGAGTAACTACACCTAAAGTGCTTGAAAAAAGCGACATAAAAGCTGCAATAGCACACATTATCAGTGGAATAAAAATCACATTAATCTCATTTTCTACAAGATCTGAAAATAATTTTATAGCCCCTGCTTCAACCGCTATGCTAATTAACATCCCTACTCCACAAATCATTATTAAAGTTCCCCAAGGAATTAAAGCAACAACTTGTTTCTCATCGGCTAATTTTAAAAATAAAGCAATGGCAACAAAAATCATAGCTATCATAGCTATATCTATTTTTTTATTAAAATAACTAATTGTCTCATTATGTGGAAAAATAATATTTAGCACAGGAAAGATTAAAACAACAACAATCATCATAAACATGAGAATTAAAGTAGTTTTTTGTTTATAATCAAATGAATCAGGTTTTGAAATAACACTGATTTTTATATTATTTTTAAAAGCATTAAACACAAAAAAAGATAATACCACAATAGGCAAAATTATAGTAAAAGCAAAAATAATACTAGAATTTACAAAAGCTTCATTTGCTTCAATACTTGAATTTTCCATCAATCCTCGAAAAATAATCCCACTTTGAGAAGTCATAAAATTTGCTCCTCCCAAAGCACCATAGTTTATAGCCATAGCTCCAGCAATTTTACTTAAACCGATTTTATCGCAAAGTAAAAAAGTAAGTGGTGCCATAAAAGCTAAAACTGTATAAAAACCTGCTCCTAAAGCAGCTATAATAGCACTAACCACAAAAATAACAAAAGGAAGCAAATAAGGATGATTAGCAAAACGATACATCAAATGTCCAGCTAATTTTTCAAGAGTTCCATTTATGGTTGCAAAATTATAAAACAATGAAACAGCAAAAATAACAAAAAATATAGAAATAGGCCAAAAAGCTATGATTTTTTTAGGAGCCAAATCCATAAAAAAAGCTCCTATAATATAAGCAAAAATCATAGCAAAAATTCCAACATTATGTCTAGTAATATAGCCCAAAATAATAGCCACTATAATACTAGAGATGATTAAAAAAACCATTATCTTCCTTTAAAATATATAGGGTTTATAATATCAAAAAATATATTTTTCAAAGCATAAAAACAAAATTTAAATTTAAAAAATATCTATTTAGTAACAAAATTACTCATCTTATAAATTTTTTATAAAATATCCACATCCATAGCAAGCAAAGCAAAGCTTCCTAGCCAATGCGACCCAAGATAATCATCTTCTATATGAGCTATGGCTTTATTAAAATGCTCTGTAGCATTGTTTCTTAAAAGAATTTTTAAATTTTCATCGCAAAAATTTGAAAGTATTTTAAAACACCAAGCACGACTTAAATTTAGCCCATCTAAATGTGCTATTTTGCCATCGCTCCTATCACTCACACTCACAGGGGTAAATAAAGTTGCAGGCTCTTTTATTTCTAAATTTGGCAAATATGCTTTAAAAAATTTTACAAAATCATTTTTAGGTAAAACAGCGCTTAAAAGCACCGCTTCCATCAAAATAGGAGATAAAAACTCATCTCCACAAGGTTCTAAAGCTTGCATATTTTTATCATTTAAAAACCACTTTTTAGCACTTTGGATGATGCAATACTCCAATTCTTGATCTTTTTTAAATCTTGCATATTCTAAAGCAAAATACAAAGCAAAAGAGCTATTAAAATGAGTTCCAACTCGTATAGGATAATCCATCTTAGGCAAAAACTCCTTAAATTCTTTAACAAAAAAACCAGCTATGCCTTCTAAATTTTTAGCCCAAATTTCAGCTTTGTCACTTTCTTTAGCAAGTAAATTTATTTCCAAAGCCAGTTTTAAAAACCATCCCCAACCATAAGGTCTTTCAAAACCTTTGTGTACAGGGTTTTGAAGATACTTAAGTTCTCCTTCTGCTTTTTCTTTGCTAAATTGAGAATCTAGAGCTTTGATGATTTCATCCTTTGGAGCAAAATGAGAAAAATCTTTTAAAATTTTCACCAAAAGCCAGTGAGAATGCACGCTAGAATGCCAATCATAAGAACCATAAAATATAGGATACATAAGTTTTGGCGGTTTAATATCATTGATATCATTAAAAGAATGTGTAATTTTATTTGGTAATTCTCTAAAAATATTTTCTAGTGCAATAAAGCTAAATTGTTTTATAAATTTTTCCATTTTTTCTCCTTAAAATCTAAAAGCTAAAAAATACATTAAAAAGATATTAGCTACAAGCAAAACAAGTCCTGACATAAACTGAGCTTTAATTACGCCATTTTTATCATCCAAATTTAAAAGCGCTGCAGGAACTATATTAAAATTTGCAGCCATAGGCGTCATTAAAGTTCCGCAAAATCCACTAAGCATTCCAATCGCTCCTATAATAGCAGGATTTGCATGCATTTGTATGATTAAAATCGGCAAAGCAATAGCAGCAGTAATCACAGGAAAAGCTGCAAAAGCATTACCCATTACTATAGTAAAAAGCGCCATAGCGATACAATACACAGCGACCGCAATAAAAGCATTATCTAAACTAATATAACTAGATAAAAGTTTAGATACTTGATCGCCCATTCCTGTAGAAACAAAAACTACTCCAAGTGTAGCCAAAATTTGCGGTAAAAGCGCCGCCCAACTAATATGATCCATAGTATGTGCTGCATCTTTAACAGCTCTTTTAGGAGAAGTCTTAAACATAAAACAAGCAACTACTGAAGAAATAATTATACCTATAATCAAAGCCATCAATGTAGCATTTTTATTTTCAAAAAAACTCAAATAAGGAAATAAAAAAGTCCCAATAAGTGTAATCAAAGGAACCATTAAAGCAGGAATAAAAAGTTTATTTTTATAAATATTTGCATGTTTTATCTCGTATTCTTTTTCTTCTTTGCTAACTTCAATCTTTGCTGGTTTTAATAAATTAAACCCTGCTATAAGTGCTAGTAAAATCACTATACAACCCATCACAAAATGAGGTAAAATTCCTGCTAGTAAAAAAGTAAAACTATAACTTATCCAAAATATCCCGCCACTTATTCTTGATTTTATATCTTTAGCTTGATTAGAAAAACTTAAAATTCCAAAAACTAAAAATAAAATTCCTACAATATAATAAAGCAAATCAAGACTTATCATCACTCAACCCTTTATAAGTTTTTTCTAATCTTTTATCAAATAAATAAAGTCTAGAGCAATGGATAATTAAAGCCAAAATTCCAGTTGGTATAGCCCAAACTGATAAATGTAATGGCTCAACAATAATACCATTGCTCTCATAAAAAGCTTTAATAAATAAAATAGAATGCACGGCTATAAAAATATCCTCTCCAAAAAATACAGCAACATTATCCGTTCCCGCAGAAAAAGCTTTGATTTTTTGACTATCTTTATGTGTTAAGTTTTTAAATTTAAGCTTAGCTGCAGCTTCTGCCATAGGAGCTATTAAAGGTCTTATCATCTGTGCATGTCCACCTAAAGATAAAAGCCCTAAAGCTGCAGTAACTTGTCTAAAAATAAAATAACACATTAAAATTCGTCCCGTACTGGCAACTTTTATTTTGGATATTAAATTTTTAGCCTGCTCTCTTAAGCCTTTGCGTTCCAAAACAGCGAGCAAAGGTAAAATAAGCCAAATTATAGCAACATAGCGATTATCTACAAAAGATTTTCCTATATCACTAACAACCTTAACAAAATCAAAACCTGAAACAAGTCCAGCATAAATTCCAACTGAAGTTACTACTAAAAAAGGGTTAATCTTTAAAGCAAAACCTAAAACAATCAAAGGTATAGAAGCAAGAAGTAACCATTCCATTAACCATCTCCACAATATAAATTAGAAATATTATAGAAATTTTAAATTGAAGAAAAGTTTAAAAAAACATTTTTAAGAATGGAATGAGAAATTAAGTAACAAAATAAATTTTATATAAATTTAAAAAAGCCTTGGAATAGTCCAAAAGCTTTTTTTGTATTATTTGTTCGCTCTTTCTATATACTCACCGCGCACAGTATCAACGCGTATAACTTCACCTTCTAACACATGAAAAGGAATTTGCACTACCGCACCTGTTTCTAATGTAGCTGGTTTTTTATTTGATCCTTGAGTATCACCTTTGAAATTTGGAGCTGTTTCGATGATTTTGAGTTCAACAACTTGTGGAACTTCTACACCGATAGCCTTGCCATTATGAAAAAGTACATCTACCATCATACCATCAAGCATCCATTTTTTTGCCTCACCCACATCTTCATCACTAATTGCTACTTGTTCATAAGTTTGAGTATCCATAAATTGACAATTTTCACCATCATCATAAAGATACTGCATGGTTTTATCTTCTAGATTTGGAGCTTCGCATTTATCGCCTGCATGAAAAGTTTTTTCAAGTACTTTACCATCAATAAAAGATTTGATTTTAATACGCACAAAAGCAGGACCTTTACCTGGTTTTACATGCTGATACTCAACTATTTTAAAAGGAATTCCATCAATTTCTATTTTAAGTCCTTTTTTTAAATCACCCATTGAATAAGACGCCATAAATTTCCTTTGCTAAAAAATAAAAGGTAATTTTATCAAATTTTAATTGATATCACAATAAAATTATTTTATTTGATAAAAAAATAAGTGAAATTACGCTAAAATTTAAATTTAAAGCATAGTAAATGCTCGCTTCTTTTTAGAAGAGGAAAGTCCGAGCTGCTAAAGACAAACATTCCATCTAACAGATGGCTAGGGCAACCTAAGGGATAGTGCAACAGAAAGAAAACTACCACACAAGTGGAAAAGGTGAAACGGCGGGGTAAAAGCCCACCAGCGATTTTGGCAACAATTTCGGCTATGTAAACCCAATGTGCAGCAAGAAGGGATGGTTAGCGTCTTTGTTTTAACCCTTCGCTTGATTTTGTTTGCAAAAACAAAACTAGATAAATGAGCATTCAAGACAGAACTCGGCTTATCGCTATGCTTTTTAAGATTTAAAATATGTCAACGCTTTTTGAAATTTTTGAATTTCAACAGCCTTTGTTTTTTTCTTTTGTTCGATTAGTGTAACAGCTTCTTGCAAAAGAGCTTGAACTTGATAAAATACATCATTTGCATTTTCTTTTAAAAAATCTTCTGAAGGCGATTTTTTGGCTAAATTTTTAACAAAAGCTTTCATATCAAGTTCATCAAGTAAATTTTTAAGTTTGTTAACATCTTCTTGAATTAACGCGAGTTTAAAATCATTGAGCCATTGTTTCATTATTATGCACTTCTCTCCAAGCCTCTAGTAAACCTTTGGTTACATTTATAACTTCATTAATTCTTTCTTCGTTATTTTCTAAATTTGCCAAAGACAAAAGTTGAATTTCTCTTGTATAAAGCCCACTTAAATAATGCGCCACATCTCCACCTTTTTCATAATCTAAAGTATTGATAAGCTCTATAAAAATAGCTGTTGTTCTTTTTACAAAATACACTCTTTGCTCTATATCTTCATTTCTTATCGCCACTTTAGCTCTTGCACAAAAACGCAAAATTCCCTCATAAAGCATTTCAATAAGTTTTTGCGGAGATTCTATCCCCGCTTGATTTTGAGAATAGGCATTATAAGCTAAATTATTTTGCATCTTTTTTATCCTTAATTATTAGAATTATTTGCTGCATTGATCATATTAGTCACAGTTGTTAATTGCTGATTGAGTTTATTTAAGATGCTCTCGTATTGCAACCATTGATTTGCCATTGTATCATATCTTGCATCGATCATATCTTGAGCTGATTTTTTTGATTCATTTAAAGATTTAGTATCATTAGTTAAACTCTCATCATATTTAGTTAATGAACCATTTGTTCCTGTCATCCCTTGAAGTGTTGATTTAAGTTGAGCAAAGATACCTTTACCTTCTATAGGTTTTGCAGCTATAGTGGTTTCGCTTAAACCAAATAATTGTAATTTGTTAGCATCTCCTTTAATCGAAAAATCAGAACTTCCATCGCCACTAAATTTAAGTTTAAAACCTTCTTCTCCGTTTTTATTATATTCTTCAACTTTAACCTTTAAACCATCTATACCAAGACTATTGATATGAGTAGCCAAATTTTTAAGCATTTCTTCTTCAGTTGACCCAGTAAGTACAAAATTTTCACCACTTGTAGTCTTTGATATATCATAGGTTTGACCATTATAAACTATCTTAAATTCACCTGGTTTAAATTCGATCCCTTTATATTTGTCATCTTCGCTTCTTGTTTCAACACTATCACCAGATTCTTCTTTAGGAGTTAAATAATCTTTTAAACTATCTTTTCTAATCAAGTCTCCAGTATGAGAAATATCTTGATATTGAGTGATACCTGCAAAAAAACTTTCCGCAAAATCAGGATTTTCTTTTACCTTGCTTTCAAATTTAGAAGAATCAAAACTTAAAGTCCCAGCATCATTCAAAGTTAAACCAAAATCTTGCATAGAAAGCATAACTGTAGCATTAACTTTGTTGCCATTATCATCAATTACAGTTCCACTAACTGATTGAGAATCAAACAAAGCAGAAAGTATACTAGAACGTATAGAATTTACTTCAGTTACACCTTGTAAAGTTCCTTTAGTTCCTGTTTCAGAATTATAATCAGTAGCAGCATTAAGATTGGTTACTAAGTCATTATAAGCATCTACTAATTCTTGCATAGCCTTAGTTACAGCTTCATTATCTTGCTGAACATCAAAATCAATTTCTCCAGTTTTATTCAAGGTTAAAGTAAGTCCAACACCAAGATCTGTCACAGTATTACTTTGGCGTATCATCTTAACCCCATCAAGGGTAAATTCAGCATTTTGAGCTTTTTGTATATGTAAAGGACTTTCTTCATTATCTTTTATCCCATAACCCTTAAAAGTTTCTGAATCAAGAGTAAGAATATAATCACCATCGACACTTCCTTCTCTTCCTGCAGTATCTGATAAAGGTTTATCTAATTCCCAACCAAGATTTGAAAAAAGCTTTGAAGCATTTTTATCAACTACATATCTTCCTTTATCATCTTTATATCCATCAAAAAACCCGATAGCATTATCTTCTCCGGTTTCCTTGCTGGTTAAAGTTAAACGATAAGGAGCATCTTTTTCACCTGTATTTACAATCTTTGCAACGATCTCGCCACCTGTAGCTTCATTAATTTTATCAGCTAAATCTCTGTAGGTTGTGTTTTTATCATAGGTAACAGTATATTGTTTTCCATTTTGAATAAGCGTAAAAGAAGCTTGTTTATCCCCTAAATCAGGATCAACATACCCACCATCATTTGCTAAACCTTTGCTTTGATAAACATCTTTTTGAGCAAGTTGCTTAACATTTATTTTCATGCTTTGTAAAGATACCCCACTACTAGCTGTTAGGCTTGCTGGAGGATTAGTGGTAACACTAGCACTTACTTTTCTTTTTGCAAAAGCTGTTGCATCTGCTAAAGAAGAAACTGCGGTTTGAAACGTAAGCAATTTTGTTTTTATTTCAGTTAAATCTTTTTGTTTAGTTGTATTTTCTTCGATTTTTTTAGTATAAGGATCAATGCGAGCTTTTTGCTCTGCTTCTTTTAACTTATCTAAAGTATCTTGAGTTAAAACTCCAGAACCAAATCCTAAACTAGATAAACTACCAAATGCCATTTTTAACTCTCCTTATCAAATATCATTCCTATCACATCCCTAAAATACTCAGCTAGTCTCATAGCCTCTTCACTAGGAATTTGACGAATTTCCCTTCCAGTACTTTTTTCAGTCACGCTAATATACATGGAATTAATTTTATCGCTATAACCAAAACGAACATTAGTATCTAAAGAATCCATTTGCTCATTTAACTTTTTTGTAATATCAGCTAACTTTTCATTCACACTTTGTTGTTGTCCATCATCGCCTCCTTGGCTTTGACTTCTATCGGTTTGAATGTTTGAACTAGCCTGTGTCTCACTTGTTCTTTGGCTAATGTTTGTCAAAGCTGTATCCATTTGCCCATTTGCCTTCGATATCTCCATTTTAAAATCCTTTTTAAAATTTCTTATTGCTAGTTACAAGCTTATATCGACAAATTTATAAATTTATGAACACCTAGTAAAGAAAAAATTTATTTTTCAATATAAAAAAACAATAAGCAAAAACTGTGCCAAAATTTTAAAAAAATCTCAACTATCTTAAAAAATTTCAAATTTATTAAAAAGATCTGGATTATTTTCTAAAATATTACGCAAGATTAAATCTTCTATCACGCTTTTAGTGCAATCTGTTTGCTTAGGCCAAGTTCTTAAATAACCCTCAGCTTCACCCTTAGCACTTGCATCTACTCCAAGTCTTTTTTCTTTAATAAAAATATCTCTTTTAGCATCTATGTTATTTACCACACGCCATACAAGCATATAAGGATTTTCAAGCTTATTTTCAGTATCTAAAAATACTAAAATTCTAAAATATTTTTTAAATTCTAAAAGTTTGTCAAAGCTTTGCTCAATTTTTTCCTTTTTATCTAATAAAACACAGACTATAGGACTTTTGCTTTCTTTATAGAATTGCTTTAAATTTAAAAGCTCTATCCTAGTTTTAAAAAGTTCTAGTAATTTTTCATCTTCTAAAATTTCAAGCCCTTCTACTTGCGTTTCTTCACAAGCATCAAGTCCTGCTTTACCCCCAAAACAAGAATTAGGCGAAGCATGATCTAATTGATCACAAATTCCTTCTGAAATTAAAATTTTTTCCGTATCAAAACGATTTAAAATATACGGGATTAAAGCATCATAATCCTTCAAAGAAGGTGCGTTTTTATCCACAAAAATTGCATGTTTTACAAAACTCATTTGTCCTACTCCCCAAAATGCGTGCATGATTTGTTGTGCATGAGCAGGATATTTTACATCGATTTTTGCTAAAATAAGATTGTGAAAAACGCCATTTTCAGGCATATTATAATCGATTAGATCAGGAACTGAAGTTTGAAGCAGAGGTAAAAAAAGTCTTTCGGTAGCAAGTCCCATGATTTTATCTTCTAAAGGAGGTTTTCCTACAACTGTTGCTTGATAGATCGCGTCTTTTTTAGCATAAATTTTTTCCACTTTCATTACAGGAAAAAGTTCAGCAGGTGTATAAAAACCTGTATGATCTCCAAAAGGACCTTCGATTTTAAACTCTTCTAAATCTACATAGCCTTCAATTACTATATCGCTATTATAAGGTACAAAAATACTATTTTCACAAGGGGTAAGTTTTGCAGGAGTCTTTTTTATAAAACCATAAAGCAAAAGCTCAAAAATCCCTTTTGGCAAAGGTGCTTGAGCACACCAAATGTAAAGTGGATCTCCACCTATAGCCACACTTACAGGCATTCTTTTAAAACCAGCATTTTTGTATTCGTGATAAAAATTTGCTCCATCTTTATGAATTTGCCAATGCATTAAAAGTTCATTTTTATTACTTACTTGCAAACGATACATGCCAAGATTATTTTGAGTTTTATCTAAATTTTGCGTATAAACTTGCCCCATAGTGATAAATTTATCTGCATCTTCTTTCCAAGTTTTAAGCACAGGAAGCTCTTCGAGTGAATCTAAAATTTCATAATCAAATAAAGCTTTATTTTTTTTTAGCCTTTTAGGAGGAATATTTTTAAGGCTTAACAAATTTGTAAAAAAATCTATTTTTGCTTTAAAACTAGTAGGAACATGAAACTTAGTCAGTTTTGAAATTTCGCTAGCCACTTCTTCATAATCACGTCCAAAAGCTAAATTTAAAGCCTTTTTATTGCAAAAAGTATTCATTAAAACAGGAAATTTATATTGTTTGTTTAATTTTTTATCTATAGGATTTTTAAAGAGCAAAGCCTTGCCTTTTTCTCCTTTTTTAGCTTCTATATAAGCTAAATGAGCGATTTCAAGATCTACATCTATAGGCTCTTCAATAATTTTTAATAAATCATTTTCTTTTAAAATTTGAATAAATTCTTTCATATCATACTTTCAGCTTTTTTTAAAAGCTCTCTAGCTCCTTTAGCCATAAATTCTCTGGCTAATTTTTCACCAAAGCCTTTAAAATCATCTTTTTTAATCATTCTTTTATCTTTTAAAATTTCACTTCCATCAGGAAGTCCAAGTACTGCACGCACGCAAATTTCATCCCCTAAAAGTTCTGCATTGATACCTATAGGCACTTGACAACCCCCTTCTAAAGTAGCGATAAATTCTCGTTCTATACTTGTTTCAATCAAAGCATTTTCATCATTTAAACATTTTAAAAGTTCTAAAATTTTTTCATCATTTACGCTTTCTATACCTAAAGCTCCTTGAGAGGCTGCAGGGATTAGTTCATCCTTGCCAAATTCATAAACAAAATTCACTTGCTTATCTAAGTTTAAACGTTTAATTCCTGCCATAGCTAAAATGATCGCATCAAATTCATTATTTTTTAATTTCTCTATACGAGAATTGACATTACCGCGCAAAGAAATAATCTTTAAATCAGGCCTTAACAATAAAAGTTGCATCTTGCGTCTAAGACTTGTAGTACCGACTTTTGCACCTTTTGGCAAAGAAAGAAAATCTTTATAATTTTGACTTAACATTGCATCATTGCTTTTTTCTCTTTTACTTACCGCTGCCAAAACTAAACCTTGAGGAAAAAAACTAGGTACATCTTTTAAACTATGCACAGCTAAATGTGCTTCTTTTCTTAACATACTTTCTTCAAGTTCTTTTGTAAAAAGTCCTTTACCACCAATTTTTGCCAAAGGAGAATCTAGTAAAACATCACCTTTTGTTTTAAAACCTTCTAAAAGTACTTCAATTTGATGCGTGTTTTTTAAAATTTGAGCCACATGCTCACTTTGCCAAAGAGCTAATTGACTTTTTCTTGTTGCGATAATAAGCTTCATTTTCTATCCTCTATAATTTCAACATCAATGATTTCTTCATTAGAATTTTGATACTCTTGTTTAGTGTATTGATATTTTGATTTAGTCATTATTTTCAAAGCAATACCAAAGAAAAATACAAAAATTCCAAAAGCACTTGTAATAATCCCTGGGAAAATAAATAAAAATCCTGCGATAACAAAAGAAAATTGTGTTAACATATCCTTTAAGCCACTCATTTGAAATTCAAGCATATTTTTCCAAAAAACACCCAATAAAACTACACCAAAAATTATACTCAAAAGTATAAAAAATAAAAAATTTCCAAAACCAAAAAAAATAATAAAAAGCACACTTGCAATAATTTCAAGTACAAATAAAGGACTTAAACTTAATTTATAATTCATAACACTTTCTTTTTAAGAATTTCCATAAGTTCATCAGTTTTTATAAGTTCCTTTGCCAAACCTTCTCTTTGGATAAACTCTACTTCATTATCTTTCAATCCCTTACCGATAACTAGTGCATAAGGAAAACCTATGAGTTCAAAATCATTCATTTTAACTCCAAAACGCTCATTTCTATCATCAAGCAATACTTCTACTCCAAGTTTAATTAAATCTTCATAAAGCCTATTGGCAAATTCTAAGGCTTTTTGTTCTTTAACATTTGAAACAATAATTTCAAGCACAAAAGGAGCTAAAGTTTTATTCCAAATACATCCTTTTTCATCATGATTTGCTTCAATAGCCACAGCCAACAAACGTGAAATACCTATACCATAACATCCCATATAAAAAGCTTGGCTTTTGCCATTTTCATCCAAGAAATTGGCATTCATTGTTTTAGAATACTTTTGTCCAAGTTTAAAAATATGCCCTACTTCTATACCCTTGCTTTGCTTTAATCTTGCTCCACATTTTGCACAGCAATCCCCTTCCTTAACTTCAATCAAATCTTTAAAACGATCTTTATTTAAATTAACAACATCAATGCCGATTAGATGATAATCTTTTTCATTTGCACCCATAATCATTTGTTTTTCATTTTCAAGCTCAAAATCTACATAAAAATCTATATCTTTTAATCCTATAAATCCTATAAATCCAGTAATCAAACCTGCTTTTTCTAATTCTTCTTCGCTTGCATCAACTAATTCAAGGGCATTGCAAGCATTTTGAGCCTTAATCTCTTGTAAATCATCACTCCCTCTTATAAAAAACACAACTAATTTACTTTCATTTTCATAAATAGCTTTTTTTATTACTGCTTTAATCGTATAAAAAGCATTGATTTTAAAAAATTGTGCTAAAGACTCTATAGTTTTGATATTTGGAGTGTGAAATTTACTTGCATAATTTGCCTCAGGACGCTCATCCTGACAAGTTTTTTTAGCTCTAATTGCAGCTTCAACATTAGCTGCATAATCACAATTTTCACAAATTAAAATATCATCTTCCCCGTTTTTTGCCAAAACCATAAATTCTTTAGAACCACTTCCGCCAATAGCCCCACTATCAGCTTCTACTGCTCTAAAATTTAAGCCCATTCTTTGCAAAATTTGAGAATAAGTTTGATACATGAGCTCAAATTCACGTGTTAAATCCTCTTCATTGGCGTGAAAACTATATCCATCCTTCATTAAAAATTCACGACATCTTAAAAGCCCAAATCTTGGTCTTGCCTCATCACGAAATTTAAGCCCGATTTGATATAAATGTAAAGGAAGTTGTTTATAGCTTGTAATTTTGTTTTTTACCAAAGAAAGCATAGCTTCTTCATGCGTTGGACCTAAAACAAATTCATTTTCCTTTCTGTCTTTAAAACGCAAAAGCTCTTTTCCAAAAACACTATAACGCCCACTTTCTTGCCATAAACTTGCAGGAGTAACAAAACTAAGATTTACTTCTTGTGCTCCTGCCTTATCCATTTCTTCTTTAACTATATTTTTAATCTTATCTAAAACCCTTTTTCCTAAAGGTAAAAAATTATAAAGTCCACTACCAATTTGTTCTACAAAACCCGCACGCGTTAAAAAAATATGACTAGGCAAACTCGCATCTTTTGGTGCTTCTTTTAAACTTGGTGCATAAAATTTAGTAAATCTCATCATCATTCTCCATGTTAAATTCGCATTTATATTGATTTAAACCTTCAAGATTATTTTGTAAATCAAAAACATAACGCATGGCATTAATCACTGTATCGCTTTGCATTTTACCTTGTAAATGTTTCAAATTCACAGTAGGCGTGTGTAAAAAAGCCTTAAAAACTTGATGAATCAACTTTCTAGCCTCTTCTTTATCAGATTTTTTCAAATATCCTTTTTTTAACGCAATTTCAAGTTGTTTATCTGCATGTTCTTTAGCTTGCAAGCGTATAGCTTTAATAATAGGCATCAATGCTAAATCATTTAAATATCTAAAAAACTCACTTGTTTCACGACCTATTATCCCATAAGCCATACGAGCTTCTTGTTCTCTTAAAGCTAAATTTTTTTGCACTACAACTTCAAGATCATCTACAGCAAAAACAGATATGTTTTCATTTTCATTTATATCTATATCTCTTGGAACTGCAATATCAAAAAAATACCTTTTATAAGGAAATTCTTCAATCAAAGAATTTGTAATAATAGCATTTGGCGCATTGGTAGCCGAGAAAAAAAACTCATACTGATTTAAATATTTTTTTAAATTTTCCAAACTATCATATTCACTTAAAACACCAAGTCTCTCACATAAATCTTTAGCCTTTTGCAAATCACGATTTAAAATAATCACTTTAGCACCTGCAGCTATTAAATGTTTTGCCGCAAGTTCCCCCATTTCTCCAGCTCCAATAACAACAGCCTTTTTTTGCGTTAAATCTGCAAGCTCTTTTGCTTTTGCCACAGCAACACTAGCTACAGAAATAGGATTTTTAGAAATTTGAGTTTCATTGCGTACCTTAGCAGCACATTTAAAAGCACTATGCACTGCTCTTGAAAGATGCACTCCGCAAAAATTATTTTTTAAAGCAAAAATAAAGGCATCTTTTAATTGTCCTGCTATCTGAGTTTCCCCTACCACCAAACTATCCAAAGAACTTGCTACAGAAAAAAGATGATGAATAGCCCCGCTATCTTCAAAAATATCAGCTTTTTCAAGTAAAATATCTTTATCAACATCACAAAGTAAAGCTAAGGATTTAACAATAAACTCAGCACAAGCTATTTTTACAAAAGCAATAATTTCAACACGATTACAGGTACTTATAACCAAACATTCTTCAATATTTTCATGAGTACTAATGATTTTTAAAAACTCACTTTTTTTAGCTTCATTGGAAAAGCTTAACTTTTCCCTTAAGGCAATATCTGTATTTTTATGAGTAAAAGATATACAATAATACATTAAAATTCCCTATCTATCATAGCTTTAATAATATCATTAAGCTTGTTATTATCATATTTTTCAATCACTTTGCTAGCCTTTTTTGCATAAGTTTTAGCTTCTAAAATAGCTTTTTCTAAAGCTTTTTGTTCTTCAAATTTAGTTTTTAGCCATTCTTTTTCGTTTTCATTTAAATCTTTTTTAAATAAAGACTGCAAATATATCCTATCTTGTTCTTGTAAATTTTCATAAAGATAAATATAAGGTAAGGTAGTTTTACCCTCTTTAAAATCATTCATAGCAGGTTTTCCAAGAATTTTTTCATCACTCTTAATATCTAAAATATCATCAATCATTTGAAAAGCAAGCCCTAAATTTTTGCCATATTCTGCAAAATCTTTTTCATGCAATCCAGCTAAAATAGCCCCACATCTTGCACTTGCCTCAATCAAAACAGCTGTTTTATTATAGATCATTTTCAAATAAGCTTCTTTATCGATATTAAATTTCTCTCCTAAATCAACATCCATAAGCTCGCCTATAGCAAGCTTTACAACAGCATCTGAAATAATACTTGCAAATCTAGCATCCATTTTGCTTAATTCATAAAAGGCTTTTGAATACAAAATATCACCCAACATAAGGGCATTTTTTGTACCAAATTCAGCATTAACAGATCTTGCTCCACGCCTTAATTCACTCTCATCGATAATATCATCATGTAACAAACTAGCAAGATGTATCAATTCTATAGCTGCACAAATTTTAAAAGCAATTTCACTTTCTTCTGCAATAGCTAATAATAATTTTGAACGTAATTTCTTTCCTGATTTTACATTTAAAAGCATATTTAAAATAGGTTTATAACCAAGTTCTTGTAAAAACTGTTTTATTAATTCATCTATTTTTTGCACTATCTTTTCCTTGTTAATTGCTATTATTATTTTCTTTGCTTGTTAATGGTTTTACCTGAGGTTCGTTAAAATTAATCATAGGAACAACTTGGTTATTTTGTGGTGGATTTTGCAAAGCTTTTTTTCTTGGATCCAAAAATTCCACCATTAAACGAGATTTCTTATCTTCTATATAAACTGTAAAAGTTGCTAAGCCTTTATTATAACCGCTAAATTCTAAAATAAGTCTTGCTCTATCAATATGTGGATTAGTATAATCAGGTATTAAAGTTTGAGTTACCCAATCTAAATTTCTTCTTAAACTCATCACAAATTGACGCGGATATTTGCGAAATTTCGAATGTACGATGATATTAGTATTATCAAACAAAGTCCAATAAAAATCAAAATTTTGCACCTTATCTTCATAATCTATTTCTTTAATCTGCACACTAGCTCTCTCATCTTTTTTAAGTATAAATTTATAAGTATAATCAAAAGTTGGTTCAGATGCTAAAACATTGCTAAAAACAAAAAAAATACAAATTAAATAGAGGCTTATTTTAAACAATTTTAGCCTTCATGCCCTAAAATTTTTGCACCCAATTCTATATAAATATCATTTTGTCTTTCTTCTATAAAATCACCATTTTCTAATATGAAATTTTTTACATCTATTTCTGTTAAACCTTGTTTTTCTAAAAGCTCTACCATGGCAATATGATCAGCAAAAAATTCCTCAAAAACTTTTTCTAAGGCTCCTAAATTTCCATTTTGTATAATTTCTATAAATTTTTCTTTTGGAGTTTTATTAAACATTTCATCAAAAAAATCCATTAATTTTCCTTGAAAATATAAGTTTTTGATTATAAAATTTTAATCGTTAAAAGTAGCTAAATCAAAATAATCAAAAATTTAAATTTTATTTGGAATATGAAGTTAAATTCCGCATCATGCGGAATTTATTGTAAATGTCGCTTTGCTTGACTAGCGTATTTTACACCTAAATCAAAAGCCTTAGCATTTGAATCTTTTGTTTTTACAGGAACCATATGAAGCATGGTTTCTTTTAAAACATCTAAATCGATACATTTACTCATATAAGCAGCAATAGCTAATGCAACAACTGACTGAGTAGCAACATTCCCTACCTCATCTTTAGCTATAGTAATAATAGGAATTTCAAAAATTTTCCATTTTTTATAATCCTCACTTTCAGGATGCACTAAATTTGGCTCTACAACTATGATACCCTCTTCTTTTACACCATCTCGAAAACCTTTATAACCCTTATCTGCAGTTGAAAGCATAAAGTCTACTTCCCCTTCTACAGCATAAGGAAATAAAATTTCTTTATCATCAATGATAATATCAACTTTAGTAGGACCGCCACGCACTTGTGAAGTATAAGTTGAAGCCTTAAAAGCTTGACGACCTTCTTTAATGGCTGCTTCTGCTAAAATTTCTCCTGCGGTAATAACACCTTGCCCACCTTCACCACCAAATCTTAATTGATATTTCATCTTAAAGCTCCTAAATCCACCATTCTTTTTTCCTTAGCCGCACGACGCACTTCTTCATAAGCATGGCAATATTCTGGCTGAGAATTATCTTCATGCAAAATTCCCGTTGGGAATTTATCTTTTCTTTCTTCAAAATCCATACTTTCAAATTTAGATTTATCCACAACACGACTTCTAATCCAATCAAGCATAGCTACAGCTTCACCCATTTTATTTTTTCTACCCAAATTAATATGGCAATTTGAAAAAACATCTACAAAACTATAACCTTTATGTGCGAAAGCTTTATAGATTAGATTTTCAAGTTTATTAGCTTCAATCACATTACCTCTTGCTACAAAAGAAGCTCCCGCAGCTTTAGTAAGCTCACATGCATCAAAATTTGGATCAATATTTCCAAATTGAGCTGTTACTGTATAAAAACCTTTTGGAGTAGTTGGACTTGTTTGAGAATTCGTAAGTCCATAGATAAAGTTATTGATCACAATATGTGTTAAATCAATATTTCTACGACAACCATGTATGGTATGATTTCCACCAATTGCTAAAGTATCCCCATCTCCACTTACCACAATAACATGTTTACTAGGATTAGCTAATTTAATACCTGTTGCATAAGCTATAGCTCTACCATGAGTTGTATGAACTGTATTGCAATTTACATAAGAACTCATTCTGCCACTACAACCTATACCCGAAACAAGACAAACATCATCCATATTCCAACCAAGTTTTTCTATCGCACGGATAATACATTTTAAAACAACACCATCACCACATCCCCAGCACCACTGAGTAGGCATTTTATCCACTCTTAGATATTCATCATAATTAAAAGCCATTTATATATTCTCCTTTACCTTAGCAATAATTTCACTTGGAGTGATAGGACGACCATTTGCACGGTGCAAGCTAATAAAATCGCGACGCGAAGTTACTCTTTCAATCTCTTCAAGATATTGTCCCATATTAAGCTCGCTTACCATTACTTTTTTAAATTTGCTTACAACTTCAGCGATTTTTTTCTCAGCCACTGGATAAAGAGTAATTGGACGGAAAAGCCCCACTTTAATCCCTTGTTCTCTTAATCTTTGTATAGCTTCTTTTACTGAACGACTTACACTTCCATAAGCAATGATTAAAAATTCAGCATCATCAAGCATATACTCTTCATAAGCACAAATATCTTCTTGATTGTTTTTAATTTTACCTATGAGTCTTTCCATATTTTTCTTCACTATGGCTCCATCTTCAGTTGGAAAACCTATATCTCCATGATGAAGTCCTGTAACATGATAACGATAGCCTGTAAAGAAAGGATTTAAAGTTGCAGGCTCATTTTCTCCTGCTGCATAAGGCTTATAATCTTTTTTATCACCTTCAAATTTTTTACGGTTATACACTTTAATATCTTTTAAATCAGGTAAAACCGCTTTACCATTCATGTGCCCTACAGTTTCATCCATAAGTAAAAATACTGGAGTCATGTATTTTTCAGCTAAATTAAACGCTCTAATAGTTTCTGTATAAGCTTCTTCAAGACTTGCAGGAGCAATAGCAATACTCGCAAAATCTCCATGAGTAGGTGCTTTAGCTTGAAACAAATCACCTTGAGCCACACGAGTTGGAAGACCTGTTGAAGGACCACCTCTCATAACATTGACAATCACAAGTGGAATTTCAGCTATAAACGCTAACCCTATTTGTTCTGCTTTTAAAGAAATTCCAGGACCACTACTTGCGGTCATGGATTTTACTCCACTCATTGCTGCACCAATAGCTACACTAATACCTGAAATTTCATCTTCCATTTGTATAAAAGTTCCATCATTTGCAGGAAGTATATGACTTAATTCATGAGCTATCTCACTACTAGGGGTAATAGGATAACCTCCAAAAAATTTACATCCACAATCAATTGCTGCTTTAGCAATTAAAACATTACCTGTTGCTATAACTTCTCTCATTGTTTTTTCCTATACTAATTTTTTATATTTGTTATTTTTTACAGCCACAGCTCTATCTTTAGATTCAGTAGTAAGTTTGGCGAATTTAAATTCATCTCTTTTTGCCACCATAATAGCAAAATCAGGGCAATGTGTTTCGCATTCAGCACAGCCTATACAGGATTCAGGGTATACCACCTCTATCATTTGTCCTAAAACCGCATGTACATCATCACGCATAGCTAAAACCCCAGCAGGGCAATAGCTAACACAAATATTACATGCTTTACATCTATGCTCATCTACCCAAACAGGGGTATCTTTTGGAGCTACTATACTCATGTTTTTTCCTTTATTAACCTAATATTTTTTGAATTTCTTCACCAATTAAAGCCGGAGAATCCACCACATGAATTCCATAGCTTTTTAAAGCTTCCTTTTTAGCTACAGCACTTTCATCAGCACTTCCTACTATGGCACCTGCATGCCCCATTCTTTTGCCTTTTGGAGCAGTTGCACCTGCAATGAATGCTATCACAGGTTTGCTAATATTCTCTTTAATAAATTTAGCCGCTTCCACTTCCAAACTACCACCAATTTCACCTATCATTACAATAGCCTTAGTTTCATCATCTTTTTGGAATTCGCTTAAAAGTTCTTTATAAGCAAGACCTATGATAGGATCACCACCAATTCCTACTGCAGTAGAAATTCCATAACCACCTTGAACTACCTGATTAGCAGCTTCATAAGTTAAAGTTCCACTTTTTGAAATAAGCCCCACACAACCTTTTTTAAAAATAAAACCTGGTATAATACCTAACTTACATTCTTCAGAAGTGATAATACCCGGACAATTTGGTCCAATGATTTTCATACCCTTTTTATTAGCATATTGCTTAGCAAACATCATATCCTTTACAGGTGTATGCTCTGTGATTACAACTGCAAGCTTAATACCCGCATCAGCTGCTTCAATCACGCTATCACCCACAGCAAAAGCAGGCACAAAGATCAAGCTTACATCAGCCTTTGTTGCTTTAACTGCATCCGCAACCGTATCAAAAACTGGTTTACCTAAATGAGTTTGTCCACCTTTATGAGGAGTGACACCTCCAACTATATTTGTACCATAAGCCATGCATTGCTCGGCGTGAAAAGTTGCTTCTTTACCCGTAAAACCTTGAACTATTACTTTTGTATTTTTATTGACCAATATACTCATTTTCTATCCTTATCCTACTAAACTTTTTACAAGCTCTGCGCCGTTTTTAAGATTGGTTACTGCTTTGATATTTTTAAGATTTGAATTATCTAAAATCGCCTTTGCCTCCGCTGCATTAGTGCCATCAAGACGCACTACAATTGGAATATTTACCTCAACATTCTTAGTAGCTTCTAAAATTCCATTTGCTATCCTATCACAACGAACAATACCACCAAAAATATTAATAAATATAACTTTTACATTTTTATCTCTTAAAATGATTTCAAAAGCCTTTGCAACAGTTTCAGGAGAAGCTCCCCCACCTACATCTAAGAAATTTGCAGGTTTTGCACCGCTATAATTAATAATATCCATAGTTGCCATGGCTAGACCCGCGCCATTTACCATGCAAGCTACATCTCCATCTAATTTCACATAACTTAAGCCAAATTCAGCCGCTTCTCTTTCAGCGGGATTTTCTTCAGTAATATCTCTAAGTTCAGCAATTTCAGGATGACGATAAAGCGCACTATCATCAAAACTGCATTTTGCATCAAGGGCATAAAAATCTCCTTCTGCAGTTTTAATTAAAGGATTGATTTCAAGCATATTCATATCTTTATCCATGTAAAGCTTGTAAAGTTTAGCTATCATAGAAATGAGTTTTTTGCCTTCATCTTTATCAAGTCCTAAAACTCTCGCTACTTCAAGTCCATGGAACATTTTAAACCCAATTTGTGGATCAATGTCTACTTTTGCAATTTTTTCAGGACTTTCTTTGGCTACTTTTTCTATATCCATCCCTCCTTCACTTGAAGCGATAATGGTAATTTGCTCTGCCATTCTATTAAATAAAATAGCTAAATAATATTCTTTTACTATATTAGCGCCACTTTCTATATAAAGTTTTTGCACGAGCTTGCCTTCAGGTCCTGTTTGATGAGTTACTAAATTCATTCCTAAAATTTTACTTGCATAATCTTTTACCTCATCTAAATTTTTAGCGATTTTAACACCACCACCAAGACCACGGCCTCCTGCATGAATTTGAGCTTTAACCGCCCAAACACTACCACCTAATTCCTTGGCATTTGCCACAGCCTCATCTACGCTAAATGCAACTTTTCCCTTTAAGGTAGGGATACCATTATCTGCAAAAATTTCTTTTGCTTGATACTCATGTATGTTCATTTATTCTCCTTTATATTGATATTTGATTAAAGATTTTTCTAATTTGTCTTTTTCTTGTGAACTAAGATCCATTTTCATGATTTCAATCACACCTTCAAGTCCTAATCTTGCCATAACTCCCAAGGCTTTGTTTTGCACTCCAAATTCTCCATGTAAAATCACACTCATAGGCAAAAACTCTCCACTTCTTATAGACTCAAGCATTCTTATACAAGCACTAGCGGGAGCTAAATAAGCTGAAGTTTTAAGATGTTTGATTACTTTAGCTCCACCTGTTTTAACTTCATTTTCCAAATCATCAAATTCTTCTTCATTTAAAAATTCGCTTATATTTTTATTTTTAACACTTGCATAAGATTTTACCAAAACCATATCATCATTATGAAAACCAATAAGTCTTGTATCCACACTTGACATTTTGACATTAAGTTTTTTGGCAAGCTCATACTTAAATCTTGCATTGTCCAAAACTCCCGCCATGGCTACAATTTTCTTTGATGAAAAAATCCTACTTTCATAAAGAGTATTAAGTAGAAAATCCACAGGATTAGTTAAAATAATAAAAAGCGGATCTTCTGTAAAATCTTTAATTTTTTTAGCACAATCAAGCATAATACTTGTATTTAACTGAAGTAATTCTTCTCTACTTTGCCCATCTTTTCTAGCAAAACCTGCACTAAAAAGCACTATATCTGAATTTTTAGTATGAGCATAATTTTTAGTGCAAAGTAAATCTATATTTAAATTTAAAGTGGCTATACTTTGAGTAAGTTCTAGCTCTTTTGCATAAAGTAAATCCTCATTGATATCTACTAAAACAATTTCATTTGCTATTTCTCTTAAAATCAAAGCATAAACTACGCTTGAGCCTACATTACCGGCTCCTATAACAGTAATTTTCATTTTTGCCCTATTTTTTCTAAAATAGCATTAAAAGTTGCACTTGGACGCATGATTTTATTGACTTTTTCATCATCAAATTTATAATACCCACCTAAATCCACTTTAACACCTTGTGCATCGTTAAATTCGGCTCTGATTTTTTCTTCATTAGAGGAAAGTTCTAAAGCAATATCTTTAAAAAAGCTTTGAAGCTCCATATCACTGGCTTGTCTTGCTAAATGATTTGCAAAATACATTGCTAAATAAAAATGACTTGTTCTATTATCATCTTCTTTAACTCTTCTTGATGGAGTTTTATTATTTTCAAGCCATTCGCCTATAGCCTCATCAAGACATTCTGCTAAAACTTTAGCTTTATGATTGCTACATTTATTAGCATAAAATTCCAAACTTGCTTGCAAAGCCAAAAATTCACCCAAACTATCCCAACGCAGATGATTTTCTTCAACTAATTGTTCTACTTGTTTAGGTGCTGAACCCCCTGCTCCTGTTTCAAACATAGCTCCACCCCTTAACATAGGTACAACAGAAAGCATTTTTGCACTTGTTCCAAGCTCTAAAATAGGAAAAAGATCGGTTAAATAATCCCTTAAAACATTTCCTGTAATAGAAATAACATCTTTACCCTCTCGGATTAACTCCAAGCTTCTTAAACAAGCTTCTTTTGGAGCTAAAATGGCTATATTTTTACCCTTTTCTTTTAAACGATTTTGCACCAAAGTTATCATGATTTTATTACTAGCTCTTTTACTATCTAGCCAAAAAATAGCTTCAGCTCCAGTTAGATCTGCTCTTTCTATACCCAAATCAATCCAATTTAACACCGCATCAAATTTAGCCTGATTGACTCTATAAATATCACCTTTTCTAACCTTATGCTCTAATAAAACTTTACCGTTAGAAACTATTTTAAAAGCCCCCTCTTCCTTAGCCACAAAGGTTTTATCATGCGATCCATATTCTTGAGCTTTTTTAGCCATTAAACCTACATTAGATACACTGCCAAGTTTTGAAGGATTTAAAGTGCCATTTTTATGCAAATCTTCAATAACCGCCTCATAAATAGTTGCGTAAGTTTGATCAGGAATTACGGCGTTTGTGTCCTTTTCTTTACCTTCCTTATCCCACAATCTTGCGCCATTTTTAAGCATTGCGGGCATAGAAGCATCAACGATAACATCACTTGGAACATGGAGATTTGTAATGCCTTTATCTGAATTTACCATAGAAATACCTGCAGATTTAGCTAAAATTTCATTGTATTTTTTTAAAATTGCATCTTTTTTGCTTGAATTTTCAATCTTACTTAAAAGCTCGCTTAAGCCATTATTTGGATTAATACCTAATTTTTCAAATTCATCTTGAAATTCGATAAATAATTCTTTAAAAAATACTTTTACCGCATAACCAAAAAGTATAGGATCACTTACTTTCATCATTGTAGCTTTTAAATGCAAAGAAAAAAGCACATCATCATCTTTGCTTGCTTTAATTTCTTTTGCATAAAATTCCTGAAGCTTCTCTACATCCATAAAAGTAGCGTCTAAAATTTCATTTTTTTCAAGCTTTAAATCCTCTTTTAAAATTTCACTTTTACCATCAATGCCTGCAAATTCTATATTAGCCACACAATCTTGATCGATTAAAACCGCTTTTTCATTGAAGAAAAAATCCCCCTCTTTCATGTAAGAAACATGAGTTTTTGAGTTTGGATTAAACTCAACCACACGATAAGGGTTGTTTTTTGCATAGTCTTTTACCGCTTTTGTTGAACGACGATCTGAATTTCCTTGTCTTAACACAGGATTAACCGCTGAACCTAAAACTTTTTGATATTTTGTTTTAATTTGCAATTCTTCATCATTTTTTGGCTCATCTGGGTAATTTGGTAACATGTAACCCTTATCTTGCAATTCTTTAATCGCCGCCTTAAGCTGAGGAATAGAAGCTGAAATATTTGGAGTTTTAATAAGGTTTGCATCTGAATTTCTTACAAGTTCACCTAAAAACTCTAATGCATCTTCACATCTTTGCTCCTCTTTTAAATACTCACTAAAAGTAGCTAAAATCCTTCCAGATAAAGAAATATCCGAGGTTTTTACTCCTATATATGCCCTACTTAAAAAAGCTTTCACTATAGGCAAAAACGAATAAGTCGCAAGAGCTGGTGACTCATCTGTTAAGGTATAAGTAATTTGCATTTTTAGTCCTTTAAAATACTTATTTTTATTTTCATTTTTAAGTATATTACAAATAAAAAAAAATGCAAGGGCAAGTTTAAAGTTTGTTTTAGTTTTCAAACAAACTTTAAATATTTTTAATTAAGCAAATTAGCAGGAAGTTGTATGATATTTTTAATAAGATTAAAAGGGGTTTTTAGAGTATCTGTTAAAATTTCGGTATGAAATTTAGGGTCATCTATACTTCCATCTATTTTTAAGTTTGTGCTAATTTCTTGATTTTTACCTAAAATTACATAATTTAAAATTGGAACCTTGGTTATAGCTTCTGAAGCTGATTTTAAAGTTTTAAGCTCTAAATTAAAATCCATTGTATTTAATCTTAAATTTGCTGTTCCTAAACCATATATATCTACACTATCACCATTTAAATTAATAGCTGAAACACTTAAAAGATCTTTTTTTCTATTAAAAATAATTTTTCCATCATGCAAGCTCAAACCTTTTTGATTAAAAGTTGGAGATTTAAACATCAATAAACTTGGTACGGTATCGATAAAGGAAATAAGCTGATTTATACCTTTTAAATCCTTCACATAGGTATTTTTAAAATCAATTTGTCCATCAAAATACTCCAATCCACTCCCCTTTATATTTAAATTAAATACCCCATCTTGAACAGCTTTTTTTTGTAAAAACTCATTTAAATAATTATCATCAATATTGCTAACATTTAAATTTAAATCATTAGAAGAATAATAAAGATCAAATTTTGCATTTCCTCTAGAACCTTTAAGATCTAAAGCATTGCCTTTTAAATCAGCCTCTACTCTATCAAAAGCCAAAGTTTTATTAGAATCTGCTAAAATTAAAGCTACATTTGCCCCACCAAAGCTAATATTTTGAGTATTAGCAGAAATATCAAATGTTGAATTTGAAGAGTTGGAATCTTTTTTATAAATATAACTTAAATTTTTTAAATGAATTTCTTTGTTATTAGAGCTTATTTTAGCACTTGCTATATCACTTTGAGTATGAATTTCTATAATGCCCTTATTTTTTACAATATCAAAGCTATCATTTTCATAAGGAGTTTGACTGTTGATAAGTAAATTATTTTTAAAATAGACATCATTAACGCTTGCATTGAAATCTTCAAAATTTAAAGTTTTATAATAAACATTTTTAGCATCAATAAACCCAAACTTTTTAAGTAATGGAGAAAATGAAAATAAAATCTTAGGATTATTAAGATTAGCCTCAAGTCCATCTTTAAAATTTAAAATTAAATTCCACTGAGGAATGCTAATGTTAACATTTTGCGAATAATCTAATTTTACTTCTACATTTTGATTTTTTAAATCTAAAAGCTCCCCATTATCAAAATAAAGCCTTGAAATCTGAGTATTGAAATTTCCTTGTTGTTTTTGTAAATCAAATTTAGCATTAAAATCAGCCTCTAAAAAGCCATTTTTCACACTAGCATTTTCTATATTTAAATCATTTTGATTTAATTTTATAAATGCTTTTGTAATATTAAAATCAGCCAAAGAAATACTAGCATTCTCTAAAGCTAAAATACCACTATAAGAAATTTCACCCTTATCATGAAAATCAATTTTAAGCTCCAAATCACTTTTAATTTTTCCGCTTTTTTGATAAAAAGGTAATGAAAAATGATAATCCTCTAAAGCTTTAGCAAGTTTTTCATCAAATTTTAGATTATCAGACTTAATACGCAAATAAATCCCAGCTTTTTTTTCATCAAACAAATCATATAAATAAGCCTTACTAGAACTTAAATCGGCACCATTATATAAAGCTTTATTAAAGACAAAATCGAGTTTTTGTTTGTTTAAATTTAAATCGAGTTTTGGAATTTCAATAGCATTCATTTTATCATCCAAACGAACTTTGACATTATTAACATAACCTGATGCGCTAATATTGTCTAAATAATAATTATCTTTAGCAAAATCTATAAAGCCCTGCAAATAATCTAAATGATAAAATTCTCCCTTAGCCCTATATGCTACCCAAAGATTTAAACTCTGCGGAAGTTCTATTCTTTTATTAACTCTTTTAAAAATTTCTGTAATATTTCTAATGTTTAAATCTTCTATCTTATAAGCTAAATTTTTATCTTTGTAAGAAATACTTGCGTTAAAGTCAAGTAATTCTCCACTTACCTTGCCTTGAAAATGATAAAACTCGCTTTTAGTATTGATAGTTAAATTTCCATCAATATTTAAATCATAATCTTTTAATAAAAGTTTTTTAATATCAGCTATAAGTTCTTTATTTTGACGCTGTAATGTTAATTTTAAAAACAATAAATCATTATCTATAAAAAATTCATTATCTTTAAATAAAATACGCACATAATTATCTTTTATATTTAAATTTTGTATATCAATCTCTTCAACAAAAGTATATAGATATTTTAAATTTTTTGTTATTTTTAAAATCTCTGTTGAAGCATTATCAGAAGAGTGAGTTTGTGATGAAATTTCGGAATTTTGAGTCTCATTTATAGTGATATTTTTTGCTCGTACAATTAATTTTTTATCTAATTTAATATATAATTGTTCTAATTTTAAAAAATCAAATTGGATACTAGAGATGACAATCCCATTTTTAAGCACTATAAACAAAGCTAATATAAGCACAACAAAAAATACAACAATATATAAAATTTTCTTTTTCATATGCAACTTCTTTTTGATATTTATTTTGGGGATTTTTTATTATTTATCTCAACCTTTAAAAAGCAATTCTGTGGTATTTATTCCCCAAGGTTCAATTTCTCAAATTATAACATATTTAAAGCAAAATCAATATCAGATGAGTAGTATTGATAAATATATTTTATTTTTTTTAGGACACCCTCAATCAGGCTGGATCAACATAGGTACAAAAGATTTAAATAGGGCTGAATTTCTACATAAACTCACCATTGCTAAAGCAGCGCTTCAAACCATTACTCTTATCCCAGGAGAAACAAGTGTAATCTTTTTAGAACAAGCAGCCAAACAACTTGGACTTGATAAAGATATACTTTTAAAAGAATTTCAAGCTCAAGCTTCTTATGATGAAGGAGTTTTTTTACCAGAAACTTATAAAATCCCAAAAGGCACTACAGAAAATCTACTCATTCAAATGCTTTTAAACCATGCTGAAATTTCCAATAAAAAAACTTCTGAGAAAATTTTTGGTGATTATAATCCAAAAAAATGGCACCAATATATCATCATCGCTTCTGTAATACAAAAAGAAGCTGCTAATGAAAATGAAATGCCTAAAATTGCAAGCGTAATTTACAATCGACTTAAAAAAGGTATGAAGCTTCAAATGGATGGAACTTTAAATTATGGAATTTACTCCCATGTAAAAGTTACTCCACAAAGAATAAGACAAGATAATAGCTCTTATAATACCTATAAATTTACAGGATTACCCAAAGAAGCGGTTTGCAATGTTTCTTTAGCTGCTATTCGTGCAGCTATTTTTCCTTTAAAGACAGATTATTTATATTTTGTGCGTGATAAAAATACTGGAGTTCATATTTTTAGCACAAATATAGATGATCACAATAAAGCCATAAATTTACAAAAAGGAAAATAATTTTTGATATTTTTATATAAAATAGTTAAATTGGAACAGTATTTGCTTGTTAATATTAAAAATTATAAAAAGGATAAAAAATGATTAACCCATTTAAATCAAAAGAACTAGTCACTGGTGCTTTAGCGGGTAGAAATCTAAGAAATCAACTCATCAATGCCAATCTTGCAAATGTTGATACTCCTTTTTATAAAGCAAGAGATATTGAATTTGAAACAGCTTTGGTAAATCGTGCAAATGAAATTTTTAAAAAAAATGATAATAAAGAATTGCAATTAGCTATAACCGAAGAAGGGCATCAAAAACCTTGGAAATTCCCTGATCCTAATAAATCTACTATTTACTTAAGAGATGGTCATTTAGCAAGAAATGATGCAAATACTGTTGATCTAGACGTAGAAACTACAGAAATGAGTAAAAATACAGTTATGATAACAGCTCTTGATGGAGTTTTAAGAAGACAAAGCAATATCTTTAGTTCTATACTTGATGCAAGCTCTAAATTAAGTTAAAGGTAAATTATGGCATACTTAAGTGATTTTGATATTAGTGGTTATGGTTTAAGCGCTCAACGTTTTAGAATGAATGTTATTAGCTCTAATATAGCTAATGCAAACACTACAAGAACAGCTGAAGGTGGGCCCTATAGAAGACGCGAAGTGATCTTTAAAGCAACAGATTTTGATAAGCTTTTAAATGAGCAAATTAACAAAGATAATAATTTTTTAAAATATGAAAATCCCTTAAATGATCCAAGTTCGCCAGAAGAAGCTAAACCTGCTATTCAAAGTGTTGTAGTGGATAAAGTGGTCAGAGATGACAAGGATTTTCGTATGAAGTACGATCCAAGCCATCCTGATGCAAATGCTGAAGGTTATGTAGCGTATCCAAATGTAAATCCGGTTATTGAAATGGCTGATTTGATTGAAGCTACAAGAGCTTATCAAGCAAATGTAAGTGCTTTTACAAGTGCAAAAACTATAGCTCAAAGTGCGATTGATTTATTAAGAGGATAATAAAAAATGAACAATATTAATGATTTAAGATTAAATAATAATATTTCAAATACCAACAAAAGTCAAAATTCCACAGGAATTGGCGATGAATTTGCTAAGATGCTTAAAAATGAAATCGATGATTTAAATAAAGCACAAGAAAGTGGAGAAGCCGCAATGACAGACATTGCCACAGGACAAGTAAAAGATTTACATCAAGCAGCTATAGCTATCACTAAAGCTGAAAGCAGCATGAAATTTATGCTAGAAGTAAGAAATAAAGCGATCAGTGCTTATAAAGAAATCACAAGAACTCAAATTTAAACCCTAATGCAAAAATATAAAAAAAATAGGGTTTCAAAAGTTGCCTTTGCCTACTGTATGGCACTTTTGTTTATGATTATTTTTATCAGCTCTACTTTTTTTCTTACATCAAAACGTCATATACCTAACACTGAAAAAGATCAATACGCTCTTGCTCTAAGAGGATCGATTATAACTAAAGATAATTTTACTATCACAAGTTCTAAACAAATTTATCGCGCTGAAATTGATCTTAGAAGTATTAACAAAGATAAATTTGATCTATTTTTAAAGCTTTTTCAAATTTATAGTGGGATAAGTAAAGATCAAGTAGCAGATATTAAAAAAAGAATGCAAAATCAAAAAAAACGCTCTTATAATTTTGTTCTTTTGCAAAACTTAGATTCCAAGCAAGCAAGCTATCTTAAAGACCTTGCTAAAAAACTTTATATACAAGGTTTTTTCAAAGCTTTTACAAATAACTCTGGAAGAGTTGAGACAAGAGGATTAAATATCATCGAACATGAAGAAGATAGAATTTACATGTCAAAAGATTCTTTTACTCCTATTATCGGTTATACCAAAATGATATTAGATCCAGAAAGTGGAATTTTAAAAAATATAGGAGTTAAAGGTTTAGAAAAATACTACGATGAATGTCTAAGTCCTGTTCAAAATGAAAAAATCCAAGGACTTAAAGATATAGGTGGAAATATTATTTTAAATCTAAATTCACTACAGCAAAAAAAGATCAATGGTTGTGATTTATATTTAAATCTTTCTTTAAAACTGCAAAAAAGTATAGAGAAAGCTATAGATCAAAGAAATGAGGATTTAAAAGCCAATGAAATCATCGTTGGGGTAATGGAAAGCAAAACAGGAAGAATTTTAGCTTTAGCAAGCTCAAGGCGCTATGACCCGCAAAATCGTGGAAAAGATCTATCAGTTCTTAATGCAAGCGCTATAGAATACGGCTACGAAGCAGGTTCTGTTATCAAACCTTTTATCTTTACAACAGCCTTAAGACTTGGTAAAATAAAAATGAATGAAGTGATTAATACTTACGGCGGTTCATATAAGCTGGGACGTTTTACCATTCAAGATGATCACAAAATGGATAAAATGACTATGGAGGAAGTCATAAGATATTCTTCAAACATAGGTATGATACAAATTGCTAAAAGACTGAGCAATATAGAAATCACATCCGGACTTAAAATATTTAAATTTGGCGAAAAAAGTGGTATTGATCTACCTTATGAACAAAAAGGAGAAATTCCAAACCCAAAACGCTTAAGAGATATAGAAAAATCGGTCTTAAGCTACGGCTATGGACTTAAAACAACCTTTATACAACTTCTTGCAGCCTATAATGTTTTCAACAATGATGGGTTTTATATCACTCCTCGTTTAGCTGAAAAATTCTATCAAAATGGACGCTTTACAAATCTTGATGATGGTGTAAAAAAAGAAAAAATTCTTTCTAGCGAAGCCGCTAAAACGATGCAAAATGTTCTTATAAATGTTATAGAAAAAGGAACAGGAAAAAAAGCAATTACACAAGGTATTATTGCAGGAGGTAAAACAGGAACAGCAAGAATAGCCGAAAGACAAGGTTATACCTCAAATCGCTACAATGCTTCCTTTTTTGGTTTTGCAAATGATTTAAATCACGCCTATACCATAGGAGTTCTCGTAAGACATCCTACTAAACCTTATAGTTATTATGCTGCACAAAGTGCTTTGCCTATGTTTAAAGATATTGTTGATATTTTAATCAATGAAGAATTTCTAACGCCTATACAAGACAATAACCAAACTAGCACAAACAACTAGTTTGATATATCTTTAGAAAATATCACCTCAACAGCACCTATAAGTTCTTCAGCCTTAGCAGCAAAAGTTATATCATTAAGTATTGAAATTCCTTCAGCTGTTGTGATTTTTCTTACTGAAATAAGATATTCAACATTGCTTAAAGTTAAAGTATCAATTTCTTTTAAAATTTCTTTTCCTTTTTGAAGATTTTTAATAATCAAATAAAGTTTTTCAGATCTTCAACCACTCTAAGCTCTCCTAAATTCGATCTAATTTTATTGTACTTTAAAGCCAAAAACTCATTAGAAGAACTAGAATATTTCTTAATATTTGCTTGGATAATTTTTAAATTTTAGTTGTTTCAGCTAATTTTTAGCTGCCATCTTAAAGATAAAAATTTTATGATTCTTTGTTTCATCGTTAATATAAACTTGTGCTTTAGTTGAAAAATCAATAATAGCTTCAAAAAGAACCTTTATCCTAGTTTGATACAAATAGTCCAAATCCACATTTTTACTAAACCACTTTTTATTTTCTAAAATTTCTTTAAAACTTTTATCACTTTGTATATCTTTACGACTAAAACCTATAGCATGAGCAACAATTGAATAGGTATTGTTATAAAGATGCTCGTTTTCTTTCCTTAAAGCTTCGATGGCTGTGTCACTAAACTTAACCAAACTACTATCAAGATATAAAGGCTTGTCTTTATTCTTATCTTTAGGAGCTTTTACTATCTTATTTAAAAAAGAACAATTGATGGGTAAAGAATGAAAAAACACAACACCAATTAAATTAAACAAAGTGTGAAATAATGCTACTTTCAAAGCTATATCTTCTATGTTTAATGCAATGGATAAAAAATTAATAAAATGCAAAAATAAGGAAAAATAAGCACTATTAAAAAGCTATACCAAAATTAAAAATACAATTTGCAAACGCTAATTTCTTTCCTTCAATATTAGTACTTAAAGAAGCTAAAACAGCCGTTACAACTCCTCCAACACTAGCACCTAAAGTTACTACTAAGGAATTTTCCAAACTGATTTGTCCAGCAAGTAAAGAGTAACAATAATAGCCATTGTAGCTGTGCTTGATTGTATAACTCCTGTAAGCAAAACACCTAATCCTAAAAAACAAAAACTCCTTTAAAACCAGCAAAATCAAAACAAGAAAGATCAATTATATGTTTAAAAATTTTCAAAACCACTTTTAATATAATCCACACCCAAAAAGAAATCGTAATAATAGAAACTAAAGTTGAAGATTGCATAATTAAAGTACTTAAAGTACCAAAAAGTATACTTTTTGTTAACTTTGCTAAAATTTTTTCAAGCAAACCACCGCTAAAAGCTTTAAAACCTATACCTAAATTAGTCATTCCAAATAAGAAGTATTGCCACTCCTGCTAAAAGTCATAACGAATTAAAATAAAAATTAGAACTAAAGTAAAAATACTCCATGAAATAAATTTAAAATATTTTAAAGAATTTCTTCCCTCTTGCAATACCTAACCTTTTAGTTTTTCAAATTCATTCATCAGAAATTCTCTCAAATTTTCAGCTTCTTCTTCACCTTTTTCTAGATACTCAAGCAATAAATTTTCTAATTCTTTTAAAAAAGAAAAGAGTTCATTTTGCCAGATACTATCGTTTTTATTACTCAAATTCATGGTTTGTATGAAAGTCAGCTCTCTGCTTAAATCCCCAAGTTTTTCTAAAAATTCATCCTTTTGATCAGAAATTTTTAATGCTAAATTAGCATTTTGGACATTTTCTTTAAATTCTCTGATTTTTTCATCGATTAAATCACAAAATTTCGGATAAATATCCATTTTAATAGGCTCTAAAAGAGTTTGCTCATCTATATTTAAAGTAAGCTTTTTAACAGCAAAATAAAGAGCTAAAAAAGACAAAGCTGCTATGAGTAAATAAATTCCTAGCATTAACAACCCTTAAGGGCTAGCATTCCGCCATCTAAATTGATGCTTTCAAGTCCCAATTTTTCGGCTATAAATTCGGCTGCAACCATACTTCTATGGCCACTACGACAAATAAAAGCAAGTTTTTTACTTTCGTCTCTTTTGCTTTGAAATTCATCTAAAAATTTAGCATTTAAAAGCCCTTGATTATCATATAAAGCCACACATTGCGCATTAGATAAAATACCTTCTTCCCATTCTAAAGGAGTACGCACATCAAAAATTTGATATGCGTTTAAATCTTGCTTTGTCCAAAGACTTGCAGGGATATTTTCTATCATGAAAAAGCCTTGTTGATGATTTTTGTAAGACTTGCGTTAAATTCAGCAGGATTATCCACTCCCATACCTTCACTTAGTTTTGCCATATTTAAAACTAGGATTGCTATATCTACGCTAAAGCTTTCGTTGTTTTTAAGACCTGTAAAAATAGCGTGTTTTGGATTGATTTCTAAAATAGGTTTGAAATTTTGTTCTTGACCCATTTGTTTTAAGAGTTGTTGCATAGCAAAATCAGGTTTATTTTTATCATAAACTATGCAACTTGGACTATCTTTTAAACGACTGGTTAGTCTTACATCTTCAACTTGATCTTTTAGAAGTTCTTTAAAATTAGCTACAAGTGGAGCAAAGGTATTTTTTTCTTCATCGCTTAGTTCATTTTTATCTTCTACTTGATTGATGGCTACAAATTTCAAACCTTCAAATTCTAGTATAGGGGTTACTAAAGAATCAATCTCATCATCCATGAGTAAAACTTCTATATTTTTTTGTTTATACTCTTCAAGCAAAGGAGAGGTTCTTAATAAACTTTCATTATTTCCTGCTATATAAAAAATTTCCTTTTGCTCGCCTTGAAGGTCGTTTTTATACTCTTCTAAAGAACGTAAATTTTCACCTTTGGTGCTTTTATAAAGCATGAGTTTTAAAAGACTGTCTTTTTCCCCGCCAAAGCCATAAAGTCCTTCTTTTAATACTTTTCCAAAGGTTTTAAAGAAAGATAAGTATTTTTCTTTATCATTGTTTTTGAGTTTTTCAAGTTCACTTAAAATCTTTTTAACGCTAGCTTCTTTGACACCTTTTAAAATTTGATTTTCTTGTAAAATTTCACGGCTCACATTAAGTGGTAAATCTTCTACATCGATAATCCCTCGCACAAAACGCAAATAAGTTGGTAAAAGTTCTTTATCGTCATCGCTGATAAATACGCGTTTTACATAAAGTTTTAAGCCGCTTTGATAATCCACACGGAATAAATCAAAAGGTGCATTTTGTGGTATGAAAAATAAAGAATTGTATTCTAATTTTCCTTCACTTTTAGTGTGAAGATAAAGTAAAGGTTTATTTGAATCATGAAAATTTTGCTCATAAAATCTTTCATAATCTTCCACTTTAAGGCTTGATTTTTGCATTCTCCATAAAGCATTGGCTTTATTGATTTGAGAGATTTTAAGTTCAGTTTTTCCTTCTTCTTCACCTTCTTTAGCAGGAGTAAATTCTTCTTTTTCCATGAAAATTGGAAATTGAATATGATTAGAATATTTTTCTACAATGCTTTCGATTTTATAAGCATTAGCAAACTCATCATCTTTTAAGTATAAAGTAATGCTTGTACCTTGTTCTTCTTTGCTTGCGTCATTAATCTCATAACCATTTGCATCAGAACTCCAAAGATAAGCTTTATCATCTAAAGCTTTTTTACTTAAAACTTCGATTTTATTAGCCACCATAAAAGCAGAATAAAAACCCACTCCAAATTGTCCTATGAGTTGAGAATCTTTTTTAGCATCACCGCTTAAATTTTCTAAAAAGCTTTTAGTGCCACTTTTTGCTATGGTTCCAAGGTTGTTAATAAGATCATCTTTATCCATACCTATGCCATTATCACTAATGGTTAAAGTTTTTTTATCTTTATCAATTTTGATTTCAATTTTAGGTTCAAACTTTAAACTTTTATATTTATCATCACTTACGCTTAAAAAATTAAGTTTGTCTAAAGCATCACTTGCGTTTGAAATAAGTTCTCTTAAAAAAATTTCTTTATTAGAATATAAAGAATGTATCATAAGCTGTAAAAGCTGATTTACTTCAGTTTGAAATTGCATTTTAATCTCCTTTGTAATTTTTTAAAGTGGTATTTTAGCAAAAAATACAAATTCTAAAGTAAATTTAAAGATTTATTTGAAAATTATAAAACCAAGCCATGCGGTAAATAAGCAAAGAAAGACATTTAAGAGAATATTTAATGCTAAATAAAGATAATTTCCACTTTGCAAAAGAAGTAAATTTTGATAAGAAAAAGTAGAAAAAGTTGTAAAAGCTCCTAAGACTCCTGTGCTTACAAAACTTTTAAGTAAAGAAGATAAGCCCTTATTTTGTGCATAAGAAAATAAAAGTCCTATAGCAAAAGAACCTAAAACATTAACAAAAAGTGTTCCAAAACTGATAGAATAAGGAAAAAATTTATTCACTAAATTTATAGAAAGCATTCTTAATATTGTCCCTATAAATCCCCCAAAACCAACAGCTAAAAGGGTGTTTAACAAAGTTTGGCTCTTTCTTGATCGAGTAATTCTTGCATTTTTTTTCTAGTGTTTTCAAGCCATTTTTCATCATTTGTATCAACTAAATCCATGCAAATAATTTTAAGTATTCCACCTTTTGCACTAAAACTTTTAGTATCTAAAATCTTTGCAGAATCCACAATTAAAATAGGTTGAATTTTAAGATTTAATTTTTCACTTAAAATTTTTGCTCCACTTTGAAATTTAAGCATTTTTTCATTTTTAGATCTAGTTCCTTCTGGAAAAATAGCCAAAACCCTATCTTCCTTAAGTCTTTCCTTGGCTTCTTTTAAAATGCGTACCAAATCACGCGGATTTTTTCTATCTATACAAAGAAGTTTTGGTTTTTTTATAGCAATTTTAAAAAGAGGAATTTCTCCTAATTCTTTCTTAGCAATCCAGCATAAATTTTTAGGGTATAATTCTTCTAAAGCGATGATATCTAAAGCACTTTGATGATTTAATAGGATCATTTGGGCTTGCGGATTAAAAGCGCCAATGATTTCTTGTTTATAAGAGATGGTATATCTTTGAAATTTAGCCCAAATTTTGCGGATTTTCCAAAGTGTGTTTTGAGATTTTGTAAAGCAAAAACAAAAAACCACCAAAGCAACACTTAAAACAAAAAAAATCCAAAAATAAAGAGCTTTAATTTTTTTGTAAATCATCTTTATTAACCCAACCTATTTTTCCATCAGAAAATAGCACTTTAATATAATTTTGTCTTTTGCCTAAAACTTCTACTTTTTCATCTGCATTTGCCATATAAAAATAAGTTGAAGGCTCTGTAGGTAAAATTTTAGCCCTAGAACCAGCCTTGATAATTGCATTTTGAGTATTGGTATCTACAAGAAAACTAAGCGCAAAACAAATAATTGCCAAAGCCAAAATAATGTAATTTTTTCTCCATACAAATAAAACTCCAAATAAAACTGCTAAAAACCACAAGGTATATTGTTTATAAATATTTAAGTCTTTATTTACTGGATTTAAATCACTCTGAGTGCTGATCTCATCGTCACTAATTTTTAGTTTTAAATTTATATTTTCAAGCTTTTTACTGTCCTTATTGAAATACGAAAATTCAAAATTTGTTTTACTTAATGGCAAAATAGCATAATAAAAAGCACTAGAAGCATTAAAATCCCCTTTTAAATTTTCAATACCTTGCTTTTGAATTCCTTCTATAAAAAAGCTTTTAAGATTCGTATTGGTTGCGTTTAGTTCTACCATCATAATGATATTAGCATCATCAAAATAACTCGCTTTAACCTTTTTAATTTCCAAAGAACTTGCCACAAGGTGTGAAAAATCTTTATTGGATAAAGTATTTTCAAATTTGATAGGATTAAGATTGATATCAGCCTCTTGAAAAGCTTCATTATTTCTAAGAAGTTTGATACAAATTTTACTCAAACTAGCATTTGAATTTCTAGCTTCAAACCATAAAGTTGTTTTATATTCATTGTTGATAAATTCCCATTTTGCATCTGGATTTAAAAAAGATAAGTTAGTTTTTTCTATGCTTATGTTAAAATCAAATTTTGTATTTTCCGTAGTGCGAGCATAGATCGTAATAGGAAAAACTTCTCCAACATATACCCTACTTGGATATTCATCATTTGTAAGAACCAAACTCCCTTTAGCTACAAAAGGATCGTCTACATTGCTTTCAAAGTCATTGTTTTCATCGCTTGGCGGAATATTTTGATAAATTTTTTGTTCTTCTTGGGGTAATTTTTTTAATTCTTTTTGCATATTTTCATCTTGGCCACTAAATACAGGAATTTCACCCCTACCAAACAATACAACAACGCTAAAAATTAAAGTTAATAAAATTTTCAAAATAAAAAGCCTTTAAGCATTTTCAAACCTACATCATTACCTAGAATTTTTTCACAAGCACGCTCAGGATGTGGCATGAGTCCAAAGATTTTTTTGTTTTCATCACAAATTCCTGCAATATCAAACACAGAACCATTTGGATTTGGCTCATATTTTAAAATAATAAGATCTTTATCTTGTAATTCTTTTAAAGTATTTTCATCAGCATAGTAATTTCCCTCTCCATGAGCAATTGGTAAATTAATAATTTCATCTTTTTTGAAATTTTTTAAAAAGACATTATTATTAGAAACTACTCTTAAATTTTGGTTTTTTGAGATAAAGCTAAGATTGTTATTATATTTCATTGCACCTTTTAAAAGACCGCTTTCAAGTAAAATTTGAAAACCATTACAAATACCTAAAACGTATCCTCCTTTTTTTACATGATTAAAAACACCTTGCATAGCAGGAGCAAGTTTTGCAATAGCTGCACATCTTAGATAATCTCCATAAGAAAATCCGCCTGGCAAAACAACTAAATCTGCATCAAATTCTTTTTCTTCATGCCAAACAATCTGTGTTTTTACTCCAAGTTTTTCAAAGGCATAAGCTGTATCAAATTCACAATTTGTCCCCAGAAATCTAATAATAGCAACTTTCATTTTACTCTTTCTCGATCATAAGCTCATAATCTTCAATGACACTATTTACCAACAGCTCTTCACACATTTTTTTTACTTGCTCTTTGGCTAATTTTTCATCTTTCTCATTAAGAGAAATTTTGATTTGTTTTGCTATTTTTACTTCTTTAACACTATTAAAATTTAAAGAATACAAAGCTTTTTCCACTGCTTTGCCCTGTGGATCTAAAACTCCATTTTTTAAAGAAATATTTACAATAACTTCCATATCTTTCCTTAACTTAATATTCTTTTTAAAACTTCTTCATAAGCCATTTTTACATTGCCTAAATCTTGACGAAATCTATCTTTATCTAATTTTTCATTGCTAAATTTATCCCAAAATCTGCAACTATCAGGACTTATTTCATCAGCTAAAACAAGCTGACCATCTTTAGTTGAGCCAAATTCAATTTTAAAATCAATCAATCTTAAATTTTTATCATCAAAAAATGGAGTTAAAATAGAGTTAATCTTTCTAGCCATATTTTTAATTTCACTAATTTGAGCTTCATTTTGCACTAAATTTAAAATCAAACAATGCTCATCATTGATAAAAGGATCGCCTAAAGCATCATCTTTAAGACAAAATTCCACCAAAGTAAAAGGTAGCACAGTACCATCTTTAATACCTAATCTTTTTGTGAGAGAACCTGTTGCAACATTGCGCACTATAACTTCTATAGGAATAATTTTACACTTTTTAACTACTTGCTCTACATCACTTATAGCTGTTACTAAATGAGTTTTAATTCCATTTTTTTCAAGCAGGTGAAAAATTTCAGTACTAATTTTACAGTTTAATGCACCTTTTCCACTTTCATTGCCTCTTTTTTCTGCATTAAAAGCAGTTAAATCATCTTTAAATTCACTAATTAATAAATTTTCATCATCAGTTTTAAAAAGCTTTTTACCCTTTCCCTCGTAAAACATTTCTTTTTTTATCATTTATTGCCCTTGTTTAATATTTAAAATTTTAATAGTATCAATAGCTGATTTTAACTGTGCGTCATCATTGATTTGTTTTTGACTAATTAGATTTTTATTGTTTTTATTTTCTTGTTTATCTTCTTTTTTATTTTTATCTATTTTTTCAAGCTCACTTTCTAAATGTTGTTTTAAGTCACTTTCTTTTATAGAAAAACCATCTTCTTGGGTATTTACTTTACCTGGAAAAACTTCAATATCAGGTTTTACACCCACTGCTTGAATAGTACGCCCACTTGGAAGATAATATCTTGCAATAGTAAGCCTTAAAGCTTCAGTTTTATTAATAGGTATGATTTGTTGAACACTTCCTTTTCCAAAAGTATTTTCACCCACAATAACACCGCGTTTAAGATCTTGCAAAGCTCCACTTACGATTTCACTTGCACTAGCACTTCCGCCATTTACAAGCACAACTAAAGAAGCATTAGAAATTTTGTTTTTAGGATCGGCTTTATATTCTTGATTTTCACTTGCGATGCGTCCTTTTTGAGAAACAATAACACCCTTATCTATAAATAAATTTACAAGCCCTATAGCTTGATTTAAAAGTCCACCAGGATTATTTCTAAGATCTAAAATAACTCCTTTAACATTAGGATATTTTTTAAGTTCTTTACTTGCCATATCTACAACGTTTTTATCAAAATTTGTAACTCTAAGATAAAGAATGTTTTCATTTTCTATCATTTTTGCATAAACACTTTCTATCTTAATAATTTCTCTTGTTAATGTAACATCAAAAGGTTTTGTTGCGCCTTTTCTAAAGATGGTTAAAGTAATTTGAGTTTTTGGCTTACCGCGCATTTTATCCACAGCATCATTAAGATTAATTCCTAAAGTAGCCTCATCGTTGATTTTTAAAATAATATCTCCTGATTTTATCCCTGCTTTATCTGCTGGTGTTCCTTCTATAGGAGAAACAACTGTTAAAGCGCCATCTTTCATACCTACGGTTATACCAAGGCCGCCAAATTCACCATTAGTTTGAATTTTCATATCATTAAAATCTTTTTCATTTAAAAAAGAAGAATGCGCATCAAGATTGCTCAAAAGCCCTGATAAAGATTTATCCACTAAATCGCTGATATTTTGATCATCCACATAGTATTGCTCTACTATAGCAAGAGTTTTTGTAAGCTTATCTAAAGCTTCTAGGCGTTTTTGAACCTGCTCTTCTTTTTGATCAACTTTAGCTTGCAAATGACTTGTTAAAAATAGACATAAAATAAAAGTAGTGGCAAAGCCTGCAAGACCCGCAAAAAATCGTTTTGTTTTCAAAATAAGCTCCATCATTGACTTTTAGTTTAAAGAGTAAATTTTAATAAAAATTGCTTAAAACTTCGTAAATAAATTTAAATTCTTAAAAATATGTTAAAATAGACTAAAAATTCCAAAAAGAAAGTTAATACAATGTGCCAAGAAAAACATACTCATACACATTCTCAAAAACATCTTAAAGCAGTTTGCAATCGTCTAAGTAGGACCATAGGGCATTTAAGTGCTATTAAAAGAATGGTTGAAAATGACAAAGACTGTAGTGAAATTTTAATCCAGCTTGCTGCCGTAAAAGCTGAAGTTAACAATACTGCAAAAGTAGTTTTAAAAGAACATTTAGCTCATTGTATGGTACACGCTGTAGAAGAAAATGATACTCAAAGCATAGAAGAGTTAAACAAAGCTATAGATATGTTTATGAAATAATCTAAAATTAGTATTTGTCCTATTATTTAAAAAATTTTACTCAATTAACTTGACATTATATGACTAAAGTTATATAATGTCAAGTATATAAACTAAATAAAGGATAAAACATGGCAAATATACAAGATTTTTTAACTGATAATATGCTTTCAAACCTTGAAAGTGCAGCATCTTTAGCTATACATTCTAAAAATACTGAAGTTGTACCTTTGCACCTTTTATGGTCTTTAAGTGTAGATAGTGCAAGCATTTTAAATCAAATTTTAAATAAATTAAATATTTCTAAAGAAGCCTTAGAACTTGAAATTAAAAGCAGAATTTCAAAACTTGCAACAAGTTCAAATGTAAGTCGTGAAAATATACGCTTTTCTAATGAGCTTATAAATTCATTAGAAAATGCCAAAGGATTAATGAGTGCTAATGGGGATAGTTATTTAAGTGTGGATACTTGGCTTATAAGTGAAAGTCAAAAAAGTCCTATTAAAGAAATCTTGGCGCAATTTTTAGATTTAAAAGAATTTCAAAAAGAGCTTGAAAGTCTAAGAGCGGGACGCAAAATCGATAGCAAAACAAGCGATGAAACCTTAGATAGCTTAAATAAATTTGGCATAGATTTAACCTTAAAAGCAAGTGAGGGTAAGCTTGATCCTGTTATAGGTAGAGAAGAAGAAATCGAACGTTTAATGCAAATTTTAATACGTAAAACCAAGAACAACCCTATACTTTTAGGTGAACCAGGTGTAGGAAAAACAGCTATAGTAGAAGCTTTAGCACAAAGAATTATCAAAAAAGATGTTCCAAAATCTTTACAAAATAAAAAAGTCATCGCTCTTGATATGAGTGCTTTAATTGCAGGTGCAAAATACAGAGGAGAATTTGAAGATAGATTAAAAGCTGTGGTTAATGAAGTGATAAAAAGTGAAAATATCATTCTTTTTATCGATGAAATTCATATCATAGTAGGTGCAGGTGCTAGTGAAGGAAGCATGGATGCAGCAAACATTTTAAAACCTGCTCTTGCAAGAGGAGAACTTCATACCATAGGGGCAACCACTTTAAAAGAATATCGTAAATATTTTGAAAAAGATGCAGCCTTACAACGTCGTTTTCAACCTGTAAATGTAGGTGAGCCAAGTGTTAATGAAGCTTTGGCTATGTTAAGGGGTATAAAAGAAAAGCTTGAAATTCATCATAATGTAACTATAAATGATAGTGCTTTAGTAGCCGCAGCTAAACTTTCAAAGCGTTATATAGCAGATCGTTTTCTACCTGATAAGGCCATTGATTTAATCGATGAAGCTGCAGCTGAACTGAAAATGCAAATTGAAAGTGAACCAAGTTCTTTAAGAAAAGTACGCAAAGATATAGAAACTTTAGAAGTTGAAAATGAAGCTTTAAAAATGGAAAATGATGAGAAAAATCAAAAAAGACTCGATGAAATCGCAAAAGAACTAGCCAATTTAAAAGAAAGACAAAATGCCCTAAATTCACAGTTTGAAAATGAAAAAAGTGTTTTTGATGGTATAAGTACTAAGAAAAAAGAAATTGATCTGCTTAAAAATGAAGCTTCTTTAGCTAAAACTAGAGGTGAATTTCAAAAAGCAGCTGAGTTAGAGTATGGAAAAATTCCAAGTCTTGAAAAAGAAGTAGAAATTTTAGAAGATAAATGGAAAAAAATGAGTGAAAATGGAGTTTTACTTAAAAATCAAGTGGATGAAGATTTGGTTGCTGGAATTTTAAGCAAATGGACGGGTATTAGCGTGCAAAAAATGTTAACTTCTGAAAAACAAAAATTCTTAGAAGTGGAAAAACATTTAAAAGAAAGTGTCATAGGACAAGATAAGGCCTTAAGTGCTTTAGCTAGAGCCATTAAACGCAACAAAGCAGGACTTAATGCGGACAATAAACCTATAGGAAGCTTTTTATTTTTAGGACCAACAGGAGTAGGAAAAACACAATCAGCTAAAGCTTTGGCGAAATTTTTATTTGATGATGAAAAAGCAATGATTCGCTTTGATATGAGTGAATTTATGGAAAAACATAGTGTTTCAAGACTCTTAGGTGCACCTCCAGGATATATAGGACATGAAGAAGGTGGAGAGCTTACCGAAGCTGTACGAAGAAAACCTTATAGCGTGCTTTTGTTTGATGAAGTTGAAAAAGCACATAAAGATGTATTTAATGTACTCTTGGGGATTTTAGACGATGGTAGAGCAACTGATAGCAAAGGTGTAACAGTGGATTTTAAAAATACCATTATCATTTTAACTTCTAATATCGCCTCAAGTGCTATTATGAATTTAAGTGGAAAAGAACAAGAAGATGCGGTAAAAAATGAGTTAAAAAATTTCTTTAAACCTGAGTTTTTAAACCGCTTAGATGATATTATCACCTTTAATCCACTTGGAAAAGATGAAGCTTATGAAATAGTCAAGCTTTTATTTAAAGATTTACAAATGAGCTTAGAAAACAAGGGGATAAAAGCAAGTCTTAGCGAAAATGCTGCACTTTTAATCGCTAAAGATGGTTTTGATCCTGATTTTGGTGCTAGACCTTTAAGAAGAGCTATTTATGATCTTATAGAAGATAAATTAAGCGACATGATACTTGCTGATGAACTTCATGAAAATGATAGCATTATCATTGATGCAAAAGATGATGAAATAATCATCAAAAAAGCTTAATAAAATTTGAAAGTAGATCTTTCTACTTTCAAAATATAATCTCACTTTCATTAAATTTCATATTTGCTTTTGGCAATGGTGATTTGGTGGTATAATAAGCACTTTCTCCTTTATAATTTCCACGATAAACTCCATTAGGAATGCTAAATTTTCTAGTTGTATCAGGAAATTTTTCTATATATTGAGTTAAAAATTCTCTAAACACAGGAGCAGCTGTTCTAGCCCCGCCTTCTGTATAACGCATAGGTTTATTATTATCATTTCCATACCAAATGATTGCTTCTATTTCAGGTGTAAGTCCACAAAACCAAGCATCAACACTTTTATTCGTTGTTCCTGTTTTTCCTGCTATTTCTATATCTTTTACTCTTGCATTACGCCCTGTGCCTTTTTCAACAGCATTTCTCATCATATCTAAAACCAAAAAACTTTGCGCTTCATCGCTTACTTTACGCTCATTTGAATTAAATTCCATAATTATTTTGCCAGTTTTATCTTGAATTTGCCTGATAATTTGAGGTTCTTTAATTGTGCCATAATTTCCAAACATAGTATAAAATTTTGAATACTCCAAAGGTGAAATACCAAAACTTCCTAATACAATTGATAAATTAAGCGGAATATCTTTAAATCCAAATTCCATTAACTTAGAGTAAAGAACATCAAGCCCCATATCAAGTGCGAGATTAATAGTAGCTAAATTTCTTGACCTTATTAAAGCTTCTTTTAAAGTAATCAAACCTAAAAATTTACCCCCTTCATTTTTAGGCTTCCAATCTTCATTATTGCCTGCTCCACCCTCAAAAATTCTAGAAATATCAGCAATTTCACTCATGGGTGAATATCCTAAATTAATCGCTACTTGATATACAAAAGGTTTAAAAGAGCTTCCAGGTTGACGCATACTTTGAGTAGCACGGTTGTAATTACTTTTTTCATAATCAACCCCACCTACCAAAGCTAAAACATCACCACTTTGATGATTTACCACGACCATAGCTCCGTTTAAAGTGCTTAAATTTGCATCTTTATCGCGTTTTACTATCTCATCATAACCAAATTTTAAAGCATTTTGTGCCATATTTTGAACATCTAAGTCTATATTTAAAATGATTTTATATCCACCTGTTTTTAAGTCTTTAATGCTAGGACTTAATTGTTTAATCACTTCATCTACGACATAGGGAGCAGCATTTTGAGTAAGCGTATCATCATAAACTTGCGGAATTTCTTTTATAGCCGTGTCGTAATCTGCTTTTGAAATCCAACCTAGATTATACATTCTTGAAATAACATTATTTGCTCTTGAAATGGAAAGATCTAAATGCTTTGTAGGATCATAACTGCTAGGTGCTTTTGGCATACCCACTAGCATAGCAATCTCTTTAAGACTTAGTTCGTTTAAATTTTTATGAAAATACCCCAAAGCTGCAGTTTTTACCCCATAATATCCATGTCCAAAAAATATAAAATTTAAATATCTTTCTAAAATTTGTTCTTTAGTTAAAATGGTTTCCATTTTATAAGCAAGCAAAGCTTCACGAATTTTACGTGTGATTGTTCTTTCAGGAGTTAATTCTGTGTTTTTAATAAATTGTTGAGTAAGAGTTGAAGCTCCTTCCATAGTTTTTCCACCACTTTTTATAATTTTTATAGCAGCTCTAAAAATCGCATCGATATTTACTCCATCATGCTCAAAAAAACTTGTATCTTCTATAGCAACCAAAGCTTCTATAAGGCGTGGAGGAAGCTCTTCATAAGGAGCGTAAAAACGATGCTGTTCAAAAATATTAGCCACGAGCTTGCCATTTCTATCATAAATTTGTGTTGTAAGAGGAGGTTTGTATTCTTTAAAAGTATAACCCTCAGTATCAGCACTTGCGAAAAGATAAGCCACATAAATAAATCCAGCTATAAACAAAAGAGTAAAAAATGAAAAAATATATTTTAATATTTTCATAAATAAGCCTTTAAAGTTTGGATATCAAGCCCTAAAGCAGTGCTTAGATTCCCTACTTGTTGGGTGATGAAATTTTGATGAAAACCCTCACACATAATGCAACCCGCCTTACCTTTATAAAGATCATTTTCTACATAATTTTTTAAAGCATTTTCATCAAAATTTTTAAAATAAAGTGTGGTTTTTGAAAGAGAAAAAACTCTTTTTTCAGGTTTTACAAGCAAAAAAGCTGATAAAATACTTGCATACTTTCCATTTTGTAAGGCAAGCATTTCATAGGCTTCTTCTTTATCTTTTGCTTTGGTAAGAATTTTTTCATCTATACAAACTATACTGTCTGCAAAAAGCAAACTTCGATTTTGAAAATCCTTAGCCAAAGTATTTAAAAACTGCCTTTCTTTTTCAAGGACTATTTTTTGAACATATAAAAAAGGTGAAATATTTTTATCTAAATTTTCATCATAATTAAAACTAATTTGCTTAAAATCAATCTTTTCTTTTTTAAGCAAATTAGCTCTTGAAATGGAACTTGAAGCAAGAATTAACATTAAAGTGCTTTTTCTATGGTTTTTAAGCTTTGTTTTAAAGCCTCATCAATTTTACTTAAATCTTTTCCACCTGCAGTGGCAAAATCATCTCTTCCACCACCATTTCCACCTAAAATTTGTGCCGCTTCTTTAACTAAAGTTCCTGCTTTTAAAGGCGCATCTTTAACACCAGCTGCTAAAGTGATTTTTTCATCTTTTACTTGGATAAGTAAAATCACCGCTTTAGCAAATTTGTTTTTAAAACCATCAATCATAGCTTTAATATCGCCATTATCTACGCGTTTTACGCAAATTTCAACACCTTGGATATTTTTAGAATCAAGCTCTATTTTACTTGAGTTTTTAAGCTCATTTTTTAAACTTAAAATTTCATTTTTAAGTTTTTTAACCCCGCTTAAAATATCATTATTTTTAAGCTCATCTTTTATTCTAGAAAGCTCTTCAAGCTGATTTTTTACAAATTCTAAAGCCGCTTTAGAAACCACAGCTTCAATACGTCTAACTCCAGCACTCACACCACTTTCTTTAACTATGTAAAAACTTCCTATTTGAGCAGTATTTTTAACATGAGTTCCTCCGCAAAGCTCCTTGCTTTCACCTAGAGTTAAAACACGCACATTGCCTTGGTATTTTTCATTAAACAATGCTATAGCACCGCTTTTTTTAGCTTCTTCTAAAGGCATATTTTCTAAGATAGCTTCACTTGAGTTTATAATCATCTCATTGACTCTTTTTTCAATGCTTTCTAGCTCTTCTTTGCTTAAAGCTTTATGATGAGTAAAATCAAATCTTAGTTTATTGCTTTCAACTAAAGATCCTGCTTGGCTTACATGAGAACCTAAAATTTCTCTTAAAGCATGGTGTAAAAGATGAGTAGCTGAGTGGTGACGTGCGATTTGCTCTCTTTTTTCTGTATCGATTCTTGCATGAACTATATCACCAATTTTTAGTTCTTCGCCTGCTTTTATAAAGCTAAGATTAAGATTAAAAAACTTTTGCGTATCTAAAACTTCACGCTTAGCTATAAACCCACTATCAGCACTTTGCCCCCCACTTGTTGCATAAAAAGGCGTATTTTCAAGCATCACCCAACCCGTATCTTTAAGAGTAGAAACTTCTTTAAAATCCTCATCTAAAAGGGCTAAAATTTTACTTTCGCATTCTGCCTTTTCATAACCTACGAAATGATTTTCTCCAAATTTTTCAAGCAAGTTTTTAAAATCTCCGCTTGCAGTTTTATCTCCACTTCCTTTCCAAGAAGCTTTAGCACGTGCTTTTTGCTCATTCATCAAAAGTTCAAATTTTTCTTCATCAACTTTAAGGTTTTTTTCCCTTAGCATATCAGCCGTTAAATCAAGTGGAAAACCATAAGTATCATAAAGCTTAAAGGCTACTTCTCCGCTAAAAATTTCTTTAGTATTTTTAAGTTCCTCATTAAAAATTTCAATCCCATTTTCTATAGTGCTTAAAAATCTTTCTTCTTCAAGATAAATTTGTTCTTTTATAAAATCCCTCTTTTCATTAAGATAAGTATAATATCCACCCATTAAATCGCAAACCACATCAACTAATTTATACATAAAAGCTTGTTTAAATCCTAGTAAATATCCATGTCTTAAGGCACGACGCAAAATACGACGCAAAACATAGCCCCTTCCTTCCTTATCAAAACTCACTCCTTGCGCAAGTAAAAATACACTCGATCTTATATGATCAGCTATGACTCTAAAACTAGCTCCACTTTCATAAACATAGGTTTTGCCACAAAGTTTTGCAATTTCATTAATAATTGGCATAAAAAGCGAGCTATCAAAATTGCTAAATTTACCTTCTTTAATCGCCATTACTCTTTCAAGTCCCATTCCTGTATCAATGCTTGGTTTTGGTAAAGGACTGAGCACTCCATCAGCGCTTCTTTCATATTGCATAAAAACAAGATTCCAGATTTCTAAAAATCTATCTCCATCTCCACCCATATAATCTTCGCTTGAGTTAAAATATTCCTCTCCTTGATCATAAAAAATTTCACTACAAGGACCGCAAGGACCAGTATCTCCCATTTGCCAAAAATTGTCTTTATCGCCAAATTTATAAATTCTTTCTTTTTGAATGTGTTTTTGCCACAAATTAAAAGCCTCATCATCATTTTCATGCACAGTTACATAAAGTCTATCTTTAGGTAATTTTAAAACTTGGGTTACAAATTCCCAAGCATAAGAAATAGCTTGTTCTTTAAAATAATCTCCAAAGCTAAAATTCCCAAGCATTTCAAAAAAAGTATGGTGACGTGCAGTATAACCTACATTATCTAAGTCATTATGCTTTCCACCTGCTCTTATGCAAGTTTGACAACTTGTTTTGCGTGGAGGGTTTGGACGCGGAACTTCTCCTATAAATATACTTTTAAAAGGCACCATACCTGCATTAGTAAAAAGTAAAGTCGTATCATCAGGAACTAAAGGACTTGACGGGGTTATCTCATGTCCTTTTGATGCAAAAAAATCCAAATAAGCTTTTCTAATATCCATAAATTTTCCTAAAGAAATTTTTATAAAAGCATATCATACCAAAATTACTTTAAATTAAGTAAAACTAAAATACAATAAACATTTTATTTAATTTTATTTTCAAGGTTTTTTATGAATTTTATCAATCTACAAGCCCAATATTTTGCTTATAAAGATGAAATCGATGCTGAAATTAAAAGTGTTTTGTCAAATTCTTCTTTTATAGGTGGTGCAAAACTTAATGAATTTGAACAAAATTTGGCTCATTTTGTAGGTATTAAACATGCTATAGGTTGCTCAAGCGGAACTAGTGCCTTATACCTTGCTTTAAGAGCTTTAGATATTGGCAAAGATGATGAAGTTATAGTACCTAGTTTTACTTTTATAGCAACAGCTGAAGTTATAGCTTTAATAGGCGCAAAACCTATTTTTGTAGATATTAATTTATCAAATTACAACCTTGATTTTGAAGCAGTAAAAAAAGCAATAACTCCAAAAACTAAAGTCATTATAGCAGTAAGCATGTTTGGACAAATGAGTGATTTAAGGGCTTTAGAAAAAATTTTAAAAGATAAAAATATCACTTTGATCGAAGATGGTGCACAAAGTTTTGGTGCAAGCTTTAAGGGAGAAAAATCCTGCTCTATAGCTAAAATTTCTTGCACAAGCTTTTTCCCTTCTAAACCTTTAGGAGCTTATGGAGATGGCGGGGCTATTTTTTGTCATGACGATGAAATTGCTAAAAAAATAAGAATTTTACTTAACCACGGACAAACTCAACGTTATAAGCACGAATTTATAGGTATAAATGGACGCCTTGATACTCTGCAAGCAGCAATTTTAAATGTCAAGTTAAAATATCTAGAAAAAGAATTAGACAAAAGACAAAAATTAGCACAAATTTATAATGCAAATTTAAAAAACTGCCAAATTCCGCAAATTGATCCAAATGCTTTTAGTGCTTATGCACAATACAGTGTTTTAGTTAAAGATAGAGCCAGTGTATTGCAAAAATTTGAAAAAGCTAATATACCTTATGCTATACACTATCCAACCCCTTTGCATAAACAACCTTGCTTTAGTGAGTTTTCAAATTTAGAACTTAAAAATTCAGAATTTGCTAGCAAGCACATCTTATCTTTGCCTTTTTCACCTTTTTTAAGCGAAAAAGAACAAGAACAAGTTATTTGTATTTTTAAAGATTAATTCCATGAAAATAGGTATCATAGGCCTTGGAAAAATGGGGCAAAACCACTTAAATGAACTTCGTAAAAATTCCCATTTTAAAATCAATGCACTTTTTGATCTTTATAAAAACCCAAATTTAAATACTTTTTACGATATTTTTTACGATAATTTAGAAAAATTTTTAAACCAAAATAGCGATATCATCATCATAGCAACACCTACAAATTCACATTTAGCAATAGCAAAAAAAGTTTTTAAACAATGCAAATGCGTTTTAATCGAAAAGCCTTTAGCTCTAAATTTAAAAGAAATAGACGAAATTTCAAACTTAGCTAAAGAATACAGCGTAAAAGTAAGAGTGGGATTTTGCGAAAGATTTAATCCCGCGGTTTTAGCCCTAAAAAAAGAGCTTGAAAATGAAGAAATTATCAGCATTAACATTCAAAGATTTTCACCCTACCCGCAAAGAATCAGTGATGTAGGGATTTTGCAAGATTTGGCTGTACATGATCTTGATTTGCTTTACTTTTTAAGCAAACAAGAAATAATAAAAACGAATCTACTTAAAAAATATACTCAAGATCAAACAAGAGAAAGCGAAAGCATTATTCTATGTGAGCTTGAAAAATGCATTGCTAGCATACATCAAAGCTGGAATAGCACACAAAAACTAAGAAAAATTCATCTTATCACCAAAAATCATTTTTATGAAGCCAATTTAAATGACTTTTCTTTATTAAAAGATGGAAATTTTATAGAACTTACTCAACAAAGCCCGCTTTTTTCAGAACACGAAGCTTTGCTAAAACTTATCGATAATCAACCCGATCATTTAGCCAGCACAAGCGACGCTTACAAAGTTCAAGAAATTTTAGAAAGGTTTACGTGAAATTAGTTTTATTTTTAAATATGGGTGGAGCTACAAATTTACAAGATTGTGAAGTTTTTTTAAAAAATATGTTTAATGACCCTTATATTTTAGGAATTAAAAATCAATTTTTAAGAAAATTTGTAGCATGGATCATAACAAAGGCTCGTGTTAAAGCCATGCAAGAAAACTATAAAAAAATGGGCGGAAAATCCCCTTTAAACGAACTTACTCAAAGCCTGTGTGACAAGCTTAATTTAAAACAAGATGAATTTAAATTTGATTTTGTAAATCTTTATGTGCCTCCTTTTGCTAAAGAAGTTTTACAAAAATACACTTTAAGTAAAAATGATGAAATCATTCTTTTTCCACTTTATCCACACCATTCTTGCACCACGGTAACTTCATCTTTAGAAGTTCTGCAAAATAAAATTTCAAAGCAAAAAATTCAAGCAAAAGTAAAAACTATAGATATTTTTTATAAAAATGAGCTTTATAATAAGATGATAGTTTCGCACATTTTAGCTAAAAAAGGTAAATTTGATGCCAAAATTTTGATTTTTTCAGCGCATTCTTTACCACAAAGCATTATTAATAAGGGTGATTTATACGAAAAACATGTAAATGTTCATGTAGAAATTTTAAAAGAAAAATTAAAAGATCATTTTGATGAATTTATTTTAGCTTATCAATCAAAATTAGGCCCTGTAAAATGGCTTGAACCAAATACAAGCGATGTTTTGGCAAATTTAAACGATAAAGCTTTGATTTATCCTATTTCTTTTTGTATAGATTGTTCTGAAACAATTTTTGAACTAGGCATAGAGTATAAACATTTAGCAAAATGTGATTATGATTTAATTTCTTGTCCAAATGATAGTGATGAATTTATTGAGTTTATTTTAAATTATTTATCAATCTTTAAAAGAAATTAAAAACTAAATATTTGAAATTAAACTTGGCTTTAAGATGAAAACTAATATAGCATTAATTATTGCTAATATTTTCTCTGTTATAAATCATTAAGAAATTATATTTAGAAACTTAGCATTTGATAGTAATTTTATAATATATTTTTATTTTTTTAATATTTATTTTGATTAAATTTTAAAACTCTTAAAATACTTAGTCTTCAAGTAAAAATTTTAGCAGTTAAAAATAAAAATTAATGTATTAAAAGATTAATTTTGCTTTAAAATACTCCAAAATTTCTTCTTTAGCTTTTAAAATATCATCAGTATTTAACTCAAAATCAATTTTAGCTGGTTTTTTATAAGTTTTATCATAATACTCTAATAACATAATAATAAGCCTTTGCCATTCCCTTTTTTTATAACTTTTTAGCAAATCTTGGCGCAAATTTAAGCTGATATAAGGACTGATTTTTTGCACACATTGTTGAAATTTTAAAGGAGTCATTTTTTCCTGATAAATTCTTTGTATTCTTTTAACACGATTTTCTAAAGAACAAAAACAATGAATTTTAAAAGCCTTTTGTACTTTTTCATAAAATTTCAAAGGTAAGATAATATCCCCTATTTTGCGACTTTCACTTTCTATGAAAGCAAATTTTTCTAAATTTTGCATATTGTGAAAAAGTTTCGCTTCAAAAGCTTTTTGCGTAGGTTGTTTTCCTAAAATATCACCAAAAGACGAGCCTAAATGATTTGCCATTTTTTCTAAATTTATAGCTTGTGGGAGTTGTTCTAAAAGCTCTGTTTTTCCACAGCCTGTATTGCCGCAAAGAGTAAAAAAATCAAAATTTATTTCATTTTCAAAATAACGCGTTAAAAAACTTCTATAAGCTTTAAAGCCACCTTTTAAACGCACCACCCTAAAACCAATCTCACTTAAAATCACTGCGATAGATTTTGAACGCAAACCCCCACGAGAACAATAAATCCCCACCTTTTCTCCTATGCGAAAATTTTGGGTGATTTCTAATATATGCTTAGCGGTATTTTGACAAATATAACTCGCACCTCTAGCCTTGGCTAAAGCTTGATTTTTCTTATAAATTGTCCCTATTTCTTGATATTCTTCATCATTGAGTGCATAAAAATTTAAAGCTCCTATCAAGTGAGAATGCAAAAATTCTCTAGGGCTTCTTGCATCGATTAAAAGAGAGAAATTTTCTTTTTGAAACTCTGTAAATTCAACTTCACTGAGCATTTTTAAAAGCCAAAATAAGTTTTTGATAAACTTGCTCAATATTAGTGCCACAAACCCTAGTTTCTCCTATGGTTGTAATAAAATTTGTATCCCCTGCCCAACGTGGCACTAAATGATAATGACAATGAGGTGCTATGCCAGCTCCTGCATCTTTGCTTAAATTCATACCGATATTCACCCCATTTGCATGAATTTGCTCTTTTAAAATTTTTACCCCCAAACGCACAAAATGGCTCATTTCTTGCCAAATTTCATCGCTTAAATTTTCTATATGCTCTTCATGTACATAAGGAATCACCATAAAATGCCCCGCAGAATAAGGATAGCGGTTCATCACTCCAAAACAATGCTTTGCTCTAAAAATCACACCTAATTCTTCATCGCTTTTACTCTTGTTAACACAATCACAAAATGGACAAACGCTTTTTTCTTTTTCAAAATACTCACTTCGCCATGGTGCATACAAATACTGCATTTTCCCTCCTTAAAGCAAAGCTTTTAAAGCCTTCCCTTCATCTTCCTCACGCATAAAATATTCGCCGATTAAAAAAGCATCAACGCCTAAATTTTGTAAATGCTCTAAAAATTCTTTATTTTCTAAACCACTTTCTGCGATGATGATTTTTGAATTTGGGATTTGTGGAATAAGTTTTTCGCACAAACTTATATCCATAGTAAAATCCTCTAAATTGCGGTGATTAATACCAATGATATCCGCTCCAGCAAAAATAGCTTTACTCAAATCCTCTTTATCATGGATTTCAACCAAAGCCTCAAGACCTAAATGTCTTGTAAACTCAAGCAGTTTTTTAAGCTCTTTCATGCTTAGCATTTTAGCGATTAACAATACAAAATCCGCCCCATAAACCAAAGCTTCTAAAATTTGATACTCGTCAAAAATAAAATCTTTTCTAAGCAAAGGAATTTGCGTATAACGGCGTATAAGACTTAAGTATTCTAAAGAACCTTTAAAAAAGTGTGGTTCAGTTAAAACAGAAATCGCTACTGCTTTGTTTTTTTCATAATTTAAAGCAATACTCAAAGGATCAAAGTCTTCTCTAATAACTCCTTTACTAGGACTTGCTTTTTTTACTTCTGCTATGATTTTAACTTCTTTTTCTACTCTTTTTAAAGCCTTAATCACATCTTTTGGAAAGAAAGGGTTTGAAGCTAAAGAACGTCCTAGCATATCATAAGGAAGTTTTAATTTGCGTTCTTTTAGATCTTCTTTTGTTTTTTTAAAAATTTTATCCAATATCATGGTTTTATACATGCCTTTATCGCTTTTATATGAGCTTTGCTCTCATCAGAATTTGTAAATTCTTTATCATCTAATGTTTGTTTTAAAATTTCCCATGCTTGCTTACAATCGCCTAGTTTATAATACCCCCAGGCTAAAGAATCTAAATAATACAAATTCTGTGGATCTTTTTCTAAGGCAAGTTTCACAAGCTCTATACCTTTTTTAACGTCCAAATCATAATCTATAAGCAAATATCCATAGTAGTTTAAATACAAAGCATTGCTATCTTTATTGATAGCTTGTTCGAATTTTTCTTTCACAGAACCAATTACTTTTGGAGTGATTTTTTTAGCTTCATTTGCAGCTTCAAATTCAAAAACTGCCGATCGCAGAAGATATTCTTTATTTTTTGTTTTATTATAAAGCGTTAAACTTATTTTCTTAGCATCATCAAAGCGTTTTAAATTCTGATACAAAGCGAGTTTAATATCATCATCTAAATCATACTGCAAAGAAATTTTTAAAGCTTCTTCTGTTTTACCTTGAGAATTTAAAAGATCAATTAAAGCTAATGCAAAGCTTTTATTCTTTGTAAGCTGATAAAGCTCTTTATATACACTTTTTAAGGCTTCGATATTTTTTTCATCAAAATAAATTCTAGCAAGCAAGGCGCAAGTTTTAAGAGTACAACCATTGGTTTTTCTTGAAAATTCTAAAACATTTTTAATATTTAAAGTATCATTTAAAATCGCATAAATTCCTATGAGTTTAAATAAAATTTCTTCATTTTGTACTTGATTATAAGCAGATCTATAGTACTTTGTGGCATTTTTTAAATCATTTTTTTTAACCAAAATATCACCATAAAGCTCTAAATTTCTAGGATCGCTATCTTTTTTTGTTAAAAGCTCTTTCATAAGTTTTTGAGCATTGTTGATATCATTTGAATTTAAAGCATAAAGAGCACTAAGTCGCTTAAGATTGTCATTTTGATTTAAATAAGGCTTTACTAGATTATTTAACTCCGCTTGCCTGTCAAGATTGTTTGCTAAAGTAAGTAAAAATGCATTTTCTAAAAAATTAGTATTATTATAGTCTTGATAAAGATTTAAAAATTCATCTCTGGCTTCTTTGTATTGTTTATAATACTCATAATTATAAGCCTTCATAACCCTTAAATCAAAATCATTGCTTTTATATTTTGTATAATCAGGATAAACAACATTGATTTTTGAACTTCCACAAGCTGCTAAAGAAAAAGCCACTAAGACAAATAACAAATTCCTATACATTCTTTTTTTAGTTCCTTTTGATGTGTTTTAAAATATTCCCAAAATGGAAAAGTTCTACATTGTTTTGGGCGAAAATCATAGATACTACAATTTCTTTTTTGAGTATCAAAAAAAATACAAGCGAAACCATCTTCAAATTCAACTTCTTTAAAGCTCATTTTAAAACCCACTTTTTTCAAGTATTTTTCGGTAAATTCTTTACTTTCTAAATTTAAATACCTTCTTAATGCTTCTAATTCTTCCTTGCTCACAAAAATATTACCACTTTCTCCAATACAACACTTTCCACCACATTTCTCGCAAGCATTTTCATCAAAAGCATAAGAAAAATTCTTATCAAATATCATAACTTTTTAACCTAAATCTTAAGTGAATTTCTTGCATTTGTCTGCTTAAAAATTCATTTTCATATACAAAAAAAGGAGGTAAAATCTCACAAGGTGATTTTGCACCTTTTTTCACCTGTATTAAAATAAGTCTTGCTTTCTTATTTTGATGCGTATGAACAAAACAAAGTTTTATTATTTTCATTTTCATATCTTTTAAAATAGAACAAATCTCATCTAAAGCTAAAGCCTCATAGCAAAAATACAAAGTGCCATTTGATTTTAGTATAGAATTTATTTTAACTAAAAAGCTATTTAAAGGTAAAAATTCTTGAAATTTACTCATATTTTTATGTTTATCTTTGCTTTTATAAGCTCCTTGTCTATAAAATGGAGGATTACAAACTATAAAATCAAATTTTTGAGTACTTTCAAATTGACTAAAATCACCATAAAAAATGTTAGCTTGTATTTGATTGGTTTTTAAATTTTTTTCAATCAATTCTATATTTTCTTTTTGAATATCAATCAAAGATAAATTTAAATTTATAACATTTTTTTTAAGTAAAATACCTATAATACCGCAACCTGCACCCACATCAAGAATATTACCTTTGACACCTTGTTTTAAAACAAAGTCAGCCAAAATTAAAGAATCACTATTATAACGATATCCTTGGGATAATTGTGCTAAAATAATCAAATCTGACATAATCTTTTTAATGAGTTGGAATTTTAATACGTTTTAGGGGTTGTTCTTTAAATATATTTTGTTCTTTTGTTATATTATCTTCTTTAAAACCTATAGAATTTTTTGCTATTAAAAAAGAAATTACAAAAGCTACAAAAAAAATAATTTTTATCATAATAACATTCATAACATGGTGTCCACGGCGAGATTCGAACTCACGGCCTCAAAATTAGGAATTTTGCGCTCTATCCTGCTGAGCTACGAGGACAGAAAGCGGGAAAAATCCCGCTAAAAATTTAACCGTTTCTTTTTTTGATGATTTCATCTGCAACATTTTTAGGAACTTCATCATAGTGATCAAATTCCATAGAATAAGTCGCACGACCTTGAGTTTGACTTCTAAGATCAGTTGAATAACCAAACATTTCAGCCAAAGGACAAAATGCTGTGATAATTTTATTTCCTCCACGCTCATCCATGCTATTTACTTGACCACGGCGTTTATTAAGATCACCAATAACATCACCCATGTAATCTTCAGGAGTTTCTACTTCAACTTTCATCATAGGCTCTAAGATTACAGCACCTGCTTTTCTAGCACCTTCTTTAAAGCCCATAGAAGCAGCAAGTTTAAATGCCATCTCAGATGAATCCACTTCGTGATAACTTCCATCATAAACAGTTACTTTAACATCCTCTACAGGATAACCTGCCAAAACACCATTTTGTAATGCTTCTTGAACACCTTTATCAACTGCAGGAATATATTCTTTTGGAATTACCCCACCTTTGATATCATTAACAAATTCATATCCACTACCTGGCTCAAGCGGTTCAAGACGTAAGAATACATGTCCATACTGACCACGACCACCTGATTGTTTAGCGTATTTGTATTCTTGTTCAACAGTTTTTCTAATAGTTTCACGATAAGCAACTTGTGGTTGACCTACTTCAGCTTCAACTTTAAATTCACGAAGCATTCTATCAACGATAATTTCAAGGTGCAACTCACCCATACCTGAAATGATAGTTTGACCACTTTCTTCATCTGTAGAAACTCTAAAACTTGGATCTTCTTGTGCTAATTTATTTAAAGCAATAGACATTTTTTCTTGATCAGCTTTAGTTTTTGGCTCAACTGCAACAGAAATAACTGGATCTGGGAAATCCATTCTTTCAAGGATTACCTTATCTTTTTCACTTGCAAGAGTATCCCCTGTTAAAGTATCTTTAAGTCCTACAACGGCACCAATTTCGCCTGCGTAAAGCACTTTAATCTCTTCTCTTTTGTTAGAGTGCATTTTTAACAAACGACCAATTCTTTCTTTTTTATCTTTAGTTGAGTTATAAGCATAAGAACCGCTCTCTAAACAACCGCGATAAACACGTACGAAAGTAAGTTGTCCTACAAATGGATCTGTCATGATTTTAAATGCAAGTCCTGCAAACTCACCATCATCAGTTGATTTTACAGAAACTTCTGTGCCATCTTCATATTCACCCTTGATATTTGCCACTTCATCAGGAGCTGGTAAATAAGCCACAACAGCATCAAGTAAAGGTTGAATCCCTTTATTTTTAAACGCTGTACCGCAAAGCATAGGAACGATAGAAAGACTTAAACATCCTGCTTTAATCCCTGTTTTAATCTCTTCAAGGCTTAATTCTTCTCCGCCTAAATATTTTTCCATCAACTCATCTGAAGTTTCAGAAACTGCTTCTATCATTTTTGTACGATATTCTTCTGCCTTTTCTTTAAGTTCAGCTGGAATTTCTTTTTCTACATAATCAGTTGGCTTAGTATCATCTTCCCAAACTAAAGCTTTCATAGTTACAAGATCGATTACGCCTTTAAAATTATCTTCAGCGCCAATTGGAATTTGAAGTGGAACTGGATTAGCTTTTAAACGGTTGCGAATTTGTTCTTCTACATTGTAAAAATTTGCACCGATTCTGTCCATTTTGTTTACAAATACTATTCTTGGAACACCGTATTTATTGGCTTGTCTCCAAACTGTTTCACTTTGAGGTTGCACCCCACCCACTGAACAAAATACCGCAACAGCACCATCAAGAACACGCATAGATCTTTCAACTTCGATTGTAAAATCCACGTGGCCTGGAGTGTCAATAAGATTGATTTGATGGTCTTTCCAAAAACAAGTTGTAGCCGCAGAAGTGATAGTAATCCCACGCTCTTTCTCTTGTTCCATCCAGTCCATAGTTGCAGCACCATCATGAACTTCACCGATTTTATGACTCATGCCTGTAAAAAAAAGAATTCTTTCAGATGTAGTTGTTTTACCCGCATCGATGTGAGCAGCAATACCTATATTTCTAACTTTTTTTAAAGGAGTACTTCTTGACATACACACTCCTTCTTACCAACGATAGTGAGCAAATGCTTTATTTGCTTCAGCCATTTTATAAGTATCTTCTTTCTTCTTAAATGAAGCACCTTTGCTATTAGCAGCATCTAAAAGCTCAGCCGCAAGTTTATCAATCATAGTTCTTTCACTTCTTTTTCTTGCAAAAGAAATAATCCAACGAATCGCCAAAGCTTGTTGTCTAGCAGGGCGAACTTCTACTGGAACTTGATAGGTTGCACCACCTACACGACGAGATTTCACTTCTAATAAAGGCTTAATATTTTCAATCGCATCATTAAAAATATCAATACCTTTTTTCTCGCCACCTTTTTTATCAATAGCCTCCAAAGCACCATACATAATTGTTGTAGCTGTGCTTTTTTTACCATCATACATTAAAGAATTAATAAATTTTGTGATTACTTTATTACCATAAATCGGATCAGGCAAGACTTCTCTTACCGGAGCTTTTCTTCTTCTCATTATTTTTCCTTCAAATTTTAAATTTTACTCAAACAAAATCAAATCTAACGGATTTGTCTGTATGAATGATTATTTTGTAGCGCCTGCTTTAGGGCGTTTAGCACCGTATTTAGAACGAGAAACTGTTCTTTTTGCAACACCTGCTGTATCAAGAGCACCACGAACGATGTGATATTTAACCCCTGGTAAGTCTTTTACCCTACCACCACGCACTAAAACAATGCTGTGTTCCTGTAAGTTATGACCTTCACCGCCAATATAGCTGATCACTTCAAAGCCACTAGTAAGTCTTACTTTGGCAACTTTTCTTAACGCTGAGTTTGGCTTTTTAGGTGTTGTAGTATAAACCCTAGTACAAACTCCCCTTCTTTGTGGACAATTTTTAAGCGCTGGAGATTTAGATTTTTCTAAAACTTTTTTGCGCTCTTTTCTAACCAATTGATTTATGGTAGGCACAATAATTCCTTTCTTTAAAAATGTAATAAACTTTGGATGATATCTAATTTTTGCTTATATTTTAGTTAAAAAATATTTAAATGAGGAAATATAGCCCTAAAAAAGGGCTATTAATAAAAAGTTATTCTTGTTCTTTAAGTTTTAAATTTTGTTCACCATAAAGCCCTGTTCCAACAGGTATCATTCTACCTAGAATAACATTTTCTTTTAAATCTTCTAAGTAGTCAAATTTACCTGCTATACTTGCTTCGGTTAAAACTTTAGTAGTTTCTTGGAATGAAGCCGCAGAAATCACACTATCGCTTCCAATCGCTGCTCTTGTTACACCTAAAAGCACAGGCTCAGCAATAGCAGGTTCTCCACCCATTCTAATAATTCTTTCATTTTCTTCACGGAATTTACGTCTTGAAACCAAATCACCCTCGATAAATTTCGTATGTCCACTATCTACAACTTTTACTTGTCTTAGCATTTGAGAAACGATAACTTCTATATGTTTATCAGAAATCACAACACCTTGTCCGCGATAAACTTGTTGGATTTCAGAAATCAAATAATAATGCAAGGCTTTTTCACCTAAAATTTTAAGCACATCATGACTTGAAACGACACCATCTGTAAGTTTTTCACCCGCATGAATAAACTCTCCATCTCTTACTTGAATATGTTTTGATTTGTCGATTAAATATTCTGCACTTGTACCATCTTCTGCTTGGATAATAATTCTTTCTTTAGAACGCAAAGGTTTATCAAAACGAACTACACCATCAATTTCTGCAATAACAGCGGCATTTTTTGGCTTTCTTGCTTCAAAAAGCTCAGAAACTCTTGGAAGACCCCCTGTAATATCTTTTGATTTAGCTGCAGCTTTTGGAGTTTTTGCTAAAATATCTGCTTGGGCGATTTTATCACCATCATGAACAAAAATAACAGTTTTTGGTTCAAGCTGATAACGCACAGCCTTATCACCTTTTCCTGCAATTACCAAAGTTGGTCTAACTCCACTTGGCAAATACTCATTAATTACTAAAGAACGCTTACCTGTAGCTTCATCAATTTGCTCATCAGCACTATAACCTGCTTCAATATCTTCAAAGCTTACAACACCATCAATTTCTGCAATGATAGTATTATTATAAGCATCCCATTCTGCAATCACTTTTCTTTCTTTTTTAGGAGCACTTGCAATGATAGCATTTGCATCATCGATTTTTTCACTATCGTTAAATTCTATCTTAGATTCTCTTGGGATATAGTGTCTTTTTGCTTCTCTACCATTTTCATCAGCAATCACCACAAAGAATCCTTTTTCTTTAACAATATCGCCTTTTTTAACATTTTTTACTCTATCTAAACCATCGCCTTTAAGGATATAAAATTTAAGCGTTCCTTTTTCGCCTGCTTTGATATTTTGAACTACAGGCTCACCATCTTCTACTAAAATTTCACTTGCAAAAGGAATACGATTTGGTACATTCCAACCCTCTTTAATCACTTCTACGATACTTTCATTTTCTTCTACTTGCATACCGCTTTGATATGGCAAATAAAGCTTTCCATCTATACTACCACTTACACCCGCTAATTCATTTGGCTTAGCAAGATCGTATTTTCTTAGTATGTATTTTACTTCTTGCTTTTTATCTTTAATAGAAACAATCACATCTTCATGAATATTTTCTATATTAATCACACCTTTAAATGGAGTTTTGATTTTTGGCTCCACAAGTAAAATCGCCGCATTTCTACGATTTGCTACGATATTTTTACCTTCTTTGTTTTTATAAGTTTTAAGATTATAAAATCTTATAAAGCCTTCTTTTTGTACGCTTACTTGTCTATCTTGCAAATCCGTACTTGCAGTTCCCCCGCTGTGGAAAGTTCTTAGAGTTAGCTGTGTTCCTGGTTCGCCGATAGATTGAGCAGAAATAATTCCTACTGCTTCACCTGGTTTTACTAATTTACCTTCGCCAAGATTAATACCATAACATTTTGCACAAATTCCTTTTTTAGCTTTGCAGGTAATAGGAGTGCGGATATTGACACTTTTTATACCACTTTCACCAAGAATTTTTGCTTTTTCCTCATCCATTAAAGTGCCTTCTGCAAAAAGCACAGAATTTGTAATAGGATCAATCACATCCTCAGCTAAAACCCTGCCTAAAATTCTTTCTTCTAAAGTTTCTATAATAGAACTATCTGCGGTAATTTCATTGATTTCAACACCCTCATGCGTTCCACAATCCTCAATAGTGATTTTTACATTTTGTGCAACATCAATAAGTTTTCTTGTCAAATAACCCGCGTTTGCTGTTTTAAGAGCGGTATCTGCAAGACCTTTTCTAGCACCGTGAGTTGAAATAAAGTATTCAAGAACATTTAGTCCTTCACGGAAATTTGAAATAATAGGCGTTTCGATAATAGAACCATCAGGTTTAGTCATAAGTCCTCTCATCGCAGCAAGCTGAGAAATTTGAGCCGCACTACCCCTAGCACCAGAATCTGCCATCATATAAATAGAGTTAAAACCTTCTTTATCTTTTTCTACAAGTTTCATCATCTCTTTTGAAAGTACATTATTTGTACTTTTCCAAATATCAATGATTTTATTGTATCTTTCCCCTGAAGTAATCAAACCGAGATTATAAGAATTTTGAATTTCTCTTACTTGTTTTTTTGCTTCATCGATAACTTTTTGCTTGTCATTAGGAACAATAATATCTGCAATCGAAATTGAAATACCTGCTTTAGTTGCATACTCAAAACCTAAATTTTTAAGTCTATCCAAGAAACTTGCTGTAATCTCTAAACCACCTTGTTTATAAACATAATCCACAAGCGCAGCAATGTCTTTTTTCTTTAAGACTTTATTCCAACTATTTTCAGGTACAAAATCAGGTAAAATAGACTTAATAATTAATCTTCCTGCTGTAGTGGTAATCTTTCTACCATCTACCATAGTCTGTATGCTCGCATGGATATCTAAACACTTGCTTTCAAGTGCCATCATCACTTCATCAATGCCTATGCAAATTTTATGCGAACCTTTAGCACCTGCTTTTTCCAATGAAAGATAATAAATTCCTAAAACCATATCTTGCGATGGAACAGTTACAGACTTACCACTTGCTGGCAAAAGAATATTCATTGATGAAAGCATAAGTACTTTACATTCTGCAATAGCCTCTTGAGAAAGCGGTACATGCACTGCCATTTGATCCCCATCAAAGTCCGCGTTAAATGCTGCACAAACTAAAGGATGAAGTTGTATAGCCTTACCTTCCACTAAAACAGGATGAAAAGCTTGAATAGAAAGTTTATGCAAAGTAGGTGCACGGTTTAGCATAACAGGATGCCCTTTTACTACCTCTTCTAAACACTCCCAAACTTCATTGGTTTTATTTTCTATCATTTTTTTAGCTTGTTTTACTGTGGTTGCATAACCTTTTTCTTCAAGTTTAGCTAAAAGATGTGGTTTGAAAAGCTCTAAAGCCATTTTTTTAGGCAAACCACATTGATCCATTTTAAGTTTTGGACCCACAACAATAACACTACGACCTGAGAAATCCACCCTCTTACCTAGTAGATTTTGTCTAAAACGTCCTTGTTTCCCTTTAATAATTTCACTTAAAGATTTCAATGGGCGTTTATTTGCTCCCTTTACAGCATTAGCACGACGACCGTTGTCAAAAAGCGCATCAACAGCCTCTTGAAGCATTCTTTTTTCATTTCTGATAATGATTTCAGGCGCATCAAGTTCCATAAGTTTTTTAAGACGTGTATTTCTATTGATAACACGACGATATAAGTCATTCACATCAGAAACTGCAAATTTCCCACCATCTAAAGCCACTAAAGGACGCAAATCTGGCGGTAAAACTGGAAGATTTGTAATCATCATCCATTCAGGACGATTTGGTACGGCTTCATCACTATTGGTATTGGCGTTTAAATTTGAATTTAAGAAATTTTCTACAACTTTTAAGCGTTTAATGATGGTTTTTTTCTTAGCCTCTGAATTTGTAGCCGCCATTTCTTCTTTAAGCTGATTTAAAAGTGCTACGAGATCTAAATTTGCAAGTAAATCACGAACAACTTCTCCACCCATTCTTGCTTTAAAGCCACTATTTTCATAGCGTTGCATTAAATTTTGATATTGCTCTTCGTTTAAAACATCACAATATTCTACTTTTTTAGTGCTTTCATTATCATAGAAAGCATCGCCTGGATTTTCAACGATATAAGCTTCATAATAAAGCACACGCTCAAGATCTTTCATCTTAACACCCAAAAGCGTTCCTATACGACTTGGAAGAGAATTAACATACCAAATATGAGCCACAGGAGTTACAAGCTCTATATGTCCCATTCTAGAACGACGCACTTTTGAATTTGCTACTTCAACACCACATTTTTCACACTTAACGCCTTTAAAACGCATTTTTTTATACTTACCACAAAGACATTCATAATCTCTTATAGGTCCAAAAATCTTTGCACAAAAAAGCCCATCTCTTTCAGGCTTTAAGGTTCTATAATTGATAGTTTCTGGTTTTTTTACTTCTCCATAAGACCATGATTTGATTTTTTCAGGACTTGCAAGTCTTAGTTGAAACGCTTCAAAATCCCTAGGTCTTGCATCTTCTTTAATTTCTATTACTTTAAATTTACTCATTATCTTCATCCTTATCAAAAATCTCAACATCTAAAGCAAGAGATTTAAGCTCATTGGTTAATACAAAAAATGTTTCAGGAATTCCTGTTGCTGGAACATTTTCACCTTTTGTTAATGCCTTATAAGCACTAAATCTACCTTCTACATCATCTGATTTTATGGTAAGCATTTCTCTTAAAGTGTGAGCCGCCCCATAAGCTTCAAGTGCCCAAACTTCCATTTCTCCAAATCTTTGACCTCCAAAGAGTGCTTTACCACCCACAGGTTGTTGAGTAACCAAACTATAAGGTCCTGTACTTCTTGCGTGAACTTTCTCATCAACTAAGTGGTGAAGTTTTAGCATATACATACATCCTACATGAACACGCTCTGCAATTTTTTCACCTGTGCGTCCATCATAAAGTTCTGTTTTGCCGTCCATATCTATCTTGGCCATTTCAAAAAGCTTGCTAAATTCTTCTATATTTACACCTTCAAAAACAGGAGTGGCAAATTTAACTCCTTTACTCCAGTCTCTAGCATAGTTTAAAAGCTCTTCATCACTTAAACTTTTAATAAATTCTTTTTCGCTTGCAAGTCTTGGAATAGAGCAAATTTCAAGCATTTTTGCTCTTAATTCTTTAAGAAAATCTTTTTGCTTTCTATCAAAAATTTCTTGAATCTGATCTCCGAGTCTAAGTCCAATTAAACCCAAATGGCTTTCTAAAATTTGGCCTATATTCATACGACTTGGAACGCCAAGTGGATTAAGCGCAATATCCACGCTTTTACCATTTGGCAAATAAGGCATATCTACTTCAGGAACTATAGTTGAAACTATACCTTTATTTCCATGGCGCCCTGCCATTTTATCACCGACTTTAAGCTTTCTTTTTGTAGCGATATAAACTTTAACAAGCTTAATTACCCCACTTGGTAAAATATCATCTTTTTCTAAAATTTCAAGCTTTTCATCATGCTCTGCTTTTAATTTTTTCTTCTCATTCTGGAAATGATTTTTTAAATCATCGTATTCTTTTTGAATCTCTTTAGAATAAGCTTTAATCAAAGTTGTTAAAGCAAAGCGATTGATTTTTTCAAGTTCACTAATATCTGCGGTTTGTCCTTTTTTATAATTTTTATCTCCAATTTTTTGATCACTATTTAAAGGGGCTTTGGAAAGAAGAGCACAAACACGAAGCATTTCTTCTCTATCCATCATCAAAAGTCTATCATGATGTTCTTTTTCTAAAGCCATTTTTTCTTTATCATAAGATTTTATTGCACGTTCATCTTTCTCATAGCCTTTTTTAGTGAAAATTTTAACATCCACAACAACACCCTCTAAAGAAGCAGTTGCATAAAGGGATTTATTCACGACATGTCCTGCTTTTTCTCCAAAAATCGCTCTCAAAAGCCTTTCTTCAGGAGTTGGCTTGACTTCACCTTTTGGAGAAACCTTACCCACTAAAATCATACCTGGTTTAATATGGGTACCAATTTTTGCAATACCGCTCTCATCAAGATGTGCAACATCCTCTTCTTTTACATTTGGAATATCTTTGGTAATTTCTTCTATACCGTCTTTTAATTCCCTTGCTTCAATTTCTTTTTCATAAATGTGCACGCTTGTAAAGGTATCTTCACGAATAATTCTCTCACTTACAACTATAGCATCCTCATAGTTATAACCATTCCAAGGCATAAAAGCGATTAAAGCATTTTTACCTATAGCAAGTTCGCCTTGATCCATAGAAGGACCATCTGCGATAATTTGTCCTGCTTTTACTATATCACCTTTTTTAACAATAGGATGTTGAATATAATTTGTATTTTGATTGGTTCTTAAATTTTTCTCCATAGTGTAATGGTCAATAAATGGACCTTTATCATCTTCACCTAAAATGAAAATGCTTTTATTATCCACTTTCTCAACCACGCCGCCACGCTTTGCTTTAACAGCTTCCCAAGCATCACGTGCAACAATTTGTTCCATACCTGTTCCTACTATCGGAGCTGAAGCAGTAAGAAGTGGCACAGCTTGACGTTGCATGTTTGAACCCATTAGTGCTCTGTTTGCATCATCGTGCTCTAAAAACGGAATCAAAGAAGCTGCAACCCCAACAACCATGCCTGAACAAAGATCAATTAATTGCACTTCTTCGCGTCTTGCAAGTATAGTTTCACCGTCTTGTCTAGCCTCAACAAATTCTTCTACTATATTGCCTTTAGCATCAATCTTAGTTGAAGCTGGCGCAATAAACAAGCCTTCTTCTTGTGTCGCTGTAAGATAAACGACTTCATTAGTCACTTTACCATTTACAACTTTTCTATATGGTGCTTCAACAAAGCCAAGTTCATTTACTTTTGCATAAGTAGAAAGAGTATTAATCAAACCAATGTTTTGACCTTCAGGTGTTTCAACTGGGCAAATTCTACCATAATGTGTCGCGTGAACATCACGCACTTCAAAACCTGCTCTTTCTTTTACAAGTCCACCTTCACCAAGCGCTGATAAACGACGCTTATGAGTAACCTCGCTTAAAGGATTGGTTTGATCCATAAATTGCGAAAGCTGACCTCCTGTAAAAAATTCAATGATAGTTGTAGTAATCATTTTAGGATTGATTAAATCATAAGGCATTACTTTATCAAGATCCGCATTTAAAGAAGTAAATTTATCTCTGATCGCCTTTTGCATTTTTGCAAGACCTAAATGAAGTTCATTGGCTAAAAGCTCACCTATAGAACGAATACGACGATTTCCTAAATGATCTCTATCATCAATGTGTCCTTTGCCATTTTTTACTTTAATTAAATATTTTGCAGTTTTAATAATATCTTCATTAGTCAAAACAGTAACATACTCAGGTACTTCAAGACCTAACTTATGGTTCATTTTCATACGTCCCACCTTGGTAAGATCGTATCTTTCAGGATTGAAAAATAAATCATTTACAAAAGCCTTCGCTGCATCTTTTACCACAGGTTCACCTGGACGCATAACTTTGTAAATTCTAATCGCAGCTAAATCATTTTCATCATCTATATTTTCACTTTGTTTAAGAAGTTTTAGAGTTTCTCCATCTTGAGCAAAGGAGTTAATAATCGCTGCATCAACACCATTAGCCAAGTCATTTGCTATATCAAAACTTTTTTGCTCTTTAATCTTAGCAAGCTTACTCTCATCTAATAAAGTTAAAGAATCAAATAAAACCTCTCCACTTTCTTTATCAATAATAGGATTTGCCAAATAACGATTAAGTAAAATTTCTACAGGATATTCTATCCATTTTAAGCCGTCTTTAATAAGCTGTTCTGCTTTTTTCTTTGCAAGTCTTTTTCCAGCTTGATGAACGATTTTTCCTTTTTCATCTTTAATATCATATTCTATTCTATCCATAAAATCATTTGGATTAAATTCTGTTAAAAATTTATCTTTTTTCACATGTATAGTCTGAATAGGATAAAACAACTTAATAATATCTTGTTTTTTATACCCTAAAGCCCTAAAAAGCATAGTTACAGGAACTTTTCTACGCTTATTGATTCTTACATACAAAACATCTTTGGCATCGTATTCAAAATAAAGCCACGAACCACGATCAGGAATAATTTGTGCTGTATAAACAAGCTTATTTGCAACCGTTGAACTTTCTTCTTCTTTAAAAATAACACCAGGACTTCTATGTAATTGATTTACAACCACCCTCTCAACCCCATTAATGATAAAAGATACACGATCTGTCATTAAAGGGATTTCGCGAATATAAATTTCTTGTTCTTTAATATCTTTTACGCCAACTTTTTCCCCTGTTTTTTCATCTTTTTCATGCAGAGTAAGACGGATTTTCATTTTTAAATTTACAGAATAAGTCAAACCTCTTTCCATGCATTCACGAATGGTATATTTTGGCTTGCCTATTTCACTACTAACATATTCAAGACTCAATCTATTTTGCGGATCATGAATAGGAAAAATTGATTTAAAAACTTTTTCTATACCACTTTCACCATTATCAAGATTTAAAAAATAATCAAAACTCTTTTTTTGTAATTGTAGAAGATTTGGGATTTCTATTTGTTTTGAAATGTTTGAGAAGTCTACTCTTAAACGATTTCCTAATTTATTATCTAACATATCGCACATACCTCATGGTAAATTTTGTAAATTTAAAAAAGAAGACCTAAAAATTAGGTAAAAATAAAAAAAGAAGACTTGCCTTGGCAAATCTTCTTCTAACTTTAAAGCTTAAAATTACTTAAGTTCTACTTTAGCACCAGCTTCTTCAAGTTGTTTTTTAGCTTCCTCAGCTTCAGATTTAGCCACACCCTCTTTTAGAGTTGAAGGAGTTTGCTCAACTGCATCTTTTGCTTCTTTAAGACCAAGGCCTGTAAGAGCACGAACGATTTTAATAACTTCAATCTTTTTAGCACCGCCATCAGTTAAAACGATATCAAATTCAGTTTTTTCTTCAGCAGCTGCTGCAGCACCACCAGCTGCAGCACCACCAGCTACCATTACAGGAGCAGCAGACACACCAAATTTTTCTTCAAATTCTTTTACAAGTTCTGATAACTCAAGAACACTTAAATTTGAAATATATTCTAATACATCTTCTTTAGAAATTGCCATTTTTTATCCTTTTATTTAATTTATTCAGATTCTTTTTTATTTTTAAGCGCATTTAAACCTATTGTGAAATTGGTAATTGGCGCATTCCAAACTTGCAAAAGCATAGCAAGCAACTCATTGCGTGAAGGCATTTTAGCAAGAGCTTTAACCTTAGCAACATCTGCAACTTCGCCTTCAATATGAGCTGTTTTGATTTCAAATTTATCGTTATTTTCTTCAAATTTTGCAGCTACTTTTGAAACACTTAGCTGATCTTCGCCCCAAAGATAAATATTTGTATCTTTAAGAACTAGACCTGCTTTACCGGAATTGTTAAGAGCAATGTTAGCCAAAGTATTTTTAACAATTTGAACTTTTACATTGTTTTCTCTTGCATTATTTCTAAGCTCTTCTAGTTTTTTTGTGCTAAGACCTCTGTAATTACAAACTACAATAGCTTCGCTAGCTTTAAAACCTTCTTCAAGTTTAGCAATAATCTCAACTTTTTCGCTTCTAGTCACATTTTCTCCTTTCCGATTGAGATTTCAAGTAGAGTGGAAATCCAATTAAGCTTACGCCTCGACTATCTTCAATCTAAAATAAACATCTCAAAAAATCAAAAATTTTTTCAAATGTTTATTTTAAAACAAAAGAGTTGCAAAAAGGCAACTCTTATTTCATATCAAGCAATTCTTGTGTTTCAAGCTTTACAGAAGGGCTCATTGTCAAAGATAAAGCCGCATTTTTAATATATCTACCTTTAGCTGCGGCGGGTTTGTGTTTGTTAATTGCCTTTACAAAAGTGCTAACATTGTCCCATAATTGTTCTTTGGAAAAGCTTACTTTACCAAGACCTGCATGGATATTTCCTTGCTTATCAACACGGAAATTTACTTGACCACTTTTTGCATTATTAACTGCTTGAGCAACATCCATAGTCACTGTTCCAGTTTTAGGATTTGGCATTAAACCTTTTGGCCCTAAAATTCTACCAACTTTACCAACAAGTCCCATTAAATTTGGAGTAGCAATCAAAACATCAAAATTCATATTACCTTTTTGAATTTCTTCTACTAAATCATCACTACCCACAATATCTGCACCAGCATTTTTCGCTTCATCAGCTTTTGCGTCTTTTGCAATTACAGCAACGCGAACTTTTTTACCTGTTCCAGCAGGTAAAACAACAGATCCTCTTACCATTTGATCTGCATGTCTTGGATCAACATTAAGTTTTAAAGCAATTTCTACAGTCTCATCAAATTTAGCAGACTTTAAAGTCTTTATTGTATCAATTGCATCGCTTAAAGTATACTCTTTATTTGAATCAATTTTTTGTGATAATTCTTTTAATCTTTTTGCTATCTTAGCCATTTATTTTCTCCGCATTTTAAAGTGCTACCGCCTTTTACCTTGGCGGTGAAAGGATTAACCTACGATTTCAACACCCATAGAACGAGCTGAACCTGCAATAATTTTAGCAGCTTGATCTCTATCTTTAGTATTTAAATCTGCAATTTTCTTATCCACTATTTCTAAAACTTGAGCACGAGTTAACTTGCCCACCTTATTTTTAAGTGGATTATCCGTACCTTTAGAAATTCCAGCTGCTTTTTTGATCAAATCCGTAGCTGGCGGCTGTTTTGTAATAAAAGTAAAACTTTTATCTGCATAAACAGTGATAACAACAGGGATATTAAAACCTGCCATATCTTTTGTTCTTTCATTAAAAGCCTTACAAAACTCCATAATATTAACACCTTGCTGACCTAAAGCAGGACCAACAGGTGGTGATGGGTTTGCTTTTGTGGCAGCAATTTGCAATTTAATTTCGCCTACGACTTTTTTAGCCATAACAAATCTCCTTACTTGTATAAATTAAATTATTTTCTCAACTTGAGAATATAAGATCTCCACTGGAGTTGAGCGTCCAAAAATAGAAACATTTAATTTTAATAAACCACGAACCATGTCATACTCTTCTACAATTGCAGTAAAGTTTGCAAATGGCCCTTCTGTGATCCTCACATTTTCCCCTTCTTCAAAAGAAATCTTTGGTTTAGGCGCTGCACGATTGTGAACTTTTTCCAAAATCAAATTAATATCTTTTTCTGTTAAAGGGGTTGGCTTTTTGGATTCTCCAATAAAACGACCAACCTTTGGAAGAGATTGAATGCGATGCCAAAGCTCTGTATTTAAATCAAGAAGTGCAAAAACATATCCTGAATACAAACTTCTTTCGCTAATCTTCTCCTTTCCATTTTTAAATTCAATAACATCTTCAGTTGGAACAACAATTTCTTTAAGTTGTTCTTCAATTCCGTTATCTTTTACTAAATTTTCAATGGCTCTTTTAACTGCCATTTCACTACCAGCATAAGTTTGAATTGCATACCATTTATGAGTACTCATTTACTCTCCTTATACGATCGCAGAAACAACAGAGGACATAAGCCAATCCACTAACGCCAAAAACAAAGAAATCACCGCAACAACCGCAAAAACTGTAATATAGGCATTTCTTACCTGTTCTTTTAAAGGAAAAATTACTTTCCTTAATTCGGCTTTTGATAATTTAAAATAAGTTATTAATTTTTCCATTTATTTAAACCTTAATTATGGCAGGGCAAGAGGGATTCGAACCCCCAACCATCGGATTTGGAATCCGGCGCTCTACCGTTGGAGCTATTGCCCTAAGGGCGCAAGCTTAACTTTTTAGCTTAACTTCTTTGTGAAGTGTATGTTTTTTTAATCTTGGGCAATATTTTTTTAATTCTAATTTTTCAGTAGTATTTTTACTATTTTTATAGGTGCTATAATTAATATCACCACATTCTTCACACTTTAAACCAACTTTAATTCTCATTTCAATTTTCCTTAAAAAATTAAAGCCAAGCTTTTAACTTGGCTTTATTAAATTATTTAATAATTTTAGAAACAACACCTGAACCGACAGTTTTACCACCTTCACGAATAGCAAAACGAGTGCCTTCTTCAAGTGCTACTGGAGCGATTAAACTTACAGTAATTCTTACATTTTCTCCAGGCATAACCATTTCAACACCATCAGCTAATTTAATTGAACCTGTTACATCAGTTGTTCTTACATAAAACTGTGGTCTATAATTATTAAAGAATGGAGTATGTCTACCACCTTCATCTTTATTCAAGATATAAACTTCAGCTTCAAAGTCTGTATGCGGAGTAATTGATTTTGGTTTAGCAAGAACCATACCACGAATAACTTCTTCTTTTTTAGTTCCACGAAGAAGAACGCCTACATTATCCCCAGCTTCACCTTGATCCATTTCTTTTCTAAACATTTCAACACCTGTTACAGTTGTTGTTTGAGTATCTTTGATACCAACAATTTCAATAGTATCACCTACTTTTACAACGCCTTTTTCAATTCTACCTGTAACAACAGTACCACGACCTGAAATTGAGAAAACGTCTTCAATTGGCATCAAGAAGTCTTTTTCAGTATCACGAGTTGGAGTTGGGATATAACTATCAACTGCAGCCATAAGATCCATAATTTTTGCTGACCATTCACCATCTTGTCCAGCTTTAGCTTCTTCAAGAGCCTTTAAAGCAGAACCAGAAATAATAGGTGTATCATCACCTGGAAAATCATAAGAGCTTAATAATTCTCTAATTTCCATTTCAACTAACTCTAAAAGTTCAGCATCATCAACCATATCTGCTTTATTCATAAAAACAACAATATATGGAACGCCTACTTGACGAGAAAGAAGAATGTGCTCTCTAGTTTGTGGCATAGGACCATCTGCAGCAGAAACAACCAAGATCGCTCCATCCATTTGTGCAGCACCTGTAATCATGTTTTTAACATAATCTGCGTGACCTGGGCAGTCAACGTGTGCATAGTGACGATTATCTGTTTCATATTCAATATGAGAAGTAGCAATAGTAATACCACGCTCTTTTTCTTCTGGAGCATTATCGATATTATCATAATCTTTAAGCTCTGCTAAACCTCTTCTAGAAAGAACAGCAGAAATAGCAGCTGTTAAAGTAGTTTTACCATGGTCAACGTGACCAATAGTACCAATATTTACGTGTGGCTTATTACGTGAAAATTTTTCTTTAGCCATTTTTTTTCCTCCGTATAAAAAATAAATTGAGCAAAGCAAGTCTTATATCTATATAATTTTTTCAATTCATGGAGCTCATAGCGGGAATTGAACCCGCGACCTCTCCCTTACCAAGGGAGTGCTCTACCTCTGAGCCATACGAGCGCTCAGAAAAATTATACACAATAATAGACAACAAAAACTCTTAAATGGGATATATACTGTAAGTTAAAGGTTTTAAAATACAGCTCCCAGTTCTTTTAAATTATTGGAGCGGGAAACGGGACTCGAACCCGCGACCCTCAGCTTGGAAGGCTGATGCTCTAGCCAACTGAGCTACTCCCGCAAAGCATGGTGGTGAGTCGTGGATTCGAACCACGGAAGGCGAAAGCCAGCAGATTTACAGTCTGCCCTCGTTGGCCACTTGAGTAACTCACCATAAAAATATTGCTTTTTCAATATTCTGGTCAAACACTGCTAAAATAAATGGAGCTGGTTAAGGGACTTGAACCCCCGACCTGCTGCTTACAAGGCAGCTGCTCTACCAACTGAGCTAAACCAGCAAAAATAAAAGTAAGATTATAACTCAAAAAAAAATTTTTGTCAAGACTTTTTTAGTTTTTCTATAAAATTTTAGTTTTGTAAAATTTATTATCATAAACCAATATTATTTTTATCTATTTATGATAATCAAACAAATTTAAAAATTTCTTTGCTCTTTCGCTTTTTGGATTTTCAAAAAAACTTTTAGGATCATTTTTTTCGATAATTTTTCCTTCATCCATAAAAATAATTTTATCTGCTACAGCCTTTGCAAAACCCATTTCATGAGTAACAATAAGCATAGTCATACCCTCTTTTGCAAGATTTAACATCACTTCTAAAACTTCTCTAACAATCTCAGGATCCAGTGCTGCTGTAACTTCATCAAAAAGCATTAACTCAGGATTCATACACAAACTTCTTACTATAGCAATTCTTTGTTTTTGTCCTCCGCTAAGCTCTCTTGGATAAGCATGAATTTTATGCAAAAGCCCCACCTTTTCAAGCCAAATTTTAGCCTCTTTTAAGACCTCATCTTTTTTTCTTTTTTGCACTTTCATGGGTCCTAAAAGTATATTTTCTTCAACACTTAAATGCTCAAAAAGTTCATAAGATTGAAAAACCATGCCAACTTTTTGACGCATTCTTGGCCATTCTTTAAAATCTTTATCTATTTTCTCATTATCAATATAAATATTACCACTTGCAATCTCTTCAAGCCCATTAATACAACGCAAAAGTGTAGATTTTCCACATCCGCTAGGACCTAAAATCACCATAACTTCTTTGGCTTTAACTTCTAAATTAATATCTTTTAAAGCATGGTGTGAACCATAATACTTTTGTAAATTTTCTATTTTTAGTAGACTCATTTTAACTCCATTTTTTCTCTAATTTTCTTGAATATAAAGTGATAGGATAACAAAGTATAAAAAAGATAAAAAAAATCAAACCATAAATAATAAAAGGTGCAAAATCATTTCTATTATGAAATTCTATAATTTGTTGTCCTACTTTTACAAGCTCTACCGCACCGATTAAATAAGCAAAAGTTGTACTTTTAATTATACGAGTAACTAAATTCATGCTCATAGGAGTTAAACGACGCATAGCTTGTGGAATAATAACATAAACAAAACTTTGCACCGTATTTAAACCTAAAGATGATGCACTTTCATACTGATGCTTTGGAATACTCTGCAAGGAAACACGCACCAAATCCATCATCTCAAAACAACCCCAAATGCTAAAAACAATAATAGCTGCACTTATAGAACTCAAATCCCACCCAAACCATCTAGGAAACCCAAAATACACCACAAAAAGCCATACCAAAAGTGGCATAACACGCACAAATTCCAAACCTAAACGACAAAAAGCATAGATATAGTTATTTTTAAAACTCATTAAAATTCCCAAAAACAACCCACCTATCGAAGTAATAATAATACTGATAAATGAAATTTCAAAAGTGATAAAAAGCCCTTGCCAGAGTCTTAAAAGCGTATCGGTATTTAAAAGTTCAAGCATGAAGCAACCTTTTTTCAAACTTTAGCAAAATAAAAGACAAAGGCAAAATAATGCACAAATATCCCATAAATAACAAAAACAATAGCTCATCTGTCTTATAAGTTAAAGAATTTAAACTCTTCATTAAATTCACCAAATCTGGCAAAGCAATAATACTAACGACTGAAGTTTCTTTGATTAAAAATATAATATTAGCACTAATACTTGGCATAGAAATAGCCAAAGCTTGCGGCAAAATCACATAACGCAAATTTCCAAATTTTGAAAAACCCAAAGAAAGACCCGCTTCAAACTGCTGTTTTCTTATGGCTTCAAATCCCGCCCTTAAACTTTCAGCCATATAAGAACCTCCTAAAAAACTAAGTCCTACTATAGCACAAGCAAAAGAAGGTCTTAAAGTTTCTTCTACGCTTAAACAAATCAAATTAAGCGGTGGAATTTGCTCTAAATGTATATTAAATTTAGGTAAAGCATAATATAAGAAAAAAAGTTGAATTAATAAAGGAGTATTCCTTGAAAACTCTATATAAAGCTTGCAAATATTTTCTAAAATTTTTATTTTAAAATAACTCATTAAAATACAAAATAAACCTATTATCAAAGAAAAAATAATTCCAAAAAAGCTTAGTTTTATTGTAAGCCGAGCAGCCGTTAAAAAAGCAGGAGCTTGAGCTAATATAAAATCAAAATCCATTCTCTACCTTAAATTTTACCAAAGTTCTTTCATGATCATATCTTTATTTAAAATTTCAATTCTACCTTTTTTTGTATCAATAAGTTCTGAAATTTTAAGTTCTTTTAATACTCGAGATAAAGATTGTGCTCTAACATTTAAATCAATTGCAATTTGTTTTTGCGAAATTGTATCTAATTTCTTTTCATTTTCCAAAAGATACTTTAACAATCTCGTCCTTAAATCTAATGCATTTTGAGATAATTTCTTTTCTAAAATTTTAATTTTATCAAAAAGTGAACTGATAAGCAAAAAATTGAATTCTTTATTTTCACTGCATAAATTTTGGAAATTAATAAAATCAATTTCCAAAATTTCTCCATCTTCTTCAAAAATAGCATTAGCAGGATAATTTAATTTTTTAAAAGCAGGCATTTCTGCTATAAAATTTGGAGGATTAAAATAATGCAAAGTAATCTCTTTATCACTTGTTGTACTTTTATAAATGCGTATTTTTCCCTTAAGTAAAATAAAAAAATTTTTAGCCTCTTCACCCTCATAAAATAAAATACTATTTTTTTGAAATTTTTTTAATTTTCCTACACTAGATAAAAGTTCTAAATAATCTTTCATTATATACATTTTCCATTCTTAACTTATGTTAAATTTAATTTATCTTATTTTTGCTATATTAACGCCATAAAATTAACGTTTAAGAAAGGCTTATATGAAATTTGAAACAATTAATCAAGAAAGCATAGCAAAACTCATGGAAATATTTTATGAAAAAATTAGAAAAGATAAGGATTTAGGTCCTATTTTTAACAATACTATTGGAACAAGTGATGAAGAGTGGAAAGAACATAAAGCAAAAATAGGAAATTTTTGGGCAGGCATGCTTTTAGGCGAAGGTGATTATAATGGACAACCCTTAAAAAAACACTTAGATCTACCTCCTTTTCCTCAAGAGTTTTTTGAAATTTGGCTAAAACTTTTTGAAGAAAGTTTAAATATAGTTTATAATGAAGAAATGAAAAATGTCATTTTACAACGTGCACAAATGATAGCCTCACATTTTCAAAATATGCTTTATAAGTACGGCGGACATTAATTTGGCAATTTTTTTGCCAAATCTTTTTTTACCTCTTCTAAAATCTTCTCATCCTTAGAAAAATCAAAAAATTTAAACTCATTTCCATGTTGCATGAAGCCATCAAGCAAATCTCCACTCAAACGATTTTTAAGATCAAGCTCTGCTATTTTAAACCCATCTAAAGTGCTAGCAAATTCTTTTAAACGACTTGGAATTTCTTTGAGTTTAGTATAAAGGTAGCAAGTACTTTTAAGCCCTACACGACCTACACGACCACGAAGTTGATGCAAGGTAGCAAGTCCTAAACGCTCTGCTCCTACAATCACTATCATGCTCAATCTTGGCAAAGAAATGCCCACTTCCACTACTGTAGTGCTCAATAAAATATTTCCCTCATCTCTAAAACGTTCTAAAATTTTATCTTTTTGTTTATCTTTTCCATGAGTTACAAAAACTTTTTCATAATGACTCCGCCAATATTCTTTAGCCTGATCTAAAGAAAGATAAGGAATATTATCACTAGCACTCACTAAGGGATAAATAATGATAATTTGATGATTTTTAGCAATTTCTTCTTTGATCTTCTCGCTAAGCTTAGAAAAGTCTTCATTTTGTATACAATAAGTTGTAATATCTTTTTTAAAAGGCATTTCTTTAATAAAACTAAAATTTAAAAGTTCAGATTGTATCATGCTTAAAGTTCTTGGAATAGGCGTAGCTGAAAACTGTATAAAATGAGGGGTAAATTCTTGTTTATTTAAAGAATGAATTTTCTCACGCTGAGCTGATCCAAAACGATGTTGTTCATCTATCATTACAAGTACGGCATTATGACTTTCTAAATGAATTAAAGCATGAGTGCCTATGATAAGATTTGCTTTTTGAATCTTTTGCCCTAAATCTTTTTCTTTTTTACCCCTTTTAATAAATAAAATATTCATAAAATCAGGTAAAAATTTCTTAGCCTCCTCATAAAGCTGATATGCTAAAATACTAGTAGGTGCCATTAAAATAGCCTGCTTAGGATAAACCATCAAAGCCGCACCAAGTAAAATCAAGGTTTTACCACACCCCACATCACCCATAATCACACGCCTTTTGGCTTCTTTTGAGTGTAAATCTTTTTCTATGTCTTTTAGAGCATTAAGCTGATCTTTAGTGAGAGAAAAAGGTAATTCTTTAAGCCAATTAGCTATGTTAAAAACATTTATTTGATGGGCTTTAAAATGTGTTTTTTTAGCTTTTAAACGCTTTAAAAAATTATATATTTCTATATATTTTAAATCTTTGCTAAAATTTTGCAAATTTTCAAACATAAAAAAACTTTTTTCATCATAAGCATGTAAATTTAAAAGAAAATGTATATATTTATCCTCTATGCCACTTTCTTTTAAATTTTCATAGTTAAGATATTTATGCATAAAAGTAGTAATTTTTGTATCTTTTAAGCCTAAAATTTGATACTTTGGACTAAAACCCTCAAAAGAAGTTAAAATTTTAGGATTGTTAAATTGCCAAGTGTGATTAAAACGCGAGAGTTTAGCATTAAAAATAAGCTCTTTTCCTACCTTACAAATCCCAAAATGCCAAGCTCTAGGATGAAAAAATACAAAAGAAATATTTTCTTGCCATTCTTCGCAAAAACCCAAACCAAAAAGTTGATTTTTTCTTGAACTAACGCTTTTTATAGTGATTTTTTGAGTACAAATTTCATTTTCTTTAGGATTTTTACTTGGATTTAAATTTTCAATTTTTTTAGGTAAAAGAAGTGCTAAATCAATAGCACTTCTAATCTTTAATTTTTTAAAAAATTCAAAATCACTTTCTTTAATTTTCATTTTGTATGCTTGCAAAACTTATATTTAAAAGCTCTTGATGTTTATTAATATAAGCATTTATGGTTTCAAGTTTAACCTTTTCCATAAGTTTTAACTCTTCTTTGTAATATCCCAAATTTAAACCTTGATAAAATTCGTTAAAAGACATAGATAAACGCCTACTTAAGCTTTCATAACGCAAAGGAGTTGATCCTATGAGAAAATTTTTAGCTTGATCAAGTTCGTTTTGAGTCATGCCATTTTTTATAAAATCTTTAAAAAGCTCTTTTACGATTTTTTTAGCTTCTTTAGCGCTTTCATTTTTAGTTTGCAAATATCCAAAAACTCTAGAAAAAGACATATTCATATCAAGCATAGCATATGCTGAGTATGCAAGACCTCTTTTAACACGAATTTCTTCCATAATCCTTGAACCAAATCCTCCTTGCCCCAGAACAAATAAAGCAATTTTTGCAAGATATAAATCCTTATCTTTAAAATCGGCAAAAAAAGGCGTAGCAAAATAAATATAAGCTTGTTCACTTTCTGGGCGTATCAAAATTTCATCTTTGATGTTTTTGCTTAACTCATATTTTTTTGGAGTATTTTTCTTACCTATTTGAAGTTTTGATAAGAGTTTTAAAAGATCTTCCTTGGCTTGTTTTTCTTCTAAATCTCCTCCTAAAATCACAACCAAATCACTAAGATGGATAAAATTTTTATAAAAATTTTGTAAATCTTTTAAAGACAAAGTTTCTATACTTTTTTCATCTCCATCATTTGGACTTTGAAATTCTTTACATTTAAAAATTTGAGCATTAAGTAAATTTTTTGCTAAATAATCAAAATCACTATTTTTACTCGCAAGTTCGCCCAAGGCATTGATTTTTAATTTTTGCAAAATTCTTTCTTCTATTCTTGGTTTTAAAAGCAATTTTTCCAAACTCTTTAAAGCAAAATCAAAATTTTCCTTTAAACAAGAAAGATTGATTTCTAAACTTTCAAAACCACTACTTGCCTCTAAATTTATCGCTCTAAATTCTAAATCTTTAAAAAATTTATCATCTACGCCTTCATTTAAAATACGCGAAAACATCTTAGCCAAGCCTGCTATTTCATCATAACTTCTAGCACAATTTCTAAAAACGAATTTTAGAATAACAATAGGAAAATCTGAATTTTTTTCAAAAATAAAAGGGATTTTAATACCCTTATTCTCTAAATACTGCATCAAAACCTTTCTAAAATTTCATAAGCGGTATTACGTTTAGCTGGATTTTCTCCTAAACTTCTAATCAGCCTTATCATCTCATTTTGATTCATTCTATAACTCGCTCCTGCAGCACTTACTACATTTTCTTCCATCATAGTTGAGCCTAAATCATTGGCCCCAAATTTTAAAGCAAGTTGACCTATAAGCGAGCCTTGAGTTACCCAAGAACTTTGTAAATTTTTAAAATTATCTAAATAAAGTCTTGCTAAAGCTAAAAGTCTTAAATACTTGTTAGAACTTTGTTTCATAATCTCTGGATATTTTTGGATTAAAGCAGTATTATCACTTTGAAAACTCCATAAAATAAAAGCTCTAAAACCACCTGTTTCATCTTGTAATTTTCTTAAATGCTCAAAATGATCAATGATTTCTTCATTATTTTCAACCGTTCCAAACATCATGGTAGCTGTACTTTTCATACCGATTTTATGAGCTTGGCGATGTACTTCTAACCAAGTAACTGTATCACATTTATTTGGTGCAATGATATCACGCACCCTATCGCTTAGCACCTCAGCACCCGCTCCTGGTATAGAAAATAAACCTTTAGCTTGCAATCTTTGCAGTACTTCAGTGATTGAAATTTTAGATGCTTTTGCAATATAAGCGATTTCAACTGCAGAAAAACCATGTACAGTGATATTTGGATAATGCTTTTTTATCCAAGAAACTAATTCTTCATACCATTCTATTTTTAATTTTGGATGCACCCCACCTTGAAAAAGGATTTGTGTACCCCCAATAGCTTCAAGCTCCTCTATCTTTTTGCCTATTTCTTCAAAGTTTAAAATATAAGCATCATCTTCTTTATGATGGCGATAAAAAGCACAAAAGGAACAATCAATGCAACAAACATTGGTATAATTAATATTTCTATCTACAACAAAAGTGGTAATTTTTTCAGGATGAAGTTCTAATTTTCTTTTATAAGCCATTTCTCCAAGTTCTGTTAAACTTGCATGATGTAATAAATCTAAAGCTTCTTTTTTATCCAGTCTTTTCAAAATTTTTCCTTGTTTTTTTACATAATTAAAATAATTATAGCATTTAAAATATAAATTATGCTATAGTTTCGCTTATGAATTACATTGAACTATTGAAAAATAACAAAAATATCAGAATATTAGCTTCAGTTCAGTTTATAGTATATTTTGGAGCATGGTTTTCTCAAACGGGAGTTTTTACCCTTTTGGTCGAACTTAATGCTCCTACTTGGGCAACAGCTACAAGTGCTATGCTTGCTTTTTTACCTGGAGTTTTGCTCGCACCTATTAATGGTGTTATTGTAGAAAAAAATAAACCTAAAAAACTTTTACTTAGTATGATTAGCATAGAATTAATTTCTATTTTTTGTCTTATTTTTGTCACAAGCCTTAGTATGCTTTGGCTTTTGTTTATTTTAATTTTTATAAGACTTTGTGTTGCTTCGATTTATTTCCAAGCTGAAATGAGTTTATTAGCTAAAATTTTAACCCCACAAGAACTAAAACTTGCCAATGAAATGCACAGTGTCATTTGGGCGATTTCTTATACGGCAGGTATGGCAAGTGCGGGAATTTTTATTTATTTTCTAGGAGTTAAAACTGCTTTTTTATTTGACTGTATGCTTATACTCATAGGCATTTCTTTTTTAGCAAGATTAAGCATTCCTGATTTTCATCAAAAAACACAAAGTCGCTTTTTTACCATGATAAAAGAAGGATTTTTCTATGTTTTAAACAATAAGATAATCTTTCATCTTATCTTGCTTCACGCTTTTATAGGTTTAACTGCTTATGAAACCTTGGTTACGCTTTTAGCACAACATCAATATAAAGAAGTTTTATCCGCTGCTTTAGTAATAGGGTTTTTAAATGCAGTACGTGCTTGTTCCCTGGCTATAGGACCTATGGTTTTAAGCAAATTTATTAATGATAAAAATTTATTTTACATGTATCTTGGTCAAGGCTTGGGTATTATACTTTGGGCTTTAACTCAATTTAATTTTTACATTTCTTTTTTAGGTTTAATTGGTGCAGGTTTTTTTACCTCAGCGCTTTGGGCTTATACCTACACTATGATACAAAAAAATGCCGACAAAGAATATCATGGTAGAGTGATCGCTTATACAGATATGATTTATCTTAGTTTTAGTGCTATTATTTCAATGCTTATGGGCTTTTTATTTGAAATAGGTTTGAGTTTAGAACTGATTACAGGTTTATTGGGTATGATTTTTATCTTTGCGGCATTTTATTGGAAGTGGTTTTATAAAAAATATTTGTGAAAATTCACAAATATTTTAAATTTTAAATAAATCTTGAAGATTTTTCATTGCTTCTTCATTGCTGATGGCATTATTTAGCTGTGATGAGCTTAATTCATTGAGCTCTATTTCATAACCACTTAACATAGAAGCAAGGCGAATATTAATGCCATTTTTTCCTATGGCTTTGCTTTTTTGTTCGCTATTTAAACTTACAATAGCTTTTTTATCTTCAATTTTTACAGAATTTACAATAGCAGGAGCCAAGGCACGAGAAATTAAAATTTCACTCTCATTTGTAAATTCTATACAATCAATATTTTCATTATGAAGTTCTTTGCTTACTGCATTAATTCTTACACCTTTAACACCTACTGTAGCACCCACAGGATCGATATTTGCTCCATTAGCCTGAAGAATAATTTTTGCTCTTTCACCTGGAATTCTAGCACATCCTATAATATTAACATAACCATCTTTGATTTCTGGAACCTCAGCTTCAAGTAAACATTCTAAAAATTTAGGACTCGTACGACTAAGCTCGATTTTAATACCCTTATCTGTATAAACACGGCGTATCACAGCTTTTACCACATCCCCTATTTTAAACTTTTCCCCTTTAATACGATTTTTTCTAGGTAAAAAAGCTCTTAATTCATCTATTTCAATAAAAGTATTTTCTTCGTTATCCACTCTAACAACTGTACCAAAAACCATTTGCCCTACTTTATTTTTATATTTTTCAAAAATAGTTTGTTCTAATAATTTTTGTATATGATATTCAAGCTCTTTATGCAAGGTATTTACCGCAGTTCTTCCTAAATTTTCCAAAGAACATTCATAGGTTAATTCATCTCCTATTTCAACATCTGGAACTTCTAATTTTGCCTTACTTAACGCGATAAAACTCTCACTTTTATTTTGCAATCTCTCGTCATTATCTGCTACTATGGTAATTTTTTGATAAAGATTTAAATTTTTAGGATCCACAAAAAACTCATATTCTTGTCCATAAATTCTTTTTGCAGTATTGATTAAAGCGGTAGCTACCTTTTCTCTTACATTCTCTAAGTTTAAATTTTTTTCATTAGCAATAGATTCGATAATATCTGCTATCTTTTCCATATTTTATAAAACCTTTTTTGTGGGAAATTTAAATAATGTAGATAAAAATTATATCCTTAATAAGTTTAATTAAAAGTAAAATTTGCTAAAATTATAGATTAAAATGAAAATTCTTAAGGATTTAGCTATGGAATTAAAATTGGCAAGAACTTTGATTAATGAAAAACCTAAAAATATTAGCCTAGAAAAAATCGAAGAGGCTATAGAAAAAGAAGGACAAAAGTTTTTTTATTTTGATAAAGATAATACACACAAACAACTCATTGCCCTTGTAAATCATTTTGAAAAAAAAGGAGTAAGCATTTATCATAGAACCGTAAAATACGGGCTTGATGATAATGATTTTATGTATGAGGTACATATTCTTTGAATGCTAAAAAACTTTTTATCCAAACTTTAGGTTGTGCGATGAATGTCAGAGATTCTGAGCATATGATCGCAGAATTAACACAAAAAGAAAATTATGCATTAACAGAAGATATCAAAGAAGCAGATCTTATTCTTATTAATACCTGTTCAGTACGTGAAAAACCTGTGCATAAACTTTTCTCAGAAGTGGGTGGCTTTGAAAAAATTAAAAAAGAAGGTGCTAAAATAGGAGTTTGTGGATGTACTGCATCGCATTTGGGAAACGAAATTTTCAAACGTGCTCCTTATGTGGATTTTGTTCTAGGGGCAAGAAATATTTCCAAAATCACTCAAGCTATAAAAACTCCAAAATTTATGGGCGTGGACATAGACTATGATGAAAGTGAATTTGCTTTTGCAGATTTTAGAAATAGTATTTATAAATCCTATATTAATATCTCCATAGGTTGCGACAAACACTGCACTTACTGTATAGTGCCACATACTAGGGGAGATGAAATTTCCATACCTTTTAATATTATCTACAAAGAAGCTCAAAAAGCCGTTGAAAAAGGCGCTAAAGAGATTTTCTTACTAGGACAAAATGTCAATAACTACGGCAAAAGATTTAGAAACGAACATAAAAAAATGGACTTTTCAGATCTTTTAGAAGAACTTAGCGCTATAGAAGGTTTAGAACGCATTCGCTTTACAAGTCCACATCCTTTACACATGGATGATAAATTTTTAGAAGTTTTTGCCAATAATCCAAAAGTTTGCAAATCCATGCATATGCCTTTACAAAGCGGTTCAAGTGAAATTTTAAAAGCTATGAAGCGTGGCTATACCAAAGAATGGTATTTAAATAGAGCTTTAAAACTTAGAAAACTTTGTCCAAATGTTAGCATTTCTACAGATATTATTGTAGCTTTTCCAGGAGAAAGTGAAAAAGATTTTGAAGAAACTATGGATGTTTTAGAAAAAGTGCGTTTTGAACAAATTTTTTCTTTTAAATACTCCAAACGCCCTTTAACAAAAGCCGCAACCATGCCTAATCAAATCGATGAAGAAACAGCTTCAAGAAGACTTAGCACCTTACAAAATCGTCATAGTGAAATTTTAGATGAAATTGTAAAAAAACAAGAAAATAAAACGTTTAAAGTTTTATTTGAAGAATTAAGAGCAGGCAATAACATTGCTGGAAGAACAGATAATAATTTTTTAGTTCAAGTTGAAGGTAGCGAAGAACTTTTAGGGCAATTTAAAGAAGTAAAAATCACTAATGCAAAGCGTATGGTTTTATATGGGGAAATCGTTTAAAATCCATTGCTTAACATATATAATTTTCATCTTGCAATGGCTTATTTTTTTAAGCTGTAAAAAGTACTATAAAGGTGAAAAAGTTGACCGTAAAGCTGGTGTGATACTTTTTTGGCATGGAAAATTAGCACTCATGCCTTTTGCGTTTAGACATTATAGACAAAAAAATAAAAAAGCCTATGTCATGATCTCTCACCATAAAGATGGAGAGCAAATTGCAAAAATCATCAAGCTTTTCGGTCTTGATACTGTAAGGGGAAGCACTTCAAGGGGTGCTAGCAGTGCACTTAGAGCTGCATTTAAAGTTTTAGAACAAAATGACGATATAGTTATCACGCCTGATGGTCCACGAGGGCCTTATCATAGTATTTCAGATGGTTCTATCATTTTAGCTCAAAAAAAAGGACTAAAGATAAGAATTTTAAACTATGAAGCAAATCATTTTTGGGAATTTAAAAGTTGGGATAAGATGATCTTGCCAAAACCTTTTAGTAAGATTACTTATAGTCTAAGTGAACCTTTGGATATTTTATCTTTAGATAAAGAAAAAGCTAAAGAATTTCTAATGGAACAATTTGATAAAATTAGTTTAGCTGATCAATTTAAGGAATGAAATGTTATTTTTACTTAAAAAAATATTTCCACAACTTTTTATTAGTATTATTTTAGAAGATAAAAAAAATATTGTAAAAGCTTCTATTTATAGAGGAAATAAACTAATCAGTAGCAATGAAAAAACTTTTGATAAAAGTGAAAATTTATTAGAATACATAAAAAATTTAAGCAAGTATTTCTTATTTTACCACACTGCTTTATTTTTAGACGCCAAAGAACAAGGATTAATACCTAGTACAAATATTCAAGATTGTGAGCACTTTAATATAGGAAAAATCAGCTTACAACATATTTTGTTTAATAATGCCCTTGTTTATACGGCTACCGAACATGTAGAATATTATAGCGAGCTTTTTGAGGAATATAGGGGTTTAGATTTTTTATATTCCCCTTTTGCTCTTCTTTACTACAATATGCAAAAAGAAAAACAACCTGATGATCAAATTTTGCTTTATGGATTTAAGCAAGGACATCTTTTGGCAATTATTGTTGCTAAAGGCAATACTATTTTATACGGTGATTTTAAAATATTTGAGCAAGAATTAGGTTTAGAGCTTGAACTTCCATCAGAAGATAATCAAGAAATTGAAAACAACAACGATGATACTGAAGTTACCTTAGATAACTTCAATGAAGCCTTAAATAATAAATTTGATCTACTTGATCAAGAAAATAATCTTGAAACTTTGGATAATAATGATAATTTTAATCTTGATGAATTAAATCAATTTAGTAATGATATGGAACTTTGCCGTTATATTATTACGAGCATTGAAAAATTCTATAATGATGATAAATATGCTGGGGTATTTATCAATGGTATTTTATTATATAGCGAATCAGATATTAACATAAGTGCTATTGATTTTTTAGAAAGTGAAACTTTTTTAGAGATAAAAACAAAACAAATTAACATCTTAGATCTTATGATAGAATTGATGCGAAAGGAGCTTAAATGACTTATAGCTTCATACAGCCAAGAAAAAAACCTATTTTCACGCTCTTTGATAAAATTTGGCTAGGACTTTTTGGTTTTAGTATATTATTTATCTTGCTAGTATACTTTACATATATAATAAAAATTGCATTAATCAATAGCTCCATCGATGATGAAAAACAACAAGTTATAGTGCTTCAAAATCAAACCAAACAAAATGAAATGCTTTATGAAATTTTATTTGATCAAAGTCAAATAGCGAAAAATTTTAACACTCAAAATCAAATTGTTAAAGAAAGCTTAAGAAATCTATTTGATATTATTGTAAAAACTGATAACATTACTCTTGAAAGTGTTGAACAAGACGAATATTCCTTAAAGCTTATCGGAGTCACTCCTACAAGAGAAATGTTTACTCTACTTTTAGAAACCCCTTTAAAAAGCATCTTTGATCAAAGCTATACAACTTATTATCGCTTAGATAATGGGTGGTATCGTTTTGTTAGTATTAGCAAACAAATTCCAGGAGCTTCGGATGAAAGATAAAAGTCTAGAAGAAATTGACTTATTAAAGCTTATCATTTGTGCGTTAAGTTTTATAAGCGTTTGCACAGCCTTGATCTTATTTTTACTTTTACCGACATTAAAAAACTACAAACAAGCAAATCTTAGAGAAAATTCACAACTTGCTATCTTAAAAGCCGCTAAATCAAAATTTGACTTTAGCGAAAATAAAATATCAACTCTAAGAAGTGAAAACAACAAAAGTTTAGAGCAATTTGAGCAAAATTTTAATATAGGAAATTTTGATATTTTTTTACAAAAATATTTTCAAAATGTAAAAATTCAAGAAACTAAGCCCGAAAAACAAGAAAAATATCTAAAAAACCGCTTAGCCATTAAAGCGACAATGAACAATCCTAGAAGACTTTATGATTTTATTGACGCTTTAAAAAATTACAATAATTTAATCAAACTCGATTACCCACTTAATCTTAAAGCAGGAGAGCAAGGGATCTCTATAGATCTTACTCTCAAAGTTTATTCAAGCTAAACTAACATCTTCACCTTTTAAAATCTGATTCATAGTATTCATTGCACACATTTTACCACACATAGAGCATGAATTTAAATCATCAGGACGACGTTCATTAAATATTTTTTTAGCTTTTTCTCCATCAATAGCAAGTTTAAACATTTTTTCCCAATCTATATCTTGTCTTGCTTTACTCATAGCATCATCTCTTGCTCTTTCTTTTGGAAGTTTAGCTACATCTCCTGCATGAGCTGCAATTTTAGTTGCAACTATACCCTCTCTAACATCTTCTAAATTTGGAAGTCTTAAATGTTCAGCAGGTGTTACGTAGCAAAGCATATCCGCTCCATTAGCTGCAGCAACAGCTCCTCCAATAGCACCGCTAATATGATCATACCCTGCACCAATATCTACTACCAAAGGCCCTAAGACATAAAAAGGCGCTCCTTTGCATAAACGCTTTTCTAATTGCATATTTGCCTCTATTTCATTAATAGCCATGTGCCCTGGACCTTCTATCATTACTTGAACCCCAATATCCCAAGCCCTTTGAGTAAGGAGTGATAATTCTATAAGTTCTGAAATTTGTGCCCCATCACTTGCATCATGAGTAGAGCCTGGACGTAAAGCATCACCCAAAGATAAAGTTACATCGTATTTTAAACAAATATCAAGCAAATCATCATAATACTCAAAAAAAGGATTTTCAGCATCTTTCATCATCATCCAAGCATAAAGCACAGAGCCTCCTCTTGAAACTATATTTGTAAGTCTTTTGCTTTGTTTAAAAATATGTGCTGCACGAGAATTAATACCTGCATGAATTGTCATAAAATCAACACCACTTTTGGCATGATGATATACAACATCTAAAAAATCTTTAGCACTAATTTGTTTTAAATCTTTTTCTAAAAATCCCACTGCATCATATACGGGCACTGTTCCTATCATAGCTTTTGAAATATTAATAAGCTCATCTCTAAAACGACTTGTTTTTCCATAATTACTTAAGTCCATAATCGCTTCTATATCAAATTTATGAGCAAGCTCTACTTTTTTCATTTCCTCGCTATAATCAACGCAGTCATTTGAAACTCCTAAATTTACATTAACCTTAGTGCGAAGTCCAAAACCTATGCCATTTGGATCAAGACTTTTATGGTTGATATTTGCGGGGATAATAATTTTACCGCAAGCAATATTTTCAAGCAAAAAATCTTTACTTAGCTGTTCTTTTTGTGCAACAATCTGCATTTCTTTGGTAAAAACACCTTCTTTAGCATAATTCATTTGAGTTTTCATAAATTTATCCTTTAAAAAATTTGGATAAATGAAGGGTGAGTATAAATTTTTAAAGTATTGAAATTTATAAGTCTTCCCGACGCTGGCATTATCCAGATCCGGTTCGGTCTAAGCTTTTAGCTTACTCTCAGCCTGTACCACAAGCTCCCGTCATTTATACCTTAATTATACTCTTTAAATATTTATTTTTGCTTTATGCGCGCAGTTTTTGTAAAATTTATAAGCTCTTCTGTGGTTTTTATATGATAGGGAAGTTTTCCAAGGCAATATTTAAAAATTTCAGCAGCTGCTAAAGCATCATCTAAGGCTCTATGATGCGTATTTTCCACGCCCAGAAATTCTTTCAAAACCTCTAGTTTATATTTTGGACTTTCTATACAACATTGTGCAAATTCTATGGTGCAAATACGACGATTAAGTAAAATACCAAAATTACATTCATCCAAAGTTTTTGAAATAAAAGCATAATCAAAACGTACATTATGTGCTACAAAAATACTATCTTTTAAAAAAAGCCTAAAATCGCTTAAAACTTTTGCTGCATTTGGAGCATTTTCTACCATATTATAAGTAATACCTGTAAGTTCAGTTATATTTTCTGGAATTTCCTTTACTTTAACAAAACTTTGAAAACGTCCAATTTCTTTAGAATTTTGAATTTTTACTGCTCCAATTTCTAAAATTTCTCCCTTGCTTATTCCGCCTGTACTTTCTATATCTACTATACAAAAAATTTCATCTTTAATTTTTGTTGTACGTGTTTTAAGGGTAAAAATATTATCTTTATTCAAAGTTAAACCTAAACCCAAAAGCTCAAAAGTTTCCAAATCTAAATCAAAATTTTTTAATTCTTCAACTTTGGCAAACTCTTGCATTACCCAATCATAAGGTTTGCTTTGCTTATTTAATATAGAAATAATCTGATCAATTTGCTGTAAACTCAAAATTCAAGCTTTAAAGATGAAATTGCAGTTTTATAATCATTGGAAGAAAAAATATAACTCCCAGCTACCAAAATATCAGCTCCAGATTCTTCTAAATCGCTAGCATTTAAACCATTAACACCACCATCAACCTCTATAAAAACTTTAGCATTTTTTTTATCAATCATTTGGCGTAATTCTTTGATTTTTTCATGTATCAAAGGTAAAAATTTTTGCCCACCAAACCCAGGATTAACGCTCATTAAAAGCACCATATCTACAAATTCTAGCATGTGTTTAATAGAATCAATAGGAGTGTGTGGATTTAAAACAATGGCAGGATGGATCCCTTGGCTTCTTATATATTCACAAAGCCTTATAGGATGAACTTCACTTTCCATATGAAAAGAAATGAATTTTGGTTTCAAAGGGATAAAAAGATCTACAAATTTACTTACATCTTTAACCATTAAATGAACATCTAATGGCAACTTACTAATAGTTGAAATTTTTTCGATCACGCAAGGTCCGAAAGTCAAATTTGGAACAAAATATCCGTCCATTACATCAATATGTAAAAGATCTGCACCTGCAGCTTCAATAGCTTTAACTTCTTCTTCTAATTTCAAAAAATTTGCAGACAATAAACTTGGAGCTACATACATGATCAAAACCTTAAACTATATATAAACGTGATAAATAATATTTTATCGACTTATATATTAAAAAAACTATAAATTATGGAATATTTTAAGCTTAATTTTGATAAAATCTCCATCTAAAAATTTTCATAAGGACAAGAAAATGGCAAGAGTATGTCAAATCACAGGCAAGGGTCCAATGGTAGGTAATAATGTCAGCCATGCTAACAATAAAACAAAAAGACGCTTTTTACCTAATCTCAGAACGGTTCGTGTAACTTTAGAAGATGGCACCACGAGAAAAATGAGAATTGCAGCTTCTACTCTGAGAACTCTAAAAAAACAAAATTCTAAATAATTTTGAGGATTTATTCCTCAATTTTAATATTTCCAATTTAAAAATAAACTTTAATAAATCACTTATATAACACACATTTAAAAATTATTATTAATTTTATTATTTTTTTAAGCCAAAAATATCTTTTAATAGTATAAAATACCTTATTAAATGAATTTTAAATTTCACTAATACAAGGAGAGTTTATGCTACATGAATATAGAGAATTAATGTCAGAGCTAAAAGGTAAAGATGCTCATTTTGATAAACTATTTGATCGTCATAATGAACTTGATGACATGATTAAAGATGCAGAAGAAGGTAGAACTTCTCTTAGCAGTATGGAAATTTCAACTTTAAAAAAAGAAAAGCTTCATGTAAAAGATGAACTTAGCCAATATCTAGCAAATTATAAAAAATAAGGCAAAACAATGTTTGGAAGTAAAATAAACCATTCTGATCTTCAAAAGCTTGAAGAAGAAAATAAAAATCTTACACATAAAATTGAAAAATTTCAATCGGAAAATTTAGAATTAAAAAATAAAATTACATCATTAGAACAAGCGGCTTTAGAGTCTAAACTTAAAACAGATCTTTTAAATGTTTTATTAACTGGGATTTTAAAAAATATTACTATTGTTCAAGGCGATATGTTAGAAAATGTAAATAAAGCAGAAGTTATCTCTAGCTATTCTAAAACTTCTCTTGCTGAAATGGATGAACTTAACCATATTGCTAATTCTATCAATGCTTCCTTAGGAGATATTACAGAATCAGCCAATAAAACAAGAGATGTTGCAGGAACATTGCATAGAAGTGTAGATGAAATTACTAATGTAATCAATTTAATTAAAGATGTTTCCGATCAAACCAATCTTTTAGCTCTTAACGCTGCTATAGAAGCTGCACGCGCAGGTGAACATGGGCGTGGTTTTGCTGTTGTTGCTGATGAGGTAAGAAAACTAGCTGAAAAAACACAAAAAGCAACCACAGAAGTTGAAATGAATATCAACCTTCTAAAGCAAAATGCAAATGAAATGTATATTCAAAGTGAGCAAGTTGAAAAAATTTCTATAGATTCTAATGCTCATATTATGAGTTTTTCCGAAAAATTTACTCACTTAGTAAATGAAGCGCATTCTACTAATTCAAATGCAGTTGGTATCGCTTCAGAAGCTTTCGTATCTTTAGCAAAACTAGATCATATAGCTTTTAAATTAAATGGTTATAAAGAAATTTTTTCCAAATCAGGAAAGCAATTAGCTGATCATACATCTTGTCGCCTAGGAAAATGGCTTGCTAGCACAGGAAAAGAAAGATTTGGGCAAAATAAAAGCTTCTTAAAAATTAACGAGCCACATGAAAAAGTTCATGAAAATATGAATAGTGCCATAATAATGGCAAATACAGAAGATATTAGCAAAGATATTACTCAACACAGCATAATTAATAAATGTAAAGTTGCTGAAAATGCATCGCTTGATCTTTTCAATGTATTTAAAGAAATGCTTGATGAGTCAGATCATTAAAATCCTAGGTTGAACCTTTTTAAGGTTTAACCTAAATAATCTTTAATTTTCCCCACTTCTCCTTTAAAAACCACATATAAGCAAAATCAAGCAAAGGCGCTCTTATCATATTTTTACATTTTTTTTCAAAATCCTGCACCTTAACATAAACAGCTTCAATCTCTTCATTATCAACTCCACCTCCAGAAGAAATTTTATCTTTTTCATTAACTTCTGCGAAATAAAAGCTTTGCTTGCTTACACCTGAACCAAATCCTGTATAGAAATCTCCTATTTTTTCTAAATTTTTAGGAGCATATCCTAGTTCTTCTATACATTCTTCTTTTGCTATTTCCTCTAAAGATAATTTTTTATCTACAAGTCCTGAACAAAGCTCTATAGTATAGCCCATATTATCATCTTTTACATAATCTTTATCATGCATTTGATGATACCAAAGTGGTATGCGAAATTGGCGTACAAAAATAAAACTTTCTAATTCTTTATGATACAAAAGCACTGAAACACTATCTTTAGATTCTATAAAATCCCAAGTACAAAACTTACCATTACTTTCATAAGCAAACCTCTTAGGCTTAATATAATTTGATTTTTCAAAAGAAAGTTCTTTTAAATTTTTAAACGCCATAATAAAACCTTTATTTATTTTTCACATTGTACTTTATTTTTGCTTTTTTGAAAATATAAAGGTGATTAAAGCCTTAAAAAATTAAAAATCATATTTATAACTCAGCCAAAAACTCCTTCCTTCTGTATAGTCTTGATAACGATTTGCATAGCCAGCAGGATTAGATCCATCCCATTTAGTAACTTGTGGATCAAAGAAATTTTTATCAAAAAGATTTTGTACTACAAAACTTAAGCTAGATTGCTTATTAATTTTATAATTTATCCCTAAATCTACTATATAAAAAGGCTTATATTTTTGCCATGGCAAACTACCATTACCGCCACCTTTTGCTTTAGCTATAGTATCAAGTCTTGCTCGTGTTTTTATATAGGAACCAAATTTACCTCGCTCATAGTTTAATTTTAACATTGCTACATGTCTTGGCAAATTTTCTATTCTATCACCACCAAACCAATTTTTTTGACCATCTTTGTAGCGATTATCCATAAAAGTATAACTTGAATTTAGACTAAAACCATTGTAAGTTTTGGTATTAAATGCAAATTCTATACCTTTAGTCTGTGTTTTTCCAAGATTAATAGGACGAGTACAAACAGTGCCATTGCTACAATTAATACCATTTTGCATATCTGTTAAATCTTCACTACTGATTTGATTTGTAAAATCAGTAATAAATCCTGTAATAGAATAATGTGCAAAATCAAATACCCTAAAATCAACACCCAATTCATAATTTATACTTTCTTCTGGTTTTAAGTCAGGGTTTCCAAAATAAGCATTGTTATTGCTATAATTATAATATCCATCTGTTAGCTGTTTGGCAGCAGGAGTTTTATAGCCTTTTGAAACACCTCCTTTAAAGACTATATTATCATTTAAGTGATAAACCAAATAAACCCTAGGGGTAAATTCAGAATCAAACAAATCGCTATAAATATAACGCAAACCTGTAGTAAAAATCAAATCATCTGTTATAAAATACTCATTTTCCCCATAAAGTGTAACCGTGGTTTGATCAAGATTTTTACCTCTTATTCGACTACCTGCGCTTGCTTGATCATTTTTTAACATCTCATAATCAATCCTTACACCAAAGGTATTTACTAAATTACCGTATTGACCTAAATTCCAAGGTAAAACAACCTTACCTTCTCCTACCCAAATTTGACTATGTAATTCCTTATCCTTAGTACTACCATATTGTAAATATGAGTTAGTTGAACCAAAATCATAGTTACCATCATGATTTAAAACAATATTATCCTTAAAAAGTTGTCTTTCACTTTTAATAGCCCTACTACTTGTAGAATTCACTGAAATTTCATTAATATATCGCTCTATATCAAAATATATATTATTTTTATCATCTACTGTCCAATTAAGCCTAGAACCAAAACCTAAGCTAGTAAAAGCACCTGGACTATGACTAGCAATTTGGTAATTATCAGGCCTTTGTTGACTATTATTCCAAACCGGTGTAGGCCATTTTAAATCGGAAGCTACCTTATCATAATACTTCAACCTTGCAGAAATTGATAATGTATCTTCAATCAAAGGAGTTGCTACATAAGCGTTAAATCCCCCAGCATTGCCATAGTGATTAGAGTGCTGTTGTAAAAGAGTATTAAATTCTATATTTGCTTCAGTTTTATCAGGATTTTTCTTAGTGATAATATTTATCACACCGCCTACAGCATCACTACCATAAAGCGTAGAAGCTGGACCGCGTATAACCTCGATACGCTCTATCATAGACAAAGGTGGCAGATATCCTGATTCACTTCCACCAAAACCATTATCATAAAACCCGTTTACAACACTTTGACGTTTTCCATCAATTAAAACTAGAGTATAAGAACTACCAAAACCTCGTATGCTAAAATCATAAGTGCCTGTTTTATTCATGGTCACATCTACACCTGGAATATCTCCTATAGCTTCCCCTATATCCTTAATTGGCTTTTTTTCAAGATCTTCTTTTGCAATGATAGAAATACTAGCAGGTGCATCAACTAAATCCTGTTCAAAACCACTAGCACTTACTACAATATCATTAAGCTGATATTTTTCTTCTGCTTTTAATAAAGCTCCAGATAAGATTAAAAAACACAATAAACTTTTTTTAAATTTTATATTTTTGATTTGAGTCAAATTAATTCCTTTAAAAAATAATTATTTTGATATTTAAAATCATTTTTGAAGTATAAAAAAAGAATACTTTTAATCAACTTAATTTTGATAATAATTATAAATAATAAAAATTATTTTAAAAAGTGAAGCAAAAACTTAAACTTCTTGATAAGCCCCAAGCTTTAAAATTTTTTGCATACGATTTGCGGAAAGTGCTCGAACATCAATCTTTTCAAGCTCATTTAGAGATTTTTTTACATAATCAGCAATAGCTACTGCTGCAGCTTCTTTATTGCGATGTGCACCATTCGTAGGTTCTTCTATCACATCATCAATTAAACCTTGAGATTTTAAATCATCAGCCGTTACCTTCATAGCCTTGGTTGCAGCTTCACTTTTTGCAGGATCATTCCAAAGTATTGCAGCGCAACCTTCAGGAGAAATTACTGAAAAAACAGAATTTTTCATCATTGCAAGTCTATCTGCAACCCCTATAGCTAGCGCCCCGCCACTACCGCCTTCTCCGATAACTATAGCAATGGTTGGTATTTTCAAATCACTTAATTCATATAAATTTCTAGCGATAGCTTCACTTTGCCCTCTTTCTTCAGCACCTATTCCAGGATAAGCACCTGGAGTATCTATCAAAAATAAAATAGGAATTTGAAATTTCTCTGCAAGTCTTGCTACTCTTAAGGCTTTACGATATCCTTCAGGATGTGGCATCCCAAAATTTCTAGCGATTTTATCTTTTGTTCCACGTCCTTTTTGCTCACCAATTACAATTATTTTTTTTTCTCCCAAATAACCCATAAAGCAAACAATAGCAGGATCATCTCTAAAAGCACGATCGCCATGTATTTCGTGAGCGTTATTTAAAATAAGTTCAATATAATCAAGTGCATAAGGGCGATCTGGATGGCGCGCTAATTGCAAACGTTGAAAATCACTTAAATTTTTATAAGTTTTAGAAATTTCTTTTTCAAGATTTTTCTTTAAAATTGATACAGCTTCAGTATCTCCTTTAATCTGAGCATTGATAATATCCTCATCAATTTGCTGAATATTTTTTTCAAAATCTAAATAAGAAGCCATATTAATCTACTTTTTTAAATATAACACAACCATTTGTGCCGCCAAAACCAAAAGAATTGCTCATTACCACTTTTAAATCTACTTGTCTTGATATATTTGGAACATAATCAAGATCGCATTCTTCATCTTTTATAAACTGATTTATTGTAGGCGGAACTATTCCATCTCTTAAAGCCATAATGCTAACAACTGCTTCAATTGCACCTGCAGCACCCAAGCAATGACCTGTTTGTCCTTTGGTGGAGCTTATAAGTGGGATATTATCGCCAAAAAGCTCTTTAATTGCTGCTGTTTCATTTTTATCATTTACAGGAGTTGAAGTTCCATGTGCATTGATATAATCCACCTTTGGATTCCCTGCCATATTTAAAGCTTTTTTCATAGCTCTTAAAGGCCCATCTAAAGTTGGTGAAGTAATATGATGCGCATCTGCACTTTCTCCAAATCCAATTAATTCAGCATAAATTGTAGCACCACGTTTTTTAGCCTCTTCATATTCCTCAAAAACCAAAGCTCCAGCACCTTCTCCCATGACAAAACCATCTCTTTCTTTGTCAAATGGTCTTGAAGCATGTTGTGGTTCTTCATTTCTGGTTGATAAAGCTTTCATTGAAGCAAAACCACCTATACCGACAGGACAAATCGCAGCTTCTGCACCTATGACTAACATCTTTTTAGCATTTCCCAAAGCTATACTTTTATAAGCTTCTCCTATAGCATGAGTTCCTGCTGCACAAGCTGTAACACAAGAAATATTTGGCCCTTTAAGTCCATGCTCTATAGAAATCAAACCTCCTAGCATATTTACAAGTGCTGAAGGTATGAAAAAAGGGGAAATTTTACGCGGACCTCGCTCGGAGCAAATAATGGAATTTTTTTCTATGTTAGGTAAACCTCCAATACCAGCAGCCGAAACAATGCCAAATTCTTCTTTGTCTAATTCTTCGCTAAATCCAGCATCCTGCATTGCTTCTCTTGCTGCTTTAATTCCAAGTTGTATAAAACGGTCATTTTTTTTTACTTCTTTGCCATCAACAACCTCTAATGGATCAAAATTTTTAACTTCAGCTGCAATTTGAACAGGAAAGTCAGTGGCATCAAAAAGAGTAATTTTATTTACTCCGCTTTCTCCATTGCAAATTGCTTTAAATGAACTTTCTTTATCTAAACCAAGGGCATTGATCATACCAATACCTGTAACTACAACTCTTTTCAAGAATAAGCTCCTTGCAAGAAAAAAATTATTTTTTTAGATTGTCAATATAATTTACAACATCTTCAATTTTAATTAATTTTTCAGCATCACTATCTGGAATTTCTACTTCAAATTTTTCTTCTAAAGCCATAATAAGCTCTACAACATCTAAAGAATCAGCACCTAAATCTTCAATAATTTTTGATTCCATTTTAACTGCATCTGCATCAATACTTAATTGCTCTACTACTACTGCTTTTACATCATCAAATGTTGCCATTTGTTCTCCTTCAAAAAATTAAAATAAAGCGTATTTTACTATAAAAAACTTAAAATATTTATAGTTTTTCATTATACTTGAAAATAAAATATTAAAACATAAAGGAAAAATGATGCTTTTCTCTAATTTAATCAAAGAAAATCAAAAAATTTGGGATGCTTATCTACATCATGATTTTGTTAAAAAATTGGAAGATAAAAGCTTAAAGCAAGAAAATTTTCTTTTTTATCTCAAGCAAGATTATATTTATTTGCTTAATTACGCAAAATGCTACTCAAGATTAGCGCTTAACTCAAATACTGCAAAAGAACTTCGTTTTGCTATGAAATTTCAAAATTATATAGTTGAAGGAGAAATGGAACTTCACCGTGCAATTTTATCTCTTGGCATTAATGCAGATGAACTCAATACAAAAGATGAAAGTTTAGTCAATATAGCCTATTCGCGTTATATGTTAAGTATAAGTGAAAATGGAGATTTTTTAGATATGTTAGTTGCTCTTAGTGCTTGCGCTATAGGCTATGCAAAAATAGGTGCTGAAATTATAAATCGTTTAAAAAATGAAAATTTAAAAGATCATCCTTACAAGGAATGGATTTTGACCTATGGAAGTGAAAATTTTCAAAATGAAGCTAAAGAATTTGAAGATTTTGTTAATTCTTATACTTCAAGTGTTAATGCACAAAAATTCCAAAAACTCAGCGAAATTTTTCATACTGTAACACGCTTAGAAGTGGCTTTTTGGGAGCATTCTTTAAGAATGGAATTAAATCTTTAACATGGGCTTTTGCCCATGTTTTTATGCAATTTTACTTGCATCAATAATATTATAATCTAATCCAACCATTTCTTTAGAAAGTCCTAAAGCAAGTCCTACTAATTGTGATAAATGAATAATAGGCAATCTTGCTTTAGAATTAGTATAATCTTGAAATCTTTCTTGATAGATATCAAGCTGCATTTGACAAAGTGGACAAGGTGTTACAACACAATCAGCTTGATTTTCACTTGCATTATTAACAATTTGACTAGACATTTTTTTCACAGATTTTTCTGCAGGATAAGAAGCATGAAAACCACAACAATCAAGGCGTTTTTCAAAAGGAACTATTTTAGCCCCTAAAACTTCTACTACACTTTCAAAACTTTTTGGATTGGTTGAACTTTCTTTTTTACCGAAAGCATCTTCAGGTCTTAAACTATGGCAACCATAAAATAAAGCTACTTTTAAATTTGAAAGCGGCTTTTTCACCTTACTTTTTAAATTATCCAAATCCTCATAAAGCTCCCACAAAAAACTTGTAATAGGCGTTGAACCTTGATATTTCATTCCACATTGTGCTAAAAAAGCATTGATGCGTTCTTTTGCACCCTTATCAAGAGTATTTTTTGCTTTAGTTAAAGTTAACATGCAAGTACTACAAGTTGTAAGCATTGACATTTTCATCTCTTCTGCTAAAGCAATATTTCTTGCATTAGCTACCAAAGTCGCAATAGGATCAACGCACTGCGCTTGAGAAGCCCCACAACAACTCCATCCCTTAATTTCATTTAACTTCCAACCCAAAATAGGTGCAATAGCTTCAAGTGAAATTTTAGATTCTTTTGCAGCTTGAGATAAAACACAACCTGGAAAAAAAGCGTATTCTTTTTGCATATTTTACTCCTTAACAGCAGCTTCTTGTGCCGCCTTTATCATTTTAACCAAATCTTTATGCCCTTCTATTTCATCCTCGCCAAAAACATGCATAGGATTCATTTTTCCTGCACGCATAAGTTTAAAAGCTATATCTGTTTTACCCATAGAACCTATAACACCCTCAGAACGTAAAGCAAGATAAATTTCATTCAAGCGTCCTGAACCTTCAACTAAATCTTTATAAAAAGCTTCAGCATGATCAGGCCCTAAGCCTTCATTTAAACCTTTTTTAATCGCCATCACTCTTAAATTTGCTATATCATTTACTGAACTTATGCCCTTTGGACAACGATCAGCACACTCTTGACAATGAACACAAAGCCAAAGTCCATTCATTACGCTAGGTTTTACATGCAACATAGGATCCTTACCTCGAGAGTCTGCCGCTGCGTGCCAAGCATGAGTAAAAACAAAAGGTTGCATATAATCGCTACTATCTGCTTCTAATTTATTACACTCTGAAGCACAGCTACCACATAAAATACAATCCCATTGCTTACTAATACGATCAAATTCTTCTTGACTTTGTTTGCAGCCCTTTTCCGCTGAAAATTCATTTTTTGCCACTATAGCAGGACGAATTTTTCTTAAATTTTCTATAGAAGGCTCCCAATCCACAATTAAATCAGAAATTACTCTAAAATTTCCAAGTGGAGAAATGCGTATACTTGAAGAATTATCATATTCTTTTAATAAATCTTGCATTTTAGTATCACAAGCAAGATAAGAATGCCCATTCACACGCACTGCACAAGCCCCACATATTGCAGATTGACAAGAGGCCGTAAAATTTAAAGTAATATCTTTTGTTTTTTTGATAAAAAGTAAAAGAGAAAGTAGAGTTTTTCCTTGTATATCCTTATCATCAATATCATAACTTTGTTCATATTTTTTCTTGCCATTAAAACGATCTATGATGATTTTCATTGTACTCTCCTTCCATCAAGTGAAAACTCAGTTACCACAACATCTTTATAACTAAGTTTTAATTCATCATTTTCTAAATTTACAATGCTATGTTTTAAGAAATTTTTATCATCTCGCTTTGGATAATCTTCTCTAGTATGAGCCCCACGACTTTCAAGTCTATTTCTAGCTGCTAAACAAGCACAGCGAGAAAGTAAAATCAAATTACCAAGCTCTACATAATCTGTAAAAGCAGTATTCATCACTTCATTAGGATTTGGAATACGAATTTTTTCATATCTTGCTTGTATATCTTCTAAATTTTTTGCTAGAAGATCGAGTTTTTCTTGAGTTCTAAAAATCCCCATATTATCCCAATTTTGACTTCCTAGCTCTTCTCGCAATTCATACATTTCTTGACCATTTCCGCCATTATTTGTAATTTCTTTAAATCTAGCCTGCCATTTTTGAGCAAGTTCATGAGTTTTTGCCCCTTTTCCAAAACTTGCATCTTTAGCATAATTTGTCGCACCAATGCCTGCTAAATGACCCGTTACAACTGCATCGGCTAAAGAATTTCCCCCTAGTCTATTAGCTCCATGTATAGAAATACAAGAAGCTTCTCCACCTACATAAATTCCAGCAATTTTAGTACTCATATCTTCAAATTTAGCCACTTCAATTCCACCCATAGAATAATGCGCCGTTGGACGGATGGACACAGGAGTATCCACTAAATCAATATTTTCAAAAAGCATCGCAGTGTGACGAATTTTTGGTAAATCTTTTAAAATTTTTTCTTTTCCTAAGTGTCGTACATCGCACAAAACATAAGCTCCAAGTCCCTCGCCATAACCTCTACCTTCGCGAATTTCTGTTTCTATAGCACGCGCAACCACATCTCGCGGTGCAAGCTCCATTTTTTCATGGTAATTTTTCATAAAACGCTCACCACGATTATTTAAAAGATATCCCCCTTCACCGCGCGCCGCTTCTGTAATAAGAGTTCCTCCATTTGCAACTCCTGTTGGGTGAAATTGTATCATCTCAGGATCTTCAAAACCAAGTCCTGCTCTAAGAGCGGCTGCCACACCATCTCCTGTGGCAATAAAGGGAGTTGAAGTTCTATTATAAAATATCCTTGTATATCCCCCTGTAGCAATCACCAAAGCTTTGCATAATACAGGATAAATTCCACCGCTTTGTATATCTCTTAAAACAACACCCTCACATTTTCCATCTACAACACCTATATCCAAAAGTTCATGATCTATTAAAAATTTCACACCACTACTAATAGCATCATCTAAACAAGAATGCATTAAAATATGACCTGTTTTATCTGCAGAATAGTTACAGCGTTTTTTAGAAGCCCCTCCCATTAAACGCTGAGCTACTCCACCTTGTTCATTTCTTGAAAACAAGGTTCCTATAAAATCCATATTAAAAATAGCCTTTCCAGCTAATTCACAAAATTTTAAAGCCGCGTCTTGGTCTACCAAGTAAGCTCCGCCTTTGATAGTATCATAAGCATGTAATTTATAGGAATCTCCATTAGAAAAATCAGTAACTCCATTAATTCCACCCTCTGCCATACAAGTTGCGTTACGCGATGGCATCATCTTTGTAGCTACTACAACACTTAATTTTGGATTTTCTTTTCTCACTGCGGCCGCAGCACGCAAACCTGCTCCACCTGATCCAATTACCAAAACATCACAAGAAGGTAAATTTGGATCTTTATCTATCCTAGATGAATCATCTAAAGCATAAACTCCACTTGAACTTGCAGCTAAAGCTCCTACACTAATACAGGCTGTTTTTATAAAATCTCTTCTAGAAAATTCACCCATATCATTCTCCTTATTTAAAAAATTAATAATAATTTTTAATGTAAATCAATCTTACATAACCACATACCAAAAATCCAAAAATAAACTCTCCTTTCAATATAAAATGGATTAAAAATAAATTTATAATTTAGCAAATATAAAAAAGCATAAGACTAAGTAATCAAAGAAGATAGATGAATATAATAAAATAAATATTAAAAAATTTTTGCAATATATCATAATCTATTCCTTGCAAACTAAACGGAATGATTATACCTTAAAAAATAACAAAAAGTTAATATTAATTAAGATAATATTTATCTTAATTAATATATAGTTAATAAAATTATCAAATCATTAAACCTTAAAAAGCTTAAATTCTCCATTCATAAATTGCATTCTGGCGCTTAAATGGTCAAGATAAAAAACTTCAAATTTTGGATTTTGCGGAGTTTCATAAAGATTTACAAGATAAGGATATTTTTCAAACATCATTTTTTTAACTTCTAAATTTGTTTCAAAAACCGCATTAGCTCTAAGTCTTAAAAAAGTACCATCTTTTGCACAAGAACAAAATTCAATGCCATTATAATTTTTTATATGTTTAAAAAGTCCTTTTGTATTTGCTGTGCAAAAATAAATTTTATCTCCCACAAGCAATGGACTTTGTATAGGGCGCACTCTAGGATTTCCACAAGTTCCTAAAGTGGCTAAAAATGCCGGTGCATTATCATCTAAAAATTGTGCTATTTCTTTTAAATCCATCATTTTTCCTTACATATATAAACCACCATTAATCTTAAGTACATCGCCTGTCACATAAGAGGCATAATCACTAAGTAAAAATGCTACACAATTAGCCACTTCTTCAGGCTCTGCAAAGCGTTTTAAAGGGATATTATCTTGATAGGTTTGTTTGATTTCATCGCTTAAAACTTCAGTCATATCGCTTTTTATGAAACCTGGAGTTACGCAGTTAAAGCGTAAATTTCTACTTGCTCCTTCTTTGGCAAAAGATTTAGTCATAGCTATCATTCCACCTTTACTAGCAGAATAATTTACTTGTCCAGCATTACCCATTTCTCCGACAATAGAAGCGATATTTACAACAGCACCAAAGCGTTTTTTACTCATGGTTTTTAAAGCTTCTCTACAACCTAAAAAAGCTGAGCTTAAATTCGTATCTACAACGCCACTAAAGTCCTCTAATTTCATTCTTAAAGCAAGTTTATCATTTGTAACGCCTGCATTATTTACAAGATAACTTAACTCTCCATCACTCTCAACTATAGTTTTTACGCCGTTTTCAAACTCATCTTCTTTGCTTGCATCAAATTTAATCACAGCAGCAACACCGCCACTTGCAATAATTTCATCTTTTAAAGCATCTGCAAGTTCAGGTTTTGAACGATAATTGATCCAAACTTTAAGCCCAAAACCTGCCAAAGTTTTTGCGATAGAAGCACCTATTCCCTTACTTGCTCCGGTAATTAAAACATTTTTTCCACTAAATTTCATTATCTATCCTTAATAAGTTTAATTTTAAAAATTGCAATCTTAACAAATTCTTATAAAAAAGGCAAACAAACTAAAACAAAGCCTCATTCATTTCTTTTGGAATTTCTAAGTCTAAAATTTTAAGCACGCTTGCAGCTATATTACTCAGCCCCATATTGGCTTTAATCTTTGAAACTCCCTTTGCTTGCACAAAAACAAAAACATCAAAAGTGGTGTGATTGGTAAGCAAATTTCCCTTTTCATCTTGCATAGCCTCGCAATTTCCATGATCGCTTGTAATAATAAAAGCATAATCATGTTTTCTTGTACATTCTATAACTTCACCCAAACAAGTATCCACCGCCTCAACGGCTTTTATAGCAGCATTAAAATCACCTGTATGTCCAACCATATCTCCATTTGCAAAATTTACCACTATAAAATCTTCGCCCTTTTCTATGCCTTTTTTCACTGCATCACACACTTCAAAAGCGCTCATTTGGGGTTTTTCATCATAAGTTTTTATCTTAGGGCTTGGGATTAAAACCCTTGTTTCATTTTCTAAAAGCTCTTCTTTTCCGCCATTAAAAAAGAAAGTTACATGGGCATATTTTTCGGTTTCTGCGGTATGAAGCTGACTCAGTCCTGCTTTAGAAATCACTTGGGCCAAAGTATTTTCAATTTTTTCTTTTTCAAAAAGCACAGGGAATTTAAATTTATCATCATAAACACTCATAGTAAGTAAATTTTCAAAGACTTTTTCACGTTCAAACTCTTTAAAATCTTTAGAATTCAATACTTCAACAAGTTGTTTCATTCTATCATTTCTAAAATTGATAAAAATAATACCATCTTCTTCTTTGATACCTTGATAATTTTCAATTTGAACTGCTTTAATAAACTCATCAGTAATGTTTTCATCGTAAGATCTTTGTAGGTATTCTAATAAATTTGACACCTTATAAGCCTTGCCTAATAAACACTCATAATATTCTTTTACCCTATCCCAACGCTTATCTCTATCCATAGCATAAAAACGCCCACAAAGCGTAGTAAAATGCACGCCTAAGTTTTCACAAAATTCTTTTAAATCTTTTATGAAATTTAAGCCACTTTTTGGACTTACATCTCGCCCATCAGTGATTGCATGAGCAAAAACTTCATTGCCATTTTTCGCACAAATTTCAAGCATGGCTTTAAAATGCGTATCCATAGAATGCACCCCGCCATCGCTATAAAGCCCTATAATATGCACTCTTTTACATTTTGCTAAAAGTTTTTGTAAATTCTCATTTTTTTCAAGCTCCTTGTTTTCAATTGCCTTATTAATACGCACTAAATTTTGATAAATAATACGCCCGCTTCCTATACACATATGCCCTACTTCGCTATTTCCCATTTGTCCTTCTGGCAAACCTACAGCCAAACCACTCGTTTTTAGTAAAGAATTTGGGACCTCCTTAAAAAGCTTTTCATAACTTGGTTTTCTAGCTGCTTCAAAAGCATTAAACTTGCTATTTTTATTATATCCTATTCCATCTGTGATAATTAAAACACATTTTTGCTTCATTTTTCTCTCTTTTATAAGAATTTTTTTGGTTAGATTTTACTAAAATTAAACTTTTAAAAACCAAAAAGAAGGCTAGGTTTTGTATTATCTTTCAGATTTAAGTCATTATGCTTTTTTTACTTATATTAGTGTGCGTGCAGGATTTGCATTTTTTATCGCTTTATGTTTGTCTTTATTTTTAATGCCTAAATTTATTACTTGGGCAAAAGCTAAAAATGCTAATCAACCTATTTACGAATACGCCCCAGAAACTCATAAAACCAAATGTCATACTCCAACCATGGGTGGGCTTATTTTCATCAGTTCTGCAGTAATTGCAAGTTTATTTTGTATCAAATTTGATAATATTTTTGCTATAAATGCTTTACTTTGTTTGATACTTTTTTGTTTGATAGGACTCATAGATGATCTAGGCAAAGTTCTAAAAAAAGATAATCATTCAGGACTTAGTCCAAGAATGAAGCTTTTAGCACAAATCATCGCTGGACTTATTTGCATCTTACCTTTATATTTTAGTTCAGAGCTTAGCACGGAACTTTTTATACCTTTTTACAAACACCCTCTTTTTGATATGGAAATTTTTGCCATTGCTTTTTGGATTTTGGTTTTAATTTCTAGCTCTAATGCTGTAAATTTAACCGATGGACTTGATGGCTTAGCTACAGTTCCAAGTATTTTTTCTTTATCTACTTTAGGGATATTCTTATATTTGAGCGGAAATTTAAATTATAGTGAATATTTACTTTTGCCAAAAATTCAAGGTTTGGGCGAAGTAGTGATTGTTTGTGCTGCATTAATCGGTGCTTTAATGGGGTTTTTATGGTACAACTGTTATCCTGCACAAGTTTTTATGGGAGATAGTGGAAGTTTAGCTTTAGGTGGCTTTATAGGATTTTTAGCCATTATTAGTAAAAATGAAATTTTACTTTTACTTATAGGTTTTGTTTTTGTTCTTGAAACTGTTTCTGTAATTTTACAAGTTGGAAGTTTTAAAATTTTTAATAAAAGAGTATTTAAAATGGCGCCTATTCATCATCATTTTGAAAAAGTTGGCTGGATAGAAAATAAAATTATAGTACGTTTTTGGATGATAGCCTTACTTTCAAATTTACTTGCACTTGCATCAATAAAGCTAAGATAATGAAAATTTCACTTTTTGGATATGGAAAAACCACACGTACTATTGCTGAAAATTTAGTAGATAAATTTGGACCTTTTGATATTTATGATGATCGTTTTACAGAAACAAAAAAAGATACACTAGGAAATTTACTTTTAAATCCTAATGATTTTGATAGCAATTTAAGCGAACTTGAAATACCAAGTCCAGGTTTTCCACCAAACCATAAACTCATTCAAGAAGCAAAAAAATTACAAAGTGAATACGATTTTTTTTATGATATTATGCCAAAATCTATTTGGATAAGTGGAACCAATGGAAAAACCACTACCACTCAAATAGCTACACATTTATTATCACACATTGGTGCTGTTATGGGTGGAAATGTTGGAACTCCTTTAGCAGAGCTTGATCCTTATGCAAAACTTTGGATACTTGAAACTTCATCTTTCACCCTACACTACACTCATAAAGCTAAACCTGAAATTTACGCACTTTTACCCATAAGCCCTGATCATCTTTCTTGGCATGGAAGTTTCGATAACTATGTTCAAGATAAGCTAAACGTTTTAAAAAGAATGAATGAATGTGATGTGGTAATACTACCTAAAATTTATGCAAATACTCCAACAAAAGCTCATAAAATAAGCTATGAAGATGAAAAAGATCTGGCTGTTAAATTTGGCATTGATACGGAAAAAATTTCCTTTAAAAACCCTTTTTTACTCGATGCTATCATGGCTTTAGCTATAGAAAAAATTCTACTTGATACTTTAAGTTATAAACTTTTAAATAACTTTGTAATGGAAAAAAATAAACTCGAAGAGATTAAAGACAGTCAAAATAGGCTTTGGGTAAATGACACTAAAGCCACAAATGAAAGTGCAGTAATGGCTGCACTTAGTCGCTATAAAGATAAAAAAATCTATCTTATCATAGGAGGAGATGATAAAGGTGTAGATCTTAGTAATTTGTTTGATTTTATGAAAGGATTTGATATAGAACTCTATGCTATAGGTGTTAGTACTGAAAAAATGCTTGATTATGCAAAAAAAGCGAATTTGAAAGCCTATAAATGTGAAGTTTTATCTAAAGCTGTAAATGAAATTTCAAATCACTTAAGAGTCAATGAAGTAGCTCTTTTAAGTCCCGCTTGTGCAAGTTTAGATCAATTTAGTTCTTATGTGGAACGTGGAAAAGTCTTTAAAGAATGTGTGAATAAAATTTAATTTATTTTACTTTCCATACAAAGATATTAAACTTTCCAACCCCTAAAAACACCCTTATTCTCTCTAAAAACCCATAACCAGTAGCAAACTCTTTTTTCTAGCGCTATTCTAAACACTATCTAAAACAACAATAAAACTAAAAACATATGATTTTATAAAAAGTAAGCAATATAAGAACTAACAAGTCCGCAATGAGCTACTTTCCCCCTGCCAGTAAGGCGTAGTATCATCACCCACGATGTGC
>NZ_JBMJAO010000005.1:0-99164 GCF_049221745.1 Campylobacter jejuni
AAACTACTAAAGATAATGTTGAAATTGCTAATGAATCAGCTATTATTTCTAGTACAGTAAGTGATATAGCTAATAATATCTTAGAAGATGTTAAGAAGAAGAGGTTTTAATCTTAGATAACTAGCTAAAAAGCTAGTTATCTCTAAATTTACTTATTGATTTAAAATTTGATTTTTACTCTTACATAAATTCTGCCAATTTGAAACACCTTTGATTTCAAGACATTGCTTTAAACTTTCTTTTTCAGCTTGTACATTTTGTATTCTTTCATAAGTTAAGGCTTGGATATATAAAGCTCTTGCTCTATCCTCATCTGAAAGTTTTAATTTAAGCAAATCTGTTAAAACAACTAAACTTTCTTCATTTTTATCAACCTTAGCCAAAGCATCAAGATACATAAATTCTAAATTAGGACTAAAAAGATTTATACCTTTAAAATTTTGATAGTCAATGGCCTTAGGTGCGTAAGTTAAAATAGTTGTTTGCATATTATGATCATTAGCATAAGAAAGTAAAGCATCATAGGCTTCTACCATACTAAAATTCATTGGAAAACTTTCTAAAATTTGCAAAATTTTAATGGCTTGATTATAGTCATTTAAACGCAATAAAGATAAAAATTGCAAATAATAAGCCTTAAAATTCTCATCATCGCTTTTTAAAATTCTAGAATTAGCTATATCTTTAGAAATTTTAATCACCTGAGAATATTGTTTATTGTCAAAAAGAATAGATGCTTTTTGAAGACCATAAAATATGGAATCTTCATTATAATTTTTATCTATATAATCAAGTGCTTGTTCAACATTAGAAGTTCTAATAAGACAAGCTAACATTTGTTTTTTATTCTCAATTTTCTGACCTATATCATAAGTACTAAAACGCATAAAAATATTTGCAGCATTGATACAATTATCAGCTTTTATCGCATTTTTTAAATCATTAATAGCTGCTTTCTCTAAAAATTGAGTAGCATTTGGAATTTTTTTACTTTCTATAAGATCTTTATAAGCTAAAATCGCACTAAAATTTCCCTCTTTATAATAAAGTGCAACATCTTCATCTAAAGCTTTATTTGCAATATTCTCATCTTTATTTGCATATTGCTTCATTAAATCTGTATAACGCTGATGTAAAAAGCTTGCATTATTATCGCCTAAAGCAAAGAATACCTCATCACTCGCTTTTTTAATTTCATCTAAATATTTACCATCTAAATAATCATCCATATACAAATCAAGGTATTTTTTAGCATCGCTAGATCTGTTAGTATGTGATAAAACCAAGGCTAGATCTTTTAAAGTTTCTTCATAACTTGGATCAAGTTTAGACATTTTAGCAAAGGCATCTTCATAAATACTTGCACTTATATCAAATTGTCCTTTTTGATTAAATAATTTAGCAAGTTCTAAAGATCTTTGAATATCTTTTCCAAAATATTCAGGATTGGCTTTTAAAATGGTATTAATATACTCTATAGCTTTATTTACTTGCTCATTTGAAAGCAAATTCTTTGCCAAACTCATAGCTGCTCTTGCGGCTAAATCTAAATTTTTTGTATTAAAATAAGTATTTTCATAAATATTTACAGCTTTTTCTTTTTCATTTAAATTATAAATATAGTCTGCATAATCAAGTTTTGATAACTGAGTAAAATAACTATTTGGTTGCTCATTGTCTAAGATTGACATTGTATACTCTACATCAGCACGCTGAGCTAAAGCGATATAAGTTCTTAACATTATATGTAAAACTTCTGAAAAATTTTTATCACTTGTAAAAGTACGCGTCCAATTTTTAGCATCATCAATCATCTTTTCTAAAATTTGTTGATCGCGCATACTTGGATCTTGGGTATAAAGTTTATTTTGAGCTCTTAATTTATATAGTATAAATTCACTAGTAAAAATACTGCCACGATATCTATTGATAGCATTTTGTGCATCAATCACCACTTGATTATAATTAGCTTTATCGTATTCTTTTTTGATGCGTAAATAAGTATTGATATCTGCACTTTGAGGGATAACAACAGGATCAGAATTTAAATCTAAAGCTCCAACATAAGGCAAGCTCTCATGTGGAAAATTGATATTAAAATCAAGTCCATCATAGTCTTTAATAGGTGCTAGCTCTGGTGCAAAAATAAAAGTAAAAGCCTTGCTTTTATACGAACTTGATGAACTAAGCTCTTTATCTATATAAATATTTTGAGAAGTGTCAAACATTCTTGCTTGCATTTTTGGCAAAATGATCATTTTAATTTTTTGAGCTTCTTGTATAAATTTTAAATCAAAAGCAGAAAAACTCTGATCTTTTAATTTATTATCAACCATACCTGCAATATCACATTCAAAATGAACTTTTGCTTCGGTAATAAATTTTTGACATGTAAATTCTAAATCATTACTTGCATGCAAAACTGCAAAAGCTTGATTATTTTCGCGACCCGTGTTTAAAACAAGCTCAAAAGCAAAAGCATTTAAAAAACTTAATAAAATTAAAAATAATATTCTCATAAAATAATTATAGCAAAACTCTTATAACATTAACAATATAGCAAAAGTGCTTACACAAACACAAAAAGCTAAAATAAAATTTTGCATAAAACTAAACTTAATATTACAAACCTTATCATTTTTCATGAATAAAGCGTGAATTAAAATTTTTAAATACGCATAAAGCATAATAACAGAAGATAAAGCCACAAAAAGTGCCAAATACCAATATCCATTTAAAATTGCCGTATTTAAAATCATAAATTTACCCCAAAATACTCCAAAAGGCGGGATACCTGCTAAAGAAAGCACACTAATGCTCAAACAAAAAGCAATTAAAGGTTTTTTAACCAAAAGCCCATTTAAACTCTCATAAGAATTATTCTCATAATTGCTTAAAATCATAAATACAGCATAATTTGCAAAAGCAAATAAAGTCCAATATCCAAAAATAGCAAGCAAAATTCCATCAAAATTTTGTTCTTTTAATAAAGGAATGCAAGCTACCAAAACCAAAGAAGAATGTACTACAGAACTATAAGCAAACATTTTTTTGATATTGTTTTGACTTAGAGCCGCAAAAGCGCCTATAAGCATAGAAAAAATTACTAGAACTATTATGATATATTCAAAACCTGTATTATTTAAAAAATCAAACAAACGAATAACCACAACCAACATGGCAACTTTTGGCACAACTGAAATAAAAGCAACCAAATTTGTATGTGCTGCATAATACACGTCTTTAAGCCAAAAATGAAAAGGTGCCAAAGAAAGCTTGATTGCACAAAGAACAAAAATCATCACTCCAGCACCCAAAAGCATGGGATCTTTTTGAAACTCATTTTTTAACGCTAAATTAGCAGATAAATCTAAAGTTCCTGTTTTTAAATAAATAAAAGCTACAGCCATAACAAAAAACCCAGCTCCTACAGCCGCTACACTAAAGTATTTTATCGCACTTGAAATAGCATTATCACTTCCACGCATTGCTATTAAAGTATAAAGTGCTAAAGAAGAACTTTCAAGTCCTATAAAAATGAGTACTAAATTTGAGCTTGAAACCATCAAAAGCAAAGATGCAATCATAAATAAAAATAAAGCATAAAATTCACCTTGATTTTCTTCTTTTTGCATAAAAAGATATAAAAATGAAAAACACAAAATCACCAAAGAAGCATAAAATGAAACAATATCATTATTTAAAGTAGCCAAAAAAGCTTTTGCTTCTAAACCTTGGGTATTTGCATTATTTAAAATCAAAAAAGCACTTACAATTAAAGACAAAGAACTTATACCGATATAAAACGAACGATGAAATTTCCAAAAACCAGAGCAAAGCAAAAGAACTATTGCAGTTGTAATTAAAAATAAAAATGGATAAGATAAGCTTATATTTAAAAGTTCTAAATTTAAAAAATTATTTAACATTTGCCTCTCCTATTTTGGATAAAAAATCTAAAGTATTTTGCTCAACAGCTCTAATATTCATTATTTTTATAAGATTATCCACATCTTTTTGTATCGGTTTTAAAAGTGTATTTGGCATAAGCCCTAGTCCAAAAATCATTACTACAATACACACAAGCGCTACTATTTCTCTAAAGCGTAAAGAAAAACTCTCTATAAAGCTTTGTTTTTGCATGAAAAATATTTTTCTAAATACTGCGAACATATAAATCGCCCCTAAAATAATCACCAAACCTGCTAACAAAGCATAAAATAAATTAATCTTTGCTATACCTAAAAGAACTAAAAATTCTCCAACAAAAGAAACAGTTAAAGGCAAAGAAACACTTGCAAGTAAAATCAACATAAAGAAAATTGAAAATAAAGGCGCCTTTTTAGCTAAAGAATGATAAAAAGCGATATCATAAGTGTGATATCTTTGGTATAAAAGCTCAACCATTAAAAACAAAGCTCCTGTAACCATACCATGTGCAAACATATAAAAAACCGCACCACTAATACCCAAAGCATTTAAAGAAAAAATTCCCAAAATCATTACACCAAGATGTGAAATAGAACTATAGGCAATCAATTCTTTAATATTATCTGCCTTATAAGCAATTAAAGCATTATAAACGATACTCACTATACACAAAGCTATAATTAAAGGCATAAAATACACACTTGCATCCGGAAAAAGTGGTAAACAAAAAAGTAAAAATCCAAAAGGAGCCATTTTAAAAACTACAAGCATTACAGAAACAAGTACAGGTGAATTTGCATAAACCTTAGGTGCCCAAGTGTGAAATGGAAAAAGGGGTGCTTTAATAGCAAAAGCGATAAAAAAAGCTCCAAAAAGTAAAAGTTGCTCTGTAAAATTTACTGCAGAGGCATTATTTTTCCAAATTTCCAAGTCAAAAGTGAAGATATTTAAAAGTTGATAATTCAAATAAGCTTGATAAATCAATGCTACAAGCATTAAAATTGAACCCGCAAAAGCATAGATAAAAAATTTCACCCCTGCTCTAAAATCTTTACCATAAACTCCCATAATATAAAGCAAAGGCAAAAGAGAAAATTCCCAAAAAACATAAAATAACAAACCATCTTTTGCGCTAAAAAGTCCCATAATAGCAAATTCTAAAAAGAATATACAAGATACAAGTGCCTTTTGTTCCAGCTTTAAAAATAAAAAGCTTAAAAATATCATCAAAGAACTTAAAAGCATCAATATAAGTGCTATGCTATCTATCCCTATATGAAAACTAAAAAATTTAAAAATTTTAAAAGAAAGATTATAATCAAAACTTGCTCCTTGTAAAAAATCCGCAAAAATATCCAAATTTAAAGCCAAAATCATAAAACTTACAACAACGCTAAAAACCTTAACACCTCCACGATTTAAAAGCAAAACCACAAAAGCAGAAACTAAAGGAAAAAATATCAAATAATTTAGCATTTTACACCATCCATACCAAAATCAACAAAATCACAAAAGCTGCCACCAAAAATCTAAGCATTAAGTTTAAGCTATTTGGCATAATCATTTTTTGTGAAATATTTTGAGAATACAAAGCAATTTTTTCAACTATTCTATCAAAAATGTAAAGATCACAATGTTTTAAAATCGTACATAAGCTTTCATATTTTGAAACGATAAATTGATGATAGAATCTAGGAATGAAATAATCATTACCTAAAAGTTTGTGAATTTTATTTTCTTCAATACTTTCTTTAAACCAAGAATTTTTATAAGCAAAAATAGCCAAAATTATACCCAAAATAGCTGCTACACTCGCACAAATCATTACGATTTGATTTTGTGCATCAATAAAAACTAATTTTGTGCTTAAATATTCAAAAAAACTATGTTCAAAAAATCCTGCAATAATAGCTAAAACCATCAAAGGACTCATAGCAAAAAGTGCGATTTTACTTGCTTCATATGGATGTTCATTGTGTCTTACAGGGGTAAAAAATACCAACATTAAAAGTCTAAAGCTATAAAATGCGGTTAAAAAAGCTGCGATTAAAAGCACTAAAAAAATACCATGGTGAAAAGAAATGAAAGAATATCCCAAAATCAAATCTTTAGAGAAAAATCCTGCGAAAGGATAAATTCCTGCTAAAGCTAAAGATCCTATACACATCAAAATAGCTGTAAATTTTAAAGGTTTAAAAAGTCCACCCATTTTTTTAATGTCTAATTTATCATTCATAGCATGCATTACATTTCCAGCACCTAAAAAAAGTAAAGATTTAAAAAAAGCATGTGTAGCTAAGTGAAATAAAGCTATACCATAAGCCCCAAGTCCTGCAGCCACAAACATATATCCAAGTTGCGATAAAGTAGAGTAAGCAATAATGCGTTTTAAATCCTTAGCCACCAAAGCCATAGAGGCTGCAAAAATCGCTACAAAAGCTCCAAGTAAGGCGATAATATAAGAAACTTCAGGAACTAAATCATAAAGCGTGCTCGCACGAATTACCAAATAAACCCCCGCTGTTACCATGGTTGCTGCATGGATTAATGCAGAAACAGGAGTTGGCCCTGCCATAGCATCAGCAAGCCAAGTGTGAAAAGGAAATTGTGCAGATTTTCCCATAGCCCCTATAAATAAACAAGTTGCAATTAAGATCAAAGCGTTGTGATCTAGGCTTTGTGCCATGAAAAAAACTTCATCATATTTTAAAGTTCCTGCTTGTAAATAAAGCCAAAAAATTCCTAAAAGCATACCCAAATCCGCAATACGATTCATAATAAAAGCTTCATTAGCCGCAAAAGAATAAGTATTATTTTTATACCAAAAACCTATGAGCAACCAAGAGCAAAGCCCAACGCCTTCCCAACCTACGAAAAGTCCTAAGAAATTATCACTCATAACTAAAAAAAGCATAGAAAAGACAAAAAGTCCCAAATAAGCAAAAAATTTATTAAAACCTTCATCATGAGCCATATAAAAAATACTATAAAAATGCACACAAGTAGCTACAATACCTACAACACTCATCATAGTAAGCGAAATGGCATCTATATCAAAGCCAAAATTTACTCCAGCAAACCATTCAAACAAACTCACATTAAAAGCTTCATTGCAAAAAAGCAAATACAAAGAACAAAAAGCACTTAAAGCTATTAGAAGTGAACAAATTATCCCTACAAATTGTTTTTTCTCACTCAAAGCAAAACAACTTGCAAACAAAAAAGCTATAAAAGGACTAAAAAGAGAAATCAAAGCTAAATTTTGCATACTAAGCCTCCACTTCTTTTAAGCTTTTTAATTCCAAGGTGCCTTTTCTTCTATACCAAAGCACACACAAAGCTACACCAACAGCCACTTCACAAGCCGCTACACCCATGATAAAAAGCGCAAAAACCTGTCCATTTAAATCATTGTGCATTTTAGAAGCTACTACTAGGGCTAAATTGGCACTATTTAATAAAATTTCACTCGAAATAAAAAGCATAATGAGATTTTGTCTTTTTAAAATCCCTACAAGCCCTATGACAAACATTAAAATAGCAACAAAAAAATACTTTTCTATCATTGTTTTTCCTTTGTAAGCTCTTTATGAGTAAGAGTGATAGCACAAACTAAAGCAATCAAAAGCAAAATAGCTATAAACTCAAAAGCTAAAAGATATTTTGAAAAAATCGCTAAAGCCAGTTGTTTATTAAAATCAAACAAAGTAGGATCATTTAAAGGCAAATCCGTGCTGATATTTTGGTATTTAAAACCTATAAGCATAGCCAAAAGTAAAACAGCACTTAAAATTATCAAAGTAAAAAAACTTTTTTTAGCTTTAAGTTGTTCTTTAAATTCTTTAGAAGCATCAAAAAACATCATCGCAAAACTATAAAGTCCAAGCACAGCTCCACTATAAACGATGATTTGTATCACGCCTAAAAACTCTGCATCAAGTAAAAAATAAAATCCCGATAAAAACACCATTCCACCTGCTAAAGCTGAAAGAGAATAAAGCATATTTTTACTTAAAACCGCAATAGCAAAAAAGCCTAAAACCACTACACTAAAAAATACAAAAGCCAAATTTTCTATCATTTGTTTTCTCCTTGCTCTTGTGTATTTTGATTTTCTAAGGCTCTTTCTTGCATCACATCATAATAATTTGGCGTTTTTTTAACCCACAAATTTGCATCCTTTCTAAGACTTCCTGCTCCTTCAAATTCAACTTGATTTTTAAGCTTATCAATAGGAGTTAAAAAATCTTGCTTATAGCCAAAATAAGACCTTTGCTCGGCTGCATTTTCATACTCTGTTCCATGTACTATAGCAAGTTCAGGACAAACTTCAGCACAAAAACCGCAATAAATACAACGCCCTAAATTAATACTATAATTTCCTACTTTCTTACGCCCATTTTCATCTAAAGAAGTTTCCATTCTGATACAATTACTGATGCAAATTTTTTCGCAAAGCCCACAACCTATACATCTTTCATTTTCGCTTTCTATAAAACGCATCAAACGATGAACAGCACGGTAACGATTGTCAAGCTTTACCTTTTCAAAAGGATATTTAATCGTAGCACTATTATTTCTCTTAAGTAATTCTCTCATCATCACAAAAAGCCCCACAAAAAGCTCTAGTTTAACGCTTCTACGCAAAGCTTGTAAAATTTTCTCCCAAGTGCTAATAGGAGTTTTTCTTTTTTCATCCACTAAATAATAATTTTTCATATCAAACTCCTATAAAAGAACTGCCAAAGCAGTAATTAAAAGATTAAAAACGGCTAAAGGGATTAAGATCAAATAGCACATTTTCATCACTTGATCAGGACGCAGTTGAGGAAAAGCTGCTCTTGCCCAAAAATACCAAAAGAAAATAAAACTTGATTTTACTATCATCATAATCCAACCAGGAATAATCCAAAAGCTATTAAAACCCCCTAAAAACAAAAGAGTTACTAAAATAGCTCCAGCTATCATAGAAGTGTATTCGCCTATAAAAAACATACCCCATCTTAAACCTGAATACTCTGTTCCATAACCCGCTACAATTTCAGCGTCATTTTCAGTTAAACAAAGCGGGGTTCTATTGGTTTCTATAAATAAAGCAATCACAAAAAGCACAAAAGCTAAAGGTTGCTTAAAAATGAGCCAAGAAAAAAATCCATCGCTTTGATAATTGTTAATATCCACTAAAGAAAAAGAACCTACAAGCATCACAATGGCAATTAAAGCTAAAGCTCCTACACTCTCATAAGAAATAATTGCTACAAGCCCTCTTGCAGCACCTAAAATCGACCATTTATTATTACTTGCAAGACCACCTAAAAACACTGCATAAAAACAAAGTCCTGAAGTACCGATGACAAAAAGCAAAGTCACATTGATATCTGCCACTATGGGCTGAATTACCCTTCCAAACAAAGTAAATTCCGGTAGCATTGGAATAGCCGCTAAAGCAACAAAAGCACAAATAGCAGAAATCAAAGGTGCTATGGCAAAAATAAATTTTTGTGAATTTGAAGGGATTATATCTTCTTTAGTAAAAAGTTTTATCATATCAGCTACTAACTGAATAAGCCCAAAAGGTCCTACCATATCAGGCCCTATGCGTCTTTGAAAATAAGCTAAAACCTTTCTTTCAGCATAAGTTGCAAAACCTGCTAAACTCGCAAATATCGCAATGATAATAATACATTTAATTAAAGCCTCTAAAGCAAAAAAAGCAAAATCACTCATGGTTTGCTCCTAATTTTTCTAAATTTGCCACAACAAATCTTTCATCAAAAAAGCTTAGCGTATCAAGTTTTTCATCAAAATACGGCAAGAAAGCTCCATTTTTTATATCCTTATCCACACGCACGCTAAGGCTTAATTCTTTATCTTTTATTTTAAGTTTTACAAGATCTTTATCTTTTAAATTTTTCTCTTTAGCTAAATTTTCACTCACACCTAAAAAAATCACCTCATTAATCGCACTAGCACGATTTGAAAATCTACCAAATTGATAGCTAGGATTAGCACTATAAAGCAAAATTTCATCTTCTTTTAAACTTAAATTTTCCAAACTTGGAAAGACAAATTCTTTTTTAGCTTCTTGTTTAAAGCATTCTAAATTAAGCTCATACCCCCTTTTACATTCACCGCCATTGGTATAAAAATTGTCTAAATGATCAAAATCAATTGGAGAAAAACCTTTATTTATAGGGAGTCTCTTAGTATAATTTATAGTATATTCTTCATCAAAACCTAAAGCATTAGCCAAATCATTTAAAAAATATCCATTAAATTCTAAAGCAGCATTAGTTGGTACCACTCTTTTATCATAGTTTAAAAAAGTACCTTCTTGCTGATTTAAACTCGCACTAGCCAAATTCGCATGTTCCTCATAAGAAAAACTAAAATCACCCTTTTCATTGTAGCCTAAAGTCTTGCCTTCTTGTGTGTTTTTATCTAAATCACAAATCATTGCTACTCCCAAGGTATTTGTATGCGTAGGATTTAAAAAGACTTTAAAAGGTGTTGTACTTTGGATTAAAGCAAGCAATTTAGCTAATTTTTTAGCTTTTTTATGAAAATAAAAATCACTTCCCACAACAAAAGTAAAACTTGTTTTTTTGAGCAATAAATCCTCTAATTTATCCTCATCTATACCTAAATTTTTGGCAAAAATAGAACGTTTTACCTCTATAGTCTTTTTCACTTTTTTAGTTACGACTTTTTTTACTTCTTTTTGGATTTCATTACCTTCTTCATCTTTTTCTATGATTTGTTCTACAACTTCTTCATTAATACTTTCTTCTATTTCTTTATTGTCACTTACAAAAAACTCTGCTAAATTTGTTTTAATGTTTTCATCTTGGCTAAATTTTTGAAGTAAAAAGTATAAAATTTGTTCTTCATCTCCACTTTTATGGGTGTATGAGATAAAATTTTTAGAATATTTTGCTATACCCATATCTTCCATAGGATGAAAATAAAGCCCTGAGCCTTTATTCATCACTAAAGCATTATTGATTTTATAGCTAAGCGTTGGAGCATCATATCTTAAAAGCGTTCCAGCTACAACTAAAAAATCACTTTTTGTTATATCTTGAGTATTAGCACTATAAAACTCACCAGAATTAGCGATAAATTCTTGTAAAAATTCTTTAAATTTCAAAGCTTCTTCATTGATCAAAGAAAGATTAAATTCCTTTTTTAAATTTTGCAAAATCAAAGCTTCTTCATTGGTAATAAAACTATTAAATTTAATATTTTTAATTTCATTTTTCTCAAAAAGTTCCACAAGTTCTTTAAAGGCTTTTTCGTCTTTATCCGCCTCATTTTGCGTATCAAAAGCAAATCTTGCAGCCTTATTTAAACTCGCAAAAGCAAAATCATTACTCACACGATAAATTTTTTCTTTTTGATTGCTAATGCCGCTTTGCTTAATATCATAATACATAAGCTCACAATCGCTTGAATGCGGATTTGAAGCTGGGATTCTTTTAAGTTCCCAAATATTTGAAGTGTATTGAAATTTCGAACCTATTAAAGCCCCTGTTGGGCACACACTTGTGCATTCTCCACAAAATGAACAATCAAGCGCATCGCCATCTGTAGGGCCTATCAAACTTTTTTGAAATTTAGTCCAAATCGTATAAGCATCTTTTCCCATGCTCTCTTTAAAGCTATTATCCACACTATCGCCACCACGAGGAACAGTCTTTAAAGCACTTTCGCCAATTTTATCCTTACAAACTGTAATACAACGCTCACATACTATGCAAAGTGCGGGATCGTAATTAATCATTCCCCAATGTTTATACGGTTTATGCGTGTCTTTAATCCAATGTTTTTGAACATTTACACGGCTTTTATGAGTGAAATTTTGCAATTCACACTCGCCTGATTTATCACAAACTCCACATTCTAAAGGATGATTGATACAATAAGCTTGCATGATCTCATTTCTTTCATCCCAAAGATTTTGCAAATCACTTTCTACAACCATGCCATCTTTTGCTTTAGTATTGCAAGAATATACCTTTTTACCATCAACTTCAACCATGCACATACGACAAGCCAAAGTAGGACTACAGCCTGAAAGATAGCAAATCGCTGGGATAAAAATATCATTTCTTCTTGCTATATTTAAAATATATTCGCCTTCTTCAAAGGCGCAATCTATACCATTAATCCTAACTGTCATTTTGCTTCCTTTATGCGAATTGGAGTAAAATCAAAACCATTGTTTTCATAATTTAAAAAAGCTATGGTGCCTTGTAAATTTTCATCTAAACAAAGCTTGGTTTTAAGACTAAAATCTTTAGCCAAAATTTCAACTTCACGTTGATCTTTACATTTTGCAATTTGTAAAAATTGCCTTGAACAATGTAAATTTTTATCTTGCAAATTTACTCTAAAAAGCACTAAGCCATCATAATTATCTAGTTCTTTTAGGGTGTTTAATTCTGCCTTTTTAAAATCGCATTCTTCTTCATCGCTATCTAAAATCTTTAATTCATATTTTACGCTTAAGAAATTCAAAAAATATTTGATATTTTCGCTATCTTTGTAAGAATGGATATTTTTATCTATGATTAAATGCTTAGCCTCTTTTAAAAAAGCAAGCACTTCGCCTGCTTCTTCCTCTCCAAAGCAAGATTCAGCACTTAAATATCCCTCATCTAAATCGCAAAATTGTCCTTCATCGCTTAATTTACAAAGTAAGGCTAAAACAAAACTCAAACTTGCAATTTCGCATTTGTAAAATTTAGCTTTTAAATTTTTATCTTCCAAACAAGAAATATTAATACTATTTACACCTATTTTTTCACATAAATTTTTGTTTTTAAGGCTTGGCATATCTAAAAAACAAAGAGCATTATCATAAATCATACTCTCTCCTTTTTTATAACAATAGTCCAATCCACTTGATTAAATTTCAAAGAATTTAAAAGCTCACAGCCTTGTTCTTTTACAAAAGAAAAACTTTTTTCAACAGGAGAAAAATCGCCGATTTCAAAAAGCACCGCTAAAACCTCGCCTTGTTTTGCTTCTTTTATAATTTGTGCTAAATCTTCAAAAAGATCTTTACTTTTTCTTAAATCTACTCTTCTCATCGATCTATCTCACCTAAAACTATATTTACATTACCCATGATTGCCACCACATCAGCTAGATAAGCACCTACAAGCATTTCTTCAAAAAACGCACAATGCCAATAACTAGGCGTTCTAGCCTTTAAACGATAAGGTCTTCCTGTACCATCACTATGGATAAAAAAGCCAAGCTCACCTTTTGGGCTTTCAGTTGGCACATAAACTTCACCTTTAGGAGGTTTTAAACCTTGAGTGATTAAAACAAAATGCTGCATTAAAGAATAATTCTGCGTTAAAATTTGTTCCTTTGAAGCACTTACATACTCAGGATGCGTAGCTAAAATTTCAGGCGGAGTGTCTTTATAAAGTGTGACACATTGTCTAAGGATTTTCAAACTTTCACGAAATTCTTGCATATAAACTTTATATCTTGCATAAGAATCCCCTTGCGTAGCATAAGGCACACCAAATTCGACTTCATTATAAAGCAAATAAGGCTCTTCTTTGCGTATATCGTATTTTATACCGCTTCCTCTTAACATCACACCCGTACAACCCCAATTTAAGACTTGTTCTTTAGTGACTACACCTACATTTTCAGTTCTTAAACGCCAAATTCTATTATCATCTAAAAGATCTTCATAATCCTTTAAATCATTTGGAAATTTATCGCAAAATGCAAGCATTTCTTCCAAATAATTCTCAGGTAAATCAAGCATAACCCCACCTATTCTCATAGAAGAATGTGTAAGTCTTGCCCCACAATATTTTTCTATCAAATCCAAAACATACTCGCGTTCTCTAAAACAATACAAAAACACACTCATCGCACCAATATCAAGCGCATGAGTGGCAAGCCAAAGTAAATGCGATGCGATACGGTTTAATTCTAAAAGTATCATGCGTATCACTGCTGCACGGCGTGGAATTTCTAAACCACAAAGCTTTTCAACCGCTGCACAATAAGCATAATTATTCGCTGAAGCGGCGATATAGTCCATTCTATCAGTAGTAGGAATAAATTCTTGATAAATCATATTTTCAGCCATTTTTTCCATACCACGATGCATATAACCTATACAAGGACGTGCTTTTACAACTTGCTCTCCATCAAGTTCTAAAACAAGGCGTAAATTTCCATGCGCTGAAGGGTGTTGAGGGCCTAAGTTGATAATCATTTTTGAGTCTTCTTGCTCAAAAACTATATTTTCATAATAAGGTTTTAACTTGCTAGGAATTTGCATTTTAACGCCTTTTCTCTAAAATTTTTGCTTCATCACGTTTTACTTTTTTTACAAAAGTCACACCTTCATCTTCTTGATATTCTTGTTTAAAGGAAATTTCCTTCTTTTGACCGCCTTTTGGTACTTCATGATAAAGTCTTGCAAAATTTAGCGTATCTTTATCATCAACAAAACCAGAATCTCTTTGTTCTTCGCCCACTACTTCACGGTATTCTTTACCAAAAATTTTATCAATCTCATACCATCTTGCAAACTCATCGCCCTTTAAAGGATAAGTTTTTAAAAGCGGATGCCCAAACCAATCATCGGGCATTAAAATGCGTTTTAAATTAGGATGATTTATGATGAAAATTCCAAACATATCATAAATTTCTCTCTCACTCCAATTTGCTCCTTTAAAAATATGAGCCACGCTTTGCAAACGCTCTTTTACACCTACAAAAGTTTTTATTCTCACTCTTAATTTTTTTTCTAAATTTAAAAGCTGATAGAATACTTCAAAACCATTTTTACTTGCCATAAAATCAATAGCACTTGCCTCTGTAAAACTTAAATACCTTAAAGTTTTAAGCATTTGTAAGGTTTTAACATTGTCTTCTTTTTTGATTTCTATTACCCAAAAATCAAGCTCTACAAAGGAATTTAAAATTTCTACTTGAGTTTTTAAAACTTCAAAATCATCTTTAAAAACACTTTCATTAATATCAGATTTTACAGTGTACGGTGCGTGATAAAATCTATCTTTGTAGTAATTTTGAGTTTGAGCATTTTTTTTATCGCTATACTTTCTCATTATACCAACCTTTTAGGCGCGATCTTGCGACTTGCTTTTTCTTTGCGAATCTTTTTTTGCAAAATCATCAAAGCAAACTGAAAACTTTCTGGACGCGGGGCACAACCTGGCACATAAATATCTACAGGTATGATTCTATCAACTCCTTGAACAGTAGAATAAGTATTAAACATACCACCTGTATTGGCACAACTTCCCATAGAAATCACCCATTTAGGATCAGGCATTTGATCATAAAGTCTTCTTGTAAATTCAGCATGTTTTTTAGATAAAGTTCCTGCGATAATCATCACTTCACTATGGCGTGGCGAAGCTCTAAAAATCGTTCCAAATCTATCAAAATCATATCTTGAACCCCCAGCCGCCATCATCTCAATCGCACAACAGGCAAGTCCATAAGATAAAGCCCATAAAGAATTACTCCTGCCCCATTGAACTAGTTTATCAACACTAGTTAAAACTACAGGCAAACCACTTGCATAATTTACTTGATGCTCTGCCATGCAAACGCTCCTTTTTTATAAGCATATAAAAATCCAACTCCTAAAAGTACAATAAAAACAAAAACTTCTAAAAGTCCAAACCAACCCAAATCTTTAAAAATCAAAGCCCAAGGAAATAAAAACACAACTTCTATATCCAAAAGTATAAAAATCAAAGCAATGATGAAAAATTGAGAGTTAATCTTGTTAGCTTGTTTAACAGGAATAGGACCACATTCATAAATTCCAAGTCCTAATTTTTTGCGATTTTTTGTGGCAAAATTATTACCGATTTTTGAAGCTAAAAAAACCAGTCCAAAAAAAATAACACTAGCAAGTACTAGCATTAAAAAAATACCAAAATAAGGATGCGAAGCATCTATATGAGACATTTATTCTCCTTTTTTAAAGCACTTTAATCACTCCACAACAAAAATTAAATTTACACTTTTCTTTATTTTACTCTAAACTTTCTATATTGAAACTTATATTAAAAAATATTTTTTAAAGTTTTAATTTTTTATGATTAAATTTATAAAAAAGATCACTTTGATGAGTTATAAATAAATAAGAAATATTATTTTTTTGCTGATAGTCATATAAAAAAGTTAAAATTTCTTTAGACGTTTTAATATCAAGCGCTGAAGTAATTTCATCTAAAATCAATAATTTAGGATTTAAAACCAAAGCACGGATAAGACCTACACGCGTGGCTTCTCCTCCGCTTAACTCATAGGGTTTTTGTTCTAAAATTTGTTTTTTTAGACTAAAAAAATCAAAAAATTCTAAAATCAATTCATCATTCTTTTGTAAATTAAAATTTTCCAAACCATCTTGTATAAGATTTTTGATTTTTTTATAAGGGTTTAAAGCCATTTTTTGATCTTGAAAGCAATACTGAATTTGCTTTCTTAAAAGTCTTTGTTTGTTTTTATCAAGCTTGTGTAAGTTAAGATTTTCATACCATACCTCACCTTCACTTGGATCTTCTAAAAAACAAAGAATTCTAGCTAATGTGCTTTTGCCTGCACCACTTTTACCCAAAATCATTAAATTTTCATTGTTTTTCAAAAAAAAATTGACATTATCAAAAATAATATATTTTTCTTTTTTTAAATACCAATGCTTTTTAAACTCATAAAACTTACTTAAATTACAAACTTTAAGCATTATACAACCTCAAAAACTCATTTAAGCTATATAAATTTGAACCATTTTTTTCTATCACAAGAATTTCATCTGCTAAAGAATTTACCAAATTTAAATCATGAGTGATGCAAACTAAGGCTGTAGTATTTTTTAATTCTTGTAAAATCGATATAATTTTAAAAGCATTTTCTTCATCTAAAGAAGCTGTGATTTCATCACAAATTAAAATTTGGGGTTGATTTAATAATGCCAAAGCTAGACTCACCCTTCTTGCCATACCCAAACTTAATTCATTAGCATAAGAATGCCATAACCTATCAAGGTCTTCAAATCCTAATTTTTGAAGATAAAAAAAAGCATAATCTTTTCTTTCTTTTTGTTTTAATTTTGTATGAGTTTTTAAAACAAGATGACATAAATTTCCAATATCCAAATAAGGATAAAGACTAAGCTCTGCATCTTGCAAAACAAGTGCCACCTTAGAACGAAAATCTCTAAGTTCTTCTTTGTTAAAATTAAAAATACAAGAATTATGAAAACTTAATTCATCAAAGCTTATTGTGAAATTAGAATCTAAAAGCCTTACTAAAGTTTTTCCCAGCAAACTTTTTCCCACTCCGCTTTGTCCTAGTATCATCAAAGTTTTGCCTGTTTTTATATCTAAATTAATATCCTTAAGTAATATATTATTTTTTAGGCTCAAATTTAAATTTCTTACCTTCAAGATCTTATACCCCAAATTTTTTGTAAAAAATTACCCAACCATAAAAGAGGTAAAAACAACAAAAGCAAACTTAAAAGTGGAAAAAGTATCATCCACCAAGCACCTATAAAAACTGCTTTTGAAGACTCACTCAAAAGAGCACCTAAAGTTGGAATTTCAAATCCTAAACCTAGTCCAAAAAAACTTAAAGTTGCCTCTGTAGCTATAGCATGAACGATATTAAATATAAAAAGTGTAAAAATAAGTGTTTTTAAAGCAGGTATTAAATCTTTAAAAAAAGCTCTAAATTTAGTTCTTCCAAGTACTATATTTGCTTTGTAAAAATCTAAATTTTCAAGTCTTTTTAATTCACTTTCTACAATTCTTGCTATAAAACACCAATGAATTAAAGCGATTAAAAAGATCATCAAAAACACATCAGAAGTTATCATGCTTTGAAAAAACATCATAAGTAAAAAAGCAGGCAGGGCTAAAAAAAACTCTAAAATACGCATCCAAAAGACATAAAAAAAACATCGTGCCAAAAACAAATAACAAAAGGCAAAGATAATAGACAATAAAGATCCACCGACACCTATAATCAAAGAATTTCTCAAAGCAAAAAGCAAACGAGAAAACAAATCCCTGCCCAAAAAATCAGTCCCCAAGATATAAGTAAAATTAGGAGCTTGATGCAAATTTTCTAAATGAGTGCTTAAAATATCAAAAGGTGCTAAGAAAGGTGCAAACAAGGCACATAAAAACAAAAAAATTAAAGGTGTAAGAATAATAAGAAATTTAAACAAAATCAAGCCTTCTTAATCTAGGATTTAAAATCCTAGCTATAATATCACTTAAAAATGTAAAAAATGCTGCAAGCAAAACACTAAAAAATATAAGCGCAAGTACAACAGGATAATCTTTAAAAATAATACTTTTAAAAAGTAAAGACCCAAGTCCCTCATAAGCAAAAACACTTTCTACCACATAAGTCCCCATCATAAAACTTAAAGCACTCCCACCAAAATAAGCCACAATAGGACTTAAGGAATATTTCAAAACTAAAAAATAAATATCTTTCTCTCTTAAAGCCCTAGCATATAAATTTTGAATAAAAATTTGAGAAAAACTTTCATTGATAAAATTTCTAGCAATCCTTAAAAACAGTGCTAAATGCGATAAAACAAGTACTAAAATAGGTAAAATCAAATGTTCCAAACGATTGAAAAAATCATCTTCAAAGCCTATATTACTACTTCCCATAACAGGCAAAATTTTCCAAAAAATTCCAAAAATCAAAACAAACAATAAAGCCAAAACAAAAGGAGGTAAAGCAAAAAAATTAAAAGCTAAAAAAGTAATGATTTTATCTATAAAACTTTCTTTATAATAATATCCTAAAAGTGCCAAAAAAACACTAAGCAAAAATAAAAGCATTAAGGCACTAAAACCCAAAATCAAAGTATTAAAAATTCTTTCTTTTATAAGCTTTAAAACACTTTCTCCACTTAAAAAAGAAACTCCTAAATCTCCTTTTAAAGCCTTAAAAAGCCAAATTTTATACTGCTCTAGCAAAGGCTTATCAAGCCCTAAATTTTGTTCTATTCTTTGAACAAATTCTTTACTTTGTGAATTAACTCCATTGGCATAAGCAATGCTACCTTTGCTAAAATGAAGTAAAACAAAACATAAAAAAGTGCTAAAAAATGCTACGACAATACTAAAAACAAAGCGTTTTAGCACTATTTACTCCACTCATAAACATTCCAAGTAAAACCCACTCCATGATGACCTAAAATCCTTGCTTTGATACCTTTTAAATCTTTATTATAAACTAAAGCAAAATCAAGATAGGCTAAAAAAATAAAAGGAGGGTTTTCATACAAAGCATCTATAAAATCTTTATAATATTTTCTTCTTTCTTCCAAATTTGAAGTATTTCTTGCTTTTTGCAAGGCTATATCCACTTTTTTATCATGATAATGTCCAAAATTCCAGCCTTCACCATTTAAAGCACTATCTTGCGAACTTTCAAATACTCTAAAAGTATGAAAATCAGGGTCTAAAGGACTTCCCCAGCCTATTAAAAAGCTATCTACTTTAGAATAATCAAAACTTCCAGCAGGTTTAGCCACCACCTTGCTTACAACTCCTATTTTTCTAAATTCACTTTGCAAAATTCCAGCTAAACTTACCCTTAAAGGATCATTGCTCATCGCCCAAATTTCAAATTCTAAAAATTTTCCATCTTTTTCAAAATTTCCATCTTTATTTTTCTTAAAACCTGCACTCACAAGCAAGTCCTTGGCTTTTTTAGGATCATATTTGTAAATTTTAAAATTCTTAGAATTTACCCAAGAGCGCTCTAAAGGGTGATTGGCTACAAAAGCATAATCATGTAAAAGATTTTTTACTATACTTTCTTTATCAACTGCGTAATTTAAGGCTTGTCTTACCTTTAAATCTTTTAAAAATTCATTATCAAAATTAAACATTAAAGCCCGATAATCAGCCGATTTTTCACGCAAAATTTCAAAATTTTTATCATTTTTAAAAATATTTAGAAAAGAAACATCGATTAAAGCTGCATCTATCTTACCATTTTTAAGCTCAGTACTAGCTATAGAAGGATCAAAAATGTGTTTTATAATAAGTCTTGGAGTTTTTACCTTATCAAGATAAAAATGTTCATTGGCTTTAAATTCAACATATTCACCTTTTTTCCATTTTAAAAATTTATAAGGACCTGTGCCTATAGGATTTTGATTAAAAGAACTTGTGCTTAAATTCTCATTTTCAAGCAAATGTTTAGGAAGCATTCCTATGCTTAAAGCATCTAAAAATGCAGGATAAGGTTTAAAAAGTGTGATTTTTACATGAGAAGGATTTAAAATTTCCACACTTTTAATATCTTCGAAATTAACATAAACAGAAGAATTGTTTTTAGGATTTTTAAAGGCTTCTATACTAAATTTCACATCATCAGCACTAAATCTCACTCCATCATGCCATAAAACATCATCTCTTAAAAAAATATCATAAACAAGCCCGTCTTTGCTTACATTCCAAGATTTAGCCAAATCAGGCTTTAAGCTCATATTTTCATCAAAACGCGTAAGTCCTGAAAATACAAGATTAATCACCGCATCATGATCCTCACTATAAGCAGGATTTATCCTTGTGATTTCATTTTCAACCGCTATAATAAGCATATCTTTTGGGGTTTTTGCTTCTAAATTCACAAACAACAACATTGCAAAAATTAAAAATCTCAACATAAAAAACCTTTTTTTTAATAACGCACAAAATTATAAAACAAAAAAACTCAACTTACAAGCCTATATGGGGGATAAAAATTTATATTTTAATCATAAAATTTGATATTTAATACTATAAAATTTTAATAAATTTAGTATTATTAAAGCTTAAATATAAGTCAAAACCCGATATAAGGATTCAAAAAAGTCTTAAAAATTATATTGTAATTACAATGACTTCTATGAAAAATATAAAACTTTTTAATTATCTAAAATATAAAATTTTAACATAAATCAATTTTTTTCTCCTTTTTAAAATATAAAATATCTTAATTTATATTAAAAAAGGAGAAATTATGACAAAAGAACAAATTCAAATTATTAAAGATTGTGTGCCTATTTTGCAAAAAAATGGATTTGATATTTAATACTATAAAATTTTAATAAATTTAGTATTATTAAAGCTTAAATATAAGTCAAAACCCGATATAAGGATTCAAAAAAGTCTTAAAAATTATATTGTAATTACAATGACTTCTATGAAAAATATAAAACTTTTTAATTATCTAAAATATAAAATTTTAACATAAATCAATTTTTTTCTCCTTTTTAAAATATAAAATATCTTAATTTATATTAAAAAAGGAGAAATTATGACAAAAGAACAAATTCAAATTATTAAAGATTGTGTGCCTATTTTGCAAAAAAATGGAGAGGATTTAACCAAAGAATTTTATAAAATAATGTTTAATGATTATCCTGAAGTAAAACCTATGTTTAATATGGAAAAACAAGCTTCAGGAGAACAACCAAAAGCTTTAGCTATGGCAATTTTAATGGCGGCTAAAAATATAGAAAATTTAGAAAATATGAGAAGTTTTGTTGATAAAGTTGCTATAACTCATGTTAATTTAGGAGTAAAAGAAGAACATTATCCTATAGTTGGAACTTGTCTTTTAAAAGCTATCAAAAATCTTTTAAATCCAGACGAAGCAACTCTTAAAGCTTGGGAAGTTGCTTATGGTAAAATTGCTGATTTTTATATAGATATAGAAAAAAAGCTTTATGAAAAATAATATAAGCCCTTTTTGGGCTTTAATCAAATTTTTCTACCAAATCTTTAGCTAAATCTTTAATATTTTCACCTTTTAACTCACTAATCTTACCATTTTGTGCTAATAAGATTCTATCTGCACTATCAAAATATGCATCATCATGTGTGATAGCAAAGATTGTTTTACCTTGCTCTTTCAGTAAAGGTAAAAGTTTTTTATAAAAAAATCTTCTAAAAACTGGATCTTGATCAGCTGCCCATTCATCAAGTACTAAAATATCCCTTTCTTCAAGTAAAGCTATAAGCATGGCTAAACGCTTTTTTTGTCCTGTAGAAAGTTTAGTTAAGGTAAGTTCGTTATTCTCAATACTTGTTTTATCTTTAAGTTCTAAAAATTCTAACCAAAAAGCAATTTTTTCTTCACTTGCAAAATTTTCTTTATTTAAAGTTTTGGTAAAAAGATGAAAATCGCTAAAAACAGCAGAAATAAGTGATCTATACTCATCTAAATTTTTATCGTCTATAAGCGTATTATCAAGATAAATTTCACCTTTACTTGGCTTAAAAAGTCCTGTTAAAAGCATACAAAATGTGGATTTACCACTTCCATTTTTACCTATTAAAAATACTAATTCACCTTTTTTAAGTTCTATATTTACAGGATCTAAATGAAAATTTTCTTCATAAGCAAATTGAGTATTTTTAAAAGAAATTTTTTTCCATTCCCTGATATAGTGCGTCTTTTTAAAACCTTCTATATAATCATCTAATTCTAATTTTGCAATCTTATCCAAAGCAATTTTTGCTAAAAGTAAGGTTGGGAAAGACCCTATCATAGATACTAAAGGGGTTCGTAAAAATAAAATAGAAAGAGCTATAGTTGTAGCATCAGCCACACTTGCCCACCCAAATTTTAAAGATAAATAAAACTCTACTCCTACTAAAGCCAAAAGAGTTACATTCGTCCAATTATTTGAGAGATTGTTAAAAAGATTACCTAAAGTACTATTTTTCTTTTTTAATCTTGCATTATTTTCAAATTCATCTTCATAGTAAAGCTTAGCTCTATCACGATTGATTAAAAGTTCTTTATGTCCATCTAGTATATTTTGGTAATTGTTTTGTAAAGCATCATCATTTTCCCTTGCTTTACGAAAATACTGATACACTTTCATCATCAAAAAATTATTAGTAATAAAAATAACCATAATCCATACTACACATAAAGCAAAAATTTGTGCTGAAAGATAACACAAATAAACACTAGTGCATAAAATTAATATACTTGATTGTAAAAAATCAGGCAATCTTAAAAGCCCAAAAGATATATTTCTTACATCACTTCCTAAAGAGGCTAAAATTTTTGCCTTACCTACCTTAGCCACCCTTAACAAAGGAGTATCTAAAATTTGTTTTACCACGCGTCTTTGCATTTTAAATATAAAATTTTGCCCAAAAACACTAAGTCCAAGTTCGACCATAGTAGAACTTATAAAAAATATCAAAAGTAAAATAATAAAATAAAAAATAGGAATATTTTGTACATTTTTAAGTAAATAATTATTAATAAAAACAAGAGTTAAAACTCCAACTACACTTGTAACAAAAGAAAAAAGTAAAAAAGAAATCAATTTTAATTTATTTTGCTTAAGCAATTCTATAATAAAAGGCATTTATAAACTCCAAAATATAATTTTAATTATAACATTTTAAGAGTGATTATCAAATTTTATTTTATCTTTTACCATAAAAACAGTACAAATAGCCAATAATACTAAAAAATATATATACTCATACCATAAAAAATAGATTTTCATTTTTACTCGCGAGTGTATTAAGCCAAAAAACGAGTTGCGGAGTAATACCGCCTGAAATTGCATAAGCAATATTATAAGAAAAAGAAATTCCTAAAAATCTTATTTTAGCTCTAAAAACTTCACTCATTAAAATAGGTGCAAACACATTAATCCCACCTAAAAAACAAACAATCGAATACAAAATACACATCAAAACCAAATTTTTAAGCTCATATAAAGCATAAAAATATAAAAAAAGAAAAAATACAAAAGTTAAAGATAAAGAAAATACAAATTTTAAATAAACCAAATTTATCCACAAAATAACCCATAAAAGACCACCTAAAGCTATTTCCAAAATTCACTCATATCTTTAGGAAAAATACATTAGCTATATATTTAGCAAAAAAGACCAAAATAATAAAATCATAAAATTCTAAAGTTCCTCCTAGTGAAGAAAGTCCTAAGATCTTAATTTCCTTTGTTCCAAATTTTGATTTTCTCATTGATTAATTACCTTAAATTTTAAAAACATTGTTTTTATTATACTATAATCATTTCTAAAATATTATCTAAAAAATTTAAGGATAAATATGTTTAATTTTATAACCACTCTTTTAAAAACCAATCTTTATTTTTTAGAAGAAAAAACCACAAGCAAAAATTCAAATCAAACCCATATAATCTCTCTTAAACAATCTGATGATAAATTTTTAAATTTATTATTTTCTTTTTTAGTGCCACAAAGCGATGAAGATAAGAATTTTATAGAAAAAACTCGCACAAAAATTAAAAGAAATGAGCATAATATTGCTCTGATAAAAAATCCAAATTTTAATGCTTTAATAGACACAGGGTTTTTAGATACTATTGACGTATTAAAAGAAAAATTGCATATCTACAAAACCGATTTCAAAGATATCACTCATATTATCTTAACACACGCACACCCTGATCATATAGGTGCTTTAATGAGCGAAGAAAATCTTTTTCCAAAAGCTCAAATTTTAATCGATAAAAAAGAATATGATTTTTGGATCAAAAGCGATAGACAAGAAATTAAAAACACCTTGCTTAAACTTAAAAATATAGAATTTATTAACCACTCTAAAGATTTGATTTTTCAAAATTCAGGCATTAAAGCCATACCTGCTTATGGACACACCCCAGGACAAAATGCTATAATAATTGATGATAAAATAGTCTTTTGGGGAGATTTACTTCATCTTTATGATATACAAATCTCAAAACCTAAAATCGCTATAAAATTTGATATAGATCAAAATGAGGCTATACAAACAAGGGAAAAACTACTTAAAGAATTTAAAGAGAGAAAACTCAAAGTTATAGGTACTCATGTACCTTTTATCGAGCCTGAATTTTTAGATTAATTACTTAAAAATTACTAAAAATTAAGTAAAAATTTTAATAATTTTTGCTAAAATTATAGCCTTTTTATTTCATGAAAGGAGAAAATTTTGGCAAGAGATGATGTAATTGAAATTGATGGCACTGTACTTGAAGCATTACCTAATGCAAATTTCAAGGTTGAACTTGACAACAAACATGTAATTTTATGTCATATTGCAGGAAAAATGCGTATGCATTATATAAGAATAATGCCAGGTGATAAAGTAAAAGTAGAACTTACACCTTATAGCCTTGATAAAGGGCGTATAACTTTTAGATATAAATAATCTAAGTTATTTAAAAGCTAATTTTAGATAAAATTAGAGTTTTTGCGACAAATTACATCGAACTATATGAAGAAGTATTTTTAAAATCCACCACTTATTTTGAAAATAGTTGGTTATTCATAAAACCTGATGTAGTCGTAAATCAAGTGGAATTTATTCAAGGAGACGCTCATGAAAGTGAGACCATCGGTTAAAAAGATGTGCGACAAGTGCAAAGTAGTTCGCCGTAAAGGCGTGGTTCGCATTATTTGCGAAAATCCAAAACATAAACAAAGACAAGGATAAACATGGCTCGTATTGCAGGTGTGGATTTACCAAAGAAAAAAAGAATTGAGTATGGATTAACTTATATCTATGGTGTAGGACTTTTTACTTCAAGAAAAATTCTAGATAAAGTAGGAATTTCTTACGATAAAAGAGTTCATGAGTTAAGTGAAGATGAAGCAGCAGCTATCCGTAAAGAAATTCAAGAAAACTATATGGTTGAAGGGGATTTGAGAAAACAAGTTGCTATGGATATCAAAGCACTTATGGATTTAGGAAACTTTAGAGGCTTAAGACACAGAAAAGGCTTACCAGTTCGCGGACAAAAAACAAAAACAAACGCAAGAACTAGAAAAGGTAAGAGAAAAACTGTTGGTGCAAAATCATAAGGATAAATTATGGCAAAAAGAAAAATCGTAAAGAAAAAAGTAGTTAAAAAAAATATAGCAAAAGGTATTGTTTATATCAGTGCAACTTTTAACAATACTATGGTTACAGTAACCGATGAAATGGGAAATGCTATCGCTTGGAGTAGTGCAGGTGGTTTAGGATTTAAAGGTTCTAAAAAATCAACTCCTTATGCAGCACAACAAGCAGTAGAAGACGCTTTAAATAAAGCAAAAGAACACGGAATTAAAGAAGTAGGCATTAAAGTACAAGGACCAGGAAGCGGTAGAGAAACTGCTGTTAAGAGTGTAGGTGCTATGGAAGGAATCAAAGTAACTTTCTTAAAAGATATCACTCCATTAGCTCACAATGGTTGCAGACCGCCTAAGCGTCGTCGTGTCTAAGATAGTAAGAAAAATTTAGGAGAATAATATTATGGCAAGATATAGAGGACCAGTAGAAAAATTAGAAAGACGCTTTGGTGTTAGCTTAGCATTAAAAGGAGAAAGAAGACTAGCTGGCAAAAGTGCACTAGATAAACGCCCTTATGCACCAGGACAACACGGAGCAAGAAAAGGTAAAATTAGTGAGTATGGACTTCAACTAAGAGAAAAACAAAAAGCTAAATTTATGTATGGAGTAAGTGAAAAGCAATTCCGTCGTTTATTTGCTGAAGCAGCAAGAAGAGAAGGAAATACAGGGGTATTACTTATCCAGCTTTTAGAACAAAGATTGGATAATGTGATATATAGAATGGGTTTTGCTACAACACGTCGTTTTGCAAGACAACTTGTAACACACGGACATATTTTAGTAAATGGTAAAAGAGTGAATATTCCTAGCTTTAGAGTAGAAGCAGGTGCTAAAATCGAAATTATCGAAAAAAGCAAAAATAATCCACAAATAACAAGAGCTATCGAACTTACAGCGCAAACTGGAATTGTTGCTTGGGTTGATGTTGAAAAAGATAAGAGATTTGGAATTTTCACAAGAAAACCTGAAAGAGAAGAAGTTGTCATTCCGGTTGAGGAAAGATTTATCGTTGAGCTTTACTCTAAGTAATAGGGGCTAAATATGAGAAATATTACAACATCTGCTTATACGCCAACAGAATTTACAATAGAAAACATTAGTGATACTGTGGCTAAAATCAGTGCTTGGCCTTTTGAGATAGGCTATGGAATCACCCTAGCCCATCCTTTACGCCGTTTGCTTTATACTAGCACTATAGGATATGCTCCAACTGCGATTCATATTGATGGTGTAGCTCATGAATTTGATAGTATGCGTGGTATGCTTGAAGATGTAGCACTTTTTATCATTAACCTAAAAAAACTACGCTTTAAAATTAAAGGCGAATCAAATAAAGAAATAGTAGAATTTAGCTTTAAAGGCTCAAAAGAAATTTACGGCAAAGATCTAAATAATGATCAAGTAGAAGTGGTAAATAAAGATGCCTATCTAGCAACAATCAACGAAGATGCTGAACTCAAATTTACATTGATCGTTGAAAAAGGTATTGGCTATGTACCAAGCGAAGAAATTAAAGAGCTTCTAAACGATCCTAAATTTATAGCTTTAGATGCTTTCTTTACACCTGTAAGAGAAGCAACCTATGATATTGAAAAAGTTTTATTTGAAGATAATCCTGATTATGAAAAAGTGGTTTTAACCGTAACAACTGATGGACAAATCACTCCAAATGAAGCTTTTCAAAATGCTCTAGAAGCTATGTATAAACAATTATCAGTATTTGATAAAATAACCAATGTTAGAAGTGTAATTAAAAATCAAGCAACAAGCAATGAGCTAGAAAATACTAAATTATTGCAAAACATTACAGATTTAAATTTAAGTGCTAGAAGTTATAATTGTCTTGAAAAAGCAGGAGTAGTTTACATAGGCGAGCTTGCTTTGATGAGTGTAAGTGAACTTGCAGGGCTTAAAAATTTAGGTAAAAAATCTCTTGATGAAATTAAAAACATCATGGAAAGCATAGGTTTTCCTGTGGGAACTTCTAAGCTTAGCGATAACAAAGAAATACTTAAAAACAAAATCGCAGAATTAAAAGCACAAAACGAAGGATAAAGAATGAGACATAAACATGGATATAGAAAACTTGGCAGAACTTCATCTCATCGTGCTGCCTTATTAAAAAATTTAACTATAGCTTTAGTAAATAGCGGAAAAATCGAAACTACTCTACCAAAAGCTAAAGAATTAAGAGGTTATGTAGAAAGATTGATTACTAGAGCAAGACTTGGAGATTTTAACGCTCATAGAGTAGTTTTTGCTTCATTGCAAGATAAAAACGCTACTAATAAACTAGTAACTGAAATTGCTCCAAAATTCAAAGATCGCAATGGTGGATATACAAGAATCATCAAAACAAGAATTCGCCGTGGTGATGCCGCTGAAATGGCTTTCATCGAATTTGTAGCTTAATCAAATCCTAGCTTTTGCTAGGATTAATACTTCAATTAAATACCCTAAAAATAAAAAGTTTTAAATAATTATTTTAAATAAAATTAAATTTATTTATTTTCTAAAACCCTTGCTAAAAATTCAACTACTTATGCTAATATAAGCTTTTAATTTTTAATTTCAAGGATATGTTATGCAAGAAAATACTCGTTTGCGTATCGCGATACAAAAATCAGGTAGACTTTCAAAAGAATCCATAGAGCTTCTTTCAGAATGTGGTGTTAAAATGCATATCCATGAACAAAGTTTGATCGCTTTTTCTACAAATTTACCCATAGATATTTTACGCGTTAGAGATGATGATATACCTGGGCTTATTTTTGATGGTGTTGTAGATTTAGGCATTATAGGAGAAAATGTTTTAGAAGAAAATGAACTTGAACGCCAGTCTTTAGGAGAAAATCCAAGCTATAAACTTTTAAAAAAGCTAGATTTTGGATATTGCCGTCTTTCTCTTGCCTTACCTCAAGAAAATAAATTTCAAAATTTGAAAGATTTTGAAGGCTTAAGGATAGCTACTTCTTATCCACAACTTTTAAAGCGTTTTATGAAAGAAAATGGGATTAATTATAAAAATTGTATGCTTACAGGTTCTGTTGAAGTAGCCCCTAGGGCAAATTTAGCCGATGCAATTTGCGATCTTGTTTCAAGTGGAGCAACTTTACAAGCAAATAATCTTAAAGAAGTTAAAGTAATTTATGAATCTCGTGCTTGTTTGATTCAAAAAGAAAATGCTTTAAGCAAAGAAAAACAAGCCTTAGTGGATAAAATTATGTTGCGTGTAGCAGGAGTAATGCAAGCAAGAGAATCTAAATACATTATGCTTCATGCCCCAAAAGAAAAGCTTGATAAAATTCAAGTTCTACTTCCAGGAGTTGAAAGACCAACTATCTTACCTTTAGCACACGATGAAAAAAATGTAGCTTTACATATGGTAAGTAAAGAAAATCTTTTTTGGGAAACCATGGAGGCTTTAAAAGAAGAAGGCGCGAGTTCGATTTTGGTTCTGCCTATAGAAAAAATGTTAAAGTGAGTAAAAAATGCAAATTTTAGTATATGATAATTTAGATGAAAAACAAAAAGAAGAAGCGTTAAAACGCCCTGCTATAAGTGCGAAAGATGAAATTTCAAAAATAGTAAGTTCTATCATTAAAGAAGTGCAAGAAAAAGGCGATAAAGCTTTAATAGAACAAGCTTTAGAATTTGATAAGGCTGAAATTTCAAAGATTAAAATCACTCAAGAAGAAATCACTCAAGCAAGCAATCGTTTGGATAAAGATTTACAAGAAGCTATTTTGGTAGCTTATGAAAATATCAAAAAATTTCACGAAGCCCAAATCCCGCATGAAATCGCTCTTGAAACTACAAAAGGTGTTAAATGTGAGGTTTTAACACGTCCTATAGAAAAAGTAGGACTTTACATACCAGGGGGTTTGGCACCTTTGTTTTCAACGGTTTTAATGCTAGCTATCCCTGCAAAAATTGCAGGTTGTGAAAAAATCGTTTTAGCAAGCCCTGCAAAAATCAATGATGCCGTGCTTTTTTGTGCCAAGCTTTGTGGCGTGGATGAAATTTATCAAATGGGTGGTGCAGGAGCTATAGCAGCTTTGGCTTACGGTACGCAAAGTGTTTTAAAGGTGGATAAAATTTTTGGCCCAGGAAATGCCTTTGTAACCGAAGCAAAACGCCAAGTAAGTAGCGATATAAATGGAGCAGCTATTGATATGCAAGCAGGACCTAGTGAAGTTTTAGTAATAGCTGATGATTTAGCTAATGAAAAATTTGTAGCTAGTGATTTGCTTTCACAAGCTGAACATGGTGCAGATTCTCAAGTGATTTTGGTGTGTTTAAGTCAAGATTTTGCCAAAAAAACAAGCAATGAAGTCCAAAGTCAATTAGAACTTTTACCTCGTAAAGAACTTGCAAGCAAAAGCATTACTAATTCACGCATTATCATAGCTAAAGATTTAAATCAAGCCTTAGAAATTTCAAATCTTTACGCCCCTGAACATTTGATCATACAAACTCAAAATCCACGAGAACTTTTAAAAGGTGTAAAACACGCAGGATCGGTATTTTTAGGAGCTTATTCCCCAGAGTCTATGGGTGATTATGCAAGTGGGACTAATCATGTTTTACCTACTTATGGACTTACTAAAACGCATTCTAGTTTAGGTTTGGCAGATTTTAGTAAAAGAATGACCGTTCAAGAGTTAAGCAAAGAAGGCTTTTTAGCTTTAGGTAAAAGTGTTGAAATTTTAGCACAAAATGAGCATTTAGATGCACACAAAAATGCAGTAACTTTTCGTTTAGAGAGCCTAAAATGAGTCAAAAAATTCTTTTTATAGATAGAGATGGCACTCTTATAGAAGAACCAAAAAGCGATTTTCAAATCGATACTCTTGAAAAATTGCGTTTTGAAAAAGATGCTATTCCCACTCTTTTAAAACTAAAAAATTTTGGATTTAAATTTGTCATGGTAAGCAATCAAGATGGTCTTGGAACGCCAAGTTTTCCAAAGGAAAATTTTGAAATCGCTCATGAAAAAATGCTTGATATTTTAAAAAGTTGCGGTATAGAATTTCAAAATATTTTTATTTGTCCACATTTTGAAAATGAAAATTGTGCTTGTAGAAAACCTAAAACTGCCATGTTAGAAGAGTATATCAAGCACGAACTTTACGATAAGGAGCAAAGTTTTGTTATAGGAGATCGTGAGAGCGATATGATCTTGGCTTCAAATTTAGGCGTGCGTGGTTTAAAATACAGCGAACTTTCTTGGAAAGAAATAGAAAATGAAATTTTAAGTTCTTTTAGAAGTGCAAGTTATCAAAGAACTACTAAAGAAACAGATATAAAAGTAAAAGTGTGTTTAAATGGAGGCAAAGTTAGTATTAAAACAGGGATTGATTTTTTTGATCATATGTTAGAGCAAATAGCCGTACATGGGGGCATAGGACTTGAAATTTCTTGCAATGGGGATTTAGAAATCGATGAGCATCATAGCGTTGAAGATGTAGCCTTAGCACTTGGAGCTTGTATTAAAAAAGCTTTAGGAGATAAAATCGGCATAGCAAGATATGGCTTTACTTTACCTATGGATGAGTGTTTGGCAAGTTGTGCGATAGATTTTTGCAATCGTCCTCATTTAGTCTATAAAGCTAAATTTAAAAAATCTCATCTAGGAGCTTTAAGCACAGAAATGATCGAGCACTTTTTTTATTCTTTAAGCTATACTATGGGTGTAAGTTTGCATTTAAAAGTTAAAGGCAAAAATGATCATCATAAAGCTGAAGGGCTTTTCAAAGCCTTTGCAAAAGCTTTGAAAATGGCAGTGAAAATAGAAAGTGAAAATTTAGCTAGCTCTAAAGGAATGATATGAAAATCATCATCATCGATACAGCCTGTGCGAATTTGGCATCTTTGAAATTTTGTTTGGATAGATTAGGTTTTAATGCAACTATTAGCAGGGATTTAAAAGAGCTTGAAAGTGCGGATAAGCTTTTTTTACCTGGAGTGGGTACCGCAAAAGAAGCGATGAAAAATTTAGAACAATTTAATCTTATTGATTTTATTAAAAACACCAAAAAACCTTTGCTTGGTATTTGTTTAGGTATGCAAATTTTAGGAAATTTTTCTGAAGAATTAAATCAAGAAACCTTAAAACTCATAGATTTTACAACCCAAAAATTTAAAGCTAAAGAAGACTTTACTTTTCCGCATATGGGATGGAATCAAGTTCATAGCTCTCATGCTTTATTCAAAGGTTTAGAAGGAGCTTATTTTTATTTTGTGCATAGTTATTGTGTAGAACTTGGAGAGTACACTATAGCAGATTGTGAGTATTCGCAAAAATTTAGCGCAAGTGTAATGAAAGATAATTTTTACGGAGTGCAATTTCACCCTGAAAGAAGTAGTGAAGTGGGAGAAATTTTAATTTCAAATTTTATTAAGGATATAGGATGACTCAAATCACACCCGCACTCGATCTTATAGATGGCGAAGTGGTACGTCTTGTAAAAGGGGATTACGAACAAAAAAAAGTATATAAATACAATCCCTTGGAGAAATTCAAAGAATACGAAAAAGCAGGAGCGAAAGAACTTCATCTTGTAGATCTTACAGGTGCAAAAGATCCTAGCAAAAGACAACTTGCTTTGATAGAAAAACTTGCTAAAGAAGTCAGTGTCAATTTACAAGTAGGTGGAGGTATACGCTCTAAAGAAGAAGTTAAAGCTTTGCTTGATTGTGGAGTAAAAAGAGTAGTTATAGGTTCTATAGCAATTAAGAATGCTGCTTTGTGTCTTGAAATTTTAAAAGAATTTGGTAATGAAGCTATAGTTTTAGCTTTAGATACAATTTTAAAAGAAGATTATGTTGTAGCTGTAAATGCTTGGCAAGAAACAAGCGATAAAAAACTTATGGAGGTTTTAGACTTTTATAGCAATAAAGGCTTAAAACACATACTTTGTACCGATATTTCAAAAGATGGCACCATGCAAGGAGTAAATGTAAGACTTTACAAACTTATCCATGAAATTTTTCCTAATATTTGCATTCAGGCAAGTGGTGGAGTAGCAAGTTTAAAAGACCTTGAAAACTTAAAAGGAATTTGTAGCGGGGTTATCGTAGGAAAAGCTTTATTAGACGGAATTTTTAGCGTAGAAGAAGGGATAAGATGCTTACAAAACGCATAATTGCATGTTTAGACGCTAAAAATGGCAGAGTGGTAAAAGGAACACAATTTAAAAATCATAAAGATATGGGAGATATCATAGAACTTGCTAGGTATTATTCTAAAAATGGCATTGATGAGCTTGTTTTTTATGATATTACTGCAAGTGCTAGAAAAGAACGCATATCAAGAGAATGGGTAAGTGAAGTAGCAAAAAATATCAATATTCCTTTTTGTGTTGCAGGGGGTATTAAAAGCGAAGAAGATGCAGCTGAACTTTTAGCTAATGGGGCAGATAAAATTTCTATCAATTCTCCTGCTTTAAATGATCCAAGCTTAATCACACGCCTTGCTAAAAGTTTTGGCGTGCAATGCGTAGTAGTAGGGATTGATAGTTTCAAAGATGAAAATGGAAATTTAAAAGTATTTCAATACACAGGCGATGAAAAAACAAGCAAGCATAGTGGAAAAAGCACTTTAGAATGGGTTAAAGAAGTACAAGATCTAGGTGCAGGCGAAATTGTTTTAAATATGATGAATCAAGATGGCGTTAAAAATGGTTATGATTTAGAACAATTAGAAGCTGTATATAAAATTTGTAAAGTACCTTTGATCGCAAGCGGGGGAGCAGGAAAAATGGAGCATTTTTTAGAAGCTTTTAAACTAGGTACAGATGGGGCTTTAGCTGCTTCTGTTTTTCATCAAAAACTTATAGACATTAAAGAATTAAAAATTTATCTTAAAAATCAAGGCTTAAGTATAAGGATATAATATGCAAAATTTCAAAGAACTTAATGAAAAAATCGCTTGGCAAAAAGTGAATCATCTTTTACCTGTCATCGTCCAAGATGCAAAAACTTGCGAAGTTTTAATGTTAGGTTTTATGAATAATGAAGCCTTAGAAAAAAGCTTAGAAAGTGGTAAAGTAGTCTTTTTTTCACGCACAAAACAGTGTCTTTGGATGAAGGGTGAAGAAAGTGGAAATTTCTTAAATATCATAGATTTAAGTTTAGATTGTGATAATGACACGCTTTTAATTTTAGCAAATCCTGTAGGGCCTACTTGTCATACGGGTAATATTTCTTGTTTTGAAAAAATTTCTAAAAATGCGGATTTTGTTTTTCTAGCCAGACTTGAAAAGCTTATTAATGCACGCAAAAATGCCGATGAAAATACTTCTTACACAGCAAAACTTTTCAAAAGTGGTACAAAACGCATCGCACAAAAAGTTGGTGAAGAAGGTGTAGAAACAGCTTTAGCAGCGACAGTAAAAGATAAAGAAGAGCTTATTTGTGAAGCAGCGGATTTAATGTATCATTTAAGTGTTTTACTTGCAGATGCAAACCTTAACTTCTCAGATGTGATTTCAAAGTTAAAAGAAAGGCATAAAGCTTAAAGCTTTATGTAAATAAATTTTGTATCAATGCAAGGCTTCATTAAGTTTGACTGCTTTTTTATTTAAAGCTACTATCATAGCACCACTTATAGAATCTTGACGGAAATGTAGGCCATTTAAACCTTTAAGCTCTAAGCCTTTGTAAATTTCTTTATCAAAATTAAAATAAGGATTAAGTTTAGCAAGCTCCTCAGCATCTTTGAGTAAAAATTTCGTTCCTTCTAACACCGCAATACCTGCATCAACTATACAATTATCCCCCAAAGGAATTCCTGTAACTGAATTAGCTCCTAAAAGACAAGCCTTACCCACACTTATAGCATTGCCACTTGTTCCACTTAAAACACCTAAAATTGAAGCTCCACCACCTACATCAGAACCTTCTCCTACTATAGCACTTGAGCTAATACGCCCTTCAACCATACAAGCTCCTGTTGTGCCTGCATTAAAATTCACATAACTTGCCCCTGACATGATAGTTGTTCCTGCTGCTAGTGAAGCACCCATTCTTACTTTAGAACTTTCCAAAATTCTTGTATTATCTTCAGGGATAATATGAGCTAAAAACCTTGGAAATTTATCTACAAAATCAATTTTTGGATATTGATTGCTCATTTTTAAACGCATTTCATTTGCTCTTAAATACTCAAGTTCGATAGGCTTATCATCACTCCAAGCTACATTGCTTAAAAGTCCAAAAGCTCCATTTAGATTGATACTTCTTAAAGGTACTTTTTTAGTAGAAAGCAAATAAAGTTTTAGATAAACACTTTCTACACTTAAAGGTTCTTTATCTTCAAAAAGACAAACAAAAGCAAATTCATCGTCTTTAAATTTATCTTTGATAAGCTTTAATAAATCAATATTTTGATGTCCTTCTTCTTCTAAAAAAGGTTTAAAACAAGAAAGTGCAAAATCAATATCTTCTAATTTCAAAGTTTGTACAAATTCACTCGCATTAAAATCAATCTCCACACCCCTTTGCATAAAAGCTTCAAGCATGATTGCTGCTGAGCCAAAATTTTGCTCATAATTAATCAAAGCAAAACTTGCTTGCAAGATTTTATTTTTATTTAACTGTCCTCTATCAAGCCTTGCTATACCAAAAGCTTTAGGTTTTTTATAGCCACTTTTTTGCTCAATTTGTTTGATTAAAAGTAAAAAATCTTCTTTAGTATTAATCATTTTCTTTTCCTTATTCACTTAATTTTTAATGCGAACACGCACTTTTTCCATTCATCACAGGTTGTATAGCAGAATTATCCGCACCACCTTCATTGTTAATCTTTTCTATAAAGCTCCAAATTTTTTCAGCCGCTATTAAATAACGCTTTGAACTCACACTTTCAGGATGATAAAAACTCACAGGCTTGCCTTCATCTCCACCTTCTCTTACTATCATTTCTATAGGAATTTGTGCTAAAACTTCACTTTTATAGGCTTTTGCCATATCCTCAGCTGTTCCTTTACCAAAAATATCATACTCTTTACCATTATCAGGGCATAAAAATCCACTCATATTTTCAATCACACCTGCTATAGGAATGTGAAGTTTATTAAACATATCTAAAGCTCTTTTACTATCGTCTAAAGATACGGTTTGAGGCGTACTTACACAAACTCCTGCAGTAATAGGAATACTTTGCGCGGAAGTAATTTGCGCATCGCCTGTTCCTGGAGGCATATCTAAAAACAATACATCAAGTTCAGGCCAAATCACATCAGCTAAAAGTTGCTCGATTGCTTTCATAATCATAGCTCCACGCCACATAAGCCCTTGACCCTCTTCGATCAAAACCCCCATACTCATCATATAAACACCATGAGTTAAAATAGGTTTTAATCTCTGCCCTACTACTTCAGGCTGAGTTTTGGTTTCGCCTAGCATTCTTGGAATATTTGGCCCATAAATATCCGCATCTAAAATTCCCACTCTTTTTCCCATTTTAGCCATAGAAATTGCCAAATTTACTGTAGTTGTAGATTTGCCCACACCACCTTTTCCACTTGAAACCATGATAAAATTTTTTACTTGTGGAGCGATGTTTTTTCCACTTCTTGAATTACTTTTTTCTTCAGGAATTTTTGGAGTGATGATATTAAGTTCAATATTTTTTAAAGCTAAACTTGATAAAGCTTCAGTAGCATTTTTACGAATTTCATTAGCTACTTCAGGATTTGCTGAAACGATTTCTATATCAATAAATACACCATCATCTTGAATTTTAATATCTTTTACAAAGTTAAAACTCACTATATCCTTTTCAAAACCAGGATATTTTACAGTTTTTAATTTCTCTAAAATTTGTTCTTTCATGTTTTTTCCTTGTCTTTTAAAAAAATCAATTTTACTAATAAAATGATAAAATTTAGCTTTTTATAAGTGTATAATATGGTAACATTATAAAAACCAACAATATTAAAAAGAGGAATGAAAAAATGAGTGAGATTAGCCTCATTATGTTAGCAGCTGGAAATTCTACTCGTTTTAACACAAAGGTAAAAAAACAATTTTTACGACTTGGAAATGATCCTCTTTGGCTTTATGCAACAAAAAATTTAAGCTCTTTTTATCCTTTTAAAAAAATAGTTGTTACCTCTAGTAATATCGCTTATATGAAGAAATTTACTAAAAACTATGAATTCGTAGAAGGTGGTGATACCAGAGCAGAATCCTTAAAAAAAGCCTTAGAGCTCATAGATAGTAAATTTGTCATGGTAAGTGATGTAGCAAGGGTATTAGTGAGTAAAAATTTGTTTGAGCGTTTGATTGAAAATTTAGATAAAGCAGATTGTATTACCCCTGCTTTAAAAGTTGCAGATACAACACTTTTTGACAATGAAGCCTTACAAAGAGAAAAAATCAAACTCATTCAAACCCCGCAAATTTCTAAAACCAAACTGCTTCAAAAAGCTTTAGATCAAAATTTAGAATTTACAGATGATAGCACAGCTATAGCTGCAATGGGTGGAAAAATTTGGTTTATTGAAGGTGAAGAAGATGCAAGAAAATTAACATTTAAAGAAGATCTTAAAAAGCTTGATTTGCCTACACCTAGCTTTGAAATTTTTACTGGTAATGGTTTTGACGTACATGAATTTGGAGAAAATCGCCCCTTGCTTTTAGCAGGAGTACAAATTCATCCTACTATGGGACTTAAAGCACATAGCGATGGAGATGTTTTAGCCCACTCTTTAACCGATGCGATTTTAGGTGCTGCAGGACTTGGAGATATAGGAGAACTTTATCCTGATACTGATATAAAATTTAAAAATGCTAACTCCATGGAGCTTTTAAAACAAGCTTATGATAAAGTCAGAGAGGTAGGTTTTGAACTCATTAATATAGACATTTGCGTCATGGCACAAAGCCCTAAACTTAAAGACTTTAAACAAGCTATGCAAAGCAATATAGCTCATGCTTTAGATTTAGATGAATTTAGAATCAATGTTAAAGCCACAACAACAGAAAAATTGGGTTTTATCGGAAGAAAAGAAGGTATGGCGGTGCTTAGTAGTGTAAATTTAAAATATTTTGATTGGACAAGATTATGAAAGTTTTAATTATTGAAAATGAAATTTATCTAGCGCAAAGCATTAGTATTAAACTAAGTGATGCTGGATATAGCTGCGAAATTATCAACTCATTTGATGAATACAATAGTGAAAAATACTATGATATTATACTGCTTTCTACAAATACTAATAACTTTTTAAAGGCCGTAGGTCAGTTTAAACATAGTATTATTATTTTGCTTATTTCTTACATAAGCACAGATACAGTTTCAAATCCTTTGAAATTAGGTGCTAGTGATTATATTCAAAAACCCTTTATGATAGAAGAGCTGATTAGAAAAATAAAGCATTATCAGGATTTTAGAAAACTTTCAATCCTTAATAAAGCTTATCAAAGCTATATCAAATCAAGACTAGAAACAATCAAAATTCCAGAGTATAATTATAAAAAATTAAAACTTCCATTGATATTAAAATCCAACAATCAAAGCAGTGCTGATGCTTTTGTTTTTAATTATGCAAATGAATGTGACATTACTCTTTCTTTTATTGATTTAACATCTACAAATTCAGTTGAAAAAGTTATGAAACTTCCCACAGAAAACAATCTTTTATTTTTAAGTAATTTTCAAGCATTAAAAGCAGTAGAAAAAGAAAAACTCCTAGATTTTATACAAAACAAAAATGTTATTTTGCATACCAATTCAAATACAGATGATTTAAAAATAAACTGCATTAATTTAAATGATAATGAAAAAAATATCGATAGTAATGAAATTTTAACCATAGATGAGTATGTAAAATATGTTATTATAAACTACCAAAATATATTTCCTGATACTGATCTTTCAAAAAAATTAGGTATTTCACGTAAATCTTTGTGGGAAAAAAGGAAGAAATATGAAATCAGTAAGAAAAAATAAAAACATTACCATAGATCAAAATGAATTTGGCATCTTATCACTTATTAAAGAAGGTTTACTAGGCACTTGCACTCATTTAATGAATGAAAAAGAAGTCAATGAAATCATTAAATCGGGAAAATTTAAAGGAGAAAGTTTTCCCTATCCCTTAAGCTTTGCACCAAAAAATGCTGAAAAAACACTAAATGATATAAAATCTGGCGATAGAATCAATCTCATACTAAATGAAAAAGTAGTAGGACATATAGATTTTAAAAGCGAATTTAAAAATAATAAAAATTTTTCTAATATCTTCAGCCCTAATACTTGTTCCTTAGAAAACATGGGAACAACTTGTATAAGTGGAAAAATAGAAATTTATAATTCTCAAATTAAAAAAGTAAAAGAAAATTTTCAACAAATTAAAAACAATCTTAATGCACGAAAAATTACTGCTATAGTTTCAAGTTTTGATCCTTTACATCGTGCTCATGAAAGAATGTTTCGTTGGACCATAGATAAAGCAGATTTAGTTGTAATTTTTCTTGTAGAATCTTTTGATGTAAATGGATTTGAATTTGAGCTTAAAGAAGCTTATTTGAAAAAATTTATTAAAAACTATCTTCCACCAGATAGGATTTTTATTTTTCCACTAAAAAATATCAATATCTTTCATGCTCATTTAAATCCTGGTTTAGAAAGCATTATTGCAAAAAGTCTAGGCTGTACTAAACTTGTAGTAGGACAAAATCATACAGGACTTGGAATGTTTTATGATGAAAATCAACCTAAAACTATACTTGACGATTTTTCTAGAGATTATGGTATAGAAGTGATTATTTTACCTGAATTTGTATTTTGTGATCAATGTCGTATGATTGTTAGCACAAGATCTTGTCCCCATGGCTCTCATCATCATTTACATTACAACTCTCAATCTTTAAAAGATCTACTAAAAGCAGGTATTATTCCTCCAGCAGTTTTTATGCGTAAGGAGGTATCTAGCATTATCTTAACCTCTCTTTTTCCAAATAGGTTAAAAAATATGCAAAAAATTTATAATGAACTTTTTCCAACCGATGGAATTTTAGAATATAAAAATGATGAAGAATTTTATCAAAAACTTTTAGAAATTCATCAAATGTCTTATATGGTGTAGCAAGATGCAAAAACTATTTTTAACTTTTTTTTATTCAGGTTGTGTAAAAAAAGCAAGCGGAACTTTTGGTACTATTGCTGCTTTAATTCCTGCTTTTTTTATACTCAAATATCTTGGAATTAATACTTTATTTTTACTTAGTATCTTAATTTTTGTTGTAAGTATTCGCGTTATAGACAATTATGAGAAAAAAACAGGGATTCACGATGATAAACATATAGTCATCGATGAAGTTGCTGGAATTTTTCTTGCTTGTGCTATTACAGCAAGTGTTGAAAACTCGATAATCAATTTTATTTTAGCTTTTATCTTATTTAGACTCTTTGACATTACAAAGCCTTCTATTATCGGTAAAATAGATAAAAAAGTCAAAGGTGGATTGGGTGTAATGCTTGATGATATGTTAGCAGGATTGTTTGCTGGACTTTTAGGTGCTATAATTTATGGATTTTTACTTAAATTTAACTTAGTGTATTGGGATATACATTTGAAAGATTTATTTTGAAATTTTGCTTAAATTAATTAAATTTTAAATTTTATTCCTATATAATTTAGTCTTTAATTTCAAAAAAGGAAAATATAAATGGCAAATCACAAATCTGCTGAAAAAAGAGCAAGACAAACTATTAAAAAAACAGAAAGAAATAGATTCTATAGAACAAGACTTAAAAATATAACTAAAGCTGTAAGAGAAGCTGCAGCAAATAAAGATAAAAATGCAGCAAATGAAGCTTTAAAAATAGCCAATAAAAGTATCCATGCTATGGTAAGTCGTGGTTTTATTAAAAAACAAACTGCTTCTCGCCGTGTAAGCCGCTTAGCTCTTTTAGTAAATAAAATTGCATAATTTTATAGTTTTTAATGTTAGCTAACAAACTAGTTCCTTTTTTAAAACGCTTTGAAGAGCTAAATTCTCTTCTTAGTAGTTCTGATATACTTAATGATATCAGCAAAATGACTACACTCTCTAAAGAACAAAAAAACTTAGAACCTATTGTTTTAAAAGCTAAAGAATACTTAAAAACTTTAGAAAATATGGAAGAGAATAAGCTCTTACTAAATGATTGTGAGCTTGGAGAGCTTGCAAAAGAAGAATTAAAAACTTTAGAAGAACTAAAACCTAAACTTGAAGAAGAAATTAAAATTTTACTACTTCCTAAAGATCCTAACGATGAAAGAAATATTTTTCTTGAAATTCGTGCAGGTACAGGTGGAGATGAGGCATCTTTATTCGTAGGAGACCTTGTAAAAGCTTATGCAAGATATGCTGAAAATCGTGGTTATCAACTTGAAATTGTAAGTTCTAGCGAAGGAAGTGTTGGTGGTTTTAAAGAAATCATTATGCTTGTTAAAGGCATAGGAGCTTATTCAAGACTAAAATATGAAGGTGGGACACACCGTGTTCAACGTGTTCCACAAACAGAATCTCAAGGACGAGTACATACCTCAGCTATAACAGTTGCAGTTATGCCAGAAGTTGATGATATAGAAATTGAGATTAATCCAAACGATCTTAAAATTGATGTTATGCGATCTTCAGGACATGGGGGACAAAGCGTAAATACTACCGATTCAGCTGTTCGTATCACTCATATCCCTACAGGCATAGTCGTAGTCAATCAAGATGGAAAAAGTCAGCACAAAAACAAAGAAAGTGCTATGAAAGTCTTAAAAGCAAGGCTTTATGAAATGCAAGAAAGCGAAAGATTGGCAAAAGAAAGTGAAGCAAGAAAATCACAAGTAGGAAGCGGAGATAGAAGCGAACGTATTCGCACTTACAATTTTCCACAAAATCGTATCAGCGATCATAGAATAAATCTTACTTTATATCGCTTAGATGTTATTATGCAAGATGGGCTTTTTGATGAAATCATAGAACCTTTAATCACTCATCATCAAGCCCAAGCTTTACAAGAACAAAATTTATAAGATTTTATATAAATTAATGCTTATGTGGGAATTTATGTGGATTTCCACTAGCACCTACATGTGCAACATTTCCATTTTCTATATCATAAGCTTGACCAAAACCTTTTACAAAGCGTCCTTTTTTAAATTCAAGCTTTACTAGATGAAAATCAAGCATCTTGCGTATAGTTTTAATGCCTCCTTCTCCTCCGGTTTGTTTTTCAAACTCATCATAAATTTGATCAAATCTTTCACCTGTCTCTAAAAAGCTTGCATTTACTCTATAGCGCAATCTTTTGCGAAGTATAACAGAAGCAGCTTTACTCTCATCCTCTAAAAACATTATTTCTATATTGTTTGGATTTACTTTGATGTTGCTAAAATGTTCGCTTACTTCACTTATATAAATATAATTACCCCATTGTGTGCTTACAAAAGGAGCATACGAGCAAACAACTTCTCCATTTGTATTTAAAGTTGCTAAAGATACAGAATTAAAACTTAACATAAATTCATTTAATTCTTCTTTTATAGCACTAAAATCTTGCTCAGCTTTTGCACTCATGCAAAGGGATATTATAGTATCTTTAATCGTGTTTTCATCGGCTTTTTTAGGAAATTCTACTCGTAAATTTTCATTATTATTATAAACAAGATCCAAGCCATTAAAATCAACACTTTTTAAAAAAATATTTTGAACTTGTTCAATGCCACCAAATTTTTTACAAAGATCGATTAAATTTGATTTATGATGATCATTCATATGAGAAACAATACTTTCAAAATTCATTTTTATCCTTTTCTTAAAAATTTTAATAATAAAACTATGAAAAAAATGGTATCAATTATCAAATTAAAAAATACTTAAAATATATAATATTGTCTATTTTAACAAAAATTTATACTAAATTAAGTAAATAAAGGATAAATTTACTTCTAAATTATTATGATATAAATTATCATTATTTATTTTATTTAAGGAGTAAAATTTGTACCCAAATAAAAAAGCTTTTAAATTATCTTTATTTGCATTATTGCTAATAACTAATTTAAATGCACAAGAATCAAATGAAGCTATCAATCTACAAAAAGTTGTTGTTAGTACAACAGGTTTTGAACAAGATGCGGACTCAAATTTACGCAATGTAATCAGCATAGAGGGAAAAGATTTACAAAATAAAGGTTATGTTTCTTTAGAACAGGCTTTAGAAAGAATTTCAGGAATTAGTTTTGTAAATTTTGGACTTGGACGCAATATAGATATACGCGGACAAGGAGATAAATCCAATATAGCTGTAAAAGTTATGGTCGATGGGCATACTATTAATGTCCTTGATAATTCTCATGGTATAACTCCATTAGAAAGTATAAATTTAGACAATGTAGAACGCATAGAAATCTTACCTGGGGGTGGTTCTGTGCTTTATGGAAGTGGTACTAGAGGTGGTGTGATTAATATCATTACAAAAAAGCAAAAATCAGATGCTTTTGCTATAAATTTAAAAAGCAGTGCTTATGATCATGGTAGACTAGGTGGAAATTTAGGTATCAATGGCGCCAAACAAATAAATGAAAATTTAGCTTTTAGCTTTGATATACAAGGTTTTAACCGTGATGGATATCAAGAAGGTTATAATGAAAAAGGTTATTTTATCAACACAAAAACCTATATTGATATCAATGATAATAGCGATTTAACCTTGGGTTATAATTATTTTAAAAGCAAAAATACTAGCAGTGGCTATCTAACAAAAGCACAAGCTCAAAACAATCCAACTCAAAAAGGCAATAGTGACAATATCACACAAATCAATCACCCTGAAATTTCTTTGGATTATCATTACTATTTTGATGATATATGGGAATTTAACCTAGAAGCTTTTTGGCAAAATCAAAAGATCAATTATCTAAAAGATGTTTCTACAATGAGTTCTATGGGGCTAAGTGTCCCTGTATATCAAAATGGAAGTGGTTTTGAAGACACACTTACAGGGATAAGTTTAAAAAACAAGCTAAATTACGCAAATAATTCCTATTTTATTTTTGGTTATGAATTTGCAAACCATGATGCAAAAAGAAAAAGCATTATTCATTATGATGTAAATAGCCCTAAGTTTCAAATGAGTCATACTATGACAACGCTTATGGATATGGATAAACAAAGCCATTCTATTTTCGCTCTTGATTCTCATGAATTTAATGATATTTTTAGTATTTCAGGTGGAGCAAGATATGAATATAGTCTTTATGACACCAATAGAAATTACACTAGCAATATGATAATGTTTGGAAAACCTAATATTAAAACTGAACTTTTTTCAACCGATGATACAAGTCATAACTTCGCCTTTGAAATCACTCCAAATTTTAAATACTCAGACACAGGAAAGCTTTATATCAAATACGAAAGAGGTTTTGTCTCTCCAAGTCCAGCACAATTTGTCAATAAAGATAAAAATTCACAAAAGTATTATTCTGCAAATTTAAATCCTGAGATCTTTAATACCTTTGAACTAGGAATTGATGATTTTTGGTGGGATTTTTACGGCTTTAATCTGACTTTATTTTGCACCTTAAGCAAAGATGAAATTTCTTATCTTGGAAACCCTCATGCAACAGGTGGAGGATTTTGGCAATATTATAATATAGATCAAACTCGCCGTTTGGGAGTAGAACTAAGTCTGAGTCAAAATTTTTTAGATGATGATTTAATCTTTAGAGAAAGTCTAACTTATCTTGATGCTAAAATTTCTAAAGGTATTAATGATGGCATGAGAATTCCTTATGTCTCAAAAATCAAAGCCACAGCAGCACTTGAATACACTTGGAATAAAAATTTCTCAAATTTTATTGATTTAACCTATTTTTCTAGAGCAAAAGATGGTGGAACTATAGATGAAAATACAGGAAAAATATCTAAAAATTCTTGGATAAGGGATTATTTTTTAACTGATATTGGTATGAGATACCATTATAAAAAATTACAAATTTTAGCAGGAATTCACAATCTTTTTGATAAAAGATACTACACCTATCAAGACAGCATAAATGATCAATACTTAGTTGGAAATGGCAGAAACTACTATGTCGAATTTAAATATGCATTCTAAAAATTTAGTAATTATAGGGCTTTTATTAGCCTATATAATCACTTGTTTTATTGCGCTTTGTTTAGGAGATGAGAATTTAAACCCAAAAGAACTTTTTTCATATATCTTTAGTCAAGACGAAATTTTGCGTCAGATCATCATAGATGGACGTTTGCCACGAATTATAATGGCGATTTTAATTGGTATGCTTTTAGCTAGTAGTGGAGCTATCACTCAAAATGTATTTTCAAATCCTATAGCCGATCCTTATATCATAGGTATAGCTTCTGCGGCAACCTTCGGTGCAGTTTTGGCATATTTGTTAAAATTGAATGATTATTATTATGGAATTTTAGGTTTTATTTGCTCTGCCTTTTTTGCCCTAGGAGTTTTTAAAATTTCTTCTAAAGCTTCTATAGCTACTTTACTCATCATTGGTATAGCTGCTTCGTCTTTTTTAGGTGCTTTTACTTCTTTTTTTACCTATCTTATAGGTGAGGATTCTTTTAAAATAGTCGCTTGGCTTATGGGAAATATAGGCAATGCTTCTTGGTTTCGTGTAGGAATTTTAATCTTACCTTTAATTTTTTGTTTGTTTTATTTTTACGCTCATAAAAACGAATTAAACATACTTTTAAGCGGGGATGATGAAGCTAGAAATCTAGGGGTAAATGCTCAAAAATTAAAGATAAATTTACTCATTGTCTCATCCTTGGCTGTATCTTTTGCGGTTGCTTTTAGCGGGCTTATAGGCTTTGTTGGACTCATCATTCCTCATACCATAAGACTTTTGCTTAAAAATTATGATAATGCCTTAGTTATCCCTTTATGTACAGCATTTGGAGGATTATTTTTACTTATTTGTGATACTTTAGCAAGAACTCTTTTAGCCCCTGTGCAAATTCCGATTGGAATTCTAACTGCATTTTTTGGAGCTCCTGTTTTTTTATACTTGGCTTTAAATGCTAGGAGATTTTTATAATGCTAAAAATACAAGATTTAAGCTTTGCTTATCACCAAAAAGATTTACTAAAAAATATTCATTTAGAACTTAAAAACAGATCTTTTGTTGGAATTTTAGGGCCAAATGGTTCAGGCAAAAGCACCCTTTTAAAACTTATACTTAAAAATTTAAGCCCAGATAAAGGAGAAATAAGTCTTTTTAATACAAATATCAAAGATTTTTCTCTTAAAGAATTTGCTAAAATTTGCGGCTTTGTGCCTCAAAAATCAGAATTAAACACCCCTTTAAAAGTCATCGATGTGCTTTTAATGAGCAAATATGCGAATTTAAAACACGCTTTTAGTTCTCATTCTAAAGAAGATATTTTAGAAATTAAAGAATTTGCTAAGGATTTAAAACTTGAAAATTTTCTAGAAAGAAGTATACTTTCTTTAAGCGGGGGTGAATTTCAAAGAATGCTTTTAGCAAGAGCTTTGCTTAAAAAGCCAAAAATTCTTTTTTTAGATGAACCCACTTCAGCCCTTGATTTAAACTATGCTATAGAACTTTTAAGCCTTTGTGAAAAACTAGTTAAAGAAAAAAATATAGCCGTTGTTGCCATTTTACATGATTTAAATTTAGCTTCTATGTTTTGTGATAAAATTGTTTTTTTAAAAGAAGGGGAGATAAGATATTTTGGAACAAACAAAGAGCTTTTTACCCAAGAAATTTTAAAAGAAATTTATGATTTAAACTGCAAGATTATTTATAAAAATTCCAAACCTTATATTTTAGCTTTAAAGGAGAAAAAATGAAAAAAATTTTAATTATTATGAGTTTGTTTTTAATCACACTAAATGCAAAAGAACGCCTTGTAGTGCTTGATCCTGCAAGCATAGAAACCCTTTTTATGCTTAAAGCTGATGATCAAATCGTAGGCATTGCCACTTTACAACACTCAAATATTTATCCTAAGGATAAAACCTCAAAACTTACAAGCGTGGGCACTTTTTCAAATCCCTCACTTGAAAAAATAGTAGTATTAAAACCGAGTTTAGTGATTTTAAGCTCTTATTCTTTAAATTTAGAAGAAGGACTTAAAAATTTTGGTATCAAAAGTATCAATTTAAAAGCTGAGCGTTTAGAAGATATAACAAACAATATCACAACCTTAGGCCAAATCACCAAAAAAGAAAAAGAAGCGGAGCTTTTAAAACAAGAATTTGCTCAAAATTTAAAAAAATTAAGTGATAAACCTTTAAATAAAAGTGCAATTTATCTTTATTCTAGCAACCCTTTAATGGCCTTTAATGACAATTCTTTAATGGCTGATATTTTAAGACTCATAGGGATTAAAAATTTAAGTCCGCAAAGTCAAATTTCAAGACCTGTTATATCAGCAGAATACATACTGAAACAAAATCCGGATATACTCATTCTTGGAATGAATGTCAAAAATAATCTTTTGGATACAAATGCTTTATTGAAAAATACCAAAGCAGTTAAAACAGGAAGTATTTATTTTAACAAAGATACACATATATTATTACGTCTTAGTCCTAAGATAATAGATAGAATTCAAGAATTTAAAACAAAGCTAGAAAATAACAATTTTTAATCACTCAATCTTGCTTTAAAAAATTCGCAAGTTTGACAAAGTTTTTCTATGCGTTCATCTTCTTCAAAAGCTTTTTTAATCGCTTCTGCACGTGGTGATTTAAGAAGCTTATCAAAACTATTTTTAAAAATATTTCCTAAATTAATATCTGCCTTAGCATCTAAACAACAAGGCACCAAACTTCCATCGCTTAAAATTCCAACTTGATCTTTTAAAGCATAACATTTTCCTTTTTTATAAAGGGGCTCATCTTTTAAATTTGGCCATTTAAAAAGTTTATTTTGATGAAGCAAAATATGTCTTTGCAAGCGATTTTTACTTAAGTTTGTATCGATCTTAACTTCAAATTCTTTGGCTAAAAACTCATAAATTTTTAAATTTGACTTGGGTGCTTTAAAATTAGCATCTAAATTCCAAAGTCTTAGATTGATAAAAGAAAGGCTTTTTTGCTCTAAATGCTTTTTGCAAAGTTCTAAAATAGGCTTAAAATACTGTTCTAAAGAAATTTTGCTTTGACTTAAAAAAGACATTAAAGAAATATTGATTTGATGGATATTATCATACTTTAATAATAAAGCTTGATTTTTAGAATTTAGATAAAAGCCACTTGTAGTGATTTCAAGCTTCATAGCTTCATTTTTTGCAATTTTTAGGTAATTCTCTAAATTAGGCAAAAGCAAGGGATCGCCTAAAAGATGAAATGTAAAAAGCTCAGCCTTAGCAGAGATTTCATGAGCTAAGTTTTGAAATTTTTCTTCACTCATTACCCCACGAACAGCCTTTTGAGAAGAGCAAAAATCGCATTTTAAACCACAAATATCGCTTAATTCTATATATATTTTTTTAAATTTCATTATATTTCCTAGAGTAAACATTTTACCAAAATTTATGAAATTTATTAAAATATGTAACATTTTTATCAATATTTTTATCTTTTTTATTTCTCTTCTTTATTTTTAAATATATTAAGCAAAAATCACACTATACTTAAATAAAAATCTAAAATTAAGGAAGGATTTATGCAAGAGCTTACTCGCACGAAAAAAATTCGCTCTATTGTTGCTGCAAGTAGTGGAAATTTAGTAGAATGGTTTGACTTTTATATCTATGCTTTTACAGCAACTTATTTTGCTCATACTTTTTCAACTTCAGATAATCCTGTTATCCAGCAAATCAATGCCTTTGGGGTTTTTGCAGCAGGATTTTTTATGCGTCCTATAGGCTCTTGGCTTTTTGGCTCTTTAGCTGATAAAGTAGGTCGTAAGAAATCTATGGTTATATCAGTGGTTTTAATGGCTTTGGGCTCTTTTATGATAGCAGCCTTACCAAGCAAAGATACAGTGGGCGATCTTGCTATTATCTTACTTTTAATAGCAAGACTCATTCAAGGTCTTAGTGTAGGCGGGGAGTATGGCATAGCAGCTACTTATCTTTCAGAACTTGCTACAGAAGGAAAACGCGGTTTTTACTCATCTTTTCAGTATGTAACCCTAATAGGTGGTCAACTTTTGGCCGTTGCAAGCATTAGTATAATGTTTTTATTTTTTAGCATTGATGATATGAAAGATTATGCTTGGAGAATACTTTTTGTAATAGGTGGAATTTTAGTACTAGGCTCGCTTTTTGTAAGAAAAATGATGAATGAAAGTGCTACAAAACTTCACCAGCATGAAGATCGTGGTACTTTAAAAGCATTATGCAAATCTTTGAAACCTTTTTTAATGGTGCTTGGGGTTACTTCTGGAGGTTCTTTAGCTTTTTATACTATTACAACTTATACTAAAACTTTTATGGAAAATACGGGTATGGATAAAATGCTTGTTAATAATCTTTTCTTAGGTGCTTTATTTATACTAATGATCATTCAACCTCTTTTTGGATATATAGGAGATAAAATAGGTCACAAACGATCTTTAATTGTATTTTGTATTTTAACATTGGTAGGAATTTATCCTATTTTTTCACTTATAGCCAATAACGCGCAAAATAATTCTTCTTTGACATTTATGTTAGTGGTATTATTGTTTGTTATTTTAAGTTTTTATACTTCAGTTGCTGGGATTTTTAAAGCAAAACTTTTTCCTGAACATGTAAGAGCTTTAGGGACAGGTTTGGGTTATGCTATTTCAAATGCTGTTTTTGGAGGATCTGCTCCTTGGGTTGCTTTACAATTTAAAAATGCAGGTATAGAAAATGGCTTTTTTATCTATATAACTATTTTTACAATCATCATGCTTATAGCTACTTTATGCTTGCCTAAAAAAAGCGAACTCAACTAAACATTCCCAAAGAATGCTCTTTAACTTGAACACAAATAAAATTTAAAACACTTTTAGCAAAAAATTGTCTTTTTACTTCGGGTTTAACTCTTATAACATCACCTTTATTTACAAGAATTTTTTCTCCATCTAAAACCAATTCACCTTGTCCCTCTAAAATAATAAAAAGCTCTTCGTTTTGTTTATGATGATGGATAAAAGGCACACAGGTATTGGCTTGAAGTTTATTAAAACTAACTTCACATCCTGTTAAATCTAATTTTTCCTTGAGTTCTATTCTAGTTTGATTTAAAAAATCATCGCCTAAATGAGCTACACTGATCTTATTCATTTATTATCCTTTATAATAAAATAATGGCAAATTATAAAAAATTTAAATTAATAAAAACTAAATTTTAACGCTTTTAAAGAAAGTGCCGAAAGTGCGGTATTTTCTAACTCTTTTAAGGTTTTAAATTCATAATTTTTATTTTCATTGTTTAAAATTTGATGATAAACCTTGATATTAAGTTTATACTTAGTATAGCCGTGCTTAAACTCCCCTGCAAAACTTATATCTTTAGAAAGTTTATACTCTCCTTCTTTAAAAAAAGGAAAATTATACATACCCTTATAAAGCTTATCTTGACTTTGCTGTATAGCAAATTTTTTATTAAATTCAAACAAAAAAAGATTTAAATTTACGCTTTCATAAAGCATTTTTTTAGCTCTTGGGTAAAGCTCTGTATTAAATTTACCTTGACAAAAATCATACAAAGGACAAATTCCACACTTTGCATTTTTACTCACGCAAACTAAAGCCCCTATATCAAGCAAGGCTTGATTGTGATCAAAGGCGTGATTTAAATTTAAAAGCTCTTTAGCTCTTTTTTCAAGTTCTTTCATGCTAGGATTTTCCAAAGCAAAAAGACGAGAAAGCACGCGACGTATATTGCCATCAACAAAAGAAACCTTTTGATCATAACCAAAACATGCTATAGCTCCTGCCGTATAAGCTCCTATACCGCTTAATTTTTTTAGATCCTCAACTTCTTTAGGTAATTTAGCTCCAAACTTATCCACGCATTCTAAGGCTGCCTTTTTTAAATTTCTAGCACGAGTGTAATAACCAAGTCCCTGCCAAGCCTTTAAAAGATCATCTTCATTAGCATTAGCCAAGCTTTCTAAAGTAGGAAATTTTTGCAAAAAGGGAAAATAAAACCTTTCTAAAACTGATTTAACTTGAGTTTGCTGAAGCATAATTTCGCTGATATAAACCCCATAAGCTCTATCAATATGCTTTAAACTTTCATCACAATTTCGACTTTGTAAATTACGCCAAGGCAAAGTTTTGCGTCCATTTTTTTCATACCAAAGAAGTAAATTTTCTTGCAGTTTTTCAAGCTCTTTTTTTTGCATAAATGAGAGTATAGCAAAAAATTTTAAAATTTTTTGCTAAAATTAGCTTAAATTAAATTATTAAGGATATCCATGTTAGCTTTTTTTAAAGGTTTAGGTATAGGTTTTTTATGTTTATTGCTTTTTGTTGCAGGAGTAGTTTTTAATGTGGAATTTTTAGGTAAAAAAGACTCTAATCATGATTTATATTTTTCAAGAAATATAGAAGTAAGCAATACTTTAAAGCCTGATATTTTATATGCAAATATTAATTTTTGGGCAAATGAAAATTTAAGTTCAAAAATTACATTAGACAATAGTGAAAAAGCCGAAATCGCAAATACTTTTAATCAAATTTTAGAACGCTCAAAAAAAGAAAATTTTTGTAGCGGAGGAAGTTTTTCTTTAGAGCCTAATTTTTCCTATAAAGATGGTATACAAACTCCAAAAGGTCAAAGATTTGATGCAAATTTAGAATGTGAATTTAAAGAAAACCAACTTGCAGATTTTAACAAGCTCTTAAACGACATCAATTCTATCATAGCTAAAAATAATTTCATCAGTGTTTCAACACCAGCCATACAAACAAGATTTTCAAAAGATACACTAAACAACAACAAAGAAAATCTCTACAAAGAGCTTTTAAAGACATCATACGAATATGAAAAAACTTACTCTTTAGATCTTAATAAAACTTGTGTATTGAAAAATTTACAAGTAAATACAAATACCAATATCGTATCTAGAATGCTAAATGCGAAATCTGACAATATAGAACTTTCATCTCCGATTATCAGCGAAAAAGAACAAATTTTAAGTGCAAAAGCTTTATTTATTTGCAAATAACTTAAGGCAAAATAAACTCCTTTTAAGTTTATTTTGCTATACTTTTATCTTCAATTCTTTCAGAAATTTATGCGGGAATAGCTCAGGGGTAGAGCACAACCTTGCCAAGGTTGGGGTCGCGAGTTCGAATCTCGTTTCCCGCTCCATAATCACCCGCCCGGGTGGTGGAATTGGTAGACACAAGGGACTTAAAATCCCTCGGAATTTTTCTTCCGTGCCGGTTCAAGTCCGGCCTCGGGCACCACTTTTTCGACATTATCAGGGCGACATAGCCAAGCGGTAAGGCATGGGCCTGCAAAGCCTTGATCTCCGGTTCGAATCCGGATGTCGCCTCCAAAAGGCAAAACTTTACTTTATCGGGAGATGGCTGAGTGGTCGAAAGCGGCGGTCTTGAAAACCGTTGAGGGTCACACCTCCAGGGGTTCGAATCCCTTTCTCCCGGCCACCAAGACTTTCTAGTTTATCAAGCTTATATCATTCCTGAAATTATAAAGGATACTACAAATGAAAAATAATACTTCAGCCTTACTATTTTTGTTATACCCTAAAAAACTTAGAAAAACTATGACTAATATAATAATTAAAAATAAGAAATACAAATGGAAAATTTAGAATTTATTATCTTAAAATAAAAATATAAAATTTTAAAAATATGTCAAATTTTAAAATATAAGGTAGGCAAATGAAAGAATTTTATATGAATTTGGCCTTAAATGAGGCTTGGAAATATCAGTTTTTAACTTATCCAAATCCGGCTGTAGGCTGTGTAATCTTAGATAAAAATGGCAAAATTTTAGCCATAAAAGCTCATGAAAAAGCTGGATTAGCTCATGCGGAACTCAATGCCATAGCTCATGCTTTTAAAAGCTTAAGACCTGAAATTTCATTGCCCAAAGAAGCAAACGCTTTACATGATTTCATTTGCAAAAACCATCAAGGTGTATTTAAAGATAGCATAGCTTTTGTAACGCTTGAGCCTTGCTCTCATCAAGGAAAAACGCCTCCTTGTGCAAAACTCTTTAGCGAGCTAGGTTTTAAAAAAATTTTTATCAGCGTTAAAGATGAAAATAAAATCGCAAGTGGTGGGGCTGAGTTTTTAAAAAAACAAGGCATAGAAGTTGAATTTGACATACTTAAAGAAGAAGGAAAAAAACTTTTAAAACCTTTTTTAAAATGGCAAAAAGGGCAATTTAAACTTTTTAAATTAGCCCTTTCTATGAACGGCTCACCTTTTGGCAAAATCGTAAGCAATGAGCTAAGTCGCACTTATGCGCATAAAATTAGAGCGGTAATTGATTTGCTTGTAGTAGGCGGAGAAACCGTAAGAAAAGACCGCCCTATACTAGATGCTAGGCTTTGCAAAGCAAAAGCGCCTAATCTTTGTATCTTAAGCCATCAAAATATAGATAATTTTAATAAAAATATCCCCTTATTTAAAGTGCCAAACCGCCAAATTTATACCCAAATTCCAAGTGAAGCTAAATTTTTAATGTATGAGGGTGGAGAAAATTTTCTCAAAATCTTCAAAGATGAAATAGATATGTTTTTGATTTTCCAAAGTTCAAGTTTAAATGATGAAAAAAATGTTACAATACCTTTAAATTTCAAGCCACTTTATAGGAATTTTTTAGGGAGTGATACTTATGGCATTTATGAACTTTAGTGGATTTTTTTATGCAAGAAATGATTTAAGATTATTTAAAATAGAAAAGAAAAATGAATTAAAATCCTTTTTTTACAAAGACTACACCTTATCAAGCTACAAAGATGATTTAAATTTAAACAATGAAATCTTTTTTTATCAAAGTTTAAAAGAAGGTTTATTTAAAGAAAATGATGAAATTTTAGTTTCAAATTTGGGTAAAAAGATCATACTTTTTAGAAATTTCACTCAAAATTTTGATAATTTTAATGAAGCAAAATTAAAACAAATATTGCTTTTATTTTTTTTATTATTAGCAAGCGTATTTTTTGCAAGTTTGGCTATGATTAATGAATTTGGGGCCATAGATCTTGTTTTTTTAATGATTTGCTTACTGCTTTTAGTGATGGGAGCAATCAATCTTGGCTTGCTTTTTAAGCAAATTCGTATTCTAAAAAGTTTTTCCAAAGAAGAAATGAAAGAATTTTTAAGTCAAAGAACGAAAAAATACACTAAAGTGTAAAAAACACTTTAGCATACCGTTTTTAAATTTGTAGCAAGACCACCTAAAGAAGTTTCTTTGTATTTATAATTCATATCTTTTCCTGTTTCGTACATGGTTTCTATAACCTCATCAAGGCTTACCATAGGAGTAGATTTACGTGTCATTGCCATTCTAGCAGCACTTATGGCCTTAATCGCTCCAAAAGCATTTCTTTCTATGCAAGGAATTTGCACAAGTCCTGCAACTGGATCGCAAGTTAAACCTAAATGATGCTCCATTGCCATTTCAGCAGCATTGCAAGCTTTAAAAGCATTAGCTCCTAAAACTGTTGCCATAGCCGCAGCTGCCATAGAACTAGCACTACCAATTTCTGCTTGACAACCTGCTTCTGCTCCACTAATACTTGCATTTTTCTTATAAAAAGAACCTATAAGCATCGCCGTTAATAAAAACTCTATAGCCTTTTCATCGCTAAATCCTATAGTATGATTTTTAAGATAAAGCATAACAGCAGGTATAACAGCGCATGCTCCATTTGTTGGAGCAGTTACAACTTTTGCTCCACTAGCATTTTCTTCAGCAATTGCAATAGCATATAAAGAAATAAAATCGATAATACCCATAGGATCAGCTGTCATTGCAACTCTTTCTTTAAGTCCTTTAGCTCTACGTTTTAAATGAAGTTTTCCAGGCAAATACTCTTCATTTGGATGTGTACCATTATAATACACTTCTTGCATTACTTCCCAAATTTCAAGACAATAAGCACGAATTTCCTCTTTAGTATGAAATTGTAATTCATAGCGATAAGAAAGCTCTGCTAAATCCCAATCTCTTTTATCGCAAAGCTCTAAAGCTTCTTTTGCATTGTTAAGCTCTATATCTAGTTTTTCCTTTTTATTTTGGTTGGAATTTTTATCCTTTTTTTCTAATTGTGCAGCTGTTAAAACAAAGCCTCCGCCTACAGAATAATAAGTTTCTTCATCAATTAATACATTTTTACAATCATAAACTTTAATTTTCATGCCATTTTCATGTAAAGGTAAAAAATCTTTAGAAAATACTAAATCTTTTTCATAATTAAAATCAAGTTTCTTTTTACCGCAAAAATTAATTTTAGCATTTTTAATAGCATTTTTATTTACTTCTTCTTGTATAACTGCACTTAAATTTTTAGCTTCTAAACCATTTAATCCCCAAATTACAGCCTTATCACTCAGATGCCCCTTTCCTGTTAATGATAAAGAACCATAAAGAATAACCTCAACTCTATTAATTTCATCAAGTTTTTTAGCAACTTTTTTACAAAATAAATTTCCAGCAAGCATAGGTCCTAAAGTATGAGAAGATGAAGGACCAACACCTATTTTAAAAATACTTAAATTGCTCATTTTTTACCTCAATTTTATAAAAGATTATGAATTGCAGCAGAAATTGCAACCAACCCCATTATTAAAATAAAAAGATCTAAAAATTTATTACGAAATCTTGCTAAAATATCGAAACGATAAATACAATAAAGTGGCATTAAAAAAAGCAAAATAGCTAAAACAGGACCACCAATAGCTTCAATAATCCCGATAATACTTGGATTTTTATATGCAACAAACCAAGCAATAGCAAAAGTAATAATCGCTGTTAAAGTCTGAGCAAACTTACTTTGAATTTTGCCATTACTTGCTTTATATAAAATACCATTTAAACCTTCTTGAGAACCAAGATAATGGCCTAAAAAACTTTTACTAATAGCTACAAGTGCAACAATAGGTCCAACATAAGTTAATAAAGAAACTTCAGGAAATTTATTTGCTATAAAAGTAAGAATATTGATATTTTGTTTCTTTGCCAATGCAAAATCTTCCGGTGTAAAGGTTAAAGCACAAGAAAAAACAAAAAACATTACAACAAAAACCATAAGAATAATTGCTAAAGAAATAATTTTTCTAGCACGAGGTTCGGCATAATCACCATATTCTTTTTTACAATAACAAGCAAGTGAAGAAATAATAGGAGAGTGATTAAAACTAAAAACCATTACAGGAATAACAAGCCATAAAGTAACCCAAAAATTACTTGTTGAGACTACAGAAAGATCAACATTTGTAAATAATGATAAATTCCATTGTGGGATTAAAAGCAATGAAAAAATAAATAAAAATATAATAAAAGGAAAAACAAGAAAACTCATTGCTTTTGTTACGGCGTTTTCACCAAGAATAGAAATAAGAACCAAAACTCCAACAATTAAAAAACTCACCCACCAACGAGCAGCATGAGTAAGATCTGCATTAAAATTAAACTGATTGATTAAAAACTCAAGTAAAGTTGTTGTAAGATTGGCACTATAAACCAATAAAATAGGTAAAATAGCAAAAAAATATAAAAGCGTAATTAAAAATCCACCACCCTTTCCAAAATAACTTTCTGCAACAAAAGTAATGTCATCTTTTGGATTAGAACTTGAAAGCACAAAACGACATAAATTCCTATGAGCTAAATAAGTCATAGGAAAAGCTAAAACAAGTATAACCAATAAAGGTATCAATCCGCCAAGTCCAGCACTAATAGGTAGCAAAAGCACCCCAGCCCCAATAGCTGTTCCAAAAAGAGATAAAACCCACCTTGTATCGTGGCTATTCCATTTAGGAGTATTCATTATTCTTCCTTAAAATTTAAAATTACATCTTTTTTATTTTTTTTATTTTAGCAAAATATTTCTAAATAATTATTTTTTTAAAAAAATATTTTAAATCTTATGTAACATTTTGTAAATTTAATTTTATAAAAAAACAATCACTTGTATCAATAAAGTATTATTTTAAAACTAAATATATTTTGGGTTTTGCAATCAAAAAATAAAATTTTGGAAGACTATGCTTCCAAATTTTTGCATCAAATTTTCTAAGGGAGTTAAATTTTCAAAAATTAATCTAATTTTTGACCTAAAATATTTCCTTGCATATCTGTATAAACTTTCATATTATTGTTAAACTTAAATTTATAGCCATTAATTTCCTTCTCTATTTCAAGAATCTGAGCATTTGGCTGAGTTTGACTTACTTTTTTCATAACACTAGGTAAAATAGTGTGAGGCAAAGCTTTGTATTTTCCATCAACTTCTTTCCACTCTCCATTAACCATAAAATCAATTTCAGTGCCATCATTTAAAATCACATCATAAGAATCTATATCTTTTTTCACTAAACCAATTTGAGCGGTTTTAAAATTTTTAGAAATAAATTCTTTAGCATTATTTGGAAGCTCACTCGCAGGAACAACCATATCTCTAGCTAAAAGTATTGTAGCACTTAACAAAGTAAATAAAGCTAATTTTGCTTTCATAATTTCTCCTTTTTATTTGGTTGGCGAAACTTTAACTTAAAACTGTGAAGTGAATGTGAAATCTAAAAAATAATTTTCAAGCTTTCATTCTCATGACTTTTTATAAATTTTATTTCTTTATCCATCTTCAAATTTTAAAATATCTTTATCTTTTAAGCTAATATCATAAGTAAAATATGCAAGATAATATCATAAATATAAAAGAAAAGTTCTTTTTCTTTTATATTTAAATCACAAACTTCAAGCTCTAATTTATCAAAATTTCTAAGCCCATAAGTATAAGCATTGACTCCATTTTTACTAGGATAAACACTAACATATATCCAATTATATACAAGCAAGCGGTTATCATCTAACATTTTTGCATTCTCTATATAAAAATATGGCTCTAAAACAACTGCACCTGTATAAAAATCTAAAGCATGTTTGTTATCTAAACATAAAGCTACAATTTTGTAAATATTTTAGCTTGTTCTATTTTACTTTGATCTTGACTTAACACTGCTATAAGAAGATGAGCTTTATGTTTTTTGTTTGCTCTAAGGCATCTTTCCACATAAAATTAATTTTGCATAATATTCTGCTTCGTGATTAGGTATAGGGTTTTTAATTAAGTTTAAAGTAATCAACATATTTTCATACGAAAAAATCACACCCTCTTTGGTAAAATTTTCATCAGCTATTTTTATATTGAATTTATCTTCTAAAATGCTTTTTAACTCCGGAAAATTAAAATCAACTTCATCAAGGAGAACAAAAGAGGTAAAATTGTGATTTAAATCTATAGTCATGTTAAACCTTATTAAATTATAACCCAATAAAAATAAAAACCATAAACAAGAATTTCTTAAAAATTATGATAATTGATATTAATTATAAATTTATTTTTTATATAGTATAATCTTTTAAAATTTATAAGTATATTTTTGGAGAAAAATATGGAATTTCTTAAAGATTATATTGACTTGATTATCTTTTTAATACTTGGAATTATGGCATTTATAGCTTTTTGGTGTGTGATAGAAAGAATGCTATTTTTTAGAAAAATTAACTTTAAAAATTATGAGAATCAAGAGCAATTTGATGATGCAATTAGCGAAAATTTAACTACTATATATATTATTTATTCTAATGCTCCATATATAGGACTTTTAGGTACTGTAATAGGTATTATGGTTACATTTTATGAAATGGGCTTAGCGGGAAATATAGATGTTAAATCCATAGTCATAGGGCTTTCTTTAGCTCTTAAAGCTACAGCTTTAGGACTTTTAGTTGCTATCCCTACTTTAATGGCTTATAATGCTTTACTTAGAAAAATTTCTCTCTTAAGCAATGCTTATAAGGCAAATAAAAATGCTTAAACTACCAAAAAATGAAGGTTTAAATATAGTTCCATTTATAGACATTATGCTTGTTTTACTTGCTATAGTGCTTAGTCTTTCAACCTTTATTGCATATGGAAAAATTCAAATTGCACTTCCTTCAAGTGCAAATGCCACCAATATAAGCAATAATGAAAAAAAACTTCTTATAACCATAGACGAAAAAAATACTTTTTATTTAAATGATAAATTAGCCAATTTAAATGAAGTTCAAAATGCTATTTTTTCACTTGATAAAAAAACCATAGTAGAACTAAAAAGCGATAAAAATGCTAAATTTGAAAGCTTTGTAAAAATTATAGATTTTTTAAAAGCCAAAGAACATGAAAATTTTCAGATTCTTACTGAGAAAAACAAATGAAAACTTTATTTTTAAATCATAAATATCAAGCTTCTTATATAACTTTTATAGTCTTTATACCTTTGCTTTTTGTCATTTTTTACTCGAATGACTTTTTTAAAATGGAAATTAAAAACGAAGATTCTTTTTCTTTGGCAATAAAACAATTTACCCAAACTAATCCAACAAATGAAACTAAACCAACAGAATCCATTATAGAACCTATCAAACCAAAACCTCAGCCAAAAGTTATTAAAAAAACTTCTGAAAAAATTCAAAAAAAGATAAAAAAAACACCTCCACACCCAATACCAAATAAAACCCCAATAGCGCCAACTCAAGAAATTAAAACTTTTACAAAAACAAACAATGTAAATGCCGCTCCTAAAATCACCCAATTAACACAAGGAAAAGATAATCATCCTGTATTAAAAGAAATCCAAAAAGCTATACAACAAGCACAATTTTATCCGAGGCAAGCAAAAAAAATGCGTATGCAAGGAACTGTAAAAGTAGAATTTTTATGGAAAGAAAACAAAACTTTAGCAGATTTAAAAATCATCGAAAGCTCAGGATATGATTTGTTAGATAAAAGTGCTTTGGAAAGTATAAAAAAAGCTTCTTTAAATTTTCCACCCTATAACGGAGATTTAAGAATTACACTACCTATTATATATGATTTTAAAATCCTAAGAGGGTAAAATTATAATTTGCTACACCCTCTTATCTATAATTTGTGCTTCTTGATTTTCAATTTTATTTTGAAAATCTTTACTTAAATTCTGACTTAATTCTTGCAAAGATTTTTGTTTGAGCTTTTCAAATTCTTCAGGATTATTAGCCTCAAGCTTTGCCTGCTCATCAGCACTTAAAGCACTTAAACCTTTTTCTTGGGCTTTTTGAAGCAAATCTTCATCTTCTTTTTCTTTGATATTATTTTTCTCATCATCTTTTTTATTGATTTTTTGCGGATCTATGGTTTTCATAGCATTAGATCCACCACCTGATGCTTCTTTAATGTCACTTAAAATTTCTCTCATGCTAGGTTCTTTAACATCGCTATCATCAACCTTACCATCTTTATTTACATCTTTATCAATAAAAAAATTTAATTTTTCTTCTATATTTGCATCATCAGATATTTTTTCATCGCTTGTTTTAAAGCCTAAATTTTGCATACTTTGTTGAAGGGTGCTTGTATTAAAATTTAATTTTACACTTTGTTGTTTATTATTTAAATTTGAATTTAAAGAACCAAAATTATCTTTTACACTTTCAAACCAATTTGAAATAAATTGATTTACTTCGCCATTAAGCCTTATACTGCCATCATTTCTAGCAACATAATTCGTATAAGAACCAAAATTTTTTTGCAAACTACTATAATTTTCATCGCTTAAATTTAAAGCTATAAGTTCGCCTTGCTTATTTTCAAAAACAACCTTAACACCATTACTATTTAAACTCGAAAGATCTTGCACGGGAATTTTATCTTGATCTTCTTTTTTTAATACGCTAAGCTCTTTTTTATCAACATTGTTAGTTAAAGAATGAGTTAAACTAGCAGAAGTATCGATTTTCATTATTTATCCTTTTTTACATTTTGCAAACAAACCTAAACGACACATTTTTCTCTCATGTGAATTTTTTAAAGAATTACACTTTTTAAGTTCTTGCTCGTAGTTAGCACAAGAATTTGCGGAAGCAAAAGAACTCAAAATGCTTAAAACCAAAATTATTTTTAACACTTTCCAATCCTTATTTTAAAGATTTTTTAGTTAAAATTATATCTTTTATAATCGACAAAATCTTAAAAAATTTTATAATCTCAGAAAGGAATCAATGAAAGCATTAGCTCTTTTTAGCGGCGGACTTGATAGTATGCTTGCGATGAAACTTATTACTTCACAAGGTATTGAAGTTAAAGCTCTAAACATCAACATAGGTTTTGGAAGTACAAGTGATAAAAGTGAAATTATGAAAAAACGTGCTGCAATGGTAGGCGCAGATTTTGAAATGATAGATGTAAGAAATTCCTATCTTCAAGAAGTGCTTTTTAATCCACAATATGGCTATGGCAAACATTTTAATCCTTGCATAGATTGTCATGCTTTTATGTTTAAAACTGCTCTTGCTATGTTAGAAGAAGAAAATGCAAGTTTTATCATCACAGGAGAAGTTTTAGGACAACGCCCTATGAGTCAAAGAAGTGATGCAATGGCAAAAGTTAAAAAACTTGCCCTTGATGAAGAAGATCTAATCTTGCGTCCTATGTGTGCAAAAAACCTACCACTAACCAAACCCGAAAGAGAAGGTTGGGTAGATAGAGAAAAACTCGAAGGTATTAGCGGAAGAAGTCGCAAGAGACAACTTGAACTTGCAGCTAAATTTGACCTAGAAGACTTTGAAAGTCCAGGTGGAGGTTGTTTGCTAACCCTTGATAGTTTTGCTAAAAAAATTCGAGATTTCATAGAATTTGACAAAGATATGCAGGTTAATGACGCGCAACTTTTAAAATATGGTCGTCATTTAAGATTGCCCAATGGAGCTAAAATGATCATAGGTAGAAATGAACTCGAAAATACTCTTTTAAAAGGTTTAAAAACTCCTAAATATGAAGCAATAGAACTTGGAGATTTAATCGGAGCTTACTCTTTAGTAGATGAAAAAATTTCAGAAAAAGACTTAGAACTTGCCTTAAAAATAGCCCTTACCTATACTAAACACGAAGCAGGAAAAAGCTATGAACTTAAATTTAAAAATCAAGCTTATACAAGCATAGCTTTTGAAAATAAGGCCGATATTAATCAATTTTTTATTAGTTAAAGTATAAAGTATTTAGCAAAACAAGCGATATAGTATTTAAATCTTTTCAAAATATTGCAATTAAGCCCATAAAATGGGCTTTTTTTATTTTAATCCATAAGCATTTTTTAAATTGTTTAAATTCGCACTCGCATTTAAAAGCAAACAATCAGCCAAAACTAAACGTACCATAGCGGTTGCAACCACACTTCCTCTAACACCTACACAAGGATCATGTCTACCTTTGAGTTCAAATTCTAAATTATTACCAAATTTATCCATGCTTTTTTGCTTAGCAAAAATAGAAGGTGTAGGCTTAAAATAAGTTTTTAAAATAAGATCTTCCCCATTTGAAATTCCTCCTAAAATTCCCCCGCTATGATTGCTTAAAAACTTACCATCTTTTAAAGCATCATTATTGCGTGATCCACGTATTTTACTTGCATTAATCCCTTCACCTATTTCAACTGCTTTAACAGCATTAATCCCCATTAAAGCGTGAGCTAGTTTAGAATCTAATTTATCATAAAGAACTTCTCCAAGCCCTATAAGCATACCACTAGCCTTTGTAAAAATGGCAGCACCTACACTATCTTTTGAATTTCTAGCATTTAAAATTTCATTTTTAAAGTCATTTTCTAGCCTTGGATCAAGACAAAAAATTTCACTTTCCTTAGCAAAATCAAAATCAAATTCTTCTTCTTTTAAATTCGAAACAAAAGCCCCTACTCCAAAAACACCACTTTGAACGCAAATACCAAATTCACTTAAAAGCATAGCTGCAACTGCACCACCAGCTACTCTAGCCACACTTTCTCTAGCACTTGACCTACCCCCACCCCTATAATCTCTTACGCCATATTTATAAAAATAAGTAAAATCCGCATGAGCGGGACGAAATAAATCTTTTAAATTATCATAGTCTTTAGAATGAGCGTTTTCATTAAAAACTACTATAGCTATAGGATGACCTGTCGTATATCCTTCAAAAACTCCACTTAAAACCTGAGCTTTATCGCCTTCTTTTCTTGGAGTTGTAAATTTACTTCCGCCTTTACGTTTATCAAGCTCATTTTGTAAAAACTCTTCATCAAATTTAACCCCTGCTGGCATCCCATCGATAATACACCCAACAGCTACACCATGAGATTCACCAAAGCTTGTGAATCTTAATCTTGCGCCAAAAGTATTCACTATAAAGCTCCTAGTTTTTCAAGTACAATTTTTGCCGCTATTTGTTGTGCTTCTTTTTTGCTTCCTGCAATAGCTCTTGCAAATTCTTTTCCATCAAGTATTAAAGCGATTTCAAATTGTTTTAAATGATCAGGTCCAAAGGCACGCACTGTTTCATACTGAGGAGTTTGTCCAATTTTTCCTTGTGTAAGCTCTTGTAATTTTGTTTTATAATCTTTTATGAGAATTTTTGCATCAATTTGAGGGAAATTTTTTTCTATAAGCCTTAAAGCAATAGTTTTTGCAAACTCAAACCCAGATTCCAAATGTATAGCACCTATAATAGCCTCTAATGCATCTGAAAGTATAGAAGATTTTTGTTTGCCTCCATTGTTTTCCTCAGCAACACTCATGAAAATAAAATCGCCCAAATTTAAACTATTTGCAATTTTTGCAAAAGATTTTTCATTTACCAAAGCTGCTCTAAGCTTAGATAAATCCCCTTCAGCATCTTTAGCGAATTTATGAAAAAGATATTCTCCTACAACTAAATCAAGCACTGCATCACCCAAAAATTCTAAACGTTCGTTGTTGTAAGATTTTTTAAAACTTTTATGAGTTAAAGCATGTATAAGAAGATTTTTATCCTTAAATTCATAAGTTAAATTTTGCTCTAAAATTTTAATATTTTCCATTCATTTCCCTTTGTAATGTCAAAGCAGCTTCACGTGCTAATGTATCACATCTTTCATTCTCCAAATGTCCATCATGTGCTTTTATCCAAAAAGCCTTGATCTTATGAGATTTTGCTACTTTAATATATTCTTTCCATAAATCCATATTTTTTTTACCCTTAAAATCCTTTTTTATCCATCCTTCTAGCCATTCATTAATGCTTTGAACCATTAACTTAGAATCTGTAAAAAGCGAAATCTCACAAGGCTCTTTTAAAGCTTTTAAGGATTTAATAATTGCCATTAATTCCATTCTATTATTAGTAGTATTAGCCTCAGCACCAAAACCTTCTTTTTGATACTCCTTATAACGTAAAATATAAGCCCATCCACCAAAACCTGGGTTATTAAGGCAAGAACCATCTGTATAAATTTCAATATGTTTCATTGTTTTTCACTTCATAAATAATTTTACAAGTATTAAACTCATAACAAATAGGACAATGATAAAAAAACAAAGGCATAACACTTTTACACTCTACACAGCGGTATGAAAATTCTAATCCTGCATTAAAAGAATTATCTTTTAAAATTTTTAACATTTTAAAACTAGAATTTTTAAAAATAACCTGATGTGTATTATCATATTTTGAAATTTTACCCAAAGCATAAAAAAATTCTAAAAAATCTTGGTTTTCTAGATTCAAAACTTCATTTCTTTCATAAAGCAAATCACAAATATCAAAAAAGTCTTGTCCTAAAAATACATGATATTTTTCAAAAATTAAACGGCCCAACATAGGATTATCTTTTATTTTAAATTCTAAAAGTTTTTTCTTTTTTTCTTCATCGGTAATATTAAAAGTACAAAGCTCTAAAGCCTTGATAAAATCATATTCTTTTTGTACATCTTCATTAAGCTCAAAAAGACATTCTAAAAGTTCTAAATTTTCTTTATAAGAACGAAGTTTTAAATAAACTATTTTTAAAAGTTTTAAAGCTTGTATATTTCTTGGACGAAGTTTTAAAGCTTGCAATAACACTTCTTTTGCACGCTCTAAAAATCCTGCCTTAAAATAAACTTTTGCTAAAGCAAGAAAAATAAATTCTCTCTCTTGTTTATCTTTGCATTTTTCAAGGGCAATTAAATAAATTTGAGTTGCTTTTTCAAACTCTCCACTTTTAGTAAAAATTTCAGCCAAAAAGCTTAAATTTCCAAAACTTAGACTACTGCTTTTCAACAATTCTTTATGGGCATTATCCATTTCAAATTTTTTTATAAATTTCTCAAGTTTTTGTTCTTCATCTTTGCTAGCAAATATTTTCCAAATATAATTAGCAACAGCTACAACAAATACTAAAATAGTTAAAATTATAAGCCCTACTAAAGGGTCTCTGTATTCTACAAAGAAAAAATCCATAGTCTCGCTCTAAAAAATTTTATGCTAAATTATAGCCAAATCTTTGTATAATTTTATTAAGGTTTATAAAATGATAACTAAAGAAAGCATAGAAAATTTATCCCAAAGACTTAATATTGTTGATATCATAGAAAATTATATTGAAGTAAAAAAACAAGGCTCTAGCTTTGTTTGTATTTGCCCTTTTCACGCAGATAAAAATCCCTCTATGCACATCAATCCTACCAAAGGTTTTTATCATTGTTTTGCTTGCAAAGCTGGTGGAGATGCTTTTAAATTTGTCATGGATTATGAAAAATTAAGTTTTGCCGATGCAGTTGAAAAAGTGGCAAGCCTTAGTAATTTTACTTTGAGTTATACAAAAGAAAAACAAGAAAACAAAAAAGAACTAAAATCCATACTGCCGAGTTTAAACGCGTATTTTAAAGACAATCTCAAACATCACAAAGAAGTTTTAACCTATCTTTACCAAAGAGCTTTAAATGACAAAGATATAGCCAAATTCGAATTAGGTTTTGCAGGAGCAAGTGAAGATAGTATAAGATTATTGCAAAATCAAAAAATTCCTTTAGAAGATGCAATAAACGTTGGTGCTTTAAAAAAAGATGAAAATAATGAATTTTATGCAAGCTTTATATGGCGTATAACTTTTCCAATCTACGATCATAAAGACTTATTAGTAGGGTTTGGAGGACGCACTTTAAATCCAAATATACCCGCAAAATATGTAAATTCTCCTCAAAATATACTTTTTGATAAAAGTAGAATTTTTTATGCTTTTAATATTGCTAAAGAAAACATAGCTAAAAAAAAAGAAATAATAGTATGCGAAGGCTACATGGATGCAATAGCTTTTCATAAAGCAGGATTTAATAATGCTGTAGCAGTCCTTGGAACAGCATTAACAGAACATCATCTACCCCTAATCCGCCGTTATGATGCAAAAGTGATCTTATGTTTTGATAATGATGAAGCAGGATTAAAAGCCGCAACACGCTCAGCATTTTTATTAAGCACAAATAAAATAGACGGTAAAGTGGCAATTTTGCAGGGTGGAAAAGATCCTGCTGAACTCGTAGCAAAAAATGAAAGCACAAAACTTCATGATATACTCGATAAAGGAATAGAACTTGGTGAATTTTATATCAGACGCTTAATATCTACTTATTCTATAAATTCTACCCTTGATAAACAAAAGGCTTTAGAAACCATACAAAAATACACCTTTAATCTTGAACCTTTAATAGCAAATTCTTATACTAATCTAGTTGCAAATTTATTAAAAGTGGATGAGAAATTTATAATCTTATCACAAAATTCAAAAAAAACCATACAAACCCCTTTAATTTCTCAAAATAAACATAATTTTCATAAAGAAAAAAATCACATTGCAGAATTAGAACTTATAGCTTTTTTAAAACAGCATCCAGATATATGTAACGATTTTAAGCAAATTAGTGATAGTGTTTGTTTTAAGCATAAGATTTTATTGGATAAAATTTTAGAAAAAAAAGGTTATGAAGATAGTGATATTAGAGAATTTGAAAGTAAAAATATTCGAAAAAATTTAAACTATAGCGAATTCTTGTTAGGTATTTGCAAGGTTAATTTAGCTTTTTTAAACAATGTAAAAATTAAAAATTCTACACTCGCATTAAAAAAACAACTTTTTACGCTTATTGATAAGAATTTAAATCTTTTGATTAAAAATTTAAATACCGAAGAATTAAATAATTTTTTAAAAGAATATTTAAGCTTCTTAAAATATGAAAAAAACGAAGAAATTCTACAACAATCATTTAGAAACTTAAATAGAATTTTTGGTAACAAAAACTTTACAGCTTATGATTTAGGATTTAGCACACAAGATAATGATAAACCTTTTTAATTTATTTAAATTTCAAGCCTTAATTTACCTTTTTTTAAACACAATCACGCTAAAGTATATAAAAATTTTTAAGGATAAATTATGATGCCTTTTAGTGATGAAGAGCTTATAAATCCTGTTAAAGCAAGTTTAGAAAAGAGCTTGCCTATGCTTGAACGTGATGGCGGAGGGCTTGAATTTTTAGGAATTAAAAATGGAATCGTTTATATCCATTTAATAGGAGCTTGCAAAGGCTGTGCATCAAGCGGAACAACGCTAAAATATGGCCTTGAAAGGCAACTTAAGATCGATATTCATCCAGAAATCACTTTAATCAATTTAAATGGCGGAGCAGACGAATTTGCAAAATTATAAAAAACTTGGAATTGAACATTTTTACAAGAAAGATTTTAAAACTGCAAAAATGTATTTTTCTATGGCTTATGAAAAACGCAAAAATAAACGTTTGTTGAATTTTATCTGCCTTTGCGATCTTGCTTTAAAATCTCCTAAAGAAGCTTCTTTACTTTTTGATTTTTATATAGAACATTACAAAATTTCTAGTATCGATAAAGACTTAGAAGAAATTTTAAATACAATCGAGTTTAAAAAGCAAGAAAATAAACAAGAAAATGAATTTGAAGATGGGCATGCACTAAATTATCAAGATTTTTTAAAAAGCGAAGAAAAACTTGGCTTTCAAAAAAGTTTTGAAAATATCATTAATAGTACTAAATTAGTTATTGATAATCGTGATGATTTTTTAGATTTTTTGGAAAAATTACTTGATAATGGCTATAAAGATATGACTTTAAATTACATAGAAAATGTTATGCCTCATTTTTGGGCAAATGATAGATTTATCAAACTCCAAGAAAAACTCATAGGATTTAAAAGTGAAATTAAAACTTGAAAATTCATTCATTACAGATAATACCTTAGAGTGTGAAAAAGAATGCTTTTTTTTACAAACCACACAAAATGCTAAATTTCACGCTCAAGCCTTAGAAAAAGGTGCAAAAATCATTGATGTAAATGAGTGTAAAAAACTTTTAAAAATCGATGAAAAGATTCAAATCATAGGAATCACAGGAACCAATGGCAAAACTACAACCGCAGCAGCGATTTATTCTATCTTACTGGATTTAGATTATAAATGTGGGCTTTGTGGGACAAGAGGAGCTTTTATCAATGATGAACAAATCGATGAAAAATCCTTAACCACCTCCCCTATTCTTAAAACCTTAGAATACCTACAAATAGCCACTCAAAAAAAATGTAATTTTTTCATCATGGAAGTAAGCTCACACGCTCTTGTTCAAAACCGTATCGAAGGCTTAAAATTTGCTGCTAAAATTTTTACTAATATCACTCAAGATCATTTAGATTTTCATGGAAATTTTGAAAATTATAAAGAAGCAAAAGAGCTTTTTTTTACCGATGAGAGTTTAAAATTTATCAACAAAGATGCTTTGGCTATTAAATTTAATGTGCGCAATGCTTTTACTTATGGCATAGAAAATCCTGCTTTATATCAAATCAAAGCTTATTCTTTAGAAGAAGGTATTAGTGCTATTGTAACAAATAAAAATCAAACCTTCCATATAGATTCGCCTTTACTAGGACTTTTTAATCTTTACAATCTTTTAGCTGCTAGTGCTTGTGTGAATGAACTCGTAAAGCCTGATTTAAAAGATTTGGAAAAAGCTATCAATGGATTTGGCGGGGTTTGTGGCAGGGTAGAACAAGTAGCAAAAGGTGTGATTGTGGATTTTGCTCATACGCCTGATGGTATTGAAAAAGTGCTTGACACTCTTAAAAATAAAAAACTCATCGTTGTTTTTGGAGCAGGTGGAGATAGAGATAAAACCAAACGCCCCTTAATGGGAAAAATCGTCGAACATTTTGCAAAAATTGCTATCATTACAAGCGATAATCCACGTAATGAAGATCCAAAAACCATCATGAAAGAAATTTTATCTGGCTTTGAAAAAAATGAAAAAGTTTTAATGTTAGAAGATAGAAAAGAAGCCATAAAAAAAGCTTTAGAACTAAAAGAAAATGACGATTTAGTCGTTATTTTAGGCAAAGGTGATGAAACTACTCAAGAAATTAAAGGGATAAAATATCCTTTTAGTGATAAAGTAGTTGTTAATGAAATTTTAAAAAATCAAGGATAATCAATGTTTGAAAATATGGATTTTTCTAAAATGGGAGAACTTTTAAATCAAGTTCAAGAAAAAGCAAAAAATATAGAACTAGAACTTGCAAATCGTGAATTTAGCGCCAAAAGTGGAGCAGGACTTGTTAAAGTAAGTGCTAATGGAAAGGGTGAAATTATCGATGTTAGCATTGATGATTCTTTACTTGAAGATAAAGAGTCCTTGCAAATTTTACTTATTTCTGCGATTAATGATGTTTTGGCTATGGTTGCGCAAAATCGCTCAAGTATGGCAAATGATGTTTTAAGCGGTTTTGGAGGTATGAAATTATGAAAAAAATTTTAATTATTTGCATGCTTTTTACTTTGTCTTTTGGCATAGAAAGACCTAAATTTGAAGATTTTTTAGCAGGTTATGAAAGAAATAAGGCAAGTATTCTCAACTATGAAGGAATGCCAGCTTTCGCACTCAGTGAAAATTTACTTGCTGTATTAAAACAGCCTAATGCTAAGCTTAACAAATATGTAAAATATGATCCATTTTTAAATTTATATCTTGTAAGAACTGACTTTAGCTTAATCCCTACTCCTATGGGTGATGAAGAAAAACTTACTCGTAATGATTGGGTTGGAATTTGGGATCCTAATAAACCCTATATAGGGCATATTAAATATTTAGCTCAAAATATTGATGAAAAAGATCAACTTGATTTTAATTCTAAAATAGGACTTTTAGGGACTCCATGCTGTGAAATGATGGGGATTGCTTTAAATAATAGCTCTTTTATAGGCAATCGCTATTTAAAACATTTTATGAAATACAACGATGTTTATTGGGGAGATATTGGCGTTGATTTTGTTGTTCGAGAAAATAAAATTTATGTTAACAATGTAAGAAAAAATCCACAATTTTTAGTCAATGATCAAGTTATAAGTGTTGATGGTTTACCCGCCAATGATTTAAGAAAACTCAATGAAAAAATTCTCTTTGCAGATCGTGGAAGCACTCTTTATTTTCAAGTGTTGCGCGATAATATGGATTTAAATATTTCTACTGAAGTTTTTGCAAAAGATTTGAGCAAATTTAACCTTCCTGATTCTAAACCAAAACCAAAAATTACAAATTTCACAAGCAATCTTGGTTTAACGGTTAATACTAGTCTTATTGTAACTAAAATAGATCCAAAATCAAAAGCATCAAATGCAGGATTTATGGTAGGAGATAAAATTTTACGCGTTAATAATATTATTTTAAATAATTTTAAAGAATTACAAAATATTTTAAGTGCTGGTAATGACTTTAGCATCTTAATTGAACGCAAAAGTACTAAATTACCTTTATCAAATTTCAACAATGAACTAGGTGGAAATGCCAACTCAGGTGGCGATGGTAAATTTCAATTTTTTATAAGGCTTACAAAGTGAATTTGAAAGAACTTTTCATCCATCACTTAGAAAAAAATCTACCCAAAGTTGAAAGTTTTCATCCTTTTTTTAATGAAGCTTTAGCCCTTATGTTAAGAGCAGGAGGAAAGCATTTTCGCGCACAATTGCTTTTAAGCGTAGTACAAAGCAATAAGCCTGAACTTTTAAATCAAGCTTTAGATGTGGCTTTAGCTTTGGAATTTATCCATACTTATTCACTCATACACGATGATTTACCCGCTATGGATAATGCGGACTTTAGACGAGGAATTCCAACCTTACACAAAAACTATGATGAAACTACAGCTATCTTAGTGGGTGATGCTTTAAATACTGAAGCTTTTTTTGTTTTAAGCCATGTCAATTTAAAAGATGAAATTAAAATAAAACTCATCAAAACTCTTGCTTTTAATGCAGGGCTTAATGGAATGGTCATAGGACAAGCTATTGATTGTTTTTTTGAAGACAAAAGACTGAGCTTAAATGAACTTGAGTTTTTACATACACAAAAAACTGCAAGATTAATTGCAGCGGCTTTAAAAATGGGTTGTGAAATCTGTGAACTTAGTAACGAAGAAAGTAATCAAATTTATAATCTTGGTTTAAAATTAGGACTAATTTTTCAAATCAATGATGATATTATCGACATAACAACAAGCCAAGAACAAAGTGGAAAGCCTACTAACAACGACACACATAAAAACTCTTTTGTAAATTTACTTGGGCTTGAACAAGCCATTAAAACAAAAGAAAGTTTTCTTAATGAATGCGAGCAAGACTTAAAAAAACTCGATGAAAAACTCGCACAAATGATACAAGATTTAATAATTCAATACTTATAAAGGTAAAAAATGGACATTCAAATTTTACAAGAACAAGCAAATACTCTAAGATTTTTAAGTGCAGATATGGTACAAAAAGCAAATTCAGGACACCCTGGAGCACCTTTAGGCTTGGCAGATATTTTAAGCGTTTTAAGCTATCATCTAAAACATAATCCTAAAAATCCAACTTGGTTAAACCGCGATAGATTAGTATTTTCAGGCGGTCATGCAAGTGCTTTACTTTATAGTTTTTTATATTTAAGCGGTTATGATTTAAGCTTAGAAGATCTTAAAAATTTCCGCCAACTTCATTCTAAAACTCCAGGACACCCTGAAATTTCAACTCCTGGAGTAGAAATTGCTACAGGTCCTTTAGGACAAGGTGTTGCCAATGCTGTAGGTTTTGCTATGGCAGCAAAAAAAGCACAAAATTTACTAGGTAGTGATTTAATTGATCATAAAATTTATTGCCTTTGTGGAGATGGAGATTTACAAGAAGGCATTTCTTATGAGGCTTGTTCTTTAGCAGGACTTCATAAACTTGATAATTTCATACTCATTTACGATAGCAATAATATCTCCATAGAAGGCGATGTAGGTTTAGCCTTTAACGAAAATGTAAAAATGCGTTTTGAAGCACAAGGATTTGAAGTTTTAAGCATAAATGGACACAATTATGAAGAAATCGATAAAGCCTTAGAACAAGCCAAAAAAGCTACAAAACCTTGTCTTATCATCGCAAAAACAACTATAGCAAAGGGTGCAGGAGAGCTTGAAGGCAGTCATAAAAGCCATGGTGCACCTTTGGGTGAAGAAGTGATTAAAAAAGCCAAAGAACAAGCGAGTTTTGATCCGAATTTAAGTTTTTATATACCACAAGCAAGCAAAATTCGCTTTGAAAGTGCTGTAGAACTTGGGGACTTAGAAGAAGCAAAATGGAAAGATAAACTTGAAAAAAGCGGTAAAAAAGGACTTTTAGAAAGACTTTTAAAACCTGATTTTAGCAAGATAGATTATCCTGATTTTAAAGGAAGAGATCTTGCCACAAGAGATAGCAATGGTGAAATTTTAAATATTTTAGCCAAAAATTTAGAAGGATTTTTAGGTGGAAGTGCAGATTTAGGACCATCAAACAAAACAGAACTTCACGATATGGGGGATTTTATAGAAGGTAAAAATATCCATTTTGGAATCAGAGAACACGCTATGGCAGCGATTAACAACGCTTTTGCAAGATATGGGATCTTCTTGCCATTTTCGGCAACTTTTTTCATTTTCAGCGAATATTTAAAACCGGCTGCAAGAATAGCAGCCCTAATGAAAATCAAACATTTTTTCATTTTCACGCACGATAGTATAGGTGTGGGCGAAGATGGACCAACGCATCAACCCATAGAACAACTTAGCACCTTTAGAGCTATGCCAAATTTTTTAACTTTTAGACCGGCTGATGGAGTAGAAAATGTCAAAGCTTGGCAAGTAGCTCTAAATGCTGATATTCCAAGTGCCTTTGTGGTTTCACGCCAAAAACTAAAAGCTCTAAATGAACCTATTTTTGGAGATGTAAAAAATGGAGCGTATCTACTTAGAGAAAGCAAAAATGCTAAATTTACACTTTTAGCGAGTGGAAGTGAGGTTTGGCTTTGTTTAGAGTGTGCAAACGAACTTGAAAAACAAGGTTTTTCATGTAATGTCATTTCTATGCCTTGTTTCGAGCTTTTTGAAAAACAAGATAAAGCTTATCAAGAAAGATTGTTAAAAGGTGAAGTTATAGGTATTGAAGCTGCACATTCTAATGAACTTTATAAATTTTGCCACAAAGTGTATGGCATAGAAAGTTTTGGAGAAAGTGGCAAAGACAAAGATGTGTTTGAACACTTTGGATTTAGCGTTTCAAAGCTTGTAAATTTTATCCTTAGCAAATAAAATGAATACAAATTTCAAATTTCGAAATAACACTCTTTTTATCTTTGGAATTTGGGATAAAACAAACATTTATAAGTTAAAAATAAAAGATTTTTTAGCTTTGATTCAAAGCAAGGAAGTGATTTTTGATTTTAAGGATCTAAAAGCAATCGATACTGCAGGAGTGAGATTTTTCCTTGCTTTGGAAAATGACCTTAAAGATAAAAATATTAAAATCACTAAAGAAGGCTTAAATTCACGCTTTCAAACTCTTTTTGAACTTTGTGAAAAAAACTACCAAAGACTAAGCAAAACAAAAAAATCATATAAAAATTTCAGTGAATACTTTATCGATCTTGGAAAATTAAGTTTAGAACTTTTAAAAATTTTAAGAAAATTCATCAATTTTACAGGAGCTTTTTTCACAAGTCTTTTTTTATGCCTTAAAAATCCTAAAAATTTTCGCTTTATTGCTTTTTTATATCATATAGAAAATTCTGCTTTTAAAGCTTTGCCTATAGTTATTTTAACCGCTCTTTTAGTAGGAGTGGTTTTAGCCTATCAGGCTGCTTATCAACTCGCACAATTTGGAGCCAATATTTTCATAGTGGATTTGATGGGAATTTCAGCCACTAGAGAACTTGCACCTTTAATCGCTGCCATAGTGATCGCAGGAAGAAGTGCAAGTTCTTATACCGCACAAATTGGGGTGATGAAAATCACTGATGAAATTGCAGCTATGAATACTATGGGTTTTCGTTCTTTTGAATTTATTATAATTCCACGCGTTATGGCTTTGGTAGTAGCTATGCCTTTAATCGTTGCCATTAGCGATGCGATCAGTATTATAGGTGGAATGATGGTTGCAAAATTAAATCTTGATATTTCTTTTGCTGAATTTTTAAGACGCTTTAGAGAAGCTGTAGATATAAAACATATCTTTATAGGACTTGCAAAAGCACCTATTTTTGGATTTTTAATAGGGCTTATTGCTTGTTTTCGTGGTTTTGAAGTAAAAAACACTACACAAAGTATAGGAATTTATACAACAAAAAGCGTTGTAAATGCTATTTTTTGGGTGATAGCTTTTGATGCTTTATTTTCTGTTATTTTAACTTCTGCAGGAATTTAAATGGTTATTAAAGCGCAAAATATCATTACAAAATTTGGAGAAAAAATCATCCATGATGGCATAAGTTTTGAAGTAAGAAAAAATGAAATTTTTGGCATTTTAGGAGGTAGTGGAAGTGGAAAATCCGTCCTTTTAAAACAAATGCTTATGCTTGAACATTTTGATGGTGGAGAATATGAAATTTTAGGCTATAAACTTAAAAATATCAACGAAGAAGATGCACTTATTTTACGTAAGAAATGGGGTGTGGTTTTTCAGTTTGCTGCACTTTTTAGTTTTTTTAATGTTTATGAAAATATTGCTATTCCTTTAAAAGAATATACCTATTTAGATGAAAATAGCATACAAGAACTGGTTTTAATGAAGCTAAAGATGGTAGGTTTAAATGAAAGTGTTTTAAAACAATTTCCAAGCGAACTTAGTGGCGGTATGCAAAAAAGAGTAGCAATTGCTAGGGCTTTAGCGCTCGATAGCAAACTACTTTTTTTAGATGAACCTACTTCGGGACTTGATCCTCATAGTAGCCGAGAATTTGATGATTTAGTTTTAGAATTGAAAAAAAGTTTTGATTTAAATATCATTTTAGTTACACACGATAAAGAAAGCATGAAAAATTTACTTGATCGCTTTATCATTTTAGAAAATAAAAAAGTTGGATTTTGCGGCACCTATGAAGGATTACGTATGCAAAATGAAAGACTTTTTAAAAGATTTATGGAGTAAAAGTGGAAAATAGAGCAAATTATTTTTTTGTAGGACTTTTTGTTTTTGGAGTGTTTTTTGCAAGTCTTGGTTTCATACTTTGGCTTGGGGGATACTCTAAAGAAGAAAGTTTTAAATATTATGAAATTCACACACAAGAATCCGTTGCAGGACTTGGTATAAAAGCACCCGTAAGGCTTTTGGGCGTGGAAGTAGGCAGTGTAGAAGAAATCAGTATTTATAATCAAGATGAACTCGGCGTTAACATACGCATCAAGGTCAAAAACAATACCCCCATAAAAGAAGACACCTTTGCTACTTTGCAACTTCAAGGTATCACAGGACTTAAGTTTGTTCAACTTCAAGGTGGAAGTAAAAATAGCAAAGATTTAGTATCTGCACAGGGAAAACTTCCAGTCATTCCTTTTAAAGAAAGTTTTTTAGCAACCATAGACAGACAAAGTGAACATATTTTTTCTTTGGTTAAAACGGCCGATGATAAATCAAAAGAACTTTTAAGCGAAAAAAATCTTAAAAATCTAGAAATCCTTTTGCAAAATCTGGCAGAACTGAGTGCAAATTTAAACGCTAATTCTAAAAATTTAAGCCTTAATCTTTCAAACGCAAGTTTAAAAATAGGAAAAATGGCTGATAATATAAGCCTTAGTGCGCAAAATTTCAACTCCAGTCTTAAAGACATAAAAGAAAGTACAACGATTTTAAAAAATTTCATAAAAAAAGCTGATGAAAAATTAAACACTTATGATGATATTAAAGTATCTTTGATGCAAAATTTAGAGCTTTTTAAACGAGTTTTAATTGAAAGCAATATTCTAATAGAAAATTTACAAAACAGCCCTGCTGATTTGATTTTTAAAGAAACCAAACCTAAACTAGGACCAGGAGAAAAATAATGCTAAAGCAATTATTCTATATTTTGACTTTTATTTTTATGTTATGCGGATGCTCTTTAAGACACGAAACCATCAATAAAAATGAAAATATCATATTAAAAGATGAAGGAATAGACTCAAATATTTTTTTTAAAAAAACCAGTAAAATTCTTAAAATTCGCAATACAGATATACCTTTATATTTAAATTCGCGAGCCATTATCTATATAGATAATGGTTTTAGCAACAAATATGCGCATTATTTCTGGGGAGATTTACCAAGCAATCTTTACTCTTTTTTAATTTTGTCAAAATTTGAACAAAGCAATATTTTTACAACCTTGCTTTCTTCAACAAGCTCTTTAAATGCAGATTATGCCCTTGAAAGCAGGATTAATTCTTTTGAGCAAATTCTTAACAACAATGAAAACTACGCTCAAATTTCTATAAGCGTAAATTTCATAAATCTTGAAAACAATCAAATAATAGCTCATAAAATTTTCAATACCAAAGAAAAAATAGAAAAAAAAGATATCCGCTCTATTTATAATGCTTTTCAAAAAGCCTTGAATAAAATTGGCAATGAGATTGTTTTTTGGGTAAATTCTAACTTATCCTAATTTAGGAACACTTTTTGCTTTTTAAATATTTAGCAATATTTTTGAAAGGTAAACAATGAAAAGTGATTTAGATATATTTAAAAAACACTTAGGTGAAATTCAAGGTGTGAATGAATTTAAAGCAAATCAAATTTGCTCTCAAATCAACGATGCAAATGATTTTATAGGAGCACTTCAAGTGCTTGATATGTCTTTAAAAAAAATAGAAAAAAGCATTCTAGAAAGAATAGATGAAAATTCAGATGATATGCAAAAAAGAACTCTTGATGCCACAGCATCACAACTTATACAAAACTGCTCTTTCATGGGAACAGCCCTTTTTGGAAATATTTTCAATGTTTATGTTGGTAAAAAACTTTTTGAATTTGAAATTGCCAATCCACTTTTAATTCTTCAAACAAGTAATTACGAAGGTGTATTGGCCTATATACAAGATAAAAGAGATGAAATAAAAATCATTCTATCGGAGTTAGCAACCGCAATCACCATGGGCGAAACTATGGATAATACTGGAATCTATAACTCTACAATGGATTTTAAAAATTTATTTAAATAAGAATAGTAATCGTTTGTTCTCTTTAAGCAAATATAATATATTTAGCTTAAAGAGATTTTCCAAACTCTTAAAAGAGAGTTAGGCTACGAATAAAAAGGGGGAGGGAAATAGCCTAACCCAAACGAGATCTTAAAAGATCTCTTTAAACTAAACCATATTTATATTTTAGTTTAATACGATGTGACATTTTATTCTAATAACACTTAATATATGATAAAAATATTATTTAGTAACTTAAATTATTAAAGAATGTTACTACAATATTATTTAAAAAATTTTAAATTTTTAGGATTTTAAGAAAAAATATTATTTTTATAATTTAATATCATATCATAGAAAGAATTTCAGCACGTCCATTAATCACAGCAACGCAATGTTCATAATGAGCTGCATTAAGTCCATCAACACTTCCAGCATCCCATTTTCCATTATAATGTTTTGGGGTTCCATCTTTTTGGCATATCATAGGCTCTATGCAAAACACCATTCCATTTTTAATTTTAGGGCCACTTTTTGCACTTGCACCTTTTTCTAAATAGTTTAAAATTTCAGGTTCTCCATGGGGCTTTCGTCCTATACCATGCCCACAATATCCACGAAGCGGGACAAAACCTCTTGCATGGATAAATTCGCCTAAAGCAGCTGAAAGTTCCTTAAAACGCATCCCATCATGAATAATATCTATAGCATAATATAAAGCATCTTTAGCACATGAGATTAAAGCTTTATCAGTAGGCGAAACTTCTCCTATAGCAATAGTCCTTGCAGCATCTCCATAATATCCATCAATCAAACTTCCCACATCAAGACCTAAAATATCACCCTCTTTAATAATTTTATCATCTGGAATTCCATGAATACAAACCTGATTTAAAGATGTACAAATTGCCCCTGGAAAACCATAAAGTCCCTTAAATGATGGTTTAGCACCAAGACTTACAATATAATCTTCTGCCATTTTATCGATTTGTTTTAAGCTCATCCCCGCTTTAATTTCATTCTCTAAAAAATCTAAAGTTTTTGCTACAATTTGATTTGCTATTCTTAATTTTTCTATTTCATCTGGTTTTTTTAATTCTATCATTTTATTTCCTTATAAATTTAGCCAAATTTTAGCAGTATTTTTTAAAGATTCAACATCACTTGAAGCATAAAAATGCAATCTTGCTTTATGATTTTTTAAACTTATATCTTCTCTTTCTTGAAGAAATTCAACTATAGCATCTCCTGAGTGAATTAATTTTGTTTTAGCACCAAAATATTTACCCAAAGATCGACTTAATAAAGGAAAGTGTGTGCAAGCAAGTATCAAAGCATCTGGAGATATAATATCCTTAAAATAATACTCCATAGCACTTTGCAAAAAATCTCCTTCAAAAATACCTTCTTCAACCATAGGCACAAAAAGCCCTGTAGCTAAAACATCCACATTTGTATATCCTTGAGATAACAAACGTTTTTGATATTCTTCTGATTTAATTGTTGCTTTTGTGGCAATCACTAAAATTTCTTTATTTTTATCATGCAAAGCTTTTATCGTTGCTTCAACCCCTGCATCAATTACACCATATACGGGAAAATGTGCTTTTAATCTTAAAGCATCTAAAGCATAAGCACTAGCAGTATTACATGCGATTATAAGCATATCGATTTGAAATTGTTTAAAAAATTCTAATGCTTCAAGACAGAACTTTATAATAGTATCTTTATCTTTCACCCCATAAGGAACTCTTGCGGTATCTCCATAATAGATAATTTCATCAAAAAGTCTAGCTTCATAAAGAGATTTTAAAACACTAAGCCCCCCTACTCCACTATCAAATACACCTATTTTCACTTTAATACCTTCTTGCTCCTATATAACGAGCCTTCCAATAAGAGCTATTTAGCTCGGCTTCTTTTACTCCACCTTTAGTAGATAAATGTATAAATTTTCCCTTGCTCATATAAATACCAACATGCATACCATTTGGCCCTCTACCTGTCTTAAAAAATACCAAATCTCCTGTTTGCAATTTTGATTTAGAAACTTTTCTCCCAGAACCTAATTGAGTTTTTGTAGTTCGAGGTATGCGTATATTAAGCTGAGCTAATGCATTCTGTGTAAACCCTGAACAATCAGCACCTTTTTTAGTAGTTCCACCTAAAACATAAGGAGTTTTTTTCCATTCATTTGCTATAGTCTTAAGTTTTGTTTCTTTATTTGTATTATAAATCGGACGAGTATAGTTTAAATTCTGATAAAAACTACACCCACTTATGAAAAATATAATTATAAAAAAAGCATACTTCATCAGTCCCCTTAAGATCGAGTAGCAAAAAATTTAAGATAAATAAAACCCCAAATTCCAGAACAAAATGAAGCTATGAGGATAGCTAAATTATCTGCGTAATTAAAAATATCACTGACCTCATATGCCAAGCCATCTATAAACAAACTCATTGTAAAACCAATACCCGTAAGTATACAAACTCCATAGAGTTGTTTTAAATTTGAACCTTGAGGTAAGGCTGCAAATTTAAAGCGGATTGCCAAATAAGAAAATAAAAATACACCTACTTGTTTACCTATAAAAAGACCTAAAAAAATACCTATACTTACACCTGAAAAAATTGATCCAATATCAATATTAGATAAATTTACTCCAGCATTAGCAAAAGCAAACAAAGGCAAGATAACAAAAGCGAGCCAAAATTTTAAGCTTTCATAAATTTCTTCTAAAAATGGTTCTCCATTTTTAGTTTGCATTGGTATAAAAATTGCTGTTATAATCCCAGCCAAGGTTGCATGTACGCCACTTTTTAAAACACTAATCCAAAGAATAACTGAACAAATAAAATAAAAAGATTTTCTTGTTATCCCTAAAAGATTTAAAACGAGCATTGCCAAAATAGCAATTCCCGCAACTACAAAAGCTGCTATAGATAATTTTGTCGTATAAAAAATAGCTATAATTAAAATAGCACCCACATCATCAAAGATAGCTAAAGAAAGTAAAAAGATTTTTAAACTTGATGGAATATGCTTACCGCACATCATTAAAATCGCTAAAGCAAATGCTGTATCTGTAGCTGTAGGTATAGCCCAACCTTTTAAAGTATAAGCATCTCCTATATTTACCAAAGCAAATATCATTGCAGGTATCAGTATACCTCCTAAAGCAGCCATAAAAGGCAAAACAATATTTTTAGGATTTTTAAAATCCCCATGCAAAAATTCTTTCTTAAGCTCAAGTCCTATAGCAAAGAAAAATATAGATATAAGCCCATCATTAATCCAAAGCAAAAAAGGCTTATTAAGCTCAAATTCACCGATACTAAATCCGACTTTTAAATTTAGAAATTCTCGATAATGTTCGCTAAAAGACCCGTTTTGCACAAGCAAAGCAAGCAAAGTGCAAACTATAAGTAAAACACCTCCAAAAGCCTCATTTAAAACCAAAGTTTTTAATTTAGTAATTACATTATTCATTTAACAATCTTAAGATAAATAAAACCAATAATGGCACTTAAAAAACTAGCTATTAAAATAGCAAGTTTATCCGCATGTTCAAAAATATCACTATTTTTATAAGCCAAACCATCAATAAATAAGCTCATTGTAAAACCAATACCCGTTAAAATACAAATACCATAAAATTTTCCATATTTAATATTTTCAGGTAATTTTGCAAGCTTAAGCTTAATGGCAATAAAACAAAAAATAAAAACACCTAATTGTTTTCCTAAAAATAATCCTAAAATAATTCCAAGACTTACAGGTGAAAATATAGAACCAAGATGCATATCTTTAATATCAATTCCAGCATTAGCAAAAGCAAATAAAGGTAAAATAAAATAAACCACCCAAGGATTTAAACTCTTAAGAACTTCATGCAAATAAGGCTTTTTATTTTTTGTATCAAGTGGTATAAATAGAGAAATAATCACTCCAGCCAAGGTTGCATGTACGCCACTTTTAAGCATAGCTATCCATAATATAACACCTGTTAATACATATAAAGAAAGATGGGTAACATGATAATAATTTAACAAAAGCAAAGCAAAAATACAAAACAAACAAATAATAATCGCTAAAGCCGAAAGTTGATCTGTATAAAATAAAGCAATAATTAAAATAGCTCCTAAATCATCAAAAATAGCCAAAGAAAGTAAAAAAAGCTTTAAACTTGTAGGAATTTTATTACCCAAAAGCATCAAAATACCTACCGCAAAAGCTATGTCAGTTGCCGTAGGTATTGCCCAACCTTTCATAGCAAAATCATGAGAATAATTAATAATAGTAAAAATCAAAGCAGGAGTAATCATGCCCCCTAAAGCACCGAATATAGGTAAAGATACAGCTCTTATATTTTTAAGTTGGCCACGCAAAATTTCGTATTTTAACTCAAGTCCTATACAAAGAAAAAAAATAGCTATTAGACCATCATTTATCCATAAATCTAATGATTTTGAAATTTGAAAATAATCAAATCCTACCGTAAAATTGGCATGAAAAAAATCTGTATAGATAGCATTTAAAGAAGAATTTTTACATAATAAAGCTAAAAATGTAAAAAATATAAGTAAAATACCTGGAAAAGTTTCACTTAAAACTATCTTCTTTATCATTTGCATCCTTACTCCTAAAAAATACTATAAAAAATTATAACGGAAAAATGCTAAAGAAATAATTATTTAAAAAACAAGCTTAAGTTCCAAAAAAGTTCTCAAGCTTGCATACTTAAGATATTTAAGCGTAAATATCCAAACCGCTAGAACTAATTTGTGGAGCAGAAGCTTGAGAAATACCTTCCATACCTTCGATGAGTTCATTCATCAATGCTTCGTTTGTATCCATAGACTTTTTTAAAACTGAAGTATTCACAGCAGTTATTAAATTAGCATTACTCATAGAAACATCTGAAACCATATCGCCCTCCTTAGTTTAAATTAAGTCTTAAGACTTAATTTAAAATCGGATGATACTTTCAAAACTTAATATTTTTTGTTAAGTTTTTTAAAATCTTTAAAAAGGAAAATAATCTCTAAAATTGAAAAAATTATAGATTTTTTAAAACAAAATCCTATACAAATTTTTAGTACTATAAACAATAATAAAGTTAATTCTCGTCCATTAGGAAGTGCTATGTTAATAAAAAATAAAAATTTTATTATTGTATGAATAAAAATAAAAACCTTTTCAAAGAGTTAAATCAAAATAAAAGTTTGTATTTGCGTATGTGCAAAAAAATTTTCTTGGATTAGAATTTATGCAAAAATTTTCTTTGACGATAATTTACAAATAGAAACAATAAATATTTATTAAAATATATCTTAAAGTACAATATAATAAAAATAATAATAAAAATATTTGTTGATTATAGAATCTTGTTTTAGTTCTATTTAAGATTTTTAATATTATACTAGCCATTATTTATTTTGATAATAAATATTATTTTTATCAAAAACCAAGGATAATGATAATGAAAATTTTTAAAATTATATTTTTAATTATAAGTATTTTTTTATCAAGCTCAGCTTTTGCTAGAGTAGATGATTATATTAATGAAGCAAATCTTATCAAAGACATGCTAAAACAAAGCATAGAAACTTACAAAAAGGGCGATAATCTAGGCGCCAAAAAGCTTAGCGAAGATGCGTATTTTCAACATTTTGAAAATATGGAAGGCCCTATAGGAAGAAACATAGGAAGAAAAGCCATCACCATGGAGCGTAAATTTGTAAATTTGCGTCGCATGTATAAAGATGAAGCTCCTTTGACACAAATTAATGCTTTAATTGATAGTCTTTATTATGATCTTGATGAAGTAGCCCCAATTTTACAAAATGGATACCGTTTAAAAGCAGAAGCAAGTAATACAAACTATGATAAGGCTAAAGCTGAAAAATCAAGCTTAGAAGCCAATGCCAAACGCGAAGCTGATGCAGAAGCTTTAATCGCACAAATGATGGCCGTGGATAAAAAAGATTTAACACAAAGCTCTTTAACCACCCAAGCTTCCACATCTGCAAACAACGATACGAGCAAACTTACAGATGATAATACAAGCGCTAATTTACAAGCTGCTGCTGCAATGGATGCAAGATTACAATTTATACTAGATAATATCTCTACCAAATTTTCACAGGCTGCTAATGCTTTTAAAGAAAAAAACTACCAAGCTAGTAAAGATTTTTTAAATGATGCCTTATTTAATGACTATCGAAATACTAAAGTAGAAATTTTAGTGAATAAATTTACTAAAGCAGGAAACGATCAAAAAATTCAACAAGCCATACGCACCCTTATACGCCAAATCAACGGTGAAAAAATAGATGAAAAAGGCTTAAGAGATGGCTTAGATAACATAGAAGAACAAATTTTTGATGTTTTCTTACAAATTCCAAATTCAAAACTTTCAAGTTTACAAATTTCAGGCTTTAACGATGAAACAAAAGGCAAAGATTATGCCAAAGTTTCCAATGATATCAAGCTTGCTTTAGATGAAATTTTAAAAAATTATGATGGCTTTAGTGCTTCTATAGTAGATGATTTACAAGGAATTTATCTAGATATTTTTGAAGCAAGCGGTATGGAAAATAAAATCGGTGCTGTAGATAGCGGCTTAAAACTTAAAATAGAAAGTTTATTCTCCAAAGGTGTGGCACTGATTAAAGCAAGCGCAGATAAAAAAGAGCTTGAAGCCACTTTTAATGACTTAGAACAACTCATAACAAGCAGCGTGGATAAAATTCAAGATTCTGCTCCTTATTCGCTGTTTATATGGGCTTTAGGTATTATTTTGCGTGAAGGCTTGGAAGCTTTAATCATAGTTGTAGCTATTGTTTCTTATCTTGTGCAAAGTGGTAATAAAAATCGTCTAAATATTGCTTATAGTGCTCTTTTTACAGGAATAGTTTTAAGTTTTATCACCGCTTTTGGAGTTTCTTGGCTATTCAAAGAAAATGCAGGACAAAGTAGAGAGCTTATAGAGGGTATTACCATGCTTATAGCCGTATTGCTACTCTTTTATGTGGGCTTTTGGCTACTTTCAAACGCACAAAATAAAAAATGGGCAAGTTTTATCAAACAAGGTGCTATAGACGCTATATCAAACAATAGTGCAAAAACCCTTTGGATCACCGTATTTTTAGCTGTTTATAGAGAAGGAGCAGAAACAGTGCTTTTTTATCAAGCCTTACTTTTTGATGCTAAAACAAACACTGATTTTAGTGCTGTTTTTGGTGGGCTTGGACTTGGAGTTTTAATACTTATTGTTTTATATTTTCTTTTAAAAGCAGGAGCTATTCGTATTCCTATAAAACAATTTTTTTATATCACTTCTTATATTATTTTTTATATGGTTTTTGTTTTTACAGGAAAAGGTATAGCTGAGCTCATAGAGGGAAAAGTTATCATTCCTGATCTTATACCTATAAATTTTGAACCTATTTTATGGCTTGGAATTTATCCTTACTATGAAACCTTAATTCCTCAATTTATAGTTTTAATCTTGCTAATCATTGGCATTTTAATAACAAAACAAATTTCAAAAAAAGGAGAAAAATCATGATAAAAAAAGTTTTATCAGTAGTTGCTGCAGCCGCAGTTATTAGCACAAATTTATTTGCGGGAGAAGTTCCAATTGGAGATCCAAAAGAATTAAACGGTATGGAAATAGCTGCTGTTTATTTACAACCTATAGAAATGGAACCAAGAGGTATTGATTTAGCTGCGTCTTTAGCAGATATTCATCTAGAAGCAGATATTCACGCACTTAAAAACAATCCGAATGGCTTTCCAGAAGGTTTTTGGATACCTTATTTAACTATAGCTTATGAGCTTAAAAATACTGATACAGGTGCTATTAAACGCGGAACTTTAATGCCTATGGTGGCTGATGACGGTCCTCATTATGGTGCAAATATCGCTATGGAAAAAGATAAAAAAGGTGGTTTTGGTGTAGGAAACTATGAACTTACTTTTTATATCTCAAATCCAGAAAAACAAGGTTTTGGACGCCATGTTGATGAAGAAACGGGTGTAGGCAAATGGTTTGAACCTTTTAAAGTAGATTATAAATTCAAATACACAGGCACACCAAAATGATTTTACACTCGGATTTTCCGAGTGTTTAAATATTTTTATTTTTATTTGAAAAATTAAAATAACAATGTTTAAAGAGTAAATTATGAGTATATATTTTGTGCATTTTCTTATCAGTGTTTTGCCACTAAGTATTTTAATGGCCTTTATCACTCCTGATAAAAAATATATTTTTAAAAGTTTTTTAGTAGTTTTTTTGGGCTTTTTGTTTGGATATTTTGCCTTTTTTATTGCAGCACAATTTTTAAAAACTGAAAATTTGATTTTTAATTTTGATTTTGTTTTTATAAGTTTATTGCTAATAAGCTTTATATTTTATTTTTGGAAAAAAATTGAAATTTTAAATTTTATTTTATTAGGAATTTTAAGTTTTTGTACAGCCTTACATTATTACTTTTTAAGTCAAGATTTTCCTATTTTTACCAGCTCTTTGATCAATAGCGAAGGCATGACCTCTTTAGGTTTTATAATTTTGGGCTTACTTGTTTGTATTTTGATTTTTTTCTTTTTAAAACGGCAAAAAAATATTAATAAAAAATCAATTTTTATACTTTTCTTATTGCTAGTTTTTATAGAAGGTGATAAAGCACTAGCCAATATCTTGCTTACTTTAATGCGAAATTCTATTATAGAAACTCACACCTTTTTAGTTAGCTTTGTAGGAAAAAGCAATTATTTTGGTGTTTTTGGAATTTATATTTATTTATTTTTTATCGCTTTTTTAGCATTTTCAAGTTTGAAAATTCGTAAAAAAAATATGGTCAAAAAACAAAATTTAGATACCAATTACCGTAAAAATAAAGCTAAAAACAACCTAATCAATAGCTATTTTTCTAGTATTTTTATCTCTTGTGTTGTAAGCTTTTGCATCATCTTATACTTTTTTATGGTAAGTTCTAAGCCTTTAGTTATAGATGAACCTAAAGAAATTTTACCTGATAGCAATGGTAAATTTATCTTTGATATAACTCTTTTAAGAGATAATAAACTTCACCGCTTTGCTTATATCAGCACAGAAGGTAAAGTAATAAGATTTTTTCTTATCAACAAAAGAGAAGATAAAGACTCTCCTGTAGCTGTTTTCGATGCTTGTATGATTTGTGGAGATATGGGCTATATTAAAAAAGATGGACAACTTATTTGTATTTCTTGTAATGTCCGTATTTTTTTACCTAGCATAGGTAAAAGTGGGGGTTGCAATCCTATTCCATTAAAATACGTATACGATGGTCAAAAAATAACTATAGATGTTAAAGATGTAATAGCAGGATCTAATTATTTTAGTCAAATCAAAGAAATTGAAGTGCAAGATCCTGTATCAAAAACTAAAATTATAAACACCCAAGCTCCTTTTTCTTATAGCTATAAAGGGATTACTTATTATTTTTCAAATCAAAACAACTATGAAGAATTTAAAAAAGATCCTATGAAATATGTAGAAGAAAATGAAGCTCAATTTTTAATTCAAAGGAGAAATGATGTTGGCTAAAATGATTTTTAACTCTATATTTAAAAACAAAATTCAAAAATTTTTAGCCTTTCTTACTTGTTTTTTAGCCACGCTTTTACTCTCTACTATGCTAAATATTACCCTAAGTATAGGCGATGAAGTAACTAAACAACTCAAAAGTTATGGCTCTAATATCCTTGTTTTACCCAAAGGCTCAAGTCTTAGTATAGAAATAGGTAACGAACTTTATGAACCCTTAAAAAACAAAAACTACCTAGAAGAAAAAAATTTATATATGATTAAAGACATTTATTGGCGTAACAACATCACCGCACTTGCTCCTTTTTTAGAAGGTAAAATCGCAATTGAAAACTCCCAGCAAAAAGCACTTATTTATGGCACTTATTTTCAAAAAGCTATAAAAATTAAAGACGATGATGATTTTATCACAGGTATAAAAAGTCTTTATCCTTATTTAGCAGTGCAAGGAGAATGGGCAAAAGATGATAGCAATGAAATCATGCTGGGCGAAGACTTTGCTAAAAACAATAAACTAAAATTAGGAGATACTATCAAACTCATAGGAGAAAACGATCAAAGCAAAAAAGCAAAAATCGTAGGCATTTTACTTCATGCCAATCCTAAAATGTCAAATAAAATCATCACTCCTTTAAATTTAGCTCAAGATTTACTCAACAAACAAGGGCTTTACTCAAGTGCAGAAGTAAGAGCTTTTACCATACCTGAATCAGCCCTTTCTGAAAAAGTGCGTCGCATGGGTGAAGAAAAATTAGATCAGTTAGAATATGACAAATGGTATTGTTCAGCCTATGTAGGCTCAATCGCTAGTCAAATTAGCGATGGCTTACCAGGTGCTGATGCAAAAGCTCTAAATGCTATAAGCGATGCTCAAAGTTTAGTAGTTAAAAAGATCCAATCCTTAATGGGCATTACTTGCATTATTTGTCTTATTGTTGCAAGTATTGCAATTTCAAGTCTAATGAGTTCTGAAATTCATCGTAGAAAAAAAGAAATAGGACTTTTAAAAGTACTTGGTGCTAATACTTTTCAAATTTATCTCATCTTTGCTAGTGAAAATTTAATCGTAGCTTTATTTGCTGCTTTATTTGGTTTTATTTTTGGTATAGCGCTTTCTCAAATCATCAGCCTTAACATTTTTGGATATTTTATTGATATAGCTTTTATAGCTTTACCTTTAAGCTTTATTTTTGCAGGACTTATTGCCTTACTAGGTTGCTTGATTCCTATAAAAAATATCACACAACTTTCAGCTGCAGGAGTACTTTATGGTAGATAAGTTTTTCCTTAATGAGCTTTTTAAAAGCATTAGCTTTTCTTATCAAAGACTTTTTATTATAATTTTAAGTGTTTTTATAGGAGCGCTTACTTGCTCAGCTTTTTTAAATATTTATTTTGATATCGATACCAAACTTTCTAAAGAATTAAAAGCTTACGGGGCAAATGTCATAATAAGCCCAAAACAAGATGAAAATTTTATATCCAATGCTGATTATGAAAAAATAAAAGAAAATTTAAAAGCCAGAGCTTTAACTCCTTTTTTGTATGATTTTTTAAATTTAGGCAGTACAAGTGGAGTGGTTTTAGGCACTGATTTTAGGGCTTTAAAAATCACTAAGCCTTTTTTAGAAGTCAAAGAAGGAAGTTTTTCCTTAAATAGCTTTGATGAAAATTCAACCTTTTTGGGTGTTAATCTAGCCAAACAGTTAGGCTTAAAAACAGGCAATGAACTTCAAATTTATAATCCCCATAATGGGAAAAGTATAAAACTTACCATAAAAGGCATACTTTCAAGCAATGATGAATTTGATAGCATTGTTTTAGCTCCTTTGAGTGTAGTGCAAAATTTAAGCGATAGAGCTGGTATTAACTATGCTAATGCTGTAGTTTATGGAAATTTTGATGAAGTTAAAGCCAAAACACAAGCAATCAACAATGAATTCATCGATGCAAAACCTATATCTTCAGTATCCTTAAGCGAAGGTTTAGTGCTTGGAAAAATAAAAGCTTTAATGTTTTTAATCATACTTGTAGTATTGATCATAGTTACCACTAGTGTCAATACAACTTTAAGCTCTATTATATTTTCTCGCAAAAAAGAAATCGCACTGCGTTTAGCCTTGGGTGCGAAAAAAAGTGAAATTTTTAAACTTTTTGCTAGTGAATGCTTTATAGTAAGTTTTTTTGCTAGTTTAATCGGAGCTTTTTGTGGGATATTTTTAGCTAATATCTTTGGTTATTTGATTTTTAATTCTAGTATTGATTTTAGATTTATAGCTGTTTTTATAGCCTTAATCATTTCTTTGATTTTTGCCTTTTTGGCTGCATTTTTTCCTATAAAAAAAGCATTAAAAATCAATGTGTGTGAAAATTTGAAAGGTGAATGATGAAAAAAGAACTTATTAAAATAAACAACTTAAATAAAGAATTTGGCAAAGTTAAAGCCTTAAGCAATATCAACTTAAGCGTCTATGAAGGAGAATGGCTTGCCATCATGGGTCCATCAGGAAGTGGAAAATCAACGCTTTTAAACATACTATCACTCATGGATACTCCAAGCTCTGGAGAGTATATCTTAGATAATGAAAGCCTAAAACAAATGGATGAGGAGCAAAAAATTACCTTGCGTCGTGAAAAAATAGGACTTGTCTTTCAACAATTTCACCTTATCCCCTATCTTAACGCTCTAGAAAATGTTATGCTTTCTCAATATTATCACTCAAGTGTAGATGAAGAAGATGCCAAAATAGTTCTTGAAAAAGTAGGACTTTCACATAGACTTACTCATTTACCTAGTCAATTAAGCGGTGGGGAGCAACAAAGAGTTTGTATAGCAAGAGCTTTGATCAACAACCCAGAACTTTTACTCGCAGATGAACCTACAGGAAATTTAGATGAAGCTAATGAAAAAATCGTTCTTCAAACCTTGCAAAAATTAAAAAATGAAGGCAAAACCATAGTTTTAATCACACACAATCCTGATTTAGCTAAATTTGCAGATCGAACCCTTGTCTTACAACATGGGGTGTTAAAATGAAAAAAAGCCTTTTAATCTTAAGTATTTTGTTTTTGTTCAATGCTTGTTCTTTTGAAAATTCAAAAGATACTGGAAAAGTTGAAGAAAAAAGTGTTGAAATTTCAGCTAAAGATACTTTAGGAAAAGCTGTAAAACTTGCTGATGATAATACAAGTTTAAAAGTCTTAGTCTTTTTTCAAAATGGCTGCCCTTCTTGCTTAAAAGAACTCCCTTCTTTAGATGAATTCATACAAAATCACCCCGATAAAATCAGTGTTTATGCTATAAATTCCATAGATAATGCCAATGTGGTTAAAGTTTTAGCTGAACAATTTGACTTTAAAAATGTAAAAGTTTTAAAAGACGATCTTAAAATCACCAATGATCGTTACGCTGTATTTGCAACCCCTACTACCATTATCATCAAAGATGGAGTGATAAAAGAGAGAATTTTAGGAGAAAAACCATGGGAATTTTTCGAATCCAAGCTTATTTCTTTGCTTTAATCATAGCTTTATTTTTTGTAGCTTGCGATAGTGGAGAAAATTTTAAAGCTTTAAATAGTGACAAAACCTATAATTTTGCCTACAATGGTTTTAAAAAAAACCTAAAACTAAATGATAAAGCACAAAATTTTGCCTTAGTATTTTTCACAAAAGATTGTGGAGTTTGCAAAGAACAAATTCCTATTTTACAAAACTTAGCTAGAAACTATGATTTTAATATCTTTGTGGTTTTAGGCGATGCAAATGATGCAAATGATGCAAAAGCTTGGGCTGATGAAAAAGGTCTATCTAATTTAGCAATGTTTTATGAAAAAAGAGCAGCTAAATATCTTTCAAGTGCCATTGGGGAAATATATGGAGTGCCTGTGCTTAGTTTTTTCAAAGAAGGAAAAATGGATGAAAAATTTATAGGCTTAACTCCTTATAGCATACTTGAAAAAGAAATCAAAAAAGTAAAAAGCTAAAAATTTACCTTAAAGCTTTTTATCTCCTACGAAATATCCATAAAGCTCATAGCTTCCATCTTTTTTCATCAAAATTACAGGATATTTTCACTATATCCTTGCTCCATCCCTGGGCTTCCTTGCAGCATGCCAGGAGCTGAAATTCCTATCACATCTTTAGGTTTGTTTTCAAGTAACCAGCTTACAGCACTTTCAGGAACATGCCCTTCAATAGCATAGCCTTCAATCACGCCTGTATGGCAACTTTGATACTTATCTTTTATACCCATTTTTTCTTTGATTTTAAGAAAATCATTGGTTTTATGAACACTAACCTCATAACCTTTAGCTTTCATATAATCAGCCCAAAGATCACAACAGCCACAAGTAGGACTTTCATAAACTTGTATTTCCTTAGCCTGCGTAAGAGTGAGTAAAAAAAGAATGGTTAAAATTATTTTTTCATAATTGCTATCCTAAGTAAAAAATATATAATAATACTTTTATAAAGTTAATATCATCATATTTTTAACACTAAAAAATAAAATTACAAAAATTTGATCAAGAAAAAGACTTTTAATGAGTGCTGATTTTGTCTTTACAGCAAAGATATAAAAGATAAAACGATTTAAAAAACTAGAAATTTTTAACTTAAAAAGCTTAAAATTTAGATATATTTTATACTATGTTTTTTATAGTCAAAACCTTTGGTGTGAAAGCTCTAAAATAATAGAGCTTTCAAGTATTATTTGAAATTATAGAACTTATCAGCAGCCCAATCTGTTTTTCTATCTACAACTAAGAATTCATTATAATAAATAATCTTTCCTTTTGCTATTTCTTGTTTCATTACTTTAAAAGTTCCCCTTTGAATAACATCATATTCATGCGGATCATCTTTTTTGATACTTTCTATAGCATAAATCTCTAAGTTATCAGTATTGAATTCATCTTTCATTTCTTCTTTAGCATCCTCTAAAGCTATTTTTGCATAGGCATCATCTCCTCCTGATACTTTAACTAAATTAGGATCATGTATAGTGATAACCCCCCCCCTGAAAATGCTGACACATTTAAAACAACTAAAGCTGCTAAAGCTAAACCTAATTTTTTTCATTTTATCTTCTTGAATTGAATTTTGTATATTTTAATTATTTTTCAAATCTTTTGCAAGATAATTTTGAATTTATCTAAATTAAATTTGCATTTTATCTAGCAATCATAAGAAATTTTAAAATGAAATAAAATTTATGAGAAATCAACTCTTGTTTGAAAATGATAAAAGTAAGTGGTGCGGATGAAAGGACTTGAACCTTCACGCATTGCTGCACCAGATCCTAAGTCTGGCGTGTCTGCCAATTTCACCACATCCGCAAAGTGGTACGCCCAAGAGGATTCGAACCTCTGACCTACGGCTTAGAAGGCCGTTGCTCTATCCAGCTGAGCTATGAACGCATATAAAATCTTGGTGGTGCGCCCGATAGGAATCGAACCCATAACCTACAGATCCGAAGTCTGTCGCTCTATCCAGTTGAGCTACGAGCGCTTAGTGGGGTGAGTGATGGGAATTGAACCCACGACCCTCAGGACCACAATCTGATGCTCTAACCGACTGAGCTACACTCACCATTTTGTATAAATTTATAAAAAATGGTCGGGGTGAAAGGATTCGAACCTTCGGCCCCTTGGTCCCAAACCAAGTGCGCTAACCAGACTGCGCTACACCCCGAATAAACAAAAGGAAATATTTTATCACAAAATAATTTTAAAGTCAAGGATTTTCATCCCTTATTCTTAAAAAAACCGGAAAGCGAGGTAAGGAATTTTTGGTCAATCCATTAAATTTATAAGTCACAATACTACCAATTTTTGGAGGATTTTTTCTATCTTCATCTTTTAAACCACTACCTATTTTAATGATTTGTCCATTAGGCATTTTACAAAGCAGAGCACCTACTTGATTTTCAAATTTACCCTTACCCTTGCGAAATCCTACCAACTCACATTCTGCATCATCATAGGATTTTAATTTCATAGCATTTTTACTTCTGCCTTTTTCATAAGGACTTAAATTTTTGCGTATGACAATACCTTCGCCTTGATTTTTTATAATGCTTTCGTAAAATTGATTTAAATTATTTTGATTTTCAACTGAAATTTGAGGAATAATTTTTATATAGGCACTAGGATATTTTTGTAAATACTCTTCTAAAACAGCTAAACGATTTTTAAGCGTACAAGTAGGAATTTGAAATTCTTCGCAAGCATTTGGCACATCAAAAATATTATAAGTTACTTCCTTCCATAAGGTCAAATTGCTATCGCCACTACGAATTAAAGCTGAAATTTCATCAAATTTATTTCTTGCTATCCAAAGCTCACCATCAATAGCAAAAGGAGGGAAATTTTTTGTAAAAAAGTCAGGAGTTTTTATTTTGTAATTTTGGCGAGTTTTTAGATATTTCCCATCCCAAATTCCACGCACTCCATCGAGTTTTTCGCTCATCAAATAAGCATTAAAATCTTTAGAATTAAAATCTTGCTTATCGAATTTGCTAAGAAGCAAAATTTCATTAGCAAAAACTAAACAAGCACAACATATTAAAAAAATAAATCTCATCAAAGCAGATTAATCATATATCCAGTTGCATCTTTTTGAATATTATAATTATAAGTTCCATCAAGATATATTACAAGTCGATAATATCCTTTATGAGATCCAAAGTCTATGCGTTTAAAAATAGAATTGCTAAGGCGTATATTTTTTGTAGGGCTAATCATTTTAGACCTAAAATCTATAACGATTTTACTTGGATTTCCTACTGAAAAATCTGTGATCATTTCATCACTAGTGTTAAGTTTTATTTTGTTTTTATAAACCGCGTAAGAAATAAAATCATAAATCTTTGCAACCTGTAAAGGTATTTCAACATTGGCTGTTGAGTTTGATTCTTGTTTAGAGCTATTTTTTTCAGGTATAGTAACTGAAACATCAAGTACTTTTGAAGGATCAGGGCTTTTAAATCTTGATATAGTATAAGTATCGTGCCAATCAATACTTTTATTGACATCTAAATCGATCTTATCTTCACTTCCGTCTAAATTGATATAATTAAAAGTGATGCTTTTTAAAATCCTTGCACTAGAATTAAATTTAACTTCCTCTTTTTGAAACTCGGGTGGAGCAACCAAACTTATGTTTTGTTCTATTTTAAAAGGATTTTCATCAGCATATAAAAGAGAGGTAAAAATAAAACATATTGCCAAAATTCTAGTTTTCATTTGGGTATAATCCTTTTAATTCAAAATAATCTTTTTGTGCTTTAGCATTTTGTTCTTTGAGCAAAATAATCTTTTTATTAAGCTCTTCTTTGGTATTTTCTAAGCTTAATAAAGTATCTAAAGAATACTGCCCAAAAAACATATTGCCAAAATAAATCGCTCCAATTACAACAAGAAAAGCCCAAAAAATCATTTTTATAACATGAGTATAAAAACTTTTTTTTCTTGTACTTTCGTCGTATTCTTTAAGTAAATCGCTCAGAGCTTTTCTCCTAAGTATTCATCGCCTTCAAGTTCAATTTCAAGTAAGCGATTGTATTTTGCAGTTCTTTCGCCTCTTGCTAGGGCTCCTGTTTTGATTTGTCCTGTATTTAAAGCTACAGCAAAATCCGCTATAAAAGTATCTTCACTTTCGCCGCTTCTATGACTCATCACACATTTATAGTTATTTCTTTGTGCTAAACGCACAGTTCTCATAGTTTGAGTAATAGTTCCGATTTGATTTGGTTTGATAAGTACAGCATTTGCCATTTTTTTGATGATACCTTCTCTTAAAATATCTTCATTAGTTACAAACAAATCATCGCCTACAAGCTGAATTTTATTGCCCAATTTTTCAGTCAGTTTAATCCAGCCTTCAAAGTCATTTTCAGCTAAGCCATCTTCGATACTGCAAATTGGATATTTTGCACAAAGTTCTACATAGCGTTCAATCAAATCCTCGCTTGAAAAAGCCTTGCCTTCCATGTGATATTTGCCATCTTTAAAAAATTCTGTACTTGCTACATCAAGAGCAATTTTTACACGATTTTCATAACCTGCTTTTTTGATACAAGTCATTAAAAGATCGATAGGTTCTGTGTTGTTAGCTAAATTTGGAGCAAAACCGCCTTCATCACCTAAAGCCGTAGATTGTCCAGAATTTGCGAGTTCTTTTTTTAATATCGCATAAATTTCACAAACTGAACGCAAAGCTTCTTTAAAACTGGTAAAACCAAAAGGCATGATCATAAATTCTTGAAAATCTACATTGTTATTTGCATGAGCACCGCCATTTATGATGTTACACATTGGTACAGGCAAAATGCTCGCATTTGCACCACCTAAGTAACGATATAAAGGCACTCCTAAAGCAACAGAGGCTGCACGAGCTGTTGCCATAGATACGCCTAAAGTCGCATTAGCTCCTAAATTTGAATAATTATTTGTTCCATCAAGCTCACGCAAAGTATCATCAAGTTGAGTTTGATTAAAAGCATCTAGTCCTAAAATTTCATCTGCAATGCTCTCATTGACATTTGCAACAGCTTTTAAAACACCTTTTCCGCCAAATCTTTCATCATTATCACGCAATTCCAAAGCTTCTTTTGAACCTGTACTTGCACCACTTGGAACTATAGCTGCACCTAGACTTCCATCGCTTAACGTAACTTCAGCTTTTACGGTTGGATTTCCCCTGCTATCAAGAACTTCATAGGCTCTAACATCTTCAATTACCAACATTATTCTTCTCCTTCGTCATCTTCGCTACCGCTGATCATACCTTCTATTCCCATAGAATTTTGAATCGCTTTTGTAATTTCATCTGCAATCTCAGGATTTTCTTTTAAGAAAGCTTTTGAGTTTTCTCTACCTTGTCCAAGTTTTTTATCTTTGTAAGAAAACCATGCACCACTTTTATCCACGATATCAAGTTTTACGCCATAATCGATCAATTCACCCTCACGGCTTAAACCCTCTCCAAACATTACATCAAATTCAGCTTGTTTAAATGGAGGTGCTACTTTATTTTTAACCACTTTTACTTTAACGCGGTTTCCTATAGGTTCTTCATTTTGTTTTAAGGTTGCTACTTTTCTAACATCTAAACGCACAGAAGCATAAAATTTAAGTGCATTTCCACCTGTTGTAGTTTCAGGAGTACCATAGCCCATAGCACCAATTTTCATACGAATTTGGTTGATAAAAATCACCGTGGTATTCATTTTATGAACTATACCTGTAAGTTTTCTTAGAGCTTGAGACATAAGTCTTGCTTGAAGCCCTACATGTTGATCGCCCATATCGCCTTCAATTTCTGCTTTTGGGGTAAGTGCTGCAACGCTATCTACTACGATAAGATCTACTGCACCGCTTCTTGCTATAGTTTCTACAATTTCTAAGGCTTGTTCTCCAAAATCAGGTTGAGAAACATACAAATCATCTGTATTTACACCTAAATTTTTAGCATATTTTACATCAAGCGCATGTTCTGCATCGATAAAAGCACAAACTCCACCTGCTTTTTGGCATTCTGCGATAATATGTAAAGTTAGAGTGGTTTTACCTGAACTTTCAGGCCCATAAATTTCTATAATTCTTCCTTTTGGAACACCGCCTATACCTAAAGCAAGATCAAGCCCAACTGAACCTGTGCCTATGCTATCGATTTGCTCGACTTCTTTATCCCCTAGTCTTAAGATAGTACCTTTTCCAAAGGTTTTATCTAAACTTTTTAGGGCAGCGTCTAGGGATTTTCTTTTATTATCATCCATAACTTTCCTTAAAAATTCTAAATTTTTAGTTAGAATTCTAACAAAATAAAATTAAATAACAATTTATTTTGCTAGAATTAAAGCAAAGATTTAAAGGAAATTAAAGATGAAAAAAATCACTATCGCACATTCTCCTGATGCTGATGATATTTTTATGTATATGGCTATTAAATTTGGATGGATAGGGAATGATTTTGCTTATAAAAATACAGCTTTAGATATACAAACTTTAAATGAATTTGCCTTGAAAAATGAATTTGATGCTACGGCTATTTCTTTTGGGCTTTATCCTTTAATCGCTTCTGAATACGCTCTTTTACGCACAGCAGTGAGTTTTGGCGAAGGTTATGGGCCAAAACTCATCAAGAAAAAAGACACGCATTTAAAAAGAAATTTTAAAGTCGCTTTGAGTGGAGCAAATACCACCAATGCTTTGATTTTTCGTATGAAATACCCTGAAGCAAGAATCATTTATAAGAATTTTTTAGACATTGAAAATGCAGTTTTAAGTGATGAAGTAGATGCAGGAGTTTTGATCCATGAAAGCATTTTAGATTTTGATCAAAGTCTTTGCGTAGAAGCAGAACTTTGGGATATATGGCTTGAATTTGCTAAAGAAAATTTACCCTTACCTTTAGGTGGAATGGCTTTGCGTCGCTCTTTGCCTTTAAGCGATGCAATTAAGATCGAAAAGGATTTAACCAATGCTGTAAAAATCGCCGATGCAAATCGTAAAATTTTAGCCCCTATGCTTATGGAAAGAAAACTTATCCGTGTTGATGAAGAAAAACTGGATACTTATCTTAATCTATATGCCAATAAAAACTCTATTAGCATGAATCAAACTCAACTTTTAGCTGTAGATACGCTTTTTAAACTAGGATATGATTATAAATTTTATGATAAAATCATACATGTAAGTGATTATCTTATCCCTAGCGAATACGAAGAAGCTAGAAATTCTTAAAAAGGATAAAAATGGATGAAAGCACCTTGGTTGCTCTTGGAGTGCAAACCTTTAAAATCACACTTTTACTTTCCTTGCCTATGCTTTTAGCAGGGCTTATTGCAGGGCTTGTAATCAGTATTTTTCAAGCAACTACACAGATTAACGAAATGACACTTTCTTTTGTTCCTAAAATCATCTTGGTTGTAGTTATTTTAATCTTTTTAATGCCTTGGATGACTACAACTATGATTGACTTTACCGAAAACATACTAAATCAAATTCCAACTTTTATCAAATGATCATTGATTTTAAAAAATACTCTTCTGTGCGTATAGGAAATGAATTTGAAGTTTTAGTTTTGGATCAAATTTGTGATTTTGATGGTTTTTTAATAGGCGGTGCAAATAACCTTTTAGTTAGCCCAAAACCTAAAAATATAGGAATTTTAGGAGATAGTTTTGATTTTATACAAATTTTAGATCAAAATAAAGATTTTATACATCTTCGCATAGGTTGCAAAACAAAATCAAGCAAAATGTATCACTTTGCCAAAGAAAATAATCTTAAGGGTTTTGAGTATTTAAGCAAAATTCCTGGCACACTTGGCGGGCTTTTGAAAATGAATGCAGGACTTAAAGGAAACTGCATCAGTCAAAATTTAATCAAAATTGCCACTTCTGAAGGCGAAATTCTAAGAGCAAATATAAATTTTGATTATCGTTTTTGTCCTTTAAATATGCCTTTTTTTTGGGCTGAATTTAAACTAAACTTTGGCTTTGATACCCTTAAAGATGAAGCTTTAAAAAATGCAAGAAGCAACCAACCTAGTGGAGCAAGCTTTGGCTCTATCTTTAAAAATCCGAAAAACGACTTTGCAGGACGTTTAATCGAAGCTGTAGGACTTAAAGGATTTAGCAAGGGAGATGCTATGTTAAGCGATAAACACGCAAATTTTTTAATTAATAAAAAAAATGCAAGTTTTGAAGATGCGTTTTTTCTTATCAAATTAGCCAGAAAAAAAGTCTTTGAAGAATTTGGCATAAACTTAGAAAATGAAGTGCTTATTATCTAATCATACAAAACAATAAAAATTCTGTCTAAAATTTTACCCTCATTAATCAATTTTTTTATATAAAACAAATTTTAAATTGAAATTTTATAATTATACGATAATTAGTATTTAATTATACTTTAAGTTTAAATATTTTAATATTCCGCTATTTTATTTTGTATTTTATATTATTTTTAATTATTTAATACATAAATACATAAGACAAATTATAAGGGAGGAAAAATTTTATGAACAATATCGCATGGATGGGGGGGGGGGATTGAAAAAAAAAAAAATTCATCAAAAAACTAGTTCTTTCTTTAGTTACAATTTCTTTCTTAGCGAGTTGTGCTAATGCTACATTAAATTCTGAAATAAAAACTTATGATGAAGTAAATAAAAATCTTAAGG
>NZ_JBMJAO010000006.1:0-78405 GCF_049221745.1 Campylobacter jejuni
AAAGATAATGTTGAAATTGCTAATGAATCAGCTATTATTTCTAGTACAGTAAGTGATATAGCTAATAATATCTTAGAAGATGTTAAGAAGAAGAGGTTTTAATTAATCATTCAAGCCCAAAAAAAAGGGCTTGAATTTTAAAAATTTATGCTATGATTTTATATATTTTATCAAGGAAAATATATGAATTTATGGGATAAAAAAGCCAAAACTTACACAAGATATCAAAACACTTTAAACACCATACAAAAGCAAACTTTTGAATATTTACAAAATTTAAAGATTTCTTTTCAAAATAAAAGCATTATAGATATAGGATGTGGAACTGGAGTTTGGACTTTACATTTAGCTAAAGAAGCTAAAGAAATTTTAGCCCTAGATAGTGCAAATGCTATGCTTGAAATTTTACAAGAAGATACTAAAAAACTAAATCTTAACAATATAAAATGCGAAAATTTGAGCTTTGAAACTTGGATTCAAAATAATCCAAAAGTTAAATTTGATTTCGCATTTTTAAGTATGTCTCCTGCTTTAAAAGATGAAAAAGATTATAAAAATTTTTTAAATCTTGCTAAAATAAAAATTTATCTTGGTTGGGCTGATTATAGAAAAAGTGATTTTTTAGATCCGATTTTTAAATATTTTAATACCGAATTCAAAGGTTTTTATAAAAAAGATTTAGAAAATTATTTAATAGAAAAAAATATATTTTTTCATAAGATTATTTTTGATGAAACACGCAAAGTCCAAAGAACAAAAGAAGAAGCTATAGAAAATGCCCTATGGCATTTAAGCATGAACAAAATCACAGCTTCTAAAGAAACTGTAAGTTCTTTTGTTGAAAATGATATTATCGAAACTATAGAATCCAAAATAAAACTTTTAATTATAAATAACTTATAAAAATATTAAGCTTATATTTATTACAATTTTATCGATTATTTCAAAGGAGTTTTAATGGTTAAAAATTTAATCATCAAATTTGGACGCTTGATTCTTGATACGATTGCAACGATAAGTTTTGTTGTAGCTTTGCTTTATTCTCTTTTTATGATGTTTAGCATTGGATTTTTAGCTGGTTTGTTGTCGCTGATAGTTAGTTTTATTGCTTTATTTTTAAGTTTTTTTGTGATTTATCTTGTTATAGATATCAGAGATGCTCTTGTAAATAAAGCTTAAATTTTCTACTTTTAAGGTGGAAAATCAATGTTTTAATTGAAATTTTAAAATTTCTCCGGCCATATAAGGCACAACTTGGTTATATTTGTCTTCATAAACATTTGGCACTTGCCATTCTTGTTTTTCTAAAGTAATGATTTTGTTATTTTTAAATTTAAGATTATGGATTTTATAAGCATTATCTGAAATAAATTTTTGTAAATTTGTTTCATTTGAATGTTTTTCAAAAAGTTCAACTAATACAGGTAAAATCACCGGTGCGCTAAAAACTCCAGCCGCACAACCACAACATTCTTTAGTGTGCAATGGATGAGGCGCACTATCGCTTCCAAACATAACTTTTTCATAACCACTAAAAGCAAGCTCACATAAAGCGTCTTTATCTTCATAGCGTTTTGCAATAGGCTTGCAAAATAAATGTGGATCCATCTTACCCCCTACTACATCATCAAGCGTTATCATCAAATGATGCAAAGTAATAGTTGCGTATAAATTTTCATAATCTTTTAGCAAATCACACAAAACCTTAGTGGTAATATGCTCCATTACAATTTTTAATTTTGGAAAGTTTTTTGCTAATTTTTCATAGATTTTAGCAAAATTTGCTTCCCTATCCATGACAAAATCATTGGTTTCTCCATGCACAAGTAAGGGTATGTTTAATTCACTCATAGTATTTAATGTAGGTTTTAACTTTTCTATATCAAAACTTGAAATTCCATTATCTGAGTTGGTAGTGATACCTGCAGGATAAAGTTTGATAGCAAAAAGCTCATCTTTAACTTTTTCTAAAAATTGCTCATCATAGTCTTTGAAAAATAAAGTCATCAAAGGCGTAAAATCTTCATTTTTACATGCTTTTAAAATGCGTTCTTTATAAGCTTTTAATGCATCTATTTCAGTAAGTGGGGTGATTAAATTTGGCATGATAATCCCAGCCTTAAAGTCTTTTGCACTAAATGGAGCTACAAGCTCAAGCATACTTTCATCGCGTAAATGTAAATGCATATCCAAAGGATTTTTAAGTATCATCTTTATCTCCTATATTTAGCCGATAAAATCCATTTTTAAGACGCTTAAAAAGCTTTTTTTCTTCTAAAAATTTAAAGGTAGCAATAATAGTGGGCTTACTTTGATCTAGCTTTTCTTCAAGCTCACTGATTTTAACCATAATAAAACCATTTTCATCAGCATTTTCACATAAAAATTTTAACAATTCAAAACGCTTTTTTCCTAAAATTTCTCGTATTAAATTTTCAAATTTCATAAACAATATTATACAAAACAAAACCCCAAACAAAAAGAGCTAAAATTACGCTAAAAAAAACTGCTGCACTTGCACAATCTTTAGCGATTTTTGCCTTTTCATGCCATTCATTAGTGATTAAATCCACACAAGCTTCAATGGCTGAATTTAAAGCTTCTGTAATTAAGATAAGCATCAAAACACTTACCAATAACAAATGTTCCAAAAAACTAACTTTCAAAAAAAAACTAAAAACTATCGCAGGGATAATAATGCAAAGTTCAATTCTAAACGCCATTTCATTTTTAAATAAAGCAAAAATCCCTTCTAAAGCATATCTTGCGTTATTTAAGAAATGATATTTAGGTTTCATGGATTTGCCTTAAGTTTAGGATTTAATAAATCATATTCTGGCTCATAAACACTAGTTTTTATATCAAAATATCCTAAAAGTGTGCTAAAAAGATTATCTTGCGAAAGTTTTAAATCTTTATGCTCTTTAGCTAAATTCATTAAATTTTCATTATTACTCCAAAAAATAGCAGGAATATGAGTTTGATAACTTGGCGCTATAGCATAAGGCATACCATGTAAATAAATTCCATTTTCACCTAAACTTTCTCCATGATCTGAAAGATAAAATAAAGAACTTTCATAATCTTTTTGTTTTTTTAATAATTTTATAATCTCATTTAAAAGATAATCCGTATAAAGTAAAGTATTGTCATAAGTGTTGATTAAAGCTTCATTATCACATTTTGAAAGTTCATTAGTATCGCAAGTTGGAGTAAATTTCTTAAACTCACTTGGATAGCGTTTATAATAAGTTGGCCCATGAGAACCTTGTAAATGGAGAACTATTATATTTTGATTACTTAAATGATTTAATTTTTCTTTAAAAGGAATAAGTAAATTTTCATCCAAATCGCTAGAAAGTTTTTGTTTATAGGGTAATCTATCACAAACCCCTTTACAACCTCCAGAATTATTATCAAACCATGCAGTATTTACACCTGTTTTATGAAGTATATCTATAACATTTTCTTGAAATTCACTACTTGAATAATCTTTACGTTTTGAAAGTGAAAACATGCAAGGTAAACTTACTGCTGTAGCCGTTCCACATGATGAGAAATTATCAAAAAAAACTACATTATCTTTTTTTGTATAAAAATTAGTATCATTTTTGGTATATCCACTTAAAGAATAATTTGCTGCTCTAGCGGTTTCGCCCACTACCAAAACTAAAAGTTTTTTAGTATGATTATCTTCTTTATAAGCATCATTAGCTATAGTTTTAAATTCTGGTTTAGCTTTTACAAAACGAACATAGTAACGATATACAGCATAAATTTGATAAAAAGGAGTATTATATATTCTTATTTCACTATAGTTTCTAAAAAAAGGCAAGAAAGTTTTACTTAAAGGGATTAAAACTGCACAAACAATAATCAAACCTGATATTATATTGATAATTTTAATTTTTATATGGGATTTAAAACTACCATAATAATCAATTTTTACTTTAACAATATAAAAAACCAATAATAAAGCCAAAACAACAAATAAGATCAATTTTAAATTTAACAAATCTTTTATTTCTTTAATATCTGTTTGAACAACATTTTGTATCATATCAGAATCTATAAGCACACCATAAAAACTAATAAAGTAAACACTTAAAAAAGATGATATTATAAATAATATAGAAAAAAATTTAGTAAAAAATTTTACAAAAAGTAAAGAACAAATTGCATGAACCAATGCAAAATAAGCTACAATGAAAACAAAAGTTATAAACCAATTTTGATTATTTTTTTCATACACAAACTCAAATAAATTAAAATTTAATATTGCAATCATTAAAGAATTTAAAAAAGTAAACCAAAACCAAGTTAATCTAAACATATAAATCCCCACCTTCAAATTTAAGGCTTTAATTTTATTGAATTTTTTTAAATGGATTGTAGTTTTAAATCTTTTTATGTTATGATTTACGCTTTTAATGAAAATTTTAAGGAAAATAATGAAACTACTTTCATGGAATGTCAATGGCTTAAGAGCTATTTGTGATAAAAATGCACTTGATTGGATAGCACAAGAAAAAATTGATTTTATAGGTTTTCAAGAAATCAAAGCACATGAAGATAAATTTCCTAAAAAAATTTATGAATATCCTTTTAAACACATGTATTTTAATTCTGCTAAAAGAGCGGGGTATTCTGGAGTAATGAGTCTTTGTAATTTTGATAGTGAAGTAAAAAAATGTGAATTTTTTGATGATGAAGAAGGTAGAGTTTTAGAACACCGCTTCAAAAATATCGCTCTTTTTAATATCTATTTTCCAAATGGTCAAAAAGATGAAGAGCGTTTAAATTTTAAGATGAAATTTTATGCAGATTTTTTAGTGTATTTAGATAAGCTTTTAAAGGATGGGTTTGAAATTATTATTTGTGGTGATGTTAATACCGCTCACAAAGAAATCGATCTAACTCATCCAAAAGCTAATGCCAATACTTCAGGTTTTTTACCTATAGAAAGAGCTTGGATTGATGATTTATTGCAACTTGGTTTTATAGATACCTTTAGAGAAATTAATGGTGAAATCAAAGAAAAATACTCGTGGTGGAGCTATAGAATGAAAGCAAGAGAAAGAAATGTAGGCTGGAGAATTGATTATTTTTTCATTTCAAAGGGTTTAAAAGATAAACTTAAAAACGCTTTCATAAGAGATGATATTTTTGGCTCTGATCACGCACCTGTAGGTATAGAAATAGATATTTAATATCCCAAAAAATGGGATATTATTTTTTAACAAATTTTTTTGCTTTTTCCCAAAGTCTTACACCGAGCTTTTTGGCTTTTTTGGAATTTAAATCTTTGTATTTTTCACTAGCAATTTTTTCTAATTCAAAAATTTCTTGTTTAAAACGATTTAATTTCCTTTGAGTAAGTTTGTTAAAATCATTAATCTTTGGATTTTTCTTAATATCATTTAAAACTAATATTAGTTGCTCTCTACTTTCACCTGCAAGACGTCTAAATTTAGCAAAAAGATTATCAAGTTCATGTTCTAGCAAATTCTCAACTATACTCTTACAAGGATCATTTTGTAGTTGAATCTCTTTTTTTAAAAGAGCAATAAAATCATCTTCTATACCTATTAGTTCTTTACTTTTTAAACTAACATCTTCTTCAAAATTTGCATAAGTTAATGAAGCTTTAAATTTTTCCATAGCCAAAACAATACCATCTCTTGCACCTTTAATCACACCTAAACAAAGATCTTTTGCATAAGCCATAGATTCATTAGCTATTTCAAAAGCGGTATTTAAAATAATACTTGAAATTTTTAAAATTCTTTCTTTTTCAAAATGAGCTTCACAAATAGCATTATATACGAGATTTTTAGCTATTTCGCTACTTGTAAGTTCTATATCTTCAGCCTTTTCTAATGTGGTTAAAAAAGCACTTTCAGCGGTTTCTTTTAAAATTCCAAGCATTTCTATATCAAATAAAATAGCATCATTTAAACCACCGCTAAATTCATCACAAAAAGAACATTCTTGTAAAATACTCTCGAATTCAAAAAAATTATCGCTAATTTGATTTTTAATCAAATTCTTTTGATTTTCAATCTGTTTGTTTAATAATTCAGCTTCACTAATATACTCATAAAGCGAATTTTGAGCATCTACAATACTCGCCTTAACCAAAGCTTTGATAACCTTTGCAACATTTTCATCATCAAAAAAATCAAGTTTTTTCAAAATAGTTAAAAATTCAACCAAAAGAGAATTTAAAACTTTTTTTGTTTCATGAGGATTATGTGAAATTTGCTTATATGCAAGATTAAAACTCAAGTCTTCAAGCAAATCACTTGCTTCATCTTTACCGAGATTTGATAAAGAATTTTCAAAAATAATTAAAGTATTTTTCATTTTTCCTTCTTTCTTAAAGTACAAATTTTGCTTTAGCTTTTAATTTATCAAATATATCCAAACGATCTTTTTTGCTATCCACATAAACATTTAATAAATAACTTTGATATTTTCCACTCGCACTTGAATTCGAATGTTCAAATTTATATTCTCTTTGACCTAAAATTTCTTGAAAAATTTCACTTGCCTTAACATGTACCTCAAAAATCACCTTATAATCCCAAAAAGTAGGATAATTGATCTGAGGTTCTTTTTTAAGATCGCACAAATTTACCACTTTTACCTCCTTCTTTGCTTTCAAGCACTATATCCGCAATCCTCATTGATTTATCTATAGCCTTGATCATATCATATATGGTTAAAAGTCCTATAGTAACCCCACTTAAAGCTTCCATTTCAACCCCTGTTTTACCTTCACACTTAACTGTTATAATAAGCTTAAATGCACATTCTTTAACAAATTCCACAATATCAGCTTCGACTTTAGAAAGCATCAAAGGATGGCACATAGGAATAATTTCACTTGTTTTTTTAGCCCCCATTATAGCCGCAATAATAGCTGTTTGAAGAACAGGACCTTTTTTTGCGGTATTGTTTTTAATTGCATCAAAAGCTTCTTGACTCATATATATCATACCGCTAGCTGTGGCTATTCTTGAAGTAATATTTTTATCGCTTACATCTACCATTTTAGGATGATTTTTTTCATCTAAATGACTTAATTTCATAAATTCACCTTTTAAAAAATTATAAAAATTATAGCAAAACCAAACAAATTTAAGATAAAATAAGCTTTGTATTTTTATTTAAGGAGAAAACAATGGCTTATGAAGATGAAGAAGATTTAAATTACGATGATTATGAAAATGAAGATGAAGAATATCCACAAAATCACCATAAAAATTATAATTACGATGATGATGATTATGAATACGATGATGATAACAATGATGATGATTTTTATGAGATGGATTAAGCTACAAAATTTTCATCTTTAAATTACAGGTAATGTCTTTAAAGGTTTTTTAATACACTATTAAAAAATATTACTCAATCTAATGATGATGAATATAAGTAAATTATTAGAGCTATAGCAAAATTTTTATCAATATATTAGATTCTATAACCAATCTAAAAAACCTATCTCTTTAGTCAAAAAAATCCTTATGTTTTTGTTGTAAATACATTATTTGAAGCTTATAATTCTTACTCTGAATATCAAGAGCATAAGGAACAAAAATATTATTATGATTTTGCTTATCCACTTTTAGAGCTTATTACTAGTAAACTTTATCCTATATCGCTTTATGCAATGAAGAGATTTTATCTGATGTATTAATTATAGATGATAAAGTATTATTAGATTTTTTATCTTATTCTAATATACCTTCTATTAGTCTTTATAAAAATAGTTTTTATAAAGTTATTTTAGATGAAGAATTCCAAGGCATTTTTGATAATTTTTTAGAAAATAATCTAAAATTTAAAAATGAAAAGTTAGATAATACACTTTTAGTGAATTCTAGTTTAAAAAATTTTGATACAACATTAAAAAAAGCGATAAATTTAAATATCTCTAAACTCAATCATTTCTTTTATGCAGAATATCCTGATTTAAATTCTTCTATGCTAGTAGAAATGATATTAGATAAAAAAATACTGGTCAAATCAATACAACTAAAATGGGCAAAAATTATTTGTTTATTACCAATCCACCACAGCTTAATAATGTAGGGCTTTGTGAGGACTTGTATCAAAAAAATTAGGAGCAATAATAAAAAATCGTCCTAAAGCTCTTACAAAAAATGAAAAACTTGGGTTAAAAGAGCAATTTCCTAGTAAAAGAGATTATGGTTCTTATTTTATAGAAAGAGATGTTAAAAAAGAAGATGATTTTGTATTGCAACTTTGTCCTTTTGTGAAACTTGATGAACAGATTTATCAAAAATATAAAGGGTATTTTAATTTTTATAATCAAACATATTCTTGGATGAAGCTTTATTTATTAGAATATATAAACGAACGATTAGAATATGAAAAAGTTAAGCAAGATTTTGCTTATATTGATAGCTTTTTTAAATTGCCTAAAGAGCTTGAGAAAATTAGCGAAAAAGAAAAAGAAAAAGCAGAAGAATATGTCGAGCTTTTTAATGATTATTTGGATAAGATGAATAAAAGTTTGACTCCTTATTCTGTTTTACATTTGTTTTTAGCGACTTGCGCTTTATATGTTTTTCAAAAAGAATTTGAAAAACATAAATATGAAATATACGCCGATGGAGGATTATATTATTATCAGGCACTTAATCTTAATCACATTAATAAGCTAAAAGTCATTTTTTCAAAATCTTATACTATGCTTGACAATGAAAAAAGATATATTTTCATAAATAAAGAATTGGATATACAAGCAGATGAAAAAATAGAATAAATGAAGTCATCTATTTAGATGAATTAGCTAAAGCTATGTTTGAAAATGATTTTGAAGAAGAAGATCGAATTTTTTAAATACCTTAAATGAAAGCTTTGATGAGGAGATTGAATTTGAAGAAAATATACAAACAGATAAAACTCTTCCTTCAAAAAAAGATTTAGATAAAAGCATTCAAGAAATTATGCTTGATAATGAACTTGCAAAATTATCTATAGATATTACTTTTTTAATATCATTAAGCAACTTTTTCCTTTTACAGAATTTTTTATGAGTCAGCCTGATTTTTTTAAAAAAATGATTTTATTTTTTATAGATTCAAGCTTAGATAAAAAGTATTATGGTAATAAATTATTTTCTAGTTTTAAAGCACATTTTTTTAAAGAACTAGGGATATTTTATGTACTTAATCCTAAGGGGCATTTTATAAAAATCAATCCAAAAAGTAAAAAACCACTCAATAAGCTTTTTTTATATCAAATAGGAACAAATTATTATTTTAATCAATTAGAATATGCAAGTAAGTTAAAAAAGTCAAAGAGTTTTTCAAGATTAGATAAAGCTAAGCAAATTCATTTAATACCAAAAGCAAGAAAACAATTAGCCATTGATTTTTCTATTAAAATGAGTAAAGACTTGAGCGTGGATATATTAAAAAATTTAGCAGGATCTTTTATTGATACACTTTTGCCTACAAATTATGAAAGATTAAAAATTTTATATGAAAAACTAATGTATGAAAAATTTACTTATAATTATGATTTTCCTTTAGCTGTAAAAAGAAGAATATATAACCTATCCTTTATTGATAAATTCTAGATTTATGAGTTTTGATTTATCTGAGTTTATTTTTGGTTCTTTATTATGCACGGGTGGCTTAATTATTATCCTAGTATTGCTTGTGCTACAACTTCAAATGAGGCTAGAGAATTTGCCTTAAAAAGACTTTTATCTTATATCATTTTAGATGAGAAAAGAAGTGCTTTTATGGAAGATAAAATCAATGAGGGCAAATACATCTTAAATGATAAGGAATTTTTTGAAAAAAACAATATAGAACTTAGAAATTGTAATATATATATAAGCTAGAACATTTTCAAAGAAAAGAAGAGTATAAAACACAAAATCCTATGATAAAACAACACCCTATCTTAGCCTATAATGATACTATACAAATTTTATATGAATATGCAAATGGAATTTATAATACTATACAAGATGAAAAGGGTAAGTTCATAGAAGATAGGCAAAAGGCAAGAAGATTAATGGAAAATTTAGAAGCCATAGGACAACATAATTTAGAAGTGATGTATAAGGGGATAGAGGGAGAAAAGACGAATGATGAAAGAAAAAATAGAGATAATGAGGAAGATAGGATGATATTAGTAAAATAACAAGATTATTCTAATCGATTTATAGGCAGATTAGTTGCTATTATAATCATGGAAGATGGTTTATATATGGGTTAAATTAAAGAAAGGATAAATAATGAGTGAAACTTACGAGATCTATACTTCTAATGGACTTATATTAGATATAGAAAAGAAAACAAATAAAATTTTATTAAGTGATGGGGGAGCTAAGGTAGGCAAATACACCCAAGAATATTCCAAAGCTTTGTTTGAAGCTGATCGTATATTAAGAACTTCTCCTTATATTAATTATCAACCTAGATATTTAGATTCTAATCTTTATACAGGAGAGAAATCTACTTTACTTGAATTTAAAGAATGGCAAAGCATATATTTAAAAGATCCTATAAAAGGAAGCATAGCTCCTTGGACTAAAGCAGAAAAGGCTTATTATAAATCTTTAAAAACCAAAAAAGAAAGATATAAATATTTAGTCATTAGAAGTGGTATAAGAAGTGTTGTTATAGATATACCTTATGAAGCTATAGGAGCTGTAGATGAAAAAGGAAATGTAGATCCTAAATATGAAAAATTATATAGATATAATAGATGATAATAAACATAATCTAAGATCAAGTTTATTTCATAATGAATGGGGTATGGCAGCAGGAATATTAGGTGATTATAAATACCTAGCTAATGATATGTCTCAAAATGGTTTTAATGCAAGATTTATCCAAGCTACTATACTTTATATACAATTAAGTGGAGGAAGTAGTATATTAGATAAACCTAATTTATTAGGTGCTATTTATGGTTATGCAGATATTGCAGTAGGAAGTGGTTTAGTAGGAGTGCATAAAAATCCTTTAAGAGAACAACAAATTAAACCTTAGCTAAGATTTTAAAACCTGATGAATTTGGTATGCTTCCTTTTATAGATGAGATTATGGGAGTAGATTGGGTGATTGATTTAAATGTTTATCAATTTAATTTTGATGCATGGGAAAAATATATAAAGCTTTAAGAAGTGATGTGCTTGAGGGTAAATTAAAAGATCCAAGGGATGTAGATTCTACTTATGAAAGCAGAAAAGAATTTGATCATTATATGGATGGATATCAAAATGGTATGACAATCAATTACCATGTAGATATAAATAATTATAGAAGCGAAGAATCAGCTAAATTATTTATGGATTTTTTGGTATTAGAGGCCAAACTAGCAGCCCTAACTTCTCCACAAGGTTATCCTAATGCACCAAGATACTATAGCCCTGAAAGACTAAATTATTTATAAAAGACATAAGCTTGACAAACTCCTTGATCCAAGAATTCCTGCTATATATAGATATAATTTTCCAGAAGAACTTAGAGCTAAGATAAGAGCTTATACTAAAGAGCATAATATCAAAGATTAAACCACAAAAGAAAGGAAAAACAATGCAAAAAATACTTCAAATCGATTTAGAAAAAAGAAAAGCTTTAGAGAATTTCAAAAATCTAGCTTTATTAGGATTAGGTGGAATAATGCTTTTAAATTTAAAAGAACAAGCTTTGGATTTTAATCAAGAATTAACTTATATAAATACTTATGATAAGTATTAAATTTAAATTTATATCCCTTCTACACTTTTATCTTTGCTTTAATTAACTAAGAAAAGCAAAGAAGCTTTTTATATCAATGTTTTAATCAATAGCGATACACATTATAAAAATCCTTTATTACAATACTCTATTACCCAAAAACAAGAACAAGAAAATATCGTTTATGCTTTAAAGAATAATGAAAATCTTAATATTTCTTTTGTAAATCTTAATGCTTTAAAATTAGCCTTAGAAGAAAAGAATTTTTATCTTAATTTTATAGATTTAAACAGCAAAGAAAGTCTTTTAAGTTTTTATAATCAAATAATAAATAATAACCATTTTAGAAATTATTTTTATATAAAAAATAATCAATTTTTTATTAAAAAAGATATAAAAAATAAAATTGTATTTCATAATATAAATTCTTCTTTTATTGTAAGTAATTATCTTAGATTATTAAATGATTTTAATACTTTAAGCAAGATAGAACTCAAGTTTAAGTTTGCATAACCTTTCAACTTTAACACAAACTATGTAAAATATACAATCAAAAAATGAATATAACTCAAAAGACTTTGATAAAGATGGTATCTTTTTATCCAATGTAATTATGAATGTGAGGTTGAAATAAAAAGATAGGAGATTTGGTAAATTTAAATCTTATTAAGTTTATTATTTAGTTCAAATAAAAAATATAAAAAAATATAGAAATTCAATAGCAAAAAGAGAAGCTTAGTTAAAAGTTTGTTTGGTAAGCCAAAGGGATTGTTCTAAACCCTGCAAAAGCAGGGATACTCAATATACCTTGACATAGCAAAGCATTAAGAGTATAATTATTAGAACAATGTTTAGCAATTTAATCACCTCCATTCTGGGCGGTAAATTAACGCTAAAGGGTTGCAGCCCTTTGGCGTTGCACCCTTTTATGATTATACTAAACAAACTCTTTAACTTCTTTAAACAATTCATGAAAAGATTTTACTTTTTATTCCTTTGTACTTGTTTTTTGCACTTCTATTATATTGGTATATTTATTTTTAAAGCTTGTCTTTAAACCTTTTAATATTGATAAAAAAAATAATATGAAAATTGTGCTTATTTTAAAAAGGAAATAAAATGAATAATAAAGAACAAATTAAATGAACTTCCTAATAACAAAGAGAAATATAACAAGATTCTAGGTTATTTTAGATTAAGTTTGTATACATTAGATTGGGAGGGGTTGAATGGAAGAGCTTATAAAATGAGCAAAGAACAGCAATTTTATTTACAAAATTCTAGAGAATATGCAGCATATATAGGAGAAATAAAAAAGACTAGATATGATGGCAATTCTGTATAGCAATAAAAAACTTATCTCTAAAGATAACATTACATCAATAATTTTCTTAATACTTGGAATACAAGACGTTACAATTTAGAGCAAGAATCTATGGCTAGTTATAATATTGAGTGGATGGAGATAGAAGAATATTGCAGTTTGTGCTTCAATACAAAGGAGTAAAATGGACAATAAAGGATTAATCACTAAATTACGAGACATTGCAGAACTAGCTTGGGCAGCTTATGGATATTTTAACTTAATAGATAAGAAGTTTGAAACAAAAAAGATTGAAAATACAAGCAGGCAATCAACCCCTATCTTAGAATTTTTAGAATAAGTAGATAAAATAAATGGAGTCAAAGAATTTAGTAAATTTAATGATGATTTTAAGAAATTTTTTCTTACTGAAATAATCAAATTTTTAAATAAATTATCTATAATAGAGTAACTTATTATATTAGGAGTAAATTTGCAAATTCCTATTTATTCTAAACTCAAAGCAAAACTAGAAAGCAAAGGAATAGACAATATAACAAGTGGACAGATTACTTGGTTTGTGTGTAGCTTGATTCTTACTTTGACAATTTTTCTTATTTTCTATTTTAAAGCGGCCTATGCTTGATTCTTACATTCAAACTTGTGAAGCTAACTAGTTTATCGTTTGTATAGGATTGATAAAGTATATAGTTGTTTATTTCCATCATAAACATGGACCCAAGATCCTCTTCCTACTCTTACAATAATAGCCATTTACGTGCTTTTTATTATCTTATAGCCTAAAGAATGGAAATTCCATCGATATAACATATTTTTGCTAGCATTGCAAGTATTATCATTGCTGTGAATGTTTTTGTTGAAGATATTAAGGCTTTTTTAAAGGAGATAAGAATTCTAGCTAAAGCCGTATCCATCCTAAAAGAAGAATTTGCCAATGTGGTAATTTTGTAAGTATTTTTGTTTTAGGCTTTTTAGTTTATGGTTTTTGTAATTATAAAGTGGTATTATATTTAAATGCCTTTGGAAAATTAACTATTATCACAAAGCTAGGTACTACCTTATTACTCTTAGTATTACCTATAAAAATCGCACCTTACTTAACATAAATGCCTTTTATCTAGCACAAACCAAATTAAATAAAAATACTACAGAACTTAAAATATAAAATAAAGCGTATTAACGCTTTATTTTCACTCCAAAATAATACCTTCATTAATACAAACTTCGCCAATAATAAAGGCATCTGAATTTTCTAAAACCTTACTTACATTAGAAGGATCTACAACCATGACTAAACCCACTCCCATGTTAAAGCTTCTATACATTTCGCTTTCTTCTACAACCTGTCCTATAGTATAAAAAATTTCAGGAGTTTTAAGATGATGTTTGCGTATAGTTGCACCCATACCACGAGGTAAAACGCGTGGTAAATTTTCTACTAAACCACCCCCTGTAATATGAGCTAAAGCATTGATATAAGGCTTTAGAACAAGAAAATCACGCACATAAACCCTTGTAGGCTCTAATAAAATATCGATTAAATTTCTACCTTCTATCTTATCATCAAATTTTAATTTTAAACTTTCAAAAAGTACTTTTCTGGCTAAAGAATAGCCATTTGAATGAAGCCCTGAACTAGGAAGTGCTAACAAAATATCACCATTTTTAATAAATTTACTTCTATCAATCTCATCTTCTTCAGCCATACCCACAGCAAAACCCGCAAGATCAAAATCATCTTTTGCATACATTCCAGGCATTTCAGCAGTTTCTCCGCCGATTAATGCACAATTTGCCATCTTACATCCCTTGGTAATACCTGATACAACAGCTTTTGCTACTTCTACTTCAAGCTTGGCTGTAGCATAATAATCCAAAAAAAACAAAGGTGTAGCAAAATTACAAATCAAATCATTCACACACATTGCTACCAAATCTTGCCCTATAGTATCGTATTTTTTAGCATCAATTGCCAAGCGAAGCTTGGTACCAACCCCATCTGTTGCACCTAAAATCACAGGCTTTTTAAAACCGCTTGGCATTCTAAAAGCACCAGCAAAAGAACCAATTTCACCTACAACATTATCATTAAAAGTTTCTTTAACCAAAGGTTTTATAGCTTCTACAAAGGCATTTCCATTATCTATACTTACGCCTGCATCTTCATACGAAATTTTCATTTATTTTCCTTTAAGAATTAAAAAGGTATTTTAACGAAAAAAGTTTTAATAAGGCATAAGATGAAAAATGCTTTTTTTGTAACCGCTTCAATTGCTTGTGGTAAAAGCACTTTTATAGAAATAGCAAATTCTTTAGGCTTTAAAAGCATTAGTGCAGATAAAATCTCTCATGAAATTTTAGATGAAAATGCTTTGGAACTTGAAAAGATTTTTTCTCCCTTTAGCTTAAAAAATTTACTTACAAAAGAAAAAAAAATTAACAGAAAAATCCTTGGAGAAATTGTTTTTAACAATAAAGAAGCTAAAAAAATCTTAGAAAATTTCACTCATCCTAAAATTCGAGCTAAAATTTTAGAACAAATGCAAATTCTAGACAAAGAAAATAAAGCTTTTTTTGTAGAAATTCCTCTTTTTTTTGAAAGCGGTGCTTATGAAAATTTAGGCAAAGTCATAGTAATTTACACACCTAAAAAATTAAGCCTTAAAAGAATCATGCAAAGAGATAAGCTCAGCTTAGAAACTGCAAAAGCGAGACTTTATTCTCAAATAGATATTGAAGAAAAACTTAAAAAAGCAGATTTTATCATTAAAAATACTAATTCTTATGCCGATTTTAGGCAAGAATGTGTTAAAGTAATACAAGAAATTTCTAAAGGAAAAATGTGAAATTTTATAAATATTGTGCAAGCGGGAATGATTTTGTCATAACAAATGCTGATAGAAAAGAAGATAGAAGTGCTTTAGCTAAAGAACTTTGTAATCGTTATGAGGGCATAGGTGCGGATGGCTTTATCGTGATATTGCCTCATGAAAAATACGACTTTGAATGGGAATTTTATAATAACGATGGCTCAAGGGCTGCTATGTGTGGCAATGGCTCAAGGGCTGCGGCACATTTTGCACATCATAATAACAAAATAAATCCTAACATGAGTTTTTTAACTGGCGCAGGAGTAATAAAAGCAAAGGTAAATCAAGATAAAGTTGAAGTATCTTTAGGCAAAATAAAAAGCGTGCAAAATACTTTTGAAGAATTAGGAAAAACTTGGCAACTTTGCGATACTGGAGTTCCACATCTAGTACATTTTTGTGAGAATTTAAATGAACTTGATACAATGCTTTGTCAAAAAATGAGACAAAAATATAATGCCAATGTTAATTTTGTAAAAATTTTAGATGAAAATCATTTAAAAGTTCGTACCTATGAACGTGGAGTTGAAGATGAAACCTTAGCTTGTGGCACAGGAATGGGGGCTTGTTTTTATCTGGCATTTTTAAATAAAAAAGTACAAAATAAAGTTAAAATAACTCCTAAAAGTGGTGAAGAAGTGGGGTTTATATATAAAAATGAAGAATTGTTTTTTGAAGGAAAGGTAAAGTATTGTTTTGAAGCCAATTATAATTTTTCTTAGTCTTTTTCTAACCCCACTTTTTGCTGATGATCTAAAGAGTGGATTTGGAGAGGAATATTACAAACTTGATATAGATCAAAAAAGACAAATTTTTTTTATAAAAATGAATGAAATGTTTGATCAAAGCTTTAAAAAAATTGAACAAGAAAGAGCTTTTATCGAAGCCTTTTTTAAAGATGCTTATAAAACAGGATTTAGGACTTCAAACCAAACAAATCTTGAAAAACTTATCACGATAAAAAACAAATATCGCATTGAAAATCTTTATGATTTTACAGAATACAAAAAACGTATTCAAAAAATTCCAAAATCCATGGGTATAGCCCAAGCTTTAATTGAAAGTGCTACAGGTACAAGTCGCTTCGCAAGAGAAGCAAACAATCTTTTTGGAGAATGGACTTGGGGTGAGAAAGGTTTAATTCCTGATTTAAGACATCCAGATAAAAAACACAAAATTAAAATTTTTGATAGTCTGCAAGATAGTGTTGACTCTTATATTTTAAATTTAAATCGTCATTTTGCTTATGAAAAGTTTCGTGATGCAAGAGCTAAATTTGAAAGCGAAGGCAAAGAGATAACAGGACTAGAAGCTATTAAAACTTTAGATTCTTATTCTGAACGCAAGGGATATTATATCAATCTTATTACAAAAATCATCAAACGATACAACCTTGAAAAATACGATACAAACTCAAACAACGCCTAAAATCCAAGTGAAAATTTATCAAAAGATATAACTTCAAATTTAACCCCTTGTTCAAAAAAACTATCCTCGCTTGAAAGAGTGATAAAAATCACATGAAAAATTCCAAGTTCTAAAGCCTTTGGTAAAATTTTCTTAGCACGTAGCTTGATCAAATCAATATCTAAAGTTGGACTTGAAATATAAGCAATTTTAGATATTTGGCTATAAAAGTTAAAGTATTTATTATAAAAAAATTCTTCTTTAAATTTAAACAACTCGCTTAAAACTAAATTTTCAAATAAATGTGAAAAATCCTTTGAAATACAAAGATTATTTCTTAGGCCAAAATCTTTAAAATAAATCTTTTGAAGTTTTTTTTCATCATGTTTTAAAGTATAGATCACATAAGTATTTTCTAATTTTTTTATAGCTTGATAGACACTATCTTTTGAAGTTTTTAATCTTTTCTTAAGTTCTATAAATATCTTAGAAATACTGATTTGCTGACCCAAATTTAAAGCTAAATACTTTAAAATTTCTAATTCCAAAAGAGTAAAATTTTGTCTTAGAAGAATGTTTTTTTCTCCAAATTTACTCCGTCCACTTTGTAAAAAAAGACCTACTAAATGATTTATAGGTAAATTTTTCTTACTTACACTAATAAATTCTTCAAAATCAAAATAATCGAGTTCAAGTTCTTCAAACCCATTTATATTTAAATCTTTTATATTTGTACTTAAGATGATGGGAATTTTAATTTTTTCTAAATTAGGGATAAAATCCAAATTGTAAAGGCAAAGAATTTTAATTTGTAAATTTTCATTCAAAAAATCAGCAAGTCTTTCTAAACTTTGCTTTCCAAAGCGTATATCATATAAATCTAAAAACAAAATTTCACTTGCTTTAAATTGAGATAAAAAATTAAAAATAAGTGTTTTTTTACCACAAAATCGTGGACCTTTTATGATAATATTTGGTTGTAAAATTTGAATTTTTCTTTCATAACTTGCTTCAAATTTAGGGTGATTTTCATAAAAAAAATTAAGTACTTTCAACTTTATCCTTTAAAAAAGGATATTATAACCTAGTTTGTATAATTGGGGCATAAAGCCCCTTAAATTACATTTTGCAAGCACCTTGTAAAGTAGCACCTATCATCCAAAGATTTTTTTCATATTTTGCGATATTTTCTTGCGCAAAAGCAGCTGTTGTGGTATCACTTTCTTTTTCTGCTGCTTCATTGAGTTTTTTAAATTCCGCTAAAAGATATTCATAATCTTGTTTGATCAATTCTATGACTTCAAGTGGAGTAAAGCAATCTTTTGCAACTTTTGGACTTTTTGCATTTTCCATTAAAACTTTTTGGCAAGTGATGGCTTTTTCGCCAAGTTGTAAAACTCTTTCAGCACAACTATCAAAAAGTTCCGCCATTTCTTCATAAGCTTTTTCTGTATATTCGTGTATAGAAAAAAATTGCAAACCTTTTACATTCCAGTGATAATTATGAAATTTAACCCATAGATGATGAGCATCTGCTTGCATTTGTAATAATTGTTTTGTAACTGACATGATTGACTCCTTTTTTTAATTTTTAAAATTATAACATAAAATTCTTAAATAATAATTATTATTAATTAAAAATTTTTATTATAATTTTAACTTAAAATCATTATACTCTTTTTTAATGAATTTTGATTAAGAATTTAATATATTTTTTAAAATCAATTTTCCAACTTCCACACCAGGTTGATCATAAGTGTTAATCCCTAGCATAACACCGCAAGTTGAAGTAAAAAGTTCATAATAATACATCAAATATCCCGCATGCCAAGCGTCAAGTTTTTCAAGTTCTATCACATCAACACTCAAATTTTCAGCGATTAAAGCGTGCATAGTTGCATCACATTGAGCGTTTAAAAGTTCGTGAAGATTGACTTTATTACTTAAAGAATCTAAAAATTTAAAATGAATATCAGGGATAATGGGTGCTTTTTGAGTATCTTTGATTTTTAAAAAAGTTACAGTTTTATTTTTAGGTCCATCCATGATGAGTTGTAAAAAACTATGCTGATCTCTTGCACCAATGAGTGCAATAGGAGTTAAACCTATGCGTTTATAGCCTTGCTTTTTACCTAAACTTTCAGCAATAAGCTGGATATACCATTCATTAAAGCCTTTAAAAGTATCACTATAAGAAAAAAGAACATTGATATTAGCATTTTTATGTGTGCAATAATGATAGGCTTTTTGTAAAATTTCATCTTTTTTGTGAGTAAAAAAATCTTCAAAACAAGCTTTAGCTCCTTCTAAAAGAGCTTTGGCATTATAGCCACAAAAACAAAGTGGAACTATACCCACGGCTGAAAGTATACTAAAACGACCTCCTACATTTGCAGGGATAAAAAAGCATTTAATACCTAAATTTTCACCTTCTTGATGAAGTTTTGAATCCTTATCAGTAATAAAAACAAAGTATTTTTTTAATTCTTGCATATCAAGTTTAAAATGTTCAATAAGAAGTTTAAAAAGTGATACAACTTCTATAGTGCTACCTGTTTTACTGATGATTAAAAACAAACTTTCTTCAAGCTTGATTTTTTCTAAAGTCTTATTAAAAGAATGTGAACTTGTGTTATCGAGTATAAAAAGTTCTCTTTGGTTGCTTTTTTCATTAAATAGCATATCACGTAAAGCTTTTACACCACAACTTGAGCCACCCATTCCTATTAAAACAATATTTTTTATATATTCTTTATCTTCGATAAAAGTCAAACTTTCATCGATTAAAGCTAAACTTGTATCAATAAGATGATAATACCCTATATCCCCACTTTTTACCTCATCATTGATACGATTTGCATAGGATCTTATAGTGTGAATTTCACTTTGTTTAAAAAAAAGTGTATTGCTTAACATTTATTTTTCTCATAAAAATAATTTGTCGCTTCTACAAAACCTTCTACACTTCCACAATCAAAGCGTTTTCCTTGAAATTTATAAGCTAAAACCATACCATTGGTTGCTTGAGTTAAAAGTGCATCTGTAAGTTGAATTTCACTATTTTTTCCTACCTTGGTGTTTTCTAAAATTCCAAAAATATCAGGAGTTAAAATATATCTTCCTATGATAGCAAGATTACTTGGAGCTTCATCAGGACTTGGTTTTTCTATCATGGAATTAACCATAATAAGATTATCTTCTACAAAATTTCCAGAAATCACTCCATAGTTTGAAACTTGCTCTTTTGGTACTTCCATCACAGCTATGATGGTACAGCGATATTTTTCATAAATTTTTACCATTTGTGCCATAACGTTTAAGCCTTCTTCATTAACACACAAATCATCAGCCAAAATTACACCAAAAGCTTCATCACCCACTAAAGGTCTACCTTTTAAAACCGCATCGCCTAAGCCTTTCATTTGATTTTGCCTTGTAAAAGTAAAGGTGCAACGATCGATCAAAGAACGAATTTCATCGAGTAAATATTCTTTCTTTGTACCTGAAATTTGATGTTCAAGTTCATAAGAAATATCAAAATAATCCTCCAAAGCTCTTTTTCCACGCCCTGTTACAAAGCCCATATTTTCCATTCCTGCTTCTAAAGCTTCATCAACACCATAGTGAATTAAGGGCTTAGTTAAAATGGGTAACATTTCCTTAGGTAAGGTTTTTGTTGCAGGTAAAAATCTTGTCCCATAACCTGCCGCAGGGAAAATACAAGTTTGAAGCATAAAAATTTCCTTTTATTTTTTTATCATTATAGCTTATTTTTATGAATTTTCATGCAATAAGGCAAAGTTCTTTTTGCCTTGTTATTCAAACTCTGCCTTAGCTAATTTAACAATGGTTTCTACTACTCCAGAATCTTCAAGTGTTGAAATATCCTGTTTAATTTCTTCGCCTCTTGCTATAGTTCTTAAAATTCTTCTCATTATTTTACCACTTCTAGTTTTTGGTAAACCTGGAGTATAAAGAATTTTTTCTATTTTAACTATAGGTCCTATTTCTACTCTTAAAATGTCATTAAGTTCTTTTAAAGTTTCTATAGCTCCGCCAAGATCACAACTGGATGCAGGACTTAAAACCACAAAAGTAAACAGTGACTCGCCCTTAATCGTATCCAAAATACTCACTACAGCTGATTCTGCTACACTTGGATGCTTTGCAATAGCATTTTCTATCTCAGCTGTTCCTATACGATGTCCTGCAATATTAACCACATCATCAGTTCTTCCTGTGATGGTAATATAACCATTTTTATCATAAAAAGCACCATCACTATAGCTGTTTCTGGAATCATAGGCATATAAATTACAACCCTATCGCCTTTTTTTACTCCAAATTTTTTAAGCAAATTAGCTGCCTTGCAAGTTTCATGCAATAATCTTCTATAAGTATAAACTTCATAATCTCCCATTTCACCTTCAAAAATTAAAGCAGCTTTATTGCGTCTTGTTTTTATATGACGATCAAGACATTGATAGCTTACATTTAAAGTTCCATCTTCAAACCATTTATAAAATGGAGCTTTATCCTCATTTAGCACTCTTGAAAAAGGCGAAAACCACTCGATCTTCTCAAGTGCTTGTCTTTTCCAAAAACCTTCAAAATCTTCCTTGGCTTCATCGCATAAATCATAGTATTCACATAAGTTTTTTATACGAGCATTACGAGAAAATTCTTTACTCGGCTTAAAAAGCTCTTGATTATTTTGATTAAGCATAAAAACTCCTTTATGGTTATTTTTAAACATTATATAAGAGTTTATTTGTATTAAATACAAATTTAAAAAATAATTAAGATAAATTTTATAAAAAATGGGAATATTTGTAATATTTTATTTAAAATTTATAATGTATGTTAATTTAAGAAACATATTGCATCTTCATAAAAATAAAGACTGAGTTCTTCGTATAATTTTAAATCGAATTTTAAAAATTCTTGTTTTTCCAAGGCAAATTCTAAAATTTTATCCATACAACTTACCCTTATAAAAACATCACTTTTCCTACTTCTAAGTGCTATAATATAACATTTTTTTAAAATAAATTCATAATTATTTTTTGGGATATTTTTAGAATTAAAAAAAGAAATTTTATACGGATCAATAGCAATTTTACTTGGAGGTTTTTTAAAATCTTTATATTTTTTACAATTACTAAAATCTATAAAATTACCAAATTTCACACCTTGATTTTCTAGTTCAAAAACATTAGTATTTTCAAATTCTAAAATTTCTCCACTGTGTAAATAAAGTTTTTTTTGCGCTAAAGAATCTAAAAAATATTTATCGTGGCTTGCGATTAAAAAACCTGTATTGAAATTTTTGTGCATTTTAAGAATAGCTTTTTTAAATAAAAGTGTAGTATTTTTATCTAAAAAAGCACTTGGTTCATCAAGTAAATAATACTTCGCTCTTACGCTTAAAGCTATAGCAAAAGCTATTTTTTGACTTTGTCCTGATGAAAGTTCATTAGGATATTTACTTAAAAGACTTTCATCTAAATTTAGACACATTAAACTTTCTTTTATGCGCTCTTCGATATCTTCTTTAATCTCATAAGTTTTTAAAGTAAATAAAAAATTTGCCCTTACGCTACGATTTAACAAAATAGGTTCTGGAAAAAGCAAATAAATTTCACGCTTTTGTTTATTGTTAAGTTTAAAATTTCCAAAATAAGAAATATTTTTTGAAAAATCTCCTTCTAAAAATTTTAATATTCTTAAAAATGTAGATTTTCCACTTCCATTAGCCCCCATTAAAATGCTAATTTTACTTGTATCAAGTTTTAAATTTTTGATTTTTAAAACTTCTTTGTTTTGATAGTTGAAAAAAAGATTAGAAATTTCTATCATTTTATGTTCTTTTGAGTTTGTGTGTGATGAAATTTAAACAAAAAGCAATAAGAATTAAAACTAAAGCTAAAGCTATACCTCTAGCAAATTCACCTTTGTTGGTTTCAAGTGAAATAGCTGTGGTTATGGTTCTAGTATCGTATTTGATATTTCCACCTACTATCATCGCTACTCCTACTTCTGCCACAATGCGTCCATAAGCTAGTGCAATAACACTAATCAAAGCAAAGCGTAATTCATAAATCATCATTAAAACAAGTTTTAAAGGACTTAGATGAAAAGATTTTATAAGTAAAAAATGTTTTTTATTCATATTTTCTATCAAATTTGAAAAAAGTGCGATCACTATAGGAAGCGCTAAAACAAATTGCCCTAAAATTAAAGCCTTTATAGTAAAAAGTAGCCCAAATTCTCCTAAAGGTCCTCGACTTGAAATCAGTGCATAAAGTATAAGTCCTACTGCAACTGTTGGAAAAGAAAGGCTAGTATCTATGATAAGTTTTATAAAGCGTTTGAATTTAAAATCAAAAAAACCTAAGATAAATCCTAAAGGAAAACCTATGAGCAAGGCTAAAACTATAGAAATGCTTGAGCTTAAAAGTGTAGTTTTTATAGCTGAAATTACGCTTTCATCAGCATTGAAAAGTAAAAATAAAGCTTGTTTAAAACCATCAAAAATATAATCCAAAAATATCCTTTTAAAATAAGTAATTTTAGCATAATTATGTTAAAATATTTTTTTATGTAAATTTATAGGGAGAAAAAATGAAAAAAATCATTTCTTTGGCTCTTGCTTTAGCTTTAAGTGCAAGTGCAGCAGAACTTAAAATGGCAACCACAACAAGCACTGACAATACAGGACTTTTAGATGCCCTAAAGCCTCTTTATGAAAAAGAAAGTGGCAATACCTTAAAATGGGTTGCGGTAGGAACAGGTGCAGCTTTAAAAATGGGTGAAGATTGCAACGCTGATGTTCTTTTTGTGCATTCTCCAAAGGCTGAAAAAGAATTTATGAAAAAAGGTTTTGGTGTAGATAGAACCCCTGTGATGTATAATGATTTTATCATCATCGCAGATAAATCAATAGCTTCTAAATTTAAAGGTAAAAATTTAAAAGAAAGCTTAGAACTTATCAAAAATGAAAAACTCACTTTCATCTCAAGAGGCGATAAATCAGGCACTGATAATAAAGAAAAAAGCCTTTGGAAAGATCTTGGAGGTGTGCCTGAAAAACAAAGCTGGTATCAGCAAAGCGGACAAGGTATGCTAGCAAGTATCAAAATCGCTGAAGAAAAAAAAGGTGTGATTTTAACTGATCGTGGTACTTATATCAAATATGAAGCCAATGAAAAAGGTAAGCCAAATTTAGTAATTGTAAATGAAGGCGATGATAGTCTTAAAAATTTCTATTCTGTTATAGCGACAAATCCTAAGCATTGTAAAAATGTAAATTATACAGAAGCTAACAAATTTATCAAATGGATAACAAGTGATAAGACTTTAAATTTCATCGCTGATTTTAAACTTCTTAATAAACCTTTATTTGTGATTGATGCAAAAACGAGAAAAGACTAAAAATTAAGCAGGTTTTAACCTGCTTAAAATATTATTTTTACTTATTGTAACTTTTTTATTTATTTTTCAAAACTTTTAGCTTATTTAAAATTCTTCTTTAGATATAATAAAATCAATAATTAAATATACAAGGTCAAATAATGTTCAAAGTGGATTTAAATAGTGATTTAGGGGAAAGTTTTGGCGCCTATAAAATAGGAATGGATGAAGAAATTTTAAAATTTGTAAGTTCAGTAAATGTCGCTTGTGGCTTTCATGCGGGTGATCCTTGTGTGATGGATAAAACCTTAAATTTAGCCAAGCAAAATGGTGTTTGCATAGGAGCACACCCATCTTATCCTGATCTTTTAGGTTTTGGAAGACGCAATATGCAAATAAGCTTTGAAGAAGCTAAAAACTATGCCTTGTATCAACTAGGAGCTATTTGGCTTTGCCAAGGCAAAAGATATGAAAATACAGCATTTTAAAGCCCATGGTGCACTTTATAATATGGCTGCTATTGATGAAAATTTAGCCTTAGCACTTTGTGAGGCAGTGGCGAGTTTTGATGAAAATATTATTTTTCTAGGGCTTAGTAATTCTGCTATGAATGAAGCAGCTAAGAAAAAAGGCTTAAGATATGCCAATGAAGTTTTTGCAGATCGCGCTTATAATGATGATGGCACTTTGGTTTCAAGAAAATTAGAAGGGGCATTAATACACGATGAAAATTTAGCGATAAAACGCGTGATAAAAATGATAAAAGAAAGCAAAGTTACAAGCATAAATGGCAAAGAAATTGATTTAAAAGCGGATAGTATTTGTGTTCATGGGGATAATGTAAAAGCTTTAGAATTTGTTAAAAAAATCAAAGAAAATTTAGAAAAAGAACAAATTCAAATTTGTGCTTTGGAAAAATTTATATAGGTTTTAACAATGTTTAGTGTGCATTTTAGTGGAAGTAAAGCTTTGCTTTTGCGTTTTAAGCAAGAAATTTCACCTCAAATTAATGCTTATGTTTTAAGTACAGAACAAAGGATACAAAAAGCCCTAAAAGAAGGTGAAATTTATGGTATTGATGAATTAGTAAGTGCTTATGCAAGCTTGCTTATATATTTTAATCCTTGCGTACTTTCTTTAAATTCTTTGCTTGATTTTTTGGAAAAAATTAAAAAAGATATTAAACTTACAGAGCAAAACTCAAGTCTTTGTATAGAAGTTCCACTTTGTTATGATGAAGAATTTGGACTAGATTTAGAATTTGTGTGCAAACACAATCAAATTTCAAAAAAAGAGCTTATATCTCTTCACACTAAGCCTTATTATCTTGTTTTTATGCTAGGTTTTATGGCAGGTTTTCCTTATCTTGGAGGTTTGGACGAAAGGCTTTTTACCCCACGCCTTTCAAGCCCTAGAGCAAAAATAGAAGCTGGAAGTGTAGGCATAGCCGATAAACAAACAGGAGTTTATCCCATATCAAGCCCAGGGGGTTGGCAAATCATTGCTAGAACACCTTTGGAATTTTTTGATAAAGAAGATGAAAAAAATCCTACTCTTTTAAAAGCGGGTATGTTTTTAAAATTTAAAGCCATTTCAAAAGATGAATTTTTCGAGATCCAAGAACAAGTTGCTAAAAAAGTCTATCAAAAGGAAATTTATGAGTATAAAAATTATTGAAGCATCTATAAATTCGAGTTTGCAAGACCTTGGTAGAAAAAAATTTGCTAAATTTGGCATAGCAAGAAGTGGAGCTATGGATGAAGATGCCTTAAGAATAGCAAATATCTTGCTTGGAAATAAACAAGATGAAGCAGGAATTGAGCTTTGTTTAAAAGGTGGAAAATATAAATTTTTAGATGAGAATTATTTTGTTTTAAGTGGGGCTGAATTTGAGGCAAAGCTTAATAATCAAAAAATCAAAACTTGCAAGGTATATAAAGCAAATAAAGGTGATATTTTAGAACTTGGTTTAGCAAAAATAGGTTTTCGTGGATATTTATGCGTAGCAGGTGGCTTTGAAGTAAAAAGTTTTTTAAACTCTAAATCCAGTGATGCTAAAATGGGAGTTGGAGTTTTTGAAGGAAGAGCTTTGCAAAAAGATGATATTTTAGAAACTCATGATACTTTTATACCTTTTGTCGGCGGAAAAATAAAATGTAACCATAGAAAAATAAAATGATACTTTTTGGTTGCATTTTATTTTTCTACAAACCTTAAACTTAAAATGTAATTATTGTATTTCTTTTACTTTATTTTTCCAAAAATTAACAAATTTCTCATCGATTTTAGGATTTATTTCAGCTTCTTTTATTAAATCATTTATATAATCAATTCTTTTTTGCTTGGATTTAATGGTTTTTAACTTTTGAGCTTCTTCATAATACTTAATGCATTGATTTTCAAAAAGATTTACATCATAATTATCTTCCAAAAGCTGAATTATATCTATAATTAAGCCATAGGCTTTAGGATATCCTTTCTGTATTTTTTGTTCTATTTCTAATGCAAGTTTTCTTCTGCTTTCTGCAATATCTTTATTTTTTGATTTTAAAGCTATATTAACGCTTTCTTCTGCAATTTGAATAAATCTTATTGCTTCTGCATATTCATCTTGATTATTTAAAAGCAAATTGTGCAAAAATTTTCCTTGCTCATTTATAGAAAGTTTTTTATATTGTTCATATAATTCTCGATAGGGTCTTTCTAATCTTTCGATCATTTCTTCTGTAATAATAGCTTTACCATAATGAATTTTTGCTGCTTCTATTAAAGAAATTTCATAATATTTAGATATTACTTCTATCTCTTTTAAATCTTGTTTAGTAAGAGCACCATCTGCTATTTTTTTTAATTTCAATTCCGTTTTAAAACCAGAATAAATAAATAAAGCAATTATTATAATTAATATTGCAATAATAAAATATAGCATCATTCATATTTTATAATAGCATTTTCAAAAGTTTTAATTGAAATTGCTTTACAAACAACGCCTATAATTTCAGCACAGCTAATTTGATCTATATTAACAACAATGTCCTTATAAAAAGAATTCATAGAGCTCAATACAATTTCATTTACAAAAGGTTGCTTGAGGAGCTTTTTGCAGTAAATTTCACCATCAAGATTAATAACCACGATATCTCCATTTTTTACAAGCTCGAGTTTATTTTTACTAACATCAACAGCTATAACATCTCCATTATGAATAAAAGGCTCCATACTATCCCCTATAACTTTAATAATATCAAGCCTTGTTAAAGGCGGCAATCCCAATGCCTCGCAAGCAAATTTTTTGCTTATTACTATTTCCGTATATTCCAATTTGCTATTTATTGCACCATATCCAGCAGCGGCAGCAACATCCGTATAGTATCTTAATTGCAAATTGTCATCATTAATTCGCATTTTGCCAAAAAAGATGCTGTCAAGCGATATATTTTGTTCTTTTGATATTTTCAATAATAACTCATAAGGGATGGTATTTCTAGTTCTCCAAGTACTTAATGTATTGGGTTTTATCTCATAAATTCCACAAAATTCCTTGTCGTCGGTAATATTTAAAATAGCATAAACTCTATTCAAAATGTCTGTTGTTTTATACATTATGAACCTTTTTTATTAAAAAATTCACAAAATGCGATAAAATAACTTGACTTAATTCGCATTTTGTCTTATAATTTGAAAAATTATTTACAAATTGTATCTTAAAAAATATCAATTTGAAATAAAAATTACAAATTAAAGGAGATATTTTGTTAAAACAATACTTTGAAGATAATGGTATCAATCTTAAAAAATTTGCTCAAAAACATAATCTTCACTATATGAGTTTATTTCGTGTAGTTAATGGACTTTATTCTGAAAAATACAAAGCAAAAACTAACACAAAAGCTGTTTATGAGAAGCTTTTTGAGCTTAAAATCATTGATGAAATGCCTAGGGCTTGTTCATGAGTTACTTCTTAGAAACCAAAGAAGCCGCACAAACTTTTAATGTAAGCACAGGAGCTTTGAGGCTTGCAGTAAGTAGAAACTCAAATAAATATGAGTGGTTAAAAGTGGATAACGAAAAAGGTGGACGCGGTGGTAAAAAACTACTATTTAAAATCAGTAAAGATGAGCTTTTAACCGCCTTTAATAAGCAATTAATCAGTAAAAATACTTTAATTTATGATGAAAAAATGCAAAAAGTTAAATTGAGTGAAATTATTACTACCGATAATTTAAAAACTGCAAATAATAGTTTAAAAACCAGTAATTTAAATTTAACAGAGTCAAAAATGAATGATGATTTGGCTGTTTTAAATTTAAAATTTGAAAATTTAAGCGATGAGATTAAAAACAATGCTAGAGAAAAGCTTAAGGCTTTAAAGCAAGTAGAAAAATATATTGAAGGTGGTTTAAAACAAAAAAGAGCTTTAGAGATATGTGGTATTTCTAAAATAGAAATTTTTAGAATTCGCAAAGCATATAAAGAAAATGGCATTCTAGGTCTTATCGACACTCGCGGACTTCACCGCAAAGATAAAACTAAACTTAGCACTTGGATGCAAGAATACGCTTTAAGAGAATATCGCACCTTTGCAGCAGGTGGATTTAATTTCACTGAACTTTGGTGGCAAATCCATAAAGAAGCAGCCACTAAAGAAAATTATGATTTTATAGGTTTTGATTTAGGAGAGGTAAAACCGCTTTTTAGTGTAAAAACCTTACAAAATTTCATTAAAAACTACTATAAAGATAAACCATTAGAACATTGTATTATCACTCAAGGCTTAGATCGTGCAAAATCTAAGTTTCTCCCTGCACAAGGAAATCAAAGAGAGCTATATGACATGAAAAACATGTGTTGGCAAATCGATAGTTCCCCAGCTGATGTTATAGTAAGAGATGATGAAACCTTGGAGCCTTTCCGCCCTCATATCTTAAGTGTCGTTGATGTCTTTAGCGGTATGGGAGTAGCTACTTTGGTAGGAAAATCAAACTCTTTAAGCCTAACTAGACTTTTATGGAAAGCCATAGATAAGTTTGGTAAGCCTGATATGATTAAAGGGGATAATGGAAAAGATTATCTTTCTAAAGATTTTCAAAGCTTGCTTGATGGGCTTAATATTACCTATGATGCAGCTATTGCTTATGCAGGAGAACAAAAAGCTTTAGTTGAAAGACGCTTTGGGACACTTCAACATGCAGGAATTTCTAAAATGCATGGACATATTGGAAATAGCTTAGCTAAAAGAGAAATGATAGAGCAAAAAACTCCTAAGAAAGAAAGAAAAGCTAAAGATGAATACGGCTTTGCTAAAAAAACTAATCAAAAACTCCTTCACACCTTCAGCGAAGCTTGTGAGCTTTTGGAAGCTGAAGTGATCAAGTGGAACATGAGCAAAGTTCGCCGCAAAAAAGGCGTTAAAACTCCACTTGAACTTTGGAACTCGTGCGATAGAGCTATTGTAAAAATATCTTATGAAGAATTTTTGTTTAATGCTGGGAATAAAGAACTTAGGGTCGTGGGCAAAAAAGGCATTAACTTTGAAAGTAGAGTTTATAAAAGTGCTTTAATGCCAAGTGTTGGCACAAGGGTTAAATGTGTGCAAAATATCGATAATATTAAAGAACTTTTCATTTATGATTTAAGCGGAAACTTTCTTTGTCTAGCACTTGATGAAAGTATCGCTAAACTTAGTAAAGAAAGCTATAAAATGCTTAAAAAAGGTTATGAAAGTGAAGTTAAAGCGATTAAAGAAGTGCTTAAAAAAGATGAGATTGCCGCCTTTACTAAACTTAATATTAAACAAGACTTACAAGATTTACAAAGTGCTTTTGAAAACTCACTCGTAGAAGCTAAAGAGGTGCATCAAAAATCCCTTGCAAAAGAAACTTTAAAAACTCAAAGAGAATTAGAAGAGATTAAAAATAATGCTAATGCAGATGAGCTTATTTTAAATGCTAAAAAAGAAATAAATAACGATGAAAGCGAGTTTGACATGGAAGCTTTTGTCGAAAAGAAATATTTTGCTGGTTAAAAATTGTTTAAAGCTTGATTAATTCAAGTTTTAAAGAGTTTTTATAAAGCTCTAAAACAAAGATGCCCCCACTTCAGTGGGACGGGGGCTTTAGGTGGATGCAAGGAGCAAAGCTCCTGCTCACAAAGCGGAATTTACTTCCGCTGTGAAGTTAAGAGAAAGGATAAAAAATGCAATTAGTAGAACTTACTAAAAAGTTTTTAAGCACCCAAAACATCTCTCAAAACAATCTCTCCGATCGTTTAGGGATTAATAAAAGCTATATGGTGGGCTATATGAAAGAAGGAAGTAGCTATAAATACGCTTCAAAAGTAGAGCCTTTACTTGAAAAATACATTAAAAGCTTTGTGGAAGAAAAAAGCGTGAAAGAGCTTCAAACACCTTTTATTGCCACTAAAGATGCAAAGGCGATTAATGTAACCATTGAAAGTGCCATGAGCAATAGAGAAATGGGAGTAATCATTGGCGAAGCGGGGACTGGAAAAAGCAGAGCCATTAAAGAATATGCCGCTAAAAATGGAACAAGAGTGGTGCTTTTTGAAGCAACAACTGAGACAAGCAAAAGAATGCTTTTGGTGGGGCTTGAAAATAAACTCAATGTGTGTTTTAAAGGTTCTTTGGATGATAAGATTAGAGGCATTGCTAGCGAGTTAGCAAGAACTTCAAAGGTTTTAATTATAGATGAGAGTGAGCATTTGCCGTTTCGTGCTTTGGAGTGCTTAAGACGCATATATGATTTTTCAAATACTGCTTTAATCTTAGTAGGTACTAGAAAACTTAAAAACAATCTTACAGGCATTGGAAGAAATGATTACAACGAGTACGGACAACTAAGCTCTAGAATTGGTGCAAAATGGGAATTAAAAGGACTTTGCTACCAAAACAAAGAAGGTTTAAAAGATGAAGACTTAAAAACACTTTGTAATCATTTTGATGTGGAGGAGAAAAAGGCTATTGATTTAGTTTTTAACCTCGCTCGTGGCAACTTTAGAAAAAGTGAGAAGCTTTTAAAAAGAGCTTGTGAATTTGCAGATGGAAAAGCGGTTGAGCTTAAACACATAGAAGCTGCCGCATCATTTTTAATGCTGGGCTAAAAATGAGTTTTGAAGAGATAGCTAAAGAACTTAATCTTAGCGTGACACGCGTTCATCAAATCTATACTGAAGCTCTTAGAAAGTTAAAGAGTCCTAAAAATAAAGACAAGTGGATGGCTATCTTTGAAACGATTGACTTAATCAAAAAAGAAAAAGCAAAGAAAGAAAACTTAATACAAGGAGAGAAAAAATGATACCAATGATTAAAGGTGAGAAAGCTGATTATAGTGCTTCGCTTTTTGAGATAAAGGGTGTAAGCATTATTTATAAAGAAAGTGGAGTGTTTGTAGATGTTTTAAAAGGAATTTATCCTGATTATATTGCAAAAAAAATCATTCGTTTTCATTTGGGTAAAAAGCTTAACAAAAGTGCTTAAATTAAAGCACTTTGATTAAGTTTTTTAAAACTTAAATTTATTAGAAAGGATTAACAATGGCATTAGTTTATGTAGCCTCTCCTTACAAAGCTTTAGTAGTAAGAGAAAGTCAAAGAAAAGCACAAGCTATTAGCATAGCTCAGCAAGAATGCTTAAAAATTATGCGTGAATGTGAAGGTTTTGTGCCTGTTTCACCCATACTACAATTTAGTTATTTGGATGAAAACAAGCACAGAGACAAAGCTTTACAAATGGGATTAGAGCTTTTAAAAGCGTGTGATTATATTTATCTTAGCAAACACAAAGATGCAAAATATTCACAAGGTATGCAAGAAGAATTAGCACTTGCTAAAAAGCTTGGCATTAAAGAGCTAGTTTTGGAGTTGCCCTTACAATAAGGGCTTAAGGATAATCAAGAAAAAAACTAAACACGCAGTGCTTTTAAGATATGGCGTAATTCTTTGGGATTATCAAATTAATAAATTTAATTTAAAAGGAGAATAGATGCAAATAAATAATTTAGAAGATGTTAACTTAGCACTTAAAAAAGTGGCAGAACTTAGCGTAAAAATAGAAAAGATTAATGGCGAGGTGACTTTAGCTTGTAATGAGATTAAAGAAGCTCGTGCAGGAGAGATTAAGGTTTTAAGTGATGAACTTAAATATATAGAGCAGTGCATTACAACCTTTTGTGAAAATAATAAACACGAGTTTGCAGAAAAAAGAAGCAAAGAATTTACCTTTGGCAAGATTGGCTATCGCTTAAGTAAAAGTGTATCTTTACCACGTGTGAAAGAAAAACTAGAAAACTTAATCAAAGCTTTAAAAAGCTATGGACTTAATGATTGCATTACTTATAAAGAAGAACTTAATAAAGATGCTATTGCAGAGCTTGAAGATAGCACCTTAGTAAAGCTAGGACTTAAAAGAGTTGTAAAAGATAATTTTAGAATAGAGCCAAAGATTGAAAGCTTGGAGATTGAAAAATGAGAGAGCTTTCCTTAGCGACTTTTAAACTTTTAAATAGTGTTTTTAAAACAAAAACAGCTCATTTTAATGGCTTTTTAGAACTTGATTTTAAAAATAAGCCTAAGCTAAAAAAGCAAAGCTTTAAAAGAAAAAAGAAAATGACTTCAAAGCAAAAAATTAGACTTAAAAGAATTTAACAAGTCCGCTAAGGCGGATTTGATTAAGTTTTTAAAACTTAATTTAAAACAAAAGGATAAAAAATGTATGTCAATGTAAGCATAGATGCGAGTGATTTAGAAGATATAGATGCTCATGATTTGGCTGAACTTTTTGAAGATTTAAGCACAAAAGAGCAAGAGGAATTCTTTGGAATTATCCATAAGGATATCAAGCCATTAGAAAGAATAAGAGCTATTCTTTCTAATTTGTCTAATGATGAAGCACTTAAACTTTTAAAAGAACTTAATAATGAGTTTAAAAGCGATGAGGAATGGCAAAAAACTATAAAAAGTATAAATGGAGGTAACAAATGAAACTACAAGATTTTGATTTTAGAGTTTGGGATAAGCATCACAAGGGTTGTGGTAATAAGGATTGCAAATGCCAAACAAAATATGTTTATGGTGAAGAAGCCAAAACAAGGTTATCTGAGTTTAAAGAGGATTGTGAAATAGAGCTTTTTACAGGGCTTTATGACAAGAAAGGTAAAAAAGTATACGAGAATGATATTGTTAAAGTTAAAAGTCTATACGATTACTTTTTAGCAAAAATCAGCATTCACAAAGAAGGGACTTTTTATTTTGAAGGAAAAAATGGAGATTACATAGGCTCTTTAATTTATTTAGTTGAAGATGAAGGATATACTATTGAAACTATCGGCAATATCCACGAGAATCCTGAACTTTTGAAATGTTAAAAAATATTAAAAATTTTAACATAAAAATGAAATATGTTAAAAAAGCCAAAAAATTTAACAAAGTCCATTGATTTAATGGGCTTGATTAAGTTTTAGCAAGGAAAAAAGATGAATTTGGATTTTTTAAATGAGTTTAAGTTAAAAAATAAAGATTTAAACGAGAAATTAGAGTTTTTAATCCCTGATTTTTTAGTTAAAAAAGCAATAACTATTATTTATGCAAATGGTGGAAGTGGAAAAAGTTATTTAAGTGCCGCCATTTCTAAAACACTTTGCAAAGATACAAGGGTTAAAAGCATCGTTTATGTTGACATGGATAATCCTTTAAATGTTTTAAATGAAAGAGGTTTTGGTGAACTTATTTTAAATGAAAGCAAATTCACTTATATTCACAGATCAAGCTTAAAAACTTCAGCTTATGAGCTTTTAGAAATGATTGAAGGCAAAGGCGTAGCAGGAAGCTATGAAGGGGTTTTATTTGTACTTGATTCTTTACGCAATTTTGCAGATATTGATAATGATACTAAAATGATGTCTTTAATGTCTTTACTCATGAATTTAAGAGAATGTGGGGCAACCATTATGGCTTTACACCATTCTACAAAAGATGGCAGAGCTTTTAAAGGCTCAAATCATATTAGAAACTCAAGTGATTGCATGTATTTTTTACAAAAAGTGGCTAACTTAGAACAAGGCTTTGAAGTATTGCTTAGTGTGCAAAAAGAAAGAGCAGGAATTAAAGATCAAGCCTTTTTTATCAATACAAAAACTCTAAATATTAAAAACACCGACTTGCAAAACGCTAAAATCAGCGATAAAGAAGAAGCTTTTATAGATAAAGTTTTAAAGCTTTTAAACGAAAAAAGCCTAAGCACAAGTGAGATTTTATCGGCTCTTGATGTAAGTAGGAGTGATAATTTTTCAAGGAATACTTTAGAGAAATTTAAAGGTGTTTTTTGGGAAAGTGAGCTTGGCGGAGAGAATGGTCGCACTTTTGTTTGGAAAAGTTTAAAAGCTGACAATAAAAACAGCAACGACAAAGAATTAAGCTTATTTGGGGATGAGTTATGAAATTTAACCCTCCAAGCAAAGAAGATTTAATTAAAGCCATTGATGAGTTTAATGCTAAAAACTCTTGCTCTATCCCTTATTTTATAGCAGATAGCTTTATAAATTACTATAAGCAAGACGATGGAAGATGGCTCATGGCTAATAAAAAGCCTTTAAAATGCTGGAAAAGAGCGCTTAATTCAACTTGGCTTCCAAAGTTAGCGAACAAATACAAAAATAAAGATAAGCAAAAAGCTTTAGCTTCTTGGCTAGAAGAGGAGTTTTAATGGATAATGCAAAAGAGGCACTAAAAGAGCTTTTTGGTATTAGTGAAGTTCAAGCAGTGGTTATAGAAAAACTTTATTTTAAAGCCAAAACACCAAAAGATATATTAGGCTTTAAAAAATACTATGATTTAACCATGTTAAAAAAGCAATTTGTTGGTACAAGCTATGAAAAACTTTCTCTTGTGTGCGCCTTTGCAGAGCTTGATTTAAACTTAAGGTACAAAAATATAGAGTCTTTTTTAGAATGGCTTTTCATTTCATTTTCAAATCGTTTTATTTTTCAAACAAAAAAAGGAGATTTCTCATATTCTTTTGTACTTAGATATTATGATGGTAACATTGTTTATGATGAGTTAGGAAAGCCTGTTTTAAAGCATGTTGATTGTGGAGATAATCTTTATTTTATTAATGCTAATAAAGAGCTTTGTGATGAGCAAAGAAAACCACTGAATGTAGGAGAGTTTTATAATAAGCTAGTTGAATATATGTTTAAAAACCAAGATAAAATTATTTTTGATAATAAAATTGAAATAAGCCCTGTTATTAAAACTCAAATTCCTAGCCAAACTAAAATAAATAAAGATTACGAGCAAAACTATTTAGAATACAAAAAGAATCAAAATAAGCTTTATAATGCAAATATTGATAAATTCACTTCAAAACTAGAGCAAATTTTAAAGGCTAAAAAATGAATACTCAAAACACTTTAAAAAAGCACTTAATTAAAATCATTCATACTTTAAGAAAAGATGCTAATTTAAGCGATGATGAAAGCTATCGCTGGGTTTTAAATCAAAGATATGGCAAAGCTTCAAGTAAGGATTTAAGCATAGATGAACTTAGGGACTTTGCTATAACTTTGGGCTATGATGAAAAGTTTTTAAAAAAGCAAAATACCAAAAAAGCAAGGTATTTTAAAAAAGAAAACACTAAAAGCGGAAGGGCTACAAAAAAGCAACTTAATATGATACAAGCCATTTGGAGTAAAAATGCTAAAAATCCTACTCAGTGGGCTTTAAGAGAGTTTATTAATAATATTGTAAAAAAGCGACCTTTGCATCTTTGGTATTTAAGTATAGAAGATGCTAATAAAGTTATCCTAGGGCTTAAAAATTTAGAAAACAACAGCACACATTAAGCCAAACGAAGCTAATGTTGTCTCATCAAAACAAAAGGAGATTAAAATGATTTTAGAAATACATTCTTACGATGCAGAGTTTTTTTTAACCTTAGGCATAGAAAAACACTCACAAATTGCCTTTGCTGCAAAAAGAACAAGCCTTGAAATAATGCATAATGGAATCACTCATCAGATTAAAACTGATAAAGATTTTGGGATTTTGCTTAATGTGGTTTGTAATATCAGAGAAAAACTTGATGAGAGTTTTGAGGAAGAAGATAAAAGCTTGGTTATTGATATAGATGAAATTGTGGCTAAAGTTTGCAAAGAATTAGAGTAATGCTCTAATTCTTTTTTCTTTCTCATCCATAGGGTATTGTTTATCCCAAGCCTCCATAAGTTTTCTTTCTTGGTCGGATAATCTGATATTATAAGTTTTGCTCATATATAAATAGCTTCTTGCAATCCAGCCTTTAGAATAATTTGCAGGATAAAATCTTTTTGCTTTAAAATCAGTATAAACCTTACAATTTCCATATTGAGTATATTTTAAATTAGTAGGAGCCTCAGCATATCTAAAATTGCTTCTATCCCCATTTATCTCTCCTATGGCTGGGACTAGGTTTTGTTTATCGGCTTCCATTTTTGCAAAAGTTGGATCATTTTTACAAGCTTTTCTGCCACCTTCTTTCCAGCAAGGTAAATGCTTTCCAAAGTTTTGGGCGGGCATAATATGCTCCCATTCTATGCGTTTGATTCTTTGGTTAATTTTTCCTTTTTTGGTGTATTCGTTTCTAGGAGCATATAAATCACTTTTAATCACTTCAAAACTAATATATTTTCCTTTTTTATTAACCTTAAAAGGTGCTTGACAATAAAAATCATACCAGTAAGAGCTCCCTAGATCATTATAAAATTTTACTAATTCTTTTTTGCTTTCTTCAAAACTTTTAGCATTTAATAAGCTTAAAGCAAGTATTAAAACGCTTATTATTTTTTTCATTTATTCTCCTTTTTATTTTTTAAAATTATACCCTACTAAATAAAATTTAGCTTTTTTGCTATAATTTGCAAAAACACTCAAATAGGACTAGCATTGCTTAGCAATAACGAATACTTTGAATATTTTATTGATTTTGTGAAAAATAACGACAAACGAGAAATCTTAAAAGAATTTGGCGGTGCAAATATTTACATACCAAGCTATAAAACCTTACTTAGAGATGAAGAATTAAAACAGGATTTTAAAACACTCATAAAACAGGGAATAAGCACTAAAAATGCAAGTGTGGAATGTGCTAAAAAATACGATTTAAGTTTAAATGCGGTGTATTTAATCACTAAAGAATTGAGAGAAAATTTAGAACCAAGTTTGTTTTAGCTCTCAAACTCCACGCTAATTATATAAGCTTGGTCATTAAAACTATGACTCACGCTTTTAATACTAAATTCATAATGATCCATATTAATATCTTTAATCTTAAGTTTTCCACCTGCTCTTATTTCACGCCCAATAAGCTCACATCTTCCATTTAATCCACCTTTTTGAAGCTCATTGAGTTTTGCTTGTGCTTTTTTAAAAGCTTCATTATCATTTTTTGGTTGTGAGATTTGCATTTTATATATATTCTCCCCACTTCCTACTTTTATGCTTTTTATCTTTGCCTCATTTATATCTTGCCATTCTGCTATTACGGCACTATATTCATTTCTAGCACTTTCTGAAATTTCTAATGAAATACATTCTTTTAAAGCTATTTCAAATAAGGGTAAATTTTCATTCTTGCTTGTGATATTAGCAGCATTATCGCCAATCTTACCATCTTTTGGAGTAATGATTAAAGTATTTTCTTTTACACAGCAAATAAAACCATAATCAAAACATATACTATACAAGAATTCTAAATTACTTTGATTATTTTGTAAAATGCTTACTATATTTTGATCCTCTCCACTTGTTTTAATTTTTAGATTGTTTTCATTTGCGATTTTTCTTGCTATGGTAAAAAGAGTAGTGTTTTCAAAGCTTCTTGTCTTTTTCTCTTTTATATTAACGCTGCCTTTTCCACTAAAATTAATAGCACTTGCTCTAACTTCAGTGGTATTTGAAGTATAGTTTTTACTCACTACATTCACACTAAAGCTTCCACATTTATAAAGCTTTTCAAAGCCAAGCCAAAGCTCTAAACTATCCCCAAAAAGTGGCTTGGAATAAAGCCCAAAAACACTTAAACTTATCTCATCACTTTCAGCTTTTTCTTTATCTTCATAACTAATGCTAATAAGATTTTTAGAAAGTTTTTCTGTGATATCCTCACCTTTGGCAATAAGTTTAAACTTAGGTTTTCTTACCATAAAGCCTTTTCCTTGCTTTCTTTGATTTCAATACTAGGTAAAATCACTTTATCCCCTGTTTTTAAAAGAGGCTCTAATCTTGGATTGGCTAATAAAACTTGATTAAAATACAAAAGTGTCCCATAATGCTTATAGACTATACTATCAAGCCTCTCGTTGTTTTTAGCTATGTAAATCTTACTCATCAAAGTCCCTTTCTAAATCCATGCTAAAGCTTTGTGCTACAAAGCCACTTCCATCTACAAATGCACTTCTGTTTTCATTTAAGGATAAAATCACAAATTTACCATAATACTTTCCATTAGCTCCTGTTAAGATAAAAGATCTTTGTTCTTTTGCCATATTCTCAAGCTTATCTAAATAAGTATTTCTATCCCCTTTTAAAGGTAAAGTTTTGCCTTGTATTTTAATCTTTTCGCTTTCTTTAGAACTTGCAAATAAAGCATTATGATTATTAAGCCTATTTTGACTTTGTATGTTATATTCTAAGCTTCTTTCTAAATTATCAAAATTTAAAGCTTTAAACTCAAATTCTCCTAAAGCTAAAACCATTTAAACTCCTTTTTAGTTTCATCAAGCTAAAATTATCTTAATTAGATAAGGTTGATACCTAAAATGTAGTAGTAGGATAGTCCAAATTAATTGGGGTATGTATTGTGAGTGCAAGTCTCACCGCCTTATCTGATCTTAATATATGTCTTATTATCTTTATTAATCGCTTCTACTTTTCCTAATGTAACTATTGCATTGGTTTTACCAAACTTCTTTAGCTTATAATCAGGGGTAATTACAATTTTATTGATACGACTAGCATCTTTTTTATCTTCAAAGAAATACAATAAAGAATTATTTGCATTATCCCAATAAACTTCTTTTGCTTCATCTAAAACTTTAACAATTTGCTTGATTTCATCCGCGCTTAAAGCCTGATTATAACTTGCCTTTCTTTTAGGACTTGCGTGTAAAAGATTGTTTTTGCTCAGTGTAAAGTATAAGTCTTCTAAGTCTTTTTTATTAAGTTTTTCTAAAAACTCTTTGGTGCTTTTATCCATTTTACCTACTTGTATGAAATTGATAGGATATTTTTGATTATCTTTAATGATGACTTCATCCACCATATCATCTAAGCTTTTTTGCCAAGTGTACAGTTCTTTTTGATGAGCGAAGCTTTTAACTTCTTTTGTTTTTTTAGCCGCTGCACTTAACATATCAAGCTTTATAAAGTTTTGAATGACTTCAGTGTTTTTTTGTTTATAAAGCTCATCTAAAAGCTCTTCATCATTAAAGCCATTAAATTCGCTTTCTTTGGCATTTGATGGTGGTATTTTTAGGCCTTTAACTTCACTTTCACCTACTTCTAAAACATAACACCTACAACCATAATCATGCATAGTTACATGCGGATAATGACTATCCCAAAAAGGATCATCTTTATGTAAAACTATGCCATCAAAGGCTCTGTGTTTGTCCCTAACCAAAGAATCTTTTTGGGTGCAGTATTTAAAATAAGGTTTAGTGCTTTTCATTTGATTTTCATAGATAGCTTTAGCTTTAGCTTTTCTTGAGTTTTCCTCAAAGATTTTTTTTAATCTTGCACTATTAAAATGAGTTTTTTTAACTTCTCCTGTTTTAGGGTTTATGACTTCCTTTGAACCCCACCAACCCTTAGCTTTTAATTTCTCCTCTGCAATCTTACTCCAAGTGCTAAATTTATCCCCATTTTTAATAGCATTTACTAAAGTATCTTGCATATCTTTTAACAAGCTTTCATCCATAAGCTTAGCAATAGTAAAGACTTTTTTATGGGTTGAATATGAAAGTTCATCATAATCAAAACTAAGCTCTGGCTTTTTATTTTTTAAAAAATCAACAGCTTTAGTAGGTTCTGAAAAAAATCCTATTTTTGCACCTGTCATTTTAATCCTCCAAGTATCCTAAAATACTCGAATTATTTAAAGCTATAAAAAGATGTTTTTCAAACTCGCTTTGCTCTAAACTAGAAAAATTTTCTTTAAGTTTATTGAGTGCCTCGTTAAAATCTTTACAATCTTTTACAATGCTTTCAAATTGCTCTTGAAAAAACTTTGACATGCTCTCATCGACTTTTAAGTATTCTTTTTGTTCTAATCCTTTGTCAATAAAATCTTCTTCAAAGCTCTCTAACTTTACTTTGTTTTCAAAGACTTTTTTATCATTTTCTAAATCTTTAAAGTCTTTTTTTTCTAAAGTCTCTCTTATAAGCTCACCCTCTACATTATAAGTGCTTTTAATGTATTCTTCATCAAAGCAAAAGCCCATGTTAAAAAGTTTTAAATCCCTTTCGCAAAGCTCACTTTTTGGTTCTGCTTCGCTAAAAAACTGCACATAGAGTTCATCTTTAAAATGATTGATTTCTTTGAAAAACTTAATGGCACGATTTAAAATAAAAAGAACGATTTGTCCATCTTGGGCGGCTAAATCTTTTCTTATTTGATTATGTGACTCAGCCGCTGCTAAAGAACCCCCACTCACTTGAGAACTTAAATTAGCTCCTAAAACCACGCTTCTTATTTGATTATCTAAGTAATCTATTATTTCATTATAATTTGCCTTAGCCTTTGGCTGGATTAAATCAAGCTCTTCTTCTTTATCAATGACCGCACTATCGCCATTTAACATTTGATGAATTTCAGAAGCTAGTGCATCAGGATCGCTATCTGTTTTTGCAACTGCCCAAGGAGAACCAAATCTTTCTAAAAACTCCATCCAAAACTTTAAACTTGCATTTTTAAGCTTTACTGGAAAATAAAGCTTTGTTAATAAGGCATCGCCATTTTTAAATAAAAAATTAGAGCCAAAAAGTCCATAAATTGCTTTTTTATCTTCCACAATTTCTTCGCAACCATTGCCATTATAAACTAACTCATCATTTTCATTAAAGCCAAAATTTCTAAAATCTCTTTGTTTTAAGATTGGATAGTAAAAACCATCTTTTAACTTGTAATTAACTTCAAATACATTAAGCCCATAAAGATAGGTTTCTAAGATTTGACTTAATAAATCAGGATTGAAAAGATACTCAAAGCTTTCTTTTATTTTTTCGTTTTCACAAACGATTTGAAGCTCTTTTGCTAAAATCACACTCCTTCGTGATTGATGAGCTTGAGTAAAGCTTAGATCTTTAAAAATCATTTTTTGATCGTTCTCGCTGATTTTAAGCACATTTAAATAGCTTGAGTTTATAAGAGTGTTTATAAGACTATTGTTTTTTAATATCACTTCTCTTTTGGATTTGATTTCTTTTTTCATATTTTTCCTTTAAAAACGCCTTATTCTTGAAACAGAGTTAAAATGATGCTTTCTTCTTTTAATGCTACTTTTAGTTCTTGCTAATAAAAATGCTCCTGCTAAGCTATCAGGTGCATCATCATTTTTCCCTTCTGGAAATTCTAAAAGTTGATTTATAAGCATAGTTTGGCTTTTATGTAAAAAAAGCTCTTCATTTTCAAAAGCAAGGCTTAAACTCTCAATGCGTTCAAACTTGCTAACGCTATTATTTTTACCACGCAAAGGCAAAAAAACTCCACTTTCTAAGCTTTTTTCTTGTAACCATTTTTTTAAGAAAAATTGACCGCCATTAGTTTCAATTTCAATCAAGCGACATTTATAAATCTTTTGAAGATTAAAAATGGTTTTTATAATGCTTTGTGCTTTTAAGATTTTTACGATGCTTTCTGCTACATAAAAACCCTTTGCACCTTTGCCAATAATGGTAATCGCAGTAAAGTCACTTTTTGCTTTTTCTCCTGCTGGGTCAATATACATATAATACTGATTAATGGCGGGTAAATCATCATAAAAATTAATGCCATCAAGGCTAAAGATTTGATTTTCACTTCTTGGATTATTGAGTTGCTCTTTATTAAAAGCTTTTAGATTTTCAGCCCTTAACTTCATTAAATCCTCTAAGCTTTTGGCTTCTTCCCAAAGAACCTTAGCCCCTTTATCCATTAAAGCTTTATTTTTTAAATAAAATTGATGAGCGGTATTAAAATCAGTATTTCTATAAAGCGTGGCGTATTCATCCCATAAATCAAGCCTTTGTGGAAACTCTTCGATGGAACGGAAGACTTTAGGATTCCAAAAACCAAGCTTTAATTTTCTAGATAAAACACTATCATTATGTAAAATGGTTCCAATATAAAGCACATCTAAACTTCCATCTGCACTCCCTAAGTTTAAAACCGCTTCATCCACCCAATCTTCTAATTTATCCCTTTGATCTTTACTCCTGACATTAGTATCATTTTCTAAATCATCTAAAATAACTAAATCAGGTCTTTTAACCCCATATCTAACCCCACGAAGTCTTTTTCCACTGCCAAAGGCTTTAATCTTTACGCCATTATTGCTTACAAACTCTCCTACGCGCCAAGTCTTGCCAATTCCTACTACTTCGGGAAAATCAAGCTTTAAATGCGGATTATCTTCAAGCTCTGCTTTAATAGCTTCAAGCATTCCTTCCATAAGTTCGACCGCATCTGAAATCTCTACTATAAAGCTTTTATAATTAAAAACTAAGCACCACAAAGGAAAGAGTTGTGAAGTGTAGGTGGATTTACCATGAGCTCTTGGTGCAGCTATGGCGTGTTTTTCACCTTTGCTTTCTTTTTTAAGTGCGATTTTTGTAAAAACTTCATTTAAGTGCAAATGTAAGCCACATTCTCCTTTAATGGTAAAATAATGCGGAAAATAAGTTCTTGCAAAATAATCAAAATCCACACTCGCTCTTTTAATTCTTTCTTCTTTTAAAGTAGGATCTAAATGGCTTTCATGCAAAAATTGAGTTTTTAATTCATTTTTTAGCTCATCCATCCATTCTAAAAAGTCTTTTCTTTGCATAGCACCTTTTAGTTCATTTGGAGTGTTTTCGTGCTTTTGTTCGTTTGAGATTAAAAACTCATCGAGTTCTTCTTTGGAAAAAAGCATTAAATATCCATTGCTAAAATTTCTTTTTCTATCACTCCACTTTCTAAAAGTGATACAAGTTTTGCTACGCAATCTTTATCATTTTTTAAATGACTTATGATAATTTCAACCACTTTTTTAGCAACATTTAAACGATAGCTACTTGGATCTTCTAATCTTGCAACCTTTCTCATTTTTGAAAAGCTATCGCCTATCCTTGCAATGGCTTCAGTTTTCTTTTCTGCATTCATTTTTTCATCAGTATTTATATTTTCAATCGCACAAAACATTTGCTCAGTAAAACTTTCATATAATGAGGCACTTTCTTTATCTTTTATTTTTGAAGTTAAAAGATTAGCTTTTTGCTTATCCCAATCGCCATCTTTGGCTTTGTAGTTTCTAATCGTTTTTTCATTGCGGTTTAAAATTTTTGCAATTTTAAATATATCAAAACCTGCAATATAAAGTTCTTTTGCTAAATCTTTTAAGTTGTTTTGAGACTTCTCGGATGAAGTAAATTTATCCTTACGAGCAGGAGTTTCACTCTCTGCACCCACCTGAAGGCCACACCCGACCTTTGCCATCTTAGGCTTTGTGGTGGAAGTTAAATTTTTAGCCATTTAATCTCCTTAAATCCATTCTTTTTCTTTTAATTTTAAACGCTCTAACTTTGTTTTGTGGGATAAAGTTATCTTCATTGATTTCAGTTGGAATTTTTTTATTTGCCATTTTTAAAAGTAAATCATTAGCCCACTCTCTAATCTCTTCTAAGCTTTCTTTTGGAAAATCATTTCGGCGTTTTAATTCCATAATTGTAAGCTTTACACAGATATCTTTTAAAAGAGGAGTTGGGTTTTTAGGTATCTTTATAAAACTTGCAATATAACTTTGTGCATCATTAATGGCATCATCAATCACTTCTTTATCACAAACCCCATCAGCATTTAAATCGCTAAGCTCTGCTATGGCATGAACGCTTAATTCTTTGATTAAATCCTTTTCATCTATCATAAAAAAATGCGTTTTAGTTTCTGTGATAAGCTTTTCTTCTAAAATGTCTTGATAATTCATTTAAAAAACCTTTTTTAATGTGGTTAAAATATGGTTAAAATCGTTTAAAATCTTTTTCTAATATCTTTTAGCTTTAAAAGCATTTTTTGCCTTTAAAGCTAAAATTGTGCGTTTTACTCTAAAACAAGCTTAATAAGTCCATTTGGTCTGGTGCAAACTGGCATGGCTCTCATTTCGCCTACAATTTCAATTCCAGCCCCACGAGGTAAAATCTCAGGCTTAGAAACAAACATTAAACTTGGTGCTTTTCCTAAAGCATCAGTATGATTTGCTCTTGTATAATAAATGCGATTAGAATTATCCTTTGGCACAACCATACCCTCAGTGCCTTTTAAAAATTCAACGCTTTTTCCATTTGTATTTTTATATTTTGCACTATAACGGCGATATTTGGTGCCATATAAAATTAAGGACTTATCTTTTTCATCCCTACTTGCAAGATGATTTTTATAAAGATCTTCACTTAATGCCAAGTTAGAAATAGCCGCAAAAAGTTCATTTCCACAAAGCACTTCATAATCAGCACTTGTTCCAAATTCATCAATAATTGCTGAATCAATCGCATCACAAACGCTGGCTAAAGTCACACTCCCATCTTTTTTAACACTAATAGCTTTCTTACTTGCACTTCCAAAATCAAAAAGCACATTTCCTTTGCCATCTAAAATCTTGCCAAATAAAGCACCATTTGCCATATATTCAAGCGTAGTGTTAAAGCTTTCTTTCATTTCTTTAACCAAAACCCCAAGAGCTCCACTTAAGCTTTTAGCCTGAGCTTCTTGCAATGCTAAAGACCTTAAAGAATTAATCTCACTCGCACTGATTCTTTTTGCTAATGCAAAGCGTGGTAAAGGTATATTTAAAATATAAGCGTCTTTAGTATTTTCTAAAGAATGTTCCCCATTATCTGAAATGCTATTTAAAACAATTCCAGCACCTTTTATAATTTCAACCCTTACGGTGCTCTCTAAACTTGGGATTTTATCCTTAAAAAAAGTATCACTTACAAAGCGAGGTGAAGCTTTGGTTTGATTAATAACTTCAGTTATTTTTGTACTTGAAAAAAGTTCCAAAAGTTGCTCTAAATCCATTTTTACTCCTTAGTATTAATAATTAAATTTTGCATAAAAGCCTTTTTAACCGCACTTACATGAACGCCTTTTAAATTGATTTCTCCTGCTAATAAAACCCCATAAACGCCGGATCTTAAAGCGTGATCTTTAAGCATTGCTAATTTAACATTTTCTTTTGCACTAATATCTTCATTTGGACATTTTTTAAAGCTTTCTCCAAAATCTTCGCTGATTAAAAGCGTTCCAAGAGCTAAGCTTTCATTAGTTTCAAGATCTATTTTCGCATTAATTGAAAACAAATCTTTATTGATAAAACTTTCAAGGCTTTTTGGCATAGCAATTAAAGGATCATTGCTTAAGCTTTTTGGTGTGATCTTTGATGGCATTTCTTCTCCTTCTTCATTTATAAATTCCTTAGCGGTTTCATTTTCACTCACAGCTTCTTCATTAGCTAGGTTCTCATCTTCTAAAGACAAAGCTTTAGGTAAGTCTCCAGTTTCCAAGTCTTCATTTTCTAGGTTTTGGGTTTCTTTTTTAGCTTTAGCCATTTTTAATCCCCTAACATCATTTTCACAACATCAAACTCATTAGTTTTTGCTGTGTTTTTATTTGCAAAAACATTATTTTTTGGAACTTGCACTTGATCATTCTTGGTATCTAAAAAGCTTTTAAAGCCTTCTAAATCCTTACAAGCATACATTAGCGCCCATTCTTTTTGGGAATTAGCAATTTTTCCGCTATTTAAAGCATTATCAACTAAAGAGCTTGCTAAGTTTTTAACGCTTTCTTCGTTTTGCTTTTTTAAAGCTTCATTTTGTAAAGCGAGTGAACTGTTTTCATTTTTTAAAGCTATAATCTGAGATTCTAGCTCTTTGATTTTTTCATCCATTTTCTCTCCTTTGTTTTGATGAATATTATTTTTGTTAGCAATGAGTTCGCCTAGCTCATCAATAAATGGCGTATTAGTTAGTGCGACTGAGTGAAGCTTAGCTCTTACTAGTTCTCCACTTTTATTGTCTTTTGAATTAAATTCAAACACAGGGGATAAATAGCGGTATTGCTTATTTGCTATATATTTTTTAGCCTCTTCGTTAAACTCAGCCTTAGCCATTAAGGCATCATTTTCCAAATAAAGCTCTTTAATCCAACCTGCAGCAGGTGCTTTTTCATTTTTTAAGCTTTGATGCTCATAGTCAATAACCAAATCAATCTTTTTTTGATTAAAATTATCAATCATTGAGTTTAAATCTTTATCATCAACCTTAAACCTGCCATTATTATGCCCTTTCCACTCACCCTTAATTGCCACTTTTATGGGCTTATCATTGCTAACTTCGACTAAATTTTCTTTATTGATAAAAAGCATTTTAAATCCTTAAAAAATCATCTTTTGGTAAAAAGCTACTTTGCAAAGTTCTTGCATAAATGCTTAAATAGCCATGATCGCTTATTCCTTCGTAAACCTTTTTAAGATCTTTAAGCTCTATTCTAAAACCATTGCTAGGTTCTGCATTTAAAAGCACTTTATCAACAGCTTCTATTGCATCAAATAATTTATGCTTAGCATCAATTCTGTGTTTAGGAGCTTTTGATTTTGTATGGGTTAAAATATAAAGTTTCCAAGTTCCCACTTTATTTTCTAAATCTTTATAACTTTCTCCTTCAAAATCAAGCAAAAGCGAAGCATCTAAATTATTAATACAACTTGCTATGTTTTGGGTGTCTTCAAACTCGCCTAAATACATTCTTACTTTAAAATCTTTTAATAGTTCTAAAAGCTCATTTTCAAAACTTTTAAGCATTTTTCATCCTTTAAAAATTAGCGGCAATTTTAAAATGAGTTCTTTTTTTAATCAAGCAAATTATTTTTTCAAAGAGTTTTAGCACAAAATTTTTCTAGTTTTTGGGTCAGCTTTTTAACTAAACTTACGACATTTAAAGGAGTGAAAATGAAAAATAACCCTTATTTTAAAGAAAGCGAATTTAAATGTAAATGCGGCAAATGTGAATTGCCTCAAAATGTGCCAAGTGATGAGCTTATAGACATTCTTTGTGAAATCAGAGAACATTACAATGCTCCTATTATTATAAATAGTGGATATCGCTGCAAAGAGCATAATGCAGAGATTGGTGGAGCCCCTAAAAGCCAACACACTATAGGAAGTGCAGCGGACTTTGTGGTTAAAGGAGTTAAAACAGAAGAAGTTCATCAATATGTTTTAAACACCTATGGCGAAAGAGGTTTAGGGATTGCTATAAAACATAATTTTAATGATCCTTATGCTGGGTTTGTACATTTAGACACTAGAGGCAAAAAAGCAAGATGGACTTATCCATAAGGAAAAGATTGTGTTTAGTTTTATTTTATCAAGGTTTTTAAGTCCTTCAAAAATAGCTTTTTTTGTTCTAATTGCTCTTTGTGGTTTTTTATATTTAAAAAACAATGCTTTAGCTTTAGAAAATGAAAATCTAAAACTTAAAGCTTTGCATTTTAGCAATGAAATCAATGTTTTTAAAGATAAATTAGCCCAGCAAAATAAAGCTATTGATAAATTAAAACTTGATTTAAAGCCCAAAGAGACTTTAAAAGAAGTTTTAAAAGTGGATAAGGTTTTTATTAAAGATAAAAGCTGCCAGAGTGAACTTAAAGCTTATAAAGAATTATTTAATATTTTAGGAGCAAAAAAGTGAATGATAAAATGAGAATTTTCCTATTAATTATACCTTTTGTTTTTTTAAGCGCTTGTGCTTCTAAAGATATTTTGATTAAAACTGAAATCAAAGAAGTTAAAGTTCCTATTAAATGCCCTTTAAAACTTCCTTTAAAGCCTTTAGACAAAAAAGACTTAGAAAGTGCTAAAGAAATCTCTAAATATTACTTAGAAGTTGAAAATATAGCCAAGCTTTGCACAGGAGAGAAAGATGAAAGAAAATAATAAAATGATAAATCAAAAAAGCATTGCAAAAGATCTTCTTATAGCTCTTTTGTTTTCAACTTTTGCATTAGCTTTATTATATTTATTTGAAATTTTTACAAGGAACTAGCAATGAAATTAGAAGATATATTTGTATATATGGTTTTAATGATAGTAAGCTTTATAGCTGGACTTGTAGGAATTGTAACAAAAAATAAATTAAGCAAAGCTCTTAATTTAAAAGGTAAATTTACACTCTTTTTAAAAGGTATGCTAGGTTCTATGTTTGTAGCATATCTAGTTTTTGAAATTGTAAATTATCTTAATTTTGGCATAAAGCTTAGCGTTGCAGTGGGTGGTTTTGCAGCTTATATGGGGACAGATGCATTGCTTAAAATTGAGCAACTTGTAGAAAAGTTAATTAATAAAAAAATGGAAAAACTATAATGAACGAACTTGGCATCATTTGCGACATTAAAGACAATAAAGCTAAGGTTGCTATTGGAGATATGGTAACGGATTTTTTAAGTGTTTTTCAAAGTCTAGCTAATTCTTATGCAGTGAGCTTTTCTCCTTTAAGAATAGGAGAGCAAGTATTAGTCATACCTGTGCGTGGGGATTTAAATAGTGGAGTTATTTTGCGTGGGCTTTACCAAGAAAAACATAGAGCAAAAAACACAGATGAAAATACTTTTAATATAGATTTTGAAGATGGAACGCATTTAGAATACAACTCTAAGAGTAGTACTTTAAAACTTGATGTGGTTAAAGATATAAATATCACTTGTGTAGATAAAACCACCCATAACCAAAACAACACCTTAAATACTAAAAATCATACTACAAACGCTAATACCATAACGCTTAACGCTCCAAGTATTAATTTAAATGGTAATACTCAAATTGCAGGAGCAATTTTTACAAGTGGCGAAGGTGGGGCAAGTGGTACTTTTAGCATAAAAGGAAATTTAAACTTAATAGGCAATTTACAAGTTAGTGGAAATATAAGCGATAGCAAAGGTGATTTAACAAATCATACCCATTCTTGTACTTGTGGTGCCACAGCTTCGCCAAGATAGGAAAAACTATGAAAGAATTATTTTTGCTTTTATTTTCATTAGTCTTTTTTATGCTCTTTTGCATGGGGGCATTTTATGCTTTTTTAAACCTAAACTTTTTTATCAAAAGCATTTTTATAGGCTTTTTTATAGCTTTTATGTTTTTAGGATTTTCGCAAATGCTAGAAAACATTTTTGAATTTTACAAAGGTTTAAAATGAATTACATGGTAAGCATCGAAGAAAGTATCAAAGACATTTTAATCACTTCTTTAGGCTCAAGAGTAATGAGACCAGAGTATGGTTCTTTACTTTATACACTCATAGATAGAAAAATCGATGATGATTTTAAGATAAAGCTTACTAGATATACAGCAGAGGCTATTTCAAAGTGGGAAAAAAGAGTAAAGCTAAAAGGTGTGAGACTTAATGAGTGTAAAGACAATAAATTAAGCATTACCTTGCTTTTTGAAAATTATGGGGATTTAACCATGGAGCTAGGCAAATGAGTGAGCTTTTAAGTGCAAATGATAGCTATTTTAAACAAAGCTTTTTAAAGGATATCCCTTATCCACAAATCATAGAAGAGCAAGACTATGAAAAGCTTTTAAAAGCCTATGAAGAACTTTTTAAAAGCTTTTTAAAAGATAATGTAGAGCTTTTAGAATCTGATCCTTTTAAAGCCATTTTAGAAGCTTTAGCTTATAGAGAAATGATAATTAGAGCAAGAATTAATGAGAGTATAAAAGCAACTTATCTTCATTATGCAAAGGGAAGTGATTTAGATAATGTAGTAGCTAATGGCTATTTGATACAAAGGCTTAAAGGGGTTAAGCCCACAGCCAAAGTAGAGTTTGAATTAAATACTTTGCTTACTTATGATGTCATCATCCCAAAAGGTGCGATTTTTTCAAATGAAAAAGCAGACCTTGCCACCTTAAAAGAAGAAGTAATAATCAAAAAAGGACAAAACAAAGCACAAGGTATTTTAGAACTTGATGAATTTATTCAAAGCAAAGAAAGTAAAACCGAGTTTTTACAAACCCCACTGCCTTTTGTGGCTAAGATTAAACAACTAGAATTTTTCAAAGGTGGAGCCAGTGAAGAAAGTGATGAAGCCTTAAGAGAAAGGGCTGTAATGAGTGTACATCGCTTTTCAACCGCAGGAAGTGAAAAAGGCTATATCTATCACGCTTTAAGCGCAAGTGCAAAAGTAGCTTCCATAAAAGCTTTAAACAATGGAGCAGGAAAAGTAAGAGTTATCATTAAAAGTGAAGATGAATTAAGTGTTGATGTGGTTAAAGAGTATTTAAGTGCAGATGAGCGAAGACCTTTAACTGATGAAGTCAGCGTTGAGTTAGCTAAAAAAAGAGAGTTTATCGTAGATGCCAAACTTTTACTTTTAGAATTAAGCCGTGCTAATGAAATAAGTGAAAAGATCAATGCTTTACAAAAGGACTTTGATTTAAGTGTAGATTTAGCACTAGGATTTATTTACAAATGTCTTCATCAGGACGGAGTTTATAAAAGCGAAATTTTAAGCATTAAAGAAAAAATCATAAATGAAGAAGAGCAAGAATTAAAAGACTTGCCCTTAGAAAATATAATAATAGCTGATGATGAGTTTGCAACCCTTAGCTTTTCACTTAGTTATGAAAAGGCGGTGCTATGAATACACTAATACTAAACCACCATCCAAAACAAAGCAAAGCCATTGATTTAAGTGCTAAAACAAGATTTGAAGATTTAAATTTAGCTAGTATCACAAATCTAGCTCTAAATTGCGATGAAAGATTATTGCCAATTTTAGCTAATGCTTATGATGTAAGCATAGATGGTTTAGAAACAAAAGAAGCAAGAAAGCTTATATCTAAAGCCTTACTTTTAGATAGATACAACGGCACAACTTGGGCTATAAAAGAAGCTTTAAGAGCCGTATTTCCTACTGCAGTGGTTAAAGAGTAGTTTAATTATGGTGGAAAGCCTTATTTTTTTAAAGTTAAAGTAAGCACAACTAATGTTAGCTTTGATGAAAGAACGCTTAATACTTTAGAAAGACTAATTTATGATTTTAAAAATGTTAGAAGCGTTTTAGAAGCAATTGAAATAGAGATTGAAAGTAAAAATGATAGTTTTAATGCTAGTGTAGAAATAAGTGGAGAAACTATAGAAATCTTACCTTTTCAAACCACGCAAATTGAAAACAATCAGAAACCAAGTTTAAATGCAATGGGTGTTTTTATGTGTGAAATAACAAGAACTAATATTGATTTTAAAGGAGTGTATTAATGGCAAAAAGTGAATACTATACCATACTAACAAAAATTGGCATTGCTAAATTTATTGCCGCAAGAGCAAGTGGAAATGGTATCAATTTAAAAAGCTTTAAATTAAGTTCAAAAGTTATTTTGCCCAGCGAAGAAATGCAAAGCTTAGAAGAGATTGTTTATGAAGCTAATATTAGTAGCAAAAGCGTGGATGAAAGCAATCCAAACTATGTGAATTTAATGTGTCATGTGCCAAGCGATGTGGGCGGGTTTGAAGTTAATGCAGTAGGCATTTATGATGAAGCAGGAGATTTGCTTGCAGTAGGAAATGTCCCACGCACTTATAAACCTATCTTAAAAGAAGGCAGCGCTAAAGAGCTTATGATAAAAATTGTCATGGAGCTTTCTAATGCAGAGGAAGTTATTTTAAAACTAGATCCTAGTGTAATCATGGCAAGTCGTGATTATGTGGATGCTATTAAAGTGGAACTCAATCTTAAAATTGATGCTTTAACGCAAAAATATGATGCAGAGTTTAAAAAAGTATGGGATGAGTTTGCTAAATATCTTTTAGAAAATAAATTTAATACAGAAATTGCCAAATATGTTACTTTAGCTACTAATCAAACCATTACAGGAGCTAAAGACTTTACCAAACTACCTACAAGCTCTATAAAAGCTACAAATGACAATCAATTTGTAAATTTAGCTACCTTAAAAGAACAAGCTCCTAGCTTAATAGGAGGATTGGGAGTAAATCAAGCTTGGCAAAATGTTTCAAGAGCCTTTGATGTAGCTTATACAAATAATACAGGAAAACCCATAGCAGCCAAATTTCAAGTTAATGCTAGTGCAAGTGGGGATGTCAGTTTTTCTTGTAGTGAGCAATTTGCAGTTTCTATGTTTCAAACTTCATTATCCAATGGTGGAGTAAGTCGAACTTATTTTGGTTTTGGAATCATTCCACCAAATGGGCAATACAGATTAAATACACCACAACACAGCGGATGGTATCCAAGTAAAAGCATTGTATCTTTTATGGAGCTTAGATAAGCATCAAGCAAATAAGGAGAAAAAATGAAATATTTTATAGACAAAAACGATAATAATCAAATTTATGCTTATGAGGATGAAGTGAGCGATGAGCAAATTAAAACAGGCTTAACACCTATTAGCGAAGAAGAATTTAACTCTTTAATAAATCCTCCTAAAAGCGAAGAAGAGCTTTTAAACGAGGCAAAAGAGTTAAAAATCAACGAGATTAATACAAAAAAAGAAAATATTCTAAATGGTGGATTTTCTTTTAAAGGTAAAATCTATCAAAGTTCTAATGAAGATCAGTTAAGAATTAATGGAGCAGTAACCAATGCTCTTGTTAATCCTAATTTAATTCCTTATATTGATTGGATTGCACTTGATAATTCAACTACAAGATTTAGCGTAGATGAGTTTAAACTCTTTGCAAGTAGCATGGCTTATTTTGTGCAAGAGACTATTTTTAAAGCAAGTGCTTTAAAAGAAAAAGCTAGAAATGCACAAAGCAAAGAAGAACTTGATTTAATTGTTTGGGAGAGTGAAAAATGACTAAAGCAGAATTAAAAAGAGTATGCGTAAAGCCATACGATAAGGACAGGTTTGAAGTGATACAAGATTATGAGTTTGCTTTGCTTAGTTTTAAAGGCATTGTGCCAAAAGGATTTAAAACTGATGGTGCAAGTATCCCACGCCTTTTTTGGTCTTTGTTTCCACCTTTTAAAAGTGAGTATTTTAGCGCTTGTGTGGTGCATGATTTTTTATGCGAAAAAGCAAATTCAAGAACTGATTATAGGACAGCTGATTTAGCATTAAAAGAAGCTATGACTTTGCTTGGATGTTCAAGACTTAAAATCTTTGTATTTTATCATTCTTGCAATCTTTATCACGCAATAAAATGCTTGTTAAAAGGAAAATAAAAAAAAGGTGAGCTACCCACGCAGTGGGACGGGGGCTTTAGCAAAAGCAACTTTGGGCGGATTTTATTCGCACAAAGTGAAAGCATAAAAAGGAGTTAAAATGAAAGATTATGGAATTTCTTTTATTCCAGATATTAATCAAGGCTCAAAAGAGCCAAGTGAACCTATAGTTAGTGATAAGCTTAATGCTCAAAAAGTTAATGAGCTTATAGATAAAAAACTAAAGCTTTTTAAAGAAGAGCTTGTTAATAAAGAGGAGCTTAAAAGTCTCATTGAGGAAATTTTACAAGATCAAAATTTCCAAAATACAAACATAAAAATATCAAAAACTCCACCTAACTACAATACACAAGCTAAAGTAGGAGAAATTTGGGCGGTTTTAGAAAGTAAAAAGCAATTATTTATTTGCACTGCTAATGATAATGATTTTACAAGCTGGGTTGATTTACTAGGAGATGGTAGCAATGATATTATCCCTAAAGAAAAAATCATTATCACATTTGATAACACTACCACAGGTGGACAATATGGGGGTTGTATGAGTGATTTAAGACTTGGTTTTGAAAATGGTTTTGCTACTCCAAATAAAGTTCAAGATGAGTATGAAAACGCAAAATTTACTATGACCAAAGATGGTAATGGTCTTAATAGAAGCGATTTTACTATAGATTCTAATCCTATTGCAGGAGAAAACCAAATTTTAGGAACGATTAAGACAAGTGGTATTTATCAAGAAACCTATCACAAAATCGCCCATGTGTTTAAAAAATATAATGGTGGCGCTGATGAGTGTTGCTTATGGTCTAGTTCAGGAAGTAGAGAGGTAAGCATAGAACTTGAAAATACACCAATGCCTAATAAGCTTTTTGCTAGAGGTAATGGATATTATGGTCAAACAGAAATTACCAATGTAAGAGTAAAAAAATCCATTTTTATAGGTGAGCAAGAAATTCAAAGTGAAGATTTTAATGTTGAAAAGTTAGAAGCTAGTTCTGATACTTATGGAGATTATGCTTTTTTATTTGAAATTTCTAAACAAGATCAAATTGTTATGAAAAAAGAGCTTAATTTAAATCCTAAAAAAACAAAAAAATACAAAAAAATGTAAAGAAATAAGGAGTGAATAATGGCAGCAAATTATGGAGTTAATTTTAATATCAGTAATGGTGCAGCAAGTCCTATTAAAGTGCAAAGTGATACGCCTATAGGTATTGCTGGGGCTATAAAAGGTGCAAGTAAAGAAATGATTTACACAAAGGCTGGCTATGAAAGCGTGGATAGCTTTCCAATCTTTGCCTTTTCAAATGTAAGTAAAGCAAAAGAATTTGTAAACGATTTAATCAAAGAAAATAACTTACAAGATTTTAGACTTTTAGATACTTTAGAATGTATCAATTTACAAAATGTTTCTAATGTCATAATTATCAGCTTTTTTGAAGAAAGCGAGGAAAGTGAAAACACTTTAACCAATATTGTTAATGCCATAGAAGCTTTTAAAAAAGCAAAGCATAAAACAGGCTTTAGCCCTGATTTAATCATTGCTCCTTATTACTCACATGAAGCAGGAGTAAAGGCTAAGCTTGAAAGTGTGGCAAGTTCTATGAATATCACAGCTATTGTAGATCTTTACGCTACAAATGTTGGCGAAGCTATTAATACAATGGAGGCTTTTAGCTCTAAAAGATTAATTGCCACTTGGCCTTGGGTACAAATCTTAAATACACAAGGAAAATACGCTTATGTTCCACAAAGTCCATTTATTGCAGGGCTTATAGCTCATACAGATGGGGATAAAGAATATGGCTTTAGTGATTCTTACTCAAATAGAGTGATGAATGGGGTTACTGGCACAGAGTATTTTATAGAGTTTATCAATGGCTTTGATTGTGATGCAGATAGATTAAGAAATGCTCATATCTCAACTTGCATTTTAGCTGAAGGTTATCGCTCTTGGGGTGGGGAGACTAGTCATGAAGATACGATTTGGCAAGATTTAGCTCGTGTAAGAACTTTTGATCGTATAGCCCTAGCAGGACAAAAAGCAGCTTTTAAGGCTATTGATAAAAAAGCAAGTGAATTATATTTTATAAAAATCAGCATTGAAGAATTGCTAAGAGATTTAAAAGGAGCTAAGGTTTTAATTGGCTATGAGGTAAGCTGGGATGAAGAAAGAAACACAGATGCCAATGTGAGTGCTGGTAAGTTTTATCTAAATATAAAAATGATGAATAATCCAATCGTTAAACAAATCACTTTAGAGTTTATCTACTCTGATGAATGGGCAAGTGATTTGATTAAAACTATTAGTGCGGATAGTTAATAAATTTTTAAAAGGAGAAAATAAAAATGAAAAGAATAATTGGCGAAGTTATACAGGAAGGTAATATTTATATAGATGGTCAAGGTTATCTTGGAGTGGTTAGAAATTTAAAATTGCCTGATATAGAACAAGAGATGATTGAAACCAAAGGAGTTTTAGGAGCAAATTATAGTAGCGGGGTTTTAAAGCCTTTAGAAATTAGCTTTAAATTAGCCGTTGTTGATCCAGTGCTTTATGCGGCTTTCTTTCATACTACTTTTAGTGAGATTAAAGCTCCTTTGCTTTTTAGAGAAAGTGTTCACAAAGGTGGAAAAAACTATGGTATTAATGCTGAGTTTTTAGGAGAGTTTATAAGCATAAGTGAAAGTGATCATGAAAGTGGAAAAGAGGTGGAAGCTGAAATTAAAATGGCAGTTCATTTTTACATGCAACGCCGCAATAACATTCCAATCATTACCTACGATCATAAAAACACTATTTTAATGATAAATGGGGTGGATATGATAAGTGATGTAAGAAGCAATTTAACCCTTTAAACACTGATTAATCGGAGTTTAATTAACAATACTGGGATTTTAGGATTAAAGTTTGGCTTTTTGGGCATTGCGTAGCAATGGGTGGGGAAGCCTTTAGTTGCTTCTCAGGCGGAATTACTTCCGCCATAAAGAAGGATAAAAAGGAAAGAAAAATGAAAGAAAAAATAATCAAACTTGAAAATGGCGAAGAATTAAAAATGAGAGAGCCAAATGTGCGTGTATTAAAAAACGCCACTAATAAAAGTGAAAAAGAAATGGAGCAAACTATTTGTATGATAGCTGCACTTACCAATAAGCAAGAAAGTGAAATTGAAGATTTGAATCTTAAAGATTTTAAAGCTTTACAGGACGCTCTTAAAGATTTTTTGGTAGAAGCAGGAGTTATAGCTTAGAGGCTATAGCTCTTATAAGTCATACTTTGCATTGGGGATTAAATGAAGTTTTAGATTTAAGCTTAGATGAGTTTGAAGAAGCTTTGGAAATTTCAAAAGAATTTTTAAAGGCTAAGAGTTTTTGATTGTTTTATTTTTCAAAAAATAAATTTTTAAAATAGCAAAAAGAATAAAATCTAAACTTATTACAATTAGCCAAGTGGGTAAAATAAGCAATAAAGCAATGGGTGGCATAATCATCACTAAAATAGCAGTTATGATAATGCTTGCAAAATAAGAAAAAATAAAAATAGCCATTATATTAAAAAAACCATCACTTGCACTTTGATAGCTTATGTAAAAAGCAGGTATGAGCGTTGTTAATAATAAGGCAATATGTGAAATTATATCATCGTTAATAAATTTTAAAACTTTCATAGTAAAGATTTTAAAATACAATCGCTTAAAAAGGGTTGAATATGGAAAATGCTGGAAGTATTGGAATTGGTGTTATTTTAGGACTAGCGATTAAAAACGCAAGTGCCGTTGGCAAGGTAGTTAAAGATTTTAGCAATTTAGAAAAAATAGCAGCAAAAACTAAACTCGGCATTAGTGGATTGCAAAAAGAATTAAACACTCTTAAACTCAATGCCAATTTAAGAGCGGAATTAAAAGCTCAAAGAAAAGGTTTGCAAGATGAGCTTTTTTCTCTAGGAAATATAATAAGTGGTGGTATTGTAGGGAAAAGTATAAAAGTTGGTATTGATTTTGAAAGTGCTATGGCTGATGTAAAAAAAGTAACAGATCTTAGTGAAGGTCATACACTAGAAGGCTTAAAACAAGATATTTTAGATTTATCCAAAAAACTTCCTATGACAGCAGAAGAAATTGCAAATATAGTGGCAGAGGGTGGAAAACTTGGTCTTGCCTCTAAAGAAGCTTTGGAATTTGGTAAAACTGCTACTGCTATGGGTGTTGCTTTTGAAATGAGTGCCAATGAAGCAGGAGAAGCCATAGGTGGTCTTATGGCAAACCTTCAAACCGATGTTAAAGGTATTAAAGATTTGGGTGATAGCATTAACTATTTAGCTGATAAAGGTTCAAGTGATGCCAAAAATATAGTAAATATTGTGAGCAGAATTGGAGGAATGGGAAATCTTATAGGACTTCAAAGAGAAAACATGGCAGCTCTTGCTGCTACGCTTGATGAAGTAAAGATCCCAGCTGAAGTTGCAGGGACTGCTATTTCTAGCATGTTTACTAAACTTTCAACTGCTGATACTTTAGGAGCTAAGGCAGAAGAAGCTTTTTCACAATTAGGTCTTAGCGGGGAGTTTATGAAAAAAGCTTTAAATCGAAATTCGCAAGAAGCAATCAATATTTTACTTTCACGAATAAAAACGCTTGATAAAGAGTCTCAAATAGGTGTTATTACTAATATTTTTGGCAATGATAGTGGCACGATTAGAGCTATGGCAACTTTAGTTAATGGTTATGATCGTTATCAAGAGCTTTTAAAGATGACAAATTCAGAAGAGAAGAAAGGTTCAATGGATAAAGAGCTTATTAATAAGTGTGAGACTACAGCTTCTATATTAAAAATTTTAGGAAATAATATAAGTGCTTTGGCGATTAAATTTTCAGATGCTTTACTCCCTGTAGTTAAATTAGTCGCTTCAGGATTTAGCTTTGTAATTGATATAGTAGATACCTTACTTTCAAAATTTCCAGTGCTTAGTACCATCGTAGCTACAGCTACAACAGTTTTTTTGCTCGCCAAACCTGCAGTCTTAGCTTATGCTATTGCTAAAAACTATCTTAAAGATTGCACCATTTTACTTAAAAGTGCTTTGATTAAAACAAGAATACATCTTTTAGCTTTTCGTAATTCTTGTATATTATCTAATATTACTTTAAAAGCAAAAACCGTCACAACTACTATTTACACAACCTCCCTTAAAGCCTTATCTTTTGTTTTAGGTGGGCTTAATAAAGTTTTTAAAGCCGTAGCTAATGGCATTAGAGTCTTAAGCGTGGCTATGATGAGTAATCCCATTGGTCTTATTTTAGGGGGCATTGCAATAGTGGCTGGGCTTATTATTGCAAATTGGGATAAGGTTAAGTCTTGGTTTAAATCTTTTATAGAATGGCTTAAACCTGTTTGGGAGCCTATATACAATGTCATTAAAGCAGTATTTGATAAATGCGCCCTTGTATTTACAAGTTTTAAAGATATTATTATGAGCGTTGCTTCTCCATTAGCTGAGTTTTTAAATTCTATTTGGCAAGGTGTTGGGGATTTCTTTTATAGTATTTTTGGTTCTTTATTTGATTGGTTTGCTTCTAAGCTTTCTTGGGTAGGAGATATGATCTCATCTATAAGTGGCTTTATAAAAGATGCTCTTGATTTTATAGGGCTTGGAGATGATGAAGAAGTTAAGATAAGCCAAAGTGAACAAAACAAAGAAAAAGTCTTTACTACAAACACTTATAAAGATGAATTAGCTGAGACAAAAAGTATAAATCATGCTCCAAGCTTTAATAATGGCAATATCAATATAAGTGTTAATGGTACTTTTAACATAGCGACTAAAGATGGCAATTTTAATATGCAAGAATTTGCAAATACTATACAAAAAAGTGTATTTGACGCTTTAAGAAAGCAAGAACAAAACAAAATTAACACTACAATTTATGGATAAAATATGAGTGAATATATAGAAATAAAAGGGCTTGAAAACTTTTTTAAAGCTTGTGATAAATTAATAGATATGGATAAACACGGGCAAAGCATTATGGCGGGTGCTGGAGAGAGTATAAGAAATAGCATTATAGACTCTTTTAAAAACGAACGCAGTATTTTTAATGGAAAATGGCAAAGCTTAAAACCAGCTACCATAAAACAAAAGATAAAAGATGGTAAGAATAAAGGAATTTTAAAAAGAGATGGGGATTTAAGTAATGCTTTAAATTGGCAAAGCGAACCTACCAAAAGCGGAGTAGAAGTCTTTAATAATATACAGACTAAAAATGGCTTTAAATATGGTTATGTTCATCAATGGGGAAACAGAAAAAGAAAAATTCCTCAAAGAGCTTTTTTACCCATAGATAATAACAAAGTCTTGCACCCAAGTATAAGAAGTGTGATTTATAAAGATACTAAGGATTTTATTGAAAAAATTGTTAAGAAGTGACAATATGGGGCATTGCATAGCAAGGAATGGTCGGGCGTGGCCTTTGGTGATGCGACTTTTTGGAAAATCGCAATTTTTCAAAAAGTGTTAGCAAGAATGGCAAGGAAGACTAAAGCCTTCCTTTTTCTAAAAACTAGCAAAAGCATTATAGCTTTGTTTTTAAAGCAAAGCTTTTTTAATTTTATTTTGAAAGGAGTTTGTATGAAAAATAATACAGACAAATTTCTAAAAACTAGCACACTTACTAAACCTACAAGAACTACACTAAAAGCTCCATTTGCTTGGGTGGGTGGTAAAAACTATTTAGCTAAAGAAATCATTGCTTTAATGCCTGAGCATAAAAGCTATATTGAAGTCTTTGGTGGAGCTTTAAGTGTTTTTTATCAAAAAAGTGCTTCAAAAATAGAAGTCATTAACGACGAGCTTATTAATTTACATCTTTGTATAAGAAATAAACCCCAAAGCCTAGCAAATGTGCTTAATTCTATGATAATAAGTAGAAAAATCTTTCATATGCTTAAAAATAAAGAAATTAAGCCAAGAAATGACTTAGAAAGGGCTGCTTTTTATTTTTATCTTATCAGTACTTCTTTTGGATCAAGTATGGGACAATTTGCTATGAGTAAACAAAGAGCACCAAAGAGATTATGTAGGGATTTTAGCTTACATACAAAAAGACTTAAAAATGCCAGTATTGAAAATAAAAGCTTTGAATATATTTTAAAAGAATATGATTACAATGAAGCTTTATTTTATTTAGATCCACCTTATGTTGGAACTGAGAGTTATTATAAAAACACAGGAGGTTTTGGGCTAAAAGAACATGAACTTTTATGTAATTTGCTTAAAAATATCAAGGGTAAATTTATGCTTTCTTATAATGATTGTGAGCTTATAAGAGAGCTTTATAAAGATTTTAATATTAAGGAATTAAAAGTAAGGTATTCTTTAAATAATAATGTTTTAAAAAGAAAAGAAAGTAAAGAGCTTTTGATTATGAATTTTTAAAAGCTAAGAGAATATTTTTATATTCTCTTTTATTTTAGTAAAGAGCTTAAAAACTTTAGAGCTTCTTTGCTAAAATCTTTATTGCTTTCTTCTAGATACTCTTTATCTAAAATAGCACCGTATTTTAATAAAAGTAAAATCGCTCCAAAATTATTATGAGTTATTGCATAAAACATAGGTTCTTCGCCCATGCATTCTTTAGTTGCACTCATACCATTTTTAAGATATTCTAAAACAAGTTCATTGTTATGGTTGCAAATTGCGTTTATAAAAGTCTTGCTAAAACCTTTTTTGATATCTACTATTACTTTACTCATCTTATCTCCTTTTGTTTTGATAAGACAAGATTAGCTTCGCTTGGCTGAATGTGTGCTGTTGTTTGACATCTTTTTGAAATCAATTTGTATTAACCCAATCTTGCACCACATTTAATAAATGATTATAATCACTACTCATGGCTTCTTTTTGAAATTTACTTATTTCTTCTTTGCTTACACCTGCTTTTTTTAAAGCCTTGCTTACTCTTGCTAGAATACTAAAAGCATTGCCATCTTCGCCAACTAATTTCACATAAACATTAGGATATTTCATCTTTTCTCCTTAAAATTCACAAAAGGTACTTTTTAATTCGTATCTTTGTTTTTCATCATTATATTTAACTACAAATTTTCTACCTATAATATATCTTTCAAACAAAGGAACTTGTATAAGACTTTTATCTTCATTCATCTCAAATCTTTTAGCGATTGAATAAGAGTTTATGCCCATATTATAAATAGTCATAAGCTCTAATATATTATCCCTAGCAAGATAATCTTTTCTTTTAAAAGCTTTTTGTACAAAATCCTAAATTCACTCTCTAAATCTTGTATGATTTTTTCTTTTAATTCTTTATCGGTGTAATTTTTGATATCTTTCATGTTTATCTCCTTTTTTGATAGAACAACCTTGTGTTTTACACTCTCTGTGAGATTAGCTTGACTTAGCTTATTGTGTACTGTTACATCTTAGAAAGTTCTCCAATTACTACACCAATTAGTAAAAAATCTCCATTTTTATAAAATATATCTTTATATAAAGGATTTAAAGAGTGTAAAATCACTCCATCATCTTGTTTTAAAACTTGTTTTATAAAAAGTCCATCTCTAGTATTAATCACACAAATGCTTTTATTCTTAAAAGTTTTATTTCTATCTATTACACAAATACTTCCATCTTTTATAAGTGGCTCCATGCTTTCTCCATAGCAAGTGATAAACTCACACTCTTTACTACCAAAAAAGTTTAATAGTTTTTCATCCATAATAAGCTCAGAGCAATCTATTAAATCATTTATTCCACCTCCGCCTAAACTCGCATTTGTTTTATAAAGCTTTAAAATTTTATATTTATTCTCACATTCTAATTGATCTTTTGGGGAACTTCCATAGAAGAAATAATTAATGCTTATATTTCTTTGATTTAAAAAGTTTAGGATTTGTGGATATGGAATGGAGTTTCTAAATTTCATAGAATTAAAAGTATCAGGATGAATGCCTAATTCTTTAGCTATATCTTTGGTTTTTAAATCACGCTTACCTTCGCTAGCAAGTATATCTTTTAATTTTTCAATCACTTCTTGCATTTGCATTTTAAATCCTTTGATTTTAATTTCAAAGAATTTAAACATAAAATTTCAAAAAGCAAGAAAAAGATTTTATTTTAAAATATTGAGTTTAAGCATTTGCAATAAAAAACAATTATACTCTTGATGTTCAAGAGTTTTAAGAATTTCTTCTTTTTTAATTTTATTTTCATTTAAATCTAAAAAATTTAAATAAGCTTGAAATAAACTATTTTTAAGATCGTATTTTTCTTGCATTTGAGCATCCATCGCACTAGAAAAAAAGATAAAAAATTCATGATAAAAATCGTTATTTGTTTGAAAAGATTTTGCTATGCTTTCAATCTCAAAATGATTATATTGCCAAATATTGTTAGTGCTAAATGTTTGTCTAATTTTATCCGATGAAAGACCATTTAAAAATGAATTAATATTTATCTTTTTACGTTTTTCACTTTGTAAATCTTGATAATAATTTTTATACTCTTCATTTTTCTCTATCATGTCTTTTATTTCTTTATAAAAATCGTTATGAAATGTATCACGCCAAATTAATATATTAAATTCATATTCAACTAATTCTTTAATAATTTTTTTTCAATATCTTTTTTGCGATCTAATTCTTTACCCATAATCCTTCTATAAAGTTCAAAAAAAGCTTGATAGTAAGAAATAGAATAATAAGTTCCATTGCCATATGTATAATTTTTAAATTTTGGAAGCAAATCTTCTATATATTTTGCAAAATCTATATCATTTAAATTGCTATATAAATATTTATCTTTACATTTATTAAAATAAATTCTAGTCTTTTCTTTTAAGTCACTTTCAAAATGAGATTTCAAAGTATCTAAATCATCTTGATTTAAATAACAAGAATCATCAAAATATTTTTCAAATATAGATTGATATTGTTTTTTATCAGTATTATAAGAATAATATTTTTTGATACAATTTAACAAAATATCATAATACATTTTCAGTCCGCCAAAAAATATTTCATTACTATAATCTTCTTTTTTGATTTTCATAAAGCATTCTTTATTAAAATAAATTATATGTTCTACAAAACGTAATAGTAATCGTAAATTATTACATGAATTTTGATAACATTCAAAAATTATATTTTGTACTTCTTTATCATATTTTACTCCATTGGAAATAATATTATGAGCCGCTTTGCTATTGTCATTTATAATAAACTCATAATCGATAATTTTTTCTTTGTATGTTTGATACCAGTTTTTACTATTATCTTGTTTAGCTTGTTTTTCTTTATCATTTATAGCTGAATTATTGTCTTGTTCTTCTAATTCATCTTTATGAAAAATCATAACAACATTACATTCTTTTTCTTCTTTAAGTAAATTTACAAGTCCTAAAATTTCTTTCAAAGAAAGATTATCTGATCTTCTTTCTATATTATCGAAACACACAATAATATTATTAAAGTCTTCCTTTTTTAAAAAGGAAAAAATAGCATCAGGGTTAATGTTAATTGTTCCAGCAGATTTTACTTTTGCAATTTTGGTTGTAATTTGTGAAAAAGTATTCATTATTTTATTGTAGTTTCCATGGATTTTAAAAACTATTTCTTCTAATATTTGTTTATAACTTTCTTTGCCAAAAAGATCTATATAAACAACTTTTTTTTCTTTTTTATCTTCAGAAAGTTTCTTTTCAACTTGTTTCCATAGATGAGTTTTACCTATACCCCAAGGTCCATTTATAGCTAAACATTTTTTAGATTTTTTATTTAAAAAATTTGCAATATTATCAATCTTATTCATTATACACTCCTATAAAATATTTGTGTAATTATATAAAAATATTTAAGTTTTCTATGTAACTATCCTCCAAACCTTAAAGTCATAGATAGTTACATGCTATTTTTGTATAAAAGATGGTTAAACTATGATTATATAGTGTTTTATAAGGATAGTTACATAACCAAGAAAACATAAGAATATTTTAAACAAAAATGTAACTATCCTAGAGAGTAAAAAACACTTTTGGGATATAAAAATTAAAATCAAAGCTCGTATTTATCCGCCTTTTAAACAGTATTTAATTGCTTTTTGGGATAAAAGGGACATTTTGGGATATTTGGGATATTTTACGCTTTAGATCGGGAAAGATAAAAAGTCATTTTTATATGCTTTAAAAGCCTATTATTTGGTATTTTTACTAAAATTATTTAGGGATAGTTACATGTTCTTTTTAAAATACCCCTTACACCTTTTAATTTAGAAGCTAGAGAATGTGAAAATCCTCTTTTTAAAAGCCCTAAAGAGCCTATTATACGCGTTATTTTAGGAACAAATGAAGATGCTTTTACCAAAAAAGGCATAGAAACTTTTTTAAATACTAGCTATAAAGTAGGTTTAAAAAGTGATAGAATGGCAATTTATGCAGAATCTAGCGAAAGTATAGAACATGAAAACTCAGCAGATATTATCTCAGATCCTGCAGTTTTTGGAAGCATACAAGTGCCAAAAAGTGGCATCCCTATCGTTTTAATGGCAGGAAGACAAAGCACAGGAGGCTATACAAAAATAGCCACGGTTATAGAAAATGATCTAAGCTTACTCGCACAAGCTAAGTTAGGTTCTAGTTTTAAATTTCAAAGCATTAGTATGCAAGAAGCTTTAGAGCTTTATAAACAAAGAGAAATGAAATTTAAAACTATGGATCAAAAAATCAATCTTGATTTTGAAAATTTGATCTAAGCTTTTTTACCATAAATATTGATAAAATATATAGCGCCTATAGCCAAGGCACAACCTAACAAGGTAAGTGCATTTGGCATCTCATATAGTATAAAATAACTGCAAATTAAAGCACTAGCAGGAGTGATTAAAATAAAAGAATTTGCCTTAACGCTCCCTAAAATGTGAATCCCATAATAATAAATACTAGTACCTATAATAGTTGATAAAAAAGCCACGACAAACATACTGATCCAAAATTTAAATTCAAAATGAAAAATTTCATAACTTTTTACATCAAACAATACCCAAGAAAACATTAAAACAGAAATGAGATTAATATAAAAGTTAATCGCCAAAGGGTGAACTCCTTTAGCTTTATGATTAAACACTGCTATCAAAGCCCAAATAAAAGAACAAGTTAAAAATAAAATATTAAATTTACCAAATAAATCTTCTAAACTCCCTAAATTTAACAAACAAAACCCAGATAATAAACCTAAAAATAAGCCTAGAATTTCACTCTTTGTGATCTTGTGAGTTGATTTTTTATCTTTTTGAAATAATATCGCTATCATGAATATCAAATAAGAAAAAATAGGAATCATAGTTGTAACCAAAACACCGCCTTTTCCAGCTAAACCATGCTTAATGGCAATAAAAAATACAAAAGTATAAAGCCCATTTAAAATTCCTGCTATCAACACCCATTTTAAAATAGATTTTTCAAGCCTTAAAGGAATTCTTAAAAAGTTTAATACCATCAAAGAGCCTAGTAAAACAAAGAAAAAACGCCAAAAAGTAATCACAGAAGTATCAGCATAAGCTAATAAAATCTTAGAAGTAGGCCAAGATGAGTCCCATAAAAACATAGCTAAAACAAGCAAGATATACAAATACTTTGTTCGAGTCAATGTTACACCTTGAAATTTTTAAGTCAAATTTTTTTAAAAATTTTTTTCAAGTGTAGTTCATACTCGTTTAGATATTTTTCCACCTGAGGATTTTTTACCACATCATTGCACATAAAAGTTGGTAAAGCTTTCATTCCTATAAACTCATGAGCTTTATGTAAATGCCAATACACCATATCCACACCCTTTCCTTCAAAAAATTCATTGTTATCGTTAAAGGCTTGAATTGGAGCATTCCAAGTAAGAGAGAACAGATATTTTTTACCATGGTTTAAACCACCTTTTCCATAGTTTTTACTAGGATCTTCATGAGTTCTTCCATCATTTTTAAAAAGTATTCCAATGCCTAAAATAAAAACCTCATCAATGTATTTTTTTACTATCCAAGGTTCCCCCATCCACCAAGCTGGCATTTGATAGATTACAACATCAGCTTTTTCAAATTTTTTCATCTCTTCTTTAGGATCATATCCTCGATCTATATGAGTTTGATCTACTTCATATCCTAAAGTTTTTAAAATTTCTAAAGCATGATTATGTAATGTTAAATTAAGCTGTCCTTTGGAACTTCCAAATTCTTTAGCACCATTAAGCAAGAGTATATTTTTCATTTTTATCCTTTTTTAAATTTTATGTTACAATTATAACCAAACATAATATTATTTTCAATACAAAAAATAAAGTAAGATACTATACTAAAGGAGTGTTAAATGACTAAAGAAAATTCTCAATGCAATTTTGAAAAATGTGGATTTAACTATACTTTAGCACTGATTAATGGAAAATAATAAAATGAGTATTTTATACTGCTTATTTCGCTATAAAATCGTGCGTTATAATGAACTCAAACGTTTTTTAAGCTCCATATCTTTTAAAACTTTAACCAATACTTTAAGAGAATTAGAAAATGATGGTTTAATTATTAGAAAAGAATACGCTCAAATTCCACCTAAAGTTGAATATAGCCTATCCAAACGTGGACAAAGTTTAATTCCTATTTTGCAAGCTATGTGCAAATGGGGCGAGAAAGATAAAAAGAACAAAAGTGATGTTTCTTATGTTAAAACTAAAAAAATTTTACAACAAAGAATTAAAATCTCAAGTATAAGGGTAAGATAGAAAATCATTTCAAATGAGGTTTATATTTTTGATAAATTCTTCAGCGAGATAAATCATAAAATCATTTGTATCAATAGCAAGAATAAATTTATCATCATTAATAATCATGGTAAAATATCTTAAATTTTAGCAAGAAAAATCAAAGATAGGGCAATCACATCGCTAAACAAAGAAAGATTTGACATTAGCGATGTGATTTATGAATGTTAATTATTCCTTTGTCATATCAATCACATAACGAAATTTTGCTTTACCTGAAGTAAGATTTTCATAAGCTTTATCAATTTCATTTGGTTTTATAAGTTCAGTCTCAGGATAAATTTTATGTTTAAGTGAAAAATCAAGCATTTCTTGAGTTTCAGCAATTCCACCTATTAAAGAGCCATAAACTTTTTTACCTGCTTTAAATATAAGTTCTTTTATATTGATATTTATTTCATTTTCTAAAGGAGGAAGTCCAACAATAGCCATTTCTCCACCAAATTTAAGTAGTTCTAAATATGCAACAGGATCATAAGCAGTTGGTATAGTTGAAATAATAAAATCAAATCTTTCTTTTACAATATTTTTATCAGTGCTTGTATAAAATGAACTAACACCCATTGCTAAAGCATCAGCTTTTTTATTTTCATTTCTAGCAAAAACACTAACCTTTGCACCCATTTTAATAGCGTATTTTACGGCCATCATACCAAGCCCACCAAAACCAGCTATAGCTACACTTGACCCTTCTTTGATATTAGAAAATTTTAAAGGCGAATAAGTAGTAATTCCTGCACAAAGTAAAGGTGCAACCTTTTCAAGCGGTGCATCTTTTGGAACACAAATAGCAAATTTTTCACTTACAACAATATTATTTGAATAACCTCCATAAGTATTTTCATTGCCATGAAAAACATCACAACTATTGTAAGTAAGAATGGTTTTACCATTTTCACAAAATTGTTCTTGAGAACGTTTGCAAGCATCACACTCACCACAAGAATTTATCATACAACCAACCCCTGCATAATCTCCTACTTTAAATTTGCTTACATTTTTACCCACAGCTACAACTTCACCTGCTATTTCATGACCTGGGACACAAGGATATATAGCCTCACCCCACTCACTCCTTGCAGTATGAATGTCACTATGACAAATTCCAGCATATAAAATTTTAATCAAAATATCATTATCACCAATAGCATGGCGACTAAATTCAAAGGGTGTGAATTTAGCATCTTTACTAAGCATTGCATAACCTTTGCTTTGTATGCGTCCATTATCTAAAATTTTAAATTCCATATTTATTCCTTTATATTTTTTTATATTTTAAAAATTTATTGTAAACTTTTTTAAAATCTATTTCTTAGTAATTTTATAAGCAATTTTTGTAATTAAAAATTTATTCACCTCCTTAATCAAATAAAATCAATATTTCATTATAAATCAAGTTTTAAAGTCAAACTATCAAGCACGCTAATAGCATTTAATGCCTTTGGATAGCCAATATATGGAATAAGTGCAGCAATGATATTCAATAAGCTTTCTCTAGTTTGTCCCATATTTAAATTTCCTTGTATGTGAGCTCTTGTTTGATTTTCTAAGCCACCATGAGAAATAAGATACACAAGTGTTAAAAGTTCTCTTGTTTTTAAGTCTAAAACTTTCCTTGTATAATAATCCCCAAAGCAATTTGCACTTAAAAAATCATTTATAAAAGCTTTATCTTTTGGAGTAGATTCTATCATTTTAGTGATATTTGTCTTGCCAAATATAGTATCTTGCACTTCTCTTCCTTTCTCTTTGCGATTAGATTCTATAGTTGCATCTTGTGATTCTAGTGGCATAGCAACACCAGCCTCCTTAAATATATTATTACAAAGCATAAGAAAATCAAGCACTTTAGAAAAACCTATGTAAGGTGTAGCCTGATAGATTACTTCTTTAATTTCTATAGGCTTTATATTGTTTTTTATTGCAGTTTTTACAAAAATAGAAAATTCATTTTCTCCACCAGAGGCAAGAGTGGAAGCAATGATAATAAGAAAATAATCTCTTTCTTTTAGATTTGCTTTTACAAAACTCTCGCCAAATGCAAAATTAATATAATTTGTAAAATATTCTTTATCGCTTTGCATAAGTGATAGATTTTCCACTTTTCCAAAAAATCTTTCAAAAATTTCTTTTGCTTTTTGTGTTAATTGCATAATCTTCCTTTGATATTGCGTTGTTTGTAAAATATATAAAAAAAGCACATTTGATAATCCTCCTAAAAGAATACAAATTTTTAGACTTAAACTTAAAAAACTTCTACGTTTCATTATTTTAGATCTTTTGTCTCTTCATTTATAAAGCAATGATTAAATTTTTATACTATTTTCTTAGATAAAAAACACTTACTAAAAATTTTAAAATTCTTTATTTAATCGCATATTAGGACTTAAAGCTTCTAATGGAATAAATTTCAAGCTTTTTACCATATGTAAAGTGCCTTGCTTATATCTTTTAAAATGTTCGCTTTCTATATGCTTTTGATAACTTTTTTCATCTTTATAAGATTCTATAATACTAAATTTACAAGGGTTATCTTTATGAGATAAAGCATAAAGTACTAAAACCCCATCTTCTTCTTTTACACTTAATTCACTCTCTTCTTTTAGAATTTTTTTATATTCTTCTAAATATTTACAATCAACTTCTATTTCTGAAATTTTAACACTCATAAATTCTTGTGCTTGCATACTAACTCCTAAAATAAAAAATAAAGCTAACGCTATTAATTTCATATTTTTATTTCTTTGCTTCATCTAATGCCTCCTTATACTCTTCATCATTTACAAGCTCAAGCCATTCTACATTTTTACCCTCTTTTTCGCCTGTAAGTGCTATATGTGCCCCGCTACTTGTATTGGTTGCACCATGAAAATGTTTTACTCCTATAGGACAACTTATCACATCACCCTTTTTAGCAATAAATGCTTTTTGTCCTGGTACTTTTGTAAGAATTTCTCCCTCTGTAACGATTAAAGTTTGTCCTTGTGGATGTGTATGCCATGCACTTCTAGCACTAGGCTCAAATTCAACCAAAGCTCCACTAAAATTTCTCCATTCATTTGGTTTAAACATCATAGAAACTTTTACATTTCCACTAAAAATTTTACTATCTCCCTTAAAATTCCCATGAATACCTTTACTTTCAAGTTCTTGCATTTGCACTCCTTTAACAAAACTACATAAAATCATTATAAGAAATAAACCAACCTTTTTATTTCCCAACTCTAAGAGCTGCTTCACCGGTATAACGATCCCCTTTGATTGTTATTTTTTCTAAGATACTCTTTAAATGACTTAATTCTTCTTGAGTAAAATCAATATTAACAGCATTAATGTTTTCTTCTAACCTTTGTAAATTTGTTGTTCCAAAAATAGGTACAATAAATGTTTTTTGTGCTAAAACCCAAGCAAGTGCGATTTGTGCTAAAGTAGCATTTTTAGATTTTGCTATATCTTCTAATGCATAAATTAAGTCTAAATTAGCTTTTAAATTCTCACTTTTAAAACGTGGGACTTGTGACCTAAAATCATTATTTTCAAAAGTAGAACTTGCATCAAATTTACCTGCTAAAAATCCTTTTCCCAAAGGAGAAAAAGGAACAAAACCTATGTTTAATTCTTCTAAAACCTTTAAAAGCTCCTTTTCAGGCTCTCTCCACCATAAAGAATACTCACTTTGCACCGCACTAAGCGGAAATACTGCGTGAGCTTTTTTAATACTTTGAATTCCTGCTTCACTCATACCCCAAGCTTTAATTTTTCCTTCCTTATAAAACTCACTCATTAAGTTAGCAACTTCTTCAACTGGAACATTTGTATCAACTCTATGTTGATAATAAAGATCTATACAATCTGTTTGCAAACGCTTTAAACTACCTTCTAGACTTTGTCTGATTTTACTAAGTGTGCTATCAACAATTTGCTTAGCACCCTCAATCCTAATACCAAATTTTGTTGCCAATACTACTTCATTTCTAAAAGATTTTATTGCTTTGCCTACTAATTCTTCATTAATAAAAGGACCATAAACCTCAGCTGTATCAAAAAAATCAATACCAAGATCCTTTGCCTTGTGAATGAGTGTTATCATCTCTTTTTCATCTTTAGCTTCTCCATAACCAAAGCTCATACCCATACAACCAAGTCCTAAAACACTAACTTGCAAATCTCTTAATTTTCTTTCTTGCATTTGTTTCTCCTTTTTATAAAATTAAATTTACAAAATTATATAAGCTATCATCTAGTGTAAGTCAAGTATTTTTTAAATGTATTTTCTTATAAATAATACTCACAACAAAAAGTACCAAAACCCAGATTAAAAACTCCATTTTTAGCCCAAAAACTTTTACCATAGGTGTTGTAACGATAGGACAGATAAATTGCCCAAAAAATATACAACTTGCCAAACCACTATAAGCTCTAGCACGAGAATTTGGCTTTGTAAGTTTAAAAAGATAGGCACTATTATTTGTAACAATTAGCCCACCAACCATTCCAAAAATAAATAAGCTAATAACGCAAATAATAAAATCTTCTATCAAAAACACAAGCAAAAATCCAAAAGCCTCCAAAATTAGCCCTAATACATAAATTTGCTTGATATTTAAAAATTTCACAATGTCCTTATAAAGATAACAAAAGATTCCATAACTTATAGTTGGCACAGCCATAGCAAAACCTATGTATTTAGCATTAAGCCCTAAACTTTCTATATAATGTGGAAAATTAATACCAGCTAAATAATAAATCAACATAATAAAAAATCCCATAAAATAGATAGGTAAAAAAGGCTTATAATTTATCTTTTCTAAGGGCTTTTCTTGTATAGATTTTTTAGCACTTCGTGGCTCAAATAAATAAAAAAGACAAAAAATAAAAATAAAAATCCCACTACCATAAACCAAAAACACATAACGCCAAGAAAAACTCGCCAAATATCCGCCAATAATAGTAAGCATTGCACCGCCCATTGCTAAAATAAAGCCTTGCAAACTCAAAGCCTTATCACGTCTATCTCCTATGCTATAATAATCCCCAAGTAAAGTGCTTGCTGCTGTTGTAATGAAAGCTGTGGCTATACCAAAAAATGCCCTACTAATTAGCAAAGCATAAATACTATCTAAAAAGCACCCGCTAACTCCAGATATAATCCACAAAATCATCGCAGGATAAAGGAATTTTAACTTACCAAATCTATCTATTAAATTTCCTGCTATAGGTGAAAAAATCATCACAAAAAGTGCAGGAATAGTAACCACAAGACCACTTAAAAGCTCTATATTTGAAACATTTTTAAAGTATTCATTCATAGCAGGTAACGCAGGAGCTATCACAATAGTGCCTAAAACAGTCATCATCGCTGCTGAAAAAAGTGCGAGTTTAAACATAAGCCTTTCGCTTAAGTGAATAATTTTTTCTTTATCTAGCTTTTCAAAAGTATTATTTTGGGATATTAAATTTTCATTATATTGTTTTAAGTTTCTTGTAGTTTTTTCTTTAAGTTTAAATTCATATTCTAAGCCTTGCAAAATAGTCGCTTTAGTTAGATTTTTTATCTCATTTATAGAATTTCAAAAACCCCATCCAGCATTAGTGATAATAGGAGTTAGGAATTTATTTTCAAAATCATGGTTCTTTAAAAAACTTTTTATAGGAGTACTTAGGGACAATCCCCAAAGAGGCGAGGCAATAAAAATATGAGTGTATGCACTTAAATTTAGCGAATAAGGCGCAAGTTTGACAAAGATTTTCTCTTGCTTTTGTTTTTGAGCTAAAGTCACCATTTCATCGTAATTTGTAGGGTAAATTTCTGCACTCTCAAGCCTTAAAATATCACATTTAAAATGCTTTGTATAAATAAAACTAAAATGTGAGTATTTAGTGTCCTTGTATAATAAACAAGTAAAATTCTTTTATTCTGTGCCAAGCTAAAACTTGGCGTACTTGCTAAAATTCCTATCTTGAGAAGATATTTTAAAAACTCTCTTTTATTCATTATAAATATTTCTCATAAAATTCTTGCAATTTTGCTAGAGTTGCATTTACAGAATCTTTTTTGTAATAACTTTGTATATGTGTGGTATCTTTTAGCACGAAAAGTTCTTTATTTTGAGTTCCTATTGCCTTATCAAAAGCTTCTTTACTCATATAAGCCGTATCCGCTTTATCGCCTACAAGCATAAGTAAGGGTTGATTAATAAGTTCCATTAAAGAGCTTGTTGTGTAAATGAAACTAGAATTAGGATGTGCATGAGTATCTCCATAATAAATCATACCCTCACGATAAAGATCTGTAGGAATTTTATCAAGCTCTTTTTTATTTAATTTTTTAGGAGCAAAGCCTGTATAGCTTATTTTACCACTTGTAGCTTCTAATTCTCTTGCTTTGCTTGCGTTTAATAATTTTTCTTGAATCTTATCAAGCTCACTATTTAAAAAACCATTACGACGAACAAGTCCTGTATTAAAAGCACTTAAAGTTGCCACTGCTTTTAATCTTTTATCTTTTTGTGCTGCTTTTAATGTGTAGCCACCTCCTCCACAAATACCTAAAATTCCTATTCTTTCCTTATCTACCCCTTTAAAAGTATCTAAAAAATCAATCGCTTTAGAAATATCTTCAACCCTACTTGATGGAATATCTTTATTACGGGGATAACCTTGACTTTCTCCTTGATAAAAAGCATCAAAAGCTAAAGTAATATAACCAAGCTCTGCTAATTTTTGTGCAAAAAGCCCTGCAACTTGCTCTTTTACTCCACCATTTGTATGGGCTACAACAAATAGCTGGATATTTTAATTTTGCATTAAAATTTGCAGGCAAATAAAGATTTGCTACGCTTTTATTATTTTCTACCCCATAGCTTACTTTTTTGATATTTACTTGACCTTTTTGATTTGCAACTATGGCATTTTCATAAACCAAACCAAAAGGATTTTTACTAATATTCCTCAATGCTTCTTTACTAGGATTTAATTTTTTATCATCAAAGTCTTGAACTTTTTCATTTGCAGATAAATTAGATTTTAAACTAAGACTACTTAATGCTATTGCACCTGCTGTAACTTTTAAAAAATTTCTTCTTTTCATTTTTATTTCCTTTATCAAAAATATAAATTCAATCCAACTTTAAAAAATTTAACGTTTTAATTGATACATTTGTTTGACAATCTTGGGATCTTGATGATTAAAAAACAAACTCTCTTTATTGTCAAGTTTAGATATTTCTAGCATATCTTGCTCATTTAAACTAAAATCAAAAATATTAAAATTTTCATTTTATCTCCTTTTAATGTAAAATATCAGTATTAAATTTTTAAAATTAAAATCTTAGTTTCATTTTTTCTATCCTCCTTCTTAATAAAATCATCATAATTCCTAAAATCAATAAAAAAATAGTGCTTATAACAATAAAGCGTGTATTACTCAAAGATATAACCAACCCACAAATAGCAGTTCCACTACTTAATCCTATGTTAGCTACGCTTATAAAAAGCCCATTACTAAAATCAGGAGCCTTTGGAAAAGGATGATTTATCATAAAATGTGTGCCATTATTCATTATTCCGCCTAAAATTCCTAATACAAAAGCAAACATTACTAACATAATTTGACTATAAAAATTAAAAAGTAAAATATAAATTATTATCATAAGCAAAGGCGTTAAAAGCAAAGTAAAATGTGCATTTTTCACAAGAGTTTTTCCTGCTATATAATTACCTATAATGTTTGAAAAACCATAAATAGCCAATACAACACTAATGAAAGTAAAATTTATCTTTGCTACACTATACAAAAAATCAGAAAAATAAGAATAAAATCCCCAAATTCCCGCATTTATACAGATAACACAAAGAATGCTAATCCACAAAAGTGGGTATCTTAAGATAAGTAGTTGCTTAGTTATTTTAACAGGATTTACCCTTTTAAAATCAGGCACAAATAACAAAGTTGCTAAAAAAGATAAACTATTTAAAATACAAAAAAATAACATCGCCACTTCAAAACTAAAATTTCCACCAAAATAACTAGTCATAGGCACACCCAAAACCATCCCTGCGCTCACTGCTGTAAAAATCTTAGCTGTAGCTTTTGGGACTTCTTGTTTATCTTCAACTAAATTAGTAACCATACTTAAAACAAGAGCTATATAAATAGGATGAAAAAAAGCAGGAATAATTCTAAAAATGAGCAATTGCCAAAACTCATTTACAAAAGCACTCACAAAAGAAGAAAATGCAAAAACCAAAAGACAAATAAGCATTAATTTTTTAGGATTGAAATTTGCACAAAGCAAAGGGACTATAGGTGCACAAAAAGTTATCACGAGCGCAAAAACACTCACGCTCCAACCCGCATCAGAAATACTCACATGAAAATTTTCAGATACTACAGGAATAATCCCCATCATTCCAAGCTCTGTGCTTAAAATTCCAAATACACCTAAGCAAAATACTAAAATAATTTGAGAATTAGGTATTTTATCCCTATTTAAAGTTAGCATTTTATCCTTTCAATTTTTAAATTTTTAAAAGTATAAAACCTAACATTTAGTGTAAGTCAAGATAAAAATTTAAATTTTTACTCGTTTTTTGCGTTTAATATAATCCTTACTTAAAGGATTTAATTCATCTTTATTTTCCATAATCATTTTTTCATAATAATCTATTTTAAAATCAAGTTTTTCTATAATACTCTCCAATTTTTTCATATCCTTTAGTGTTTTTTCTTTTAATTTTGAAATAATTTCCAATCTCTCTTTTGCCGTATCTTTACCCTTAGCACATAAAAAAATATATCTTTTAAGATCCTCGATACTCATACCAATTTGTCTATAACAATCTACCCAAATCACCCATTCTAAATCTTTTTCACTAAAATAACGCACTCCATTTTTATCTTTTTCCACAAAGGGAAATAAACCTTTATCTAGCCAAAACCTAAGTGTTCTACTAGAAACTCCTGTTTTTCTTTCTACTTCTATGATCGTATAAGCCATTTTAATCCTTTATAAATATAAATTTCATATAATTCAATTTTAACTAAATATTTTATTATTTTATATTAATGCTACTTTTTAGAAAAATACATATAATTTTCAATTAATATAATTAAATTTTTAAATTTTCAAGATAAAAGTCAAAAAATATTTTATATTTTTTGATAAAATATACTAGATTTAATTTTAAATTAAAAATAAATACAAAAAAGGAAAAAAATGAATAGTATAAAAGTTAAGCTTTCTCTCATTGCAAATTTAATTGCAATTTTTGCCTTAATTATTCTAGGTATTGTAAGTTTTTATTTTACAAAAACCTCATTACATGAAAGCGCTCTTAAAAATCAAACTGACCTGCTTAAAGTCACACAATCTGCCGTTGAAGATTTCCGTTCCACAAATCAATCTTTTACTAAAGCTTTAGAAGAAGATATCGCAAACTTACCTTATCAATCTTTAATCACTGAAGAAAATATTATTAACAATGTTGGTCCAATATTGAAATATTATCGTCATGGTATAAACGCACTAAATGTTTATTTAGGTTTAACCAATGGAAAAGTTTTACTTAGTCAAAAATCTAATGATGCAAAAATGCCTGAATTGCGTAATGATTCAGATATAAAGACAAAAGATTGGTATCAAGAAGCTTTAAAAACAAATGATATTTTTGTTACGCCAGCATATTTAGATGTAAATTTAAAACAATATATAATAACATATTCTAAAGCTATTTATAAAGATGGTAAAATCATAGGAGTACTAGGTATCGATATGCCATCAGAAGATTTGCAAAATTTAGTTGCAAAAACCCCTGGAAATACTTTTTTATTTGATCAAAAAAATAAAATATTTGCGGCAACCAATAAAGAATTATTAAATCCATCTATTGATCATTCTCCTGTTCTAAATGCATATAAAACACATGGAGATTATAACTTTTTTACTTATGGATTAGATGGCAAAGAAAGGCTTGGAACTTGTACTAAAGTCTTTACTTATACAGCTTGTATTACTGAAAGTGCTGATATTATAAATAAACCAATTTATAAAGCTGCATTTATTCAAGCCATTGTTGTCATTATTGTGGTAGTATTTAGCGTAATCCTCCTTTATTTCATCGTATCAAAGTATCTCTCTCCACTTGCAGCTATCCAAACAGGTTTAACTTCATTCTTTGACTTCATCAATCATAAAACAAAAAATGTTTCTACTATAGAAGTAAAAAGCAATGATGAATTTGGACAAATCTCAAGTGCTATCAACGAAAACATCCTTGCTACTAAAAAAGGTTTAGAACAAGACAATCAAGCCGTTAAAGAATCAGTTCAAACCGTATCAGTTGTAGAAGGTGGTAATCTAACAGCAAGA
>NZ_JBMJAO010000007.1:0-77555 GCF_049221745.1 Campylobacter jejuni
CTTAAAAGGGGATTAAATAAAGGATTAAATAGTATAAATATTTGTGTAAATATTTGGTGGGTTAAAAAATGGGGGGGGGGGTTATATTTTAGAGCACTCGTAATTTTTATTTTTTACATTAACAAATTGACTTTTAAGTGTTTTAAAATCTGGAATATAAGCATAACCGCTAAGCGTATCTATAACGATACAAAGAGCATGCTTTTTTGATAACAAACGTATAATGCAATCTGAATTATTCTTTGCTAAAGTTTTTTCATAGGCATAATTGGCATTTTTTAATGGAGAATACACTCTGCCCATTTCATCAAATACTAATCTAGTAAATCCTGAACAAGATCCTTTGAATTCAACCTTTTCTATTCCGAATCTTTTTGTAATATTAAATCTTTGTGTAGTTTTTTCATCATCTTTACTAATAACTCCACTTTGACCTGAGTTCATTAATTTATTATGATTGATTACATCAACAGCAATTTCTCTATCTATATTGATTTCAGTTTTACCTAAATTAGCATTTCCATCGCCATTTTTATCCAAAAAAATAGTATATGTTTGATCATAACCTGTAGCAGCTGATTTTATAAAATAAATCTGCCACTTACTTTTAAACCATTCCCTTTTTGCGATAGCCAACTCATCAACTCTTATACCTTCTTGCATCATGGCTAAACTTTGGGTATATTGGATATCATTAAGAATTTGTATTGCGCCTTCTAGTAGATTGTCTTTTTTTAAGTAAAGACTGCCTAAATTAAAAACTATACCTAAAATAAGAATTATAAACACAAATTCTAACAAACTAAAAGCTTTAATCATAGTTTAAAATCTGATATACTTTTTCATATTTTCCAAGTTTTACTTTAACAATTTTTTTGTCCATATCATACTTATCAGCTTGTTTTAAAGCTTTTAAATAAAACTTATTGCTATTTTTTATTCCATAAAATCGCAATCTTTTTTGCAAACTTGGAGCTGTTGTAAGTTCTAAAACATCTTGTTTTTTTAATTCTAGCGCCAATTCTTTAGCAAAATGATAATTATTGGCAAAATGACGATTTGGATTGTTTATAAAATAATATAATAATTGATTAGCGATGATTAAAAAGTAACAAAATATTAAAAAAATTATAGAACATTCTATAAAGATTTTATATCTTAATCGAAAAACCGGTAATCTCACCCTATAACTTTGCATTAAAGTTTTTATAAGCAGTGGAGTACAAATAACACAAAAAGGTAAAAAATCATCTAAAAAAAGTTTTTGTCTTAAAGAAAGCAACAAACAAAATACAAATGTTACACTCATTAAAAACCATAATAAATTTTTATATTTCTGAAAAGTCAAACGATAAATAGTGTAAAAAAAATACACAAAAACCAAAGGAGAAAAACATGCAGCAAAAATTCCTAAAGTATCTAAAAAATAACCTCTTGGGCGCCCACCTGTATCAAAACCATAAAAACTGATACTCGCTCCAAACAAAACAAGAGATAAGGTAAATAAAATAGCATTTCTTTTATAAATTCCAAAAAAGAAAAAAGTTAAAAATAAAATATTAAAAGATTTATCAACAAATAACACTATAATCAATAATATATAAAAAAGCCATTTTTTTTCATATTCGTAAACACATAATATAGCAAGGGTTAAGAGAATCACCAAAGATGCGGCATTAACCAGTAAAGCACTTGCAACAGTACCCGGCAATAAAACAAATAACAATAAAGAAAAAAAAGCATCGATTTTAGTTTTAGTATATTTTAACGCTAGCAAATACAAAAGCAAACAACTTAAAAAATGAAAAAATAAAAAAGGAAGCCTTAAACCAAAATCATTTTGCCCAAAAATAAAAGTTCCAAAATGAGATATATAATAAAGCAAACTATGAGAAAAAATAAGCGATTTACCCTGCTCACCAAAATAAATATCAGCTTCATCAGCGCTAATACTCAGTGTTGAAATTCCATAAAGTAAAGCCAACAAATCAAGACTAAGTAAAATGATGATAAGTTTATAATTTTTGATTTTTTCCATAATAAAAATTTTACAAAATTAAACTTAAAATATCGACCAAAATAAATATTAAAAAGCAAGTCAAATGATAAATACTGAAAAATTTTAAGCCAGTCAAGGCAAACAAAAATACAATAAAAAATAAATACGAGTATTTACTATATCTTAAAATAGGATAAGAAAAATAAAGCAATACTAACTACCAAAAAATACTATTTATCTTATAAATAAGCAAATCTCCATCTATTTAGCTCATATCTTGAAGTAATTCTCCATATCTTAATCTTAATTCTTTGTACTAACTTTTTTATATACACAAACACTTTCGCTTGAATTTCTTTATCTTATCAAAGATAATCATAAATTTATCAATTAAAAGATTTTGGTTTTATAAAAAAATAATTTTGTTTTTAAAATAATTTAAATAATGCCTTAAAACACAGGCATTATTATATCATATTTCTTCCTCGCTATTGTATTTAAAAGCACGACAAAGCGATAAAACATACGCACAAATTCAGAATTTTGACTCAAATCCCACGCTTGCAACGATTACAGCCTTGGTTTTAATTTTCACTTCTTGATTTTGTTTTTTATCCAAAACCAAAATTTCCTTACAGCATCCATTTTCTACCATCAAATACAAAGCTTCAAATTTCATAAAAAATTTCAACCCCTAAATTTTTTGCCGTATTAAAATAAGCATTGACTAAAGATTTTTCGCCCCATAAGAAAAAAGCATTCGTACGTCCTAAGCGTAAAGTCTCGCATGGAAGGTTGAAAACGCACTTCATATTTTTAGCAAACTCTACCACCTTTGGAGTACGAGAAATGACAAAACGAGCGTATTCTTCATTGGTTTATCCCTTAGTCACCTTAAAAACATCTTCAAAAAACTCATCCTCGCTATAACTTTAAATCAAGACATCCGTAGGCTCATCGTGCATAGAACGCAAATTTCTAGTGTGTTGAGAATTTCCTCCTCTCCATTCTTTTGGAGAGCTTTCTAAAAGTGCTATTTTTTATTTTTTTCTAGCTGCTGCTATAGCCACACAAAGAGCTGCATTCCCCCCCCCCCGTCTATAACCACTATATCAAATTCCATTTCATTCTCATTTTTGTTGTCTTTCATAAATTCCACCTTTTTTAAAAATAATCAAAGAAGCCACAAAAGAACAAATGGCTGCAAAGGTAAGCCAAAATGCAGGAGAGGCAGGATTGCTAGTTCTTTCTATCAAATAAGTTGAAACAGCAGGGGTAAATCCTCCAAAAATTGCCACCGCTATAGAATAAGAAAAAGAAAAACCCAAAGCTTTTACATTTTTAGGCATGATTTCTGATAAAGAAACCACCATAGCCCCATTATAAGCACCAAAAATAAAACTAAACCATAATTCCACTAAAACCAAATTGGCAAAAGAAATATTATTTGTTAAAAAATTTAACATAGGATAAGCACTAACAACACCTAAAAAAGTCATGGTTAATAAAATAGGCTTTCTTCCTATTTTATCTCCAATAAAACCAGAAAATGGCAACCAAAAAGTATTGCTAAGTCCTATAATAGCAGTAATCATAAAGCTTTCTAATTTACTAAAATGCAAAACTTTATTGGCAAAAGTTGGAGTGTAAGAAGTGATAAAATAAAAAGTTACTGTCGTCATCATTACAAACATGATTCCAAAAATCACTATAGGTATATTTTCTCTAATGCTTTTGAAAATAGCTCCAAAGGTTTTTGGAGCTTGGTGAATTTTTGCTTTAAATTCAGGTGTTTCATCTAAAGTTCTTCTTATGTAAAAAATATAAGGTACAACCAAACATCCAATGATAAAAGGGATTCTCCAACCCCAAGCTTGCATAATAGCATCACCTATAAGATAATGCAAAAGTACGCCCAAAGCACCCGCAAATACGGTAGCAATTTGCTGAGATCCACTTTGCCAAGAAACATAAAAACCGCGTAAGTTTTTTGGTGCAATTTCTGCTAAATAAATACTTGCTCCACCTATTTCAGCTCCAGCACTAAAACCTTGCAAAAGCCTTCCAATTACCACAATAATAGGAGCTAAAATGCCTATACTTTCATAACCAGGACAACAGGCTATGGTTAAAGTTCCAAAAGCCATAATACCTAAAGTTATAACAAGACCTTTCTTTCTACCATGCTTATCCATATAAGTTCCAAGAACTATAGCTCCGATAGGACGCATTAAAAAGCCAACTCCAAAAGCCATAAAACTTTGCATTAAAGAAATAAATTCATTTTGAGCAGGAAAAAATACTTTAGCAATAAATGCAGCATAAAAACCATAAACCGCAAAATCATACATTTCTAAAAAATTGCCGCTAGCAACGCTAAAAATGGTTTTAGCATCGCCCTTAGACCTTCTTGCCATATAGCCTCCTTTTTATTTTCATTATAAACTAGTTTTAGAAATTTTTTAGTCCTAAAATATTTTTTTTGTATTCAAAGGTATTTTTTAAGTTACAAAGCTACACAGAAAGTTGAAATAAAAAATTAATATTTTTTATTTGGATTGCAAGTGTTAATATCTGTGTATTTTTAATTAGTAGATTTAAAAATTAAGAATAGTAAATTATTTTTTAAGTATATTATCTAAACAAATTTTATAAGCTTGTTGAATATGAAATTTTACTAATCTTTCTGCCTCTAAAGTATTTCTCTTTTTAATAGCATAACAACAGCTAAATGCTCCTTGTAAGCTTCTTTAGGATGATTTTCCTTGGCTAAAGCACTATCACCAAGAAGCAATAAAGAACGATCCAAATTTTCCATAATTTTAAAAAGATAATGATTTCCTGAGCAACGATACAAAAGTCCGATGAAATAAAATATTACTAGCCCTAAGTTCATTAAGCTCTTTAATATTTTTCTGAACTTTTAAAATATTAACCAAAATTTCAATTTCGGCCATAGAGACGTGTAATGCCACAAGTTTAGCAGCTTCACCCTCTAACAATTTTCTGATCTCATAAAGCTTCGTAATAGAAATTAAATCAAGTCCTGCAGCAATAAGCCCATTTTTACCATCTTGCACCAAAATTCCATCATTTTGCAACAATCCCAAAGCTTCTCTTATGGGAGTTCTGCTAAGTCCTGTTTGTTCTACCAAGTCTTGTTCTTTAACTCTATCATTAGGTTTTAATTTTCCATCTTTAATAGATTTGATAATAAAATCATAAATTCTATCACTCAAAATTTTTTGATTTTTTTGGGATATTATAACCCCTAAGACTCAAATTGATTTTAGTTTTTACTAGGTATAATTTTAAACAAAAAAGGCAAAAATGCAAACTATTAATCAAATTTTTCAAACACAAATCGATATTAAAAAATCTACTTTCTTATCTTTTCTTTGCCCTTTTAAAGATTTTAAATTTTTAATAGAAACACTAAAAAAAGAGCATCCAAAAGCTGTTCATTTTGTCTATGCTTATCGCGTTTTAAATGATTTTAATCAAATTGTAGAAGATAAAAGCGATGATGGAGAGCCTAAAGGAACTTCTGGAATGCCAACTTTAAATGTTCTAAGGGGCTATGATCTTATCAATGCGGCTTTAATCACTGTAAGATATTTTGGTGGTATAAAACTTGGTACAGGGGGACTTGTAAGAGCTTATAGTGATGCGGCAAATGCCGTGATCAATAATTCTTCTTTACTTTCATTCGAGTTGAAAAAGAATATAACCATTGCTATTGATTTGAAAAATTTAAATCGTTTTGAACATTTTTTAAAAACTTATTCTTTTAATTTTACAAAAGATTTTAAGGATTGCAAAGCTATATTACATATCAAATTAAATGAAAAAGAGGAGCAAAAATTTGAAATTTTTTGTAAAAATTTTGCACCTTTTGAAATAGAGAAGTTATAAATTCTTGCAAGTAAATACAAAAGCTCCAAAATGGAGCTTTTAATTAAATTGCATTCAATAAATCATTTAACAAAGTATTATTCTTACTTTGTTCATTTGTGCCTTGTTGCGCAAGATCATTGTGAATGCTAGCACTTTGAGCTCTCATAGACAACTCGCCTTCATTTTGTCTAAAACGATAAGCGTAAACATTTGACATTTGAGCATAATTACTTAAATTTGAATTTGAGTTTTGCGTATTACTTTGAAAACTACTGCTAGAATTTAAAGCATCTCCGCTTGACTTCTCATCCGCCTTATTTAACATATCCATAAAATCAGAATTTCCAGATGAAGAATAATCTTCAACCTGTTTATCCACCTGTTTATACTGACCACTAATAGCATCGTATTCATACGAGCTAATCGTTCTATAATTTACCTGCATAGTTTTCTCCTTTCAAAATATGCAAAAACTATACAAGCAAAAAGTGTTCCTTTTATATAAAAATTGATGTTTTTCAATCATGATGAGTGGGCAAATGTTCCACATCAAGCTCATTATTAATTATAAATTCTTCTTTAGCTTTTTTGCAGTTTTCATCACGCATTTTGCGATATTCATTGCGAATCGTGATTTCCTTATCACTTAGAGGTCTATCTTCTAAAAAACTGATATGAAAATAAGTATCATCGCTCTTTGAATAAGTTTTATAAAAATCTATATAATCAAAATAATCCTTGCCATTATCAAACTCTACGACTTCTTCTATATAAATCGTAGGCCCAAAACCCTTGTGATTTTGCGTATAATGTCCAAAACCTGCGCTGTATTGAATTCTAAATTTAGCCATCATTTTCTCCTAAAAATTCTTGATAAGTTCCATGAAAATCTGTAAGCTTACCATTTTCTAAATGCCAAATTCTATTAGCAAAAGCAGAAACTAATTCTCTATCGTGGCTGATACAAAGCGCTATACCTTTGAAATTATACAAAGCTTCGCCTAATGCAATAATGCTTTCAAGATCTAAATGGTTATCAGGTTCATCTAAAAGCAAGAAATTTGGACGTTCTAGCATTAAACGAGAAAGCATTAAACGATGTTTTTCACCCCCACTTAAACTTGCTGCCATTTTTTCTTGATCGCTGCCACTAAAAAGCATTCTACCTAAACACTTACGAATTTCATCTAGATCTTTAAATTTTTCACTCATAAGCCATTCATAAAGTTTCAAATTTTCACAAATTAAATTACTTGTATCTTGAGGAAAATATCCAAGCTCTATAGTTGCCCCAAGATGTATAGATCCACTATCTGGACTTATAGCATGGGCGATAATTTTTGCTAAAGTACTTTTGCCCACACCATTTGCCCCAATCAAAGCGATTTTATCATTTTTTTCTATTTTTAGATCCAAATTTGAAAACAATTGTTTATCATAAGCCTTGCCTATACCTTTAAATTCTAAAACTTCATTACCTATTTCACGATTGGTTCTAAACACTATACTAGGATCTCTACGACTTGAAATTTTAATCTCTTCAAGCTCTAGTTTTTCAAGTGCCTTAGCACGGCTTGTGGCTTGTTTTGCCTTAGAAGCATTTGCACTAAAACGACGAATGAAATTTTCTAATTCTTCTCTTTCTTTTAAGGCTTTATCGCGTTTAAGTTCTGCTTGTTTAGCAAGTAGAGTAGAAGCCATATACCAATCATCATAATTTCCCGCAAAATCTCTAATTTGTTTAAAATCCACATCTAAAATTCTTGTGCAAATTTTATTTAAAAAATGTCTATCGTGAGAAATAACAACTAAAGTTCCTTCATGTCTTAAAAGTTCATTTTCAAGCCAAGAAATAGCCTCTAAATCAAGGTTGTTTGTAGGTTCATCTAAAAATAATACATCTGCACCTAAAAATAATACTTGGGCAAGTAAAACTTTAAATTTATCTGCACTTTGTAAAGTACTCATCAAAGCATCAAAATCTTTAATCTTTAAAGAGCTTAAAATTTTTTCACAACGCACTTCACAATCATAGTTTGGATCCTCTTCTGCGCATATCATTTCAAGCTCACCTAAACGCTCATTGATCTCATCGGTAAATTCCTCACTCATATAAAGCTTTTCTTTTTCTTTTAAAGCCTCATATAAACGCTTGTTTGCACACATCACTGCATCTTTGATAGTGTAATTTTCAAAGGCAAATTGATCCTGTCCTAAAACTGCGATTTTCAAACCTTCATCAAATACTATTTCACCACTACTTGACTCAATTTCTCCTGAAAGAATTTTTAAAAAAGTCGATTTTCCCGCACCATTAGCACCAATAAGTCCGTATCTTTGTCCTCGAACAAGCTTTAAATTCACATTTTCAAATAAAAGCTGATTTGCAAAACGCATAGTAAGATTTTTTACTTCGACCATGATTTTCCTTAAATTTTTTACTTATAAAAATTTTTAAGAAATTGTAGCAAAAAAGGCTTGAATTTTTAATTTTAAAATTAAATTTTTTGATAGTTAAAAATAAATTCTATAATTTTATTATAATTTTGTTTTTTAATTTTTTTATAGACTAAAAATAAATCTACTCCCCACCAAATAATGCCCAATAATAGAAAAATTCCAAACAACCCGAAAAAAATTTCAGAAATATCCAAATTAGCATCATTTTCATAGCTAATTCCTAGTATCAAAAATAACACACAAGGAAATAAAGATAATATTATACGCAATATTCCTAATGCATAGTCTTTTATCATAAATCTATCGATTGCCAACCAACCTAGACTTAAAAAACCACATATCATACTCATAATTAAAGGTTTTATAGGATCTTGAAGTCTTAAAAATACCAAATTTGATAAAGCTTCTTTTTTATTTTGTAATTGTTCAAACTTAAGCTTTAAATTGAAAAAATCTTCTTGATTTATTTTATCTTGTATATTTAAAAGAAAAACATTATAGTCCATATCCAGCCTCCTCAAAATTAACCTTTTAAGGCATTTTTGCCTTAAAAGGTTATCTGGTAATTTCTACATATACCATACCATCATCAGTATATCTAGCAAAATACTCGATCCAAGCATCCCATTTGTAAGGGCGAGAATCAATACTTCCATTTGCTTTTACTTGAGCTTTGCAATACTGTGTTTTACTTTCCTTATCGGTTAAATCGCTCATAAAACCGCTATAAGTAAATTTCAACTTTTTACGATCAACCTCAGAAAATCTACCAAAATTGTGTTCTAAAATAATCTCAGTTAAAACATTTTGTACATCTTGATCACTACATTTTGGAATACCGCTACTACAAGCACTCAAAAATACTGCCAAAATTCCAACAAACATAAATTTCACATTAAAACATTTCATTAATTTCCTCCTTTTTTGTTCACCTAAATAATATTTTAGTTTCTCTTCATCTGTACCAAGTGCACCATTTTACTTGTAATCTCTAAAAAACCTGTGCAATATTTGGAGCAACAGACAAAATATTTAAAAGCAATTTTCTTTATTGCTTAAGAATTCTAAACCTCACTTGCCACAAAAACAAAATTTACTAAAAACTTGATAAAAATATTTTGCAAACTTATTTTTGATTATTTTTCATAAAAACTCGAAATTATTGTATAATATTTGCAATCTTTTCAAAATTTTGTTTTCTTAATTTTTTACCCACTAAAAACATATCTACAAGCCACAACAAACCATATATTATCCCTAAAGCACTATATGTAATCATTAAAATACTGCAAAACATAGCTACAATTGTAATTCCTAAGCGTATAAGCCCTAAAACCCAATCTCCTATCATAAAACGACCCACTCCAAAAGTACCAAATAAAAAAGTCCCTACCCAAAATACTAGAGCGGGACTTTTTAGCTTTATCATTGGAAGCTGTGCTACTACCTCTTTTTGTTTATCCTCATTTAAGCGATCAAATTTCTCTTTTAGCATCACGGTAGATGTTGCATCTTTTGGCAACTTATCACCAATGCTGAAAAGAACTGAATTAAAATCCATACATTTCTCCTTAAAAATTAAAAAATTCCTTAGAATTATTCCATACTATAACTTAATTAATATTGAAATATTAAATATATTTTATATAAAAGATTGAATATTTCAAGTGTTTTTAATAAAGAAATTTTAATGTAAAATTTTTTAAAGACTAAATTTTTAAGGTAAAAAATGACAAAAAAGAGCAAGCGTGATATGGCATATGAACTAGACATTGATGTTAGCACTTTATATAATTGGAGAAAATATAAACCCAATTTATATCGTATTGTTATGCTTGGCTTTAAATTTGATGAACTTTTAGAAAATAGCAAAAAAACTCATGAAGAATTGCTTCATATAGAACAAACCATACAAGATGAAATTGCTAAATTTAAATAAAATCCACTTTTAAGCTTTTTTCTATACAATGATCACTTTTATTAAAATCAAGGATTTGAAATGTTTTTATTAGATTTTTTAATATTATTGAGTTTTATTTTTGAAATTTCAGCACTTGTATTATCCTTTTACTTTAAAAATTCAAGAATTTTCTTTTTAACTTTAGTACTATTAGGAGCTAAGTTGCCTTATTTTTATACAAGTTTTTTTCAAGCTAATTTATTTGTGGCTTTGTTTTTACCTATGGTTTTTACCCTATTTTGCCTTGGAAAACATCATACTTTAATTTTAAGTAAAAAAAATATCGCTTCAATTACAACCCTTATTTTTATAGGCATTTTAAGTATCATTTTACCTAGAAATACTACTTTTAATAGCGCTGGTTTAGAATTTCATTTTATTACATTAGATTTTTTTAAACCTATAAGTGAATTAGGATTTTTATTTTTTTTAGTCGGTTTAATGCTTGTTTTTATCAAAATCTTTAAAACCAAAGAATATTATCTTCTTATCGCATTTTTTGCTGCATATTTTCAGTTTTTATTCCAAGAAGGAATAGGAATAAGGTATTTTGAATTTGCAAGTTTGGTTTTTTGTTTTTATCTTTTAAATCACGCTTATAGACTAGCTTTTTTTGACACCTTAACAAAACTACCCAATGAAAAAAATCTTGCACGCTTTGTAAAAGGAAAAAACAACTATACCATTGCTTTGCTTCATTTTAATGAACTAAAAAATACCAAAGAAAGTTATGCTAAACTCATTTTAAAACAAATTGCAAAAATTTTAAAACGCTTTAGAGCAAAAATTTTTATCGTAGAAAATGATTTTATTTTAATTTTTAATGATAAAAACCAAGCATTAAATCATCTTGCTTTTTTAGAATCAACCTTGAAAAACACGGAATTTAATTTAGAAAATGAAAATTTTAAACCAGATTTTAAATTAATTTGGCAAGAAAGTAAAGAAAATTTAGGTAAAAATTTACAAAGCTTAAGAGCAAAACTCTTAAGCTAAAAAATTATTTTTCACTAGCTTCAACTTCGATATTTAAATTAATATCATCACCTAAAGTAATAGTTGAAGTGCTTGTTGCAAATTTAAAATCGGAACGTTTGATTTTTCCATTTAGAGAAAAACCTAACTTTTCTTTTCCATCTTTACCCTTAGCTACACCGCCGATTTCAGTATCTAAAACAATATCCTTAGAAACTCCAGCTATAGTTAAAGTTCCTGTCATTTTACCTTTTTCATTGTCAATTTTTTCATACTTTTTCATTACAAAAGTCATATCAGGATATTTTTTTGCTTTGAAAAAATCATCTTGTTGTAAGTGATTATCTCTTGTTTGATTTTCTGTATTTACAGATGCAACTTTTATGATTGCTTCAAGTTTTTTAAACTCATTACTTGCAAGATCAAAATCAATCACTGCCGAATAATCTTTAAAATTTCCTTTTACATTGCTAATTTGCAAATGTTTAATTTTAAAGCCTACATCTGTATGAGCTTTATCTAAAGTATATTCCTTAGCAAACAAGCCTGTGCCTAACAAAGACACTGCCACCAATGAACTTAACAAAATTTTTTTCATTTTTTTCCTTTTTTTATAATAATTTTCAATCGTATAAAATTTTATTAGATAAAAAATAATATATAATTAATATAAATTAAAAAATTTTAGCATTTAAAAATTTTACAAATTCTTCAAATTTAGGTAAATCAAGCTTTATCATTTCTCTTTGCTGTTTTCCCCATATACACTCTGGAAAAAATGCATCTTCTTTGAATCTTGCCATTATATGAAAATGTACTCTTGGAACATAATTTGCAAAAGAGGCGATATTGATTTTTTCAGGTTTGTAAAATTCGATCATAGCTTTTTCACAAAGTAAAATTTTTTCAAAAAGTTCTTTTTGTAACTCTAAAGGACAATCGCTAAATTCTTTATAAATTTCTTTAGTAAAAATTTTAATCCAAGGCACTTGAGATTCTTCTTTCTCTATATAAATCAAATCATTTTGATAAATCATTACATCCCTTTATAATATTATATTTTATAATTATTCTACAAAATTTATCAAATTTTTAAGTCAAAATACGTTAAAATTTTCAAAAAATAAAAAAGGAGAGGAAATGCAAATTAACTCAAGTTATAATTATTATTCTAGCAACTCTTCCCTTGATAAAACAAATCAATCTAATTTCACTCAAAAAGATGAAAAAAATCTCAGCGAAAATAAAGATGATAAAGAAAAAAATGACGAACAAACCCAAATGGTTAATGGCGTAGAACTAAACCAAAAAGAAGTAGCTCAAGTTCGCGAACTCCAAAGTATCGATAGAAATGTAAAGGCTCATGAAGCTGCACATCAAGCAGCAGGTGGCGGCTTAGCAGGTGCTGCAAGTTTTACTTACACAAGAGGACCTGATAATCAAATGTATGCTACAGCGGGCGAAGTTCCTATCAGCATGCAAAAAGGAAATACGCCCGAAGAAACTATAGCCAATGCAAGACAAATTGCAGCAGCAGCTATGGCTCCTGCTGATCCTAGTCCGCAAGATTATAAAGTTGCAGCAAATGCTACAAAAATGGAATTTGAAGCAAGAGCTGAAGCAATGAAGCTTAAAGCCGAAGAAACCAAAGAAAAAGAAGAAGAAAATAAAGAAAAAGATGACAAAAATTCAGAAAATAGCTTAGAAAAAACAGATAAAGATTCAAAAAACAACGATAAAAATTCAAATTTTGATAAAGACTTTAAAAATTTTGTCGCTAGAACTTATCAACAAAACTCACAAAATAACGACATTAAATTCAATATTGCATCTTAAAATCCTTAATTTAAATAAAAAATTTACACCAATCTTCCTTATAAATAAAGCTTTGTTTTAAAACTAAACAGACATATCTAAAAATTTATCTTTTTTATTATCTGCTTTATCCACATTTGTAGTATTACTTTGCTCCTCTTCTTTTTTGGCTTCTAATTTTTTTGTATCTTCTTGCTGTTCCATAAGCTTTAAGGTGTCATATATTTGATGAACTTCCTTAGGCATACACTTATGGAAACGATGACTTGAATTTGCATGTAAAATATTTAACATTTTTTATCCTTTTTTAATTTCAAGCCTTAATATCTATACTTTTTGGTACAGAATTTAAAGAAAGGATTTTGTTAAATTCTCCTGCATCATCACTAAATTTCATACCAAAAAGAAGTTCTAATTCTTTACTAGTGCTAAATTTACCTTCTAACAGTTTTTTTTACAAGCTCGTTTCTTGTGCTATCATCTTTGTAAGTTTCTTTGTTTTTACTTTCTGCTTGTATAGGTTTGAAAGTTTCTTCTTTGTTTTCTTCTGAATTTTTTTGCGATGAATTAATATTTCTAAAATCGACTAAATATTTTTGTTGAAGCTCAAGATATTTTGTTTTAAATTCGTCTATATTTTTGCTTGTATGAAAGAGTTTAGTATAAGCTTCATCATAACTCACCCCATCAACTTCCATCCAATGGGGTGATTTTGTATTTTCATCTATCCATGTAAATAAGCTTTTAACCTCAGATTCTGAAAATTCATTTTTCCTAAGTTTATCTTCTATTGATCCTTCAACAAATTCTATTTTATCGCTTAATTTCACATAATCCTTGTATACATTTATAAAACTATTACCAAGTTTTTCTCTTGCTTCTTTTGTAAGCTCAGGATTTCCATTTTCAATACTTTCATCTCTAATTTTAGTAAGTGTCTGTAGGGGATTATTTCCAAAATATCTATTAAAAGAACTTAAAGTAATCATTTTGCATACCATCCTCCAAGAGTAGACTCCATTTGCCCTTTTGTATAATTGTAGTTTGAATAAGAATTTATACCATTAATCATTTTTGCCTTCTTTGATATTGTACTATATCGGCAGAAAATTAAATTTATAATCTTGAGAGTTTTCAAAAACTCTCAAGTTATTATCAAGCTAAACTTTTTCCACTTTTGTGATATTTTAAAATACTCTCAGCACAGCGATAGGCCAAAGCTCCTACAGTATCAGTTGGATTATATCCACTATTGTGTTGGAAATTTCCTGCCCCTACAACAAAAAGATTATCCACATCCCAGTGTTGCAAATAAGTATTAACCACACTAGTTTCTCTATCTGCACCCATTGTTGTTCCACCTGTGTTATGAGTGGATTGATAAGGCATAACGCTATAATCCTTAAGATATGCACCTTTTTTGATTGATTTTACTCCTTGCATTCTTTTTGCTACCTCAGCTGTTTTATCTGTGATAAATTTATGCAAAGCTCTATCTTGATCGGTGAAATTATAAGTTAAGCGTAAAAGTGGCATGCCAAAAGCATCTTTATAGGTTGGATCAAGACTTAAATAATTATTCTTATGAGGCAAAGAAGCACCTTGTCCTGCTACAGTAATAGCTCTTGTGAAATTATAGTTTAACGCTTTTTTAAATTCAGCACCCCAAGTTGGAGCTCCTGCTGGAAGTGGGGCTGATTGTATAGGGCGAGTTCCAAGTTGAACACTATAAATCATAGCTCCATGAAGGAATTTTTCCTTAGAATGATCAAAATTATCTCCGTTAAAATCATCGCTCGTAGTCCCTAAAGCACCTGAACCCATGAAGGTGTTAAATTGCTCATCAAAGAAAGCTGTTGTTTCCATATTCATTTGATAACAATAATTTCTACCTAGAGTTCCTTTACCTGTTTTTGGATCGTATTGCTCACCTATGTTGCTTACCATTAAAAGTTTAGCATTGTTAAACATATAACTAGTAAGCACAACTATATCAGCAGGTTGAATATACTCTTTCATCGTTCTAGTATCGACAAATTTTACCCCCGTTACTTTTCCATCTTTTTTAAGAAGTTGCGTTACATTGCTATAAGTGCGTATGGTGTATTTGCCTGTGCTCATAGCCTTTGGAATTACTGTGTTTAAAGGACTTGCTTTTGCACCATACTCACAACCAAAACGTTCACAATATGCACAGTATTGACAAGGAGCTAAATCTTGACCGTCAGGGTTTGTATAGCCACCTTTAGAATTTGAAGCCGGCAAACGATAAGTGTGTAAATTTGAACTTTTTGCTGCACTTTCAAATCGTTTAAGCATCTTAGTATTTTCAAGAGGTTCTTGTGGGTAAGGACTAGATCTAAAAGCCCCCATTTTTTCCGCTAAAGGATTTGGCTCACCTGATACCCCACAGGTTTTTTCAAATCTATCATAATAAGACTCCATATCCTTATAAGTCACACCCCAATCTTGCAAGGTATAATCATTGCCTAATTTATTACCATATCTTTGTTTGCTTAGGGTTTGAATTTCAAAGTCATAAGGCATAAACCTAAAAGTCCAACCATTCCAATGCACCCCTGCACCGCCAACATTATTGCCCAATAAAAACGAACCCATTTTACGATAAGGCAAGGCTAAACCACTAGGATCATGACGAAAAGTCACAGTGTCTTTTGAGCAATCTTGCATCAAACCATAATTAATCCCGTATCTCCACTCATCATGGATAAAATTAAAATTTTCAGTACTTTGCATGTGTCCGCGTTCTAAACTAAGCACATTCAAACCTGCTTTAGTAAGCTCTGCGGCCACTATACCTCCAGTCCATCCTGCTCCAACTGTTACCACATCTACTTTTTTTAATACTTCAGCCATTTTAACTCTCCATATCTGCTAAACTCATAGGTTCAATGTTAAAAAATTCATCACTTGCAATTTTATCCACATAACTCATTTGTGCACCTGGATATTGCATCATTCTCCAACCATTTTTATTATCATTTCCGCCATAAATTGGATCAGCTAAAACTCCAGCTACTGTCATATCTCTTAAAAGTGTGAAAAAATAAGAAGATTTAAAACCTGTAGTTTGAATTTTTCCTTTTTCAAAATCGCTTAAAATTTTATCCTGATCTCCACCTTTAAGTAAAGAAAAAGATTTTTTATAACGCTTTTGAGCATTTTCTTCAAGAGCATGCACGCCTTCTAAAAAAATATCTTTGCGTTGCATAGGAGTTTGATAGCCTTGTTCAGCTTTACCCTCTATGAAAGGTCCTTGCATATATTCTCTATCATTATAACCATAAGCACTAGCTAGCTGATTATCGATAAAATAAGGTGCGCCTAAACCTATAGCCCCTTCCCCTTGCTCATCTTTAGGATAAATTCTTTCACAGGCTGCACTTAAGGTATCAAATTCAGTTTGAGTTTGAAAAAACATTCTACCTCTAATTTTTTTTGATTTTTCTTGTGAAGTTTGATGCGAATGCGTAAGTTCTACTGCTTTTAAAACAGCACCTCCACCTATAGTGCTAGCTGCTACTACAGAACCACCTAAAAGTCCTAGTTTAAAAAAGCTTCTGCGATCAATAATATTATCTTGCATTACTCCTCCTTGATATAATTTAAACAAGACTATATTAGTCCTATTAATATAAATTTAACTTTAAAAAGCGATAAATTTTGTGTTATTCTTAATTCTATTTAAGCATATCTTTGAAAGTAATGAAAATAGAACTTTTAATAAAGCTCTATATCTTTAGAATTAAGTTCTTTATAAGCTGCACAAGCTTCTTGATGTTTTTGATCGCAAGCCATACCAAAGTATCTTTTTGCCTTTGTTAGATCTTGTTTTTCTAGTTGATTATAGCGTCCTAATAAATAACAAGCCTCACCAAAACCTAAAGTGCAAGATTTAGAATAAAAAGCAAGAGCAGATTTTACACTTGCCTTAACAAGCTCTCCTTTATCATATAAAGATCCTAGCTGATAACAAGCTCTTGCATTTTTTAAATCACAAGATCTTTTATAAAAACTTGAGGCCATTTGTCCATCTTTTTCTTTTTCATAAAATAAAGCTATATTATTACAGCTTAATGCCTCTCCCAAAGTGCAAGCTTTATTAAAAGCCAAAAGAGCTTCATTTTTATAACCTTGATTTTGCAAAAGCAAAGCCATATTAGAACACGCATTTGCTAAACCCAATTTACAAGCTTTATCATAAAATTTATAAGCTTGATTTAAATCCTTGCTCACACCTATAGCACTCTCATGCATAAAAGCTAAAGAAAAACAAGCCTTAGAAATATCTTTTTCACAAAGACTTTTAAAAATTTCATAAGCTTTATCAAATTTATTTGCTTCGTAAAATTTTAAACCCTCTTCTAATTCACTTAATGCAAACAATGAATTAAAAAATAAAAATAAAGCTAAAAATATTCTCATCAATCTTCCTTTATATTTTCTCTAACATTTAAAATCTGCGTTCTTCTTTTTTGAAATTCTGCTTTTTTAAGATCTAAAAATTTATTTTTTTCTTGAATTAAATTTTGACTTTGTTCTAAGAAATTTTTCGCAATTTTTGTCAAAACAGGTTTATTGATAAGCAAAGCTTCAAATTCATAGACATTTAGTTCATTTAAAACTCTTTCATAAATTTCACTTTTCTTAGGATAAAAAAGTACAAATTCAGAACTATCAAGCTCATAAAGAATACGACTTTCATTGATTTTACGACTAAAAAATGCAAGGCTTAATTTTGTAGCATTTTCATAATTTGTAAAAGCCTTAAGATTTAATTTTTCCAAAAACAAATCAAATTCTAAAATACTTTTAAATAAAAGTTCTTTAAAATCTTTCAAAAAGTACTCGTCACTTGCATTGCAAAAAGCTCTTAATTCGCTAAAATTTTTATCACTTTGGAAAATATGATCTTTTTGTATGTTTGAAAATTCTGCTTTAAAAAGCAAAATTTCTCTCTCAAGTATGTTTATAAAGTCTTTTAATTTCATCTTGATTTCTTCAAAAGATTTATAAAGTTCATTTTTGATTTTTTTAAACTCTTTACTCATCACATCACTATTATAAAACATCGCCAAAAAAGCATCATCACTTGAAATATAAGGGGTTTTATAATTATATCTTATGTATAAATCTTTCTTTAAAAATCCTTTGCTTTCTTTATAAAAATAAGCATCTTTTTCTTTAATACTTGTAAAAATTTCATTAGCAATTCTTTCGCTAATGCTTTTAAGCTGTTCTAAAATCCGATGATTTAAAATTTCAATCTCTTTTAAAAAATTCCCATACACTAAAAGCAAGTGCTTTTCATAACTTTGAAATTGATTTAATAAACGATCAAAAATACCTACAAAAAGTTGGTTTTCATCTTCTAAAATTTCACATAAATTTAAAATTTTTCTTTTAACAAATTTTTCTTTTAAAGCTGTTGTATCTAAATGGGTTAAAAAATCAAGCAAAGACTGAAAATTAGACTTTTCATAGCTTTGTTTATCTTTAGCTTCCTTACATGAAATAGCAATAAGCTCATTAAAGTATTTTAAAAATACACTTTTTGCATAATTTAGAACATTATCCAATTCTTCTGCATTTAATTTATCTTTTTGATTTAACACGCAAATACTATTTTCCCCTAAAAGTTCTAAATTTGCCTTTATAGCATCTTCTTCACTTTTTTTGCCCGCATTATCAATCAAGCTTAACCAAATTGCCCCGTGAAGATTTTTAAGTTCACCAAGGGTTGTTAAAGTATCACTCTCATTTGCATTTAAACCAGGAGTATCTACAAGAGTGATTTTTTCAAGCAAAGCAATAGGTGCAAAGATATGCAAACTTTTTGCCTGTTTTACTTCATTTCTTTGGTCTGTATAAAAGGGTAATTCTTCTATATTTGTGATAATATCACTTCCATCTTCAAATTCTACTCTTAAAAAATATTCTTTTGCATAGCGTAAAAAAGTAGGTTTAAAAGTAACAGGAACAGCACCTGTAGGCAAACAATCACGCCCTAAAATCAAATTTAACAAACTCGATTTACCACTTGAAAACTGCCCTATAATAGCAATATTAACATTCTTATCCAAAGAAAATATAAGCTCTTTTAATTCATTTTCCAAAGCATGACTTATATGCATAAAAGGTTCATTAAGTTTTTTACAAAGCTTTTGAATATACCCTTTAAAACTATCATCAAAACTCAAATTATAAGCGTTTTCATAGGCTTTTATAAAATCATTTAAAAGATTAATCTGCATTTAAAAGCCCTGCTTCAAGTTGTTTTAATTTTTCAATTTTCTTTAAATTTTCTTCGTAAGATTTTAAAATATCAGCATCTTGATTTCTCATACTCTCTAAAACCTTTTCAAGACTCTCTAGTTTTACCTTTTGGTTTTCTTTATAATGCTTTAATTTTTCATTTAAAAAATTAAAAAATACTCCATTAATATCTAAAGAATTTAAAATTTCACTTATTTTAAATTCTTTAAAAGTATCAAAAATAACCGAATCTAAACTCGTTTCAAGTTCATATAAATCTGATTTTAAACTGCTTAATTTTTCAATTTTTAATCTTAAAAGAGCAAATTTTTCACTTTGAAAAATACTGTCTATATTTCTTGAAATTCCTTCTTTGAAATTTTCAAAACCATTATCAAAATCATCTTTTAAAAAATCATACTTTAAAGATAAATTTGTTTTAAGTTCTTCAATTTTTTTAATATTTTCAAATTTAATCTCTCTTAAAATATCATTAATCCCATCTTTTGTGGTGATATCTACTATATTCAAAATACGAGATATATTAATTTTTTGTGCATTATTTTTTAGATATTTAAACTCATCTATTAAACGTTCTTTTAGTTTCTTAGCTAAAAGCAAAACAAGATTATCTATACCATTATCTATATTTTTAAGCTTTATAATAGAATTTAAAATTTCATCTTGAACTTCTTTTAAAATTGCAGCTTGATTTTTAAATTCAAGCAAAAGATTTTGATTTTCTTCGCTTAAATCTTGTTTGTTTTCTTTTATCATTTGATTTTGTATTTCATATTCACTCAAAATATTCTTAAGTTCTAAATGCAATTCTTTTTTATAAGCTCTTAAGGCAATCTTACTTTTTTCTCCTGTATAAAGTTCATTAAAAAGATATGTTTCAAATTCTTGCATACCACTTTTTTCTAAACTTTCTTTAGGTGCTAAACCCTTATAAAAATCACTTGCCATTTTAGCACTCACACATAAAAAATCAATCTTTTCAACCAAATTTTCATCTAAATCTACGAGTCTTGATTTTAATCTGTCTTTAGTATAAATAATAACTTCTTCTAAGTCTTTCTTACTTAATAAATCCGCCTTAGTCAAGATGATTAAAAATTTACTAAGTCTTGAATTTAAAAGACAATGCACCAAAAAATCTGCATCTTTTTGAGTTAAGCTTTGTGAAGCATTCATAAGGTGAATTAAAAAATCACTTTCTTTGAGAAATTCATTTGTCACAATTTCTCTTTGAATTATGATATCATCAAGTCCTGGAGTATCAACTATGGAAATATTATTTTTTAAAAATTCTAAATGACTTTTAATTTCTATTTTTTTAATTAAGGCTGAAATTTTATTTTTAGCGGAACTGAAATTTTTAAGCTCACAAAGTGCGATATTTTGTATTAAGGGTTTATCTTTGATAAAATCTTCTATATTTACACTCTTGCTAAGTTTATCAATAAATTCTTTCAAATCTGCATTAAAGTGCGAACTCTCAAGTATATTTTGCCACTCTTTTTTATCCCAAAAATATATCTTTACCTCTTCACTCTTGCCATAATTTAAAACCGTTAAATTAGCTGTTTCAGGTATATTTGAAACGCCTAAAAAATCTTCCTTTAAAAGAGCATTTAAAAGACTTGATTTCCCTGCATTTATCACACCTGTAATGGCCACATTAAACTTTAAATTTTGAAATTTTTCTAAAGTCTTTTGAAGTCTTAATTTTAAATCTTGATTAAAACTTAGTTTTTGAAGCTCCAAATTAATAGTATTTAATTCTTTAAAATCATTTTGAAATAAAATTTTTTGATCAACTTCTTGAACCGATTCTTTTAAAATAAAATCAAACATTTCAGTATTTTTTGAAATTTTTTCTAATATTTTTAAAGCTTTAAGTAAGTCTTGTTTTAAAATAAAACCTGATTTAAAAAGATTTAAAATACAAACTTGAGCACTTTGAATACTAAAAATATCTACTCTTAAATCAATTTTTTTGCAAAGCTCTTGAAATTCTTTTAAAAGAAAATATCTTTCATAATTATCTTTATTAACACTTAAAATAATAGCATATTCGGTTACATCAAGCTTATTTTTGTCTTGAAATTTAGCATTAAAATCTAAGAATTGGAGCTCATTTTGCCAAATTTTTTGAAATAGTTCTTTCATAATTTCCCCTTTAAAAAGGGGAAAGATTTATTTATTTCTTTGAGCGACAAGCTGTCTTCTCATATAAGCGATTTTACTTTGCAAAGGTAATTCTTTAGGGCAATTATCTTCACAAGCAAGCAATGACATACAACCAAAAACACCATCATCATCACCTACTAATTCATAAAAATCTTCTATACTTCTATGATCGTGCGGATCTTGCAAATATCTAGCTGTTCTTAAAAGCCCTGTAGCTGCTATAAAATTTGGACGCATGAGTTTAGTTGCACAAGAAGCTACACAGATTCCGCACTCTATACAACGATCAAGTTCAAAAGTTTCATCTGCAACTTCAGGTTCTATACGTTCTTCAAGTTTAGAAATATCAGTTTCTTTTTCATTATGCACCCAACTTTCAACACGCTTACACATATCTTCAAACCACTCACCTGTATTTACACTTAAATCCTTAATATGTCTAAATGCTGGCATAGGCATAAGCTCTATCACTCCATCAGGATAATCTTTTGTCAAGGTTTTACAAGCAAGTTTTGGCACGCCATTAATCATCATTGCACAAGATCCGCAAATCCCTGCACGACAAACAAAATCAAAGCTTAAATCCGCATCTATTTTTTCACGAATTAAAGTCAAGCATACAAAAACCGTCATAAAAGGAGTTTCTTCAAGCTCATAAGTTACAAAATGGGGTTTAGAAATTTTACTTAAAGGATTATATTTAAATGCTTTTATTGTCAACTTTCTACTCATAATCAACTCCTATTCTTTGGTTTGGTGCTTTATATTTAGCTTGCAATTCATAAGGCATTAAGGCATCTTGAATTTCATAACGACCTTTACCTTCAGCTTCCATTTTTTCACGGATAGCATCTACTTCAGCTTGACGTTTTTCACTTAAAGGATTTTCTATGATATTTCCTTTAGCACCATATCCGCGGAATGCTGGTGGAATTTCCATTTTCATAATATCAAGCTCTTCATATTCTACACGTGGTAAAGTTTCTCCTTCTACCCAAAAAGTATTAGTTCTTTTCATCCAATTTAAATCATCTCTTTTTGGATAATCTTCTCTATAATGTGCTCCGCGACTTTCTGTTCTTAAAAGTGCCCCATAAGCTACACAAAGTGCAATTTTTAACATTCTTGGAACTCTATACGCCTCTTCAAGCTCTGGATTAGCACAATCAAGCTCTTTACAATGCACTTTTACATCTTGGGAATCTTTATAAAGTTTTTCAAGCTCATCAACTGCTTCTTTTAAACCTTCACCTGTTCTAAAAATCGCTACTTTATCCCACATAATTTCTTTCATTCTATTTTTGATTTCAAAAACATTATATTTACCTTCTTTATCCACTAAAGATTTTAAATATTGATACTCTTTACTTAAGAAATCCTTTACTATATTTGTGTCAATCACTTCTCCATTATTCTTACAATAATCTGCAAAATAATCTCCTACTATCATACCTGCCACAACAGTTTCAGCACATGAATTTCCGCCCAAACGATTAAATCCATGCATATCCCAGCAAGCTGCTTCTCCACAAGCAAAAAGTCCATTTAACCATTGACTTTCTCCTGTTGGCTTAGTTCTAATTCCACCCATAGAATAATGCTGCATAGGTAAAACAGGTGCCCAACCTTTTGGTCCTTCATCTGCTGGATCAATTCCATTAAAAGTTTTACAAATATCTTGTACGTCACGAAGATTTTTTTCCACATGTGCACGACCAAGTATAGAAATATCAAGCCATAAATGATCCCCATAAGGACTTTTTACACCTTTACCTTTTCGAATATGCTCCATCATTCTACGACTTACAACATCACGGCTTGCAAGTTCTTTTTTTTCTGGCTCATAATCAGGCATAAAACGATATCCATCCACATCACGCAAAATTCCACCATCACCACGACAACCTTCAGTAAGTAAAATACCGCTTGGCACAATAGGAGTTGGATGAAATTGCACTGCTTCCATATTTGAAAGTCTGCAAAGTCCTGTTTCAAGGGCAATAGCTGCACCTGTTCCTTCGCAAATTACCGCATTTGTGGTTTGTTTATAAATTCTACCATAACCACCTGTTGCTATCATAGTTCCTCTTGCAATATAAGCAATTAATTGACCATTGGTTAAATCTCTAGCAATTACGCCTAAGCACTTTTTACCATCATGAATGATTCTTACTGCTTCCATTCTATCAATGATTTTTACTTGATGTTTAATGGCTTCATTTGCTACACCATAAAGCATACAATGCCCTGTTGCATCTGCAATATAACAAGTTCTCCATTTTTTAGTTCCACCAAAATCCCTAGCATTGATAAGACCATGTGCTTCTTCTTTTTCTTCAATTACAGTTTTTTGTGCATTGATTACAACAGTTCTTGGTCCCTTAGTTACCCTAGTCCAAGGTACACCCCAAGCTGCAAGCTCACGTACTGCTTTTGGTGCAGTTTGTGCAAACATTCTTGCTACTTGCTGATCACAGCCCCAATCACTTCCTTTTACTGTATCTGCAAAATGGAGATCTTCATTATCTCCTTCGCCTTTTGCACCATTTGCCAAACTTGCTTGCATACCTCCTTGTACTGCTGCAGAGTGAGAACGTTTTACCGGACAAATACTTAAAAGTGTTACACTTTGACCACTTTTTGCTACCTCAATAGCTGCTCTAAGACCTGCCAATCCTCCGCCTATTACTAAAGCATCACTATATTGTATATTCATAATTTGCTCCATTGTAGTTTTTTATCATCGCAGTAGTTTGAATTTGATTTTGATAGTTTTCATAACCTATTTTTATAAACGCCGCAAGACTTAACACGCCTAAAATTAAGAAGAAAATACTAATTACCCATTTAGCAGTTTTAAGCTTTTTACGACTTTCTCTTACATTTTTTCCTTCAAACCATCCCCATTTAACACAAAGTCTGTAAAGGCCTATACTTCCATGAAGTTCCACACATACTAAAAGAACAACATAAAAAAGCCACATAAAATGACTTACAACCCTATCTCCTGACATATCACCACTGATTTTATCTGCATTGGTTACAATAAAAATTAGATGAGCAGAACCTAAGAAAAACATAATAAAACCTGTAAAAGCTTGAACCCACCATAATGAAGTATCGCTATGTTTCATTTTTTTACTATGTGTTCTTAGTATTTGATATTGACGATAATTAATAGGAAATTTTCTCATTGCAAGTAAAGCATGGACAAAAAAAACTACTAAAACACAGGCAGCTAAAAATGAAGTAAGATAACTCATAATAGGATTATCATAAACAAATTTTAATTCTAAAAAATGGACCACAGAATTAAAAAAATCCTCACTGACTAAAATCGTAGAAACAAAAAGCATATGTACCCACATAAAAAGACCTAAAAAAAGCCCTGAAGCACTTTGGATAAAGTCTAATTTTGCAGGCATCTTGCTCTTTTTGCCCTCAATGCTCCTACCCAAATAACCTTCGATAAGCTCACTCATCTTTACTCCTTTGTAAAAAGAAATTAAAAAATCCATTTCATTATATTACAAAAGTCTTTAATATAAATTAAATATTTACTTTTTTAAACCTTATACAAATATAAACTAACAAAGCTGTTATAAACATTATAAAACTTAAAATTTGCCCCATGCTCATACCCCACAAAACAAAACCTATGCCAAAATCAGGTTCACGATAAAATTCACATATAAATCTTGCTAATGAATAAGCACCAGCATAAACAAGAATCAACTCCCCTTGAAAACTTTGCTTAAATTTTGTTAAATAAACTATAATAAAAACAACAATACCTTCTAAAAATGCTTCATAAAGTTGCGATGGATGACGCAATACTCCATCAACATAAATTCCCCAAGGCACATTTGTAATGCGACCAAAAAGCTCTTGATTTAAAAAATTTCCTATACGACCAAAAACATAAGCCAATGGAACACTTAAAGCAACCAAATCAAGAAAAATCCAAGGATTTGTTTTGTACTTTTTACAAAACAATAAAGTGGCTATCAAAAATCCTATAATTGCTCCATGATAACTCATACCTCGAATACCTACAAATTCGCCATTAATATAAGGATTAAAAATTTGCCAAGGATGAGTAATATAATACATAGTATTTGCATCATAAATCAAAATATATCCAAGTCTTGCACCTAAAATAACCCCTATTTCAACCCATATAAAATAACTATCTAAATGTTTTTCATTAATATTTAGTTGAAATTTTCTTACAAAAAATTTAGCCAAAAGCAAAGCCAAAAGCAAAGCTATAACATACATAATGCCATACCAATGCACCTTTAAACCAAAGATGCTAAAAGCTACAACATTAAAATTTGAATAAATATGCTGCCAAAATTCCATATATCTTTCCTAATTTTCTTTTATAAAAATATAACAAAAAAACTTTAACTTGCTATAATTAACACAAACACATTAAATAAAGGTAAAAAATGAAAAAATATATTTTACTTGCTAGTAGTATGTTAATTTTAGCAGCTTGTGGAGGTACAAGTAGTAATTTTGTCAATGTTTCTATGCCAAATTTTAAACCCCAAATTCCAACAAAGGTTGAACCTATTGATTCTGGAGTAAGCATTGCTCTTGAGCCTATTAATATAGAACAAAATAACAATTATTCTGATTATTTTGAAAATTCAGTGCTTAAAATTCGCATAGAAAAAGAAATTGATCTTTTAAAACAAAATTTAGAAGAGCAGATCAAAACCATCGCTCAACTAAAAGGCTATAAAATAGTTACTACTAATCCAGACTACACTCTTAAAAGTTCAATCAGTATTTATACAGAAGAAAAAAATGCACAAAAAACAAGCAATTTTATGAGTGGAGATTATGTAAAATCCAATTTAGGTATAAATTTTAAAGGTAAAATAGATTTTATAGATGCACACAATCCACAAAATTCAACCAATCTTTCAAGCAGCACCAAACTGGATTCTTTAGTTGCACTTAACTATCCTATTAAAAATGATGATGGGGTTAATTTATTTAAAACCACTATTTCCACTGTTCCAACTCAACTCAATAAAGGTTTGGAGCAACCTGCTTTTGAAATTGATAAAAGTTTTTTAGCTTTTTATAAAAATACATTAAATACACTTTATAACAATCTTCCAAAAGCAACAGACATAAGCAAAACTATACCTAATACAAACAGTGGTTTTAATAGTTTTGATGGCAATGCTACCTTTGAAGAAAACTTACCTCAAACAAATTCTAATCAAAATAATACAATTGAAAACACACCCGCACAAAATATTCCTACAAATCCATCTTCAACAAATCAAAATAATCAAAGTAAAAATCAAGACGGGGTAGAAATATTTGAATGATAAAACTTGTGGGAAAATTAAACTTTCTCCACAAAAAATAATATTTTCTTATACAAGAAAAATAACTATCGCTTTACTTTAAAATCAATGCTTGTTGCATTGCATTTTTTATCATCTCCTTTTTATCTCGTATTTCAAAAAAAAGCTCAAAAGCAAAAACTCCTTGCCATAAAAGCATATCAAGCCCATCTTTAATTTTTAAATGATATTCTTTACACAATCTATAAAAAGGTGTTTCTCTGCCATAAATTACCTCAAAAGCAAATTTAGCTTTAGGTAAAATTCTATCTAAAAGCTCTCTATCACAAGGTAAATTTTCATCTTTTAATCCAGCAGAAGTTGAATTTACAACCAAATCAAAGTCAAAATCTTGCAAGTCTTTATAAAGATAAGTTGGATAAGCTAAAAAATCCTTAAATCTTTCTTTACTACGATTAGCTATATACACTTCTACGCCTTTTTGTTTTAATGCATAAACAAGCGCCAAAGCTGTACCTCCAGCACCTAAAACCAAAGCTTTTTTTACATTATCAAAATCCTTAATAGCTTCTAAAAAACCTAAAGCATCGGTATTATAAGCGTAAATTTTATCTTCTTTTAAACATAAAGTATTCGCAGAGCCAATATTTCTAGCAAAATCATCCTTTACATCAGCAATATCTAAAGCTTTTTCCTTAAAAGGCAAAGTAATATTAGCTCCACTAAGTCCTAATTTAAAAAAATCTTCTCTTAAACAGTTAGCATTTCTTAAATGATAGCGTGTATAAATGCTATCAAGTCCTAAGGCTTTAATAGCATTATTGTGCATTCTAGGCGATTTAGAATGAGAAATAGGATCGCCTATAACTGCTAAAATTTTCATTTTAATGTGAAAGAAAAAGCATCTTTTGCAATATCCTTACGGATTTTAGCAAGTTCTACTGCAATATTTGCCTTTTCAAATGGTCCTATTAAAACCTTGGTAATTTCTTTACCTCCAACTGTAGTTTTATAAAGTTTATAATCATAACCTTTTTGTTTTACAGAAGCAAGTTCTTTTGATTTTTGATCTAAATTGCTTACTGAGAAAATTTGGACATAAATACCCGATGCTAAACCACTTGGATGTACAGGTTTAGCATCAATATTTTTAAATAAATCATTTGCATTTTGTTCTTTTTTAGGGGTTTGTTTTGCGCTTTCTTTTTCTTTTTTTACCGCTGTTTGTTTTTTTGCTTCTTCTTTAGGTTTTGCAGTTTGTTTTACTTCTTGTTTGGGAGCACTTGCTTGCGAAGTGGTATTTTCTGAAGTAGTTACTGTTGGTTCTGCTGGAACTTCTTGATCAGGTATAGCAAAATTTGTACTATCATTGTTATTTGAACTAGAGGTTGTTGTATTTTGAGTTGTATTTTGTTCATCTTGAAATTGTTTTCTTAATGCCTCAAATTGATCTTCCGCTGAAGTATTATCTGTAATTGGCATACTTTCAAAAGAAGTATCATTGTTATTGTCTTGAGTTGCTATAGGTTCACTTGGCAATACACTTTGATTTTGCGTATTTTCATCACCACTACCATTAATAAGCTTCATAACTATCATGATAGCTAAAAACAAAATAACTAAAGCAATAACTCGTAAAAGAATTTTTTTTACTTTTTCGCTTTTATTACTTTTTTCTAAAATAATATCATCAAATTCATTTTTTTGATTTTCCATAATTTGTCCTTTCTTACATATGCTTAGACCAAGAACTTCCTCGTTCTTTTTGATAAACCTCATAAGGCAATATTAAAATATTAAATTCCCTAGGTATATCCATACTAGGAAACACCTTCCATTCTACTGGCATTTTACTCGCAAACATCATTGAAAGTTTAGACGCTAAAGAATAACCTTCGTTTAACGCCGTATGTCCTTTGTGAATATAAAGATGTAAATGTCCTGGAGTTTTAGTCTTATAGGCTGTGAAATTTATAAAACCTTCTTCTCTTAAAATAAGTTGCGCACGGTGATAAAATCTTTCAGCATTAAAACCATTATAATCAAAGACAATATTTTCTACTTTATTATCTTTTGTTATTAAATCATGAGCGACAACAATTTTTTTAGCAGCGTGTTCTCTCATGACATTTAAATTTAAAGGAGCATCAACTCTTTCGAATTTATCAAAAAATAAGCGACCTCTATGTGTAATTTTATTTACAATTTTATCGCGTCTTATATAATAATGATCGCCAATTATTTTAATTAGCGACATATCCATTGGTGAAATCAAAACATAGCCCTTTCATAAATAATAAAATTACTTGCAAGTTTTTTTAATTCTTGTTTAATATCCTCTTGTAATTTTTCATTGTTAATATCATCTAAAATATCTGCAATATAATTTGACACAATTTCCATTTCTTTTTCTTTAAAACCTCTGGCAGTAAGGGCTGGAGTTCCAAGTCTTAATCCACTTGTGATAAAAGGACTTCTAGTTTCTCCTGGAACGGTATTTTTATTTGTAGTAATACCTGCATTTCCAAGAGCTAAATCTGCATCTTTTCCGCTAAATTCGCGATCTAAAAAACTCATTAAAACAAGGTGATTATCCGTTCCATCGCTAACAAGTTTAAATTTTCTATCCATTAAAACATTAGCTAAGACTTGAGCATTGGTTCTTACTTGTTTTGCATAAACTTTCCACTCATCGCTAAGATTAAATTTAAATCCTACTGCTTTTGCAGCAATTACATGCATCAAAGGACCACCTTGAATACCTGGAAAAATCGCAGAATTAATTTTTTTAGCAAGCTCTTCATCATTTGTCATAATAATACCACCTCTTGGTCCACGCAAAGTTTTATGTGTAGTTGAGCTTACTACATGAGCGTGCGGAAAAGGACTTGGATGCTCACCTGCCACAACAAGACCTGCAATATGTGCTATATCAGCAAAAAGATAGGCACCTATTTCATCAGCAATTTCTCTAAATTTAGCAAAATCAATCACTCTTGCATAAGCGCTAGCCCCACAAACTATAAGTTTTGGCTTTTCTTTTTTAGCAATTTCTCTTACTTTTTCATAATCAATTCTTCCATCAAATTCTACGCCGTAAAAACAACTTTCGTACATTTTACCTGAAGAACTTACTTTTGCACCATGAGTTAAATGTCCACCATGACTTAAATCCATTCCTAAAATTTTATCACCTGGATTAATCAAAGCTGCATAAACACCTTGATTAGCTTGAGAGCCTGAATTAGGCTGAACATTAGCAAATTTACAATTAAAAAGTTTTTTACATCTTTCAATGGCTAGAGTTTCAATCTCATCAACAAATTCACAACCACCATAATATCTTTTACCCGGATAACCTTCTGCGTATTTGTTTGTCAAGATACTTCCCATAACTTCCATTACTTCAGGTAAGGTAAAATTTTCACTCGCTATCATTTCAAGACCTTCACATTGACGCTCTAACTCTTTGTTTGTCAAATCAAAAATTTCTTTATCAAACATTTCTAAACTCATTCTTTCTCCTTTAATTCTGATTTTAATGGACGCATTGCAGGAAACAATATCACATCTCGAATAGATTTTTTATTTGTCAAAAGCATAACAAGTCTATCTATGCCTATGCCCTGCCCTGCCGTTGGAGGCATTCCATATCCTAATGCATTAACAAAATCCTCATCCATTTCACAAGCTTCTTCATCACCGGCATTTTTAGCTTCAATTTGTTTTAAAAATCTTTCATATTGATCAAGAGGATCATTAAGCTCATTAAAACCATTTGCCAATTCTCTTCCGCAAATAAACAGCTCAAATCTCTCAGCAATCTGAGAATCCTCATCGCTACGTCTTGATAAAGGACTTATAGAAATAGGAAAATCGATCACAAAAGTAGGATGGATCAATTTTTCTTCCACATAATTATCAAAAAGTTCAGCTTGTAAATGTCCAAGTTCAAGCTTTTCATTCGCTTCAAAACCATCTACTTTTAATTTAGTAAGAATTTTTTCTTTATCTTCAATCAAATCCCTATCTAAACCACCATATTTACAAAGTGCGTCTTTATAGGTTATTCTTTCAAAAGGTTTAGAAAAATCTATCATTTTTCCATCAAATTCTATTGTTTTTCCTAAATTAAGTTTATCCAAAAGTAAAGCAAAAAGTTCTTCAGTTAAATCCATTAAATCTTTATAGTCATGATAAGCCCAATAAAATTCTATAGTTGTAAATTCAGGATTATGGGTTAAATCCATACCTTCATTTCTAAAACAACGATTGATTTCAAAAACCGCCTCAAAACCACCCACTACAAGTCTTTTAAGATAAAGTTCTGGAGCAATTCTTAAAAATCTTTCTACACCTAAAGAATTATGAAAAGTTACAAAAGGTTTAGCGTTTGCTCCACCTACAATCGGATGCATCATGGGAGTTTCTACTTCTAAAAAACCTTTATCTTCGAAAAAATGACGTATCAAACTCACCACTTTAGAACGTATTAAAAAATCTTTTCTCACTTCGGTATTCATTATCATATCAACATAACGCTTGCGATATCTTTGCTCAATATCTGTTAATCCATGATATTTTTCAGGTAAAGGGATGATAGCTTTTGTAGCAAGTTTTACTTTGCTTGCATGCAAACTGAACTCACCTGTTTTGGTTACAAAAGGAAAACCTTTAACCAAAACAATATCACCCACCTCTAAATTCTTTTTTAAAATCATATAAAGTTCTTCGCCTACACTATCTTTGCTAAAATAAATTTGTAAATTTGCATTCTCATCTTCAATGTTTGCAAAAATCGATTTCCCAGCTATACGTAAAAGCTTCAAACGTCCTGCAACAACAGCATTGACACTTTCATCTCTTTTTTCAACTTGCTCTAAAATATAAGAAAATTTATCCTTAAAAGTCTTTAAAGACATTTCCTTTTTTAAAAAATGAGGATAAGGATTGATTCCTAATTTTTTTAACTCTTTAGCTTTTTCTATTCTTTGTTGTTCTAAAATATTATCAAACATTTATATTTTTACCTTTGCTTTTTGATTATTACAATCACCACAAACACCATAAAGCTGCATCAAATGTCCTGTAAGTTTAAAACCATGTTCTTTTGCAATCAAGGCTTGCTGTCTTTCTATAATAGGATTTTCAAACTCTATAATTTTTCCGCAATTTTTACATATCATATGATCATGGTGAGGTTTATTGGCAAGCTCGTATTTTTTACCTGCTGAACCAAAAGAAATGGAAGTTACCATTTCTGCTTCTTCAAGCAAATTTAAAGTACGATAAACAGTTGCAATTCCTACATTTAAATCAGGTTCAGCTTGTTTGATTTCCATATATAAACTCTCAGGTGTATAATGAGTATCACTGTGATAAAGAGTTTTTAAAAGCACTTCTCTTTGCTTAGTATATTTAAGTCCACCTTGTCTTAATATTTTTTTAAATCTCTCAAGTAAAACATCATATTCCACATTTTCTATCAGCATATCACTCCCCTTTTTGAGTATTGTTTAAATCACTTACAATATCTTGCAACTTTTCACTAGCATGGTCTAGACTATTTTCTGTTAAAGGTTGATTCATAATAAAAGATCCAGTTTCTTTAAGCAAATTCAAAGTATAGCTATTTTTAGCAAAATTATCTAATTTATCATTTAAAAAATCGATTCTTGCTACACAAAAAACCAAAATTGCAAAAATTAAAAAGATTTTTGCTCCGCCAAATATAAAGCCACCAATACGATCTAAAAAACCTAGGCCGCTTAATTTAATCAACTTAGAAAGAAAATTACCCATCAATAAACAAACTATCCAAAAAATAATTAATATGGCCAAAAATCCAGCAAATCCAGCTAAGCTTTGATTTTCTATCTTATAAAAAGTACTTTGTATAAATTCAGCTGCTTGAGTTGCATATTTTGAAGCAATAAAAACACCACCAATAATACCCAAAAGTCCAAAAATTTCTTTTATCAAACCATTGATAATACCCTTAAGTCCTAAAAGTAAGGTAAATCCTAAAATAAAAGCATCAAACCAATAAAAATTCATTTCAATCACTCTCTGATTTTTTGTTTTAAAATTTAAGCACTAAATGCTAAATTAATCATTCTATGATTTTAGGAACAACAAAAAAATGTTCTTGTTTTTTTGGAGCGCAATCTAAAACCTCATCAATAACATTGCTATTTCTTATCTCATCAATCCTCAAAGGAGCTCCACCTTTTATAGTACTCACAGTAATCTCTTGGGAGTCTAAATCAAGTTCGTTTAATTTTTCAACAAAATTCACAATTTCACTTAACTGTGCAATAGTTTCATTTCTGTTTTTTGTTATTTGTAAAGCACTTAATTTTTCAAGCTTACTTAATAATTTCTCATCTATTTGCATTTCTTAAACCTTAAATAAAAAAGTTAAAATTTTAAAAATTATATCATAAAAAGCTTTAAATTGTTTAGGATATTTTGCAATTTATATGGTACAATACCGTAATTTTTCTATACAAAAAATAAAAATATTTTTTCAAGGATAAATTTTGGGACTAAAAGATAATTTAAAAGCTGTTAAAAACGAACTTAACACAGAAGAACAATTTATAGAAAATTTTATCAAAGGAGAGAGATTTATACGCAAGTATAAATTTTATATATCTGCTGTTGTGATAATTTTAGTTGCTTGGTTTGCTGGAAATTTTATAATCTCAAAAATAAACGATTATAAAACAAAAGAAGCAAATGAAATTTATGCCAATCTAATACAAGATCCTAGCAATAAAAATCTTTTAGAACAACTTAAAAATAAAAATACTAATCTTTACGCTATCTTTTTACTAAAAGAAAATATTAATGATTTTAACAATACAGCTCTCCAAAATGAACTAAAACAAATTTATAGTAATGCTCAAACAAACATTTTACTTAAAAATATTATTGCATTATCTTTAGGGGATAAATCGATATTTTTAAAAAATTATGATAAGTTATTAGAAGCTTACAAACTTTTAGAGCAAAATAAAATCGAAGAAGCTGATGTTTTACTTTCTCAAATAAAAGAAAATTCAAGCTTGAATCAAATAGCTAAAAATCTCAAACATTATCAAGGCATTACACAATGAAAAAAATATTTTTAACACTATTTTGTTTAATATTTCTATGTGCTTGTGGCACCAAAAGACAATATTTTGAACCAAAACAAACCGATGGAGATTTAAGTCATAATAGCAATTTAAAAGGTAAAATCGTTGATTGGAATCTAGTTTCTGCAAAACTTAGCAATAATACTGCTATATTAAAAAATAATATTTCTATAGATAAGTTTAAACTTCCTAAAAATTATATACTTATAGCTTATCAAGATAGGGAATATTTTACCGCAGATAATAATGGAAATTTAAAAATTTTTGATAATTCTTATAATGAAATTTATAGTTTTCAATTTGATGCTAGTGTTGTAGGAGTAGCTTCTAATGGAGATGATTTAGCTCTTGTACTTGCAAATAATACTATAGTTCTTGCAAATCGTTCTCTGGGTATTAAATTCAGTCAAACCCTAACCTCAGCTCCAGCTCAAGATAGTCGCACTGCTAATCCTATATTTTTAGACAATATCATCGTATATCCAACACTAGATGGCAAAATTTTAATTCTTTCAAGAAGCAATCTTCAAGTCATTAAAGATGTAGTTATTTCAGCAGAAAATTTTTTTAACAATGTAATCCATCTAAGCGTAATCGGAGATAAACTTATAGCAGCAACAGCTAAAAAAATTATTGTTGTAAGCCCTGCTAGAACTCTTTATCTTGATGCCGATATAAAAGATGTTGCACTTAGTGATGATGGTATTTTTATACTAGAAAAAGATGGCACTATTATTAAAACTGATTATAACTTAAGAAAAATTGCAGAAAAAAAATTTGAATTTGCTATTTTTGTAAAAAGCAATATATGCAATAATTATTTATATATTTTTGAAAAAACAGGTTATCTTATTAAAATGGATTTAAATTTAAATAATACACAAGTATTTAAACTTTCAGAAGCTGTTGATAAAATTTCTTTCATGGGAAATGGTAAATTTTACTACGGAGATAAAATTTTAGATTTGCTATGATAAAAATTTTAGAACAAACAATAAAGTCTTTAAAATTAAATTTAAAGCCCTATAACTTAAGTATGTTGACTAGAAAAAAAAGTTATATTTGCACTAAAGATCAAAATAACATTCTTTTTATGTATACAGGAAAAATAAAATTTTTAATGAAAGATACCTTATTTTTAGAAAATCTAGAACAGCAAATTAACATAAGTAATAAATATTTTTTAGTATGGCTTCTCTTTGCTCTAAAGCAAAAAATCATCTAGAAATGAAAGGATTTAATATCTATGTTGCTCTGTGATATTGGGAATTCAAATGCTAATTTCCTAGATGATAACAAATATTTCACTCTTAGTATAGATCAGTTTTTAGAATTTAAAAATGAACAAAAAATTTTTTATATCAATGTCAATGAACATCTCAAAGAACATTTAAAAAATCAAAAAAATTTTATCAATCTTGAACCTTATTTTTTATTTGATACAATTTATCAAGGATTAGGAATCGATCGCATAGCAGCTTGTTATACTATTGAAGATGGAGTTGTTGTAGATGCAGGTAGTGCTATTACAATTGATATTATTTCTAATTCTATACATCTTGGTGGTTTTATCTTGCCAGGTATTGCAAATTATAAAAAAATTTATAGCCATATTTCGCCACGATTAAAAAGTGAATTTAACACTCAAGTTAGTCTTGATGCATTCCCGCAAAAAACCATGGATGCTTTAAGTTATGGTGTTTTTAAAGGAATTTACCTACTGATAAAAGATGCCGCTCAAAATAAAAAGCTTTATTTCACCGGTGGAGATGGGCAATTTTTAGCAAACTATTTCGATCACGCAATTTATGATAAACTTTTAATCTTTCGAGGAATGAAAAAAATTATAAAAGAAAATCCCAATTTACTTTATTAAAAATGTTACAAAAATTCTCATTAATAACAAACCTTAATAAAATTTAACTTTTTGTAAAATAAATTCAATTAAACTTTTATTTAGAAAAATATTTATTAAAATAAAAAAGGAAAAACAATGGGCCAACAAGAATTTGATGTGCTTGTCATCGGAGCTGGAATTTCAGGAGCAGCATTATTTTACGAGCTTGCAAGATATACAAATATTAAAAATATCGCTTTGATAGAAAAATATAATACAGCTGCAACATTAAATTCTAAAGGAACGAGTAATTCTCAAACTATTCATTGTGGAGATATTGAAACCAATTATACTTTAGAAAAAGCGCGAAAGGTAAAAAGAACAGCTGATATGATAGTTAAATATGGACTCATGCAAAATGCACAAAATAATTTCATGTTTTCTCATCAAAAAATGGCTCTAGCTGTTGGAGATATAGAATGTGATTATATGAAAAAACGCTATGAAGAATTTAAAGAACTTTATCCTTATATAAAATTTTTCGATAAAGCAAAAATCAAACAAATTGAGCCTAAGGTTGTTTTAGGAGAAGATTACAATCAAGATAGACCTGAAAATATCTGCGCCATGGGTGTTGAAAGCGGCGAGGTTTTTACAACTGTAGATTTTGGGAAAATGAGTATAAATCTAATAGAACAAGCGCAAAAACAAAATAAAAATACTTTCGTTACCTTTAATCAAGAAATTATTCACATAGAAAAAAAGGATGATATTTTTATATTAAAAACCTCAAATCATCAAGAATACCATGCCAAAAGCGTAGTTGTCAATGCTGGGGCGCACTCTTTATATTTAGCACATAAAATGAATTTGGGCATGGATAAATCATGTTGGCCAGTTGCTGGGAGTTTTTATTTAACCAAACAAAAACTTTTAAATGGTAAGGTTTATATGGTGCAAAATCCTAAACTTCCATTTGCAGCTCTTCATGGAGATCCTGATTTGCTTGCTGATATGAACACTCGCTTTGGACCTACCGCACTTGTTATTCCAAAACTAGAACGTTATCATGGTCTAAAATCAGTTCCAGAATTTTTTGAAACATTAAAACTTGATAAAACTGTTTTAAAAGTAACTTTTAATATGTTTAAAGATGCAACAATTAGAAATTATATCTTTTATAATTATCTTTTTGAACTACCTTTTATTGATAAAAGCTTATTTATTAAAGATGCCAAAAAAATAGTCCCAAGTCTTAAAGCAAGCGATATTTATTATGCAAAAGGTTTTGGAGGCGTAAGACCACAAGTTATTGATAAAACCAAAGGAGAATTAATGCTAGGTGAAGCAAGCATCACAGAAACCCCTGGTATTATTTTCAATATGACTCCAAGTCCTGGGGCAACAAGTTGTTTAGGAAATGCCCAAAGAGATGCAAAGCTTATATGTAATTACCTAGGAATGGAATTTAACGAAGATAAATTTTCTTCAGAATTATTGTAATCATTTTGTTTCTATTTTTAGCTACAATAATTTCAAAAGGAGTTTGCCATGCTTAAAAAAACAAAAATTGTAGCCACAGTAGGTCCAGCAAGTGAAAAGGAAGAAATTCTACGCCAAATGATTATCAATGGTGTAAATGTTTTCCGTTTAAACTTTTCTCATGGAGCACATGAGTATCATAAAAAAAACTTAGATACCATAAGAAGAGTAGCCAAAGAATTGCATACTCGTATTGGAATTTTACAAGATATTAGTGGCCCTAAAATTCGTACAGGTGAACTTAAAGAACCATTTGAATTAAAAAAGGGTGATAGACTTGATTTTTATCGTGAAACAATTTTAGGGGAGAAGATTACTCAAAATCATTATAAAATTAGTATTAATCAAAAATCTATTTTAGATATGTTAAAAATTGATGAATATGTTTATCTATATGATGGATCAATTCGTGCTAAAGTAATAAGCATAGATGATCAAAAAATTGAAACCATTATAGAAAATGATGGTTTTTTAAACTCAAATAAAGGTATTAATTTTCCGAATACTAAAATTAATATTGATGTTATTACACAAAAAGATAAAAATGATTTACTTTGGGGTGTAAAAAATGAAGTAGATTTTTTAGCAATATCTTTTGTGCAAAATGCACACGATATTGATGAAGTTCGTGAAATTTTAGCACAAAATAACGCAAAAATATCTATTTTTGCAAAAATTGAAAAATTTGATGCAGTGGAAAATATCGATGAAATTATTAAATCTAGTGATGGTATAATGGTTGCAAGAGGAGACTTAGGTATTGAGGTGCCTTATTATAAAGTTCCTAATATCCAAAAAGAAATTATACAAAAAGCAAACAATGCCTCTAAGCCTGTTATTACTGCGACTCAAATGCTTTTTTCATTAGCCAAAAGCAAAACTGCCACAAGAGCTGAAATTTCAGATGTTGCAAATGCTGTTTTAGATGGAACAGATGCAGTAATGCTAAGTGAAGAAAGTGCCGTTGGTATAGATCCTGCAAACGCTGTTGATATAATGTGCCAAACTATAATAGAAACAGAAAAACGCTATCCATATAACAAATTTAATGATTTTAATGATTTAGACAATACAGATAAAATCATGCGTTCTTCAGCTCATCTTGCAACAGATCTTAACGCTGATGCTATTTTTTCTTTAACAAGTAGCGGAAAATCTGCTATTAAGATTGCGAGATATCGTCCAAATATAGAAATCATAGCAGTAGGACATTCTGAAAAAACCTTAAACTCTTTAAGCATAGTTTGGGGAGTTAATCCTGCGATTTTAGTTAACAAAAGTAATGAACTTACAGAATTATTAAAAGACTCTGTAAGATCAAGTGTTGAAAAAGGTTTTATGGATGAAGATAAATGCTATCTTCTAACTGCAGGTTTTCCAACAGGGGTAGAAGGCACCAGTAATCTTATCCGCATTCTCAATAAAGAGCAAATTGCTTATTATCTACAATAAAACATTAAATTCCTTTGAAAATAAGGAATTTAATGTCCTTATAAATTTTTTAAGTCAAAAGTCGATATAAATTAAAGCCTCACACAAAGGAGCAAATATGCAAGTGAATACTTTTTCAAATATCGCTAGCATGGCACAAACACAAGTTAGCAATAAGAAGGCAGATGATGCTAAGGAAAACACAAAAGACAAAAATGTTCAAAGTGCTAATTCTAGCAAGGATATAGATAAAAATACCCTTGAAAAATTAAATGCACTTGGCGGAAAGGGCATTACACAAATTTACCTAGTTCAGTTTCAACAGCAAACAATGAATACTGTAATAGGTTCAAGCAATGCCCAAACTGGACTAGATAGTCTTTTAAATGGTGCCAATTTAGATACTGCGAAATCTATACTTACAAATATTGATTTTGCATCCTTAGGCTATAGTGGCAAAAATCCACTTAATATGAATGCAGATGAACTTCAACAACTTGTAAGTGAAGATGGTTTTTTTGGAGTGGAAAATACAGCCAGTCGCATCGCAGATTTTGTTATTAAAGGCGGTGGCGATGATATTGAAAAATTAAAAAAAGGTCTTGAAGGTATGAAAAAAGGATTTGAGCAAGCAGAAAAAATGTGGGGTGGAGAACTTCCTCAAATCAGTCAAGATACAATAGATGCAGCACTTAAAAAAGTTAGCGATCGCATCGATGAACTAGGCGGAAAAACTTTAGATCTTCAAGCTTAACTAAAAATGCTTAGAAATTTCTAAGCATTTTTAGTTATTATTAATATCAAAAGTAAAAAATTCACTCTTAAAATTATTAGGTAAAGTTTTATACTGAGATATCGCAGCTTCATAGTTCTTTACTTCTTGATACAACATGCCAAGAGCTGCCTTACTTTCTTTGTTGTTTTTATCTGTAAGTTTAGAAAGCTGCAAAAGTGCTATAGCTGAATTTGGATTATTTGCACCTACGGCTGCTACAGCTGCTAAAAATAAAGTTTTAGTATCTTTAGCTCCATAATCATCAATCAAAGAATTATAAAGTGCATAAGCCTCTTCGTATTGCTGTGCAAAAATATCCAAATAAGCTAAAGTTTGTAAAATACCTTCATCTTTTATCCCTGAAACATTAATCAACTCTTTAAATTTCTGTCTTTCTAAATTTAAAAGCCCTGCAATATGCATTAAATTAACATAAAACTCCCTAGCTATATTTGGCCCACCAAAAACACTACGATAATCAAGTTTTAAATTTTTAAAATGAATTTGAGCGTTTTGAGCATATTCTTTAATATTTAAATTTGAATTTAAAGAATTAAAATACAAAATATTTGCCAAAATATCTTCAGGCAACTCTGAACGCAATTTAGCAATTTTCACATCTACTTGATTATTAAGATTATTATTTTTAGCAACAATAGCTTCAAAAATCAAACTCAAAGGTGTATCTTTTTTTGATTCATCTAAATAAGGAAGCATGGAAATATAATTATTATTAACCAAAAATAACATACTTTTTTGCATATTAGCTTTAAAATTAGAATCAGCAGCTATATTATCAAGAATTTCATTGTAAAGTTTAGTTGTATCAATATCAATTAATTTTGCACAAAACATAGCAAAAGCACCTGCTAAGTAATTTTTAGGATTAAGATGATATGAACTTGAAAAATGCTTATAAGCAAGTTCATAATTTTGCATTTGGGCATAGGTTAAAGCCAAATTATAATGTAAAATACTATGTTCTGGATAATCCTTGATAAGTTTTTGAAATTCTTGGTTAGCAAGGCGTAACTTCTGATTTAATGCATAGTTAATAATATTGGCAATTTTTACATTAGTAGATGAAAGAGCTTTGCTTGTATTAAGATAAATTCCCGCATCAGTACTATCATCTACGAAATCTGTAACATTAGCTTTTTTAATATATAAAGCAGCCTGCTTACTATCAAAAACTTGATAAGGTGCAAAATAAAAAAGCAAATCAAATTGATCTTTTTGTTTTTTTAACAAATCTTTTGAAAAAGAATTTTGAGCAACTGCTATATTAAAAAGATCCTTATTTAAACGAACTTGAATTTTATAAGTATCTAAAATCTTATATCTATCTTTATCGTTATCATAAGAATTTTGCAAGCGCGCTAACATATCTTGATAATTTCCTGTTTTAATATCAACCAATGTTAAAGCTGCCAAACTCTGATTAAAATCTCTTTCAATTTTCATCGCTGTACTTAAAGCGACTTTAGCTTTAGCATATTCTCCTATTCTAGCGTATAAAAGACCTAAAGATAAACTAGATTCAAAATTGCCTTGAGAATTTAATTGCTGTATAGCCTTGGAATCAAAGTCCATTTTTGCATAAATTTTAGCAGACAAATACTTTGCAACATCAGAATATGGCTCTACATCTGTTCTTTGTAACATTTGTAAAGCCTCAGGGTAATATCCTTTGTAATAATTAATTAAGCTTAAATAATAATCATATAATTTTGATTTTCCTTCTTTTGGAAGATACACTTGAGCTAAATCAATATAATATCTAAATTTTTCCTTATCATTAAGCTTTAAAGCACAAACAGCAGCATTGATAGCAGCTACACTTTGATTTTCTCCATTGGCTATAGCTTTCTTGAAGCTTTCAAAAGCTTCTTGGAATTTATTCTCATTCATTTGAGAAACGCCTAAATTATAATTAGATAAAGATTCATTATATACGGCAACTTGCTCATAAACTTTTAAAGCCTGTTCAATTTCACCCTTTAAATATAAAGCATTTGCTTTTTGGATCATACCATCAATTCTTTGCATATCATTGTATTTATATGATTCATCAGGCATAACAACAGGTTGCTCTAAAGGCTTAGAAGCTATAATATCTGGTTTAATTTTTCCTTCACTAAAAGTTAAATAAAAAAGTGTAAAAACTAAAATACAAACAATCCCCAAAGATAAACCCACAAGAGACATAAATTTGCGATCTTTATACCAAAGAGTAGGTTCTTGATTTTCAACTTCTTCAAAAGTTGATAAATCTTCAGGTGCACTTTCTCTTGTAAATTTAAAACCACTATCACTATTTTCTTGAGGTAATTCTTCTGGCAATGATGCAAATTCTTCATCTTCTGGAGCTTGTCCCTCTTGCCCTTTAAATCCCTCTAAACTCTCATCAAGTCTTGGTTGATTTAAGCCATCTTCGGGTTTTTCTAGTATTATATCTTCTTGTTCAGCCATCTATACTCTTTAAAAATATTTTTTCAAAGCATCAGGAATGTAAATTTTTCCTTCTTTATCTTGATAATTTTCCATAATCGCTACTAAGGTTCTTCCTACTGCCAAAGATGAGCCATTAAGAGTATGAACAAGTTCATTTTTTCCTTGTTCGTTTTTATAGCGAATTTTAGCGCGTCTTGCTTGAAAATCACGACAATTTGAAACCGAGCTGATCTCACGATATTTATTTTGTCCTGGAAGCCATACTTCAAGATCCACAGTTTTTGCTGCACTAAAACCCAAATCTCCAGTGCAAAGCATCAAATGTCTATGCGCCAAACCTAAAGAACTGAGTAAATCACTTGCACACTCAAGCATTTCATTAAACACACTATCACTTTGCTCAGGTTTAGTAATACTTACAAGCTCTACTTTTTCAAACTGGTGTTGTCTTATAATACCTCTTGTATCACGCCCTGCACTGCCTGCTTCTTTTCTAAAACAAGCACTATAACAAGTCATTTTTATAGGTAAAGTTTCACTAGCTAAAATTTCTCCACTATAAAGATTGGTTACTGGAATTTCAGAAGTTGAAATAAGATATAAATCCTCATCATCTATTTTATACATATCTTCTTTAAATTTTGGCAACTGACCTGTTCCAAACATGGTAGCACCATTTACCAAAAAAGGCACATTAACAAATTCAAATCCACGACTTCTATTAAAATCTATCATATAATTTACCAAAGCACGGCTTAATAAAGCTCCTTCGTTCTTAAGCACGCAAAAACGACTTTGTGAAATTTTTACCCCTCGCACAAAATCAAGCCAATTTAAACTCTCGCCTAATTCAAAATGTTCTTTTGGAGTAAAATCAAAGCTAGGCGGATTTAACACTTTTTTAAGCTCCACATTTTCATCTTCATCCTCACCCACAGGCACACATTCATCAGGAATATTTGGGATGGCATGAGCGATTTCTTCAAGCTCATTTTCTAAAGCATTTACTTTAGCGTTTTGCTCATTAATTTTGCTTTTATTTTCGCTTAATTTTGCTTTTAAATTTTCTTTATCTTCGGCTGTAGCAAGCTCTTTGCTAAATTTATTTTGAAAAGCTTGAAATTCTTCTAAAGCTGTTTTTTCTTTTTTTAAACTTGCAAAAAGTTCAGCAAGTTTTTTTAAGATATTTTCATCAACTTTTTTATTTTTTAACTTTTTGGCCACTTCATTAAAATTATTTTGTAAATTTTTTAAATCTAGCATTTTCTACTCCTTAAAGTCCTATTTTTTCATAAATTTTTTGCATTTTTTCTTGGGCAATTTTTCTTGCTTTGGTTGCACCAAAATCTAAAATTTCTTTCAAATGAGAAGGCTTTTCTAAAAGCTCATTATATTTTTCTCTTGCTTCTTTAAAATAAGTATTTACAAGTTCATTTAAATACATTTTAAAATGTCCATAACCCTCGCCACCTTTTTCATAGCGTATTTGTAATTCTTTTTGTCCTGCCTCATCTAAAAAAAGCTTTGCGATTTTAAAAACATTACAGCTTTTAAAATCTTTTGGATCTTCTAAAGCAGTACTATTTGTGACTATGGAAGAAATTTGTTTTTTTAAGGTTTTTTCACTGCTAAAAATATCTATAGTATTTTGATAAGATTTGCTCATTTTTGCCCCATCAGTACCCACAACTACAGCTACTTCTTCATTTACTCTCGCTTCTGGAAGGGTAAAAATTTCTCCCCATTCATTATTAACTTTTAAGGCAATATCGCGTACGATTTCAACATGTTGGATTTGATCTTTTCCCACAGGGACAATTTGTGTATCAAAAAGTAAAATATCAGCTGCCATTAAAACAGGATAAGAAAAAAGCCCATGTGAAGCACTAAACCCCTTAGCAACTTTATCCTTGTAGCTATGCGCACGCTCTAATAAACCTATAGGAGTAAATTGCGATAAAATCCAATAAAGCTCCATAACTTCCTTAACGTCACTTTGCAACCAAAAAACGCTTTTTTGAGCATCTATACCAAGACTTAAAAAAGCTGCAGCAGCTTTTAAGGAATTTTGCTTAAGTTTTTCTCCATCTTGCAAAGAAGTCATGGCGTGATAATTTGCGATAAAGATAAACATTTGACTTTTTTCTTGTGCATCTACCATTTGTTTAATCGCACCAAAATAATTACCTATATGTAAATCGCCACTTGGCTGAAGCCCTGTTAATACTCTCATCTTATCACCTTTTTAATCTCGCTTAAAAGCTCATCTATATTTTTATTTTCTATATTTAAAACAAAATTTGCCTTTTGTTCATACTTGCTTAAACGCTCATTATATAATTTTTTTGCTTTAATTTCATCATAAAATAAAGGCCTTTTAGAAATTTCATTTTCATCTAAATGCTTTTTTAAATATTCAAAATCTGCTTTTAAATAAATACAAAAACCTGCTTTTTCTAAATTTGAAACATTAACAAACCCCCCGCCTGTAGCAATACAAGCTTTATCACAAGAACTAAAAAAATCAGACATTTTTTGCTCTTGTTCTCTAAAAAAATTCTCTCCTTTTTGTGCAAAAATTTCACTAACTTTTTGATTAAATTTTTGTTCTATTAAAAAATCACTATCCAAAAAAACAAGATCTAAATCTTTAGCCAAAGCTCTTGCTAAAGTGCTTTTTCCAGAGCCCATAAATCCTATAAAAACGATATTTTTAGCTTTCATCATTTTCTTTACTGCCCTTTTTACGCGAAGCAATCACTAAAGGCACACCTTCGAAATTAAATTCTTTTCTGATTTGATTTCGCAAATAACGCTTGTAACTAAAATGCAAGGCCTTAGGACGATTCATAATAAGCGCAATTTTTGGCGGCGCTAAGTCATATTGGACTGCATAATAAATTTTAACCAATTTCCCATAATCATGTGGCAAAGGATGCGCTCTTGTGGCATTTTCTATTAAAGTATTAAGCTTAGAAGTTTGAATTTTTTGAGTGAAATTTTCAAAAATTTGTAAAATTTTATCCAGTAAAACATGTACTCTTTTTCCGCTTAAAGCCGATACGCTAATCACAGGTGCATAAGCAAGAAATTTAAAACGATCAAGACGCAATTCTTTTACAGTTTTATCAAAATCCATCTCACTTTTATCCCACTTATTAAGTACAATAATCACACCCAAATAATGCTTAGCCACAAGTCCAGCGATGCGTTCATCGAGCTCATTAAAGCCCTCATGTGCATCTAAAACCAAAAGTGCTATTTGAGAATGAGATAAAATTTTTTCCGTGCGATTTAAGGCAAAGCGTTCTAGTCCTTGAATTTTACCTCTTTTTCTAATGCCTGCAGTATCGACAAATTCTATCACTTTATCTTTATAAACTATACTTTCATTAACAGGATCTATAGTAGTTCCTGCTATAGAGCTTACAACGCTGCGTTCTTGCTTAACCAAAGCGTTTAAAAGACTTGATTTTCCAACATTTACACGCCCTACAATACCCACTCTTATATGATTTTGATCGACTTCTTTAAATTGAAATTCTTTTCCTTCTTCGTAATGCTCTAAAAAATCTTCTAAATTTTCTTCTTCATCAGGGATTAAAAACTCTTGATGTAAAAATTTTTCAAGCCATTCATAAAGTTCATCTAAACCAATATTATGTGTTACTGAAAGATTAAAGATTTCTTTTACGCCAAAATTTGCAAACTCCCAAGCCCTTTCTTCATCTTTTTTATTATCTACTTTATTAATCACTAAGGCTATAGGTTTTCCAAGTTTTTTTAAAGAATAAAAAAGCTGTCTATCCTCATCATCAGGTGCTAATTTTCCATCAACTAGATAAAGTATAATATCGCTTTCTTTGGCTACTTTTAAAGTATTTTTTTTCACATTTTTAAAAAGTTCATCACTTTCATCAAGCCCACCACTATCAATAAGTATGGCTTTTTTTGAATGAATATGAATTTCTGTTTTATTTGTATCTCTAGTTGTACCTGAAATATCACTTGTAATAGCTATTCTTTGTCTTGCCATTCTATTAAAAAGACTTGATTTTCCAACATTTGGCTTACCTATAAGTATAATGCTTTGCATTTTTTTCCTAGAAAATTATATTTTCAAAATTATATAAAATTTGGCTTAATATTAAGCAAAAAAAGACTAGAATTAACCCAGATTTTAGTTAAGGAAAAAAAATGCTAAAAGTAATCAAGCGTAATTTAGGAATTTATTTCATGATTTTAGCATGTTTGGATTTTGCACTTATGGGAGCTTGTGTAAAAATTCTTAGCAAAGAAATGAGTTCTATAGAAATTATGTTTTTTAGAAATATCATAGGAATTTTTTTCCTAGTCTATCTTTTAAAACGATCTAAGGCACATAAAGAAGAGGGGCATTTTTGGCTCTTGGTATTTCGTGGAGTAGTAGGCACGCTTTCACTGTATATGTTTTTCTATAATGTCTCAAATATTACACTAGGCGGAGCTTTTGCTTTTCAAAAAACCGCTCCTATTTTTATTACTTTAATAGCTTTTGTTGTTTTTAAAGAAAATATTGGCATCAAAGGCTGGATAGGAATTTTAATAGCATTTAGCGGAGTACTTTTAATCGCTCAGCCTTGGGCTCTCGACTCAAATCATTCAGGTTTTGATCTAAACAATTCAATTATAGGTGTTACAAGTGGATTTTTAGCCGCTTTAGCTCTTACAAGTGTAAGAGAACTTAGAAAATCTTACACTACAGAACAAATTGCTTTTTCTTTTATTCTTTTAGGAACCTTAATGCCTTTAATTTCTATGATCAGTGCTGAATTTTTTGAACCACAGCATCTTGATTCTTTACATTTAGATTTCATTCTAGCACCTTTTGTGATGCCAAGTCTTACAGCTTGGCTTATCATTGCCATTATGGGAACTTTAGGCACCATTTATCAAATTCATGTCACCAAAGCTTATGGTATCGCTAAACAAGCAGGAGTGGTTGCTGGGGTTAGTTATCTTGATGTAGTATTTAGTATGATAGTTGGGATAATTTTAGGAGATAATTTACCAAGTACTATGGTTTTTTTAGGTATAATAGGCATTATTTTTGGTGGATTAATTTTAGTTAAGAACAAAGGGAAAAAATGAAAAAAATGATACTCATTGCTGGTCCTTGTGTGATAGAAAGCAAAGATTTGATTTTTAAAGTCGCCGAACAATTAAAAAATTTTAATGAAAATCCAAATATAGAATTTTATTTCAAATCAAGTTTTGATAAGGCCAATCGCACAAGCATTAATTCTTTTCGAGGTCCTGGTCTTGAAGAAGGATTAAAAATTTTACACAGCGTAAAAGATGAATTTGGTATGAAAATCTTAACTGATATACACGAAAGCAATCAAGCAAACCCTGTAAGTGAAGTAGCTGATGTCTTGCAAATTCCTGCTTTTTTGTGTCGTCAAACCGATTTACTTGTGGCCGCAGCAAAAACTAAGGCAAAAGTTAATATCAAAAAAGGACAATTTTTAAACCCAAGTGATATCAAATATAGCGTTAAAAAAGTTCTACAAACCCGTGGCATAGAAGATGAAGGCTATGAAGCTGCTCAAAAAAATGATGTTTTTGTAGCTGAAAGAGGAGCTAGCTTTGGCTATGGAAATTTAGTAGTAGATATGCGTTCTTTAGTTATCATGCGTGAATTTGCTCCAGTTATTTTTGATGCTACCCATAGTGTACAAATGCCAGGGGCTGCAGGTGGAAGTAGCGGAGGGAAAAGCGAATTTGTAGAACCTTTAGCAAGAGCGGCAGCAGCTGTAGGTGTAGATGGCTTTTTCTTTGAAACACATATTAATCCTTGTGACGCCTTATGCGATGGACCTAATATGCTTAATCTTACACGCCTTAAAAATTGCGTTAATACATTAATAAAAATACAAAATATCATAAAGGAAAACAAATGAATATTATTGAAGGAAAATTAAATTTAGACTCAAAAACAAAAATTGCTATCATTAATGCAAGATTTAATCATATCATCACAGATCGCCTTGTAGAAGGAGCAAAAGATGCTTTTTTAAGACATGGGGGTAAAGAAGAAAATCTAAGTCTTATACTTGTTCCTGGTGCTTTTGAACTTCCGTATGCATTAAAAAAAGCTATAGAAAGCAAAAAATTTGATGCAATTTGTTGCGTAGGCGCAGTAATTCGTGGCTCAACTCCACATTTTGACTATGTTTCAGCAGAAACTACCAAAGGCATAGCCAATGTGAGTTTAAATCATAATATCCCTGTAAGCTTTGGTGTTTTAACCACAGATACTATAGAACAAGCCATAGAAAGAGCTGGAAGCAAGGCAGGCAATAAAGGCTTTGAAGCTATGACAACTGTAATTGAGATGTTAAATTTAAGCAAGGAGCTTTAATGGCAACGCGTCACCAAGTTCGCCAAAGTGTTATCTCTTTACTTTATGCTTTTGAGCTAAATTCTCAAAACAACATTTTTGTAGATGAAATTTTAGATGAAAAAAAAATACGCAATGAACAAAAAAATTTTACTTTAAATTTATATCATGGAATTTTAGATAATTTAAACAATATTGATCAAACCTTAAATTCATTTCTAAATGATAATCAAATTACAGCTTTAGGACATGTAGAAAGAGCTATACTAAGACTTGGAGCTTATGAGTTACTTTTTACCGATACTCCTAGCGCCATTGTCATCAATGAGGCTATAGAACTTGCCAAAGAACTTGCTAATGACAATTCTCCAAAATTTATAAATGGAGTTTTAGATGCCTTGATAAAGGCTAAAAAATGAAGCTTTGTGTCGCACTTGATCTTTCTACAAAAGAAGAATGCTTACAACTTGCTAAAGAATTAAGAAATTTAGATATATGGTTAAAAGTAGGTTTAAGAGCATATTTAAGAGATGGTTTTAAATTCATAGAAGAACTTAAAAAAGTTGATGATTTTAAAATATTTCTTGATCTTAAAATTCATGATATTCCCAACACTATGGCAGATGCTTGCGAAGAAATATCAAAACTTGATGTTGATATGATCAATATCCATGCAAGTGCTGGAAAAATAGCCATGCAAGAAGTTATGACACGGCTTAGCAAATTTTCAAAAAGACCTTTAGTTTTAGCAGTTTCTGCTCTTACAAGTTTTGATGAAGAAAATTTCTTTAGCATTTATAGACAAAAAATCGAAGAAGCTGTAATTAATTTTTCAAAAATATCCTATGAAAATGGACTTGATGGTATGGTATGCTCTGTTTTTGAAAGTAAAATTATCAAAGAACACACTCAAAGAAATTTCCTAACTCTCACTCCAGGAATTCGTCCATTTGGAGAGAAAAATGATGATCAAAAACGCATCGCTAATTTAACAATGGCTAGAGAAAATTTAAGTGATTTTATAGTAGTTGGACGCCCTATTTACAAAGATAATAACCCTAGAAAAATTTGCGAAAAAATTCTACAAGAAATTTAATAATCATTATCCTTATTATGTTTTAATAGTAAAAATTTTTAACAAGGAAAAATTATGATTATAACCCCTGAGAATTTATATAAAAAAAGAAGAGATTTTTTAAAACTTGGAGCAGGTGCTTTGATAAGTTCAAGTGTGCTTGCTTCTAAACTATCTGCTTTAAATTTCACAAGCGATACTAATCCAAACAAACTTGAAATCAGCGATGAAGAACTGGCTACAAATTATGTCAATTTTTATGAATTTTCAACAGATAAAAAAAAGGCTGTATCATTAGCACAAAATTTCAACACTCAAAATTGGAAAATCGATATCAGTGGAGAAATAGAAAAACCTTTAACTTTAAGCATGGAAGATATTTTAAAATTTCCCCTAGAAGAAAGAATTTATCGTTTTCGCTGTGTTGAAACTTGGTCTATAGTAGTACCTTGGGTAGGCTTTGAATTGCGTCGTTTAATTGAAATGGCAAAACCTACAAGCGAGGCAAAATTTGTTAAATTCACCACTCTTTTAGATAAGAGTCAATTTCCCGATCAAGATGCTTTATTTCCAACTATAGACTATCCTTATGTAGAAGGACTTCGCATGGATGAAGCTATGCATCCTCTTACCTTGCTTGCAGTAGGAATGTATAAAAAAGCCTTAAAGCCTCAAAATGGTGCTCCAATACGCCTTGTTGTTCCTTGGAAATATGGCTTTAAAAGTATTAAATCCATAGTTAAAATAGAATTTACCAAAGAACAACCTAAATCCACTTGGGAAAATTATGCTCCAAGTGAATATGGTTTTTATGCCAATGTCAATCCTAATGTCTCTCATCCTAGATGGTCTCAAGCTAACGAAAGAGCTTTAGGAGACTTCTTTACCAAGCCTACTTTAATGTTTAATGGATATGAAAAAGAAGTGGCAAGTTTATATAAAAACATGGACTTGAAAGTGAATTTTTAATGCAGACAAAATACTTTAAATTTCTTGCTTATTTTAGCTTTATTATAAGTTTAATCTATGGCTTTTATCACATTATAAAAGCCATAGATTTTGTAAAAGAAGCCTATATTTACACTGGAATATTTGCTTTGATCTTTTTAAATTTAAGTCTTTTATTTTCTTTACTTAAATTTAAAAAAACAAAAAATTATCCTAAAATTTTAGGTATTTTTGCAGCTTTTTGGGTAATTTTACACTTTTTAAATTATTTTATTTTTGATAGAAATGCTCACATTTTAAGACTTTTTGATGATATTTCACATCGTTTATTAGAAGCAAGTGGATTTATCGCATTTTTAATTATATTTTTAATGCTTTTGAGCTCTTTTAAAATCTTTAAAAAACTTAGCAAAATCAGAAAATTAGGATATTTATGCTTAGTTTTGGCAAGTTATCATTATTTTTTAACCCCAAAAGTTCCTATGTTTTGGGAATGGAGTGCTTTAATTATAGCTTTGTTTTATTTTATATTTCGCTATATAAAAACATTAAACAAGTTAAAATCCAACAATTTTACTTTTATCAAAACTTGAATTTAATTCTTTTTGTATACTTTCTATAAAATCTTGCATTTTAAAAACCCCATCTTGCGATACAGCTACTTTCAAAGCTGTATTTTTTACCACCATTAAAATTTGTGCTCCGCTTAATTCATAATTTGATAAAATATTTATATCAAAACCTTTTTCAAATAATGCTTTTTTAGGTAGAAATTTTTCCCAAATTTTAAGCCTATCTTTAAAATCAGGCTTTTTAAATTCTATCTTATAATCAAATCTTCTTGAAAATGCACTATCTAAGCTTTCTAAAAAATTTGTCGTAGCGATAATCACACCACTAAAACGCTCAATTTGCTCTAAGAATATATTTTGCATCTGATTATGCATTTTATCGCTGCCACTACTTCCATCTACACGCGTACTTAAAAACTGATCGGCTTCATTGAGAAGTAAAATAGGACTTTGTTTGCAAGTTTGCACGATATTTTTATAAGTATCAAAAATTTTTCTTACATTTTGCTCACTCTCTCCAACCCATTTGCTCAAAATTTTAGAACAGTCAAAACTAAGGACAGATTTTTTCATTGATTTAGCCATAGCTAAAGCTGACATAGTTTTTCCAGTACCAGCAGGACCATAAAAAATAATTTTAGCTTCTATATTTTTATTACTCTTTATACCCCAAGAATGAAGTCTTTCTAGGACTTTTTTATCTTGTTGTTTTAAAATATTTTCTAAAAGCTCTTTTGTATTTTCAGGCATAATAATATCATTGATGTCAGTGCTTGGTTCTATAAGCTCGAAAATATCTTGATCTTTTAAAACACTTTCAATTTTGATTTTTTTACTTTGTTTTGGTTCAAAATTTATAATTCTTTGTAAAATTTCATCAATAATAAAAAAACTTTTAGAAATATCTCCAAAAGCATTTAAATATTCATCATACTCGATTAAGTTTAAAAGAGGAGCATTTTCTTGTAATAGTTTTTTATTTTTATGTCTTTCTAAATCATTTTCACTGATTAAAGAAAGTAAAGAATTCATTTCTCTAGAAATCGAACTTTCATTACTTAAAGCATATTCTTCTTTTAAAAGTGCTAGAAAAATAATTTGTTCTTTATGTTCAAGATTATATTCTTTAAAAATATCAGCCAATACATTATAAAATTTACTTTTTTTTAGTCTTTCTTTGATATGTTTTTCATAAAGTTTAATTTGGTTTTTTATTTCACTATTATAAGCACTTTTTTGTATAAAACTTAATCTTTCGTATAATTGAATACGCACAAATTCGTCTTTTAAATATTCTAAATAATCTACATAAGCCTCTTGTTTCTCAAAGTTTAAACGAGGTTTTGCTTCTAAAAATTCTAAAAAATATTCACTTAGACTAAGCTCACTTTGCAATAAGGCAAGAGTTAATGTTTGAGTTTTATTATTTTCTAAACTTTTAAAAAAACTCGAATTTTGATTTACAAAACCTCTTTCGATAAGTTTTTTTAAATCCTCCAAAGCATCAAGATAAAGATACTTATCATTTCCAAAAATTGTCGATAATAAAGTAAAGGCATTAATAGAAGAAATAGAAACAACATAATTTCTACAAAGCTCTCTGAGAATCAAAGCCTCATTTTTAGCACACTTAAGCTCTTTATAAATTTGAGTATCTTCTATATTTTTCAAACTTAAAAAATTTTTTAATTTTTCCATTATTTTTTAAATTCCTTAAGCTCATCTTCGTTAAATTCTACGCAAATATTTTCATCTAAAAAATGACCTTCAAAAGGTAGATAACAAATTTTTAATTTTCCATTATTAAACAAAAAATTATTATTAAATTGTAAATTTTGCAGATCTTCAAAACACTCATCACATGTATTTTTAAGCTTCTCATGTAAAAGATTTTGAAATTTTTGATTTTCAGTATTATACAAATCATTTAGTTTTACAAACGCGTGAGCATTAATATCATAAACAAAATTATTTAACTCTAAAATAGCACGACTCATACCATCTTCATAAAAATAATACCATTCTTCAAAACTAATTTTTCCATCTTGTAAAAAAATAGGCTTTTGGCGAATTTGTTCAAAGCTAAATACACCCTTATGAACAGGATGAAATTCTTTAAAATCATCATTAAAACCTATAAAATCAAGACTACGCTTTATACGAATGCTATCTTGCGTTTCGACAAGTTCTAAAGTAGTTGTTCCTAAATTTTCTCCTTGAAAATTTTTATTATCATATGTAAACATTTTAGAAGAATTGATTTTATATTTTTTACGCTCATCCTGCCAAAAATCATTTGTCTTAACAAGTGGAATCTCTAAATTTCCATTTATATCATCAATAATTAAAAAACTAGAACTTGTTTGATTTTTATCTTTATCAAAAAGTGGGGTCATAGGTGCATTATCATAAACTATGGCAAAAATTTCTTTATCCTGCAAATGATAAAAATACAATTCACCTTTATAAACTTGTGCTAAAGCTAAATTTACAAAGCAAAATACCAGTAAAAAAAATTTCAAACTCTATCCTTCAATTTTGAATATGTGTTAAGATGATTTTAGTATGTGAAATTTTATCAAAAAAACTTACTTTATTATCACAAACTTGATAAAAAATTTCATAATTTTTTGCTTTTAAATTTTGTTCAAAACCACAATCAGTTTTTTCTAAATTTTTACCCTGCCATAAAGCATTTGCCTTTAAAATATCACTTAAAATATCATCATAATATATATTTTTAAAAAATTTTTGATTAAACACTTTTTTATCATAACACACCGCATTGATACAAATTTTATCCTTGATTCTGAGTTCAAAAAAAGCTTGTCCTAGTTTATAAACTTCTAAATTTAAAGCATTGTTTTCTTTTTTTAAAAAAGCTGCATCATTGATTTTTATCATAGGAGAAGCAATCAAAATCATCAAGCTTTGATTTGAAAAATTTTGATTTTTCACACTACAAGCACAAAGAAAAAAAACAAAACATAGAGCTAAACAATGTTTCAAATTTGACCTTATTTGAGATTTTTAAAACTGATATTTAACTCTAAATCAAGCTCTTTTACAAGCTTCATCACAGCTTGTAAATCATCGATTTGTTTTGCTACAACACGAATTTCTTCACCACGAATCGAAGAATTAACTTTAAGCTTGCTATCTTTAATAGCTTTATTGATTTTTTTAGCATTTTCACTATCAATAGCATCATTTGCTTTCAAATTTAAACGAAACATTGCCCCATTTTCACGAGAAAGCTCTTTAATAGCATTAGGATTAATTCCTCTTTTGATAAGTTTAGAAATCACTATATCTTTTAAAACATCGAGTTTTCCTTCACTAGAAGAACTGAGTTTAAAAATATTCTCTTTTTCGCTTAAATCAATCTCACACTTAATTCCTTTTAAGTCATAACGACTATCAAGTTCTTTCTTAGCTTGTTCAAAAGCATTTTTTAATTCTTGCTTATCCAAAGCTGCTGAAATATCAAAACTATGTTCACTTGCCATTTTCTATCCATTCTTTTAAATTATTATAAACTATATCCATTAAAGTATTTAAAGCTTCCTTACTCGCCCACGCAACATGAGGGGTAATAATAAGATTTTCTTTATTTTTAACACTTAAAAGCGGATGATTTTTCATCATAGGTTCAAATTCTAAAACATCAAGTCCTACACGAATATTTTTTTCATCTATGATTTTAGCTAAATCATTTTCATTGATAATCCCACCTCTTCCTACATTAATCAAAATCGCATTATCTTTTAAAAGATTTAATTCTTCAAAGGTGAGTAAATTTTTAGTTTTTTCATTTAAAGGTGCGTGGATACTTATAATATCACAAGTTTTTAATAAATCTTTTAATTCCAAATGTATAAAATCTGCGTTTTTATTAGATCCACTCGTAGAATAATAATAAATTTCAGCTCCAAAAGCCTTTGAAATTTTTGCCACTTCTTTACCTATAGCTCCTAAACCTATAATACCATGTTTTTTACCACTTAAGGTATTTAAAATTCTGCTATAATCTGTAAAAATAGGACTTTCACACCATTTACCCTCTTTGCTCCATTTATCATAATAAAGCACTTGATTTAAAAAAGCAAACATAAGCGCAAAAGTATGTTGCACAACACTCATGGTAGAATACCCAGCAGCATTTTTTATAATAATACCTTTTTCTTTAGCATACTCAATATCGATATTATTAACGCCTGTGGCAGTTTCTAAAATGAGTTTTAAATTTTTACAAGCATCAATCACATCTTTATCAATTACAACCTTGTTTGTCATGGCGACATTAGCATCTTTTAAACGCTCTATGGTTTGCTCTTTGTTTGTTGTAGTATAAATTTGCAAAGAACCAAATTTTTCAAAAATACTTAAATCATAATCCCCTAAAGTTGCCGCATCCAAACAAACAATTTTCATTTTTACTCCTTTATAATATGTCCTACAAATTTAGAATAATTATCAAGCACAAGACCGCCTTTTCTAAATCCTAAGCCACACCCTTCATAAGCAAAGAAAACACCTGCTTGATAGTATTCATTTTGACATGAATTAAACTCTACATATTCTTGATAAATAGCCTTATTATTCCCGTAAGGACCTACATTCTCATGCAAAGTTTTTCCATCTTTAATTATACTGATATTTGCACCTTCTCTACCAAAAACAGGTTTTTTAACATAGTTTTTACCCTCTAAAGGAGTATCTTTTGTTTCTAAAAGTAAAGGATGATTTGGATAAAGTTCCCATAAAATTTTTAAAATTCCTTTAGATTGAAATAAAAGCGTATAAGCAGGATTTAAAATAATTGCTCTTTGATTACGCATGATTTGAGTTAAAAGCATAGCAAGTTCACCCTCTTCTATGGCTATATCTTCCCAAGGAACAAGCTTAAACCAATACTCATAATTTTCACCTTCTTTAAAAATACCCTCTTCGCTAAATTCCACCTCATCTACAAAGGAAAAATTAGTTTGAAAACCTGCTTCATTGGCTATATGAGAAAGTAATTTTGTAGTGATTTCTTCTTCCTTGCTTCCTGCAACACTTGAAAAAAGAATTTTCCATCCTTGATAATGTTCTTCAAACCCTTCAACACTTTCATCAAGGGTAATAAGTCTTTTAAAATTATCCATCAAACTTTCATAAATACTGTTAAATTGTGCGCTTTCATCCATTCCATTTTGTTTTAAAAGTGCCCATTGTAAAATCGCACTTTCAAAAAGAGCAGTAGGGGTATCAGCATTAAATTCTATAAGTTTTATAGGCTTACCATCAAGCCCGCCCGCTAAATCAAAACGCCCATATAAATGCCAATGAACCTCATTTTCCCAGCTCATCTTAATCGCATCAATAAGACTAAAAGGAATTCCAAGCTCATCAAAACGATCATTGTCAATCACTTCTTGCGCCGCAGCAATAAACATATCATAAAGCTCATTTACCGCTTCATAATAAGCATTAGCTTCGCTTTCCTTAACACAAACTAACTTATTGCTAATATAATCACTTCCATCTTCATCTGTATGCCAAGAAAAACCTATATTTTCTAAATAATCTTTTTGAAGTTTATTTACTTGTAATAATTGCATTATTTATCCCTAAGAGCCAAAAGAAGAACTAGAACTTGTGGCTTTAGAGCCTCCACCAAAAAAACCTGATTTTTTAGCACTTGAAGCAGAGCTTGTTGTACCTGCTTTATTAAAACTATTAACACTTCTTTGATAGGCGCTTTGATTTGAAAAAGCACCACGTTGTTGATTAGCAAAATTTTGATTATTAAAAAGTTTTGAACCTATCCAACTTCCCAAAATAGCACCTGCAGCACTTGCGAGTAAAGTTTCTCCTAAACTTAATCCTCCACTGCTGATTTGTCCATTATCTTTAGTTAAATTTGAAGTTCCATTATCAATTTTAGCTGCTTCTTCTTTAATCAAAGCATCCATTTCTTCTTTGGATAAAATTCTTTCTGTGCCATTAAGATCTTTTAAAACTACCCTTGTTTCATCACTTGGATATTGATCTTTGATTTTATACTGCCCTGGAGCTGTTTCTTCGATAATTACAAAAGCTCCTTGAGCATTAGCTGCTTGATTTAAAGTATCTGCATTGTCATTATTACTTCCACAACCTGCTAAAGCACCCCCAGCAACAGCTGCTAAACCACCTATCATACCAATTTGAATGATTTTTTTGATTTTTTTCATAAGTTTATCCTAAAAACAGAAAATTTAAATTAGAAATTTTAACAAAAAATAATAAATACTTTTTAATGCCAAATGAAGTTTGTAGATATAAAAAAAGCCCTTTCGGGCTTTTGGGTTAGAGTCTTGACTCGTAGCGTCTAAGCATATAAAGTCTTTTAAGCATTTTTTTACGTGCTGAAATTTTTTGTTTTTTGCGAATTTCAGTCATAGGCTCGAAAAATCTTCTTGCTCTTACTTCAGTCACAACTAGATTTCTATCTACTTGTTTTTTGAATTTACGATACGCTTCATCAAAAGACTCGTTAGGATGTACCTTGATTCCTGGCACAGTCCTCACCACCTTTCTGTGTAAATTTTTGTTGTGAGGTATAATTATAAAACACTTCTTATTAATTCTAACTTAGAAGCATTTAAAAGTTGTTTTAGTTTTTATCGGCTATAATCCTCATTACAAAGTACTAAAAATTATAATTAAGGTCTAAAAATGCAAGGACACATTACAAACTATACAAAAAAACGATATTTTGTATATTTAATTGCAAGCATTATCATATTTGTCTTACCTTTTATAAGAATTAATGAGAATCATTTTTTTCTTTTAAGTTTTGATCACTCTAAATTAAACCTATTTTTTATTTCTTTTTCAACACAAGAATTTTATCTCATGCCTTTTGTTCTTATATTTCTTTTTTTATTTATTTTTTTTATTACAACTTTAGGTGGAAGAATTTGGTGTGCTTGGAGTTGTCCACAAACGATTTTTAGAGTTATATATAGAGATATCATACAAACTAAATTTCTTAAAATTCGTAAAAATATCAATAACAAACAAAAAGAATATGAGGGGCAATATTTTAAAAAATTTCTTGGAGTGATAATTTTTTATTTTATATCTTTAATTGCTGTTAGTAATTTACTTTGGTACTTTATTCCTCCTGAAGATTTTTTCAATTATATTCAAAATCCTAGCGAACATTTACTCTTGCTTGGAATTTTATTTTGTGCTAGCTTACTTTTTACTTTGGATATTACCTATTTACAAGAAAAATTTTGTGTTTATGTCTGTCCTTATGCAAGAATACAATCTGTAATGTTTGATCATGATACAATGCAAGTAATTTATGATGAGAAACGCGGGGGATTGATTTATAGCGGACACACTAAACTTTACAAAAAACCTCCAGAAGGAGAGTGTATAGGCTGTGAAGCCTGTGTTAGTATTTGTCCAACACATATTGATATACGCAAAGGGATGCAACTTGAATGTATAAATTGTCTTGAATGTGCTGATGCTTGTTCAAAAGTACAAAATAAATTTAATAGACCAAGTTTAATTAATTGGACAAGTACAAACGCTATCAAAACACAATCTAAAGTTCATTATTTAAGATTTAAAACCATAGCATATCTTATAGTTCTTTTAATCGCTCTACTAGCTTTAATCATTATGGGAAGTAAAAAAGAAAGTATGCTTTTAAACATTAATCGCAGTAGTGAATTATATAGTATTTCAAATATTAAAGGTGAATTAGTCATTTCAAATACTTATACCTTTTTATTTCAAAACACAGATTCTAAACCTCATGAATATTATTTTAAAGCAAATTTAGAAGGAATAAACGATGGAATTGAAATTATAAGACCAAATAAACCTTTTGTATTAAAAGCAGGAGAACAAGTTAAAAAAATAGTTGTTATTAAAGCTACAAAAAAATTGGCAAATAATGACAAAAAAGACATAATATTTCCTCTACATATAAAAGCTTATGCCAAAGATAATGAAAAAATTTCGGTTTTTAGGAAAAGTATATTTGTATATCCTAAAAGCACTCTTATAAAGGATAAAAATGAACTCAAATAAAACACCATCACAAAAGGTTTTAGCTAGACAAGAAAAAATCAAAACAGTGGCTTTAGAGCTTTTTTTAACAAAAGGATATCAAGAAACAAGCTTAAGTGATATTATTAAATTATCTGGAGGTTCTTATTCTAATATTTATGACAGTTTTAAAAGCAAAGAAGGATTATTCTTTGAAATTTTAGATGATATATGTAAAAAACACTTTCATCTTATTTACTCCAAAACACAAGAAATTAAAAATGGTACTTTAAAAGAAATTTTAATTTCTTTTGGCTTAGCTTTTGTAGAAATTTTTAATCAACCAGAAACCATAGCCTTTGGTAAAATTGTTTATTCTCAAGTTTATGATAAAGATAGACATCTTGCTAATTGGATAGAAAACAATCAGCAAAATTTTTCTTATAATATACTTATGGATTTTTTCAAACAACAAGATAATTCTTATATGAAAAAAAATGCAGAAAGACTTGCAGTTCTTTTTTGCACTATATTAAAAGAACCTTATCATCACCTTAATGTTTTAATTAATGCTCCTTTAAAAAACAAAAAAAAGCAAAAAGAACATGTTGAATTTGTTGTAAATGTTTTTCTAAATGGGATCAATGACTCCAAAGCTTAAAAAACAATTTTATTAACCAAAATTAAGATATAATTAGCCAAAAATTTTTGTAATAAATATTACAATTTTTAATTTAATTTTTCAAGGCAAAACCATGAAATTATTTCAAAAAAATACTATTTTAGCTTTAGGTGTTGTGCTTTTACTTACTGCTTGCAGCAAAGAAGAAGCACCAAAAATACAAATGCCGCCTCAACCTGTAACAACAATGAGTGCTAAATCTGAAGATTTGCCACTTAGTTTTACTTATCCTGCTAAACTTGTCAGTGATTATGATGTTATTATAAAACCTCAAGTTAGCGGCGTAATAGTAAATAAACTTTTTAAGGCTGGAGATAAGGTAAAAAAAGGACAAACATTATTTATTATAGAGCAAGATAAATTTAAAGCTAGCTTTGATTCAGCTTACGGACAAACTTTAATGGCTAAGGCAACTTTTGAAAACGCAAGCAAAGATTTTAATCGTTCCAAGGCTCTTTTTAGCAAAAGTGCAATCTCTCAAAAAGAATACGACTCTTCTCTTGCTACATTTAATAATGCAAAAGCTAGTCTAGCAAGTGCTAGAGCACAACTTGCAAATGCAAGAATTGATCTAGATCATACCGAGATAAAAGCTCCTTTTGATGGTACTATAGGAGATGCTTTAATTAATATAGGAGATTATGTAAGTGCTTCAACAACTGAACTAGTTAGAGTTACAAATTTAAATCCTATTTACGCAGATTTCTTTATTTCAGATACAGATAAACTAAATTTAGTCCGTAATACTCAAAGTGGAAAATGGGATTTAGACAGCATTCATGCAAATTTAAATCTTAATGGAGAAACCGTTCAAGGCAAACTTTATTTTATTGACTCAGTTATAGATGCCAATAGTGGAACAGTAAAAGCCAAAGCTGTATTTGATAACAACAACTCAACACTTTTACCAGGTGCTTTTGCAACAATTACTTCAGAAGGTTTTATACAAAAAAATGGCTTTAAAGTGCCTCAAATAGCTGTTAAACAAGATCAAAATGATGTTTATGTTCTTCTTGTTAAAAATGGAAAAGTAGAAAAATCTTTTGTGCATATAAGCTACCAAAACAATGAATACGCCATTATTGACAAAGGATTACACAATGGCGATAAAATTATCTTAGATAACTTTAAAAAAATTCATGTTGGTTCTAATGTTCAAGAAATTGGGAGTAAATAATGTTTTCTAAATTTTTTATAGAAAGACCTATTTTTGCTTCTGTAGTTGCTATAATAATTTCAATTGCTGGGATTATTGGTTTGGCAAATCTACCCGTTGAACAATATCCTTCTTTAACTCCACCAACCGTTCAAGTAAGTGCCACTTATACAGGAGCAGATGCTCAAACTATTGCTTCAACAGTTGCAACACCTATTGAAGATGCGATTAATGGTGTTGATAACATGATTTATATGGATTCAACAAGTTCGCCAGGACAAATGAAATTAACTGTTTATTTTAACATTGGAACTGATCCAGATCAAGCGGCAATTGATGTAAATAATAGAATTTCAGCAGCAACAGCCAAACTTCCAGAAGCTGTAAAAAAACTTGGTGTAACAGTTAGAAAATCATCTTCTACTATACTTGAAGTAGTTTCTGTATATTCTGAAGATAGCTCAATGAATGATATAGATATTTACAACTATGTTTCTTTAAATATTTTAGATGAATTAAAAAGAATTCCAGGTGTTGGAGATGCTTCTGCAATAGGCAATAAAAACTACTCTATGAGAATTTGGTTAGAACCTGATTTATTAAATAAATTTGGTGTTACTGCAAATGATGTCATAAATGCAGTAAATGATCAAAATGCTCAATATGCCACAGGAAAAATTGGAGAAGAGCCTGTAGTCAATAAATCACCTCAAGTTATTTCTATAACCATGCAAGGAAGACTTCAAACTCCACAAGAATTTGAAAATATTATCCTAAGAGTTAATGAAGATAAATCTTTTTTAAGAATTAAAGATGTAGCCAAAGTAGAAATTGGGGCAGAGCAATATAATTCAACAGGTCGATTAAATACAAGTGCAGCTGTTCCAATTATGATTAACTTACAATCTGGAGCTAATGCTGTAAATACTGCAAAACTCATTAATGAAAAAATGCAAGAACTTTCTAAAAATTTTCCACAAGGATTAAAATATCAAATTCCTTATGACACAACTATATTTGTAAAAGCTTCTATTAAAGAAGTTATTAAAACTTTTGTTGAAGCTTTAGCATTAGTTCTTGTTGTCATGTATCTTTTTTTAAAGAATTTTAAATCAACTATTATTCCTATGATAGCTGTTCCTGTTTCTTTGTTAGGAACTTTTGTTGTACTTTATGTTTTAGGTTTTAGCATCAATCTTTTAACACTTTTTGCTCTCGTTTTAGCTATTGGAATAGTTGTAGATGATGCTATCATTGTTGTTGAAAATATTGATAGAATTCTTCATGAAGATTCAAATATTTCAGTTAAAGATGCAGCAATTAAAGCAATGAACGAAGTAAGCTCTCCGGTTATTTCAATTGTTCTTGTGCTATGTGCTGTTTTTATACCTGTTTCATTTATTTCAGGATTTGTAGGAGAAATTCAAAGACAATTTGCTCTTACCTTAGCCATATCTGTTGCCATTTCAGGATTTGTTGCTCTTACACTTACTCCTTCTTTATCCGCTCTATTTTTAACAAGAAATGAGAGTAAGCCTTTTTATTTCATTCAAAAATTTAATGATTTTTTTGACTGGAGCACTTCTGTATTTAGCAGCGGTGTTGCTTATATACTTAAAAGAACTATTCGTTTTGTTCTTGTTTTTTGCATTATGATAGGTTTTATTGCTTATCTTTTTAAAATTGTTCCAAGTTCTTTAGTTCCTTCTGAAGATCAAGGCGTTATTATGAGTATCATAAACCTTCCTTCTGGCTCATCTATTTATAGAACTATCGAAGAAGTTGATACAATTAATAAAAATGCTACTCAAATGAAAGAAATTAGCTCAAGCGTTTCTCTTATAGGATTTGATTTATTTACAAGCTCTTTAAAAGAAAATGCTGCAGCAGTATTTTTTAAACTTAAAGATTGGAGTCAAAGAGAAGCAAGTTCTGATCAGATTATTGCACAATTATTTGGACAATATGCAGCAGATAGAAATGCGCTAAGTTATTTTTTAAATCCACCACCAATACCAGGTCTTAGTTTAACAGGTGGTTTTGAAATGTATGCTCAAAATAAAAGCGGTAAAGATTATGATGCTATACAACAAGATGTAAATAAAATGCTTGAACTTGCAAGAACAAGAAAAGAACTTGCCAATGTAAGAACCACTCTTGATACAAGTTTTCCACAATATAAGCTTATTATCGATAGAGACAAAATGAAATACTATAATCTTAACATGCAAGATGTTTTTAACACAATTAGTGCAACTATAGGGACATATTATGTTAATGATTTTCCTATGTTAGGTAAAAATTTCCAAGTAAATATCAGAGCTTTAGGAGATTTTAGAAATACTCAGGATGCATTAAAAAATATCTATATTAGATCAAGTGATAATAAAATGATTCCTTTAAATTCATTTTTAACTCTTGTAAGAAGTGCTGGACCTGACGATGTTAAAAGATTTAATCTCTTTCCAGCAGCTCTAATTCAAGGAGATCCTGCTCCTGGTTATACTTCAGGACAAGCTATTGACGCTATTGCTGAAGTAGCAAAACAAAGCTTAGGAGATGAATATTCTATCGCTTGGTCAGGATCAGCTTATCAAGAAGTAAGCTCTAAAGGTGCTGGAGCTTATGCTTTTGTTTTAGGTATGATATTTGTATTTTTAATCTTAGCAGCACAATATGAAAGATGGTTAATGCCACTTGCAGTTATTACAGCAGTTCCTTTTGCAGTTTTTGGTTCTATCTTACTTGTGGCACTTAGAGGGTTTGATAATGATATATATTTCCAAACAGGACTTTTACTTTTAATAGGTCTTTCTGCTAAAAATGCAATTTTAATCATAGAATTTGCAATGGAAGAACGTTTAAAAAAAGGAAAAAGTATTTTTGAAGCGGCGATTAACGCAGCCAAACTAAGATTTAGACCTATTGTCATGACTTCACTGGCTTTTACTTTTGGTGTTTTACCAATGATTTTTGCTAGTGGTGCTGGAAGTGCTTCAAGACACTCTTTAGGAACGGGACTTATTGGTGGAATGATCGCAGCATCAACTTTAGCAATATTCTTTGTGCCTTTATTTTTCTATCTTTTAGAAAATTTTAATGAATGGCTAGATAAAAAAAGAGGTAAGATTCATGAATAAAATAATTTCAATTAGCGCTATAGCAAGTTGCACTCTTTTGATTTCAGCTTGCTCTTTAAGTCCAAATTTAAATATTCCCGAAGCAAACTATAGCACTGATAATCAGCTTGGAGTCTTATCCTGGGAAAAAGAAAATAATAGCTCTATCACAAAAAATTGGTGGAAAGATTTTGATGATGAAAATTTAAATAAAGTAGTTGATTTAGCACTTAAAAATAATAATGATTTAAAACTTACCTTCATACACATGGAACAAGCTGCTGCTCAATTAGGTATAGATTTTAGCAGTTTGTTGCCAAAATTTGATGGTAGTGTAAGCGGAAGTCGTGCAAAAACAGCTATAAATGCTCCAAGCAATCGAACTGGGGAAGTAAGTTATGGTAATGATTTTAAAATGGGGCTTAATTTAAGCTATGAAATTGATCTTTGGGGAAAATATCGCGATACATATCGTGCCTCAAAATCAGGCTTTAAGGCAAGTGAGTATGATTATGAAGCTGCAAGACTTTCTGTCATTTCAAATACGGTTCAAACTTATTTTAATCTTGTAAATGCGTATGAAAATGAAAATGCTCTTAAAGAAGCTTATGAATCTGCAAAAGAAATTTATAGGATTAATGATGAAAAATTTCAAGTTGGTGCTGTAGGTGAATATGAACTTGCTCAAGCAAGAGCCAACTTAGAAAGTATGGCTTTGCAATATAATGAAGCAAAATTAAATAAAGAAAATTACCTTAAAGCTTTAAAAATTTTGACTTCAAATGATTTAAATGACATACTTTACAAAAATCAAAGCTATCAAGTTTTTAATCTTAAAGAATTTGACATTCCAACTGGAATTTCAAGTACCATCTTGCTTCAACGTCCAGATATTGGTTCTTCTTTAGAAAAATTAACTCAGCAAAATTATCTTGTTGGAGTAGCTCGCACGGCTTTCTTACCTAGTCTTTCTTTAACAGGATTATTGGGATTTGAAAGCGGGGATTTAGATACCTTGGTTAAAGGAGGTTCTAAGACTTGGAATATAGGTGGAAACTTTACTCTGCCTATTTTTCATTGGGGTGAAATTTACCAAAATGTAAATTTAGCCAAGCTTAGTAAAGATGAAGCTTTTGTAAATTATCAAAATACCTTGATTACTGCTTTTGGAGAAATTCGCTATGCTTTAGTAGCTAGAAAAACTATACGCTTACAATACGATAATGCACAAGCAAGCGAACAATCTTACAAAAGAATCTATGAAATTGCTAAAGAACGCTATGATGTAGGAGAAATGTCTTTGCAAGATTATTTAGAAACACGTCAAAATTGGCTTAATGCTGCGGTTGCTTTTAATAATACTAAATATTCTTATGCTAATTCCATAGTAGATGTAATCAAAGCATTTGGTGGAGGATTTGAGCAAAGCGAAGATACAAGCAAAAATATAAAAGAAGAATCAAAAAATTTAGATATGTCTTTTAGAGAATAGTTTGCTCTATTCTCTAAATAAATTAAAAATCTTTATCTAAATCTACATCTGTAATTTCATAAGCCTTGTAAATAGCAGGCAATAATTTTCTTATAGCATAATCAAAATGATAAAATTGCTTATATACCTCTTCTGGATTTAAATTTTTAGCATTCTTAAAATCAAATACTTCAGTATTACCAATTTTGGCAATATTTTCATCAAAATAAGAGTAAAACTCTACTCTTTGTTTAAACAAAGCATTTAAATTTTAAACAATTTTGGCTTTATCCATTTTATATCCTTTTTAAATAATTTAAAAACTCAATCTCATTTTTTATTTAAGAAATAAAAAATTTACTCCTATTTTAGCTAAAAATTGATAAAGTTATGTCTTAAATATTTTAATATATAGGCCACTTATGAATTTATTTCAAAATTTAGCTTTAAAATACTCTCATATTATGATGGAAAAATCCCTCCAAAAAGGTTTCAATGTCGAACTTTTAAAACAACCCAAAGAAAAAATTCCAAAACAAGATAAAAGCTATATGCTTTATGCTCATGTACCTTTTTGCCATACTTTTTGTCCTTATTGTAGTTTTCACAAATACTATTATGATGAAAATTTAGCTAAAGTATATTTTCAAAATCTTAGAGAAGAAATTAAAACCATGAAAGATAAAGGTTTTGATTTTACTTCTATGTATGTGGGTGGTGGTACAACACTGATTAATGAAGAGGAATTATTAAAAACCTTAGAACTTTGTAAAAAATTATTTAATATAAAAGAAATTTCATGTGAAAGCGATCCAAATCATATTGATCCAAACAAGCTTTCTATGTTTAAAGGTATAATTGATCGTTTGAGTTGCGGGATTCAAAGTTTTGATGATGAAACTTTAAAAAAAGTGGCAAGATATAATAAATTTGGTTCATCTAAAAAACTTCAAGAAAAAATTTCAAAAGCTTTAGGAATTTTACCTATTTTTAGTATAGATCTTATTTTCAATCTTCCAGGACAAAACGAAAAACAAGTTTTAAAGGACTTAGAAATTGCTAAAAATTTAGCCCCGCAACAAATCACAACCTATCCTTTAATGAAATCAAATCTTACCAAAGATAATATCGCTAAAAGTTTAGGAGTGAGCATTAAAGATAATGAATTTACTTATTATCAAATCATACGTGAATTTTTTAAAGACTATACCCAAAACAATGGTTGGAGTTTTTCTTTAGAGAAAAACAAGCTTAATGACGAATATGTCAGTTCTCATCATGAATATCTAGGAGTGGGCAGTGGAGCTTTTAGTTTTTTAGATGGGGAGCTTTTAATTAATGCATTTAATCTAAATGATTATGCTAAATTTATACAAGAAAAACAAAATGCTAATATAGCCAAAGCTTGTTTTGATAAAAAAGAGATTATCAAATATGTCTTTTTAACTGAAATTTTTTCAGGAAAAATAGAAATTGATAAATTTAATAAAACTCTAAATTGCAATCTTGAAAAAGAACTTTTCATAGAACTTTTAGGGCTTAAAACAAGTGGTGCCATTATAAAAGATCAAAATGCTTTAATCGCAACCGAATTTGGTCAATATCTTTTTGTGGTTTTAATGAAAGATTTTTACACAGGAATGGATCTTGTGCGTGCAGTATTTAGAGATGATAAGCGTCTTAGAAATAAAGATTATATCGATATTATGAAAGAAAATATTGATCCGCTTAACTCCGCTAGCATGGAATTTAAAGCGGAGACAAACTAAAAGGGGCGAACAACCATCATTAAAGCGATAATAATAAACATTATAGTTGGGAATTCATTATAAATTCTAAAATATTTCCCACTTTTAGTAGAAGTATCATTTGCTAAAGCTTTTAAACAATAATAATTATGTATATGAAAAATAATCAAAAGTGTAACACAGGTAAGTTTAACATGCATAAAACCCACACCTACCATTAAAACTTCCTTATGAGCATGTAACATTAAACTTCCTGTGATTAAAGTCACAATCATTGCAGGAGTTTGTATATAAAAATAAAGTTTTCTTTCTTGAATTTTTACAACCTCGACAAAACCTTTATTGTCTTTATGTTCAGCATGATACACAAAAAGACGAGGTAAATAAAAAAGACCCGCCATCCAAGAAACAAATGCCAAATAATGCACCCATTTAATCCAAAAATAATAATCATTAATCCATTCTGTCATCTTTTTTCCTTTTTTTAAATATTTCTTGTATTAAAATCAAAGCCACACTTATATTTATCATGACATCTGCAACATTAAAAATGGCAAAATTAAACCATTTATGCCAAAAAAACATATCCACTACACCTCCATGTATAAAACGATCCAATAAATTTGAAACGCCAGCACCAAGCATCATTCCAAAAGCTATGCTATGAGTTTTTAAAAGTGTTTTTTGCCAAAAAAGATAAATAAAAAGCACGCCAATTAAAGCAAGATGTAAATATTTTAAATTATGTTCTAAAAAACTCAACATTGAAAAAGCTACACCTGTATTTAGAGCATAAGTTAAATCCAAATATTCACTCTGCCATCTAAGTCCTGCTAAAGTTAAGGATTTTACCCATTGATCAAGGACAAAAACCAAAACAAAGGTGCCCCAAAAATAAAAAATAAATTTAAAAGTTTTAGCCATTTAAAGCTTTCTTAAAAAACTCCACAACATTTTTCATTTCTTTTTCTAAGAGCTTAATATCTTTAGCTTCTAGTAAAAGTCTTATTAAATTTTCTGTTCCAGAATAGCGAAATAAGGTATTGATATTTTTATTTTCTAAATCTTTTTTTAATTCTTTTAAACCTTTAATTTTATCTAAATCTTTTTTTTCTGCAATTTTAAGATTCGTTAAAAGCTGAGGATAAGGTTTGACTTGACCCAAAATAGAGCTTGCAGATTTTTTCTTAGAAAGCATTAAAGCACTAAATTGCAAAGCAGCTATCAAGCCATCTCCAGTTTTTGCATAATCACTAAAAATAATATGCCCACTTTGCTCTCCACCAAAATTTCCACCATTAGCTTTTAATTTTTCAAGCACATATTTATCACCCACATTACAAGTATCAAGTTCTATACCATGTTTATTTAAAAACTCTTTTAAGGCACCATTACTCATTATAGTAGCCACAACACTTGATTGTAATTTACCTTGTTCTTTAAGATAAAGTGCTAAAACCCCTAATAAACTATCTCCATTAGCCACTTCGCCTTTTTCATCTACAACTACCAAACGATCTGCATCGCCATCAAAAGCAAAGCCTACATCTGCACGCAAACGCTTTACCTCAGAAGCTAAGTTTGCAGGATGCAAAGCTCCACAATTTTCATTGATATTAAGTCCATTAGGTTTATCGCTCATTACTATAACTTCAGCCCCTAATTCCTTAAAAACAGTAGGTGCTACCTTATAAGCTGCCCCATGAGCCACATCTAAAACCACACGTAAAGACTTTAAAGTAAGATCTTTTGGAAAAGAATTTTTAATAGAAACAATATATCTTCCTATAACATCATCAATTCTTTTTGCTTGACCGATTTTTTCCATATCCACCTTAGAGGCTTGTATAAGCTTATCATTAAAATAAATTTCTTCTATTTTTTTCTCTATATCTTCACTGAGTTTGTTTCCATGAGCATCAAAAAATTTAATACCATTGTCATAATAAGGATTGTGAGAAGCTGAAATCATAATCCCTGCGTCACAACGCATATCTTCAGTCAAGAATGCAATCGCAGGAGTTGGCATAGGACCAATTTGTATAACATTATATCCTATAGAAGCAAGCCCTGAAACAATAGCATTTTCTATCATATAGCCGCTTCTTCTTGTATCTTTTCCTACTAAGATATTATTAGTAATACTTTTATCTTTAAAATAAATACCCGCAGCCATTGCTAAACGCATAGCCAAAAAACTATCTAAAAATTCACCCGCTTTTCCACGAACTCCATCAGTTCCAAAAAGTCTCATTGCAAACCTTTCTAGCAAAATTTAAAGACAATTATAACAAAGCTAAGATAAAGAAATTTAAACAAGCTCTAAAAATAGAGCTTGTTTGGAGCCTTATAGTTCAGGTTTAGGAGTTTTTTCAGTAGAAATAGGAAGTTGTGGATAAACAATTGCTGGTTTTGTTCCTGTTAAAGATTTTAAGAAAGTTTCAATACTTTTTGCTTCTTTATCAGAAATTTTAATGCCAAGTTGCACACTACCCATTTCCTTAATAGCATCTTTTAGATTCCAAATAGCACCATTATGAAAATATGGAGCAGTTTCAGCAACATTTCTTAAAGTTGGAGTTTTTACCATACCATTTGCATCGCCTTTAAAATCACCTAAATTTGCAAATTTATATTTACCAGCAACTTCAAACGCTTGCATATTGCCACCTAAATTCACACCATTATGACAAGCTACACAACCCTTGTCTATAAAAAGCTTTAAGCCTTTTTGTTCTTCTTTTGTTAAAGCTTTTTCATCGCCTTCTAAAAATTTATCAAAACGAGATGGAGTGATCAAAGTTCTTTCAAAATTTGCAATTGCATCAGCAATATTGTCAAAATTTACACCGCTTTTACCATAGATTTTTTTAAACTCACTAACATATTCAGGCAATGATGAAATTTTTTCTACTGCAAGTTTAGCAGGAGTTGCCATTTCAGGATCAGATTGGATTGGACCTTTAGCTTGATCGGCTAATGTTCCTGCACGACCATCCCAAAATTGAGTACTATTTAAAACCGCATTATAAACTGTTGGTGAATTTAAATGATGAGGATTTGCTGTCCATTTATGACCTATTGCAGTACTAACTCCATCTGTTCCACCAAGTCCTACATTGTGACAGGTATTACAAGAAATGATACCACTTTTTGAAAGGCGTGGTTCAAAATAAAGCTTTTTGCCAAGCTCTGCTTTTTCAAGAGTAAATTCACTAGCCTTTACTCCATTTTGTTTTAAAATTTCATCAACGCCTTTTTGATCTTTTGGCAAGGCAACAAGACCTGAATTTTTAGCTTCATCTATAAGACTTGTAGCATTTAAGCTTGAAAAAGCAACTAAGGATGCGATTAGCAATAATTTTACTTTCATTAATAAACTCCTATTAAAGATAAATTAAGATTAAATAATAATCAATTAGAGCTTAAATAAAGATAAATATTATTAAAAAATATTTATAATTAATTAATACTATTTTTATCTTAAAAATTATTTTTTTGTTTATTTATTTTCATAAGATATAATTTTTAGTTATAAAACTTAGATTTTAAGATAATTTGAAAAGGATATTATGGAAAATTTAATAATTTACGCTTTTATATATCTTTTAGGTTCAATCCCTTTTGGACTGATTCTAGCTAAATTTTTTGCTAAAACTGATATTAAAAAAGAAGGTTCAAAAAGTATAGGAGCAACCAATGTTTTAAGAGTAGTAAAAGAAAAAAATCCCAAACTAGCAAAAAAACTTGCCATTGCTACAATAATTTTAGATTTTGCAAAAGCAGCTATTCCTTTACTAATCTTGAAATTTCTTCATTATGATCAAGCTTTGCTTTGGAGTGTGGCAGTTTTGGCTATTTTTGGACACTGTTTTTCAGTTTATTTGTTATTTGAAGGAGGGAAAGGCATAGCAACAGGAGCAGGTGCTATGATAGTTTTACTTCCATTGGAAGTACTTACAGCATTTATTGTGTGGGTAGTTATTGGAAAAATTTTTAAAATATCTTCGCTAGCTTCTTTAGCAGCATTACTTGCTTTTGTTATAAGTTCTTTTATATTTAATTATGACTTAGAAATTCATACACATGCACCCATTTTCATTATCGCTTTTATTATAGTATATAAACATCTACCTAATATTAAAAGATTGATTTTTAAAGAAGAATGCAAAGTCATATAAAAATCAAATTTCATTTTAAGTGTATCATTGGTATATTAGATTTTGAAAGAAGAAAAAAACAAAAAATTATTATCAAGCTTAAAGCTAAAGCAAATGAATTTTTAAATTATGCAGAGGTAATTACCAAAATTAAAAAATGGTATAAAAAAGAAGAATTTTACACCCTTGAAGAGTCTTTAGACTTTGTAAGCTTAAATTTAAAAAAAGATTTTCCTAATTTAACCAATCTTAACATAAAAATTTTTAAACCCCATATAATAAAAAATGCCACAGTTGGGGTTAAATTGAAAAAAAAATATTAATTTTTTTTTAAAGATATCTAAACATTTACTTAAACTATGATATAATTCTTTAAATTTTTCTTAATAAGGATAGAGCAAATGAGAATTTTAGTTATAGAAGATGAGATTAGCCTAAATAAAACAATTATAGACAATCTTAATGAATTTGGTTATCAAACCGATTCTTCTGAAAATTTTAAAGATGGAGAATACTTTATCGGCATTAGACATTATGATTTAGTTTTAGCAAACTGGACTTTACCTGATGGAGATGGAGCAGAACTTGTCAATACCATTAAACATAAATCTCCAAGAACTTCAGTTATGATTATGTCTTCAAAAACAGACAAAGAAACAGAAATCAAAGCTTTGAAAGCTGGAGCTGATGATTTTGTTAAAAAACCTTTAGATTTTGACATTCTGCTCGCAAGAATTGAAGCAAGACTAAGACTTGGCGGAACCAATGTTATTAAAATTGAAGATTTAGTTATTGATCCAGATGAGGAAAAAATTACTTATAAAGGTCAAGATATAGAACTTAAAGGAAAACCTTTTGAAGTTTTAACGCACTTAGCAAGACATTCGGATCAAATTGTATCCAAAGAACAACTTTTAGATGCTATCTGGGAAGAACCTGAGCTAGTAACTCCAAATGTTATCGAAGTAGCTATCAATCAAATTCGTCAAAAAATGGATAAACCGTTAAATATATCTACCATAGAAACAGTTCGTCGTAGAGGATACCGTTTCTGCTTCCCTAAAAAATCTTAACAATTTTGCACCTTCGGTGCAAAAAATTTATCTTTATTTCTATTTTTATATTTTATTTAAGTTTGGTTATTGTATAAACTAAAATTATTTTTTAAATTTTTGAAAGGTTATGATGTCTCTTTTAATTACAAAAGACTGCGTATGTTGTGATGCTTGCAGAGAAGAATGTCCTGATGAAGCTATTTATGAAAATAGTCCAATTTATGTAATAGACCCTGATCTTTGTTCAGAGTGCGTTAATGATTTTTCAGAGCCTGCCTGTATTGTTGCTTGTCCATATGAATGTATCATTCCTGATCCTGATAATGTAGAAACTATAGAAGAATTAAAACTCAAACATAGAGATAGAGAATTTTAATGGCAAAAAAAACAGCCGTTGTTGATCTTGGCTCAAACTCCATTAGAATGGTGATTTTTGAAAAAACTTCTAGATATGGTTTTTATACAACTTGCGAATACAAACGCAAAGTAAGACTTGGGGAAAATGCTTATAATAATGGCAAAATTCTCCAAGAAGAAGCCATGCAAAGAGCCGAAGATGCCTTAGCTTTTTTCAAACAATGTGCTTTAAAGCATAAGTGCAAAAAAATATTTATAGTAGGCACATCAGCCTTAAGAGATGCCCCAAATTCAAAAAATTTCATTAAAAGAATCAAAGATAATCTGTCTTTAAATATACGCTGTATAGATGGAAAAAGCGAAAGTTACTTAGGTGGTCTTGCGGCTTTAAATTTATTAAGTCCTTTTAAGGATGGAACCACTTTAGACATAGGTGGTGGCTCTAGTGAATTGTGTTTAATAAAAAATAATAGAATTATTTCTTGCATATCTCTTGATATTGGCACTGTTAGACTAAAAGAATTGTTCTATGATACTGGAAAAATGGATTCTTTAGAAGAATTTATAAAACCAATTTTAGAACAAATTCCTAAAGAATTTTGCAATAAAAACCTTATTGCAATAGGCGGAAGCTTAAGAGCAATATCTAATTCCATCATGCAAAAAAATTCCTATCCGCTGAAAAATTTACATGATTTTCGCTATATGCTAGATGAAGAAAAAGGACATATTTTAAAAATTTTTAATTCAAACTTAGACTCTTTAATCAATTTTGGCATAAAAAAGGATCGTTTTGATACCATTAAAGAAGGTATATTTATTTTTTTAAAGATTGCAGAAAAAATAAAAGCCAAACAAGTTATCACGAGTGGGGTTGGAATCAGAGAAGGAGTTTATTTGCAAGATTTACTCCGCCCAAAAATTACATTTCCGCCTAATTTCAATCCTAGTTTAAAATGTTTGCAAGATAAATTTTTACAATCAAAACAAAAAAATAAAACTCCACATTTTGCTCTGCAAATTTTTACAACCCTTAAAAATCTTCATAGACTTAACGATAACTATAAACATACTTTACTAAATGCTGCTAAATTATGTCATATTGGAGAATATTTAAATTTCTATTTTGCTAATGAACACTCTGCTCATTTTGTACTAGGTGGATTAAATTATGGATTTTCACATAAAGAAAAAGCTTTAATTGCGAGCATTATTAAGCTTAATGGAAAAAAAGTTAACCCTTATAATCTTGAACCCTATAAACAACTTTTACCCAATATTCATACCATTTCATGGCTTAATTTTATTTTATGTCTAGCTAAAACTTTAAGCACAAATAAAGATAAGATTGATTTTGCCTTTGCAAACAATACTCTTTATATATATCAAGAAAACAAAATTCTTAATTTACCCAAAGATGAACTCAAAAAAATTGCAAAACCAGCTACCATAGCATTAGCAATTAATCAAAAAATTTAAGATTTTTTACTTTTTTGACGCTGCTCTATAAGATTTTGAATTCTTTTTTTATTCTCTTCAAAAAAAGAATCAAAATTTTTCTCTGTTTTTTCTGTATGTTTTATTGTTTGTTCTTCTGGAGTTTCAACACTTTCTAAAAGCACATTGGAATTACCTATTATCATTGTATAACGTTTGTTGGCGTGATCAAAAACAACAAGTTGATTATTTTTATCTAAAAATCTTTGGAAAATCATAGTAAAATCTCTAGAAACATTGTTATTTTTATAAACCATAGTCTTTTTAAACCACCAAAGTACTATTAACAAAATAACTAAAATCAGCATTACTAAGATATAATTTGTATAATCATACCCTTCTAAACTTGTACTTTTTGGTTTAGGCATTAATTCTTGAGAATTATTTGCAGTAGTTATAGGTGATACTACAGATTCGATATTTGCTTTCCCTTGCTCTATAGCTCGTATTCTTACTCCAAATTTATCATTGATAGAGCTAAGTTCTAAATTAATATTTTGTTTGTTTTGTAGCATAATATAGGTATTATTATTTTTAGAACTAATACTAATTTTATCTACAAGTTGAGAGTTAAGTTCCTTTAATTCATCTTTAGAATACGTTAAATCACTAAAAGTTAAAAGAGTTAAATTTTTTTCTTTTTTTTGAGAAATCTTGCCATTATAAGCGTTATCAAAAGAAAGCATTAAATCTACACGATCATTTCTATCGTAGATATTATAACTAATCAACTCAACACTATATAAAGGTAAAATTAAAAAAAATAATACTAGCAATCTCATTTAAATTTCTTTTTTAAAGTATTGAAGCACAGTCTTAGAATCTAAAATTTCATTAATTCTTATAGCGAGATTTTTTTCATAAACCATAACCTCGCCTTTGCCAAAAATTCTTTTATTGATATAAAGTTCAACGCTTTCTCCAGCAGGCTTTTCAAGATCAATAACCGAGCCTACTTCAAGTTTTAAAAGCTCTGCTACACTCATATTTGTAGTTCCAAGCTCGCTTACAAAATCTACCGTAATATCTAAGATATCTTCATAAGATTGCAAAAGACCATGATGAATGTTAAACTCTATATCATCGCTCATTATTTACAATATCCTATTCTAAAATAACAATTTTCAAATTTATAAGTTAAAGCTTCATCTAGAACTATTTCAGAAAAATCAACTTTTCCTAAATATTCCGGAATTCCAAGTTTATACTCATCATCACCCTTAGTATCATTTAACAAATTTTTAGCATAACCTATAATCTGATTGGCACATTCTTTAATTAAATCACACCAGTCATCTTCTTTAAATTTTTCATCATTAATTAAAATTTCTGCAATTTTTTTTAAAAATTCTTTTGGAAAAAATAAATAAAAATTACATTCTCCTTCGCTTTTCCCCATGATAGGAATACTCGCTCCATAAAGTTCGCCGCTTATATCTTGAGCTGCTTCAATGCGAAGTCTTAAGATATGCTCGCAAAAATGAGTGATGGAATACTCAAGAATCTTTAACATAGCTACCACCTCTATAAAAAACTTAATTTAAAATTATAGTAAATATAAAATAAAAATATGTTTTAAAATTTTATTTTTTGAAAATTTCTTCAATATCTTTCATTATTATATCCAAATTTCCTTGTTTAAAACACTTTACTATACTAGTTTCTACAATCACTCCATCGGCAACTTTTCTCATTCTTTTTACATCTTGATTATTTTAAATACCAAAACCCACAAAAATAGGCAAATTCGTAAAAGATTTGATTTCTTTTACTTTATCTTGTAAAATTGCTTCTTCGACACTTTTTGTACCTGTAATACCTATACTTGCTAATAAATAAAATTAGCATGTTTTACTAACTTTTTAACCCTTTCTTTAGGGGTTATAACACTTACAAGTGTAATTAAAGCTATATTATATTTTTCACACTCTTTAACTAAATCATCACTTTCTTCAAAACTCAATTCAAGTACAATCAAAGCACAAATCCCTAAAGATTTTACTTTTTTCACAAATTTTTCCAAACCATAAGAAAAAATTAAATTATAATAAACCATAAAAACCAAAGCTTTTTTGGTTTTTACCCTGACTAAAAGCTCAAAAACATTATGAATATCAAGAGCTATTTTTGCCGCATCGGCAATAGGATCACTATAAGCAACGCCAAGTTTAAAATATCAATAGGGCTTTAATCTAAATCTTTGCAAAAAAGCTTCACTTATTTGAAGATTTGGATAACCTAAAACCATATAAGCCACATTTGCATTTTCTTTATAAAATTTTCTAAAATCAACCATAAATCACCCTTTTTTTATAATCTCTAATTGTTTGCATATCTTTATCTCCCCTACCTGAAAGGTTTATTACTATCACGCTTTTCTTTTTTAAAGTTGGACAAAGTTTTTCTAAAAATACCAAAGCATGCGAACTTTCAATCGCTGCAATAATACCTTCTTCTTTACAGAGTAATTTTAAAGCTTGCATACATTCTTCATCACTTATAGCATGATATTGTGCTCTTTTGCTTTCAAATAAAAAAGCATGCAAAAGGGCCAATTTCTAGATAATCAAGTCTTGCAGAAACACTATGCACAGGCAAGATATTGCCTAAATCATCTTGTAAAATCTTGTTTTCATACCGTGAATAATACCGATTTTCCCTTTATTTAAAGTCGCTGCATGATAAGGAGTATCGATGCCAAGCCCCCTCCCCTACTTCTATGCCTATTAATTTTACACTTTCATCTTTGATAAAATCGTAAAATATTCCTGCTGCATTGCTTCCACCCCTAACAGCTGCGATAATATAATCTACTTTTTTATTGAGTTTTTGAAGTTGCATTTTACATTCTTTTTCTATAATGCTTTGAAAATGCGTTACCATTTTAGGATAAGGATAAGGACCTACAGCACTTCCAACCACATAAAAAATATTTTTAATATCTCCGACCCAAGTTTGAACAACTGCAGCAGTAGCTTCTTTTAGAGTTTTAAGCCCACTTTGTACTGCATGAATTTTAGCGCCCAAAGCTCCATTTTATAAACATTTAAAGCCTGTCTTTGTACATCAGTTGCCCCATGTAAGTCAATCAAGGCAAGGGACTTCTCTGCCTCTGCGGTTTTGCAAAAATACCATCATTTTAAACTTAAAAAGCTTTAAATTTAGATATAATACTACTTTAAGACGCTTACTATGTCGTTT
>NZ_JBMJAO010000008.1:0-73989 GCF_049221745.1 Campylobacter jejuni
ATCAGCTATTATTTCTAGTACAGTAAGTGATATAGCTAATAATATCTTAGAAGATGTTAAGAAGAAGAGGTTTTAATCTTAGATAACTAGCTAAAAAGCTAGTTATCTCTATAAAATAATATATATTTAATTTTTTAAAATTTAATGAAATGTTATATAGATAAATTCTAATTGTTAATATTAAGTATTTTCTAAATCAAATACATTTTAGAGTATGATAAAATTCAGGATTATCAAAACTTGGAGGAAAAGGAACATTGGCTCTAAATTCTTTATAAGTATTACCTGGAAGTGTGTCTATAATTTCTATAGTATAAGAAACACTTGTATTTTGCATTTTGGCATTGCGGATATTTTTATCATTGAAAATTTCTCCTCCTACTTGTTTTTGATTTAATATGCTAAGTATTAAATAACATTTTCTGATTTCAAATTTAGTAAGATTTTGAACCTTTCCGCTTACGATAACACTTTCATGTCTTAGATCTCTTGTGTAGGTTAGTTTGCTAAGATCAGCTTGAGTGGTGAATTGATTGATTGTTAGAAAAATAGAATATATCAAAAGTGCAGTAAAAATAGTAGCTATGGTATAAGAAATCAAAGCCATTTCTTTCTGTTTGACTTTTAGAAAGATTAAAATACAAATCAAAGCAAAGCAAATAAGTAAAATGATAAAAGCTATAATATGAAAAATCGTAAAATGCATTAAAAACACTCCGAAACTAAGCGTATGGTAAAGTTATTTTCATAGTTAAAATTTTCAAAAGTAATTCTTTGAAATTGGGTTGCGTTTTTCTTTAGATCTTTAATTTCTCTACTTTTTTGTCTAAAAGGGATAAATTTCTTTTTATATTCTTCTATGATATTATCATTAGGTATTTTATCTGCAAAAATTTTAGCTGTAATTTTACATTCTTTAAAATTATTTTTTGAATTATTTGTAATGTTAAAATCAACAATTAAATCATTTGAGCTTTGTATTATTTTTTGATCTGCAATAGCGGTTTTTCGAGTTCTTACTTCATTGTCTATTAGTTTATACCCATAGATATAAACTAAAAAACAAATAATAATATCAAATGCAATAATAAAAAGTGCTGCTATAGGTCTATGGCGTAAAAATACACAAAGAAGTAAAACACAAGTGAAGAGAAAAAAAACTAATAAAATCAGCATATAATCTACTAAATATAAATGAGTAGTGTAAAAAAGCACGATTTCTCTTAGTTTTTCCACTTGCGTATCCTTTTAGTTCATGTTGGCAGAACTTTGCTTTTTAGCATCTTTGGTATCAACCCAAATGTTTGGCACTGCTCCACCTGGAGTTAAGAAAATTTTAGCATCTTGATTGACTTTTAAAGCTTCATTAAATTCTTTTTGAGTTTCAATTTGCTTTAAATTTAGTAAAGGGGTGTTTAAGCTGTTTGCGATTTCTTTATTAGAATAAGCTTGTGCATCTGCTTCTATTTTAACAGCCATAGCTTTACCTTTGGCACTGATTATGGTTGCGTTTGCTTCCCCTTCAGCTAAGGCAGCTTTTTTTAAGGCTTCTTGATTAGCTCTTTCTACTTCATATTTGGTTCTTTCAGCTTCTTGTTTTGCAATTTGCACGCGTTCGATTTGTTCTTTTACTTTTGAAGGTAAAATAATTTCTCTAAGTTGTACAGCGCGAAGTTCTACAGGTTCATTTGGTTGAGCTTCTATAGTTTTTCTTATACCTTCTTCTATTTGAGCGGCTATTGCATTGCGATTAGTAGGAAGTTCTTCGGCTGTATATTTTCCTACAACACTTCGCACTACATCACGAACAACTGGATCGATAATTTTATTTTCCCAATTTAAGCTCCAAGTAGCTATGGTTTGAGGAACTTGCAAAGGATTTAAACGGTATTGCACTGTAACATCAATAGATACAGGCAATCCACGAGAGTCAAGTACAGAAATACTATTTTTATTAATAACACCTGAACCTGAAGATAAATTTTCATTACTTCCCTCTATAGAAGCATAGTTGATTTGTCTTACTCTAGTATCGATTATGGTTATTTTTTGTACAAAAGGTAAGAAAAAGTGAAGTCCTGGTTCTAATGGATTTGGGTCATATCTACCTGTTGTTGATTTAATCCCCATTTCCCCAGAATTTATCACCATAAAAGGTTTTGCAACGATTAAAAATAAGATAATAATAATCACCCCATAAATAAACGGAGAGAATTTTCCAAAACCTTTAAAATTAAATTCTGGTGCTTTGAAATTGAAATTTTGACGGTTGTTGCTTCCGTTATTGTTAGAATTTCCATTTTTTTTATTGAAATAATCATTCAAATCAGCTGGCATTTATTTCCTTTTTTAAATATAAGTTAGCATAGATGCGTATTTTTCATTGTATCCATAAACTACATCAAAATAAGCATCTTGAAGTTTTTTAGTTATAGATCCTCTTAAACCATTTCCTATTATTCTTGCATCAATATTGTTAATAGGAGTGATTTCAGCGGCTGTTCCGGTAAAAAATGCTTCATCAGCAGTATAAACTTCATCTCTTGAAATTCTTTGGCGAAGCACAGTGACACCAAGATCATGAGCGATTTTAAGCACTGTATCTTGAGTAATGCTTTTTAAAGAAAAATCATTTGGAGGTGTGATTAAAACCCCATCTTTTACAATAAAGAAACATTCTCCTGTTCCTTCTGCGATAAAACCTTCCTCATCAAGCATTAAAGCTTCTTCATAGCCTGCTTCAATAGCTTCAAATTTTGCAATTTGAGAGTTAAGATAATTCGCACTTGCTTTAGCTTTTCCCATGCATGATTTAACACTATTTCTTGCAAAAGACGAAATTTTTACTTTTATGCCTTTTTCTAAACCTTCTTCTCCAAGGTAAGCACCCCATTCCCAAGCTGCAATCCCGACTCTTACAGGAGCTTTTATATGATAAAGTCCCATAACTCCATCGCCTAAGAAAATCAAAGGGCGGATATAGACATTGCTTTTAAAATTGTTTGCTTTTAAGAGTTCAATTTGTGCATTTTCAAGCTCTTTTTGAGAAAAAGGACAATTTAAAAGAGTAATTTTTGCAGACTCTAAAAGTCTTTTGGTGTGATCTTCAAGTCTGAAAATTGCTAAGCCTTTATCTGTTTTATAGGCTCTAGTTCCTTCAAAAACAGCATTGCCATAATGCAAAGAATGGGTTAAAAAGTGCAAAGTTGCATCTTTAAAATCAACTAATTTTCCATCCATCCAAATTTTATTCGCTGAGATCATTTTTTACCTTTTATAGTTGTTTATTGCTTAAAAAATATTATTTTTAAGAATAAATCGGGATTTTATCAAAAATATACTAACAATAAGCTTTTTTAAATTAAGGTTTTTTGTTAAAAAAAATATTAGGTATTTTTTGAAATAATTATGAAAAATTATCGTTAAATAAGGAGAAATTATGCCATTAGTAAATATTAAATTAGCAAAGCCGGCTTTAAGTAAGGAACAAAAAGCGGAACTTATAGCTGATATTACCGAGCTTTTAAGCACGAAATATAATAAAAGTAAAGAAAGAGTTGTGGTGGTTTTAGAGGATGTAGAAAATTATGATATAGGCTTTGGCGGAGAAAGTGTAGAAGCTATCAAAGCAAAGGTAAACAAATGAGTTTAAATATAGGAGATAAGGCACCTCAGTTTGAGCTTTTAAATCAAGATGGAGTAAAAATAGCATTAAAAGATTTTATTGGCAAAAAGGTGATTTTGTATTTTTATCCAAAAGATAATACCCCAGGTTGTACTACAGAAGCTTGTGATTTTAGTTTAAATTATGATAAATTTGGTGGTAAAAATGCAGTGATTATCGGTATCAGTCCTGATAGCGTGGCAAGTCATGAAAAATTTATCTCTAAATTTGATTTAAAGCATATTTTACTTAGCGATAGTGAAAAAGAAGTCGCTAAAGCTTATGGAGCTTGGGGACTTAAGAAAAATTACGGAAAAGAATACGAAGGTCTTATCCGCTCTACTTTTGTTATCGATGAAACAGGTAAGATTGCTCAAATTTATAGCAATGTTCGTGTAAAAGATCATGCTTTAAAAGTACTTGAAAGTCTTTAATGCTAGTGCATATTTGTTGTAGTGTAGATAGTCATTATTTTATAAAAGAGCTTAGAAAGACTTATCCTGATGAAAAAATCATAGGATATTTTTATGATCCAAATATCCATCCTTTAAGCGAATATGAACTAAGATTTTTAGATGTAAAAAGATCTTGTGATAAACTTGGTATTAAGCTTTATAGAGGTGAGTATGAGTATGAAAAATGGCTTAAGGCAGTAAAAGGTTATGAAGATGAACCTGAAAAGGGTGCAAGATGTGAAATTTGTTTTGACTTGAGAATGAGGTCTAGTGTTGAATTTGCTGCTAAAATAGGAGAGAAAAAGCTTACTACCACCCTTTTAACTAGCCCTAAAAAAGATTTAGAACAATTAAAAAATGCCTTACAAAAAGAATGCGAACCTTATGGAGTAGAGTTTTTAGCTCCTGATTTTCGTAAAAATGGCGGTACTCAAAGGCAGTTTGCTTTAACAAAAAAAGAAATGCTTTATCATCAAAACTATTGTGGTTGTATTTATGGGCTTAAAAAACAAAAACAAGATAAAAGTTTTATTGGTGAATTAATGTCTCCTGTAAATAAGCAAATTTTACCTGCAAGTATAGAAGCAAGAATAGTTCTTTATAAAAAAGTGGTTTTATGGGAGAAAAAGGGCATAAAATTTGAAATTTTAAGAGAGAAATTTGTAAATTATCGTCTTTTAAGCGCTTTGATAAAATTAGATAAAAAGCCTGTTAAATCTCATATTTTATTTTATTCGCATTTTAAAAACGTTTATACAAGATTTTCTTTGGATGAGGAAAATTTAAAACAAAATTTAAAAGAAGGCTTTTATAGAAGCACTAAAGATGAAATGGTTTTTGTGGAATTTTGGCGTTTTAATGCATTTTTTAAAAACAAATGGAAAAATTTTGAAGATTTTTTAAAAAAACCTTTAAGTGTAAAAGCAGAAATTAAATGGCGTAATAAATTGTTTGGAACTTATAATCTTAGCCCTATTATCATTCTTGAAAATATTTTACCTTCAAGATATGAAGTGATAGCAAAAAGTGAAATTTATCATGATAATCAAGAGGTGCTTGTAGAAATTTAAGAAATTTATTAAGAAAAACTTTTTTTGTTAATATAATTTTTAATGATTTTTTTATATAATAAAATTTTTAATTGTTTTCAAGGTTAATTTAATAATGATAGATGTAATGCAAATTCAAGAAATCTTACCACACCGTTATCCTTTTTTACTAGTAGATAAAATTACAGAATTAAAAGTCAAAGAAGTGGTGCGAGGATATAAAAACATCAGTATAAGTGATCATGTTTTTATGGGACATTTTCCAGAGCATCCTATTTATCCCGGAGTCTTGATTTTAGAAGGTATGGCTCAAACAGGCGGAGTTTTAGCTTTTGAAAGTATGGAAGATAAAGTGGATCCAAAAAGTAAAGTAGTTTATTTCATAGGCATAGATGGAGCAAAATTTAGAAATCCTGTGCGTCCTGGAGATAGGCTTGATTATGAAATGAGCGTGGTTAAAAATCGTGGCAATATGTGGATTTTTAAAGGGCAAGCTTTTGTAGATGGAAATTTAGTTGCAGAGGCTGAGCTTAAAGCTATGATAGTGGATAAATAATGAAAAAAATTCATCCAAGTGCGGTGATTGAAGAGGGTGCACAACTTGGTGACGATGTTGTAGTAGAAGCTTATGCTTATGTAGGTAAAGATACTAAAATAGGTAATGATGTTGTCATCAAACAGGGTGCTAGGATTCTTTCAGATACAACTATAGGTGATCATTCTCGTGTATTTTCTTATGCTATAGTAGGTGATATTCCTCAGGATATATCTTATAAAGAAGAGCAAAAAAGTGGTGTTATTATAGGAAAAAATGCAACTATTAGAGAATTTGCAACGATAAATTCAGGTACAGCTAAAGGAGATGGTTTTACTCGTATAGGAGATAATGCTTTTATTATGGCTTATTGTCATATTGCTCATGATTGTTTTTTGGGGAATAATATCATTTTAGCCAATAATGCAACTTTAGCAGGCCATGTTGAGCTTGGAGATTTTACAGTTGTAGGAGGGCTAACTCCCATTCATCAATTTGTCAAAGTAGGTGAAGGTTGTATGATAGCAGGAGCAAGTGCGCTTTCTCAGGATATAGTACCTTTTTGCTTAGCAGAAGGAAATCGTGCGAGCATTAGAAGTTTAAATTTAGTAGGTATTCGTCGTCGTTTTGATAAAGATGAAGTGGATAGACTTAGCAGAGCTTTTAAAACTTTATTTAGACAAGGAGAACTGAAGGAAAATGCGACAGTATTACTTGCAAATAGTGAAAGTGAAAATGTTAAAAAAATGTGCCATTTTATATTAGAAACAAAGCGCGGAATTCCTGTTTATAGGGGTAAAAATAATGCCTAGAAAATGTAGTTTTTGCAATGAAGTGGAGAATCCACAAAGAAGAATTTTAGCAAATGAAAATGATGATGCTTTTATTTGTGAATATTGCGTTGAAGGTGCTTATAGTATTATTTATGGAGAAGAAAAAGAATTTAAAGAACCTAAACAAAGCCATAATACAGAATTTAAAGATATCACTCCAAAAGAATTAAAAGCCTATTTAGATCGTTATGTCATAGGACAAGATAGAGCTAAAAAAGTTTTTAGTGTTGGAGTGTACAATCATTATAAAAGACTTTTTAAAGCTGAACTTCAAGATGATGATACAGAGCTTTTCAAGTCAAATATTTTACTTGTTGGGCCAACAGGAAGTGGAAAAACTTTACTTGCTCAAACTCTAGCAAAATTTTTAGATGTACCTATAGCAATTTGTGATGCAACTTCTTTAACTGAGGCAGGATATGTAGGCGAGGATGTAGAAAATATCTTAACTCGTCTTTTGCAAGCTGCAGATGGAGATGTACAAAGAGCTCAAAAAGGTATAGTTTTCATTGATGAGATTGATAAGATTGCTAGAATGAGTGAAAATCGTTCTATTACTCGTGATGTAAGTGGAGAGGGTGTGCAACAAGCTTTACTTAAGATTATCGAAGGAAGTTTGGTAAATATTCCACCAAAGGGGGGAAGAAAGCATCCAAATCAAGAATTTATACAAATTGATACTTCAAATATTTTATTTGTTTGCGGTGGAGCTTTTGATGGTTTGGAAACAATTTTAAAAAGAAAACTTGGTGATAAGGTTGTAGGTTTTTTTGATGATGCAAAAGAGGAAAATAAAGCTTTACTTGAGAAAATAGAACCTGATGATCTAGTACATTTTGGTTTGATTCCTGAACTCATAGGTCGTTTACATGTGATTGCATCTTTGAATGAGCTTAATGAAGAAGATATGATAAGAATTTTAACCGAACCTAAAAATGCGATTATTAAACAATATCAAAAGCTTTTCGCTATTGATGGAGTAAATTTAAAGTTTGAAGAAGATGCTCTAAGAGCAATTGCACAGCTTGCTTTAGAGAGAAAAACAGGAGCTAGGGGGCTTAGAAGTATTATAGAGGAAATGATGGTAGATTTAATGTTTGAATTACCAGAATATAAAAACTATGATATTATAATCACCAAAGAAGTTGTTAAGGAAAATGCAAAAGCATTATTAATAAAAAGAAAAATAAGTTAAAAAGGATAGAAATGATATTAGATCAACTTATAGGTTTTTTTTCTAGTGATATGGGGATTGACTTAGGTACAGCTAATACCCTTGTTTTGGTAAAAGATAAAGGTATAGTGATTAATGAACCTTCTGTGGTGGCTGTTGAAAGAGAAAGATATGGATCGAAGGCAAAAATTTTAGCTGTAGGTAAAGAAGCTAAAGATATGGTAGGAAAAACTCCCGGAAATATTGAAGCTATTCGTCCTATGAAAGATGGTGTGATAGCAGATTTTGATATGACTGAAAAAATGATCCGTTATTTTATAGAAAAAACACATCGTAGAAAAAGTTTTTTACGCCCTAGAATTATTATTTCTGTTCCTTATGGTTTAACTCAAGTAGAAAGAAAAGCAGTAAGAGAAAGTGCTTTAAGTGCAGGTGCTAGAGAAGTTTTTTTAATCGAAGAGCCTATGGCAGCAGCCATCGGTGCGAGTTTACCTATACAAGAACCTAAAGGAAATTTAGTGGTAGATATAGGAGGTGGAACTACTGAAATTGGAGTGATTTCTTTAGGTGGACTTGTTATTTCAAAATCTATCCGTACAGCTGGTGATAAGCTTGATATGAGTATAGTAAACTATGTGAAAGAAAAATATAATCTTATTATAGGCGAAAGAACGGGAGAGGAAATTAAAATCACTATAGGTTCGGCTATTCAACTTCCAAAAGAACTTTCTATGGTGGTAAAAGGGCGTGATCAAGTTAGTGGACTTTTAAGTCGTATTGAGCTTACAAGTGAAGATGTAAGAGAGGCAATGCGTGAATATTTAAAGGAAATTGCTGATGCTTTAAAAATGGTGCTTGAAATGATGCCGCCTGATTTAGCAAGTGATATAGTAGAAAATGGCGTGGTTTTAACTGGTGGTGGAGCATTAATTCGTGGGCTTGATAAATATTTAAGTGAAATTGTTCGTTTACCAGTTTATATTGCGGATGAACCACTTTTAGCTGTAGCAAAGGGAACAGGTAAAGCTTTAGAGGAAATTTCATTATTGCAACAATTAACCAATGAAGAATAAGATTTTTTATGTTCTTATTTTGGCTTTTTTGTTTTTTGTATCTTTTTATTATGGAGGACTTATTAAACAAAATGTTCTCCGTATTAATGATTTTATTATAAGTAATTTTTATGATGCTAAAGATTATTTAGGGGAAAAAATTTCAGAACATTTTAATCAAGTTAATCAAATTCAAAAATTAAAAACCAGAAATAAAGAATTAGAAGATATTGCTGTAAAAGTAACAAGTTTTGCAAATCAATTAAATCGTATTTTAGAGGATCAAAATTCTACAAAATATTTACCTCAAGTTTCTTTAACTAGAGTTATTTCTTATGTTGAATTAAATGATTATAAAAAATTATGGTTAGATTGGAGTAAAATTCCTATTGGTAAAAATCGTGGTTTAATTTATCAAGGATATGCTGCAGGTATAGCTATTAATAAAAGTGGTAGGGCGATGGCTCTTTTACAAGGTGATGATCAGTGTGTTTTTTCTGTTTACATAGGAAAATCTAAAGCTCCAGGTCTCATTCAGGGTGAAGATGGTAGAGTTATGGTTAAATTTATTCCAAAATGGGCAAAAATTAATATTGGAGATAAAATTTTAACAAGTGGGCTTGATAATATTTTTTTTTCAGATGTGCCAGTAGGGATTGTTACTAAGATAAATGATGAAGATATATATCAAAGTGCAGAAGTAAAACCATATATACAAATAAATATTCCTGCTTATTTATATATAGTAGATAATTTATAAATAAAAGCTTATTTTTTAAATAATTTTTTATTAATTATTTTGTAACTTTTTTAAAATTAAAAATATTTTCTAGATATTGAAGTAAAATTTCTATAGTTTTAGTAGTATATTAAGAGACATATTTTTTAAGATGAGTTGTAGCATTTATGAATTTTTACTAAAGTTGGATTAATTCTAATTGGGAAGTTTTTTCAGTAAAATTTTGAAAATGATATATTTTATGTTTTCATGAAAATATAAAATATATCTAATTATTGCTTAATCATAAAAGTTAAAAATATAGAAATTTATTAAGATAATTTTAATTATTAATTCTAAAATTTTTATAGTATGGAATTTATTATTAAAAAATGAATTATAAATAAAATGTCAAGAAAATTTATTGACTAATTTTATTATGTTTTTAAACTTAAAACAATATACAAAATTATCTAAATAAAAGCAATATGATTTAAATTTTAAAAGTTTGCCTAAAACTAATTTTTGTTATAATTAGCATAAATTTATGCTCTTAGGAAAATTTATGCCAAAACGAACAGATATCAAAAGCATTTTACTTATAGGAAGTGGTCCTATTGTTATAGGGCAAGCTTGTGAATTTGATTATTCAGGAACTCAGGCTACAAAGACTTTAAAAGAATTAGGCTATCGTGTAGTATTAATCAATTCAAATCCTGCAACCATCATGACAGATCCTGAATTTGCAGATGCAACTTACATAGAACCAATTACGAAAGAAAATATTTTAAGCATTATTAAAAAGGAAAAAATTGATGCAATTTTACCAACTATGGGTGGACAAGTAGCGTTAAATGTCGCTATGGAAGTTTATGAAAGCGGGCTTTTAGGAGATGTGAAATTTTTAGGTGCCAATCCTGAGGCGATTAAAAAAGGCGAAGATCGTCAAATTTTTAAAGAATGTATGAAAAAAATCGGTATGGATTTGCCAAAATCGATGTATGCGTATAATTATGATGAAGCTTTAAAAGCCGTAGATGAAATTGGCTTTCCTTTGATGATCCGTGCTTCTTATACTTTAGGGGGTGCTGGAAGTGGCGTGGTTTATAATATGGACGAGTTTAAAGAACTTGCTAATACTGCTTTAGCTTTATCACCTATCCATGAAATTTTGATTGAAGAAAGTTTGTTAGGTTGGAAAGAATATGAAATGGAAGTTATACGCGATAGGGTAGATAATTGTATCATAGTTTGTAGTATAGAAAATATCGATCCTATGGGAATTCATACAGGAGATAGTATTACAATAGCTCCTGCACTAACTTTAACCGATAAAGAATATCAAGCAATGCGTAACGCTTCTTTTGCAATTTTACGCGAAATTGGTGTAGATACAGGCGGAAGTAATGTGCAATTTGCTCTCAATCCAAAAAATGGAAGAATGATAGTTATAGAAATGAATCCAAGGGTATCAAGATCAAGTGCTTTAGCTTCTAAAGCGACAGGTTATCCTATAGCAAAGGTTGCTACACTTTTAGCGGTAGGTTTTAGTTTAGATGAGATTAAAAACGATATTACAGGAACTCCTGCATCTTTTGAGCCTGTGATTGATTACATTGTAACAAAAATCCCTCGCTTTACTTTTGAAAAATTTCCAGGAGCAAACACAACTTTAGGTACAGCTATGAAAAGTGTGGGTGAGGTAATGGCTATAGGACGTACTTTTAAAGAAAGTATACAAAAAGCACTTTGTTCTCTTGAGCGTTCTTTGAGTGGTTTTGATAGAGTAAAATTTGAAGATAGAAATGATCTTATTTTTAAAATTCGCAATGCCAATGAAAAGCGTTTGCTTTATGTTGCCCAAGCTTTTAGGGAAGGTTTTAGTGTAGAAGAACTTTATGAGCTTTGTAAAATAGATCCTTGGTTTTTAACACAGATTAAAGAAATTGTAGATTTTGAAGAGCAAATTGATATGGATATTTTAAACAATAAAGCTCTTTTGAGAAAAGCAAAAACTATGGGTTTTTCAGACAAAATGATAGCTTTGCTTGTAAATTTGAAAGATAATTTAGAATTAAGCCAAAATGATATTTATTATGCGAGAATGAAGCAAAAAATCATCGTAGAATTTAGCGAAGTGGATACTTGTGCGGGTGAATTTGAAGCTTTAACTCCTTATCTTTATTCAAGTATTAATGTAAGCGAACTCACTCAAAGTAAAAGTGAAATAAGAGATAAAAAAGAAAAAAAAGTGATGATTATAGGCGGAGGACCAAACCGTATAGGACAAGGTATAGAATTTGACTATGCTTGCGTACATGCTTCTTTTGCGCTTAAAGATATGGGTATTAAAACCATTATGTATAATTGCAATCCTGAAACCGTTTCGACTGACTATGATACAAGTGATATTTTGTATTTTGAGCCTATTGATTTTGAACATTTAAGAGCGGTGATTGAGCGTGAAAAACCTGATGGAGTGATTGTACATTTTGGTGGACAAACTCCTTTGAAATTTGCTAAGCGTTTAAGTGCTTTTGGAGCTAAGATTATAGGTACTAGCGCAAGAGTAATTGATATGGCAGAAGATAGAAAGAAATTTGCTCAATTTATTGCAAAGTTAGGTATCAATCAGCCAAAAAATTCTACTGCAACAAGCGTAGAAGAAGCGGTACTTAAAGCTAGTGATATAGGATATCCTGTGCTTGTAAGACCAAGTTATGTTTTAGGTGGGCGTGCGATGCGTGTGGTAAATGATGAGGCTGAACTTAGACTTTATATGCAAGAAGCTGTGGATGTGAGCGATAAAAGTCCTGTTTTGATCGATCAATTTTTAGACAATGCTACAGAAATTGATGTTGATGCGATTTGTGATGGCAAAGATGTTTATGTTCCAGGAATTATGGAGCACATAGAAGAAGCGGGAATTCATTCAGGTGATAGTGCTTGTTCTTTGCCACCTTGCAATATCGATGAAAAAATGCAAGAAATTATTGCACAAAAAACCACAGATATTGCTTTAAATTTGGGAGTTGTAGGGCTTTTAAATATACAATTTGCTTTACATAATAATGAGCTTTATATGATAGAGGTAAATCCTAGAGCTAGTCGTACCGTGCCTTTTGTTAGTAAAGCTACGGGTATTCCTTTGGCAAAAGTGGCAACGCGTGTGATGTGGCAAGGAAATTTAAAAGAAGCTTTAAAATTTTATGATACTTTCAAAGTGGTTAATTTTGATACTAAAATTTTACGCCCTAAAACTCCAAAATATATGAGTGTAAAAGAAGCAGTATTTCCATTTGCAAAACTTAGTGGAAGTGATTTAGAATTAGGCCCTGAAATGCGTTCAACGGGTGAAGTTATGGGTATAAGTAAGGATTTTGCAAATTCTTACGCAAAAAGTCAAATTGCATCGTTTAATCATCTTCCAGAACAAGGTGTGGTATTTATCTCCTTAAAAGATAAGGATAAAAAATATACTAAAAAAATCGCTGCAGAATATGTAAAGCTTGGCTTTAAGCTTATGGCAACAGGGGGAACTTGCAAGGAAATTTTAGAAAGTGGTTTTGAGTGTGAGCTTGTGCATAAAATTTCAGAAGGACGCCCAAATGTTGAAGATAAATTGAAAAATGGGGAAATTCACTTAGTTATCAATACAAGCGATAGTCACAGTTTTAAAGGCGATACGAAAAAAATTCGTGAAAATATTATTCGTTTTAAAATACCTTATTTTACAAATTTACGATCAGCTTTAGCAGGTGCAAAATCGATTAAAGCTATACAGAGTAAATCTTGCCTAGATGTAAAGAGTTTGCAAGAGTGGCTTAAATCTTGATTTATTTAGCTCAAACAGATACTACAGTAGGATTTTTAAGTAAAAATTTAGAAGAGATTAATGCTTTAAAAGGTAGAGATAAAAATCAACCTTGCTTAATCACTTCTGCGAAATTTTGTGAGTTAAAAAGTTTAGCAAGAATTCCAAAATCTTTTAAAAATTTAGTACGCCGTTCTAAAAAAACAACTTTTATTTATCCAAATAATCAGGCCATTCGTATTGTGAAAGAGTGTAAACATGCAAATTTTTTAAGTAAAAATGGCTATTTTTATTCATCTTCGGCAAATAAGCATGGAAAAGAATTCGATGAAGAATGGGCTAGAAGTGTTGCTGATATAATACTTGATGAGAAATTTTTCGAAAATATCCCATCAAAAATATTAAGGCTTTCAAAGAATAAAATGATAAAAATACGTTAATTAAAGAGCTTTTAAAATATCTTCAAAAGCAATACAAAATTGCTCTATGCCATCGCTTAATAAATCATTGCAAGCTTTTTCTCGTTCACTTTGAGAAATAATTTGATTAAGTTCTGTATAAATTTCAAAATTCATTAAAGGTTTTTTAAATTCTATATTTCCCTTAAATATTTGTATTGCATCAAGTGGGGCAGTATTAATAGAATTCTCAAAAAGAAGTTCTTTGATATAATAGTCTTTTGGCAGATCGTCTCCTTTAACTCCAGTGCTTGCAAACAAGGCACGAATATTAGGTTCATTTTTTAAGTAGATATTATTGTAAGCTAAATTCGCATTTAAAATTCCTACACGATTTTGTTCTTTAGCTTTAGAATTTAAAAGTCTATCAAAGCGACTTACAAAAATACTTATAACAGCTTGTGGAGTTCTCAAATCAGTATTTTTTCCTTTTAGGGCTATATTGTTTTTTCTAAATTCGACTAAACCTGCATTTAAAGCTTCAAAACATTTTTGACTTTGTTCAAGAGAAAAAATTAAGGTAGCATTGACGCTAATACCATTTTTCATAAGTTCATACATTACTTCATAAGAAGCTTTTGTAGCTGGAATTTTAATCATTACATTTTCTTTGCCAATAGCACTATAAAGTCTTTTAGCTTCGCCTAAACTAAGAGTTGTGTTATCATGAAGTCTTGGATCTATTTCAATACTTATAAATCCATCGTTTTTTTGATAAAAAAGAGGAGCTAATTTATCAGCTGCTTTTTGAATATCAGAAATTGCTAATTCTTCATAAATATCTTTTGTTTTTTTTCCTTTTAATTTAAGAATTTTATCTTTATAAATTGGAGAATTTAAAATAGCACTTTTAAAAATAGCAGGATTTGAAGTAGCACCATTAATTCCATGTGATAATAAATTTAAAAATTCATTATCTAAAAAACTATTTTCTATAAAATCACACCAAAGAGAAAAATTTTTCATTATATTACCTTTATTATTTCTTTTAAGTCTTTTATATCTATGCAAATATCAGCTTGAAAACGTAAAATTTCTTTAGCACAAAATGCAATCTTTAATCCACTTTCGTTAAACATTGCCAAATCATTCGCCCCATCGCCAACACACATCACTTCATCTGTTTTCAAATTTAAAAAGCTTTTTAATCGTTGTAGCATTAAGCCTTTTGAATTTGAAAACATCATTTCCCCACCAACTAATCCTGTTAAAATGTCGTTTTTATGATGCAGATAATTTGCAAAACCGAGGTTAATTCCAAGTTTTTGCATAGCAGGATCTATGCCTTCATGAAAACCACCGCTAAAAATAACAATTTGTATGTTTTTAGATTTTAAATATTGGATAAGTTCATGTGCTCCATGCATTAGTGGAAGTGTGCTACCTAATTCTAAAACTTTTTTATAAGACATACCTTTTAAAAAGCTTACTCGTTTTTGAAGACTTTCAAAGAAATCAAGTTCTCCAGTCATGGCACGATGGGTAATTTCGCTTGTTTGATTACCCTTGCCATGCGCTGTAGCTAAAATATCGATGGTTTCACCATCCATTAAAGTAGCATCAAAGTCAAAAACACAAAATTTAATCATTAAAATTCGCGCTTAAGTAAAGCTTCTACTTTGAGTATAGTTAAGATATTTTCATCTCTTTTTCCTATACCATAAATCATACCTTTGTCTTTAACTAAAGTTTCAGGTGGTGGATCGATTCTGTTTCTGTGAATTTTAATTGCTTCAGTTAATCTATCTATAACGAAACCAGCATTTCCTCCAACTCCAGTTCCATTTGTCTCACCTCTTAAAACAATATATCTTGTTTGAGGTGTCATTTTAGAACTTCCTAAATGAAAGCGTTGAGCTAGATCAATGAGCGGCATAACATTACCACGCATATTAAAAACCCCTAGAACATAATCAGGTACACTAGGAACTCTAGTATATTCTATAGGTTTAATGATTTCTTGTATATTAAGAATTGGAATCGCATATTCCTCATCTCCAACTACAAAGCCAACAAGTTGGATGATATCATCTTCTCTTTGATCGACATCAGGACCAGCCATCTGAGTTTGCTGTTTTTGCAAAATTTGCTCTAATTTTTCATTACTCATATTCTTATCCTAGTTTCAAATTTTTTCTAACCACATTTTCCAAGTATTCTGGAGAATAAGGTTTAGTGATATATTCAGTCATACCCACCTCAACACCTCTTAAGCGGTCAGTTTTACTTGTTCTTGAAGTAACTGCTATCAATGGTAAGTTACGATATTTAGAATACTTTCTAATTTCACCAGCTAAGGTGTATCCATCCATTCTTGGCATTTCGATATCTATAAGCATTGCATCAATATCATGTTCACCAGATTTTATAATATTCAATGCTTCAACACCATTTGTTGCTTCAACTAAACTAACTCCTAGTGGTTCTAAAGCTTTTTGCATTAAAGTTCTATCCATTTTAGAATCATCTACAATTAAGACTTTATAGTCACTTGGTTGTTCTTTAGGTTTTTTCGCACTTGATTCTAATTGTGCTTTAATATCAACTTTAATTTCTTTGGCCATATCCATCATAGCACCTACATCAATGATTAATGTCACTCTACCATCACCACGGATTGTAGCTCCTGCTATACCTTGGATATTTTGTAAATAATCACCCATAGATTTAATAACTATTTCTTCTTGTCCTACAAGAGTATCTACTATGATACCAAGTTTACTTTCAGCTACCCCTATAACAACGACATAAGTTTGATCACCACTTTCAAGGACTTGTTTAACTCCAAATACATCTGAAAGTCTCACAAGAGAAAGTACTTCATCTCTTAAGCGTAATACATTTTTACCTTCGATAGTATAGATATCATCAATTGGTACTCTAACTGTTTCAAGAACGCTTGCAAGTGGGATAGCATAAAATTCTTCCTGAGTTCCTACAAGCAAGGATTGAATAATTGCTAAAGTAAGAGGAATTTTAAGTTTAAATGAACTTCCTTTACCCAACTCACTATCAATTTCAATTACCCCATTAAGTTTTTCGATGTTAGTTTTAACAACATCCATTCCTACGCCACGACCTGAAACATTTGTTACTTTAGCTGCAGTTGAAAAACCAGGTTTGAAAATCAAAGCAAAAGCTTCTTTGTCCGTCATTTGATCTGCTTCTCTTTCGGTAATCAAATTTTTCTCTATAGCTTTTGCTTTTAAGCCATTTGGATCAAGTCCTTTACCATCATCTGTAATTTCTACAACGATGTGATTGCCTTCATTATAAGCTTTAAGTTGGACTATGCCTTTTTCAGGTTTTCCATTCGCTGCACGAGTTGCTGGATCCTCAACACCATGGTCACATGAATTTCTAATCATATGCATGATAGGATCGCCAATTTCCTCTACGATGGATTTATCAAGTTCAGTTTCTTCACCTGTAATTTCAAGTTCTATTTGCTTTCCTAATTCACGACTTAAATCACGAACAACTCTTGGGAATTTATTGAAAACTTTTGCTATAGGTTGCATTCTTGTTTTCATTACAGCAAGCTGAACATCAGTTGTAATAATACTTAATTGACTTACAACCTGATTAAGCTCTTCAAGGAATTTTTCTCCTTCATAACGCTCTTCAACATCATCGTAAATTTTAAGCAAACGGTTTTTGCCTAAAACAAGCTCCCCAATTAGATTCATTAAGTGATCTAATCTTTTTACTTCTACACGTATGGTTTGATCCATGCTACTAGCATTGCTACTTGAGGCAGGAACTTTTTTCTCTCCACTTTCCGCAGGTTTATTTGCTGTATTGTTAGTCGGTTTAGGTGTCGCATTTGTTGTTTGTTTCTTTTGTGCGCGACGAGCTTGATCTTCAGCTTTTCTAACTTTTAAAAGTCTTTCTATTTCAGCTTCAACTTCAGAATCACTTAATTGATTAACATCTACTTCAGGTTCTGGAGTAACTATTTCTTGTTTTGGTGCTTCTGATTCTGCTTGTGGAGTAGATTTTTCATTTGAATCTGTTGCCGTAACAGGAGACTCTCCTTCTGAAATAGCTGTTAATCTTGCGCAAATTGGTTCTATATCCATACCAATAGCAGTATCGTTGCCATTATCGCGAATAGAATTAAGTAAAGTTTTCATTCTGTCAATAGATTCTAAAACCACATCCATAATATCTGGAGTTATTTTTAACTCGCCATGTCTTGCTTTGTTTAAAACATCTTCCATATGGTGAGTTAACTTTGTTAAAACATCAAAATTTAAGAAACTTGATGATCCTTTAACCGTATGTGCAACACGGAAAATTCTATTTAATAATTCTAAATCTTCTGGATTTGATTCAAGCTCTACTAAATCATGGTCGATTTGCTCAACAAGCTCAAAAGCTTCAACCAAAAAGTCTTCAAGTATTTCTTGCATATCTTCCATATTTTACCCCTGTTCTTGAGATTGATGTTTTTTAATAACCTTTGCAATTTCATTGAAGAAATCACTAGCGTTAAATTTGACAAGATAGCCTTCTCCACCAGCTTCTTGAACACCTTTCTCATTCATAAATTCATTTGATAAAGATGAGTTAAAGACTATAGGAATGTCTTTAAATCTTGGATCTTCTTTAATGCGTGCAGCAAAGTGGAAACCATCCATTTGTGGCATTTCGACATCACTTACTATAATTTTTAAAGTATCATTTAAACTTTCACCATAAACTTGGCTTAATTCTTCTAATTTGTTTATGCCCTCTACACCGTCTTTAGCTTCAACAACTTGAAAGCCCATTTGTTGCATCATTTCTTTGACGCGTTTTCTAGCAGTCATGCTGTCATCAAGTATAAGTGCTGTTCCACTAAATTTTTCTATTTTTCCAAAATCTATATCTGTTTTTGGAGCGTAAATTCCTAAATCTTCAACAACACTTTCAAGATCTAAAATTAGCAACACTTCATCATTTTCAATGCGTGTTACACCTGTGATTTTACCTTTATCTAAAGCACCTGTTCCTGTAGAAAAAGTTGCTGGTTCTATATCTTTCCAGTTTATTCTACGAATTCTTTTTGCTTCATGAACTATAAAACCAATAAGAATATTGCTAAATTCAGTAATAATAACTCTAGGTTTTAGCATAGTGCTTTCTGGCTCAGTGATTTGCATCCATTTGGCAAGATTGACTACAGGTATAACCACTCCACGAAGATCAAAAATACCTTCGATGTAATCAGGTACACCTGGAAGTTCTGTAAGGCTTGGGATTTTTATAATCTCCCTTACCTTAGAAACATTTACACCATAAATTCCTTCATAGACTTTATCGTGTCCTTGCTTAAAGATACGGAAATCGACAAGCTCCATTTCATTTGAACCCGTTTTCACGATATTTTCATCAAACATTTTGACCCCTCAATTTCTGTTCTCGAAATTTGATTTCTTGCTGATATTCTACTACAAAAAAACTTCTCTTATATGCAAAACTAGCTAAGTTAAAATATTTAATATTTTCTTTGTTAATTCGATAATTTTGATGATAGTGTCCTTCACATACCCAAAAGCCTAAATTTCCATATCTTTTATATCTTTTTTTGGCTAAATTCTCGAAATCTTTTATTTGATAAAAAAGGTTTTTTTTGTTTTGATTTTGAAGAATTTTATTTGAAATAAAATTACAAGTAATAATATTTAAAAAATTCAAAAATATAAGCAAATAATGATTTCTTAATGTTTTAAGAGTAAATTGTAAAAGATGTGGTAAAAAAATATCTCCGTGAGCTAATTTTATAAAAGCATTATTTAAAACAAGATTATTACCTTTACTTATATGCAAATTAAGCTTTATGGGCTGCTCTTGTAAGTTAAAAATTTTTACCCTTTTAAAAAAACAAGAAAGATTAAAATCATGATTGCCTTCTAAGTAGATAATTTCAATTTTTAAGGCCAATTCTTCTAAAAGTTCTATGTAAGGTTTAGCAAATTCATGTGTAGCAGAGATTTCGCCTATAAGTAAATCAAAAATATCACCCATAAGTATGAGTTGAGGGGTAGAAATTTCGCCTTTTTTTAAAGCGTGCAAAAATTTCCAAAATCCTTTTCGTTGTTCATTTTCATGGGCATCAGCGATTAAAATCGCTCCATTTTGAAGTAAAATTTTATATCCTTAGAATTTTAAAGGCTCATAATTAATAGAAATAATTTCAAATTCGCTTTCACCTTTAGGCAAACGTACTTTAAAATCATCACCTTCTTTTTTTCCAAGCATAGCTCTTGCTAATGGAGATGCGATAGAAATGTAACCCTTATCTAAATCTCCTTCGCAAATTCCCACTAGAGTATATTTACTTTCTTTTTCTGTATCTAAGTCCATAATTACAACGCTTGAGCCAAACTTCACGCTATTGTGTTCGTAACTTGAAGGATCAATCACTTGAGCCCTTGCAAGTAAATCGCTAAGTTCAGCAATACGACTTTCTATCAAGGCTTGTTTTTCTCTTGCAGCGTGGTATTCTGCATTTTCTTTTAAATCCCCATGGCTTCTTGCTGTATCGATTTCTATCACAACAGCGGGGCGTTGATTGTCTTTTAAATCTTTTAATTCAGCAGCCAATTTATCGTAGCCAAATTGACTCATTGGTTCTTTTTGCATGATTTATCCTTATTATATTTCGCTTAGTATTTTTGCTAAATTTTTAGCACTTCCAAATTGTAAATATTCTTTTAAAAAATCAACTTTAGCAAAAAATGCCTTATAATCATATTTATTATAAGCTTCATATAAATTTAAAATATTGACTTCATCTTGTAAAAATTCAGGGTTTAAAGCTTCTTTCTCAGCAAAATCACAAAAAATATTTGCAAGGCCAATGTGTTTTAATTTTACAAAAAGTTTTGCAATAAAAATATCAATAGTTTTTGCTTTGTAAGTTAAAACAAAAGGCGTACCCACTAATGCAGCTTCTAAAGTAGCTGTTCCACTACAAATAAAGGCAAAATCAGCTTTTTTGAGAACTTTTGGAGTGTTGCTTTCTATTTTAAATTCTTTAATATCACTATAAATTTCAAGTTTATTAAGATTAAATGGAGGAATACAAAGAATTTTTTCACCCTTAAATTTGTATGAGAGTTCTTTAAAAATAGGCATTAAACGCTTGATTTCGCTTTTTCTTGATCCGGGTAAAAAAGCAATAATTTTTTCACTTTCTTTTTTTGAAAATATATTGTTTATATCTTTTTGATTTTTAAATTCTTTTATCTCATCTAAAAGTGGATGACCTATATAAGTGCTTTTGCTAAAAAACTGAGCATCAAAGGGCAAAATAGAAGCTAAAATATCAAAATGACTTTCTATAATAGCAATACGTCCTTTCTTCCAAGCCCAAACTTGAGGCAAGATATAATAAATCCTTTTTATTTTAGAGTCATTTTTTTTTAAAGCCTTTGCAAAAGGGATGTTAAAAGCAGGAGAATCTATACATAAAATTGCATCTATTTTTTGGGTAAAGCTTAAATTTACTAACTCTTTAATTGCTCTTTTTGCTTTAAAAATCAAAGGTAAAACTTCTATAAAACCCATAGCACTAAATTCATGCGAACTATATAATGGCTTGGAATTTAAGGCGAATTCTTCGCATAAATTTTCATCATAAATTCCGCAAAGTTCAAATTCGCCAAAGTCTTTTTTATAGATTTTTAAAACTTCTTTTAAATGCAAATTTGCTGATGGTTCCAAGGCACAAACTAAAAAGGTTTTCAAAAAATTTTCCTTGTAATATATTTTAGCATTTTATCTTGTTTTATCTTAATAAAAGTGTAGAAGAAAACACGCTAAAAAAGCGTGTATGAAGGTTTATTCTCTCCAGCCATATTTTTTGAAAATTTCTTTAGCTTCTTTAGAACTTAGATAAGTAATAAAATTTTGCGTTTCTTTGCTCGCACCTTCTTTAGCCACCACATTAAAAGTTCGATAAATAACCAAATCTTTTTCTATAGCTACAGCAGTCCCTATATCAGGATTGCTTTTTGACCAATCAATCCAAGTGATCCATGCATCAGCTTGATCTTGTGCAAAAAGTTTTTTTGCACTTCCGCTATTTGGAACGAAAGCTACGATATTGTTTCTAAAATTTTGTATAGTTTTTATATCTTGAGTTCTACCTATCATATCTTCCCAAACTCCTGTACCCGAAGTATTGCTTTTTCCAGCACCTTCAGGTACGACAATTCTTACTTTTTTATTAGCTAAATCTTTTAAACCTTTGATTTTTAAAGGATTGCCTTTTTGAGTAAGGATAATGGCTTCTCTAAAATATAAAGGCTTGATTTTACTAACATTAAAATCTTTACCAAAATCACTTGCTATAGCCAAAGCTGATTGATCTGAAGCTCCAAATAAAATATCTGCATCTTTTTTAGCTTTTTCAAACCAAGTTGCTTGAGGACCAAAATTTACATTTACTTTTACACCTGTTTTTTTACTATATTCACTTGCTATATCTTTTAAGGCTGTGTGTGGACCACCTGGTCCATAAAGATTTATATCTGCATTTGCTATACTAAAAGCTAAAGCACATGTTCCGAATAAACTGATAATTTTTTTCATATTTTTCCTTTTTACGATAAATGTTTATTAATTTAAAAGTGAGATTCTAGAGATTATATATTAATAAATAGTTAATAAAATATTATTAAGGTAAATTAGTATTACTTTTTAATATTTTTGTAAACCAAAATTTTGGTTTACAAGTAAATATAAAATTAATAAATAGGAGTTGCTTCTATTATAGCTGGAGTAAAAAACATTAGTTCATTTAAGTCTAAAAATAAAGCAGGATCTAAAATGCAAGGTTGTATGCCAAAACGATTTTCTATCGCAACATTTGGATTATAAAATGTTACCATGCATTCTCTTCCTCCTTCAACTAAGGATCTAATTTGAACAGCTGATCCTGTTGTTGGCATGATGGAAAATACAGTTTCTAATTTTTCATCTTCTAAATCTTTTTTACACGATTTCCCTCCAAAAAATCCATCTTCTAGTATTGCTAAACATAAATCATTATTGTTTGGATTAACAAATTGCACATAGCCAAATGGTAGTTCTTCGGCTAATTCATCTTTTTGTTTTAATTTATCATCAAGTACAATTTCTCTTAGAATCCAATTTTGATCTTCAAGTTTTTGAGAAGTTTCTCTGAATGGACTTAAACTAATCCCTGTTTCTAAAGATCTTATAGCAAACATAGGAGTAAAATCAGGTAAGTCACCTGGTTCTTGAACAGATTTTGATAAACTTAAAAAAATAAAGATTAAAATAAAAATTTTTTTCATAATACTACCTTTAAAATCTTCTAAAATTTACTGGGAAATGATCTGATGCTAAAAAAGTTCTAAGTCCTGCAAAAGCTAATATAGCAAGTATTGCTGGTGGATTATATCTTCTACTTACATCAGAATTTCCAGTAATGGCATAGTCAAGAACATCACCACTTGCTTGTGTAAAAGAAGAAGGAGTGACAAAATAGATTCGTGTTCTTAAATCCGCATCTAGTAATGGTGTTAATGATTGTGGATTTCTATTAAAATCACCCATAATCATCCAATTTATTTGAGGCATGTTTCTAAAATGAGCATCGACAGCTGTTACTATGGCTCCTGCGTCATTGCCACCTCTTGATAAAGCATGGATGCTGAAGAAAGCATCATTTCCTATGCGAATTCCTATGATAGGCCGTGAGCTTACGGTTGGAGGAGGTAGAACTATGACTTCATCAGCTTGTCTTCTGCTAACTATAGCCATATTAACCCTATTAGCTCCTACATCTACTCTTGAATAATATATAAAAACAGAATTCGGACGAGCTCGGGTGCCTAAATTCCATTCGTATTCATGAATAGGAATGCCTATTCCAACAGGTTGAACTTGTCTTTGTGTCATTACTGCAGTAGTAGGTAAAACTCCTGCTTCTTGAACAGCAAGAATATCCATAGGATTACTTCCTGTAACAAGTTGTCTAATACTAATATTCCATTTACTCTCTGTTGCTGCTGAAGAACCTTGTAAATTCCATGTTCCAACATTATAATCTTCTAAAGCCCCAAAAAGTAAATTTATACTAAAAATTAATAAAAATATTTTTTTCATAATTAACTCCGTTTATTTATATGGTCTACGAGAACCAAAAGTAGGTGCTGTTATATACCATTGTCTATCTAGATTTTTTTCACCAGATTTTAAGCAATCTGTTGTAAATATATTATAAAAAGAAAGATTAAATTCATGCATCACGTCTTTTATAGGAGTTTGAATGCATTTTTGAGTTGCAAAATTTTGAATTTGATAAGCTCCATTGCTCATAGGGTAAAGTCTCCAAAATTGTGCATAATTACTTTGATCACAAGGATAATGAACAATTCCCCTTCCATAAGCATTTAGACAAGTTAGTGTTTTAGCATTTTTAATCATAACTTTATTATTAGGAAATTCTATAAGTTGCCATACATTTGCATCTCCAAAAGCTATACTTGAGTATAGATTATAACCCCATATCCAATTCCCTGGTCTTAATGCCCAAACGGTTAAAGCAGCTCCTGATGGAGCCATGATGGTTACAAAATCACTTGGATATCCTCTATTTTCATATACAGATGCATCATTAAATTCACCGTTTGATTTTAATCTTGGTAAAGGTCCCTTAACAATGCTATTTCCCTTAAAAGTATTTATTTTTATCAAAGGTGGATCTAAGGGAATATCTGCTGGAACTAGATTTGCACCGTCAACTAATGCAGGAGTTTTTTGTTTAGCTGGTATTGTGGGTATCATTCCTATTTTAAGTGGATCGCTATCATATGGCTCACCATAAGATCGTCCCAAAGGATTGAGTTCTTTAGAGGAGCATCCCATAAATAATAATAATAATAAGTTTAGTATTATGATAGAGTTAGTTCTTTGCATTTTTTCTCCTTGGGTAAAAATAGATTTAAATATATTAACATAATTTTAAAAAATATAAAAATTTTATGATTATTTAATTTTTAAGATTAAATAATCATCTAAAATAAGGCTATATTTCATTTTATTTTTAAATTAAGATATTTTCAATCTTAAAAATAATGATTTAGAGGGTTTGATGTAATTGTTGATGCTTTTGGAATGGAAGGATTTGAGTCTTCATATAAAACATATTTAAGCATTTGTATAGCATTTTGCAAAATAATCTTGCTAAGTTTGTAGTTGTTGGTGGAGCTAAAATTTTTTTAAATGATAAAATTCGTCTAATGATAGTGTAGGATTTCTTAAAGAATTCTAGGTGTTGCAAGAGCTATAGCTGAAGTTTTAGATTTTTTACAAAGATAAAAGAGATATTAATTGGCTATATTTCTTATCTATCAGCTGAATTTTATAAAGGAATTAAGATAAATCATTTTAAATTGACAGGTGAAATTTTGAGTTAATATAGTAAAAATCAAAGTCGAATTTCTTATACTGATTATGCAGTAGTTTTATTGAATTTAGCTAGAGATAATGAAGTCAATCATAAAAGAGTATCAGTAATAGAACTTTAATCTATCTTGTCCTTAAGGCTTTTTATGTTAAAATGCCTATAAAAAAGGATAAGAATGAAAAGAATTTTAATCACTAACGATGATGGTTATGAGAGTGAAGGGCTTAAAAAGCTTGTTAAAATGTTAAAAAAAGAATTTAAAGCTAAGATTACTATAGTAGCTCCATCTGTTGAAAAATCGGCTTGTTCGCACTCTATAACTTTAACCAAACCTTTACACTTTGTTAAAGTAAGAAAGAGATTTTACAAGCTTAATGATGGGACTCCTGCAGATTGTGTTTATCTTGCGTTGCATACACTCTATAAAACGCATTTGCCCGATCTTGTAATCAGTGGAATTAATAAAGGAGCAAATGTAGGTGAAGATATTACTTATTCAGGAACTTGTGCAGGTGCTATAGAAGCAGTTTTACAAGGAATTCCTGCTATTGCTCTTTCTCAATTTTATAAGAAAAATGAAAAAGAATTAGATTATAAAAATGCTTTAAAAATTACTAAAAAAATTATTCGAAATATTTTTGACAAAGGATTTCCTTTGGAGAAAAAAGAATTTTTAAATATCAATTTTCCAGCAAAATCAAAAATGAAAGGTATCAAAATTTGCAAAACAGGTAAAAGAATATATAATTTTGAAGCACATTCAAATACTAATCCGCGTGGAATCAAATACTACTGGCTTGCAGCTGCTAATTTAGATTTTGAAGATGAGAAAAATAGTGATATTGTTTTACTTAAAAAAGGTTATACTACAATAACCCCTATAATGCTTGATCTTACAGCATATGATAAAATGAAAAAAGTTAAAAAATGGCTAAAGGTAAATAATGGGTGATAGATTTACGCGTATAAAATGGCTTATAGGTGAAGAAAAGTTTCAAAAAATTTCACAAATAAAAATACTTGTTTGTGGACTTGGTGGGGTAGGTGGAGTTTGTGTTGATGTACTTTATCGTAGCGGTTTTCAAAATCTTACTTTAATTGATGCGGATAAATTTGAAGTTACTAACCAAAACCGCCAAATTCATAGTGAAAATATAGGTGAAGACAAAGCTAAAGTATTTGAAAGGATTTATAAAGCCAAAGGTATAGTTGGTAAAATCGATGAAAATTTTTTTAAAAATTTTGATTTAAGCGAGTTTGATCTTATTATTGATGCAATTGATGATATTCCTGCAAAAGTAGCTTTAGCTCACCTTATAGACTTTAAAAAACAGATTTTTATTTCTTCTACAGGAGGGGCTAGAAAGCTTGATCCAACTCGTATTAAGATTGCAAATATTTTTAAAACTCATGGTGATGCTTTGGCTAAAAAATTTCGTTATGAACTTAGAAAATCAGGTTTTAAGGGAAATTTTGATGTAGTTTTTTCTGATGAAGAAGCGCATTGTAAAGATTTGGGTTCTTTTATGGGTGTGACAGCTTCTTTTGGCTTGGCTTTAGCAAGTTTAGCAATGAGAAAAGTCTTATCAAAATATAAAGAGCAATGAGAAATTTTATTGTATTTATATTGTTTTTGAATATAGCCCTTGGAGAGGATAAAATACTTGGTAATTTTTTTAAAGATTATAATACAAGTGGGACTTTTATAGTCTTTGATGGAAAAAATTATGCAAGTAATGATTTTAAAAGAGCCAAAAAAGCTTTTTCTCCTGCTTCAACTTTTAAGATTTTTAATGCCTTAATTGCGCTTGATAATGGCGTAATTAGAGATGCAAAGGAAAATTTTTATCATTATAAAGGCGAGAAAGTATTTTTACCCTCTTGGAAGCAAGATGCTAATTTAAGCTCAGCTATAAAACGTTCTCAAGTACCTGCTTTTAAAGAATTAGCAAGAAAAATAGGACTTAAAACCATGCAAGAAAGTTTAAATAAACTTTCTTATGGAAATACAAAAATTTCAAAAATAGATACCTTTTGGCTAGATAATTCTTTACAAATTTCTGCAAAAAATCAAGCTGATTTACTTTTTAAACTTTCGCAAAATTCTTTACCTTTTTCTAAAAAAATTCAAGAAGAAGTTAAAGAAATTATTCTTTTTAAGGAAGATAAAATCCAAAAAATTTATGCTAAAACAGGTTTTAATGATAATATAAATTTAGCTTGGATTGTTGGATTCGTAAAGACTAAAAACAAAATTTTATCTTTTGCTTTAAATGTTGATATAAAGGACATTAAAAATATTAAAATAAGGGAAGAATTGCTAGAAAAATATCTAGCAATCATAACAAATTAGAATAATCCTGCTATTTGATTTGCAATTTTATCTTCTAAAATAGGCGTAGCTTCAGGAAGTTTAAGTCCTGTTTTTACAGCTTCTGCAAAAATAATAGTATTTTTTTCTATATATTTGCCTTCATAAGTTTGTTGTGTATTATTAATTTGATTTGAATTTAAATGTCCTACTTTACACTGTGAACATTTCCGCCAAAGCTATTTAAAAAGCCTGAGCTTTGAGAATTTCTTACGCTAGCTTGTCCATTAACATTACCACTAGAAGTTAAAACTTTACCATCAGCTTTTTGCTTGATATTAATATCTACTTGCATTTGCCAAATTGTATCTTCAGTAAGTTTTCCTAAAAGTCCTCCTACTAAAGCACCTGCAGCACCTCCTGCAACAGCACCGCCTACAGCATTATTTTCTTGTTTTTTATCGCAATATAAAATATTGGTGCTTAAAATATAATTTGCTTTATCAGGATCATCTATAACTTTATATCCTTTAGCTTCCAAAGCACTTCTTAATTTAGGTTCTAAATTTACGTCATGTCCGCTTGTATTTTTGATATTTAAAAATACAATTCTTTTTTCCTTAGCCACAGGATCAAGAAAAATACTTTGACTCATTATTGCATTAGTTTGTAAAGTAGTTGTTAAACAACCTGTAAGTAAACTAGCTGCCAAAACACTACTTAATGTGATTTTAAAAATTGATTTTTCCATGATTTCTCCTTAAAGTATAGAATTTTGTTTATTTTTGCGTTCTTGTTCTTCTTTTTTGATATAGTCTTTATAAAGTTTTTCAAATTGATTGGTTTTATAAGTTAAATACATCTCAAAACTTAAATGAGGTGATTCAAGTTCTATTTTACAATCTCCATCCTGTAATTTTATATAACGATTACCTACATAAGGTACTTCTTTTTTGATAATTTTATATTTTGAAAGCGAAGATAAAATATCACTAAAACGATCTTTATGAAATTTTAATTGCACTAGTGTTAATCTATTTTCTTTATCAAAAATAAAAAGAACTTTATCTTTTAAACCCCCAAGCTCAAAATCACTTGAACTCACTTCAATAATCTTACCCCCTGTGTAAATACTAGTACCAGCATTTGAAAAGTTTGGATATTTTTTTACAACTTCATCAAAATCAGCTTTACCAAGCTCTAAGCCAAAAGGCATGGGATTTGCAAATATAACAGTAGTGTAAAAAATACAAAATAAAAATATTTTTTTCACAATTAACTCCTTTTTAAAAATGAAAAATCAATTATAAAGACTTAAAGCTTAACAAACACTTATAAGTGTTTGTTATTTTACACTTGCTTTTTTATCATTCTAAAAATAACAATTTAGGTATTCAAATTGGAACAAGAATTAGATATTTTTTTTAATAAAATTGTAGAAAAAGTTAAAAAAGAAAGAAAAAAGCGAAAAATATCTCAGCTAATGCTTGCTAGTATTTTAGGACATAAATCACCAAATTATATTGCAAAAATAGAAACTAGAAAACATGGAGCAAATTATAATCTTGCTCATCTTTATCAAATTTCTAAAGAATTTGGCATAGACATCAAAGACTTAATGCCTTAAATTTTTCCAACAATAATAGGATTGAAAGCTTTTACTGAAAGTATGAGAGTATCGCCTATTTTTATATCTGGATAAGATTTTAAAAATTCCTCTTCACTAAGAGTGATTTTAATAATATCTTGATTCAAAAGTAAGGTTAAAACCACCAAAATATCACTTTTTTTAATTTCAAGTAAAGTCGCACTCAAACGCAATTTTGCACTAATACTTGAATGAGTAAAAAATTCATTTTTTGGAAAGTCCTTGATGATTTTTCCATTTTTAAGCTCTAAAATTCTATGACTTAACTTATAAATTTCAGTTAGATCATGACTGACTAATAAAGTGCTTATCTTAAAATACTCTAAAATTTTAATCAATTCATCTTGTAAATTGGCACGCATTTTAAAATCTAAAGCACTCAAAGGCTCATCTAAAAGCAAAATTTTTGGCTCCCTTGCTAAAGCTCTTGCTAAAGCTACTCTTTGTGCTTGCCCGCCGCTTAAATTTTTGGGATAAATTTTAGCTAAATTTTCAAGTTTCATTAAGGCTAAAAGCTCGCTAACCTTTGCTTTAGAACTAGCAGCATAGGTAATATTTTCTTTTACATTCATATTTGGAAAAAGCGCATAATCTTGAAAAACAAAACCAATCTTTCTTTTTTGTAAAGCTAAACCAAAATTTTTTGAAGAATCAAACCAAAGTTCATTATCTACTTCTATACGGCCAAATTTAGGCTTTATAAGTCCTGCTATGATTTTTAAAAGAGTGGTTTTTCCTGCTCCACTTTCGCCAAAAAGTGCAGTAATTTTTCCTGATTCTATGTCTTTTTTAAATTTTAGATCTAGTCTTCCTTTAGCGGTATTCATAGGATGATTGATATCAATTTTTATCATTGAAAACTCATTTTTTTATTGACAAAATAAAGACTAAAAAGCACTAAAAAAGAAAAAATAAACAATATAAAAGCATATTGATGTGCCAAGCTATAGTTTAAGACCTCAAGTTCATCATAAATAGCTATACTAGCTACTAAAGTTTCACCTTGTTTATGTCCTCCAATCATCATCACTACTCCAAATTCACCCACAGTATGAGCAAAACTCATTGCACAAGCACTAAAAATTCCTGCTTTAGAATTAGGTAAAATTACTCTAAAAAGAGTATAAATTTTACTTTTACCTAAACTATAAGAAGCATCGAGTAAATTTGGATTGATCGATGAAAAAGCACTTTGCAAAGGATTTACCATAAAAGGCAAAGAAAAAATCAAAGAAGCAAAAACAAGACCTTCAAAACTAAAAACCAAAGAAAGATTAAAATATTCTTTTAAAACTTGCCCTAAAAAACTATTAGCCGAAAAAGTTACAAGCAAATAAAATCCCAAAACACTAGGGGGTAAAATCAAAGGTAAAGAAATAAAGCTTTGAAGGATTGTTTTAAAAGGAAAACGCACAAAACTTAGCAAATAAGCTAAAAATACACCGATAAAAAAAAGAATAAAAGTCGTGATAAAAGCAAGTTTAAAAGTAAGATAAAGGGTTTGTAAAAAAGCTGGATCAAGCACTATGACTCCTTAATACAATATCATTTGCTTTTACAAAACAAAGCCATTCTTGATTTTCACAAAGTTCAAGTTCTAAGGCTTTTTCTTTAGTGATAATACTAGAAAGCTCATTACCTTTAAAATCAAAAAATACCTGATACAAAAGTTCGCCTTTTTTAATTTTTGTAATTTTAGCCAAAAAAGAATTTTCAACACTTAAAAGAGTTTCGCTTGTGCTAAAACAAAGCTCATGCTCTTTAAAAAGAAGTTCTACACTAGCACCAATTTTTAAATTTTCTAAAGATTTTAATTCAAGCATCAAAACACTAAAAATCACTTCTTTAGAAAGTATTTTAACAATAACTATATCTTCTTGATTTAAAAGCTCATAAATTTGTCCTTTTATAAGGTTCATGGTGTGCTAAATCCGTATTTTTTAAAAATTTCCTTTGCTTTTTTAGAACTAATAAATTCACTAAACTCAAAGGCTGATTTTTTATCTTTAGCGTATTTTGTAATGACATAACTTTGCTCTAAAGGGCTAAAATACTTTGGATTAATAATACTTGTTTTACCTTTAGGATGATTGATAGGAGACACTAAAGAATAAGCCACTATGGCTATATCTGCATTTTTACTATCTACATGTAAAACAGGCACCGAGATATTTTCACCTAAAACGATTTTATTCTTAAAAAGCTCATTTAAATCCAAATTTTCAAGCACTTCTTTAGCAGCTACTCCATAAGGAGCTACTTTGGGATTGGCTATGCTTAGATGTGTGATTTTATCTGCCTTTTCTTTTAAATTTTCAACACCTCCTTGGAGTAAATTTTCATCCAAACTGTACAAAGCTAAAACTCCTAAAACATAAACTTTTGGTTTTATTAAGGCATTTTTATCATCGTAAATAGCCTTAGCATATTTAGTATCCGCTGAAAAAAAGAGATCAAATTCTCTTCCTTGTTTTAAAAGCTCATAATATTTTCCAGAAGCACCAAAAACCAATTCTATTTTATCTTCTGGATGTGTTTTTAAAAACTCATCTTTAACTTCACTCATTGCTTTTGAAGCTGAAGAAGCAACGAAAATGCTTAAATTTTGTGCATTTAAACACGAAACAAAAAACAAAATCCCAAAAAATACTATAAACTTTTTCATTTAGTTTTCCTTGTGTAAAAATTCAATTTTTGGATTATAACACAAAAAATTTATTTTATATCATTTTTGCATAAAATAAATACAGGATGATAAGTGAGTTTGTTTTGAAATTTTTCTTCAAATTCTTTTAAAAAGCTTTTATTTAAAGGATAAAATCCTAAAGAATTTACTCCGCTTAATTTTAAATGTCTAAAAATATCTAAAGCATTATTAAAGCTTAATTCTACAAGTTCTTGAGTAATTTTTACTTCATTAAAATAGGCTTTAAAAATTTGCTCTAATTCATTTAAGCTAATATAATTTAAACCAAAACCCGTGCTTTGCTTGATTTCTTTTAAATTTTGTTCTGCAAAAGTAGAAAGAAGTAAAATGCCATTTTGATTAAGCATATCTTTAAGACTTGGTATGATTTGTTTTAAATCAAGCCATTGCAAACTTGCATTTGAGACAATAAGATCAAATTTCTCTTTACTTAAATCCTGTTTTGCAATTTCGTTCATATCAAAAATTAAAATATTAGAATTTTCTTTAAAATTTAAAATATCGTTTTTTAAATACTCATCAAAAGTAATGAAATTTTGAAGTTTTTTGCTAAATTCACCCCTACCGCAACCAAATTCAAACACTTTTTCAAAATGTGAAATTTTTAAATCTTTTAAAATTCCACAAAGTTTTAAACCCATAAAATCTTGCACTTTTGCATGTTTTTCATAATCTTTTGCTTTTAAAAAATTCAAAGCTCATCCCAAATTTTAAAATGAAAAAAAGCAAAATGCGGTTCATCTAAAAAAATCAAATTTTTAAAATTATTTTTCAAGGCATTTGGTGGAAAAATTTCATCTTCTTTACTTGAATAAATCTTATCCCAAAGCAAATTTTCTTCTTGTTTTGCTAAAGCAAAGTCAAAAAGTCTTTCAAGTTCTATTTTCAAAGCTTTTTCATTTTTAAAAATAAAATCTTTGGCTAAGCTTTTGCGTTCTTTAAATAAAGCCTCTTTAAAATTTTCTAATTTGAAATTTTGCAGGGTTTTTTTAAAAATTGTAGGATGAATTCCTTTTGATTTATCTATGCCTAAATTTGTGCCATTTATGGCAATTTTTTGTTTAAAATTAAGCTCTTTTAAAAGTCTATTGGCTATACAAACCCCCATAGAAAAAGCGATTAAAAAAAGTTCATCAAAAGCTTTGAAATCAAAATTCAAATCAAAATTTTCATAATCATAAAATAAAATCACATTTTTATCACTTTTTAAATGCGAAAAATGACTAGGATGTGAAGCAAATCCCCCAAATATCACTATAAGCTTTTTTGAATTAGGGTTTTTACATAAAAATTCATATTTCATAAAAATTCTATTATCCTTTCAAGTTCTTCTATGCTAAGTTCTGCATGCAAAGAAAAACGGATTCTAGCGGTATTTTTTGGTACAGTAGGCTCTTTGATCGCGGGAGCAAAAAATCCAGCTTTTTCAAGTTTTTGTGAAATTTCTAAGGCTTTTTTATTTTCACCTAAAAGCAAGCAAATAATATAAGCATCGCCTAAAACAGTGTGATTTTTTTCTTGCAATTTGCTTTTAAAAAAAGTACTTAAAAGCTCTAATTTTTCTCTTTCTTTCTTAAAATAAGGCATTTTTTTAAAAATAAATTGTGTCCAAGCTACATTAATAGGTGGCAAAGCTGTAGAATAAATAAAAGCTCTAGCTTTGTTGATGAAAAATTTTTTATATTTTTCATCACATATCATACAAGCACCTATGGAAGCAAGGGCTTTTCCAAAGGTAAAAACCAAAAAATCTACTTCATTTTCTAAGGCTAGTTTTTTAACAAGCCCCAAACCCTCTTCATCAAAACAACCCACGCTGTGTGCTTCATCTATATAAAGCTTGATTTTATCATAACGCTTTTTAAGATCACATAAAGTTTTAAAATCGCTAAAATCTCCATCCATACTAAACAAAGCTTCACTTAAAACGATGATATTTTCATATTTGTCATAATGTTTTTGGATTAAACTCTCTAAATGATTCATATCTTTATGATGAAAACGAAAAAAATCAGCCCCGCCGAGCCTTAAGCCATCAATCATACTTGCGTGAATGAGTTTGTCGACTAAAAAAAGCGTCTTAGAAATTCCAGAAAGTGCTGCTATACAAGAGATATTTAGATGATAACCACTATTAAAATGTAAAATTTCTTTATCTTTAAATTTAGTCTTTAAAAAACTTTCCAATTCTTCATAAATTTCAAAATTTCCACTCAAGCTTCTTGAGCTCGAACTTGAAAAAAACAAATCTTGATCTTTTAGGGTGTTTAAAAACTCAGTTTTTAACTCTTTAGAAGATGCCAAATAAAGATAATCATTTCCTGATAAATTTAAAAGCTTTTGATCTTGCTTATAAACAAATTTATTTTCATGTTTTAAAGGTGTTAGAGTTCTTAGATTGTGATTTTGTTCTAGATCTTGCAAAATTTTTTCGAGCTTCATTTTTTTCCTGTAAATTTAAAAATTTAAAGTATTATTTTGCCAAAATATTTTTAAAAAAGAAGTTATAATGCAAAATCAAATCTTAAAAAATCTCGATTTAAAACACATTTGGCACCCTTGCACACAAATGAAAGATCACGAAACCTTACCTTTAATCCCTATAAAAAAAGCAAAAGGAGTGTGGCTTTATGATTTTGATGATAAGGCTTATATGGATTGTGTGAGTTCTTGGTGGGTAAATCTTTTTGGTCATTGTAATGAAAAAATCGCAAATGCCATCAAAAAACAAGTCGATGAGCTTGAACATGTGATTTTAGCAGGTTTTACACATGAACCTATCATCAAATTTTCTGCGAGACTTTGTGAAAAAGTGGGACGTGATTTTAATAAATGTTTTTATGCAGATAACGGCTCAAGTGCCATTGAAGTAGCACTTAAGATGAGTTTTCATTATCATTTAAATAAAGGTTTGAAAAAAAATAAATTTTTATCCCTAAGCAATTCCTATCATGGTGAAACCTTAGGGGCTTTAAGTGTGGGCGATGTTGCACTTTATAAAGATACTTACAAAGCCCTGCTTTTAGAGTGTTTAAGCACTCCTGTGCCGCAAGGTAAAGATTATACTAAAGAGCTTGAAATTTTAAAAGATATCTTAGAAAAACGCTCAAATGAGATTTGTGCTTTTATACTCGAACCCTTGGTGCAATGTGCGGGAAATATGCATATGTATGAAGCTAGATTTATCGATGAAGCGATTAAACTTTGCCATGCTTTTAATGTGCAAGTGATTTTTGATGAAATTGCAGTGGGTTTTGGACGCACAGGAACTTTGTTTGCTTTGCATCAATGTAAACAAAGCCCCGATTTTATCTGTCTTTCAAAGGGAATTACAGGAGGATTTATGCCTCTTTCTGTAGTACTTACAAAGGATGAAATTTATAATGCCTTTTATGCACCCTATAGCGAACAAAAAGCCTTTTTACACTCTCATAGTTATACAGGAAACACTCTAGCTTGTGCAGCAGCTAATGCGGTTTTAGATATCTTTGAAAATGAAAATATTTTAGAAAAAAATCAAATTTTAAGTACCTTTATCCAGCAAGAATTTTCAAAACTTAAAAAATTTGATTTTTTAGAAAATTTTAGAACTTGTGGAATGATCAGTGCTTTTGATATTTTAAGCCATAAACACGAACGCGTGGGACTTTTTGTATTTCAAAAAGCCTTAGAAAAAGGTTTGCTTTTAAGACCTTTAGCAAATACGATTTATTTTATGCCTCCTTACATCATCACAAAAGAACAAATCGTTTATGTAGTAGAGAGTTTAGAGCAGATTTTTAAGGAAATTTAGTGTTTATTTTGGTATAATTATGTTAGAAATTCTTAATAATAAGGATGTTTAAAATGAAAGAAATTAATCAAAATGCTTTTTTTGATGAATTAGTTTTAATGCTTCTTTATAAAAAAGAAACATTAAACACAACAAAAATCGAGCAGTTGCTTGGTGGGATATATGATTTCCAAAATGTTAATAATGTTATTTCTAATAGAGACAATCAAACAAGTTATATATACAAAGAGTATATGCTTTATGACGAAAATAAAAATGAATTAACAATCACTAACGAAGGTAAGGAGTATATAAGAAATAAATTTCCACCAAAACCAAGAACATCTTAAACAATAAATTTTGAAAGATTTTCACATACTTTATCATCAAATTCTATGATAGGAATTTTTGTGTATTTGCTTATAAAATCCTTACTAAAATGATCTTCACTTTTTAGCACTAAGGCAAGGATTTTTATATCTCTTTGTTTTAAAATTTCTATGCTTAAAAGTGTATGATTGATGCTTCCTAAATAAGTTCTAGCCACCAAAATAGTAGGATATTTAAACTTGCTTATATAATCAATCATAGTTTTTTCATCATCTATAGGAGAAAAAAGTCCCCCAGCTAACTCAATGATGAGTTTATTACTTTGTGGAATTTGTATATCAAAAGCTTTATAGCTTAAATTTTCTAAAATCCTACCTTTGTGTGGTGAAGCGGGAGTTTGTAAAAAAACACCCTCTTTAAAAATCTTTGTTTTTGGACTAAATTTTGTAATAAACTCACTATCTGTTGGGGTTCCTGCTTGAATGAGTTTAAAATAATCAAAGCCTAATTTTTTACAAATTCTAGCACTTAAATAAGTCTTACCAACACCTGTATCTATACCGCTAATATATATTTTCATTATTTAAACCTAAGAAAGAAATTTTAAACCTACTGTACAAGCAATAATCACAGCAATTAAAAAAAGTTTTAAAAAATTCTTACTTTCCTTATAAAAAAATACTCCTATCATCACCCCACCTGCAGTTCCAGCTCCTGTCCATATAGAATAAGCTACACTCATAGCAATACTTTGCATACTTAAATTTAAAAAAGCAAAAGAAAATCCAAAACACACAATTAAGGCTAGAAGATAAAGTTTATTATTAGTGCTTACGAGCTTTTTCATAATTACTACACCAAAAATTTCACAAGCAGTAGCTAAAAATAGATAAAACCATTCCATTACTTAGTTTCCTTGCTTACCCATTTAAGGGCTATAATGCTTAAAAGTAAAATTGCTATAAGTACAAGTTTAACCATGGAAGCAGGCTCATTAAAAATAAACATTTCATTTAAAACTACTCCAATAGTACCAATACCTACAAACACACTATAAGTAATACTTACTTCAAGTCTTTTACAAGCTTTTAAAAAACAAGTAAAAGAAATACAAACTCCAATGGCTGTTAGAATATAATGCCAAATTTCTGTAGAGTACTTAAGTCCGCTCACCCAAAAGCATTCTATAATTCCACCTAAGATTATTAAAAACCAAGCTATATTGATATTAAATTTTTTATTCACGTGTAAGCCTTAAATTTAATATTAAATGTTTGCATAACAAATTATAGCTTAAAGAAATTAAAACAAAGTATAAATTTACTTTTCCATAAGCCAAGATTAGATATAATAAAAGCTTATTTTTTCAGAAAGGATAAAAGATGTTAGAAGGTATCGTTAGAGAGAGTATCGGTAGAAAAGCTGCTAAAGCTTTAAAAAGAGATGGTTATCTAATCGCAAACATCTATGGAAAAGGATTAGAAAACATTAATGCTGCTTTTAAAGTGAATGAATTTATTAGAGAAGTTCGTAAAAAAACTACTTTAATTTTTGATGTAAAAGTGGGTTCAAAAACTTTAAGTGTTGTAGTTGTGGATTATCAAAAAGATCCTGTAACTGCAGAACTTAAACATGTAGATTTAAAAGTTGCACAAAAAGGTGTAGTTTCTAAGTATATGGTTCCAGTAAAAATTACAGGAACAGCTATAGGTCTTAAAAATAAAGGTGTTTTAATCCAATCAAAAAGAAGGTTAAAAGTAAAATGTGCGGCTGAAAATTTGCCTAATTTCTTTGAACTTGATGTAAGCAAACTCGATGTAGGTGATGCTTTACTTGTTCGTGATGTTGTAGTTCCTGCGGGAGTAACTATAATAGATGCTGATAGAGTAGCGGTTGTAGGCGTAGAAAAAGCTAGATGATTTTAGTCGTAGGGCTTGGCAATATAGGCGTAGAGTATGAAAATACTCGCCATAATGTCGGTTTTATGCTAATTGACTTGCTTTTAAAAGAAAGCAATTTTACAAATCTTACAAACTCTAAATTTAAAGGAGAACTTTTTAAAATAGGTTCTTCTTTATTTCTTAAACCTAGTACTTATATGAATAATTCAGGACTTAGTGTAAAAGCAGTGAATGATTTTTATAAATGCGAAAGAATGATAGTTATCCATGATGATATAGATATAAATTTAGGAGCCTTGCGCTTTAAAAAAGGCGGTTCAAGTGGTGGACATAATGGGCTTAAAAGTATAGATAATTTATGTGGAAATGATTATGAAAGAGTGCGTATAGGAGTGGGAAAGGGTGAAAATGTGATTTCCCATGTTTTAGGTAAATTTAAACCAGAAGAAGAAATAATCTTAAGCAAGGTTTTAAAACATGCCAAGGAAGCTTTGCTTGAGCTTATTAAAAATGATGATTTATCTTTTATATCATCTAAATATAGCCTAAAGGCTTAAGATGTGGATATTTTTTCGTTTTATTTCAGGGATTTATTTAAAAAATTTTTTTATTATATTTTTTTCTTTACTTGGTTTTTATTGCGGTATTGATTTGCTCTTAAATTTTAAAGATTTACCAAAAGCTGCCAATCTTGATTTGCTTTATGTTATATTTTTGTCTTTTTCAGCAGTGCCTTATGTATTACCCATTTCTTTGATTTTTGCCTTGGTAGTTTCTTTGATTTCTATGATTAGGGCAAATGAATTTGTAAGTCTTTATGCGTTAGGACTGAGCAGAAATTATGTTATTTTATTTCCTTTTTTATGGGCTTTGTTTTTTTGTTGTGTTTATATAGGTTTAAATTTTACTTCTTTTGCTTATGCAAATGATTATAAGAGAAATATTTTAAAAAATGGCACTATTATGAATCAAAGTGGAGAAGTATTTTTAAAATTTAATAATAATTTTGTTTATATTTCGAAGATAAACAATGGACAAAATAGTGCTCAAAATATAAAAATTTTTAATATCAATGATTTAAATTTAAGCTCTTTTGTAAGTGCTAAAAATGCCCAATTTGAAGGTGAAAGTTGGATTTTAAAAGATGGTAATATTACATTATTACCCAAAAACTATGAACTTGCTAGTGTTGGTTTAGAGCTAAAAGATTTTTCTCAGCTTAAATCACTCGATGGTTTTAAACCAAAGATCATAGAAGGAGTAGCTAGTAATAGTGATTATTCCATATCTGATATATTTGAAAGTTTTAAGCTTTTTAAGGCCCAAAATGTTAATATAGATGCTCTTAAAATCAATCTTTATAAATTTATCTTTACTCCTTTTTTTGCACCATTTTTAATGCTTATTATGTACTATTTTTTTCCTATAATAGCAAGATTTTTTAATCTTGCTTTTGTGGCTTTTGTGGCTTTTGTGGTAACTTTGATGATTTGGGGGGTGTTGTTTTTGCTTACTAGATTAAGTGAAAATAGTGTAATAGCAAGTGAAATTGGTATTGTAACACCTATTATAATTTTAGCTTGTTTAAGTGCTTATATGTATTATAAACATCGATAAATTAAGTTTTGTGTAGTAAAATTATAAAAATTAAAGGCAAAAGATGGATTATAAACGATTAAAGCAAGAATTTAACACTCCTTTTTATATTTACAATTTTGATTTGATAAAAGAGCGTTTTTTAAATCTCAAGGATGCTTTTAAGGCTAGAAAATCTCAAATTTTTTATGCTGTAAAGGCTAATTCAAATCTTAGTCTTTTACAAATGCTTGCAAATTTAGATAGTGGATTTGATTGCGTGAGTATAGGCGAGGTAAAGCGTGCTTTAAAAGCAGGGGCAAAAGCTTACAAGATTATTTTTAGCGGAGTGGGAAAAACTAAGGAAGAATTAAAATTTGCTTTAGAATATGATATTTTATATATCAACCTTGAAAGTGAAGCTGAAATGATGCTTTTAGAAAGTGTGGCTAAAGAACTTAATCTAAAAGCAAGAATCAGTATTCGTGTTAATCCAAATGTTGATGCAAAAACTCATCCTTATATTTCTACAGGACTGAATGAAAATAAATTTGGTGTTGAAATTGATCTAGCAAGAAAAATGTATCTTTATGCAAAAAATTCATCTTTTTTAGATCCCGTTGGAGTGCATTTTCATATAGGTTCGCAACTTTTAGATATTTCTCCCATTCATGAAGCAGCGGGAATTGTTGCAAAACTTGTAAGAGAGTTAAAAGCCTTTCAAATCGATCTTAAATTTTTTGATATAGGCGGTGGTATTGGAGTGGCTTATGAAAAAGATAAATGTGAAATTGATCTTTATAATTACGCACAAGGTGTATTAGCACAACTTCATGGACTTGATTTAACTATAGGAATGGAACCTGGAAGGTATTTAGTTGCTAAAAGTGGTGAATTTGTTTGTTCGGTGCTTTATGAAAAACAAAATAAGACTAAGCGTTTTATTATAGTAGATGGAGCGATGAATGATCTTATACGTCCAAGTTTATATGAGGCCTATCATGAGATAGTTTTACCTTATAGTCAAGGTAAAGAAAGTTTGTGTGATGTTGTAGGTGGAATTTGCGAAAGTGGGGATTTTTTTGCTAAAGCAAGGTCTTTACCTAGCACACAAAGTGGTGATATTATGGTTGTTAAAAATACTGGAGCTTATGGTTTTAGCATGAGTAGTAATTACAATACTCGTAATAAAGTTTGTGAATTAGCCCTTGAAGAAGGACAGGTAAGATTGATTCGTCAAAGAGAAAATTTTGAAGATCAGATTGCTTTAGAAGAGAAATTCTTAAAGGCTTAAAATGTTTTTTTTAGATGTTCAAGGGACTTTAATTTCTGATCATGATAAGAGTTTAATCCATGGTGCTAAAGAATTGATTGATTTTTTAAATAAAAAAAATCTTCCTTATATTATTATTACCAACAATACAAAAAAACTTGATTTTTTGCAAAGATTACAGCAAAAAGGATTGGCTATAAAAGAAAATGCTTATATTGATCCTTTTAGTGTTTTAAAACACATTTTAAAACCCTGTAAAGTTGCGGCTTTTGGTGCAGATGAGTTTGTAAAAAGTCTTGAAAATCTTGGTTTTGAGCTTGATTTTATAAATCCTAGTGCTGTGCTTGTAGCTAGTTATGATGATTTTAAATTTAAAGATTTTGCTAGTATGATAGAATTGGCTAGAAGAGAAATTAAGTTTATAGCTATGCACGAAACTAGTATTTATAAAAAAGATGGCAAGCCTTATCCTGGTGTAGGTAGCATTATGGCTATGCTTAAAAATGCTATTGATTTTGAATACGAGGTTGTAGGCAAGCCTAGCATTGCTTTTTATAAAGAAGCTTTAAATTTGATAAGAAAACAAAATTCAAATGTTAATTTTGAAGATATTAAAATCATTAGTGATGATTTTAAAGGAGACTTGCTTAAGGCAAAAGAACTTGGCATGAAAACCTTGCTAGTTTTAAGTGGTAAGATAAGCAATATAAAAGAGCTTGATACGGATTTACTTGATGGAGTTTATCCTAGTGTTTTTGAGTTTTTAAAGGAGCTAAAATGCCAAATTTAGAAGAATTTAGAAATAAGATTGATATGGTTGATAATAAAATTTTAGAGCTTTTAAATGAAAGAATGACTTATGTTAAAAGTATAGGCGAGCTTAAGCAAAGCAGTGGAGGAACTATTTATCGTCCTGAACGTGAAAGAGCCATTATCAATCGTTTAAAAAACGCTAATTTAGGACTTTTAGATCAAAATGCTATAGAAGCGATTTACCAAGAAATTTTTGCTGTTTCAAGAAATTTAGAAATGCCTCAAACTATAGCTTATTTAGGACCTGAAGGAACTTATACACATCAAGCAGCAAGGAGTCGTTTTGGTGCGATGAGTCGTTACATAGCTTTGGCTAATATTGAAGATGTTTTTAAGGAATTAAGCAATAAAGAAGCAAAATATGGAGTTGTACCTATAGAAAATAATACAGAAGGTGCAGTAGGTATTACTTTGGATTGTCTTGGTAAATACAACGAGCTTAAAATTTTTGGTGAAATTTATATGGATATTCATCATTCTTTTGTAGGAATTAATGAAAATTTAAAAGAAATAAAACATATTTATTCACATCCGCAAGGCTATAACCAGTGTCGTAAATTTTTAGAAAGTCATGGGCTAAGTACTATAGAATTTATACCTTCAAAATCTACAGCTAATGCAGCTTATTTAGCTTCTCAAGATAGATATGCAGCAGCAATTTGTTCTAAAATAGCAGCAAAACTTTATAATATACCCGTGCTTTTTGATAAAATAGAAGATAATGCAGCAAATAAAACAAGATTTTTGATTTTAAGTGATATTAAAAATCCTAAAATGCCTAATTGCAAAACTTCTATTTTGGCACACGCAGCACATAAACCTGGTGGGCTTAGTTTTTTATTAGAGCAGTTTAAAAAAGAAAATATTAATCTTACCAAGCTTGAATCTCGTCCTGTAAAATCAAAAGAATTTTTACATAGTTTTTATATAGATTTTGAAGGGCATATTGATGATGAAAATGTTCAAAAAGCTTTAAAAGATATAGAAGAAATTGTTTGGCTTGGATCTTATTTATCAGGAGAAAAAGATGAAATTTAATGACTTTTTAAATCATTTAAATAATTATGAGCCAGGTAAAGATATAGAACTTATTGCTAAAGAATATGGCGTTAAAGAAGTGATAAAATTAGCAAGTAATGAAAATCCTTTTGGCACGCCACCAAAAGCTGTAGAGTGTTTAAGACAAAATGCAAATAAAGCTCATCTTTATCCTGATGATAGTATGATAGAGCTTAAAAGTAAATTGGCTCAAAAATACAAAGTTCAAAATGAAAATATCATCATCGGTGCAGGTAGTGATCAAGTGATTGAATTTGCTATACATTCTAAGCTAAATTCTAAAAATGCTTTTTTGCAAGCTGGAGTTACCTTTGCAATGTATGAAATTTATGCCAAACAATGCGGTACAAAGTGCTATAAAACTCAAAGTATTACTCATGATTTAAATGAGTTTAAAAAACTTTATGAAATGCACAAAGATGAAATTAAACTTATTTTCTTATGCTTACCAAACAATCCTTTAGGCGAGTGTTTGGATGCAAGTGAAGTGACCAAGTTTATTAAAGGTGTGGATGAGGATTGTTTAGTTGTGATTGATGCAGCTTATAATGAATTTGCAAGTTTTAAAGATGACAAAAAACATTTAGAACCTTGTGAATTAATTAAAGAATTTGAAAATGTGCTTTATTTGGGAACTTTTTCTAAGCTTTATGGACTAGGGGGATTGCGTATCGGTTATGGTATAGCTAGCGATCATATTATTAGTGCGTTTTATAAACTTCGCGCTCCTTTTAATGTAAATAATCTTGCTTTAAAAGCAGCTGTTGCGGCTTTAGATGATAATGAATTTACTAAAAGAACTTTAGAGAATAATTTTTCTCAAATGAATCTTTATAATGAATTTGCAAGAAAATACAATATCAAAACCATTGATAGTTATACAAATTTTATTACTTATTTTTTTGATGAAAAAAATAGTACAGATTTGTCTGAAAAATTGCTTAAAAAAGGTATAATAATAAGAAATTTAAAAAGCTATGGTTTAAATGCTATACGCATTACTATAGGAACATCTTATGAAAATGAAAGATTTTTTACAGAATTTGATAAAATTTTAAAATAGATAAAAATCAAAAAATATATGAAAATTCGCTAAACTAAGGGATGAGAATTAATGGATTTTAAAAATATGCTTCATCAAATTGGGCAGCTTTATCAAAATTTAACTCGTAAGCAGCGTATAGTGATTGCTGCATCTATTGTGGTAGTAGTTGGATTTTTGGTATTTTTAGCTTTGTTTCGTGGAAGTGGTAGTAATGCAAATAATGGATATGCAGTTTTAGTTGAAAATGTAAGCCCAAGCTCTTCTGCTGCAATTGTAGCTAAACTTGAACAAAATAATATTCCTTATAAATTAGAAAGTGAAAATAAAATTTTAGTTCCACAAGATCAAGTTTATCGTCAAAGAATGTTTATTGCAAGTGAAGGACTTATAAAAGATAGTCGCGTAGGTTTTGAAGCTTTTGATACTCAAGCTTTTGGAGCTACAAATGAAGAACAAAAGGTGAAATATCAAAGAGCTATTGAAGGTGAGCTCGCAAGAACTATTGAAACTTTAGAGCCTATACGTAGTGCTGTTGTGCATATAGCCTTTCCTAAAGATAGTGTTTTTACTGAAAGACAAATTCCACCTACTGCTTCAGTTGTTGTAAATGTTCGCGAAGGTTTAAAACTGACTAGAAAGCAAATTGATGGTATAAAAAATATTGTTTCAGCTGCTGTTCCAAAACTCACGAAAGAAAATGTAAAAATTAGTGATCAAAGTGGTGTGCCTTTAGATGAACAAGAAGCATACGAAGATGATTTGGTTCGTGCACAAATTAAATTTAAAAGCGATCAAGAAAAAGTTTTAGAGGATAAAATTATAGAAAATTTAGCCCCTTTTGCGGGTGGTATGGATAAGGTAAAAGTAAGTGTAAATATAGATTTTGATTTTTCCAAGCAAGAATCTCAAAGTGAAATTTATGACCCAAATCCTATAGTGCGCAGTGAGCAAACATTAAATGAAGAAAGAACAGGTAGAAAAGATCCTGAAATTCAAGGTGTTCCAGGTGCAGTTTCTAATATAGGTCCTGTTGAAGGACTTGATAATAAGGGTCAAATTGATACTTATAAAAAAAATCAAGTTACTACAAATAATGAACTTTCTAAAACTATCACAAATACTAAAAAACAATTTGCAACAGTTTTACGCACTTCAGCAGCTGTTACTATAGATGGAAAATATCAAGATGTGGTTGATGAAAATGGAAATGTAAAAAGCGAATATGTCCCATTGACTAAAGAAGAGCTTGCAAGTGTTGAGAGTATAGTTAAAAATACTATCAATTTTAGTGCTGCTAGAGGTGATAGTGTTGTGGTTCAAAATTTACCGTTTCATCGTGAGTCAATTAGAGTTGAAAGTAAAGTTAAAACTTTTTATAATCGTTTTATTGAACCATTTATTCCACCGGTTAAATATTTTATTGCAGCGGTTTTACTTTTTATTTTTTATAAAAAAGTTATTGCTCCATTTACCCAAAAAATGCTCGAAGATGTTGCAGCTCAAGAAGAAATACAACAAGGTCCAAATGTTGTTTTAGATGATGCTGAAGATGCTTTAGAAAAATTTAATGCGGCTAAGAAAAAAGTTGAAGAACAACTTGGTTTTGGAGATAATTTTAATGAAGATTCCATTCAATATGAAGTTTTACTTGAAAAATTACGTAGTTTGGTGAGTGATAAAGGCGAAGAAATTGCGGCACTTTTGCAAAACTTAATCCAAAATGATAGTGAATTTGGCGAAAAGGATATGTAATGATAAAGCTGAGCGAAGAACAAAAAATGGTTTATGATGATTTATCTATGCCTGAAAAGGTGGCGATATTTCTTATACAACTTGGTGAAGATGCAACAACTTCTATTTTTTCGCATATGGAAATTGATGTTATTACAGAAATTTCACGTTACATTGCCATGGCTAAAAATGTTGATAGATCTGTGGCTACTGCAGTTTTAGAAGAATTTTATACCTTGCTTCAGTCAAATCAATATATTAAAAGCGGTGGTTTAGAATATGCTAAAGAAATACTTTTTCGTACCTTTGGTCCAGAAATTGCAAATAAAATTCTTGAAAAACTCACTAAGAGCATGGAGAATAATCAAAATTTTGCTTATTTAGCACAAATTAAACCACAGCAACTTGCAGATTTTATCACTAAAGAGCATCCGCAAACTATTGCTCTTATTTTAGCTCATATGGATTCTATTCATGCAGCAGAAACTTTGGAGTATTTTAGCGATGAATTAAGAGCTGAGGTAGTTATAAGAATGGCAAATCTTGGTGATATTTCTCCAAGTATTATTAAAAGGGTTTCTGCAGTACTTGAAAGCAAGCTTGAAAGTCTTACTTCTTATAAAGTTGAAGTGGGTGGTCCAAGGGCTGTAGCTGAAGTGCTTAATCGTTTAGGGCAAAAAGCAAGCAAATCAACTATTACTTATATTGAGCAAAGTGATGAGCGTTTGGCTGAAACAATTAAAGAATTAATGTTTACTTTTGATGATATACAAAAACTTAGCACTCAAGCTATAAGAGAAATTTTAAAAGTAGCTGATAAACGTGATTTAATGATAGGTTTAAAAGGTGCAAGTGAGGAATTAAAGCAAAAATTCTTAGCCAATATGTCTACACGCGCAAGTGAAGCTTTTCTTGAAGAAATGGGTTTTTTGGGTGCTGTGCGTGTTAAAGATGTTGAAGATGCGCAAAGAAAGGTTGTTGAAGTGGTGCAAAAACTTGCAGAACAAGGACTTGTGCAAACAGGCGATGCGGATGAAATGATAGAGTAGGTAAGAGATGGTTAATCGTAGTAATGTTATTTCTGGTGGAGCTTCTAATCAGCATGTTGTTGAAGGATATCGTTTTAAAGTTATTTCAGAATTTGATAATCATACAGGTGAAAAAAAACATACTCAAACTTCAGATGAAGAAAATGCTAATATATCTTTAAATGACGAAAAACCAGTCGAAGAAAATCAAGCCATTGCTTCTACACAAGCTGTTATGGAAACTCAAATTCCGACATTTCAGCCAAGCTTTGTTGAAGATTTACTTAAAAAAACAGATGAAATGTCAAGCAATATTATTAAACTTCAAATGCAAATAGAAAGCCAAGAGAATGAATTTAATAATCGCTTAAATTCAGAACTTGAGAATGCTAAAAAAAAGTTTATTAAAGAAGGTTATGAAAAGGCCAAAGAGGAATTTCAAAAGGAATTGAGTGATTTTAAAGATAAATATTTAAAAAGTATAGCCAAACTCGATAATGCTTGCGAAAATCTTGAAAATTTCATAGAAAAAAATGAAAAAGAACTAGCAGATACTGCTATAGATATCGCTAAAGAAGTGATCTTGAAAGAACTTGAACTAAATTCTAGCAAAATAGCTTATGCTTTGGCCAAAGATTTAATCGGCGAGCTTAAAGGTGCTAGTGCAATTGAGCTTAAGGTTAATGCAGAGGATTATGAGTATTTAAAAGAGCAATTTGATCAGAATGCTCATATTAAAATAAGTCTTGATGATGCGATTAGTAAGGGAAGTGTTATTATTATAAGCGATGCAGGTAATATAGAATCTAATCTTAATTCTCGTCTAACTAAAATTAAAAAAATGGTAAATAATGAGTAAAAAATTTGCATATAGTCAAGAGGAGTTAGAAAGACTAAGTTTAAAGGAATTAGAAAATTTAGCAGCATCTATACGTGAAAAAATCATACAAGTTGTGAGTAAAAATGGTGGGCATTTAAGTTCAAATTTGGGCGCTGTAGAACTTAGTATAGCAATGCATTTGGTTTTTGATGCAAAAAAAGATCCTTTTATTTTTGATGTGTCACATCAGTCTTATACACACAAGCTTTTAAGCGGAAAAGAAGAAATATTTGATACTTTAAGACAGATCAATGGCTTAAGTGGTTATACAAAACCTAGCGAAGGGGATTACTTTATAGCTGGACATTCAAGTACTTCTATTTCTTTAGCTGTAGGTGCTTGCAAAGCTATTGCTTTAAAAGGCGAGAAACGTACTCCTATAGCTTTAATTGGAGATGGAGCTTTAAGCGCGGGTATGGTCTATGAAGCTTTGAATGAACTAGGTGATTCTAAATTTCCTTGTGTGATACTTTTGAATGATAATGAAATGAGTATTTCAAAACCAATTGGAGCGATTTCAAAGTATCTTTCTCAAGCTATGGCAACGCAGTTTTATCAAAGTTTTAAAAAGCGTATTGCTAAAATGTTAGATTTATTGCCTAATAGTGCTACTTATATGGCTAAGCGTTTTGAAGAGAGTTTTAAACTTATTACTCCTGGGCTTTTGTTTGAAGAATTAGGGCTTGAATATATAGGGCCTATTGATGGACATAATTTAGGTGAAATTATTTCTGCATTAAAACAAGCAAAAGCTATGCAAAAGCCTTGTGTGATACATGCTCAAACCATAAAGGGTAAAGGCTATGCTTTAGCTGAAGGAAAACATGCTAAATGGCATGGTGTAGGAGCTTTTGATATAGATAGTGGAGAGAGTGTTAAAAAAAGTGATACTAAAAAATCTGCTACTGAAATTTTTTCTAAGAATTTGCTCGATTTAGCTTCAAAGTATGAAAATATCGTTGGAGTTACAGCAGCTATGCCAAGTGGAACAGGTCTTGATAAACTTATAGAAAAGTATCCAACTCGTTTTTGGGATGTAGCTATTGCAGAACAACACGCGGTAACTTCTATGGCAGCTATGGCAAAAGAAGGATTTAAGCCTTTTATTGTGATATATAGTACCTTTTTGCAGCGTGCTTATGATCAAGTGATCCATGATTGTGCGATTATGAATTTAAATGTGGTTTTTGCTATGGATAGAGCAGGAATAGTAGGTGAAGATGGAGAGACGCATCAAGGTGTTTTTGATGTTAGTTTTTTAGCTCCTTTGCCAAATTTTACTCTTTTAGCTCCAAGAGATGAACAAATGATGCAAAATATAATGGAATACGTTTATTTACATCAAGGACCTATTGCTTTTCGCTATCCTAGAGGAAGTTTTATTTTAGATAAAGAATTTAGTCCTTGTGAGATAAAACTTGGTAAGGCACAATGGCTTGTAAAAAATAATAGTGAAATTGCTTTTTTAGGTTATGGACAAGGTGTGGCAAAAGCGTGGCAAGTTTTAAGAGCCTTGCAAGAAATGAATAATAATGCTAATTTGATCGATTTAATTTTTGCTAAACCTTTAGATGAAGAGCTTTTGTGTGAGCTTGCTAAAAAAAGTAAAATTTGGTTTATTTTTAGTGAAAATGTTAAAATTGGTGGTATAGAAAGTTTAATTAATAATTTTTTACAAAAATATGATTTGCATGAAAAAGTTGTTAGCTTTGAATATGAAGACAATTTTATTGAACATGGAAAAACAAGTGAGGTGGAAAAAAAACTAGAAAAAGATGTCAATAGTTTGTTGATAAAAGTTTTAAAATTTTATCATTAAATAATAAAAAATATTATTTAATATAAACTTCTTTTAATAAAAATTTTATTATTATTTCCACTTAAAAAAGCAAGGAATAAATACAATGGAATTACTACAAATGCTTAAAAAACATGAGTTAAAAGCTACTCCGCAAAGACTATGTGTTTTAAAAATTTTAAAAAGGCATGAGCATCCTAATATTGATGAATTGTATACAGAAATTAAAAAAGAATACCCTTCAATCTCTTTAGCGACGGTTTATAAAAATCTTAATACTTTACAAGAACAAGGTTTAGTTGTTGAAATCAATGTTTTAAATCAAAAAACTTGTTACGATATTTATGAAGAAGAACATATTCATGTAGTTTGCACTAAATGTGGTGGTATAGAGGATTTAAGTTTTAAAGATGCTAAGCTTTATGAATATCAAGAGCATTTAGAAAAAAAGATAGGCAATCTCGTCAATCATCTGTCTGTTTGTGCTTATGTTGATAGTTGTAAAAAGTGTCATTAAGCAAAATAAGGTTAAAATAACCCATATATTTTAAGGGTTATTTTAATGGTTTATGAAATTCAAAAAAGCTTTTTACTATCTGATTACACTCTTTTAGAGAATTTAAAAAAAGATAATATACCTTTTCGAAATTCTAAATTTGAAACTTTTTATACTCAAATAACCCCAAATTATAGTGTTAAATTTCAAAGTTTTTGTAATAAATTTTATAAAATTATAAAATTTAACAATTTAATTTTAGAGCAAAATCAAGAAGAAAAAATTTCTAAAAAAAAATTTGAAAAAGCTCGAAAAAAGATTATAGGAAAGAGTGTTAAAAAAGAACGTTTTGAATTTAAATTTTGTTCTTTAAAAACCTATATTGATATTTATGAAGAGCCTAAAATTTGTATTTTAAAAATATTTTTTCCAACATTGGATAGTTCTAATGAATTTAAAATTCCTAAAGATTTTAAAATTCAAAAAGAATTGCATCATGATTTAAATTCTAAACATATCGTTTTATATGGTTTTGAATATCAAAATTTTGATATAGAGAAATGTTTTAAAATTATAGAAAAAAATCAGAATTTTAGCTTGGATTTTCCAAATTATATTAATGCTTATGATGGATTTAGAATTTTTTTATTTTATTTATTTAAAAAATTAAAATTTTATTGGACTTTATCTTTAGAGAGAAAAGATAAGCAAAGTTTATGTGAATTTTTATTTTATTCAAGAAGTTTGTATATAGTTTTATCAAGTATGAATACTATTTTAGATAAAAATTTGAGTAATATTTTGGCTTTAAAGTTTAAAGATATAATGAAAAAAACTCAAGATATTTTAGCAAGTGAAAATTCAAATCAAGATTTATTACTATTTTTAAGCGATGAAAAAATCCAAGATTTGTTTAATGATTTTGATTTTTTTATAAAAGAAAATTCTTTTTATGAAGGCGATTGCAAAGATAGATTTTTTAAACAACTTGTTGCGTTAGAACTTAGAAAAAAAATTATTTTATTTAGAAAAAATATACTAAAAAATTTTGATTTAGAGCTTTTTGAAAATAGTTTTTTTGAATTGGCAATATTTTTAGAATATTTTTATCGTTTTTTAGAGATAAAAAATTTAAACAAACTTTATGAAAAATATTGTAAAGATAGGGATAAAAATATTTTTTCCAAAATAATCAATAATAAAAATAAATTTTGCAAATTGCTTAAAAAATCGAGTAAAAATTTGAAAATTTACAAAGGATAAAAATGCAAAAACAAGAAAAAATTATAGAAATGTTTAATCAAATTGCTCCTACCTATGATAAAGCTAATAGAATTTTAAGTTTTGGTGCTGATGTGGCATGGCGTAAAAAAGCTTGTCAAAGAGCAATGAGTTTATATTCAAAGAAAGATTTAAAAATCGCTGATATTGCTTGTGGCACAGGGGATATGATAGAGATTTGGCAAGAGAGTGCTTTAAAAATGGAAAAAAATATTTTAAATATTAAAGGCATTGATCCAAGTAGTGGTATGCTAAATGTTGCAAAAGAAAAATTTCCAAATGTTGAGTTTATAGAATCAAAGGCACAAAATTTACCTTTAGAAAATCAAAGTTTAGATATCTTAAGTATTAGTTATGGTATTCGCAATGTTGTAGAAAGACAAAAAGCCTTAAGTGAATTTGCTAGAGTACTTCAAAAAGATGGTATTTTGGTAGTTTTGGAATTTACAAAAAGAGAAAAGGGTGGATTTATAGCAGATTGTAGAGATTTCTATCTTAAAAATATTTTACCAAGTATAGGTGGGATAATTAGTAAAAATAAAAGCGCTTATGAGTATTTGCCGAATTCTATTGAAGGATTTTTAAGCAAGGAAGAGTTCATCTTAGAGCTTAAAAATGCTGGTTTTGAAATGCTTGATTATAAAAGTTTTAGCTTTGGCGTGAGTTCAATGTTTATAGCAAAAAAACTATGACACCAACAGAATTAAATTTTAAAGCAAAGGCTTTATTAGAAACACATTTTGATGATATAGTTTTAAGTGGAGAAATTTCAAAAATCACCTTGCATAGCTCAGGACATTGGTATTTTGATTTAAAAGATGAAAGATCAAGTATAGCTTGTGTCATGTTTAAAGGAGCTAATTTAAAAGTTGGATTTAAGCCAACAGTGGGTGATTTGTTAGAACTTTGTGGTAGTGTGAGTTTATACTCTGAAAGTGGTCGTTATCAATTCATCGCTACTAGTATGAAAAAAGCAGGTTTTGGGGATTTGGAAGTACAGTTTTTGGCTTTAAAGGAGCGTTTGCAAAAAGAAGGACTTTTTGATCCATGCTTTAAAAAATCTTTACCAAAATTTCCTAAAAAAGTAGGCATTATCACTTCAAAAACTTCTGCTGCTTTGCAAGATATGTTAAAACTTATTCATCAAAAAGAATATTTTTTGGCAAAAATTTATATTTTTGATGCTTTAACTCAAGGAAATAATGCTCCTTTTTCTCTTACACAAGCTTTAAAAAAAGCTGATGATATGGGTTTAGATGTTCTTATTATGGCACGTGGTGGAGGAAGCAGGGAAGATCTTTTTTGTTTTAATGATGAAAATTTAGCAAGAGAGATTTTTAAAGTAAAAACTCCTATAATTTCAGCTATAGGACATGAGATCGATTATGTTATTAGTGATTTTGTTGCAGATTTTAGAGCTCCAACGCCTTCAGCTGCTATAGATACTTTGTTTTATTCTAAGTTTGATATAGAGCAAAGTTTGGATTTAATGGAAGAAAAATTAATACAACTTTGGAATCATAAAATGCAAAATTATGAAAATTTACTTTTAAATTTAAGTAAATTTTTTAAATTTAATTCTTTGCCAAAAATAATAGATGAAAAAATAAAGCAAAGCCATGATATAGAAAAGCAATTAAATCATTTATTAGCAAATCAAATGCGTTATAATGAATTAAAATTAGAGAAATTGCAAAATGCCTATTTGCAACATGAGAATTTTTTTGATAAAAGTAAAAAGTTTATTTGTATAAGAAAAAATGGTAAAATAGTAAGTCTAGATGAGCTTAAAAGTGAAGATATTGTTATTTTAAGTTCTCAAACTTCTCAAAAAGAAGCAAAAATTTTATAAGGATAAATTGTGAGAAAAATTAATTTCAGTGCAGGGCCATCAACTTTACCTTTAGAAATTTTAGAGCAAGCTCAAAAAGAACTCTGTGATTATCAGGGTAAAGGTTATTCTATAATGGAAATTTCTCACCGCACAAAAGTATTTGAAGAAGTGCATTTTGGGGCACAAGAGAAAGCTAAAAAACTTTATGGGTTAAAAAATGATTATGAAGTATTATTTTTACAAGGTGGAGCAAGCTTGCAATTTGCTATGATTCCTATGAATTTAGCTTTAAATGGGGTTTGTGAATATGCAAATACAGGAGTTTGGACAAAAAAAGCAATTAAAGAAGCACAAATTTTAGGTGTCAATGTTAAAACCGTAGTAAGTAGCGAGGAAAGTAATTTCAATCATATTCCTAGAGTGGAATTTAGTGATAATGCTGATTATGCTTATATTTGTTCTAATAATACTATTTATGGCACTCAATATCAAAATTATCCTAAAACTAAAGCTCCTTTGATTGTTGATGCATCGAGTGATTTTTTTTCTAGAAGAGTAGATTTTTCAAATATCGCTCTTTTTTATGGTGGGGTGCAAAAAAATGCTGGAATTTCGGGTTTAAGTTGTATTTTTATCCGTAAAGATATGTTAGAAAGATCCAAAAATAAACAAATTCCTAGTATGTTAAATTATTTGACTCATGTTGAGAATCAGTCTTTGTTTAACACGCCCCCAACTTTTGCTATTTATATGTTTAATCTTGAAATGGATTGGCTTTTAAATCAAGGTGGGCTTGATAAAGTGCATGAGAAAAATTCTCAAAAAGCTACTATGCTTTATGAATGTATTGATTTAAGCAATGGATTTTATAAAGGACATGCAGATAAAAAGGATAGATCTTTAATGAATGTGAGTTTTAATATTACTAAAAATGTAGATTTAGAATCTCTTTTTGTAAAAGAAGCTGAAGAAGCTGGGATGATAGGACTTAAAGGACATAGAATTTTAGGAGGAATTCGTGCAAGTATTTATAATGCACTAAGTTTAGAACAGGTAAAAACCTTGTGTGAATTTATGAAAGAATTTCAAGGAAAATATGCATGATAAAGCGTTTTGATGAGTGCGATAGAATGTCGCAAATTATTGTTTTTGATAAATATTTTAAAACTGCAGGACAAGTGGCTTTTGAACCTAGCGGAGATATTAAAAAACAAACTAAAGAAGCACTTGCAGAACTTGATGCTTTGTTTGAAAAAATAGGCGCAAGCAAAGGAGATTTGATTCAAATTCAAATCTGGCTAGCTAATATGCAAGATTTTGATGCGATGAATGAGATTTATGATGCTTGGATTAAAAATTATCCTAAGCCTGTTAGAGCTTGTGTAGGAAGTGCTTTAGCAGAGGGTTATTTGGTAGAAATTCAAGCTTTTGGAAAGCTAAAAGAGAATTAAAAATTCTCTCCTCCAAATTTTAAAAGCGCAGATCCCCAAGTAAAACCACCGCCAAAAGCATCTAGTAAGATTAAATTTCCTTTTTTAAGTCGACCTTCTTCATAGGCATCATTCATTGCCATAGGTATAGAAGCAGCTGAAGTATTACCATATTTTTGTACAGTGATCACACATTTTTCATCACTTAGATTGAGTTTTTCTTGGACGGCTTTAATGATGCGTAGATTAGCTTGATGGGGAATGAAAAGATCAATTTCTTGTGCTAAAATGTTATTTTTAGCTAAAATTTTTACAACATCATTGCTAAGCGTGTTTACTGCTATTTTAAAAACTTCATTGCCTTTCATTTGCATAGAAAGTGTTTGACATAGGCTTGATTTTTGTGATCTTTGAGTCATTAAAAGATCTCCATAATTACCATTGCTTGCAGTATGTACATCAAGGATATGATTTTCATTATCTAAACCTACAACTCCAGCTCCTGCACCATCTCCAAAGAGTATGCAAATACTTCTATCATTGTAATCTATAATAGAGCTTGTTTTTTCAGCTCCTATAATCAAGACATTTTTTTTTAAACCACTTTCTACTAAGGCTTTAGCTTGTTCAAGCAAATAGATAAAACCAGAACAAGCTGCTGAAATATCAAAAGCGCTAATATTTACAAGACCTAAATTTGAAGCAATTTTACAAGCTGTTGAAGGCATAGTAAAATAATCAGGACTTAAAGTGGCTACGAGAATAGCATCAATATCTTCAGGTTTTAAATTTGCTCTTTTTATAGCTTTTAAGGCAACTTTTGTACCTAAATCACTTGTATTTTCATTTTCTTTAGCAATGCGTCTTTCTTTAATACCCGTGCGTCTAGTGATCCATTCATCGGTGGTATCTACTATCTTTTCAAGATCAGCATTGCTTAAAATTTTTTCTGGAATATAAGAAGCTATACTTTTAAGACTGGCTTTAAGCATTGTATTTCCCAAGTTCATTTTCTATAAGTTCATTGATATGGGATTGGCTAAAATTTATAGCTTGAAAAATTGCATTTTTAATAGCTCTAGAATCGCTTTTTCCATGACTTATAATCACGCAACCATTAACTCCAAGAAGGGGTGCTCCACCGTATTCTTGCCAATCTGTGTGTTTTTTTAATTTTTTAAAAGATGGTTTCATAAGTAAAGCACCTATTTTAGAAATCAAAGATTGTTTTACTTCGTTTTTTAGAAGCTGAAAAATAGCTGTTGCTACACCTTCACAAGCCTTTAAAATAACATTTCCATCAAAACCATCGCAGACTAAAACATCTATTCCACCATTGAAAATATCTCTACCTTCAGCATTACCTATAAAATTTGGAATTTTTTTCATAAGCTGATGACTTTCTTTGGTAAGTTCATTGCCTTTGCATTCTTCTTCACCATTGGAAAGTAAAGCAAGGCGTGGTTTTTGAATTTGCATAATTTCTCTAGCATAAACTTCACCCATTATGGCAAATTGAAATAAATTTTCAGCTTTACAATCTGTATTCGCTCCAACATCCAAAAGTAAAGTTTTGCTAACGATATTTGGCATTAAAGTAGCAATAGCAGGTCTTGAAATACCTTTAAGTCTTCCAAGTCTTAATGTAGCTAAAGACATGCTTGCTCCACTATGACCCGCTGAAACTACAGCATCTACTTTTTTTTCTTTTAATAAATTAATAGCTTTGTATATGGTTGTTTCTTTATTTTTTAAAGCATCCGTGGCATTTTCATTCATCGAAAAAATTTCGCTAGCTTCTTCATATTGTATATATTGTTCTAATTTTTTTGGTATTAAAGGTTTTAGAATTTTAGAATTTCCCACTAAGATAGCGTTAAAAGGTTTTGCTTCTAGTGCCTTTAAAACGCCTTCTATAATGGGTTTTTCTCCAAAATCACCACCCATTGCATCAATGGCAATGTTAATCATTGATTTTAATATTCCTTAGTTGTTGGATTTGCACGGTGAGGCATTTTGTAGCTTCCATCTTTGTCTTTTATAGGCATAGGAAGACTAACTTTATAGTGAGTTCTGCGTTTAGCTGCACGAGTTTTACTCACTCTTCTCTTTGGTACTGCCATTTTTTCTCCTTTTTAAAAAATTTAATTAATTATTGCAATTTATGCAATAAAAATAATCACTCAAATAAGCTTCAAGCTCGCTAATAGCAACTTCTATTAAATCAATATGTCCATCGAAAAATTCTATAGTATTGCTCAATTCGTTTGCTTTATCTTTAAAAATACCATCACTTGCAAAAAGTTCTAAATTTTCTTTAATTTCAAGTTCTAACTCAGTTCCACAACTATCACAAGGTCTATAGATAAAACCTTGCATAACAGCATTTATTTTAACAAGCTTAGGATTTATTTTTACTAAATTTCCCTCAAAAATCATATTTTCAAGATTAAGTTTAAAAGGATATTCCTTTGTATTAATCTTAGAAAAAGGGATTTTCATTTAGCAAATTTCATTCGGTTTAAAGAAAAATTCAATTTCTATTTTTGCGTTTTCTAAACTATCACTTCCATGAACAGCATTGGCATCAATATTCTCAGCAAAATCAGCTCTAATTGTTCCTGCTTTAGCTTCTTTAGGATTTGTTGCTCCCATTAAATCTCTATTTTTCAATACAGCACCTTCTCCTTCTAGTACAGAAACAACAACAGGACCGCTAATCATAAATTCAACCAAGTCTTTAAAAAAAGGTCTTTCTCTATGAACAGCATAAAAATTTTCAGCTTGTTCTTTACTAAGTTGAACTTTTTTCATTGCAGCGATTCTTAATCCATTGCTTTCAAAACGATCTAAAATTTTTCCTATAATACCTTTTTTAACAGCATCAGGTTTAATTATAGATAAAGTTTTTTCCATCTTTGTAATAACTCCTCATTTTAATAAGGCTTAAAATTATACTTGAATTTGTTTAAAGAAAGTTAAATTAAAAGAAAAAGCTAGGAATCTCTAGCTTTTTCTTTTTTTTAATTATGCAAAAACTGGAGTGTCCCCACTTCTCATATCAGCACCAATATTATCACGACTTGGTTGTCCTGATTCTACAGCACTCCAAACTATACATCCATCTGTTGGACAAGCACTGGCACAAGCTGGTTGATCATTATGTCCTACACATTCAACGCATTTGTTTGCATAAACATAATATCTATCTTCGCCTTCTGGATTGTTAGCATCATCAACGATAGCACTCACTGGACACTCATCAATACAAGAACCACAAGCAATACATATATCTGTAATTTTTACAGCCATTTTTTCTCCTTTTTAATATAAGATTTAAAAGATTTTAGCATAAAATTCTTAAATAAGGTAAATTTTGATAATCAAAAATTTACCTTATTTGATAATAATTATAACTTTCTTAAATTTTTAATATTATTTTTAGATATTTAAAAAAAAATAAAGATTTAAACGATATAATTTCGCTATCAATAAAATTTATTATTTAGGAGAAAATATGATAGTTACTAAAAAAGCTTTAGATTTTACTGCTCCAGCAGTATTAGGAAACAATGAAATTGTTCAAGATTTTAATCTTTATAAAAATATAGGTCCAAAAGGAGCGGTAGTATTCTTTTATCCAAAAGATTTTACTTTTGTTTGTCCTTCAGAAATTATAGCTTTTGACAAAAGATATCAAGAATTTAAAAACCGCGGTATTGAAGTAATTGGAATTTCAGGAGATAATGAATTTTCACATTTTGCTTGGAAAAATACTCCAGTAAATCAAGGTGGTATTGGTCAGGTTAAATTTCCACTTGTTGCTGACTTAACTAAGCAGATTGCTAGAAATTTTGATGTACTTTATGCAGAAGCAGTTGCCCTTCGTGGTTCATTCTTGCTTGATGCTGATGGAACAGTTCGCCATGCTGTGGTTAATGATTTACCATTAGGTAGAAATATAGATGAAATGTTGAGAATGGTTGATACTATGCTTTTTACAAATGAGCATGGTGAAGTTTGTCCTGCAGGATGGAATAAGGGCGATGAAGGTATGAAAGCTAACCCTAAAGGCGTGGCTGAATATCTTGGCAAAAACGAAGCTAAACTTTAATTTCTTAGTATAAAGCCTCTTCATGAGGCTTTTTCTTCATTTTTATTCTTTAATTGAAATTCATAAATTTTCTACTATAATTTTACACATATTAAAATTTTTACTTAGGCTAAAATATGGCAGGCGAAGATCAAGAAAAAACAGAAGAACCCACGTCCAAAAAGATAGAAGACGCGCGTAAAGAAGGTAATGTTCCAAAGTCTCAAGATGCGGCAGCTATTGTAACTTTGATAATTGGAGTAACTATAACTTTATTTATGATGAGTTTTATGGGCGAGAGAATTGTAAATTTATATAGATATTATCAAAGTTTTATTGGCGTTGAATTCGATTTACGTATTATTCAAGCCATTATGATTAAAAGCATTTTTGAGGTTTTAATTATTCTTGCACCTATTGTTTTAAGTATTATGATTGCTGGGGTTTTGGGAAATATTATGCAATTTGGTTTTGTTTTTACAACCAAACCTATTATGCCAAATTTAGGAAAAATCAATCCTCTAAAAGGTTTAAAAAACCTTTTTTCATTGAAAAAAATTGTTGAAAGTATAAAAATTATTTTAAAAGTGGGTATTGTTTTTACTATAGCTTTTATAGTTTTACTTAAATTTATGCAAGAGCTTCCAAGAGTTGAGCTTTATACTATGGTTGCACAGCTTACTTGGCTAAGAGATAGGGCTATTGTTTTAGCGGCTATTGTTATAGTTGCTTTTTTAATTATTGCTGTTTTGGATGTTTTTTTGGTGCGTTTTCAGTATTTTAAAGGTTTGCGTATGAGCAAACAAGAAATAAAAGATGAGTATAAACAAATGGAAGGAGATCCTCAGGTTAAAGGTAGAATTCGTAGACTTCAAATGGAAGCTGCGCGTCGTCGTATGGTTCAAGATGTTGCAGGTGCGGATGTGGTGATCACAAACCCAACGCATTATGCTGTAGCTATTCGTTATGATACAAGTAAAGAACAAGCTCCTAGGGTTGTTGCCAAAGGAGTGGATTTTCTCGCTCTTCGCATAAAACAAGTAGCCTATGAAAATAATGTTGTAGTTTATGAAAATCCTCCTTTAGCAAGGGAGCTTTATAAAGCTTGCGATGTTAATGATCTTATTCCTAGGGAAATGTTTAAAGCTGTAGCTGAGGTACTAGGATTTGTTTATAATACAAATAATAAGAGTCGTTTAGCTGGTCAAGTAAAAAAAGGAAACTAAAACTTTTAAGGTGCTTTAGTTCCTATTTTATTGATAAGTTCAAGAACCGATTTTTGAGTACTTGTATCTGCTGTATCGACTTTAAAATATATTTCTACTCTATTATTTTCTAGAGATTGTGGATTTCCATTGATAGGATTATTAAGCCCGTAGCTTTTAATGCTAATATTTTTTAAATTTGCTCCACCTTCTATAAAATATTTTAATACATTTTCTGCTCTTTGATAGGCGAGTTCATAACTTCTTATAATAGAGTCGCTATTGTCTGTATAGCCTCTAATTTCTATTTTTGCTTGAGGTGGTAAATATGTTGTTAGTTCAGCCATACGTTTTAAATAATCTTGTATATCAGCTGAAACGATTTGAGCGCTACCTCTTTCAAATTCAACTTTAGATGGAAGATTAAGAGCAATCTGATTGTCGCTTTGATCTAGAGCTGCTTGAAGGCGTTTGATAGTTTCTTGCTGCGTCATAGTCATTTGTTTTAGCGATTTGAGTTCATCACTTTCTTCTTTTGCCGCACCCTTATATTTTTCTTGGGTTTTACTCTCTTCTTTGACTGTTTGAGTAGAGGTGTAATCAAAGATTTTAACAAATTCGGTTTTTAAAGCTTCTACTTTAGCAGGATTTGTTTTAGAAATTGCCCAAAGAGCAATAAAAAGCGCCAAAAGCAAACTTAGAAAGTCTGCATAAGGTACAGCCCATTTTTCACCTGCAGGACATTCTGGACATTTATGTTTCTTGGCCATTTTTAACCTTTGTCAAATTGTGAAATTTTTGGATCATCGTGACTTAGGAAATTAAAAAGCTTAGCTTCCAAATCTCTAGGGTTCGCACCTTCTGCAATTCCTTTTATGGCTTCAGTGATGACAATTTGCTCTTTTACAAGATCCATTCCGTTAGCTTTCATTTTTCTTCCCCAAGGTGCAAAAAGTGCATAAGCACCAAAAATCCCAGTAACCGTAGCTGTAAAAGCACCTGAAATACCGGCTGCCATTGCTTGGGGATTGTCTAGTAGTTTAAGAGCTAGAATAAGACCAAAAACCGCCCCAACAAGTCCCATAGTAGGGCAGGTTTCTCCAAATACTATCCAATATTCTGCGCATTCTTTATAATGCTCTTCAAGTTGTTCGGTTTGTATTTCCATGCTTTCGTGAATTTCTTCAAAGCTTTTACCATCTACAAGCATCATCATAGCATTTTTTAAAAATTCATTTTCAATCTCATTGGTTCTTGATTCTAATGCTAAAAGCCCATCTCTTCTTGCAATAATAGCAAATTCTATTAACTGGGCTATCCTTTCAGGTAGATTTACTCCAGAACCTTTAAAGACAACTTTGAGTTCTTTATAAGCTGCTTTTACGATTTTTTTATGTGTAGAAGTCATTGCACAAAATGCAGCTGTTGGCATAACTATAAGAAAGGAAGAAAGGTGAATAACATGTAAAGGATTTCCTCCTTCTAGTATATCTCCTACTGAAATACTAGTAACTGCAAGTACCATTCCTAGTATAGTTGAAAGATCCATTAAATATCTCCTTGATTATTTTAGATCGCCCCAATTTTTGGCAATACTTGAACTTGTTTTTAATTTTACTTTTAATTTTACTATATTTTCCATAATATCTCTAGTTTTTTTTACAAAATTTTCACATAAATCATCTTTTACTTCAAAAATTAATTCATCGTGAATTTGCAGGATGAGCTTCTTATCTTCATTTAATTCTTTATTGATTTCTAACATTGCAAGTTTGATTACATCAGCCGCTGAGCCTTGTAAGATTGAATTAATACTTTCTCTTTCATACATGGCAATTTGCATAGGTTTTGCGTTTTCAAAGTCAAAATAACGCTTGCGACCGCTTAAAGTAGTGATAAAGCCATTTTGTTTAGCTTCATTTTTAACTATTTCAAAATATTTCTTAATACTAGTAAAATTTTCAAAATATTTTTCTATGTAGGATTTAGCTAAACTGGCTTCTATTTTTAAATTTTGACTTAAAGTTTTATAGCCCATGCCATAAATAAGTCCAAAATTTATACTTTTTGCAACACTTCTAGTTTCATAATTGTTTTCTCCAAAAATCATCATGGCTGTTCTTGCGTGTATATCTTCATCGTTGGCAAAAGCATTTAAAAGTTTTTCATCTTCGCTAAAATGCGCAAGCATTCTAAGTTCGATTTGAGAATAATCAAGAGAGATAAAACTAAATCTATCTTTAGCTACAAAGCAAGATTTATAATCTTTTGCGTATTGTCCGTGTGCAGGGATGTTTTGCAAATTTGGATCCTTAGATGAAAGGCGTCCTGTTGCAGTTCCAGTTTGTAAAAAACTTGAATAAATGCGTGAATTTTTATCTTTTAACGCTAGTTTTAATAAAGGTTCACAATAAGTTGAATAAAGTTTGGCAAGTTCTCTATAATCTAAAATTTTAGCAATAACAGGATGTTTATCTAAAAGTGCATTTAAAACTTTTTCATCGGTAGAATATCCTGTTTTACCTTTTTTTCCACTTGGAAGTTTAAGTTTTTCAAAAAGTATATCACCTACTTGTTTAGGTGAGTTTAGGTTAAATCTATCTTCGCAAAGAGTATAAATTTCTTCACTTAAATTTTTGATTTCATTTTCAAATTTTTTCATAAGGATTTCAAGTGCATTCGTATCAAGTTTTATGCCATTTTCCTCCATCATCATAATAATTTTAATAAAATCAAATTCACAAGTTTTAGCAAGCTCTAATAAAGGAGTTTCAAGATTTTTTAAAAAATAAAGATAAAATTTTAAAGTGATATAAGCATCTTCTGCTGCGTACTTGCAAGCTTTTTCAAGTTCTACGCTTGTAAAATTTTCTCCTTTTTTAACGAGATTTTCAAAATGTAAAGTTTCATAGTTAAAAAGCCTTAAGGCTAAATCATCCATATTTATTCTTAAAGAAGGATCTTTAAGCCATGCTAAAATCATAGTATCAGCAAATTTTTTAGGTAAAGTTAATCCAAAATTGTTTTGAATGATTTTAAAATCATATTTAAGATTGTGTCCTATAACAAAATGATTAAAGATCAGTTCTATAGCTTTTTTGGCGCTTTGTAATGAGATTTGCTCACCTACTCCAAGATAATTATGAGTTAAAGGCACGTAAAAGGCTTCATTTTCATTTATGCAAAAACTAAAACCAACAATTTTAGCTTCTTTAGTATTAAGCCCTGTTGTTTCCGTATCAAAAGCGATAATACTTTCTTTATCAAGGGTATTTAAAATTTCAAAAAGTTTGTTTTCATCTTGTATTAAAGTGGCTTTAAAACCTAAATTTTTATCTTTATTATCAGGATTTTGACGCAGTTTTTTAAGTAAGGTGTTAAGTTCGTAGTGTTCTAAAATTTCAAGTATTTTTAAAAGAGGTTCTTCATGTGGATAAATAGCTTTTTCTATAAGATTTTGTACTTCTAAATTTTCATACAAAGAAGCTAATTTTTTGCTTAAAAATGCATTTTCCTTACCCTCTAAAAGTAAGTTACGATTTCTTTTATTACGCACTAGAGATAAATTTTCATAAATTCCTTCTATGCTTCCAAACTCATCAAGTAGGGTTTTAGCTCCTTTTGCACCTATGCCTTTGACTCCAGGGATATTATCAGAACTATCTCCGCAAAGGGCTAAAAAATCTCTTATTTGACAAGGTTTTACCCCATATTTTTCTAAGCAAGCTGCTTCATTATAGTCATTTTTAGAAATAGGACTATAAATGCTTGTTTTACCATCTTTTATGAGTTGATAAAGGTCTTTATCTTGAGTAATAATGCGTACAAAAATATCTTTATTTTCACAAGTTTTTACAACAGAAGCGATGATATCATCAGCTTCGTAACCTTCTTGTGAAACACTTATAAATCCCATTTTTTCTATCATATCTATACAAATAGGGATTTGCTCTAGAAGTTCAGGTGGCGGTGGAGTGCGATTTTGTTTGTAGTTTGGATCAATTTCACTACGAAAAGTTTTTCCTTTAGAATCTAATGCAAAAATAATATAATCACTTTTATATTCATTTTTTAGACTGTAAATAAAATTAGCAAAACCGCTAATCATTCCGCTAGCTTGTCCTTGTGAATTTTTTAAACTTTTTAAAGCATAATAAAGTCTAAAAAAAAATCCAAAAGTATCGATAATGGTTAAAGTTTTCATAATTTTGTTCTTCTTTGATAATGTAAGTATAAAAATAAATTTAATTTATAGAATTATTTCAAAATTTTGCTTAAAATGTCTAGAATTAAAGACCTTTAAGCAAAAATACTGCAATTTTTAGTCATAATTATAAAAAATATACAAGGATAATATAATGACAAATCAGCAAATTGATGGAATTGCGGATAAAAATTTTAACACACCTGAAGGTAGAAAAATTTTTAAAAAGGCAGTTTTTTCTTGCTGGCTAGGAACTGCTATGGAATATGCGGATTTTGCACTTTATGGTTTAGCAGCTGCAACAATTTTTTCAGAAGTATTTTTTCCTGAGCAAACTCCAGTAATTGCACTTTTGCTTAGCTTTGTAACTTATGGTATAGGTTTTATTGCAAGGCCTATTGGAGCTTTGTTTTTCGGTTATTTAGGGGATAAACATGGAAGAAAAAATGTTATGATGGCTACTATAGCTTTAATGGGGGTTTCAACTACTTTAATCGGCTTTATTCCAAGTTATGCAGTGATTGGGGTTTGGGCACCTGTTTGTTTAGTTATTTTACGTTTTATACAAGGTTTTGGTGCAGGAGCAGAACTTTCAGGAGGAACGGTTATGCTTGGAGAATATGCTCCTAGTAAAAGAAGAGGTCTTGTTTCTTCTGTGATTGCTTTGGGTTCAAATAGCGGAACTTTACTTGCATCTTTTGTGTGGCTTTTGATGGTTCAAATGGACGAAACAAGTTTTAAAGAATGGGGCTGGAGGGTTCCTTTTGTTGGAAGCATTTTGATTGCTCTTTTTGCAGTATATATTCGTTTTTATGTAAAAGAAACTCCTGTTTTTGAAAAACAAAAAAATGAAATGATGAAATTACGTCTTGATAATGAAAAACATGTGGAAAAAGATGAAAGAAGTTTTTGGCAAAAAAGTCGTACTTTTTGGATTATGGTGGGTTTAAGAATAGGTGAAAATGGACCTTCTTATCTTGCACAAGGTTTTATTGTGGGTTATGTGACTAAAATTTTGCTTTTAGATAAATCAGTGGCTACTACAGCAGTAATGATAGCTTCATTGGTAGGATTTTTAGTTATTCCTCTGGCGGGTTATTTAAGCGATAGGTTTGGAAGACGTATTACTTATAGAATGTTTTGTTTGCTTTTGATGATTTATGCTTTTCCTGCTTTTATGCTTTTAGATAGCAAGAATGAAATTATTGTGATTTTAACTATTATTATAGGTATGTCTTTAGCATCTTTAGGAATTTTTGGGGTTCAAGCAGCTTGGGGTGTGGAGATTTTTGGGGTAAAAAATCGTTATACAAAAATGGCTTTTGCCAAGGAATTAGGTTCTATTTTTTCAGGAGGAACGGCACCTATGGTTGCTTCTGCTTTGCTTGCGTATTATGGTACTTGGTGGCCTATTGCAATATATTTTGTATTAACTGCAGGTATAGGTTTTGTGACTACATTTTTTGCTCCAGAAACTAGAGGTAGAGATTTAAATAAAATAGAAGATGCGATATGAGACTTATCTTAGATACGGATATAGGCAATGCTATTGTAGGAGCAAATACTGACGATGGTTTGGCTCTTGCTTTGATTTTGACATCTAAAGAGATCAAACTTGAAATGCTAAGCACGGTTTGTGGTAATGTCCCAAGCCTTGTTGCTTATAGCGTGGCTAAGGATTTATTTAAACGTTTAAATTTAAACATTCCTGTTTATTTAGGAGCAAATGAAGCCTTAAGAGAACCAAGTAAAGCTTGGCGTCAAAGACTCGATGAAAGTGTAAAAAATTTGAAACTTGAATATCTTTGGAAAAATATAAAAAGTCCTAAAATTTTAGAAAATATACATCCTAATGCAATTTTTAAAATGGGAGAATTAGTCAGTAAAAATCCTGAAGAAATTTCTATTTGTGCTATAGGTCCTTTGACAAATATTGCTATGGCTATGAAAATTTTTAAAGATTTTGATATAAATCTTAAAGAACTTTTTATTATGGGTGGTTGTTTTGATATGCCTTATTATACCAAAGATACAAATTTTGGTTTTGATCCTGAGGCTGCTAGCATAGTGTTAAATTCAAGAGCTAAAATTACACTTGTACCTTATAATGCAACTATGCAGACTTTATTAACACATGAAGATTTAAAAGATTTGCAAGGTAAAAATATTTTATGTGATTTTATTGTCAAAACTTTAAGCGTTTGGATTGATTACGCCTCTAAAACACGTGGTACAAAGGGAACTTGGATACATGATGCTTTAACTATAGCTTATGTGTTAGATTCTAGTATTGCAGATTTTGATGAGTGTTATGCTGATGTTATTTGTGATAGTTCTTTGGCAAGAGGTATGAGTTGGCGTTGTTTTAAAGAACCAAAAATGAGTATGGGGGTGGATTTAAGCACTAAAAATTGTGTTAAAATTCTAAAAAATGTAGATAATGTAAAACTTTTAAAACTTATAAAAGATAGACTTTTAAAAGGAGTTTGCTATGAAAATTATAAAAGCATAACGGCTTAATTTTCCAAGTAAGATAAAAAAAATAGTTTTTAAAAAAGAATATTTGGCAAAACCTAGTCCAAGTGCAAAGAGATCTCCTACTAAAGGTAAAAAAGTTAAAAAAGCAAATGTACTTCCAAATTTAGTAAAATTAGCATTGAAATTGTCTAGTTTTTTTAATGATTTACTAAAGTATTTTTTTAAAAATTTTTCTTTTCCAAAATAAGCTAAAGCATAAGTACTTAAACTTCCTGAAGTATTTGCTAAGGTTGCTATGACAAGAACTAAATATGGACTAAAATCAAGTTTTATAAAGCCTAAAACAAAAGCTTCGCTTGCTAAAGGTAGTAGTGTGCTTGAAAGAAAACACACTATAAAAAGTCCTAAATAACTTATATTACTATATAAAAAATCAAACATTTTAAATTATGATTTTTGTGTATTTTTAAGTTCTAAATCTAGATAATATCCTGTGTAAGAACATGTTTTTTTATAATCTTTGGCCACTTTTTCTACACTTCCTGTACTAATAACCTTACCTCCTTTAATCCCACCTTCAGGTCCCATATCGATGATGTAATCAGCATTTTTGATCACATCTAAATTATGCTCTATTACAAAAACAGAGTTTTTAAGATCAACTAAATGCTGTAAAACTAAGATGAGTTTATTGACATCTTCAAAATGCAGTCCTGTTGTAGGCTCATCGAGTATATAAAGTGTTTTTCCTGTATCGCTACGGCTTAATTCTTTGGCAAGCTTTATCCTTTGTGCTTCGCCTCCACTCAAAGTTGTGGCATTTTGCCCTAGAGTTAGATAGTCTAAACCCACTTTTACTAGAGTATCTAATTTTTGCTTGATTTTAGGAACGGCTGCAAAAAATTCACTCGCTTCTAAGACACTCATATTTAAAATTTCGCTGATATTTTTACCTTTATATTTGATTTCTAGTGTGGCATCATTATAGCGTTTGCCCTGACAAGTATCGCATACAACCATAACATCGGGTAAAAAATGCATTTCTATTTTAATTTCTCCATCTCCACTACACTTTTCACATCTTCCACCTTTAACATTAAAAGAAAATCGTCCCGCTTTATAGCCACGCATTTTAGCTTCTTTAGTAGCAGCAAAGAGATTGCGAATTTCATCCATAGTTCCTGTGTAAGTGGCAGGATTCGAACGAGGTGTTCGACCTATGGGACTTTGATCAAGATAAATGACTTTATCGAGTTTTTCAAGCCCATTTATTTCTACTCCGCCTAGCTTTTTGACTTTTTTGACACGATTTAATTCTTCTTGTGCAAAAGGAAGGAGGGTTTGAAGTATAAGAGAACTTTTTCCAGAACCAGAAACTCCAGTTATAGCGACTAGATTTTGCAAAGGAAAATTAACACTTAAATTTTGTATATTATTGATATTAACATTTTTAAGTTCTAGCCATTCTTTTTGTGTTCTGTTTTTAAGTTGTGAAATTTGTTTTTTACCATTCATATAAAGTGCAGTTTGACTTTTGCTTTTTAAAAGTTCTTGATAAGTTCCACTAAATATAACTTCACCTCCAAATTTTCCAGCTTTTGGACCAATATCTACTATAAAATCTGCTTCTTCTATGGTCATTTTATCATGTTCTACAACGATTAAGGTATTACCCTTTTGTTGTAAATTTCTTAAAGTTTTTATAAGTTTTGCTGTATCTCTTTCGTGAAGTCCAATGCTAGGTTCATCTAAAACATACATTACTCCACTTAAACCACTGCCAATTTGCGAGGCTATACGGATTCTTTGAGCTTCTCCTCCACTAATAGTTCTTGCATCACGTCCCAAAGAAAGATAACCTAGTCCTACGTCATATAAAAAGAAAAGTCTTTCATTGATTTCTTTTAATATAGGCTTAGAAATAAGTTTTTGTTGCTCACTCAAATAAGAGAAGTTTTTTTCTTCAGTAAAAAAAGCAGTACTATCTTCTATACTCATATCTAAAATTTCACCTAAACCTTTTTTTGCGACTTTTACAGCTAAACTTTCAGGTCTTAAACGATGTCCACCGCAATCTTTGCAAATTTTTTCACTCATATATTCACTTAAATCTTTTTCATCTTTTAGCATTTCATAGGCTATTTTAACTACACCTTCAAAAGTACGTTTTAAACGATTTCTTTTCCAAAGAAATTCTATGGTTTTTGCATTACCATACAATATTAGTCGTTTTTGCTCTTCATTTAGCTTTATAAAAGGTATTTTAGTAGAAATTTCATTTTGTTCACAAAAGGCGATTAGAAATTTATAATAATAACTTTTGTTAAAACCATACATGTTTTTAACTGCACCGTTTTCAAGGCTTAAGTTTTCATCGATAATTTTTTTCATATCTAGAGTATAACGAATTCCAAGTCCATCGCAAGCTTCACAAGCCCCTTTTGGAGAGTTGAAAGAAAAGCTTAAAGGTTCTAGCGGAACAAAAGAAATTTTACAATCAAAACAAGCTGAATGCTCACTAAAATGGTAGTGTTTATTAAGATTTATTTCTTCATGATTTAAAACTTCTATTTCTATTTCTCCAAAACTTTCTTGTAAACCTTTTTCTATATCACTTGCAAGGCGAGAGAGTAAGTCTTTTTGAATTTCAAGACGATCTATGACTAATTTTATAGTATGTTTTTTTGTTTTAGCTAATTCTATTTCTTCATCAAGTCTTACTAAAACCCCGTCAATTTGTGCTCTTACATAGCCTTTATTGCGTAAATTTTCAAGTAAATCCGCATAAGTTCCTTTTTTTTCTCGTATGAGTGGGGCATAGATGATAATTTTTGCACCTTTTGGAAATTTTAAAATTTCATCAACTATATCACTTGCACTCATGGATGAAATTTTTTGTCCGCATCGATAGCAGTGTTGAATACCTACTCTTGCATATAAAAGTCTTAGATAATCATAAATTTCAGTAATGGTCCCTACAGTGGATCGTGGATTTTTAGAAGTGGTTTTTTGATCTATGGCAATAGCTGGAGTTAAGCCTTCGATTTTATCAACATCAGGTTTGCCTACTTTGTCTAAAAACTGTCTGGCATAAGCACTTAGACTTTCTATATAACGGCGTTGTCCTTCAGCGTAAAGAGTGCCAAAAGCAAGGGTTGATTTTCCGCTTCCACTAAGTCCTGTAAAAACAATGAGTTTGTTTTTAGGAATTTCAAGGTGGATATTTTTAAGGTTATTTTCTCTTGCACCGATGATTTTTATAGTATCGTTCATGGTTTTTTCCTAAAAAATATTAAATAAATTTAAGATTTTAGCATAATAATAATTAAAAAAACTTAGATTAACTCAAGTTAAAAATTTATAAGGTTTAGTTTATCAAGCAAAGAGTGAGTGGTTCCAAGTATTGATAAAGCATATACACAAAGCAAAATTTTTCTATGAGCTAAAATGTGCATTTTTTCTATGATTTTAATTCCTATAACAACTCCGACCATGGAAGCTATACCTACTAGTATTCCTTTATGAATAACTTCAGAGTCTATAACTCCAGAATTTGAAAAAGATATAATACCCGAGACTGAAGCAAAAATGACAAAAAATAAAGATAAAGAAACAACTTTTTTGCTATCATAACCTAGAAAATAAGCTAAAATTGGAGCAATTAAAAGTCCACCACCAATTCCTAAAGAAATAGCAAAAATACCAGTAAAAGCTCCAGCAATAAATAAAATGACATTCTTTACCCAAACACTTCTTTGATTTTGCACAATGTTTTCTTTAATTCCAAAAGTATATTTAATAAAAAATATGCAACTTACTACCAAAAATACACTAGTAAGAGCTATATCACTTAAAGATTTTAAAAGCATTCCACTAAAACTTGCTCCTATGAGCCCTCCAAAACCTATCATAATACCATCTTTAAGATTTAGATTTTTTTTCTTGTAGTTAATATAAGAACCAAAAACTGCCGCAAAAATCATTTGTAATACTGAAATTCCGATGGCATGATGGGCACTTGCTCCAAGTGCAAACATAGAAGGAACGATAATCATACCCCCTCCAATACCAAAAAGTCCAGAAGCAATACCTGAAATGATTCCTATGATTAGATAAGGTAAATCTGTGATTTCCATAGCTTTTCCTAAAAAATATTAAATATTTCAAATACGGAATAATTTTATCTTATTAAGCTAAGTATTATCTTAGTTTTTTATAAAAATAGAATATTTTTTTGGTAACTTTAAGCATCGTAAAAATGTTTCAAAATATTATAAAATGTAAAGATTTTATAATATTTATTTTAAATTTAAAGCAAAATTTGTATTTATTGATTAAAACTAATTTAGACTTTAGAAATTTTCATAAAAGTCTTAATTTTTAAAATATTTTATAAGAAAGGTAAAAGATGAGTGAAAATGATTTTTTTAGTAATTCTTTGATTTTAAAACTTACACATACTCTTCGCTCTTGGCATTTCTAAACTTCTTTTTATCCAAATTTTTTCTTTAATATTATTTTAATTTTTAAAAAGGTTTATTATGTTTGTTAAAAATGTAAATTTTTATTGCAGACAAATCCTTGAAAAATTTGAAAATTCTTATTTTGCAGAGGATTTAGCTAGAGTTATTATAGGGATTGATTGTGATTATTTAGATTCTAATGAATTATCATTTAGTGAGTTTAAAACAAAATATTATGAAGCTTTAACTAAAAGTAAAATTTATAATTATGCAGGATTTTTGGAGTTTTTAGTGCTAATTTCATATCTTTATTTGAAAAAATCCTGTTTTCTTCTAAGAAAAATTATGATTTTCCTTTGTTTTTGTTTGCAAATGCTAAAGCTTATTTAATTTATGAGAAAAATAGCAAAATGTTTTTTAAATTCGGTGCTTTAAATATTTTGAATATTTTAAAGATGATTTTAAAAGTATTAAAAAAAGACAAAAGTGATTTTGAAATTTTAAACTCTTTGGAAAAAGAAAAAAATGATTTTTTTAAAATGTGTGAAAAAGCCAAAGAATATCTTTTAAGTGGGGATATTTTTCAAGTGGTCTTAAGTAGGCAACTTTGCATCAAGCATCAAGTAAATGCTTTTGATTATTATGAGAGTTTAAGTGCTTTAAATCCAAGTGCTTATATGTTTTATTTTCCAAGTAAATATGGTGTTGTTCTAGGAGAGTTTTTATTAAAAATTAAAAAAAAGAGAGATTTATTTAGCACCTATTGCAGGAACTAGAAATTTAGAAAATAATTGCGATTTTTTAGCTTTAGAAAAAGAGCTTAGCGAATAATAAAATGCTTATAGATTTAGCAAGGAATGATGCTTCTAAATTTGGCACTCAAACAAGAGTGAAAAATCTTTTTTCTATTATTAAAAATAAATTTGTAATGCACATAGTAGTGAAGTGTATGCCAATATGAAAGAAGATGCGAGTATTTTTGACGTGATTGAAGCAGTTTTTCCAGCGGAAACTTTAAGCAGAGCTCCTAAACAAGAGCTTTAGAGATCATTAGCGAGTTTGAAGATTGCGATTGTGGGGTTTATGGTGGTGCGGTAGAATTTTTAAATTTTAATGAAGATGTAACTTTAGAGATTTTAATCTGTTGCACTTTTTTGCTCAAGATAAGGCTTATTTGGCAAGTGGGGCAGGTATTGTTTTACAAAGTGAGAGCCAAAAAGAATATGCAGAAATTTGTGTTAAACGCAAGGCGCTTTTGGTAGCTTTTGAAAATTTAAAAAAGGAAGAGTAATGATACTTTTAATCGATAATTATGATTCTTTTGTTTTTAATGTAAAAAATATGTTAGAAAGTTTAAGAAATGATGAAATTTTACTTAGCGAGATAAAAAATTTAAATCCTACGCATATTATTTTAAGTCCTGGTCCAAAACATCCAAGTCAAAGTGGAGTTTGTCTTGAAATTTTGAAAGCTAAGCTTGATATTCCTATTTTGGGTATTTGTTTAGGACACCAAGCTTTAGCTCTAGCTTTTAATTCTTTAGTAGTAAAAATGCAAAAAAGCTATGTATGCAAAAAGCTCTTTGGTAAAACAATGCAAGGAAAATAATTATTTGCTAATTTATCTTCAAATTTTAGTGTAATGCGTTATCATTACTTTAGAAGTTAAGCAGCTTAGCGATGAGCTTGAAATTTTAGCTCTTGATGAAAAGGGTGTGATTATGGCTTTAAAACATAAAACATTGCCTTATTATGGCATACAATTTCACCCTGAAAGTTATTTTAGTGAATATGGTTTACAACTTTTTTCTAATTTTTTAAAGCAAGATATAAAAAATCACAAAAATAAGAAAAATCTTTAAGTTTTTATCTGCAAAAAATGAGTGAAGATCATTTTTTACAAAGTGATGATTTTAAACAAATTTGTAAAATCATTATGTCTAAAGACTATGAAATTTTACAAGTAGCAGCTTTGTTGATTTTAATCACAGAAAAGTCTTTAAATGAAAAATCTTTAAGTGCTTTTGTAAGGCAAATTTTAAGGTATTCTCAAACTTTTAGTGATGAGAATAAAATTTATGAACTTTATGAAGGAGAAATTTTAGAGTATTCTATCTGTCCTGAACAGTTTGGTTTTAAAAGAGCCTTTCATAGTGAAATTATAGGTTCTAATGCATATGAGAATGCTAAAGATTTAAAGAATATTTTAAGCGGTAAAATGCAAGGAGCAAAATTTGATTTAGTGATTTTAAATGCAATGTTTGCACTTTATACAGCTAATAAAGCAAGTTCGCCTTTAGCGGCTAAAGATATGATTTTAGAAGCTATTTATTCAGGTAAAGTTATAGAGTATTTTAAGGAGTATCAAGCTTATGCTAAAGCTTAAAATTTGCGGCATTAAAGATGAAAAAAATGCTAAAGATTTAGCTTTTTTAAATATTGATTTTTTGGACTTATTTTTGCTAAAAATCCAAGAAGAGTGAGTTTAAATCAAGCAAGAAATTTAAGTACAATTTTCCATGAAAAAGACAAAAAAGTTATCGGCGTGTTTGTAGATGAAAATTTGGAACAAATTTTAAGACGTGTTAAAGAAGCTAAGCTTGATGGGATACAAATTTATCGTACTATTACCAAAGAAGAATTTGAAATTTTAAAAATGTAAAATGTTTTTGTTTAGCAGGTGATTAGCGTGGAAGATAGTTTAGATTTAAAAAGTGAAATTTTTACTGATTTAGTGTTTTTTGATACTAAGGGAAATTTAAAGGGCGGTAATGGAATAAGTTTTGATTGAGCTTTATTAAGTTCTTATGCTAAAGATTTTGCATTAGCTGGAGGTATAGGTTTAGACAATATCAATCAAGCAATTAAAACAGGAGCTAAAATTTTAGATCTTAATTCTAAACTTGAAGATGAACAAGGTTTAAAAGATATAGAAAAGGTAAAACAAATTTTAAAGGAATTAAAAAGATGAAAAAGACATATTATGGTGAATTTGGTGGGCAATTTTTACCTGAAAGTGCAATGTTTGCTTTAGATGAATTAGAAAGTTCTTTTTTAAAATTTTCTAAAGATAGGCAATTAAAAAAGAACTTAATGAGCTTTTAAAAACTTATGTGAGGCGTCCTACTCCGCTTTATTTTGCTAGAAATTTAAGCAAAAAATATCAACATGAAATTTATTTAAAACGCAAGGATTTAAATCATACCGGAGCGCATAAAATTAATAATGCTATTGCTCAAGCCCTTTTAGCAAAAAATAGGAAAGAAAAAATCATAGCAGAAATAGGAGCAGGTCAACACGGACTTGCAACAGCTACCGCGGCAGCACTTTTAGGACTTGAATGTGCAATTTTACCAAATCTAGCCGTAAAGCCCATAGCTTTAGCTACGGGGATATAAGACTTTAAAAAATTTTAATTTTTTAATATTGAATTATTTAAATGTATTTTGCATAAT
>NZ_JBMJAO010000009.1:0-73934 GCF_049221745.1 Campylobacter jejuni
GAGTTATCATTGATGCTAAAGATACTCATATTAATTCCTTGATTTAGATTTTTTTGCCTTCAACCTAAATATATTAAATAATATAAGCAAGATCTGTTCCTGTTTTGGAGTAGAGTTATTCCAAAGTCCTTACAATCAAACTTTTAGGCAAATTAAAATGCTCTATAAGTTCTTTCTCTTTTTCTCTCATTTCTCCATTATCATTTTCATGATCAAAGCCTAGTAAATGAAGCATAGCGTGGATAAAAAGCAAGCTTATTTCTTCTTCATAGCTATGCCCTAACTCTTTAGCCTTTTCTTTTGCCAAATCCACATTGATCACAACAGAACCCAAAGGCAAACTCTCATCGATATTTTCAAGCGGAAAAGAAAGTACATCAGTGGTTTTATCTTGTTTTCTTTGCTCTAAATTAATTTCTTGCATTTCTTTACTATCCACAAAGACAAGCTCCACATCTTTAGGACTTAAAAAACTTGCTATAGATTCCAAAAAATCACATTTTTCATCACTTAATATCATAAACCTTCCTTGATCAAATGGTATAAATTTTCTATTTCTTCATCATCAAAAATCGCACAATTTTTACTGCTATAAAATTGTTTTAGCTTTTTCTCTTCAAACTCAAATCCTAAAGCACATTGAGAATGCGAAGGTAAAAAAGCCCTTAGTAGTGTAATAGAATTTTGGATTTTCTCATCACAGGCAAAACAAAAAAAATCCTTATGCAATCTTCCTTCAAATTCCAAAATTTTTAAATAAGCATCAACAATAACACGCTTTGGATTTTGTTTTTCAAACCTTTTCACACACTCATCAAGTAAATCAAAATAAAAACTATCAAGCTCTTCCACATCTTTTAAGTGTCTATATAAAAGACGGATAAATTCTTGCCAAATAAGCATTTTATCCCTTTGCATAATCCATAAAAATCCCAAATGCAATACATCTTTAAGTCTTGGTAAAAAACTAGGATTTTCTTCTAAAGCAAAATCGATTTTATAACCGCTTAAAATACTAGAATGTCTAAGTCCATAAAAACGATAAACCTTAATAAGCATTTTAGGACTTAAAATATAAACGATCAAATCCTCATCTTTAACTTTTTGAGTATGAAGTATAAAGCCTTGCATTAAACAATTTCAATACCATAAGCCCTAAGTATATCAAAAGCGGATTTTTCTAAATTTTCATCAAAACTTGCACTTAAATTTTGGTGTAAAATTATCCTTGCATTAGGCTTAGCACCAAAAGCTAAAATGATATTACAAAACACACAAATATGAGAAACAAGTCCTGCAAAATGAAGTTCTTCATAATCACTTTTTTGTATGAAATTAGCTAATTCTAAGCTACCAAAAGTATTTTTATAAAAAATTTTATAAGCTTTTTGTAAAAAAGGTTCAAATTCCTTTGGCATTTGCCAACCTAAACTCTCTTTAATACAATGTTTTATAGGTAAATTTAAACCTTCTTTGCTTTGTAGATAATGTTCATCGTGCGTATCATAGGTTAAAAGTAAATGTGTGTTATTAAAATCAATTTGATTTAAGGCTTTAAAAATATTTTCTTTGATTTTTAAAGCCTTATCAAAACCCAAACTTCCATCAATAAAATCATTTTGATAATCCACTAAAACAAAAGCTTTTTTCATGCTTTTATGCCTTTTGAAGCCAAAAACTCTCCGTGTGTAAATTGGCAAAAGCAGTTTTTAAACTTGTAAAAAGCTTAGAATGATCTTTTTCTAAATTTGCTAAAAGCTGTTTAGCTTCTTCTCTAGCGTGTGGAAATTTTACATTTTTTTCGCTAAGTTTCATACCAGGACAAAATTCATTTCCTATCACACTAAGTTCATTTTGCGTAGCATTATCCCTAAGCTGTCTTTCACGCACAAAAATCAAAGGGCGTATTACAGTTACACCACGTTTGCTTTGATAAATAGGCGCTAAGGTTCTTAAAGCTCCATTATGAATAAAATTCATAAAAAAGCTTTCTGCTGCATCATCTAAATGATGAGCTATAGCAAGCTTGTTAAAACCTTTTTCAAGGGCGTAAGTATATAAAGCCCCGCGACGCATTCTCGAAAAATAACTACAAAAACTTGAATTTTCTCTTATGGTATCGCCTGAAACTTCATAAATATTTGAATCAAGTACACTATGTTTAATGCCATGTTCTTCACAATGTGCATGAAGATGAGAATAATCCTCGCCCATGCCATAACTCAAAGTCACCGCTTCAAGTTCAAATTTAAAAGGAGCGTGAGCTTGCATACGTTTTAAAAGATGGGCTAAAGCTAAAGAATCTTTCCCGCCACTAAGCCCTAAAAGAACCCTATCTCCATCTTTAATAAGCCCAAATTTAGCATTAGCTTGTGCAACTTGGCGTATGAGTTTTTTACTAAGATTTATCATAATTTCTCGCACATTTTAAGTACAAAATTAGCTGAAATTTTAGCTGAATTGATCACAAACTCATCAAAATCAAATTCAGCCTTTTCCCCTGCTTTATCACTCATAGCTCTTAAGATAAAACAAGGCACCTTTAAAGCATCACAAACCAAAGCCACACTTGCGCCCTCCATTTCACAAGCATCAGCATTGAAAATTTCTCTAATTTTTGCTTTTTTTGCTTCATCGCAGATAAACTCATCACCCGTTGCAATAATACCTGCACGAAGTTTGATATTTAATTCCTTAGCAACTTCTAAAGCAAGATTGTTTAATTTCTCATCTGTTTTGATAAAAATTTCATTACCTGGAACAAAGCCCAAAAGATGCCCAAAAGCGGTAATATCAAGATCATATTGGACTAATTTTGTTGCATAAAGCAAATCGCCAATTTCAAGCTCAGGATTAAAAGCACCTGCAACTCCTGTAAAAAGTAAAACCTCTGCACCAAATTTTTCTATCATCACACTAGCACTAAGAGTAGAATTTACCTTACCGATTTTAGAATACGCTAAAACAAGTTCATGGTTTTTATACTTTGCGAAATAATAAGTATTGTTAGCGTGTTCTATTTTCGTATAATCTTTAAGTGTTTCAAGTAAAGGAGTGATTTCTTCACTCATGGCTCCTAAAATTGCTATTTTCATCATACAACCTTTAAAAATTCATCAATATCATTCATATTTGTTAAAGCATAAGTTTCTTTTGAAGTGATTTTTTTATTCAAACCCTTAAGTACACTTGCGCCAAATTCTATGAAATAATCTACTTCATTTTCACATGCCTTAATGCTTTGTTTATAAAGCACAGGAGAGATAAGTTGTGCTTTTAAAAGCTCAAGTGCTTCTTCTTTGCTTGTATAAATTTTAGCATTTGCATTAGAAATTACGGCTTTAAAATTTGGTTTTAACACCTTTTCAAGCTCCACACAAAGCTTAGCTGAAGCATTTTCCAAAAGAGGACAATGACTTGCTACACTCATATTTAAAAGCATAGCTCTTTTAGCTCCTGCTTCTTTAAATACACTTTCATAACTTGCTAAATCAGGTTTTAAACCTGCTACAACGATTTGCCCTTCGCAGTTATAGTTTGCAGCAAAAATTTGCTTGTTTTCTTTTTGTGCTTTTTGGCAAAGCTCTTCAACTTTTTCATCATCAAGTCCTAAAACAACCATCATGCCTGCTTCAACTTTTGCACAATCTTCTTGCATAAAAAGCCCTCTTTTATTGACTAAAGAAAGAGCCTCTAAAAAATCAAAAGCACCATTTACAGCTAAAGCTGAAAATTCTCCTAAAGAATGTCCTAGAGCAAATTTCGAACTTAAATCAGGTTTTTTTTCAAGTAAAACACTATAAGCCATTAAGGAATTTAAAACGATGGCGGGTTGGGTAAATTCACTTTGATTAAGTTTTTCGTTTTCTTCAAAAAGCAAATGTTTAAAATCAATCTTACAAAAATCACTTGCGTTTTGAAGGAGTTCTTTGGCTTTTATAGAGTTTTCATAAAAATCTTTTCCCATGCCAAGACTTTGCGAGCCTTGACCTGGAAATATAAACGCAGTATTCATTAATGACAACCGCAACCACCGCCGCCACAGCAACCGCCGCCACCGTGTCCGTGATGATGATCGTGTCCATGTCCGCTTCCACAACCACAACTATGACTTCCTGCGATAATACCTGTAAGAATTTCATCTTCACTCGCAGCTCTAGCATCTACGATATTTAAAGAAAAAAGTAAATCGCGACCCGCATAAGGATGATTATAATCAATTGTCACATCATTTTCACCGATTTCCTTTACAGTTACACGAACGGTTTCGCCATTTTCACCTTCGCCAAAAAGTTCCATGCCTACTTTTAAATCAATACCTGCAAATTGCTCTTTTGGTAAAGTTTGAACTGCATTTTCATCATATTCGCCTAAACCTTTTTCTTTTTTAATTACCACATCGGCATTGCTAGGGCAATCAAGCTTCATCACTTCTTCTTCTAAGCTTTCTAAAATCTGACCTTTGCCTAAAATAAAAGAAATAGGTTGAGAATATAAATTTGATTCTAAAACTTCATTTGTATTTGCATCTTTTAACTCATAAAACATTGAAACTACACTATTTTTTTCTATAGCCATTTCTATCTCCTTAATTTATTTTCTATTAGGTGAAGCTTTTGCTTCGGGTGAATTTGGATAATTAGTTTTTAAAGCTTTGTAAAAACCATTTGCTGTTTTTGTATCACCTGTTTTATCCAATGAAATGGCAGTATGATATAAAAGTTTTGGGAAATAATCTCCTTTTGTGCTCAAAGAAGAACTTTTTTTATAATAAACAATAGCATTGTTATAATTTTTTTGTTTATACTCGATCTCCCCTAACCAAAAATTTGCTCTTGCAGGTTTATACTGCTTTGTTATGAGAAAATTTAATTTTGCTTTGGAATCTTCAAAAGCATTTTTATCAACATCTTTTATCGCTAATTCTAAAATTTCATTATTTTTTTTCTTTTTCCAAGATTCATCAATTTGTTTTGCTTTACCATCTTGAGTGTTTTGAGTATTATTGTTTTCAATGGTACTATTTGAATCTGTAGTTGAAACAACAACACTAGATGTAATAGTTCTAACGCTTAAATTTGCATCATTTAATTCGTTTTTAGAAACATAATTTGCATTAATAGCATCTACTAAAGAACTAAGTTCGGTTAAAACTTTTTTTACTTGCTTATTATTAGCTTCTTGAATTTTTCTACTTTCCTCAACATAAGCTTTTAATTTTTGAATTTCACTAGTAAAATTATTTTCAATATTTTGATTACTCTCTTCAACTTGACTTAATCTAGAATTTGATTTAGCATATTGAGAATTTATACCTTCTAAAGTGCTTTGTAAACCCTCGATTCTTTCATTAATTTCATTAATTCTAGCATTTGTTTGTATATTTTCATTACTTAAACTATCTAGCTTTTCTTTAAATAATTTTTCATTTGAAGTTAAACCATAAGAAGAATTACTTGTTATATCTCCTGCACCAAAAGCTGAGCTTTCTGCATAAAGTAAAGTAGCTCCAAGAAGAGCTACTATAAATATTTTTTTCATTAATTATCTTGATAATTTAAATTCAGCACGTCTATTTTGCGCATCGCAAGCTTTAGTTTTTTCAGTGCACACAGGATTTGTTTCTCCATAGCTTTTAACAGCAATTCTATCAGCATTTACACCTTTAGCGATTAAAGCTTCTTTTACAGCTTTTGCTCTTTTTAAACCTAGAGCTTGGTTATATTCATCGGTTCCCCACTCATCGCAGTTTCCTTCAACAGTAATACTTACACCGCTTACTTCAGTGTTAAAGATATTAGCATTTGTGCTTACAACATTTTGCATATCAGGACGAATGTTGAATTTATCAAAATCAAAATATACTTTATTTAAAGTATCATTAAGTTGAGAAATTTTTGAATCAATATCCCAACCATCACTTCCACCTGAACCACGATTTGAATCAACACTGCTATCACCGCTTACACTAGTGCTTTTTGTACTACAACCACTAATAACAACCGCAAGAGCTGCAATTGAAGTAAAAAGAATTTTTTTCATTTATGACCTTTCAAAGTTAATAAATTCTTATTATTATATCTAATTTTTAATTAATTTTAACCTAAAATTGAAATTTTTACCAATCAATTGATTGAATTTTTCCAACCCTAAGAGGAAAATAAAAAGTCTTATTTGCATTTACACGAATAACACCCAAAGCACTTTGCGCACCTAAATATTTGATAAATACTATACTTCCACCATCACTAGAAAATCTTGGAAATAAATTTTTTCCATTTGCTGTAAGCTGACGAATATAATCACTATTAATTGACATCAAATAAATATTAAAAACACCTACTTGATTTGGTTCACGACTTGAATAAACCAAAAAATCTTTATAAGTCGAAACAGCCGAATTGTTTCTACCATGAAAAACAACTTGTTCAACACTGTTACTATTTAAATCTTGCATAAAAATATTAGGATATCCTAAACGATCGCTTACAAATACCACTTTACTATCATCTGAGCCAATAAAATTTCCATTAACATCAATACCAGAATAATTAGTTAATTGTGTTAGATTTTTGGTATTTAAGTCATATAAATAAATATCAGGCTGATCTTTTGGAGCCATGGTAACAAGTAGTTTACTTCCATCTACACTCACATCACTTGCTACAACCATACCGCCACTTGATAAAATTTTACTAGCTTTATTGGTATTTAAATCATAACGGTATAAAGTTGGCTTATCATGATCATAAGCTGTATAATAAAATAGAGTTTGTTCTTTATTTCCCCATTTTGGAAATAAATTAAGCCCACCATCAACAATAACCTTTTGATAAGTTAAAGTATAATCAGCCATAATAATTTGACTTTTTTTAGAGCTAGAATTTCTTGCAATCAAAATTTTATGATCCATCCAATCAACAGGTGCAAGTCCTAACGCATTTACAGAAGCTTTAACGCTTTTATGTGCCAAAAATGGATATTGTTCCAAACCATTTAAAGTATAAGTTTGCTCTGACTTATCAGAACCACCAGCTTTTATTTTTACATTTAAACTCAATGTGTTACCATTTTTATTTAAAGCGTATTCAAAAGTATAATTACTTGTCTCAGTTGCATTAGCAACAACTTCAAAGTTTGAACTTACTTTCAAATCGTTCACAATAATATTATAAAAGCTTTTCTTTAAATTCTCATCACTTAAATTTGAATTGTCTTTAACGATAATCTTTGGTAAAACTACACCAGAATTAACAACATCAATCACTGGATCTTCTGCCCAAAGACTTCCTAAAAAGACTAAAAAAATTGCTAAAATTTTTTTCATTTTTTTCTCCTAATCATTTTTTACTTTTGCTTCATCTCTTAAATTCATGGTAATGCTTATATTTTTATTTTGCGGAGGATAAGTGATAAATTTACCTTTTTGACTTTCTAAAAATTCAGCCACTTTAGCATCATATAAAGGATTCCCACTTTTTTCAACTGAAGTATAGCCAAATTTTCCATTTTCATCAATAAAAATTTTTACCTTAACAGAAATTTTTTCACTATTTGGATAATACTGAATCCATCTTTGAGTGATAATACGCACAACTTTCCCTAAAAATTCATCATAAATTCCAATCTTTTGTGCCTTTGTGCTTTCGCCTTGCGTTGAATTTTCTTCTTGAAACAAACTATCATTAAGTTGTTTTACAAGTTCGGAAGCTTGAGGTTTTGGGGCACTAGAAATTCCTGATTTAGCACTTGATTGAATTTTTGTAGTCTTTTCTTCTTGTATTTCTTTGATATTTCCAAAAAGCTCATTAAAATTGCTTGCCTTTTGGTCAATATCTTCAGTTTTAACTGTTTTATTTGTAGTCTGAGCAAAAAGCTTTTCTATATCAATTTGCTCTGTTGGTTTTTGTATTTCTTTAGGAGTGTTGCTTTGAGTAATAACTTGTTTTGATGGTTCAGCAAGTTCAATATCCACAAAACTATCTTTTATATCGGTATATTGTATAGCAGGTTCAATCTCGCTTACAAGTCTAAAAAAAACAAGAATTACTATACTAATATATATTACTAAAGCAAGTAAAAACGAATTTAAATTACTCAAACCATAATTTTTCATGATTATTCAGTCTGTAAAGCAACTTTATTAAATCCTAAATTTTTTACACTTCTTAAGACTGAAATAACATCGTCATATTTTAAGCTTTTATCAGCGCGTATAAAAACCGGATCTTCGGTATTAAATTGTGCTTTTCTTTGAGCAAGATTGTCAGCAAAACTTATAAAATCGTATTTTTCTTGATTTAAAAAAATTTCTTTTTTTGCATTAATGCTAATAATTAAACTCTTAACAGTTGGAGCACTAGTATTTTTTTGACTACCTTGTGGAAGATTAATTTTTTCTTCATAAGTAATGCTTGGAGCTGTTACCATTAAAATCGCAAGCAATACAAGCATAATATCTACTAAAGGTGTGATATTAAGCTCAGGTTTTTCATCATCAAATGGCATTTTTAACCTTATTTACTCGAACTTATAACTTTAATCTCGCTATCAATAATGCTTAAAAGTTCGAAAACTTTTCTTTTAATGATGAGATGAAATGTATAAGCAGGAATTGCTACTAAAATACCGCAACCTGTAGCAACTAAAGCCTCGCTGATTTTAGGAGCTATGATACTTAAAGAATTTTGAGTTCCAAGCCCACCAAAAGTTTCAAGTATAGAAATAACTGTTCCAAAAAGTCCTATAAAAGGCGAAGTTGAAGCAATAATACTAAGCCAAGTAAGTCCAGTAGAAGCGCGGCGACTTGCTAAATTTTTATAGATTTCTAAATGATTTGAAGTTGTATCATTGCATTTTCTTAAAATCGAATCAGTACGACTTAAATCTTTTTCACCCAAGAGCAAAGTTTCTAAACTTTCTTTTTCCTTATTTCTCCATGTAGCCAAATAAGTCAATCTAGCAAACAAAATACTAAATGCTAAAATAAAATATAAAGAAAGCCATAATAAAACTATATAAGTAATAATACTTGAACTATTGAAAAAATGAAATATAGCTTCAAAATTCATTAATGCATCCTTGCATCATCAAGTTTTGAAAAAGTTGCTGCTAAAGCTGCATTATCAGAACTCATAGATTTAATCAAATCTTTTGCTTGAGCAAGATTTTTTTCAATCTCACTTTCATCACTTCCACAAATCCAAACCGCACCCTTTGCTAACACGCAAATCTTATCTTCATCTACCTTTGCATGTCCAGCATCAATAGCAATTAATTCATGATTTAAATCAGCCTTTTCAATATCAATTACTCCAGATTTTAAAGAAGAAACCAAAGCAGCATGTCCTTTAAGCACGCCAAATTCTCCTTCACTACCTGGTAAAGTAACAGATTTTACTTCTCCTTGATAAATTACACCCAAAGGTGTAACTATCTCGAAATTAATCAAATCGTTCATAAACTAACCTTTTAATTTATCCGCTTTTGCGATAGCTTCATCGATATTGCCAACCATATAGAAAGCATTTTCTGGTAAATGATCATATTTACCTTCTAAAATTCCTTTAAATCCTGCTATTGTATCTTCAAGGCTTATATATTTTCCTGGGCTACCTGTGAAAACTTCTGCAACGAAAAATGGTTGTGATAAGAATTTTTCAATCTTTCTTGCTCTTTCAACTACAAGTTTATCCTCTTCGCTAAGCTCATCCATACCTAAAATGGCAATGATATCTTGTAAATCTTTGTATTTTTGAAGCACTGATTGAACACCACGAGCAACTTTATAATGTTCTTCTCCAATGATATTTGGATCAAGCATTCTTGAAGTTGAATCAAGTGGGTCAACTGCAGGATAAATACCTTTTTCAGCAATAGCTCTATTTAAAACTGTTGTAGCATCTAAGTGAGCAAAAACAGTTGCTGGAGCTGGATCGGTTAAGTCATCAGCTGGAACATAAACAGCTTGAACTGAAGTGATTGAGCCTTTTTTAGTTGAAGTAATTCTTTCTTGGAATTTACCCATTTCACTTGCTAGGGTTGGCTGATAACCAACAGCTGATGGAATTCTTCCTAAAAGTGCTGACATTTCAGAACCTGATTGTGAAAATCTAAAGATATTATCAATAAACATAAGTACATCAAGACCCATTTCATCTCTAAAATACTCAGCCATTGTTAAACCTGTTAAAGCAATACGATTTCTTGCTCCTGGCGGTTCATTCATTTGTCCATAACATAGAGCAACTTTGTCTAAAACATTACTTTCTTTCATCTCATTATAAAGATCATTCCCTTCACGAGTTCTCTCACCTACACCTGCAAATACAGAATAGCCGCTATGCTTAAATGCAACATTATGAATAAGCTCCATAATAATAACAGTTTTACCTACACCTGCACCACCAAAAAGACCTACCTTACCACCTTTTGCATAAGGAGCAAGTAAATCTACAACTTTAATCCCTGTTTCAAAAATCTCACTTTTTGTGCTTTGATCTTCAAAAGCTGGTGGATCTCTATGAATTGCCCATTTTTTATCAAAAGGAATTTCTTCACCTTCATCAATTAAATCACCTGTAACATTAAAAATTCTTCCTAAAACTTTCTCACCGACAGGAACACTAATAGGAGCACCTAAAGCTTCAGCCTTTAATCCTCTTACTAAACCATCAGTCATATCCATAGCAATAGTTCTAACTCTATTATCTCCTAAATGAGCTGCTACTTCTAAAACAAGTTTATGTTTTTTTCCTTCGCTTTCAAAATTTACAACAATTGCTTCATTAATTTGAGGTAAATAGTCGTTAAAATCTACATCAACAACCGGACCTAATACCTGTGAAATAAATCCTTGCATTATTTATCTTCTCCTTAAAATTTACTATTTCATCGATTCAACACCACTGATAATTTCTATAAGCTCAGTGGTAATGGATTCTTGTCTTGCTTTATTATAAATTAAATTTAGTTGTTTCACTCTTGCCTTTGCGTTATTAGTTGCATTATCCATAGCTTGCATTCTTGCGCTATGCTCTGCCGCCAAAGAATCGATTAACGCATAATACATATTATACTCAAAATATGTTTTCATTAAATCTTCTAGAAGCTCAGTTCCTTCCGGTTCAAGCTCTAAAAGAGAATTATGAGTCTGTTCAATACTCTTTGGCTCAACTGGAATAAGATGATTAATTTTAAGTTCTTGAGTAATCATATTTTTATAACCATTATGAACTAAAATCACTTCATCTGTATTTCCATTTAAAAAATCATCTACAGCAGCATGAATTACTTCACATGCTTTCTCATAATCAGGACTAGAGCTAAGATGGAAATATTTCTCTAACAATTCTATTTTTTGAAAATTAAAATATTCAATCCCAGTTTTACCTATAGCTCTAAGACGAATATTAATATTTTTTACTTCATATTCTTTTAGCATTTCACTTACTGTTTTTAAAGTCTTAATATTAAAACCACCGCATAAGCCTTTATCTGCAGTGATAAATATTAAATCTACGGTTTTAATTTGTTCTTTTTTATGAAACAAAGATAAACGCACATCATCTTCATTGTGAACAATTTTATTGATCTGAAATGAAATTTCACTCAAAATTTCATCGATTTTTTGCGCATAAATTTTTGATCTTTTAGCTGCCTCTTCTGCTTTTTTTAACTTAGCAGTAGAAACTAGCTTCATAGCATTTGTAGTCTTTTGAGTGTTATGAACACTTTTAATTTTTCTTTTAATTTCTTTTAAATTAGACATAAAAGACCTTATAAATGATTTGCTTTAAACTCATTAATGGCTTTAGCTAGTTTTTCTTCCAAGTCAGAATCTAAAGCTTTTTTAGAGCGAATTTGCTCAAAAATATCTGGATGTTTTGCCTCAATAAAAGGATAAATTCCATCTTCAAATTCTTTAATTCTAGAAACAGCAATATCATCTAAGAAACCTTTGGTTCCTGCAAAAATTAAAACTACTTGTTTTTCAACACTAAGCGGAGAATAAGGTGGTTGTTTTAAGAGTTCAACCATTCTTTGTCCACGTTCAAGTTGTTTTCTACTTGCCTCATCTAAATCACTAGCAAATTGTGCAAAAGCTTGAAGCTCTCTATATTGAGCAAGGTCAAGTCTTAATGTGCCTGAAACTTGTTTTGTAGCTTTAATTTGAGCAGCCCCACCCACACGAGATACCGATAAACCAACGTTAATTGCAGGACGAATTCCTGAGTTAAATAAATCAGTTTCTAAGAAAATTTGCCCATCGGTAATTGAAATAACATTAGTTGGAATATAAGCAGAAACATCTCCTGCTTGTGTTTCTATTATCGGTAGTGCTGTCAAAGAACCAGCACCTAATTCATCATTTAGCTTGCTTGCTCTTTCAAGCAATCTTGAATGAAGATAAAAAACATCGCCTGGATAAGCTTCACGACCTGGGGGACGACATAAAATCAAAGACATTTCGCGATAAGCTACAGCATGCTTACTCAAATCATCATAAACAATTAAAGCATGTTTTGCATTGTCTCTAAAAAATTCACCCATGGTTACACCAGTATATGGAGCTAAGTATTGTAAAGCCGCAGGATCTGAAGCACCAGCATTTACAACAATAGTATATTCCATAGCACCATGTTCTTCTAGTCTTTTAACCACTTGTGCCACTGTACTTTGCTTTTGACCAATTGCAACATATATACAGATAACTCCTTGACCTCTTTGAGATATAATAGTATCAACAGCAACAGTAGTTTTACCTGTTTGTCTATCACCTATGATAAGCTCTCTTTGACCACGACCAATTGGCACAAGCGCATCAATAGCTTTAATTCCTGTATGCAAAGGCTCATGAACACTTTTTCTAGCCATAATACCTTTTGCTTTTTCTTCAACAAAACGATATTCATTAGCATTGATTGCACCCTTAGCATCAATTGGTTCACCTAAAGCATTTACAACACGACCGATTAAACCCTCACCTACTGGAACTTTAAGTAATTTCTTAAGTCTTCTTACAGAAGCACCTTCTTTTAAACCTTCTCCTTTTCCAAGTATAACAATACTTACACTTGCTTCTTCAAGGTTTAAGGCCATTCCTTTATCACCATTTTCAAATTCTACCATTTCTCCAGCCATAATATTCTTAAGTCCATATACCTTAGCAACACCATCAGCTACAGAAATAATCTTTCCTGTTTCTTCAATTTCAAGATTTAAATCAAAATTTTCAATTCTTTCTTTGATTATTGAACTGATCTCATCAGCTTTAAATTTCATTTACTTTTTCTCCTTAGATAATTTTCAATATATATTCATTTAGCTTATTTTGAAGAGCTTTCATAGAAAAAGAAAGTTCATAACCTAATTCTTCCAATTCTATTTTAATGCTATCATCTTGGCTGATTTTATTATTTAATTTAATATTTGCATTAAACTTTTTATTAAGTTTTATTTCAAGATTTTTAAGACTTTCTTGACTTAAATTCTCTTTAGAATAAACGATTCCAACAAAAATATTTTCTTTAAAAGCTTTTTGTCTTTCAAGTTCTTTAACTATTTGAGGAATGCATTCTAATCTTGAATTTTCAATCAAAAGTCTTAAAAAATTTTGAAAACTAAAATTTTTAATATCAAAAAAAGAATCAAGAAATTCCATTTTTCTTTCTTTTTTAATCTCATTAGATTCTATGATATTTTTAAATTTTGGCAAAACAAAAGCAGAATTTAAAATACACAAATTCTGATAAAAATCATTTATATCGGATCTTGAAGCTATCGCTTTTGCATATCTTCTTGCAATTATATTTTCCATATTTAAGATACCTTCTTCATCATAAGTTCTATTATTTCACTCTGTTTTAATGTCATATTTGGATCAGAAAAAATTTCATTTAAAGTATTTAATACCAATTCTTTTTCCATTTTTCTAAATTCATAATCTTTCTGCTCCTCAAAATGTTTTTGAAGTAAATCTAACTCATCTTGAGTCTCTTTTTTAATATTTTGAACTAAAATTTCAGCTTCTTTTTTTGCTGTAACTAAAGCGGCAGCAGCATTTGCTTTAGCTTCTTCAAGTTTTTTCATCGTATCTAATTTCTTAGCTTTACTTTCTAAAAGTTTTTTTTGAATTTCATCAAGTTTTGAAGAAATTTTTACAATACGGTTTTTGTAAAAATTCTTAAATGGAGTTGCAACAAAATAATACAATATAGCCACAAAAATTAGAAAATTAATAGTCCTTGGAATAATATCATATTCTCCACTACCATTTGATGCACCAAAAGCATACAAAGGTAGCAAAAATATAATAAAGAATAACTTACTCATTTCTCTCCTCTTAAATTTTCTTTATGTTATTTTGCAAAGCTTGCTTAAGCTCAGGTAAATGTATGTTTAAATGCTCTTGCAACTCTTTTTTTTGAATAGATAAATCTGCATAAAAGCTGGCCATTTTTCTTTCTAATTCTTCTTTCTTGCTCCTAAGAATTTGCTCTGCCTCTTCTTTAGCAGCAACTATAGCACTTTGTTTAATCTTTTGAATTTCTTCTCTAGTGTTAACATGAATAGATTCCAATTCATCATTCACATCTAAAACTTCTTGAGAATTTTCTTTTACTTTATTCTCATCATTTTTTATAGAATCATTTCTTTCATCCATAAATTTTAAAAGCGGCTTATACAGCATACTATTTAAAATAACTATCATAGCTAAAAAAATAGCCATAGTAGCAAGCATTATGGAAGGATGTATATCTTCAAACATAATTCTCCTTAGGCTTAGAATTTTCGAAGGACTATTTTACCATAAAAAAGTTAAGATTTCGGTTAAAGCTTTTCAAGCATTTTGATTAATTTTTTAATTTTATCAATATTTTCTAAATGAATTACAAAATCATTATTTTTACTTTTACAGTCAAATCCAAAGCGATTTAGTATTTGTTTTAATTTTTTTATTTCATCTTCAAATTCTTGATTAAGTAAGCTTTCATTATTTTTTATTTTTTTAACTATTTTTTCAGTATCTCTAACATTAAGTTTTTGACCTATTATGCTATCAACCAACATTTTTTCATCTTTTTGATCTAAACCAACCAAAACTTTAGCATGACCCTGAGAAATTTTTCCAGAAGCAATCAACTCTTGAGTTCTAATATCTAAATTCAGAAGTCTTAAAGTATTTGTTATTTGAGTACGAGACTTATGAATAAGTTCTGCTAAATTCTCTTGAGTAATTTTATGAACTTGCATCAAATCCTTATAAGAATTAGCAAGCTCAATAGGGTTTAAATTCTCTCTTTGTATATTTTCAATAAGAGCCAATTCTCTAAGCTTATTCTCATCAATATCAGCAATAAAAGCTAGAATTTCTTTTTTTCCTAATGCTTTCACTGCTCTTAAGCGACGTTCTCCAGCAATTAAAATAAATTTATTATTTTTTTTAAATACAATAATAGGCTGAATAAGTCCAAATTCTTTGATAGAATTAGCAAGCTCATCTAAAGCTTCTTGATCAAAATTCTTTCTTGGCTGAAATGGATTGGGTGAAATTTGATCAATTTCTATCATAGTGCTTTGATTTTTATCAAAACCCAATTCTTTACTGTAAACAGTATCCATATCACTGATTAAACTGCTTAAACCCCTATCCTTATTTAACCCCATTATAATTATCCTAATATAGAATACGCCAAATTTTGATAAGCAACAGAACCTGGCGATTTAATATCATAAAGAATTATAGGCTTTCCAAAACTTGGACTTTCTGCAAGTTTTACATTGCGAGGGATCACAATAAAATCATCTTCATTTCCATTAATAGTAAAAAGTTGTTTTTTAAAATTTTGTTTCAAATCATCTACAACATCTTTAGAAAGATTATTTTGGGAGCTATACATTGTCGGTAAAAATCCACGAACCCTGAGTTTAGAATTAATAGTTTTTTTAATAATTTTAATTGTATTTAAAACCATAGCTACACCCTCAAGTGCATAAAATTCACACTGTATAGGGATAATTACACTATCGCTTGCTGCAAAAGCATTTATAGTAATACTTCCAAGAGCGGGTGGAGAATCAATAATAATAAAATCATACTCATTAATCACTTCTTGAATTTGATTTTTAAGCAGCATTTTCTTCTCGTTATTTTCACCTTTGGCAAGCTCTTGTTCTATACCTACAAGACCTATATTTGAAGGAGCTAAATGAAGTTGTGGTAATTCTGTTTTTAAAATAATATCTGAAAGCTTTTTTCTTCCTATAAAAACATGGTAAATATTATACTCATAATTATTACGATTAAAACCAAGTCCTGTAGTCGCATTAGCTTGCGGATCAACATCAATCAAAAGTACTTTTTTTTCAGCCACAGCCAAAGAAGCGGCTAAATTTACTGCTGTTGTAGTCTTTCCTACTCCACCTTTTTGATTTGCTATTGTAATAATTTCGCTCATCTTAAACTATACACCCTTTTATCACCTAGTAAAATTGAACCATCTTCATACAAAAAAGAATTTTCAAGTGAAAAAACTTTGCCTTCGTGATGGACGCTAAATTTTCTTGATTTTTCAAATTCTAACATATACTTGCTAAAAATATTCTTCCATAAAATTTTTTTTTCTACTTTTTGTAAAAACTCATTCACCAAATCTTTAAGCGAAATTTCTATATCACATAAAGCTGTATTTTGAGGTGCAAATTTGAGATTTAAGCCTATACCTCCTATAATAAAATTTGAGATTTTAGCACTTATAACCCCTCCAGCTTTTTTATCATCTATATATAAATCGTTAGGCCATTTAAGCCAAATTTTAGAACCTTTTTCTTGTAAAACTTCTTTAAGTAAATAAGCAAAATAAATACTCACAGAAGCTAAAGGTAAATCTTTTGGCAAGTCTTCTTCTTTAATACAAAAAGAAAGATGCAAATTTCCTTTAGAGCTCTGCCAAGAATTTTCCCTACTTCCAACCCCATTTGTTTGTTCTAAAGCATAAATAGCAAAATTTCCATCAATCTTTCCATTGCGTATTTGCTTGCATAAAAAAAGATGAGTCGAGTCTATACTTTCAACACAAACTATCTTCACTTTTAAGCCTTTTTCCATTTAAATAAGTCCTACCATCAAGAGCTTTTTTTCCACTTTCTTGAAGTTTTTTAATACGCAAAACTCCTTGTTTGCAAGCAAGTAAAAAACTTTCTTTTTCTAATTCTAAAATTTCACCCATCTTAGCATTTTGTTTTAATTCGTCCACGAGTTCAAGTTCTAAGAATTTAAGTCCATTTTCCAAGAAAACTCCAGGCCAAGGGGTAAAAGCTAGATATTTTTGATAAAGTTCTCTTGCATTTTGAAAATTTACAAGCCCGTCTTCTTTTTTAATTTTTCTACAAAGTGTTGCTAAACTTTCCTCTTGTTTTTTAGGGATGATTTTATCGAAATTTAAAAGAGTAGAGAGGATGAGCTTAGCGGCCAAATTTGCTAAAAGTTCAAAAACTTCACTTGAATTTTTATCTTTTATATCACATTCTAAGCTTTCAAGCACAGCACCTGTGTCAAGCCCTTCTTCCATGAGCATGGTGCAAACTCCACTTTTTTCATCTTTATTTAAAATCGCACTTTGAATAGGGCTAGCACCACGATATTTTGGAAGTAAAGAAGCATGCAAATTCACACAAGGTGCTAAATCCAAAATGGCTTTAGGTAAAATTTTTCCATAGGCAGCAACTACAATAAAATCAGGCTTTAATTCTCGAATTTGTCCTATAATATTTTCATCTTTTAAAGAACTTGGAGTAAAAATAGGAATACTAGGATAATTTTGACTTAAAAAAGTTTTTGTATGGCTTGGAGTTAAAATTTGCTTTCTACCTACAGCTTTATCAGGCTGGGTAAAAAGTGCTACGAGTTTAAAATTTTCATTTTCTACTAGTGCTTTTAAAATACAAGTTGCGTAAGATGGAGTACCCATAAAAATAATTTTTTTCATTTTTTCGCTTTGTGTAAAATTAAAAGTTTTAATTATAACTTATTTGATTTTAAAAGAGAATTTAATAAATTATATCACTCAAACAAAGTTCCACCTATTTGTTTATTTTTAAGTAAAAAGGTTTCAACTACATTTAGATCAAACCCACTTGCTAAAAACATTTTTTTATTGTATTCAAGTAAAAATTTAGCTGCCTTAAGTTTGGTTACTATACCACCCGTTCCATGCTCGCTACCTGTTTTTATGGTTGCTTGCAGCCATTCTTCTTTAATATGAGTGATTTTTTCTAAACGCTTTGCATCACTAAATTCGCTAGGATTTTTATCGTAAAATCCATCAATATCACTTAAAATCACAAGCAAATCCGCATCAAAAAAATGCGTAACATAAGCACTTAAGCTATCATTATCACCAAAGACAATTTCTTCTATAGCTGTAGCGTCATTTTCATTGATGATAGGCAAAATTCCTAAATTTATCATCATATCGATAGCATTTTTTGCGTGTTTAGTAGCTTTTCTAGAGTCAAAATCTTTGCCTGTAAGTAAAATTTGTCCGCCTAGTTTACCAAATTTGGCTAAAAGCTCGTTATAAACACTAATTAAAAAAGGTTGTCCAATAGCAGCTAAAACTTGTTTATTAATGAGGTTTTTTCTATCAATATCTAGTTTGGTGTGTCCTACTGAAATCGCCGCTGAAGTTACTAAAATCACTTCATATTTTTCCATGAGTTTGGCTAAAAATATAACTAAATTTTTAAGACGCTCAAAACTTAAAGTGTTTTCTTCGCTAATCACATGAGATCCCACTTTGACAACTATTCTTTTCATGCTTATTCCTTGAAAAATTTTTATAATTTTAGCCAAAATTTCATATAAACAAGCTATTTAATTTTTGCTTTTTGAAAAAATAGGGAGTGTTTGAAATTTTTAATATAAAACACTTCCTAGATTGTTAAAATGTTTATTTATTATTTCTTAAAGTTTTAATTTCTTCTAAAAGCATGAATTTAAGTTCTTTAAGTCCTGTTTTTTCAAGGCTTGAGACTTTGATTAAAAAGCTTTGCGGGTTGTTTATTTCTTTGAGATAATTTTCTAACTCATTAATGTTTAAAGTAATTTGCTCAGCAAATTCTTCGCCTAAATTAACACTATCACTTTTTGAAATCATGATGCCAAATTTACGTCCAAAAAGTTCATTGGAAAATTTTTCAAGTTCTTTTCTTAGTACTATAAATTGTTCTTTTAAAGGCATTTCTCTCATAGGATCTAACACGAAAAGTAAAAAGCTCGTTCTTTCTATGTGCTTTAAAAAGGCAAGTCCTAAGCCCTTACCTCCACTTGCTCCTTCGATAATCCCTGGAATATCAGCCATAACAAAACAATTATACTCATCTACATCTACAAGTCCAAGTTTTGGAGTAAGAGTAGTAAATTCATAATTTGCAATTTCAGGTTTTGCATTTGAAACAACACTTATAAGAGTAGATTTTCCCACATTTGGAAAGCCTACAAGTCCTACATCGGCGATAAGTTTAAGTTCAAGTCTAACTAGACGACTTTCTCCTTTTATGCCAGATTGTGCGTAATCAGGACGTTGATTGGTGGCGTGTTTAAAATGAGTGTTTCCAAGTCCACCTTTTCCACCTTTTAAAAAAAGCTCTCTTTGTCCTTCTTTGGTAAGATCGAGTAAAATTTCATTAGTTTGTGCATCGATAACTTGCGTTCCTTCAGGCACTATAAGCTCTAAATTTTCGCCCTTTTTGCCATTTTTATTACGTCCCATACCACCAGCACCATTTTGTGCGCGTAATTCTCTTTTGCCTTTAAAATTTACAAGAGTGTGGGTATTATTATCGCAAATAAAGATAACATCACCTCCATTTCCACCATCTCCTCCATCAGGGCCACCAAGTGGAACATGTTTTTCACGGCGAAAACTTACAGCACCTTTGCCACCATCGCCTGAAGCTAAAGTAATTTTAACACTATCAATAAACATTTACAATTACCTTTGACTTTAAATTCATAAAGCTAAATTTGAGTAAATAAAAGAAGTTAAATTTATAAATTTAAAGTTTTCAAGACGCCAAAAAAAGCGTCTTAAAAACTTATGCAGGATATACAGAAACTTTTTTTCTATCTTTGTCTTTTCTTTCGAATTTTACAAAACCATCAATTAGAGCAAAGATAGTATGATCTTTTCCCATACCCACATTGTTACCTGCATGAGTTGCAGTTCCTCTTTGGCGGATGATGATATTTCCAGCTCTAACAAACTCGCCACCAAATTTTTTAACACCTAAACGACGACCTATAGAATCGCGGTTATTTTGAGTTGAACCTTGACCTTTCTTGTGTGCCATTCTTTACTCCTTAAGCTTTGATATCTTTTACTACAACGCGAGTAAATTGTCTTCTAAAACCGCGTTTGAGTTTAGAATCTTTTCTACGTCTTTTTTTGTAAATCACAACTTTTTTATCTTTTCCGTGATTGATCACTTCCAAAACAACCTTTGCACCTGCTACGAAAGGCGCACCTACCTTTAATTCTTTATCATTGATAGCAAGAACTTCACTTACTTCAATACTTGCTTTGCTTTCAGCTTCAAAGTGATCTAGTTTTAGCTCATCGCCAACACTTACTTTGTATTGCTTTCCGCTGTGTTTGATAATAGCATACATTGCTTTTCCTTATAAATTGGTAGTACCATAAAGCACCGCAATAACGGATTTAAAAGCTTTAGTGGTTTAATAAAATTTCGATTTTACAGAATTTTTCTTTAATTTTTGATGAATTTTAAGAAAGAGTTTAGAGTTTGGGAAAAATCAAACTCTAAAAATTTAAAAGCCTAGATTTACTCCACCACCTTCTTCGGTTTGGTAATTCGCATCACGACCTATAGTGTAACCATTTCCACTACCAGTATCGCTTAAATGTCTGCAAATATCGCCTACTTTTACACTACCTTCTGTGATTTTTGCATAAGAAAGTTTAGGGCTTGTGCGAGTGATTTCAATACTTCCTGTTTTGCTTTCTACTCTTCCTGTATTTTCTTTTGTATAAGTATCTTTTATAACCTTCCCAAGAGCAAAACATTCATAAACATCACCTTGATTTAGGGTTTGTGAAAATACTACCTCATTGTTTTCAACGCTCGCAACTTTCAAAGGATAAATTGCATTTAAAATATCTCCTGCAATACGATTTGCAATTTGTTTGAGTGCGGTTTCATTGGCACTAAGACTATTATCTTTAAGGTTTACTTTCATGCTTAAAGTATTAGAAAATTTAATTTGTCTTGTAGCAAATAAAAGCACACGATAATCTACGATAACTTCCACTTCTGTTTTAGTTTTTCCTGTTAAATTGCTTGTTTTTTGTTTGCCTTCAAGTCCTGAAATAGAAAACAATAAAATATAATCTGTTGCTAACACATTTTTAAGTTTATAAACTTCATTACTAGCTGCATCACCACTTTTGATTAAGGCTTTTTCCATTTCATAATAGCCACTAGAATCACGATCTAAAACATTAAATTTACGGCTTTGCAATAAATCAGAAATGATTTTTTGTTGCAAAGCTGAGCCTATGCCTCGTTTTGCAGGATCTGGAGTAGAATCAAAAACAGTGATACTTCTTCTATTATCTGCACTTAAACCTGGAGTTTTATACTTTTTTGTTGTTGTGGTTTTAAAAATCGTTACATTGGCTGTATATTTACCATTTGCATCTTGTTCAACGCTATTAATTTCATAAGTATCGGCTCTACCTTTGGTAGCTTTTGAAATTTGTTCGCTGTAATTATCTTGTATGTTTGAACCTGAATTATCAGTTGAAACACTAGTATTAGATTTCTTAAGAGAATTAATACTTACGCCGCTCATTTTTCCTATAGCTTCTATAATAGCATTGTTTATCGCATCTTCTCTAGTTAAGCCTGTGCCTTCGCCTGTACTTGATTTTGTTGAAGTTGTGGTTATAACTTTAGCATTAAGACTTAGGCTTAAAAATAAACCTAAAAAAAGAATTTTAATTATTTTCATCTTTTACCTTTAAAAATCATCCATGCTATTTACAACATTAGAGCTTCTTTGTATGTTAGAAGATTTTTTAGCTTTATTTTTTGTTGTATTTGACTTTGAATTTAAAGTCTCATTTGTGTTAGCTAAATTTTCATAAGAATAAAATCTTACAACCCCTACATGTTCAATACCATTTTCACTTGTATAGCTCCATTTTTTAAGAGTGCGAATACCACGAATTTTACCACTTGAACTTGCTTTTACTTTACTATTTACTTTGTCAATAATATTTGTTATGTTTTGAGTTTGCTCTTGAGTAGAATTATCATTAACATTGATACTTTGTTTGATGATTTCCTCATAAGTATCACCAGTTGTTCTTTCATCTTTAAGGCTTAAATTTGTGTTAATAAACTCTATAATAGCAGCATCAGCCATAGTAAGTGCTGTTTCTTTGGCCTTATCTTCTAAAATATTTGTTTTTTTAGCATTGCTAGGATCTGCTACATAACCCCAGTTTCCATAACTTAAAATAATAGGTGCGCCATTTTCATCATAAACTAAACGAATTCCATATTCATTTAAAAAACCTTTTGCATCTTTTGGCAGATACTCACTTATTGCCTTGCCTTTACCCTTAATAGCACTCTGTCTTGCTAGTGCCATATCTTTTGCTAATTGGCGAGTTTTATTGGAAATAACAGCAATAACACCTACATCATACTCACCTCTTCTTTGTGTAACTATAGTTTGCATAGGAACAAGTCCACTCATAGAACCTATGGCATTTGTCATAGTTTTATTAAGAAATTCTTGCTTTAATAAAGTCTTTTTTCTGTCTTCACTTAAAGAATTTGTGTCTACACCTAAATCTTTTAATGCCTTATCAAGCTGAGCACCAGCTAATTGTGTAAGTTTATTTAAAATTTGATCAACCTTATCACCTTTTGGCAATTCATCAAATTCCTTAGCATTGGTAGAATTATCTGCTTCATAATTTTGAATCCTGCTTGTAGCAATTCTTCCAAAAGCATCTCTTATAAATTCGCTTTGCAAATTTAACATTGCTTTTTGATAAGCATTTTATAAAGCTTGTGCAAATTGTGGATCAGTATCATTTACAGCAACAGTACTTTTTCCTGTATAAAAAGTTTTTCCATCCTTGGTTATACCATATTCTATACCGAAATTATCCGCAAATTCTTCAAAAAAATCTTCGATTGATTTTGGGGTAATATCCTTAGTACTTGCGTCAGACATTTCATTTTGAGTATTTATATCTTGTTGTGTAATTTCTACAGGCTGAGAACCCTGTCCATAAAGTAAACTCGCCATAACTAAAGAGCTGATAAATAATATTTTTTTCATTTCATATCCTTTTAAAAACCATAAAAAAACCCAAGCTAAACACTTGAGCTGAAATTTTATTTTTATTTTACCAAGTAACTGATTTACTAGAACCGGTTTTATCAATAGTTTGCTCATCTTCCCAATAAACTAAACCTGATGTTAAATCAGTAAGTCTTAGTAAGAAAAAGTATTCTACTTGAGTTTTACCATTGCTAAGTTTTACATTATCTTGTCTTATTTTACCCGCAAGAGAAAAATCAGGCGATACCAATGTACCCTTTTTTGCTATGGTTTTTTGATTAAATTCATCATTATCTCTTAATTCTCTTACATCTTCACTCATGCTATCAAGTGCTCCGCCTGCAGCAACTGCTGAAGTTAGAACAAATTTACCTGATTTTCTTAATGCAGAAGTGATTTTTGCGGTGAGTTTTTCAGTATCGATTCTTTGTGGGGTGTCATTTACAACTCTACCAATAGCAATAACCTTTCTTGTACCTGGTTTAATATTTGCAAAAGCAGGATCGCTTAACATACTATTTATCATAGTTTCAGCTGCACTTTCAAAATCTTGCCTATCAAGACCCAAGGTTAAAGCATCGCCTTTTTTTACCTGACTTGCCTTTCCATCTGTATAAGCTGTTTGCACACAACCACTAAAAAGCAAAGCTCCAATAAGAGCTGTTCCTAAAATTTTTGTTTTTTTCATGATTTACCTTTCCTAAAATGAGATTAATTTTTTGCTTTAATTTCTAATCTAAAATCCTTCGCTCTTATATCAGATGCAAGTTTACGAAGAATCACCTCTTGTCCTGCTGGAATTCTAAGGACTTGATAGTCCTCATTTAAAACATCTCTTAGCACAAAACCATCTTTATCTAACCAATCCACTTTATAAATTACATCTTTAGCAAAAGTACTGCGTAAAATCACTTCAAATTCTAAATAACCATTGCTATTTATACGCTTTTGAAATTGTTTTACTAAACTTTTTGGTAAATTTGAACCTAAAATTACAGTATTTTGATTTGAATTTATTTGATAACTTGGTGCACAAGCACTAAGTAAAAACATTAAAATAAATAAAATAATTTTTTTCATCTTTTAGCTTTATTTTTCCATGATAGCAACGCTTGTAGGTAAATACGGAGCAAAAGAACGCACTATTACAAGAGCATTTTTATTTTTATCTAATGATTTTTGAAACAAAATATTGCCTTGCGGATCTTTAATTTCTAAATTTCCGTCGTTTTCTATTGTTGCTATAGCAATACTTTTTGGTAAACCTCTCCAAGAACGCACATCAGCTTTGTTGGTTGCAGCAGTTGCTACTGCCGTTGCAAGACTTAGCCATCCACCTGTAGAGTCATTATTTGCAACAGCTACATTTAAACTGGTTTTAACTATAGTTTGAGCTAAGGCTTTAGCAATCATTGCAGGCATATTTATTTTAAATTCAGTAGCGACAATATTGTCTAAATCTACAAAATCATTTGTATTTTGACCATTTATATTTAAATTTGCAAAAGAAGCTTCCTTTTTTTTCAAGGTTTGTAAAGCAATATTTGTGCTAATAATTTTTTTATCGACTATAAAAGGTAAGGTTAAAGCAAATTCATCCTTAACTACGCCAAATCCATTTTCATAAACTACAAAAACATATTTTTTAGTTTTTTTGACTTTTATTTTTGTGGCATATTCTTTAAAAATTTTAGCCTCTTTTTTGATAGTTTTATTTTTTGGATAAATAATAGCTACTTCTCTAAATAAATCTGCAGCTTTTCTATAGTCTTTATCCATAAAGAAAAATATCGAAGCAAGATAAGTCGCATAAGGATTTATAAAATTTTTTGTTGTATCAAATTCTTTAAATAAGTTATCATATTGCGCTTCTATAAATTTTGAATTTTCATTCATATTTTTATCATAATTTTTATCTTCTTTTGCTTTATCTAAATCAGCACGATTTTTTTCAATTTCTTTAACAAAATATTCTTTTGCCTTATCTTGACGCATCAAAGCACGATTAAACTCAACTCTTGCATTTTCATAATCATCTTCTTCCATATAGTTTAGAGCTTTATATATATTAACCATAATTCTTTCATATAAAGAACCATCATAATCTACTATATTATCATTAAGCAAGGTTGTACCAACAAATTTAGCTGCTTTAGAGCCTACATTTTCTAAATCCACATCATATTTATAAGATTCTTCTGCAGCATCAAAAAATACATTACTTTTATTAAAATCACCACAATTTCTAGCAATCAAACCTGCATTCAATCCTGTATAAATGACATCATCATTTTTTTTAATTTTTTCTAAATTTTGATTGAAAAAATCATCACCACAATATTTTTGCGTTAAAGCATTTTCAAATGTTGTATTTTGTTTAACCTGATTAACACAAGCTGTTAAAAAAAAGCAAACAATACCTGAAAAAATCAACCCAACTTTTATCTTCATTAAATTCCTTTCTTAAAAAAAATTAAAAAATAGATATTATAGCGTAGTATATACTTAAAAACTAATGAAAAAACCCTAGGAGGGAAAACCTAGGGTTTGATTTAAATAAGCATAGGAGCTAATACAAAGCCTAATGCTACAGCAATTGCAATAGCTAAAACTCCTGGTATAAAGAAAGAGTGGTTAAATATAAATTTACCAATTCTAGTCGTTCCTGTATCATCCATTTGCACAGCACCAAGTAAGGTCGGGTAAGTTGGAAGCACAAAAAGTGCTGAAACTGCTGCAAAACAAGCCACAAGCATATAAGAATCATGCGGATTTGCTGCTGAAATTCCTAAAGCGGTGATAATTACAGGTACAATAGCCTTTGCGGTTGCTGCTTGAGAATACAAAAGCATACTTGCAAAGAAAAATGCAACTGCCAACATAGCAGGGGTTTGTTTAACCCAGTCACCTGCTACTTCTTTAATAGAAGCTTCGTGTCCTGCAACAAAAGTATTTCCAAGCCATGCTACACCAAAAACACAAACACAAGCAGTCATACCGCTTTTAAATACACTAGTATCAAGAATTTTACCTGGTTCAACTTTACAAAGCCAAGTGATCAAAGTTGCTGCAGTAAGTAAAAAGCTCATTATAGCTGCATCTCTTGGAACCACAACAGGATCAATCCATTTAATATTGCTTGAAATTGCGGTTGCATAAAGCACAACTGCCAAAACAGTGATCAAGAAAATTCCTACAGAAAGTTTAGCACCTGGTTTATCTTCTCCATTTAAAATAGCTCCTGCATCTTTTACAAGTCCTGCTTTTAAGCGTTCTTGATAAACGCTATCTTTGCTTAAATCCATAGGAGTGATTAAACTCACTATAAAAGCTGCAAGCATACAAGCTATAAAAGTTGTACTGATCCAAATTCCAATTAAAGTTGGATAATTCCATCCAAGTGGCTCTAAAATTCCACTCATATAAACCACAGCTGCACTCACAGGAGAAGCAGTGATTCCAATTTGCGAAGAAACAACCATTAACGAAAGTGGAACACTAGGTTTTATGTTTTGAGATTTTGCAACATCGACTACAACAGGCATTAAAGAAAATACTGCATTTCCTGTTCCTGCTAAGATTGTAAGCAACCACCCACAAGCTGGAGCTAAATAATTTATAAATTTTGGACTTGATCTTAAAATTTTTTCTGTTACTCTAACCATATAATCAAGCCCACCAGCTTGTTGCATAGCAGAAATTGCTGCAATAGCCGCAGCAATGATTAAAATGACATCCCAAGGAATATTACCAGGTTTCATACCTAAAACAAGTCCTAGTATAACTACACCTAATCCTCCAGTATAACCTATAGCAATACCGCCTAGGCGAATACCGATAAAAATCGCCCCAAGAAGGACGATTACTTGCAAAATTATCATTACATCCATATTAAATCCTAAAATGCTATTTTTTAGCTTCCATATGAGGATTTAGCATATTTGATGGAGTTAAAATTTCATCAATCTGTTCCTTGCTTAAAAGTCCTCTTTCAAGTACAATATCAGCTACTCTTTTTCCAGTGTTCATTGCCTCTTTAGCTATAGAAGCTGAATTTTCATAGCCAATATAAGGATTTAAAGCTGTTACTATACCTACTGAATTATAGACAAAGTCTGAACAAATTTTTTCATTTGCAGTAATACCATCTATACATTTATCAGCTAAAGTATACATTGCTTTTTCTAGCATTACAATAGAATTAAATAAACTATACGCTGCAACTGGTTCAAAAACATTAAGTTGCAATTGTCCACCCTCACAAGCAAAAGTTACAGTTACATCTGCTCCAATAACAAAATAACAAACTTGATTAACTACTTCAGGAATAACAGGGTTTACCTTACCCGGCATGATAGAACTACCTGGTTGCATTTTTGGAAGATTAATCTCATTAAGACCACATTTTGGACCACTGCTTAAAAGTCTTAAGTCATTACATACTTTAGAAAGTTTTGTTGCAACACGTTTTAAAACACCTGAAATTTGCACATAAGATCCTGTGTCTTGAGTCGCCTCGATCAAATCCTCAGCCACAGTGTATTCAAAACCTGTCACTTCTCTTATTTTTCTTTCTACAACCTTCGGATAATCAGGATGAGAATTAATTCCCGTTCCAATAGCAGTTCCGCCCAAATTGATCTCTAAAATCAATTTTCTAGCTTCTAATACTCGTTGTATATCTTCACCTATCATTACGGCAAAAGTTTTAAATTCACGACCTAAAGTCATAGGTACAGCATCTTGCAGTTGGGTTCTACCCATTTTGAGAACATCTTTAAATTCTTCAGCTTTTCTCTCATAAGCTTTTTTTAGATGTTCCATAGCTTTTGCTAAATCACTTAAATAATCATGCAAAGCAAGGTGTAAAGCTGTAGGATAAGCATCATTAGTACTTTGACTTAAATTAACATGATCATTTGGATGAAGATATTGGTATTCACCTTTTTTATGACCCATAAGTTCAAGTCCTATGTTTGCTATAACTTCATTGGCATTCATATTTGTACTTGTTCCAGCACCTCCTTGGATCATATCTACTACAAATTGATCATAATACCCGCCTTCTAAAATTTTATCACAAGCTTTAATGATTGCATCTTGGATATTTTTATCCAAAAGACCTAATTCATGATTTGCCATAGCTGCAGCTTTTTTTACTCTAACCAAAGCTCTAACAAAGCGAGGAAAATCTTTTAATCTATCATGAGAAATATCAAAATTTTCAACAGCTCTAAAAGTTTGCACTCCATAATAAACCTCATCAGAGATTTCTAATTCCCCAATAAAATCATGTTCTTTTCTTGTTCCCATTTTGAACCTTTCATAAAAGTATTTTAATTTAAAATCAAAAATTTTTGATTTAAATCATAAAATAATAATATTGCATTTTTAGTTAATAATTGGTTAATAAGCAAACTACTTTCAAATACAATAAATTAAGTATTTTTATATCCTATTATATTTTTATATTTAATTTTTATTAATATAAAAAAATTTTATTTACTTCAAAAAAATTAATATATTTTTGCAAGCTTTTTTGTTAGAATAAAATTTTTAATAACTTAAATAATTAGGGATAATATGGAAGAAATTACAATAAACATAGATAAGATTAAAATAAACAATGATTGGAAAGAATTTTTAAGAGATGAATTTCAAAAAGAATATTTTTTAGAACTTAAAAAACGATATATAAATGCAATCAATCAACATATTACCATTTATCCACCTGCAAATTTAACCTTTAATGCTTTTAACTTGTGTCCTTTAAAAGAAATTAAAATTATTATCCTAGGACAGGATCCTTACCATCAACCAAACCAAGCAATGGGACTTAGTTTCTCAGTTCCTAAAGGCATTAAAATCCCACCAAGTCTCAATAATATTTTTAAAGAACTGCAAGATGATTTAAATATTACACCATCAACAAGCGGGGATTTAAGCTCTTGGGCAAGACAAGGTATTTTACTTTTAAACTCTATTCTTAGCGTTGAAGCAAATAAAGCAGCTAGTCATAGTTCGTGGGGTTGGCAAGAATTTAGCGATGCTGTGATACATAAATTAAGCAATGAAAAGTCAGGGCTTGTCTTTATGCTTTGGGGAAATTACGCAAAAAGTAAGGAGATTTTGATTGATAATACCAAGCATTTGATTTTAAAAGCAGCCCACCCAAGCCCTTTAGCTAGAACAGGATTTTTAGGTTGTAAGCATTTTTCAAAGGCTAATGAATTTTTAAAAAAAGTTGGTAAAATTTCTATAGATTGGAAAATAGTTTAAAAAATTATTTTAAATTTTAAAAAATATTAAAATATATTTATTTAAAAATAAATCGTATTTCTATGAAATTAAAACAACTCAAAAATTAATTTTTAAGAAAAAAATGAAAACCATTGGTTATTGAGTTTTGAAAGCACTATTACTTATTTATAAAACAATAAATCAAGTTATAAATGATAAATTAAAATCTTTAAATTCTGCAAAAATTTTACTTTACAGTGTTAATTTTGAAGAAATAGAAAATTTACAAAGACAAGATAAATGGCGAGAAGCTATACAAATTTTAAGTTAGTATGCTAAAAAATTAGAACTTGTAGGGGCTAGTTTTATAATAATTGCAACTAATACTATGCATAAGGTTTTTGATGAAATTCAACAAAACATAAATATCCCTATTTGCATATTGCAAAAAGTTCTGCTAAGGCTTTAAAACAAGAAAACATTGGTTTATTGGGCACTAAATACACAATGACTCAGGATTTTTATAAAAAAATGCTGATTGAAGAAAATATTAGCGTTATTATTCCTAGGCGATGAAGATATAAAAATCGTTAATGATATTATTTTTAATGAGCTTTGCAAGGGTGAAATCAAGCAAAATTCTAAAGAAAAATATTTAAATATTATAAAAAACTACAAGAAAAAGGGGTAAAGGGAGTGCTTTTAGCTTGCACTGAAATTGGTTTATTAATATCCAAAAATTACAAATATCAAAATTTTTGACACAAGCCTTATTCACGCCCTTGATACTGCTAATGAAGCTAAAAGATTTATGATTAAAAGATGCCCAAAAATGGGCAAATTGCAATATTTTGAAAAGATTTATACTTATATCGGTTTAAATCTTATCTTGCTTTATAGTTTGCTATCTTTTTCTAATTGATTGATATTTAGCATGATAAATTTATAACTTAGATAAATTACTAAAGGCCAAGCCAATAAAAACAAAGCATGCAACATTTTTTCTCCTTAATATGCGTGATCATCGTTTGCGATTTCTTCGCGTGTGATTTTTACTTTATCCATTGCATTCCAAACATAGATAATATAAGCTAAAACAAAAGGTACAAGTAAAGATACATAAGCCATAACACTTAGAGTATAATAGCTTGAACTTGCATTTTTTAAAGTTAAAGAACTTTGTAAATCACTTAAAGATGGGTAAAAAGCACTTTGACCTAAACCAATACTTGATAATAAAGCAAAAACTGTTAAAACCGTTCCAAGTCCTAGAGTGAAAATAGCCTTAGAACAACCTTTTGATCCTTGAACCATACCTAAAAGCACTAAAATTACACCGATAACAAGCGAGATAGCAAAAATCGTTTGATTTAAAAAATTATATAAATACAAATTCGCACTCATGCTTACAACTCCATTGGCATCTACACTAAAACCATCTTTTAAGAAAATCCATGCTAAAAAACCTAAGAAAAAAGGTAAAAATAAAATACTATTAATCATAAGCTTTTTCATAGCTTTTATTTTGATATTCTCATCATTGATATTGTTCATAAAATACGCTGCACCTAAAAGTCTTGCTAAAAATACCAAAGAAAAAGCTAAAAGATAATTAAAAGGATTAAGTAAAAGTTCTAAGCCATGCAAAGGATTTTGCCAAGAAACAAAATTATGCTCATTCAAAACAAATTCTGAACCACTAAAAAAACTGCTTAGTGCAATACCGATTAAAAATACACCCAAATAACCATTAATTTTAAGAAAAATTTCATAAGTTTTAGAGCCATAAACATTATTTTCTTTTTTACGATATTCATAAGACACAGCTTGCAAAATAAAACAAAATAAAATACAAAGCCAAGCCCAATAAGCTCCACCAAAACTTGTACTATAAAAAAGCGGAAAAGCTGCAAAAGCTGCTCCGCCAAAAAGTACGAGAGTTGTGAAACCAAGCTCCCATTTACGCCCTAAAGAATTGACTAGCATGGTTTTTTCAAGCTTATCCTTGCTAAGCTCATCGATTAAAGTTTGTCCACCTTGTACAAAAAACATAAAAACCAAAAGTCCACCAAGCAAACTTAATACTAACCACCAATAAATTTGCAAACCTTCAAGCTCTAAACCAAAAAACATTATTTTTCTCCTTTACCCATAAGTGGGGCATGTCCTGCATGTGCGTCAAAGCCTTTTTTAATCTGTGTGAGTATGATTTTAATTTCTGCAATCAATAAAGCTGTAAAAAGTGCTGCAAAAATCCAGAACGAAATTTGAACATTGATTTTTCCAAGTTGTGTTGCGGCTATATGCACAGGAAGTAGATCTTGGATTACCCAAGGCTGTCTACCCACTTCAGCAACTATCCAACCTGCTTCAGCGGCGATATAACCCAATGGAATGGATAATAAACACACCCAAAGCACTTTTCTAAATTTCTCAATATCATTTGCCATAGTAAGATAAAGTGTAACGATAAAAAGTAAAAAGAAAAAACTTCCTAAAGCAACCATGATATGAAAGCTATAAAAAGTTAAGGCCACAGGCGGAATAGTATCGCTTGGTTTTTCTAGATATCCATAACCAAAATCTTTAAAATAAGTTTTTAAAATGGATTTGTGATTTGCCATAGCTATTCTATCATTGTTTTCTTTAGCAAGTTTATAGTCCTTTAGAGCTTGTATAGCGATTTTTCCTCTATCGATACGATTTTGCATAGGTTCTATACCTTTGCCTTCATTTCCATAGATTAAATCTTCAATTCCCGGAACAAAAGAATTTGGATCACGGTTTCCTAATATAGAAAGAGCGTAAGGTATAGTAATGTCAAATAAAAACACACTTTCGTTATTGTCTATGGTTTTTTTAGGGTTTAAAATTCCAAAAGGTACAAGTCCTGCACGATGTTCGCCTTGATAAACCCCTTCCATAGCTGCAAGTTTCATAGGTTGAGTTTGAGTTACACGGTAAGCACTTTCATCTCCGCTGAAAAACAAAAAGATTGAACAAACCAAACCAAAACTAGCTCCTACAACTAAGCTTTTTTTAGCCTCGATAATATGGCGTCTCTTTAACATAAACCAAGCTGAAATTCCCATTACAAATAAAGCTGAAATCACATAACCGCTACCTATGGTATGTAAAAATTTTGAAATAGCCACAGGAGAAAGCGCTACTTCAAAAAAGCCTTGCATTTCATTTCTTGCTGTATCAGGGTTAAAGCTCATTCCTACAGGATATTGCATCCAACTATTTGCCACTAAAATCCAAAAAGCAGAAAGATTGCTTCCTATAGCCACACACCAAGTTGAAAGTAAGTGAAAACCCTTGCTTACTTTATCCCAGCCAAAAAACATAACTGCAAAAAAAGTAGCCTCTAAGAAAAATGCCATAATACCTTCAACCGCCAAAGGTGCGCCAAAAATATCACCCACAAACCAGCTATAATTTGCCCAGTTTGTTCCAAATTCAAATTCCATTATAATACCTGTAGCTACACCGATAGCAAAATTTATAGCAAATAATGAAAGCCAAAATTTGGTGATTTTTTTCCATCTTTCATTTTTAGTTTTTACATAGATGGTTTCCATGATAGCAATCATAAAAGACAAGCCCAAGGTTAAAGGCACAAACAAAAAATGATAAAGTGCAGTTAAGGCAAACTGCGCTCTTGACCAATCAACGCTACTAAGTTCGTTCATTTATTTTCCTTCGAGTGTAAGATTTTTGAGTACAAAAGTGCTTTTTTCTTTGTCGCTTTTAAAAATAGAATTAAAATTTACATCAAAAACAAAAAGTTTTAAAATCACAAACATAACAAAAAGTTTGATAAAGATAATTTTCCAAAGGATCTTTCCAAGAGTTAAATTTTTAAAACCCTCTTTGTAAAAATTAAAAATTTGAGAGATGCTAAAATATAAGTGTTTAAGATACATGTAAATTCTACCTTTAAAAACAACAAAATAAAACATTTTTAAAAAGCGGAGAATTATAATGAAATTTTATGTTATTATTTTCTTAAAAATTTAACATACACAATCAAGGTTTTTAATGCAAAAATTATAGTTTTTATTTTATCATGATATTACTAAAAATATACAAAATAATTAATAATAATATAATTTAATTTACTCTATAATTTTTTTATTTTTGAATTTAATTTTTTGTTACAATAAATTTATACATAAATTATTAAGGAGAAAAAATTGGAGCAAATTTTAACATGGCAACAAGCATATGACCCATTTTCAAATATTTGGCTTAGTGCTTTAGTGGCATTTTTACCTATACTGTGTTTTTTAGTTTGTTTAGTTGTTTTAAAACTTAAAGGTTATCAAGCAGGATTTTTAACCGTCATACTTGCTACTTTAGTAGCTTTATTCGCTTATAAAATGCCTTGGAATTTGGTTGGCGCAAGTTTTATTCAAGGTTTTACAAATGGTATGTGGCCTATAGCTTGGATCATTATAGCAGCAATCTTTCTTTATAAACTTTCTATTAAATCAGGCTCTTTTGAAATCATTAAACAAAGTATGATAAGTATCACTCCTGATCATAGAATTCAAGTTATTTTAATAGGCTTTTGTTTTGGTTCTTTTTTAGAAGGAGCAATTGGCTTTGGTGGTCCTATTGCCATTACAGCTGCACTTTTGGTAGGTCTTGGTTTTAAACCTTTGCAAGCAGCTGGACTTTGTTTGATAGCAAATACTGCTCCGGTTGCTTTTGGAGCAGTAGGGATACCAGTAACTGCTATGTGTGATCTTTTAGGAATTCAAGGTGGGGCTGTTTCTGCTATGATAGGGCGTATGCTTGTGCCACTTTCTTTTATAGTTCCATTTTTTGTGGTTTTTTTAATGGATGGATTTAAAGGCATCAAGGAAACTTTTGCGCCAGTTTTTGTAGCATCAATTAGTTTTACTTTAACTCAATTTTTAAGTTCTAATTATTTAGGTGCTGAACTTCCAAGTATTATTTCAGCTGTTGTTTCTCTTGCCTTTACTATAGTTTTTCTAAAATTTTATAAGGTTAAAAATATTTATCGTGTAGATGGAAAAACAGAATTTAAAAATGAATTAAATTTAAATACTAGTTTAATACTTAAGGCTTGGACTCCTTTTATTCTTCTTATTGTGTGTATAATTTTTTGGACTCAGCCATTTTTTAAAGAACTTTTTGCAAAAGATGGAATTTTAGCTTTTACAAGTATTAGTTTAACTTTTAACAATATAAGCGAAAGTATTTTAAGTCCATCAATAGTAGATAACACAGTATTAAAACCTATAAGTCTAGGACTTAGAATAGACTTAATTAATGGAAAAAGTGTTGCTCAAGCTGGAACAGCTATACTTTTTGCAGCTTTTTTAACTATAGCTATACTAAAAATTAAAGCAAATGATGCTATTGAATGTTTTAGTGCAACTTTAAAAGAAATGGCTATACCTTGTCTTACTATAGGTCTTGTCGTGGCTTTTGCTTTTATTTCTAAAAATAGTGGTATGAGCTCAACCTTAGGGCTTGCTTTTGCACACACAGGCGATGCTTTTTCTTTCTTTTCTCCTATTATCGGATGGATAGGAGTTTTTCTAACAGGATCAGATACTAGTGCAAATTTGCTTTTTGGAGCTTTGCAGCAAATTAGCGCTCAAAAGCTAGGCATTAATGAAGCTTTATTTTTAGCAGCTAACTCAGTAGGCGGAGTTGTAGGAAAAATGATCAGTCCGCAAAGTATAGCTGTTGCTTGTGCTGCTGTAGGACTTGTGGGAAGAGAATCTGAACTTTTCAAATTTACTCTTAAGTATTCTATAGTTTTTGTTGTTTTGGTAGGAATTTGGACTTGCATTATAGCTTTTTATTTGCAAGGAATCATTCCTGAGGTTATAATGAAATAATTATTTTTAAGTTTTATATCAGCAAATATTCATTTTTAGAATATTTGCTGAAAATTTTACTTTGCTTTTATTTTTACAGGATTAGGATATTTATCCTAAATTATCCCAAAAGGAGAAATGATGAAAAAAGTGTATTTTTACGCCACATGTTTAGGAACTGCTGCTATACAACAAAGCGTTTTAAATGCAATAAAGCTTTTAAGACGTGAAGGTATTGAAGTGATTTTTAAAAAAAATCAAACTTGTTGTGCTCAACCTTCTTTTAACTCAGGTTATTTTGATGAAAGTCGTGAGATTGCTTTATATAATGTAGATTTATTTGATAAAGATTATCCTATCGTTGTGCCAAGCGGTTCTTGTGCGGGTATGATGAGTCATGACTATAAAGAACTTTTTAAAAACAGACCTGAATTTTCCAAAATAAAAGACTTTAGCTCTAGGGTAATAGAACTTTCACAATATCTTGATGAAGTTTTAAAAGTAGATTATAAAGATAAAGGCACACCTATAAAAGTAACTTGGCATTCTAATTGTCATGCTTTAAGGGTGCAAAAAAGCATACAAGCGAGTAAAAATCTTATCAAAAAACTAAAAAATGTAGAATTAGTAGAACTTCAATATGAAGAAGAATGCTGTGGTTTTGGAGGAACCTTTTCAGTAAAAGAGCCTGAAATTTCAAATGCTATGGTAAGAAGCAAAATCAAAGATATACAAAATAGCGGTGTAAAATACCTTATCAGTGGCGATGGAGGTTGTCTTTTAAATATAGATGGCACAATGAAAAGAATGGGTTTAGATATAAAAGGTATACATTTATATGACTTTTTACTTAAACGCTTAGAAGGAGAAAGACTATGAGTCAAAAAATTCCTCACGAACAAATCGTTCAAATTAAACTCAACGACAAACAAATGCAAGAAAACTTAATAAATGCTATGCATACTTTGCAAAAAAATAGACTCAATGTTATTGACGCAAAATTTAAAGACTGGCAAGGTTTAAGAGCTAAAGCAAAACAAGCTAAAAATAACGCCTTAATGAGTTTAGAAGAAAGACTTTTAGAATTTGAAAAAAATGCTACAAACAATGGAATTATAGTGCATTGGGCAAGTAGTGATGAAGATGCCTGTGAAATCGTCTATGAAATCATGAAAGAAAAAAATATTACCAAGCTTTTAAAAGGTAAATCTATGGCAAGCGAAGAAATAGGCCTAAATCACTACCTAGAAAAAAAAGGTTTAAAAGCTATAGAAACCGATCTTGGAGAGCTTATTTTACAACTTAACGAAGAGCCTCCTTTACATATAGTTGTACCTGCTATACATAGAAACCGTCATGAAATAGGACAAATTTTCAAAGAAAAATTAGGAGCAAATTTAGAAAACGATGAACCTGAAAGTTTAAATGCGGTAGCTAGAGAACATTTAAGAAAAGATTTTGAAGGGTTAAAACTTGGACTTAGTGGAGTAAATTTTGCTATGTCAAAAGAAGGAGCCTTTTGGCTCATAGAAAATGAAGGAAATGGTAGAATGTGTACTACAGCACCTGATATTCATATCGCACTTTGTGGTATAGAAAAAGTTATGGAAAGTTTTGAAGATGCAGCTACTATGGTTTCTTTACTCACTCCTTCAGCTACAGGACAATTTATCCCAACTTATAACAATATTATTACAGGTCCTAGAAAAAATGGGGATTTAGACGGCCCTAAAGAAGTACATGTGATTTTATTTGACCATAATCGCTCTAAAATATTGGCTCATGAGGATTACCATGAAGCTTTGCGTTGTATTCGATGTGGGGCTTGTATGAATTTTTGCCCTGTTTATGATCAAATCGGCGGGCATGCTTATCAGACCACTTATCCAGGACCTATAGGAGAAGTAATCAGTCCTAATATCTTTGGCATAGATCACACAGGAGATATTTTAAATTTCTGTTCACTTTGTGGACGTTGTTCTGAAGTTTGTCCAGTGCAAATTCCTTTGGCTGATCTGATTAGAAAATTAAGGTGCGATAAAATAGGACAAGGTACAAATCCGCCTTTAGGTATAAACAATGTTCATCACAATGCCTTGGAAGCCTTTACCTTTAAACAATTTAAAAATATCGCAACCAATGGTGATAAATGGCGTTTTTCACTTTCAAAAGTACATTATTTCAATTGGGTAGTACAAAATTTTGCGGGGGTTTTACCTGTAATTAAAAAATGGTACGCTTTTAAAGAATTACCTCAAATTAAAATGGATCTTTATAAAGAAATCCAAGATTTAGAAGGAGTAAGCTATGAGTAAAATCGATGAAATTTCAAGCAAAAGCAAAGCAAGTATTTTAGAATATCTCAAAAAAGCTTATAAAAAAACAGATTTTACACGCATTGAAAGTATAGATCCTGTAGAACATATTCAAACTACTGAAGATATGCTTACAGAAATGAAACAAAAAATGAGCGATAATAAATACATCGTTGAAAACGCTACTAAAGATACCTTGGAAGAAAAAATCAATGAAATTGTCGCAAAATATGGCTTTAAAAGTATGATTTATGGGGCGGATTTAAATTTAAATTTAGAACAAATCAAGGCAGAAAAGAAGATTTGCTTTGATAAAGAAATCGAAAATCTAAGATCTGAAGTTTTTCATAGTGATTTTTCCATCATTCACGCAAGAGCAGGGGTAAGTTCTCACGGAGTTGCACTTATACCTTCAAGTAAAGCCCAACCTAGAATGCTAAGCCTTGCACCTAAACTTTGTATAGTACTGCTTAAAAAAGAAAATATAGTCAAAAGTCTTAGCGAAGCTTTAAATTTAGTAAAAAAAGAAAATGAGATCTTACCAACCAATATCTTATTTATTGCAGGACCTTCAAGAACAGCAGATATAGAGCTTATAACTGTTTTTGGCGTTCATGGACCGCAAATTGCACATATTATCATATATTGATTCTCACTTTAATAGAATCAATATATTCTTAATCTTTTATGTATTCATAAAATAATAAAATAATTTCTAATTAATTCTTAATTAAAGTAATATTAGTTACAATAACATTATAATTTTAAATTATAATAATTGAGGATATATTTTGGATAAACTTATTCCACTTTGGAGTGAAAAATATAGCATCAATAACGAAATAGATATTCAGCATCAAAAACTTTTTGAACTTGGAATAAAAGTTGAAAATGCTGTTTTTAAATTTGTAAAACGAGAAGAACTAAAAGAAATCTTAATAGAACTCTTTTATTACATGAAAGAACATTTTCATGATGAAGAAAATTATATGAATGAGATAAAATATCCCTATTTAAATGAACATAAAACAATGCATAAAGTCATTATTCGCAATATGTCCCACTTAATAAAAAATATCAAAACAACCAATGACTTGAAAGAAAAACTCTATATTATAATATCAGAATGGCTTTTAGAACATATTTTACATCATGATATAATGATAAAACATTGGAAAGAAAATAATGATAATGCAGTTCAAAACTTAGAAAATAATGATAATGCAGTTCAAAACTTAGAAAATAATGATAATGCAGTTCAAAACTTAGAAAATAAAATAGAATTTATTTATTCTTGTCCATGCAAGACAACCCATATTTTATCCTATAATGAACATCTAAGTATTTTATATCGTAACAAAATTTTAAAATGTAAAAACTGCAAAAAAAATTTATTTTATTTAAAAAATCTAGTATAAAAGAGAGAGAAATGGTGCCAAAATGGAACAAAAGTTTTAGTGTTCATAATGCCAAAATAGATGCACAGCATAAAAAACTTTTTGATCTTGCAGGTAAAGTTGAATTTATGCTTGAAAAACCTATATATAAAGAAAATTTAAAACTTTTATTAAATGAGTTTTTTGATTATATGAAAGAACATTTTTACGATGAAGAAAAATATATGGAACTTATTGGATATCCAGAGCTAGAACAACATAAAAAAATTCATAAAGAAATCATAAAAGCTATGATAAAAATTATTAAAAATGCTAAAACAACTAACGACTTAAAAGAAAAACTTTATATAGTTTCAAGAAAATGGCTTTTAGAGCATATCTTATATGAAGATATGAAAGTAGAACGGTATAGAATGACTTCTTTAATAACTGAAGATAATAAAGAAGTAAGTTTTAAAACGATAGAGGAAGAAGAAATAAAAGAAATAAAAGAAGAAATAAAAGAAATAAAAGAAGAAATAAAAGAAATAAAAGAAGAAATAAAAGAAATAAAAGAAGAAAAAAAAGAAGAAAAAAAAGAAATGCATCTTTATAGTTGCGAATGCATAGGTCAAATACATGATGTGCCTTTTAACATACATACAAAAATCCAGCTTAAAGGAGTTAATTTTAAATGTAGAAAATGTAAAAAGAATTTAAAATTTTATAAAAATATTTTTTAATTCATAATTATTTATAAAATTAAAATAAAAATTAAAAACTCTAAGAAATTTCTTGTAATTTTAACCACAATAAAATAAAAATAATTCAAGCAAATATTTTCAAATAGCTATAATTTATTTTTTATTTTTCAAAATTTATAAAAACAAAATTTTAAAAGTATTATTTTCGCATTTAAATCATAGTTAAATACTTTGCCAAATATAATTGTTCAAGTCTTATATTAAAGTATAAATTTTAATTATTTTAAATCATAATCCATTATTTAACAATATAAAAAATATTGGCTAAATTTTTATTTATCATACTTGATATTTGCTCTCCTAAATGATTAAAAAATTTATCAATCTTATCTTCTTTTTTCCAAGAAGGATTTGAAACATTAGCAAGTTTTTCAAGTTCTTTTTTAGCATTTTCATAATTACTAAGCTCATCTATAAGACCAAGCTCCTTAGCCTTAGCAGATAAAAACACTCTTGCGTTTGCCCACTGATCTTTTTTATTAAGATCTAATGCTCTTTCCTTGGCAACAAAACCTGTAAAAAGATCATAGCTTTGATCAATTAAGCCCTGTAAAAAATTTCTCTCATCCTCACTCCAAGCTCTCGCAAAAGTCCCAGCACTTTTAAATTCACCCGCTTGTATAGTTTGTTCTTTAATGCCGAGTTTATTAGCCAATCCACTTAAATCAGCTCCTTGCATAATCACACCGATAGAGCCTATAAAACTTGCCGGATTAGCTAAAATTTTACTTGCTCCAACTCCTGCTAAATAACTTCCGCTTGCCATAGTTCCGCTTGCATAAACAAGCACAGGCTTTTTAATTTTTAAATCCTTTATAGCTAGAGCTAGTTCCATACTAGGAGCAAAAGCTCCACCAGGAGAGTCTATAACAAAAAGCACTCCTTTGATATTACTATCATTTTTAGCATTGATAATTTTTTCAAGTACTTGAGAACTATCAAAAATTTCACCTTTTAAATCAATGCGTTCTAGATTTGCAAGATTAGAACTTGAATTTGCGTTTGGAATGAAAATCCACATAATAATTAACAACAAAACAAAAGTTTTAAAATAAGTATTGATAAATTTTATACCATACCCTAAAATCTTAAAAAATAATTTTAAATTTTGCATTCTTTTCCTTTTATAAATAATTTATCTACCTCTTTGGCATTTAAAATAAATTGCAAAGGAGCTTGCTTTTTATCACATTCTCCCAATTCAAACACACTAAAATCAGCTATTTTTCCTTTTTTAAGCTCTCCTAATTCTAAATTTAAAGCCTTTGCAGGATAAAGTGTTGCCATTTGCAAAAGCTTAGGTGCTAATTTTAACAAATCAAAATCTGTATGCACAAGCAAATTTGCACGCATTTCATCAAGTAAAGATAAAGAAATATTAGAACTAAGTCCATCAGTTCCTAAATGGATATTCAAACCACTTTTTAAAGCTTCTTTTAAACCAAAACTTTTTTGACTTAATAGACGATTTGAAAAGGCACAATGTGTTATAGAATGTAAATTTTTATCCAAGCATTCATATTCTTTTAAATACACACAATGTGTAAAAAGAGTTCTTACCTCTTTAAAAAGCCTAATAAAATCCTTTGGAGTATAAAAAGGCTGATTTAACATAAAATTTCCAAGCCATTTTTTAAACCCCCCTTTGGCCTTTCTAAGCCAAACATTTTCAACTCTACTTTCTAAAAAATGAGTGCTTACTAATAAATTTTGCTTTTTAGCCAAATCAAGCACAAAAGAAGCCAAACTAGGATGGGTAGAATAAGGAGAATGAACAGAAATAGCTGGGATAAAAAAATCATTTTTAAATTTTAAAGAATTTTCAAATCTTTTTAAAAATTCTTGCTTTTTATCTTCGATTTGATTTTCATTTGTGCCTAAAATTTCATTAAAAAATACTACACGCATTCCATTTTGACTTGCTTTTAAACAAGGATTTAAATCACTCCCAAAACTTGAAATTTCACCTATAGTCCCTATACCACTTTTTTGCATTTTTTTAATATTTTGAAGTATTAGTTCTTCTTTAGCCTGCAAATTTAATATAGAACGAGAATTTATAACACTCTTAAGCCAAATTAAAAATTCTCCAAAATGCAAAGTTGTAGAATTCGCACTAAATTCCAAATGCGTATGAGGGTTTATAAAAGCAGGCAAAATGACTGAATTTTTAGGTATTTTTATGAGCTTAGCTTTGGGATATTTTTTTTTTAAAAAATCAAAATCACCTAGTTCTAAAATTTTATCTTCAAAAACAAGAGCTTGATTTTCTAATATTGTAAAATCTTTATCACATAAAAAAAGATATCTTGCAAAAACTATAAACACAATTTTCCTTTCAAAAATTACATTGTAGCAAAAATTTATTTTTAAAATGTTATAATAAAAGGTTAAAAATAAATTTTTAAGGCTAAATCCATGAAAATAATGATTATTCAAGGCCCAAATGTCAATATGCTTGGCGTAAGAGAAGTGGGAATTTATGGTGCAATGAAAATGGAAGAAATTCATGAACAAATGAAACTTGCAGCATCACAGAATAATGTAGAACTTGACTTTTTTCAAAGTAATTTTGAAGGCGAAATTGTAGATAAAATTCAAGAATGTCTTGGAACAGTCGATGGAATCATTATCAATGCAGCAGGTTATACTCATACTTCAATAGCTATTCGAGATGCTATTGCAGCAGTAGCTTTGCCTACAATTGAAGTACACATTAGCAATATTTATCGCAGAGAAGAATTTCGCCAAAAAAGTCTTATAGCTCCTGTATGCTCTGGGTCTATTGTAGGTTTTGGTCCTTTTGGCTATCACTTGGCTTTAATGGGTGTAATTCAAATTTGCGAGCAAATAAAAAATTTGCGCGCAATGCAACAAGCACAACAAGCAAGCAAATAATGCTAAAAATAAAAGGAACAAAACGCTTTGAAAAAAGTCGTTTTTTTCCTTTTTTTAGTCAAAATATACGTTCTTTTAAATATTTAGCCCTTATAGGCTTAGGAAGCAATATAGAGTCTGAAAAAAAAAGATTTGATATGCTTTTTAGGGTCATGATGGATGATAAAAGATTTAAAATTTTATCAACATCTCCTATGTTGATCAATGAAGCCTTTGGTTTTAAAGAACAAAAAGATTTTACTAATGCAGTTATGCTTATACAAACTAATTTGCATGCACGAGCACTTTTGAAAGTTTTACTTTATTATGAAGTAAAATTTAAACGCAAGAGAATTTTCAAAAACGCTCCTAGAACGCTTGATTTAGATCTTTTATACTTTTCACAAAAAGTCAAGCGTGATAAGTGGTGTGAGGTGCCTCATAAAGGGGCTAAAGAAAGAGTGAGTGTAATTTTGCCTTTAGGCATGATATAAGGAATATAAATGGGACAACTTATACATACTTTTACTGTTGAAGATACGGAACAAATTATACCCAAAGTAAAAGAAGATTACGGAGATAAAGCTTTAATTATAACAAATAAACAAATTCGTCCTAAAACCTTAAATCGCAGTGCACTTTATGAGGTTATGGTAGCCATAGAAGAAAGCGACTATGAAGAGCACTTAAAAAAACAAGGAAAATCTTTACCTGCAAAAAAAAGCTCGCCAAAACCATCTTCTACCTCTCTTGCAGAAGAAAAAATCAGATCTCAAATCCCTCAAGAAGATGACGATGTAGTCTTGGATTTCTCAAACACTCGCTTAAATACAAATTTAAACACTGTAAAAAACAATGACTTAACTAAAAGAACCTATCAAGATTTTCCACAAAACAAAATCAACCCTCATCAAAATAAGACTCTAGGCTTTGATGATTTTAAAGAAAAACTAAGTGAAGTTAGTAATGAAATTTCTAAAGTTACAAACACACCTTTAGAAAATTACACCCCTAATCCAAATTATAATAAAAAAATAGAAAATTTTGAAAAGCAATTTGAAAAACAAATCAACAAGCTTAACGATAAAATAGATCTTCTTGCAGATATGATGTGGGATGATAAAGCTGAAGCTAGAAAAAATCTTATGATACCTCCTGAATTTGCAAGCATTTATAAACAAGCCAAAGAAAGTGGAATGCTTGAAAATCATTTAGAAGCGATTATGAAAGCAACTATAGAAAATATGCCAGCTGCTATGAAAACCAATAAAGATGCAGTTCAAAGATATTTTCACTCACTTTTAAGAAATATCTTGCCTTGTCGTGTTGAAAATGAAATTAAAAAGCAAAAAATTATGATGCTAGTGGGCCCAACTGGAGTTGGAAAAACAACAACCTTAGCCAAGTTAGCTTTTCGCTATGCTTATGGAGATAAGCGTTATAAAACAGGTATTATTACGCTTGATACTTATAGAATCGGTGCGGTTGAGCAGCTTTTTCAGTATGCAAAAATGATGAAACTTCCTATTATTGATAGCATAGAACCAAAGGATTTAGATGAAGCGATAAAAAGCTTAAATAATTGCGAAGTAATTTTAGTTGATACTATAGGAAATTCACAATACGATCAAAGTAAACTTGCTAAAACTAAAGAATTTTTAATGCACTCAAATGCAGAAATTGATGTAAATTTAGTGGTTTCTGCAAACACCAAGCATGAAGATTTAATGGAAATTTATAAAAATTTTTCATTCTTAAATATTGATACTTTGATTATTACTAAATTTGATGAAACAAAGGTTTTTGGAAATATCTTCTCTCTTATTTATGAAACAAATATTCCTCTAAGCTTTTTCTCTACAGGACAAGAAGTGCCAGATGATTTAGAAGTAGCCAATAGTGATTTTCTAGTTCATTGTATTTTAGAAGGGTTTAACAAAGGAAAAAATAATGAATAATCAAGCAAATAAACTTCGCAATCTCATGAGTCAAAATGGAACCAAAAAATCCCAAAACACTCATTTTATAGCTATTACAAGTGGAAAAGGTGGCGTTGGAAAAAGTACTATTAGCGCAAATCTAGCCAATGTTTTAGCAAATAATGGCTATAAAGTTGGGCTTTTTGATGCTGATATTGGCTTGGCAAATTTGGATGTCATTTTAAATGTACGCATACAAAAAAACCTCTTGCATGTTTTACGCGGAGAATGCTCCTTGGAAGATATTTTAATAGAAGTTAAGCCAAATTTATGGCTTATTCCAGGCGAAAGCGGAGACGAGATTTTAAAATATAATGATAAAAATATTTATGAAAGATTTTTAAACCAAGCAAGTATTTTAGATGAACTTGATTTTCTTATTATTGATACAGGTGCAGGTATTGGTGGAAATATTTTAAATTTTTTAGAAATAGCTGATGAAGTTATAGTTGTAACCGTTCCAGATCCTGCAGCAATCACTGATGCATATGCAACTATAAAAACAACTTCTAAGACAAAAGAAAATTTACTAATGCTCTTTAATGTTGTAAAAAATGAAAATGAAGCTTTAAAAGTGTTTGAAAATATTAAAAAAGTTGCAGATGCAAACATTAAAAATCCTTTAAATTTGGAATTTTTAGGACATTTAAGTGCTTCTAAAGATGTAAGTAGTAGTATTAAAAAAAGAACTTTATTTAGCGATGAAAACACAACCTCAAGCGATGAGATTAAAGCTCTAGCTTCCAAACTTTTATATAGATTGGAACGGAAAGTGCTTGATAATGTTTCAAATCGTAGTTTTTCAAGTTTTTTTAGAAAAATTATTGAAAGATTTTAGCAATAAAGAGAAGAGATTATGAGGCCAGAAAATTACGTAGCATTTTTTACTGTTTGTGGATTTTTTATAGGACTTGCATTTAGCATTATTAGTATAGATGAAGCCTTTGATATACTGATTTTTACTTGTTTTATTACTTTTATGTTTTATGTTTTTGTTCATATTGCTATTATGAATTTTATAGATGTAAAGAAAATTAGTGGTAGAATCTTTAATAAACATGATTATGAAAAAACTAGCAATAATATTATCAATGATTTAGTTATTCGTGAAAAGAAAATGGATATAATTTTAGAAAAGCTCAATGAAGAAAGAGAAGAGCTAAAGAAAAATGAATCCAAAGAAAGACGAAGAAATGCTAAAAGAGCCGCCTAAAGCTTATGCGCAAATGCTAAAGAAAGAGCAAGATGAGCTTGTGCTTTCTTATATGCCAGCTCTGCGTGCTATGGCTTTTAGACTAAAAGAACGCTTGCCTTCAAGCATAGATGTTAATGATCTTATTAGCATAGGCGTTGAAGAAATGATAAAGCTTTCACGCCGTTATGACAAAGAGCAAAATGATAATTTTTGGGGTTTTGCAAGAAAAAGAGTTAATGGTTCTATGCTTGATTATCTTAGAAGTCTTGATGTAATGAGTCGCAATAATCGCAAAATTATTAAAGATATTGATGCAATCATGGATGAATATTTCCTTGAACATGAATGCGAACCTGATGATGAATACCTAGCCAAAAAACTTGATTTAGACATAGAAAAAATCAAAGAAGTAAGAACAGCTCATGCTATTAGCTATACCCTGCCCATCGATGAGCAAATCGAACTTTATAATGAAGACAATACTTTAGAAAAAATTGAAAAAGAAGAACTTTTAGAAAAAATTCACGAAGTGCTAGATGATCTTAAAGAGCGCGATCAGTTAATCATTCAGCTTTATTATTATGAAGAATTAAGCCTAAAAGAAATCAGTGAAATTTTACAAATCAGTGAAAGCAGAATTTCACAAATTCACAAAAAACTTCTTAAAAAACTTAGAGAAAGGCTAGTGTAATGGCTGAGATACTTTCCCAAGAAGAAATTGATGCTTTACTTGAAGTTGTTGATGATAATACCGACACGCCTATAACCTCAAATTCAAAAGATGAAAAAGATGAAAGAAATATCGTTGTATACGATTTTAAGCGTCCAAACAGAGTTTCAAAAGAACAACTTAGGACGATTAAAGGCATACATGATAAATTGGCAAGAAATTTAGCCTCTCAAATTTCATCGATGATGAGAAGTATTGTTGAAACTAAACTTCATTCAGTCGATCAGATGACTTATGGAGAGTTTTTAATGTCTTTACCAAGCCCAACAAGTTTTAACGTTTTTTCTATCAAACCTTTAGATGGAAACTGTGTTTTAGAAATCAATCCAAGCATAGCTTTTCCTATGATAGACAGGCTTTTAGGTGGTCAAGGCGATAGCTATGAAGCTTCACGTGAGCTTACGGATATTGAGCTTAATTTACTTGATTCTATCTTGCGTATTATTATGCAAAGACTTAAAGAAAGCTGGGCTACTGTAACTGAAATTTATCCTAGTATAGAAGCTAAAGAATCAAGTCCAAATGTTGTACAAATTGTATCTCAAAACGAAATTGTTATCATGGTGGTAATGGAAATCATCATAGGAAATTCAAGCGGCATGGTAAATATCTGCTATCCTGTAGTGCATTTAGAAAGTATATTAAGCCGTTTGGCAAACCGCGACATTATGATGGGTGAAACCTCAGCCAAAAAATCACGTAACAAAGAACTTAAAACTTTAATCGGTCGTGCTGAAGTAGTATATGAGGCAATTTTAGGAAAAACATTAATTAATGTTCATGAATTTTTAGAACTTAAACAAGGCGATATCTTAAGACTTGATAGAGAAGCAGATGATAAAGCCATAGTAAGTATTGATAAAAAAGATGTTTTCTTAGCACAAATTGGATTGCATCGTTTTAGAAAATCTATTAAAATTTTAGAACTCATACGCACAGATAAAGATGAAATCAAAGAAATTTTGGAAAAATACGAAGAAGAACGTAAAGCTAAAGCTAGCGTTTATGATGAGCCTGAAGAGGAGGATGAAGAAATATGATCAATGATTTTTTAAAAATGTTTACAAATGAATGCATCAGCACCATTGAAGGTTTAACAGGAAAAAGTGCTGAATTTAGCGAATATAAAGAATTTGATGTCAATGCAAGCGATACTTTAAAAGCACCTTTAGTGTATGCTATATTTGATATAGCAAATAGTGGAAAAATAGGAATTTTAGCCGGTGCTGTTTTAATGAGCGCTATTGGCGAATGGATGATGGGTGAAGAAGAAATATCTAAAAACGATAACCTAGGTCCTGATGAAATGGATGCAGCCAAAGAAGCCATCCAAAACATCATTTCAGCATTTTCTACAACCTTAGGAGCTCAAAAAGACATTCCAAAAATGGATTTTAGTATAGAATCTTGTGAATTTGTGTCTGAAAGTGTAGATTTTAAAGATTTTAAAAAATTATTTTTATATGATGTTAAAATAAGCGATCTAGAAGAACAAGTTTCTTTAGCTATGGATCAAACACTCCATAACATCCTAAGCGGGAAACCTGCTGAAACAGGAAATGTAAGCACTGATTCTAATCACAATACCGAAGAAAAAGCAATCGTACTTAACGAAGAACTTAAAAACATTAATCTTATCATGGATGTACGTTTACCTGTACGTGTACGTATAGGAAATAAAAAAATGCTTTTAAAAGATGTTTTAACCATGGATATAGGTTCGGTTGTCGAACTTAATCAACTGGCAAACGATCCACTTGAAATTTTAATTGGAGATAAAAGAATTGCTTATGGTGAAGTGGTAATTGTCGATGGAAATTTTGGCGTCCAAATCACAGAAATCGGTTCTAAAAAAGAGAGATTGGAACAATTAAGATAAAATTATAAAAAATTAGCTATAATGAAAATTTATAGTTTTGCTAAAAAAGGTATTTAATGAATACAAAAATCATAAAAGATGTTGAAAAATTTGAAAATATACCCGAGCTAGAAAAAGCTATTACTTTTTTTGGTTCAGCAAGACTTAAAGAAGATAACTTTTATTATCAGCAAGCTAAAATTTTAGCACAAAAATGTGTTAAAAATGGTTTTTGTGTTATAAGCGGTGGAGGTGGTGGCATTATGCGTGCAGCCAACGAAGGTGCTTTTTCACAAAAAAACAATACAAATTCAATGAGTTCTATAGGGTTTAATATATTTTTACCTCACGAGCAAAAACTTAATGATTTTGTAGAATACAACATTACTTTTGAGAGCTTAGCCATACGCAAAATGGCTCTTATTGAAAAGAGCCTAGCTTTTGTGATCTTCCCAGGCGGCTTTGGAACACTTGATGAATTATGTGAAATTCTAACACTAAAACAACTAGAATTTAAAAAAGATGTTCCTATTATATTGTTTGGGAATGAATTTTGGCGAGGTTTTGATGAGTTCGTCAGAAATTCTTTACTCAAACTTGAAGTGATTTCTAAAGGAGATGAGTTAAAGTATAAAATCACTGACGACTTGGATTTTATAATTAATACTTTAAAGGAAATTTAATGAAAATTCTAGTCGCTATGAGCGGTGGAGTTGATAGTACAGTCACTGCTTATAAACTTAAAAATTTAGGTCATGAAGTTATAGGTTGTTATATGAAGCTTCATGGCAAACCAAATTACCACGAAGAAAATATCAAAAAAGTAGAAAAAGTTGCAAATTTTTTACAAATTCCTTATCATATTTTAGACTTACAAGAAGATTTTAAAAACAAAGTTTATATGCCTTTTGTGGATACTTATAAAGAGGGTAAAACACCAAATCCTTGTGCTTTATGCAACCGTTTTATCAAACTTGGAAAACTTTTAGAATTTGCTAAAAGTTTAGGTTGTGAAAAACTTGCCACAGGGCATTATGCAAGACTTGAAAACAACTTAATAAAAATCGCAGTAGATGAAAACAAGGATCAAAGCTATTTTTTAGCTAGTGCAGATAAAGAAGCTTTAAAATATCTTATTTTTCCGCTAGGTGAAATGAAAAAAGAAGATGTGAAAAAATTTGCTTCAACTATAGAGGTTTTAAAATCTTTTGCCACTCAAAAGGAAAGTTCTGAAATTTGCTTTGTTGAAGATACTTATGTGCAAGTTTTAGATCAGTTTATGGATACAAAAATTCCTGGAGAAGTATTAGATAGTAGCGGAAAAGTAGTAGGCAAACATGAGGGCTATATGCACTATACCATAGGCAAAAGAAGAGGCTTTGAAGTGCGTGGGGCACATGAGCCACATTTTGTTTTAAAAATCAATCCTAAGCAAAATCAAATCATCGTAGGAACCAAAGAAGAACTTAAAATCAGTGAATTTAATCTAAAAAATATCAATCTTTTTATAGACGCTAAAGAATTTGATTGCGAAGTAAAAATCCGCTATCGTTCAAAATCCACACCTTGCAAGGTAGAAATTTATGAAGATAAAAGCGCAAAAATCACTCTAAAAGATCCTGTTTATGGACTTGCTAGCGGACAAATGGCAGTCTTTTATGATCATGATAAAGTCATAGCAAGCGGTTTTATAGAATAATTTCTAGGAATTAATTCCTAGAAATTATTAATAAAATCCTAAAATTTTCCACCAAATAAGTCCAACAGCTATCATCACTACTATATCAACTATGAAAATCACAAAACCTATACTCCACCATTTTTTAAGAGTTACATAGTGAGTTAATGCCATCATTACAAGAGCTGAAAACCATACTAAAGTATTCCAAGCAGCTTTTTCAGCCAAAACTTCTCCAAAAGTTAAAACTCCGCTAATCGATACTAAAGACAATCCAAGCAAAGCTACGCTAGTTGCATCAAGAGAAATTCCAAAAAAACAAGCCCAAAGCTCCAGCCCATAAACGTAAAAGCGAGACAAAAACACTGAGCATGACTTGTTCACTATTTTTCATTTTTCCAAGTTCTTTTAATTTATCTTTAGCAAAAATGGAAGCATTAGGCGTGGATTTAATTTCTGGCGGTGAGAGAAAATAAAGCACCAAAGGCATCAAAAGCATAGCAGCTATACCAGGTAAAAACATCCCTAAAGCCCATTGCCCCCAAGTTAAATGCACTTCTAAATTGTAGCTTGTGCTAAAGATCAACCACTAAAGGATTTGGAGCTGTAGCTGTAATGAACATAGCTGATGAAATAGGATTGGCTTGATAATTTACCAAAGAAAGATAAGTGCCTATTTTATTTTGCGTTCCATCTTCAGGAGTGGATTTAAAACTTCTTGCAATAGCTTGAACTATAGGATTTATGATAGCCCCTGCTCTTGCAGTATTTGAAGGAGTAACTGGAGCTAAAATGGTTTCACAAAAAGCTATAGAATAAGCAATACCTAAGGTTTTTTACCAAAAATACTGATAAAATGATAAGCCAAACGCTCTCCAAGTCCTGTTTTAATAACTCCACGAGCCACAATAATAGAAATCACTATAAGCCAAATAGGAGAATTTGAAAAACCACTTAAAGCGTCTTTTATACCCGTTTTAGATTTTCAATTTGATAATTTACATCTGTGCTTGATTTTAAAATTTCATCAACTTTTGCTTTTAAATTTCTACTTATATTAGCATTGATTAAAGCTTGTAAGATAGCGTCTTCAACTGCCTCATCCATAGTTGTTTTTATAAATATTAGAATTATCTCTTAAAAAATTCCCTCAAGAGTTTTTATATGTGTAGCGCGCACAGAACTTTGAGTAGTGGTAATGCCGCTAAGAGCTACTATGGCAATAGTTATCATACAAACAGCCCCCAAAGGCATTACTTGTAAAATCACCGCCATAATCACAGCAATAAAAAGCCCAAGAAAATGCCAAGAATTATCTTCCAAACCTACAGGAGTAGGCATAATCCAAAACACAGCTGCAATTAAAACACACAGCACCAACAAGGGAATTTTCTTTCTATCCATTGTTTATCCTTTGATATTGGTAATGTAATTTACAATGCTTAAATTCTAAATTAACTAATATTTTAATAAATATTAAAATTATAATTTTTAAATAAATTTTTAATTTATAAAAAAGCTAGCCTAAATTTGAAAAATAAATAGGGAATTTTAAAATGAAGAAAACCCTTTCCCAGATAACTGCGGCACACACTAAAATCAAGTGCTCTGCTGTGTTCCCACCCTGAAGCGGTGCTTAAAAATAGCATTGCACAGGTCTAAGAAAAGGCTCAGTAATTATATCACAATATACTTAAAAAGCCTTGATCTATAAAAACTAAATATAAAAATGCATAAATATGCAACAAATTAGTTATATTTTATATAAATTTTTAAAATTCATTTGTAAAATTATTACTTTATTTTCCAAAAAAACGATTATAAAGGGTAACTATTACAGTAAAGGAAAAAAATATGGAAGTTAAATGGAGTAAAGATTTTAGCATCAAAAACATACAATTGGATAAACAACACGAACTTATTTTTGAAATTGCTGAAATTGCAAACAATTTAGCTTTAAAAACTCAAGATAATGATGTGCAACACAAAAATGATTTAAAACAAGTTCTTACAAAATTATTCCAATATGTTAAAATTCATTTCAAAGATGAAGAAAAATTTATGGAAAGCATTGATTTTCCTTTGATTGAAGAACATAGAAAATCTCATCAAATATTATTAAAAAAGACTAAAGAACTTTTAGAACATTCAAATGATATTGTTAAAATGTCACAAGAACTTTCTATATTAACCAAAGATTGGATTTTAGATCATTTTGCTATCGAAGATTTATGGATAGCCAACTTCACAAAAAAAGCTCTACATCTTCAAGAGATTCACTATAATCTAGAGCAATACATAAAATTAAAATCGATTAGGCAAGATTTAAAGACTGAAAAAACCTATGATTATATTTGCAACTGTTATTTACGTACTCATGCAGTTCCACAAACCATACACGAAGAACTTGTTAGCAAAGAAAATACTTTAAAATGTGAAAAATGTGGGCAAATTTTAGTGCATTTAGATCATATTGATTTAAATCAAAATTATGAGATGTTAAATCATATCCTCGAAAACATAGGAGTGTAATGATGAGCTATGAAATAAAAACTTTAGAAACTTTCAATCCTTTTGAAAGTTTAAATCATGAACAAGCAAGCACAGAACAAATTCTTGATTTTAGGGTTATAGATTTTAAACTTCTATGCTCTAGCGTAAAACCAGCGAAAACAAAAACTTACGAAAGAAAGGATTTTGACTTATTTTATGCAGATGATTTTTTTGTAAAAAACTACAATACCATAATACAAAAATTTCTTATAGAAATTTATCCAAAAACCCAAAGTTTTCCTTTTACAATCAAACTTAGATCCAACTCCAACCTAACCTATCTAAAAGCCAGTATCAACCTTACAGAAAATTTTAAATATTACCCTAATTTAAAATTTGATATTTTGCAAAATATCTACAAAATAATGATCAAGCAAAAATTTTTAATCTTAAGACTTGATAAAAATTTATTTGACAAGATTGATGATTTTATCTTATCAATACAAAAAAATCCGTCTATTAAAGAAATAGAGCTTGAAATTGCCAAAGGTGTAGATAAGATTGAACATAAAAGTGATGAAATTATTTATCATAGAGATGTTAACGAAAAATGTTTTGATGAAAATATTAACTATGATGAAGGAAATTACTGCAAACCTATTGAAAAAAATGAGCTACTTTTTGAATACATTTATAGAATTCTTGGAAAAGAAGGACGAAATTTAAGAGGAGAAATCCTTCATTTAAATCCAATAGCTTTTTTTGATAATCCTTTTATCATAAAAGATGAAAGCATTTACACAGAAAAATTAGAAGATAGAATTAAATATTTTAGCGCCAATTATGGATTTTTAAATAAAGGCCGATCAGGATATAGCGTTACAAACAATTTAAAATTATCACAAGTAGGGCTTAAAACAACCGGTTCAATCAAAACAAATACTGATGAAAATATAAACTTAGAAATCACTAATTTTGATATAAGCGATGATGCTATTAAATCAGGTATTGTAAATGTCCAAGCCTCAGATATAAAAGTAAATGGAAGCATTGGAGCGACAAAACTTTATGGAAGAAATATCAGCATCAAAGGTTTAACTCATGCAAAAAGCGAAATTTTTGCACAAGATATTTTTATTACGACACACAAAGGAACTTTGCAAGCTGATACTGTGTATATAAAAAATTTAGAAAACGGGATAGTTATAGCTAAAAATGTATTTGTTGAAAACTGCATGGGTGGAAAAATAGAAGCAGAAAATATTTATATTTGCAATTTACTAACAGATAATACTTTATATCCAAGAAAAAATCTAATCATAACAAACAATATAAAATTTAAAAACAATATCGTAGTTTCGTCACTAGTTTCTATTGAAAACAACTCAGATACAGAATGTGAAAATCTTAAAAATCTAAGCCTTAAAATAAAAAGTAAGCTTGATGACACCATAAGCAAAATGCAAAATTATTATGATTATCTAATCAAAAATCAAATCAAAATCATCAAACTTCAAAAGACTAAAAATCCTAGCGCCATAGAAATGAAATTTTCAAATCTTTATCACGATATCATAAAAAAATACAATCATCTTAGCGTCTTGTACAAAAAACTTATAAAATTAAAATATCAAATTGATGCGAAATTAAATTTCTTAAATGAAATGGTTTATAATGTAAAAATATACATAAAAGCCGAAAATATCGGAGAGGATAATTTTTTAAAATTTTATCCTAAAACAAACACCGACCTTGAACTAAAACATCAAATAAATATAAAAGATTATGAAAAAGTTTTATATCTTGAAAAAGGACAACAAGCAAGCTATATTAAATCAAGTCATGATTACAGTGAAAGCGATATAGAAGAAATTAAAATTATTTTTGAAAAATTAAAAAAAGATAATTTCTAAAAATTATCTTTTCATATTAATAGCTTTTTGTATCATCTGATCGCTTGTGGTAATGCTTTTTGAGCTTGCATCAAAGGCTTTTTGAGTTACTATAAGATTTGAAAGCTCTACGCTTAAATCAACATTAGATTGTTCTAAAAAACCACCTTTAAATTTAGCTGTATTGACAACTTGACCATCTTTCATAATAAAACTTGGATCACCACTATTTGCCGTTGCTGCAAAGATATTATCACCCATAGCAGCCAATCCCTGCTCATTGATAAAATTATATAAAGCAAGCTTTCCAACTATAGCATTTTTACCATTGCTAAATTGTGCTACAATGCTTCCATCATCAGATATATCATATTGTTTAAAAAATCCTTCGGCTACACCATCTTGCTGTGTAACTACATTTTTTTCAACACCTTCTTTAATATAAATCCCACTATAACCCGAACCAGGTTTATTAGCATCATAAGGAGAACCTAAATCAATATTAATTGTTCCGCCATTTGGATTTGCAACGCTTGTAATATTGTTTTGAAGCAAAGCACCATTTTTATCAAAAACCATATTTCCTTCAGTCGGATTGCCTACGGCATTGCCATTAGAATCATAAATTTGTGCAATGGCTTTATATTGTATATTATCGCCTTCTTGCGGCAAAACTCTTTCAAGTGTAACCCTTAAAGTGCTTTTACTTCCATCTGCATTATAAATAGGGGATTCTAAAATATCTTTATTAGCTTTTTGTTGCTCTGTTGAAATTTGAGCTGTATCAAGCTTGATACTATTTTCATCCAAACCCTTTAAATCAAGCTCATTACTTTTAAAATTCAGATTTTCATCTAAAGTTGCTTCAAAGCTTTTTTTTACGCCATTATCGTCAGTGAAATTTAAAATGATTCTATCACCCGCTTTAGCACTAAACACATCTTCTTTGCTAACACTACCGCTAACTACATATTTTCCATCTTCGGTTTTTGTAATATTAAATTTACTAGGATCAAGATCCACTTTAACCACTTCTGTTGTTGTGTTAGTATTTAAACTTCCGCTCCATTTTACATTTTGAGTTACTTGAGGAGGTAAATACATATTCACAGGTACCTTAATAGCTCCTTGTGAAGCGGTTGTGCCTATACTGAAAGAATTATTTGAATTTACGGTAAAACCATTATTTACTGGAGTTCCTGTGTTAAGATAATCCCCCATAAGCCCAGCAACCCTATCGCTATAATTGATACCAGTAAAAGCAGGATTCATTGTTCCTAAAACAAAATTTCCATAAGAATCTACCAAATATCCATTTGCATCTCTTCTAAATGATCCATTTCTAGTATAGTAAGCATTGCCATCAGCCCCAAAAACCCCAAAAAATCCTTTTCCTTGCAAAGCCACATCAAATTCACTATCACTTGCCACAAGAGAACCTTGTTCAAAAACCACATTAGAAGAAGCTGATCCTGAGCCATATCCACCTTGAGCAGGATTAGTTGATTGAGTGGTTATGGTGCTATAAAAAACATCTTTAAATTGAGCATCAGAATACTTAAAACCTGTAGTATTAACATTAGCTATATTATTTGCATAAATATCAATACCAAAGCTATTTGTTTTAACCCCAGAAATTCCATTATAAAATGAATTCATCATGGCTTATGCCTTTTCCTCTTTGTCACCTTCTTCTGTAGATCCAGAATTAGAAGAATCTCCACTACTAGAATCTCCACTTGAACTATCTCCAACGGAAGTTGAAGATGAACCGAGTTTATAATCACTAATTTCACCAATATCATCAAAACTTACATATTGACCACCCATTTTTGCATAAGCAACTCCATCAACAAATTTAATACCTTCTATAGGATAAGTTCCATAATTTGCTGTAATTTTCTCTCCATTTTTATTATTATAAACTACTTTTACAGAATACTCTCCATCTCCAGCATAAACTCCATCATTATCCCTACCAGGCCATTCTAAAGTAAATAAACCCTTTGAAACTTCTTTTCCTTCATTACTTTTTTCACTAAATACTAATTTATCATTCTTATCATAAACCTCTAAAGTAATTCCTTTATCATCTGAATCTTCAGGTAAATACATTTTAAGTGCAATAATTTCATCTGCACCTGTTAATTTAACTTTATTTTCATTTACTGTAGCCATTTTTCCTATAGCTCCAACCGCAGCGGTACTCATACTTGTGCTAAAAGAATTAGAAAGCTTTTCCATGGTTTCAACCATTTTTTGCATAGTAGTATTAGTATTTTGTTGCATTTCAAGTGCACTAAGCTGTGAAGTTTGGGTAAGCATTTTATCACTATCCATAGGATCTGTTGGATCTTGGTGTTGAAGCTCTATCAAAAGAAGTTTTAAAAATGCATCCTTATCTAAGGTAGCATTTGGGTTACTAACCACACCAGAACTACTGCTACTAGATGAATTATCCGCTTTAGTAGTCTTATCACTTGTTTGACTAGTATTGGTAGTATTTGTCCAATTAAGATTGCTATTCCAATTTGTTGTTGCCATGATAAAATCCTTTTTTACATTAAGTATTTTTTAATTAAAAGCAAAAAGTGTTCCAATTTAGAAATATTTTGCTAAAACAAGCTCTAAATTAACTTTTTCACCTTCATTGCTATTTTCTAAAGTATTCTTAAATCCATATCCCGTACGATTTTTTCCTTGATTTTGATTTTGCTCTCTTCTTCCTTGATCGCTAAAATTCATCTCAAGTCCAGTAAATCCCATATTTACAAGAGAATTTTTAAACTCGGCTTGATTTTGGATAAATAAATTCATTGCATTCGTATTAGAGTTAAAATTAATATGAAGATTATTGCCCCTTTGAATCAAAGTTACTTCTACTTCACCAAGATTATTAGGATTTAGTGTGATACTAAGTTTTGTAATCGGTGCTTTATATTGTTCTACTGCCTCTTTTAAATCTTGTGAAAAATACTGTAAGGTTTCTTTAGGAGTAATATTACGAGTATTGTTTTGTGTTATTTTATTTAAGTCTTTTACTAAAGAATTTAACTCGTCTAAATTATTTTTATCTACATTTTCACTATGTGTTTTTGTTTGCTCTTGAATAAAATTTTCTTTATTCGTATTATTGTTAGAATTTGTATAGCTTTCCTTGCCTTGAACTATTTGATTTTTATTTAAATTTTCAAAAGTTAAATTTTGATCAAAGAAAATTTGTTTTATATCTTTACTTTCTTTGATATTAGTTTTACTTTCTTTAGCTAAGCTAAAATCCTTTTGTGTTAAATTTGAAGTTAAATTTTGTAAATCTTTAACAACTTCCTTATTTGAAGTTTTATCAAAATTTAAATTTTGATTATTATTCTTTAAATTTATATTTTGATCTTGTATGTTTTCTGAATTTGTATTATTTTTTTCTTGATTCTTATTTAGATCTTTATTAAAATTCTTAAAATCTGCAAAATCTTGAGTTGATATATTATCTTTTATTTCTTTATTAATATTTTGTTCCTGTTTTATACTATCTTTAATTAAATCTTTAAAACTATTATCCTTGTTTAGATTGTTTAGTTCTTTTTCGTCTTTTTTTAATTGTTCATTATTTTTTATATCTTTTAAATTATCTTTATTTTGATTATCTTGGATTTTTTTATCCTTTGTATTTAATTGTTCTTCTGCTAAATTTTTTACAAGTTCATCATTTTTAATATTTTTTAAGGTATTTTTAGCATCTGCAACATCTTCTTCTATTTTCGATTTTACTTTATCATTTTTTTCATACTTGCTTTCTTTAGATGAAAGTATGGAATCTAGATTTTTTAAAGTTTGAGAAAGCAAAGAACCACTATCTTTAAAATTTGTTTTTTGATTAGTATGAGTGCTTGTAATATGAGTTGTATTTTGTAAATTATGATTTAAATTTTTACTTATATTAGAAATTTTATTATTAATAATTTCTTTAAAAACATTATCCACAGCACTTTTAAAAAAGTCGGCTTTATCCAAATTTGGAAAAGTCGTCTTAAGATCAAGAAGACGATCTACTTTAATATTTTTTACATTTAAACCTAAATCTTTAGCGATATCTAAAAGCTCTTTAAGATTTGATGCACCCTTTAAAGCATTAAAATTAGCCTCTGTTTTAATAAGAGTAGAAAGTTGAGTAGAAAGATTTGCAAGTTTGATATCTGCTGTATCTGTTTTTAACTTGTCTAGTAAAGAAAGAATTTGCATAAAAGAAGCGGATTCAAAAATACTTATCTTATCACTTTCATCAAAAGCTCCTTTTTGAAGTCTATTTATCGTTTCATCAACAACTTCTTTTTGACTGATCTTCATATGATCAGGTAAAAATTCATTAGTTTCTTCAATAGAATCAAGTAAAGAATTTAAAAAACTTTCCATATCATCTTGAGTTGAATTTTTACTCTCATTGCTCTCATATTCTTTATTTTTACTTATCTTGCTAAAAGAGTTATTAGCAGAAGTTTTACTCGGTGCAAGATTTAAAACATCATTTTGCGGAGCTAAATTTGACATTGCTTTTCCTTTAAAAAATTATTTCAAAAATTTATCTACCATTACACTAGGAAATCTTTCTTTTAAATAAGAATTTTCATATACTTTAATCATTTTATCTTTATTTAAAACAAATAAAATATTTAAAAGCTCCTCTAAATTTTTAGCATTTAAAATTTTCTCTAAATTTTCTTCATTTTCCAAAATTTCTGTAAGCTCACTTGAAATTCTTGCCATTTTTTTATTTTTACCTGACTTAAAAGTTTCTAAAAGTTCTAAAACTTGAAGCAAAACTTCATTTTTCCTTTCAACTAAATTACTTTTAAATTCAACAAAAATCTCTTCATTTAATGGTTTTGACATTTTAACTTCCTTATAAAATTTTAATTTCATAAAACTTTGAAGCAAGAAGTGTTCCAAATTTTAATACTTTGCAATTTAAGCTAAACTTTTGTATAATTTAAGCTTTTAAAAATTTAGCTTTGGAGAAGAATTTTGGAAAATATTAGAAATATAGCAGTTATAGCTCATGTTGATCATGGAAAAACCACGATGGTAGATGAATTATTAAAACAATCAGGTACCTTTAGCGAAAGAGAACAAATTTCAGAACGCGTTATGGATAGCAATGATATAGAGAAAGAACGTGGTATTACCATTCTTTCAAAAAATACAGCAATCAATTATAAAGGCACAAAAATCAACATTATAGACACTCCAGGGCATGCTGATTTTGGTGGAGAAGTAGAACGCGTTTTAAAAATGATTGATGGGGTTTTACTTTTGGTAGATGCTCAAGAAGGTGTTATGCCACAAACTAAATTCGTAGTTAAAAAAGCTCTATCTTTAGGACTTAAACCTATAGTTGTAATTAACAAAATCGACAAACCGGCTGCTGATCCTGAAAGAGTGATCAATGAAATTTTTGATCTTTTTGTAGCTTTAGATGCAAACGATGAACAACTTGACTTTGCCATAGTTTATGCTGCAGCAAAAAATGGTTATGCTAAGCTTGATCTAAACGATGAGAGTGATAATATGGAGCCGCTTTTTAAAACCATACTTGAACGCGTTCCAGCACCAAGTGGCACAAATGACAATCCTTTGCAGCTTCAAGTTTTCACTTTAGGGTATGATAATTTCGTAGGTAAAATAGGAATTGCTAGAATTTTTAACGGCATTATAAAGAAAAATCAAAGCGTCATGCTTGCAAAAGCTGATGGCACCAAAGTAAATGGTAGAATTTCAAAACTTATTGGTTTTATGGGTTTAGAAAAAATGGATATTGAAGAAGCGGGAAGTGGGGATATCGTAGCTATAGCTGGCTTTGAAGCTTTAGATGTGGGTGATAGTGTTGTAGATCCAAACAACCCTATGCCACTTGATCCTTTGCACATTGAAGAGCCAACTTTAAGCATAGTATTTTCTGTAAATGATGGTCCATTGGCAGGAACTGAAGGAAAACATGTAACTTCAAATAAAATTGCTGAACGCTTAGAAGCTGAAATGAAGACCAATATCGCCATGAAATACGAAAGCACAGGTGAAGGCAAATTTAAAGTAAGTGGTAGAGGGGAACTTCAAATCACTATTTTAGCTGAAAATATGCGTCGTGAAGGTTTTGAGTTTTGCATGGGAAGACCTGAAGTTATCGTAAAAGTCGAAGATGGGATTAAAACAGAGCCTTTTGAGCATTTAGTCATCGATGTACCTGAAGAATTTAGTGGCGCGGTTATAGAAAAACTTGGAAAAAGAAAAGCTGAAATGAAAACTATGACACCAACAGGAGATGGACAAACAAGACTTGAATTTGAAATTCCAGCTCGCGGACTTATAGGCTTTAGAAGTCAGTTTTTAACTGATACCAAAGGTGAAGGTGTGATGAATCATAGCTTCTTAGAATTCCGTCCTTTTAGCGGCGCAGTTGAAAAACGTAACAATGGTGCTTTAATCTCTATGGAAAATGGAGTGGCTTTGGGGTATTCTTTGTTTAACCTTCAAGAGCGTGGCGTGCTTTTTATAGAGCCTCAAACTAAAGTTTATACTGGTATGATTATAGGTGAGCATTCTCGCCCAAATGATTTAGACGTTAACCCTATCAAAGGAAAAAATCTTACCAATGTAAGAGCAAGTGGAAGTGATGATGCAATCAAACTTGTACCACCTAGAAAATTAAGCCTTGAAAGAGCTTTAGAATGGATAGAAGAAGATGAACTTGTAGAGGTTACACCTCTAAATGTTCGTGTTCGCAAACGCTATCTCGATCCAACTCAAAGAAAAAGAATGGAAAAAGCAAAATCTTAATGGATTTAAAAAGCTTAGAAAATAATAGACTTTATATACTTAAATGCTTAGGAATTTTAAAATTCCTAAGCGTTATAGAAGCCTTGTTTGTAGGTTTTTTAGTCTTTGTTTTTATAAGAGATGCTTTAATTGCAGTGATTTTAGCTATTTTTGTGGGCATTTTTTTCTTTCGTTTTACAACCAAAAAACTAAAACTCGCACAAAAAAAATTGCAAATTGACGCTTTAAATTTATTTTTACGTCGTTTTGGAGCAAAATTTAAAAAGGAAAGTTTAAGTCAAAAAGACTTTTTAAAACTGGGGCTTACAAAAAATTTAAAAGAATTTAAAAGTCAAAACTACTTTGAATTTAAGGATTTTAAAATTTATGATATTCAGTTTTTAGATGAAAACAAACGCTTTTTTTGTGGAATTTTACTCGAAATTTTAAGAGCAAACAAAAATCCTAGTTTTGAAGATGAAGAGCAAATTTATATCAAACTTGAGAATAAAAATTTCACTTTAGAACATATTTTTTCCAAAGAAAATCATTATCTTATCGCTACTTTGAGTAACCCATTTTTTATAGATATAAAAAAAGATTTAGGGTATAATTTTAAAAATTTAGAAGAAAATTTAAACTCTATAAAAAATAAATTATTGTAATTATAAATAAAAAATCAATATTATAAAATTTTCAATAAAAATTAATTATATAAACAAAAATACATTACCTTTAGTAACACTTTAAAATTTTATTTTATATAAACCATTCTTATTATCCTTAATATTTAAGAAAAAATATATTAAAATCAAATTGAATTAAAAAAGGAGAAAAATCATGAAAAAATGTATTTTGTTACTTAGCTTATGTCTTAGTTTAAACCTTAATGCTAAAAACGTGAGTGATTATAAAGTAGGAGAAGAATTAAACGATGAACAAGGGGTGGAATATTTTAAAGAACTCTCTAAAAGACCCGTGCAAGAATGGCCAAATAAAAATTTAAGTATCAATGATATTCCAAAAGGTAAACAAGGGGATTTGATCCGTTATGGTATAGAACTTTTAAGTAAAACAGAAAGCACTCTAGGACCTTATAGCAAACTAAAAAAGACAAGCAATGAAGTAAATTGTATCTCCTGTCATATGGATAATGATGGCAATGGTTTGCCAGGAACAAAAAAATATGTTATTCCATTTCTAAATGTATTAAACAATTATCCAAAACTTGACATAGAAACAATGAAAATTATCTCTGTTGAAGATAGAATTCGTGGGATGGGCGGAACAGATTCTCATAGATTTTCTAACGATTCTAAAGAAATGAAAGCAATTTTGGCTTATTTTAAATGGTTAAAAGAAGCTTATGGAATCAAAGATGGTGTAAAACTTGAAGGAGATTTTTTCGCTAAGATGAATTTTCCAAATCGTCCAGCCGATCCTGTACGCGGTAAAAAGCTCTTTGAGGAAAATTGTGTTGCTTGTCATGGTGAAAGAGGACTTGGAGTGAAAAATGATAATTACGAGCAAGGCGGTGGACATTTATATCCATCTTTGCTTATCTATCCTGATGGTGGGCACATGGCTATGATACCATTTTTAGCAAGATTTTTAAAATCAGCCATGCCTTTTGGTGCAAGTGCAGATAATCCTATATTAAGCGATGAAGATGCACTCGATATAGCAGCTTATGTAAATACAGGTTTTGTAAGAATGCCTATAACTACTACAGAAAATCGTGCAGGGCTTGATACAGCTTATAGCAAATCTCCGTCGTTAAAACCTGAGTATTTTGCTTCACCACAACAAAATTTAGATCCTAAAGAATATATAAAAGTAAAATACGGACCTTGGAAAAATCCCAATCACTTCCCAGGAGAATGATATAATTTTGGGCTAAGCCCAAAATTACTCCTCATCTTTGGCTAAATTTTCAAGACTTTTAATCCCCTCTTCACCTATCAAATTTCTACCTTGTAAGTCACTAAATATCGCATTTAAAGAACTCACTATAGCTGTAGAATTAAAACTTAAATTTTCTATAGCTCTTTCTCTTTTTTTCCATATATTTTGCAAGGCCCTTTTTTCAGCTTCTAACTCTTCTTTCATATTTTGGTAAGTTTTAAGTATAAAAGTGATTTGTGTGTTAAACTCCTTAGAATTTAAGTATTCGTATAAAATGTGATTTTTTTCATCTTTGTTTTGTAAAGCGTTTTTAAGTTTATAAGCGTTTATAATGCTCTCTCTAAGAACTGCTAAAACGCCTTTAAATTCACTGAAAGTACAGATTAAAATCCCTTCTTTAAAATGTGTTTTTTCCTTATCTTTTGGCATGGTTTTAGTGATTAAAACTGCTATATCACTTTTTACGGCTATACTGTCTAATTTAAGTTTATCAAGCCATTCTTTATTAAATTCCTTAGTGCGTTTACTTTCATACAAGATACTTCCACAAATATTTCCGAAATTATCTTTTACTATATGCAAACAATCAGCCCCATTTACACCTTTTAGCACTTCTTTTACCTCATCACTTAAATACTCACTTTGGATATATTCTTCTATAAGTAGTTCAGCTGCTTCGCCTTGGAGTTGCTGCGAACCTTGTTCTATCCTACGTTGTGCATCTTCTAACTTTTGGGCTACACTTTTAAAATTGGTTTCTAATTCTTTGTATTTAAGTTCTTGCTCTTGTGTGCTTTTTTGAAATTCAAGGCGCATTTTTTCTCTTTCAAATTCTAAATTCTTGCTTTCTTGCTCTTTAAATTCCTTAAAAGCTTCTTCTTTAGCTTGAAATTTCACTCTTTCTTCGTTTTCTTTTTGTTCTCTTTTAAGTCTTTCATTTTCAGCCTTTATGCTTAAAAACTCGCTAAGTTCTTTGCTTTTTTTCTCGAGTTCTTCTTGCATGATTTTTATTTCATTGGCATGTTCTTTTTGGAATTTTTGACTAAATTCTTTTTGGAAATTTTGCTTTTGTACAAGAAGTTCTTGGTTAAATTTTTCTTTTTCTAGGAGAATTTTTTGATTGACTTGTTCGTTTATAAATTTTTCTTGATCAATTTTTTGAGCTTTTAAATCATTTAAAGCTTTAGTGTATTCAGCTCTTTTGGCATTTACTTCATTTTCGAATTCTTGTTTTTGCTTTAGCATTTGTTGTTGTTCTTTTTGGATTTCTTCCTTTGCTCTACTTAAAATTTGTGCGTATAAAGCCGCACTAATATCGATAAAGCTTCCACAACTTGGGCATTTGATTTGCTCGTTTTGGCTTAAATTCTGCATAAAATTTCCTTAGAATTTTTCTTTAAATTTAACATAGAAAAACAAAGATTATTATAAGATTGACTTGTTAAAATCACTTTTTTAAAATAATTAGGATTATAAATGCAAAAACATACCAAAATTCAAGGCTTTGCTAAATTTAAGCTCATCATTATCCTTGCTTTGATGTCAAGCATAGCACCACTTTCTACAGATATGTATTTACCTGCACTTTCTCATGTGGAGCAAAGTTTTCAAACCAATTCTTTTTTAACCCAACTTAGCCTTGCAAGTTTTTTTATCGCTTTTGCTTTAGGACAGCTTATATATGGACCTTTAAGTGATATTTTTGGGCGTAAAATTCCAGCTTTAGTAGGGATATTTTTCTTTATCGTTTCAAGTTTGTTTTGTGTGATTATCGATGATATCTATGCTTTTATAGCTTTAAGATTTTTTGAAGCACTTGGAGGCTGTGCGGGAGTAGTAATTGCAAGGGCTATTGTCAATGACTTATTTGAAATCAAAGAAGCAGCAGGAATCTTTGCTTTGATGATGGTTTTTAGCTCTCTTGCCCCCATGCTTTCGCCAACTTTTGGAGGAATTTTACTAAAGTATTTTTCATGGCATAGTATTTTTGCGACTTTGTTTGCTTTAGGAATTTTACTTTTTTTGATGATACTTTTTGGTTTAAAAGAGTCTGCACCTCATCTTAAAAACAAAAAATTTTCTCATCATGAAGCGATAAAAAGTTACAAAGTAGTTTTAAGCGATAAACGCTTTTTGGTTTATATACTATGCGCTTCTTTTGCTTTAGCAGCAATGTTTGCTTATATCACGGGATCAAGTTTTGTTTTTACGCAGTTTTTTAGCCTAAGTGAGCAAAAATTTGCCTTGCTTTTTGGGGCAAATGCTTTGGGTTTTGTAATTTGTGCAAATATTAATGCAAGATTAGTTTTAAAATACAAAAGCGAAAAAATCTTAGCAAAAGCTTTGATGATAATGTTTATATCAACTGTGATTTTACTTGTCAATGCCTTTTTTCACCCAAATTTTTTGCTCTTTGAATTTAGCATTTTTACAAGTATAGTTATGCTTGGTTTCATCGCACCCAATACCACGACCTTGGCTATGGCAAGGTTTAAAGAGCATAGCGGGACAGCTTCTGCGGTGCTTGGAACGATACAATTTGGTTTTGCTGGGTTTATTTCTTTTGTAGTTGGAGCTATCAATGCAAACACACCAATAATCCTTGCTTTTGTAATGTGTGCTTGCGTATTAGTTGCAAATATGATATATTTTCTAATCAAAATAAAGGAGAAAAATGAAAACAAATAATCTTTTTATAGCTTTAGCTGTAGTTTTGGCAAGTTTGATTCTAGCTTTTGGATTTAACAAGGCTTTAAATGATTTTAAAACACTTGAAAGAAGTGTAAGCGTAAAGGGTTTAAGCCAAAAAGAAGTCGAAGCGGATACTTTGATACTTCCTATAAAATTCACAAGGTCAAATAATAATCTTACAAATTTATACGAAGAACTAGAGCAAGATAAACAAAATATCATCAAATTTTTAGAAGAACAAGGTGTAAAAGCTGATGAGATCAGTTACAACTCGCCAAATATCATCGACCGCTTAAGCGATCCTTATGGCAATGATATTAAGGCTGTGTATAGATATATAGGCACTGCAAATTTGCTCATCTATACTCAAAATGTAAAGCTTGGAAAAAACATACTAGAAAAAATTTCAAGTCTTGGAAAATTTGGCATAGTAACAAAAATCGATGATTATGACATAGAATACCTTTATACCAAACTAAACGAGATAAAACCACAAATGATAGAAGAAGCAACGCTCAATGCTAGAAATGCGGCGATAAAATTCGCACAAGATTCAAATAGTCATCTAGGCAAAATAAAAAAGGCTTCTCAAGGACAATTTAGCATCAGCAACAGGGATAAAAACACTCCTTATATCAAAACCATAAGAGTGGTTTCTACTATAGAATACTACTTAAAAGACTGATGATAAAGCTTAGCTAAGCCTTAAAAGCTTAGCTTGGCACTATGGAATTTTTGCGTGCAGTTTTTTGGAGAGAGAAAAGGACTAAAAATATTAAAATAGTATAAGCAAATGTTAAATATATAAACAAAGGATCATTTGAAAATATTTTATCATTGATAAGTTTTCCAATAAAAGGATTTAAAATGGTTATATTAGCACCCATAGATATAATAACAATAATATAACTTATACATATAAAAATATATCTTAGAAATAATGTATTTAAACATACCGTCCATAAATAAAAAATACAAAATGTAAAAAATATTCCTATATTAGATAAAATATTTAAATTATTTTGATTTTTTGGAATATAAATGTTTATATAAATTAAGATAATTAGCAAAAATAATAAATAAACACATAAAATTAATATACTTTTAATTATATCTTTAAATATTATATTTTTAATTATTATAAAATCTAATTTTATATTTTTGAAAATCTTATAAAATATTACTACAAGACAAATAAAACAAACAGTAGCAAAAAAAATTAAAATACAATCATAATATTGTTGCATAAATGAAAAATTTATGATTGCTTCCTTGACTTTTGTCAAATAAGAAAACATATCTGAAGTTTTGTTTAAATTTTGTATAGAATTTTTTTCCAAATTAAGCTCAAAGCTTCCTATAAAAATAAACAAAATATATAAACTAATTAGTAATATAAGATTATTAAAAACTTTTAAAAAATCTGTGTGATGATCACAAAGCTTTCTATAAAACCCCAAAAGTAAAAAATCCACAAAATCTCGAATTCTCGAAATATTTTTTTCTAAATCTGTCGTATTTTTTACATTCTCACCTTTTTTATCCCAATTTTGTTTTAGCTCTATCTCTTTACAATAAAGCTCGTATTTATGAAAATTTGAAGCGTCTAAAAGATTGTTTCTTTTATCAAAGCATTTTTAAAAGTCCTAAAAGAATCTCTAAAATCATTGGCAAATTTATCTAAGGATTTTTCTTTATATAAATTTGGTATAACACCTGCTTCTTTAGTTGTTCTTTGACTTTCATAAGAAGTGTATTCTTGTTTAATTCTCTCTTGTAAATCATCAAAAGTAAAATTTAATTTTGTATTTACAGCATTTAAATTTCCTTTGAAAATCGTTTGAGAAAAATTCGGAGTTTTATCAAACCTCACTCCATAAAAACAAGCCATTTTTTCAAAATTGCACTCGTGAAAATCGGCGTAATCTTTAAAAGCAGAATTGTTGAAATAAACATTATCGTTAAACTTTCCTTTAATAATCACCCTATCTTCAAATACACAATTATCCATTTGAAAAATATCTAAGCATTCTTGGAAATTTAAATAAATTTGTTCCTTAAATTCGCAATTTAAAAAAGATATTTTTTTAATATTTGTTATTTGATCAAAATATCCTATTCTTTGGGTAAATATACAATGATCAAACACTAAAGGATAGGTTTCAAACAACGATAAAATATCTACAACTCCATGAACTTGTGTCTTTAAATTTGTTCTAGATAAACCAAAAATATAAAATACACCAGATATGTATCTTATATTATCCTCAATATTTAAAATTTGTTTTATTTCTTCTATTGCTATAAATTCATAGGAAATTTTATCAATTTCGGTTATATTTTTTTCAATAATTGTCAAAAAATCAAATCCAATATCGTAATGTGATTTTATTCGATTTATAATCGTTTTATAAATTTTGTCAATGCAGTATTGCTTATCTAAAAAAGTATTAAAATTTTCAACCTCTTGTTTGATTTTGTTTTCTATGATTTGTCTTTGTTCTTCTGTTAGTTCTTTCATTATTTTCCTTCTATGATTTTTATTTCTTCTTCGGTTAAGTTATAGAGTTTATAAACCAAAGAATTGATTTTGTTTTCTAGTTTTTGGGTGTTTGCGTTTTTGTCTTGTTCTTTGGCTTTTAAAATTTCATCGGCTAATTTTTCATTTTTAGAATTTATTTTTGGTATGCAAAATTTTTCTATATAAGCTGGTTTAATCCTATAAAATCCACCTCTCATTACAACGCTAGTTTTTTGTAAAAACCACCAAGTTAGCGATGAATTTAAAATAGCCATTAGATATTTATAATCTAAATTTTTATATTCTTCGTTTATAACATAACCATAAATTGTTGTAGTAAAATAAAATTCTCCGAGATTATCTAAAACAAAATGCGTATTATTGCAAATATCGGGACAAAGCAACTTTTCCTTATTAAATAATGTTTGATTTTTTGGATAAATATACCTCCACCATAAATCATCACTAGACAATCTTCCATTTTCTCTAGCCCTCAAAATACTTTCACATTCTTTCAAATACTTCCAAGTCTTTGGAAATTTGGATTTAAGCTCATTTTCACTATAAAGACACATTTTTTTAATATCTGTATTATCTTGTCTATAATAAGGAAACAAAACCATTGAATTTGAAATAGGTTTTTCGTATCTATGAAAACTATCACCCATTAAAAGTGGTTTTAAAATTTCTTTTTCTATTTCCACTTCTTTATCAAGCTCTTTAGAATACCCTTTAACTGAATTTTTACTTTCTTGACAATCTTTTAAAAAATAAACACTATCTTTGCTTGTAGCCAAACCTTGAAAAATCTTAGAAAAGATATCTTTCACAGGTATATGTTGATTGATTTTTGAAAAAATTTCTTGATTTAAATTTTCTTCAAAACTCCAAAATGAAGAGGATAATTTTTTATTATTTATCATTTTAAAATTTTCCTCTTTTAAGTTAAAAATAAAATTTGACATTTCTTCTTTTGTCTTTATGTTTTTGTCTGCTTGTATAAATTTCAAATGCAAAGAATTGTTTTCAAACCATTGTAAAGCCGTATATGTTGAAGCATCAAAAATTTGAAATTCTTCAAAGGATATGATTTTGCTAATTTTATCTTTTGCAAATTCTCTTAAATTTACTCCAAAATCAGCATTAAACCATTTATGAGGCATTATAAAAGAAATTACACCTTGTTTCTTGATAAGTTTAAAACATTGCTCTATAAACAAAATGTATATATCATAATTTTTACTTGCCACTTTAAAATGTTTTTTATAATACTGTGATGAATTTTTATCTAGTCCTTGTATTCTTATATAAGGTGGATTGCCAATGATTAGATCAAAGCCTTTGAAATTTCCATCATCGTCTAAAATTTCAGGGAATTCAAAACGCCATTCAAAAGGATGATTGCTTTCTAGGTTGAAGATATTGTCGTATTCTTTTTTAAGATTTGCAAATTCTTTTGTGGCTTCTTTTTCATCAAAGTCAAAAAGAGTCAAATTTGCACTAACAAAGAATTTCAAATTTTCATCATCTATGGCTAAGAAATTTCCGTATTTTTTAGAGTATTTTTCACATTTATCGTTAAAGCCTTTCATTTCTTTTTTAAATTTATCTGCAAAGCAGAAATTTTTAAAAGACATTTTGAGATTTTTTATCTCTTGGTTGATGTGGCTTTTATCGGTGTAAAGGCCTTCTTTATAGTCTTTTACTATGCGTTTGTATTTGCTCATACGTTCTTTGATATTTGGATAATGACTTAGGCTTTTATCAATTTCAAAGTAAGACACCAAAGAATTCCCGCATTTTATGTTTATATCGATGTTTGGCAAGGTTTTAAGATCGTGATAAGCTTCATCATCAAAGCTTTGGTAAAAGCTGTGTTTTAAAAGCTCTATCCAAAGCCTTAGCTTCGTGATCTCGCAAGAGTTGGGATTGATATCAACCCCAAAAAGATTATTTTCTATGATGTCTTTTTTAGTATAAAAAAGCTCTTGTTGTATAAGATGAGCTTTATCTTTAGGTGTGCTTGGACGTTTATACTCTATAAACTCGCCTTTTCTATCTGTGATAAGAATTTCATCATTTTGCACTTCTAGATAAAACTCTTCATCAAAAAGATTTAACTCATCATAAATGCTAAGCAAACAATTTAAAGCAGAAACCAAAAAATGCCCACTTCCTACTGCAGGATCGCAAATTTTTATGGAGTTTAAAAGCTCTTTTTGTATCTTTTTATCTTCTTTTCTTAAAGACTTTCTTAATTCGCTTATATTTTTAGCATCAAGATCAAATTTAGCATTAAATTTATCAAGCACGATTTTTGTGATACTTTCTTTGCACATATAAGAAGTAATAAAGCTTGGCGTGTAAAAACTTCCTTCTTTATAGCCGTTTAGTTTTTCAAAAACATTTCCTAAAACACTTGAGCTTATGAGTTCTTTTTGGCTTAAAATTTCGCTTTGTTCATCATCACTACCAAAATCAAAGCTATCTAAAAATTCAAACAAATATTCTAAAAGCCCCACTTGTCCTTTTTTGGCTTTGCACTTGTTATCTTTTAACACGGTATTTTTATAGTAAGTAAGCTTTAAATCATTGCTTAGGCTTGAAATTTCAAGCGTATTTTCTATGCTTTGTTTTTCAAATAAAGAAGAATTTAGATAAGGCAGATAAGCAAATACACTTTTCTTTCTTTTGCTTTTTTCTTTGGCCAAAATCTCAAAGAAAAGTTCGCTAAGTTTGTCAAAATCAGGGATTTTTTTAAAATTTAAAAATTTCAAATTTTTATCATCATTAAAACGCACCAAATTTGACTCTATAAGTTTTAAAAACAAAATGCGATTTAGCCACAAGATCAAAAGTTTTAAAATGGTTTCAAAATCTTCTTTTTGAAATTTAGAATTTATAGCGGTATAAAAAGTGCCTTGCTCTTCTTCGCTCTCTTAGCTTTTTGTGATGATGAGTTTTGAGTTTTGTTTGCTCTCATAAAGTCCTAAGATGTATAAAAGCTCTTTGTAAAAGGCGTTATTTAAGGAATTTGCATCGTTGGGATTAAATTCATTGTGTAAAAAATCTTTATTAAAAATTTTAAAAATAGTTTTTAAATTTTTAAAATTTTGCTTTTCTTTGTCATTAAAGATCTTTAAATCTATAAAAAAGCCTTCTAAATTTTGCTTTTTATTTTCTATAAGCTTAGAGCATTCTTTGTAAAATTCTTCTGTATTATTGATAAGAGAGTTGCTATCATTAAAAGTATTAAGAAGTTTTTTGAAATTTGTATCATTGAAAAATAATTCTTCAAAAGCCCTTGCCTTAAAAATATAAAATTCATAAAAATTAGTGATGATGATAAATTTTAGATTAAAATTATGTTCTCTTTCTCTAAGATAGTAAAGTATGCTTTCGCAAAGTGCTTTTGAATTTAAAGAAGTTGGAGTGATAAATTCTTTAGAGTCTTGTTTTTTAGCTTCTATGATAACTTCTAGCTCTTCTTTGTTGGTAAGACTTAGATCAATCTCACTTTTGCCTTTTTGTTTATGTTTTATAGCAGTATTAAAATTTAAAGCTTTTAAAAAGGGTGCAAGAGCATTAGCCACTAGATAATCTTCATTTTGATTTTTAGAGTTTTCAAGATGATCTAGATAAGTGTTTAAAAGCTTTTTGAAACTATCAAATTCATTTTGTGTGATTTGTTTTTTAAAATAATAAGGATTAAAAAAATCTTTTTGATTCAATAAAGTGAAATGCATTTTTAGCCTTTATAAAAATATTTTGTATTTTACTAAATTTTGCTTTTATATAAATTTTTTAAAAATTTAATATATTGCCAATATCTTTATATACTTGCTGTATAGGATTTTTATTAAAAAAATCATTTAAAATTTGAACAAAATCTTTTGTAGAATTTTGATTTTCAATTAACCAATAAATAAAAGCATATTCTCCTTCTAATTTTTCATTGTTTATTAATTTATCACAATAATAGTGATTTTGATATTTTCTAACATTTTCTTCTTTTACATCTTTAAATAATTTTAAACATTTTTTATATTTTTCATTCTCTTTATCTTCATCATTATCATTTGAAATTTCAAATGTCAAACCAACAGTATCATAGTAATTTTTTCTAAAATAAATATATATACATGGATATATGCTTTCATTCTTATAATCTATAGGATAAAATATAAACACACCATGATTAACACGATTTTCTTCTATTTTATTGCCGATAAAAGTTATATCACCTATTTTAATTTCCTTATGTTTAAAACTATCAAAAAATTCTTCTATTATATATTCGCAGATATTGCTCCATTTATGCTGGATAATATCTTTAGCTTTCTTATATTTTTCTTCATTTAAATTTTTAAGCTCTGATTTATTTTTATTATATCTATATAAAATCATAGCATTTTTTAAATTTTGCATTTTTATATTGTCTTGAAAAATAAATTCCAATACATCATCTCTTTGAGTATACTCGTTTGTTATATACCATTGTAAAATACTTTTATATTGATTTAGAGTAAAAATAATATTTTGCATATCAAGAATAAATCGTTGATCTTTGGCTGATTTTTCTTCATATGTTTTTATACACTCATCAATCCATTCCTTAATCCATATATAATCCATCTTCAAATAATAACCAACATTATTTTCATTTTTATCTTTAATCAAATTTGCCTTTATGGTAAAATTTCCCAAACTATAATCGCTAGGACTAGCACACTCATCTTGATGCAAATATATAGTCAATATGTTTTTATAACAATCTTCTATATTTTTAATATTTTTTCTTACAAAATTAATATAATCTTTCAATTGATTTTTTTGATCTTTTGCATATATTTTATTTTCTATTATGATATATCTTTTATCACTCAATGTTATTAAAATATCTATCCTTCTATTATCTTTTATGCAAGCTTCTGTTTCTACACTTTTTATATCTTCTATGTTTAAATTTTCAAATTTGGTATTTACGAAACTTTTACCAAGTTTTTCTAAAAATATTTTTGCAAAATTTTTTTGATAGTGATCCTTATTTATATCAATTAAATAAGCTATAAATTTAGAATGATAATTTTCTTTTGTTTCAATATTCAAAGCCTCAAATATATTTATATCGCTCAAACCATTGTTTGTATCTTTTTCAAATTTAATATCTTCTTCAAGCAATTTTTCAATAAATTTTTCCATATATCACTTTCTAAATTTTATACAATTTTACATACAAATAAATTGTCAGTTATAAACTAAAAACATATGATTTTATAAAAAGTAAGCAATATAAGAACTAACAAGTCCGCAATGAGCTACTTTCCCCCTGCCAGTAAGGCGTAGTATCATCACCCACGATGTGC
>NZ_JBMJAO010000010.1:0-64191 GCF_049221745.1 Campylobacter jejuni
TTTATCATAAAAGAACAAGAAGAAACAAAAAAGAATTTGCAAAAACTGATTAAAGATATTTTAAACTAAAGCTTAGTTTAAGAGCTTTAGGTGGAAAATTTGGTTTTTGATAACATCAGCTAACATTTTTGGCATTTGATTTACAATATCTTGATAATTTTGTTTTGCATCTTGATCTTTTAATGTCAAATTTAATTTTGCATTTTTTGCTGCAAGAATTTTTCCATTGCTTGTAGAAATAATTTTAAAATTAATACTAGCCACACCTTCCTTGCTCGTTGTGATAAAATAATTTGTAATATTTACATAAAAATCTTGCAAATTTACCACCACAACATAATCTGTAAATTTAGCATACATTTTAGCCTTATCTTTTTCTTGTGTTAAAAAAGGACTTACATTTATAAGTTTTGCATCCTTAGGGCTAAAATATGACAAAGTTTTAGGACTTTGATAAATACCATTTGCAGCAGAATTAACTAAATTAAGCTTTAAACTTTGAATCAAATTTTTAGCAAATAATGTAGAAAATTCCTTATCACTCACCCTAAAACCATCTAAAAAATAACCAAAATTTTTCCTAGAAGTTAATACAATAGCAAAATCAATATCTTTATCTTTGGTGATTTGCGATTTTTTTTCAATCAAGGTAGAACTATCAAACAATGCTTTTTGTTGATTTAGATTTGGATTTGCAACATTTTGATTTAGATCTATTAGTTCAAAACTATCCGCACTTTTTTCAATTTTAATAACTTTTTTCTGAGAAAAATTATTCGCCGAAAGACTAGAACTTAAAACTAAACTTAAAAATAAAATGAAACAATACCTCATCTTCATCCTTATAAACTATTTAAATATAAAATTATACTCTTTATTTTATAAAAAATCTTGTAAAAAATTCCTAGATGAAACACAAATAAAAGGACTGGATTTATAATTTAAAGGGTTATATAAAATATATTTTTTAGAAAAATCTCCCATAAATCCTCCATTTTGATTAATCAAAAAATCTCCTGCTACAATATCCCAAATATTAAGCTTTTCAAATCTTTTATAAACTCCTGCTTTAGCCTCTAAAATAGCACAAAATTTAAGCCCAGAGCCTATATTGATAGGTTCTAAATGATGTTTTTTAGCGAAATTTTCATCTTCTTTACTAAGATGATTAACACTCAATAAGGCTTTATATTTATTTTTCTCGTATTCTTGCTGGTCAATTTGCAAAATTTTATCATTTTTATAAACCTTAGTTTTTGCATGGGCATAGAACATATCACCTTTTGATGGATTTTGTATAAGCGATAAAACAGGACGATTGTCATGAACCAAACTTATCATAATGCAAAATTCATTACTACCTTTTAAAAATCCACTTGTTCCATCAAGAGGATCGATAAGCCAAAAAGTTTTTAATTCTTCACACTCTTCTTTGCTGAGTAATTTTTCTTCTGATAAAATTTTAATATCCGTAGAACCTAAAATATCATTTAAAATTTCATTAGAAGCAAGATCTGCTGATGTAAGCGGGCTTTTATCTTCTTTTTCCCAAGTTTTGAAATTTTTTCTCTCTTCTAAAATAGCTTTAGAGGCTTGATTGCTAGCATTTATAGCAATTTCTAAAAATTTATCAAGATTAAGCATGATTATAAGACTTTCTATAAGATTTTTTAAAATTATACAAGAAGATTTTGTGGAATTTTTAATTTCCACAAAAATTTTAATTAAATTTTACTAGTTTCACCCAAATAAAGTTGTCTTGGACGGACTATTTTAAGACTTTCTTGCTCTTTTTGTTCTATCCACTGAGCTATCCATCCTGGAGTGCGTCCTATAACAAATAAAGTGGCAAACATTTCATTTGGAATACCTAAGGCTTTTAAAATAAGTCCGCTATGAAAATCAACATTCGGATATAGCCCTCTTTGAACAAAATAATCATCACTTAAAGCAATCTCTTCTATACGCGTTGCTACTTTAATAAGATTGGTATCAATGCCTAACTCATCAATAAGTTGATCACGAAGTTTTTTAAGTACTTTTGCTCTAGGATCAAAATTTTTATAAACCCTATGTCCAAAGCCCATCAAGCGGAAAGGATCGTTTTTATCCTTAGCTCTTTTAATAAATTCATCCACTCTATCAACACTACCTATTTGCTCAAGCATTCTAATAACACCTTCATTAGCTCCACCATGTGCATGACCCCAAAGTGCACCAATACCTGCTGCTATACATGCATAAGGATGAGCATGAGTTGAACCCACAGCACGAACTGTTGAAGTTGAAGCATTTTGCTCATGATCTGCATGAAGCATAAAAACTGTATCAAGTGCTTTTACTTCTATAGGTTTAAGCTCTACATGATCGTAAGGATAGGTTCTTAGCATATATAAGAAATTTTCTGTAAAACCACGATCTAAATTCGGATAAGCCATAGGAAAGCCATGTTTATATCTATAAGCGGTTGCCACTATAGTAGGAATTTTAGCTACTATTCTAGCTGCCATTTCCATATATTCTTCTTTTACATTCATATTCAAATGATCAGGATAAAAAGCACTAAGCGATGAAACAGCACCTTGTAAAACTGCCATGGGATGAGCATTATCAGGAAAAGAATCAAAAAGACGATGCATACCTTCATGGATAAAAGAACGCTTTTTCATTTCATAACGAAACGCTTCAAGACGCGTAGCATCAGGTAATTCTTTATAAAGTAAAAGATGAACCACATCTAAATAAAGTTTGTTTTCAGCAAGCCATTCTATAGGGTAGCCACGGTGCATTAAAATTCCGTTTTCTCCATCAATATAAGTGATTTTTGATTTACAAGTAGCCGTAGAAGTCAAGCCCTCATCATAAGAAAACATTCCTGTTTGTTTATAAAAACTTGACATATCCACCACGCTTGGACCAGTTGTGGCATCATATATAGGAAATTCGTAACTTTTTCCACTTCTATTATCAGTTATAGTAACGGAATTTGACATTTTCACTCCTTTTATTGTTGCTTTTATTAATTCTAACAAAAAAGGACGATTATGAGTTTTTTTATTATTAAATTTTTAAGATTTTGTTTGCTTTTTTGAGTAAAAAAGTAACTTTCATTTTTTAGAATTAGAAAGAAATTTAATCATACTCATAACAATAATAGCCTCAAATAACGCTGTTAAAATAAGCGCTGAATAAAGCTTCTCATCAATAACCTTGCCAGAATATCCTAAAGTTGCTGTTGCTATAAGCAAGGTTAAAGGCATAGAATGACTAAGACCAAATAAAATCATATTTTTAAAACCAATTTTTTTCAAAAAAACACTTGCACATAAAATTCTTAAACCCACCATAACAAACATAAGTAAAAATGCTTGTAAAACGATTTTATAATCTAAAATCATTTTAAGATCAAAGGTTGAACCTATATGGATAAAAAAAATAGGGATCAAAAACCCATGTCCAAAAGTAGAAAGCTTATGCTCAAGATCTTTTTTATGATCAAAAAAAGTAGTTATAAATGAGCCTGCTATAAAAGAACCAAGAACTATTTCAAGTTTTGTAATAACCATAGCAACAATGATCAGTATAAAAATGGCCATACAAAATCTTATATCTTTTTCATTTTTATCTTCCCATGGCATAAGCACAACTTTAAGCTGAGGATACCACCAAAAAAGCACACCAAGTATTTTAAATCCAAGCAAGCAAAGTCCTAAAAAGATATTAAGATACAAAATACTTTGCACTACATCAATAATACCTGTTCCTTCGCGTAAAAAAGCTCCCGCTATAGTCAAAAGCACAATAGAAATCACCTCAGCTAAAGTAGCTACTATCATAGCAATATTTAGCCAATAACACTCTTTTCCAAAATCTTTAAAAAGTAAAGATAAAAGCCCTACACTCATCACAGGTATAATGATAACAAATACTAAAGAAAGTCCAAAAATCCATACTATAAAAGAAGATAAGGCATAAAGTAAAAAAATATAAAAAAAGCTTTTTTTGGCAATTTCTTTATCCATATTAAAAAAGGCCCTTAAATTTACCTCCATGCCCGCTATAAACATTAGATAATAAAAACCTACATTGGCTAAAAGTGCAAAATTTTCACTTTTTCCTATGAAACCAAAATACGCTATTATCGTACCTAAAATAATTTCAGTAGCTGAAAGAGGCAAGCGTAAAATTTTTGCAATATGCGGAGAAAAAAGTAAGCATAAAGCTATAACAATAAGAATTTTTAAATCGATTAAAGCCTGTGTATCAATGACACTCTGATGCAAAAGTAAATCCCATTTCTTTTAATTTTATTATATCTTGACTTGGTTCTTCACCTTTAGTGGTTAAATAATCTCCTATAACAATAGCCCCAGCACCTGCTTGAAAAATTTCATACTGCCTTTCTTGTAATACCACTTCACGACCACCTGCTACCATTATCACGCTTTGCGGTAAAGCTTCTTTGGTATCACGAACAATTTTTAAGGCTTCATCAGCACTAAGTTTTGGAACTTGTAGTTTTAAATTTTCATTTGCTATAAAAAAATTAATAGGTGTTGAAAAAGGCTGTAATTCTTGCAAAGATTTTCTAAAACTTAGCCTATCTTCTTCACTCTCACCCATACCATAAATTCCACCACAACAAAGCATAAGCCCTGCTTCTTTAGCGTTTAAATTGGTTTGAAATCTACTTTCCCAAGTATGCGTGGTGCAAATTTGTGGAAAAAATTCCTTAGAAGTTTCAAGATTGTGATTATAAGAAAAAATTCCTGCTTTTTTAAGTTCTCTAAGTTGTTCCACGCTTGCCATACCATTACAGGCAATTAAAAGCAAATTAGGCACTTCCTTTTGCACGGCCTTAGCAGCCTCACAAACATACTCAAGCTTTTCATCATCAAGCCCAAGTCCTGCTGTAACCAAACAAAAACCTAAGGCTTCATTTTTCTTTGCCATTTTTGCTTCTAAAACGATTTGTGAAAGTTCTTTACGACGATATTTTTGAATATCTGTTTTTACATGGGCACTTTGAGTGCAGTATTTACAGTCTTGCGAACAATTTCCACTGGCTATATTTGAAATAGCACAAAGCATGATTTGCATTTTAATCCTTCATTTCTTTTTTGATTTTACACTTTAAACATTCTAAGAATGTACCTTTTTAAGCTCTTTTATCACTAAAGTTTCGCTACACTCTTCGCATTTTTCTTCACTTGGTTTGTATTTGCTTATAAAATTGCATTTTGGATAAGTGCTACAACCATAAAATTTACCACGTTTTGAAAAGCGTTCTACGATTTCACCTTTTTGACAACTTGGACAAGTAATGCCTGTGCCATTAACTTTAGCTTTTGCGGCTGTATTTTCGCTTTCGTTTTTGCTTTCACTTTTTAAATTTCTTGAATACTTACATTTTGGAAAATTTAAACACGCTACAAATTCTCCAAAACGCCCTTTTCTAATAGCAAGTTCCCCGCCACAATCAGGACAACTTTCACCTAATTTTGTGACAGTTTTTTGACTAGCGATTTTTGTTTTTCCTTCTTCGATTTTTCTCATAAAAGGATAGTAAAATTCTTTTAAAGTTTCTTGCCAATCTACTTTATCTTCTGCGATTTCATCTAAGGTGTTTTCAAGATTTGAAGTAAATTTGCTATCTACTATATCGCTAAAATTTTTCTCAAGCACTTCGGTTACATTAAAAGCAACCTCGCTAGGAATGAGTTGTTTTTTGTCTATTTTTACATAATCACGGCTTGTAAGTATAGAAATGATTGGTGCATAGGTAGAAGGACGACCTATACCTAAACTTTCAAGTTTTTTTACAAGTCCTGCTTCTGAATACCTTGAAGGTGGTTCGGTAAAATGTGAGTTCATTTCTAAATTTTGTACTTTTAAATTTTCACCTATTTTAAGATTTGGTAAAATTTTATCCTTATCCATATCACCATAAACTTTATAATATCCATCAAAAAGGATTTTTCTACCACTTATTTTAAAAACTGCTCTATCATTTTTTATAAATACATTTTGAGTTTGAGAGATGGCAGGATTCATTTGACAAGCTAAAAAGCGATTGTAAATAAGTGTGTAAAGTTTTAACTCATCTTTGTCTAAAAATTTGGCTGCAATTTCTGGAGTAAAGCTTAAATTTGTAGGGCGTATAGCTTCATGGGCTTCTTGAGCGCCTTTAGTCTTTGTAGTATATACATTTGCCTTGCTTGGAAGATAGTCTTTGCCAAAATTTGTTTGTATGAATTTTCTTGCATTTTCTATAGCTTCTTTGGCCAAATTTAAACTATCAGTTCTCATATAAGTAATAACCCCCATCACACCCTCGTGAGTATTTACTCCTTCATAGAGTTTTTGGGCTATCATCATGGTTTTTTTAGGGTTAAAACCAAGGCGATTGCTAGCACTTTGTTGCAAAGTTGAAGTCATAAAAGGAGGTGGTGGAGCGATTTTTCTTTCTTTACTTTCAATATCATTTATATTATAAGCTTCATTTTTACAAGCTTCTAATATAAGTTTAGCACGATCTTTATTGGTAATGGTAAGTTTTTCTATCTTAGCTTTGTCAAACTCAACTAGTTCTGCATCTAAATCTTTTTGAAAAATCATATCTATACTAAAATATTCTAGGGGTACAAAGGCACGAATTTCTTTTTCACGATCGACTATGATCTTTAAAGCTGCACTTTGAACACGCCCAGCACTAAGTCCTCTTTGAATTTTTTGCCCTAATAAGGGGCTGAGTTTATATCCCACAATGCGATCTAAAAGGCGTCTAGTTTGTTGGGCATTTACAGAGTGCATATCTAATTTTCTTGGATTTTTTAAAGCATTTTCTATAGCACTTTTAGTGATTTCGTGAAAAACAATGCGTGGCAAGGTGTTTTCATCTTTTCCTATAGCTTTTGCAATATGATAAGCAATGGCTTCTCCTTCTCTATCCTCATCCGTTGCAAGATAGACTTCTTTGGCATCTTTAGCCTTGCTTTTAAGTTCTTTAACTAAGGCGCTATGATCACTTGTGATTCTATACTCGGGGATAAATTCATCATCTTCTATTTTAATCCCAAAGCTTGATTTAGGTAAATCTCTAATATGTCCTTTAGAGGCAATCACTTCATAATCTTTTCCCAAAAAATTTCCTATGGTTTTAGCTTTTGCAGGAGATTCTACTATGATTAATTTTTTTTTCATTTTGCACCCTTGTTAAATAAAAAGCTGAATTTAGCTAAAAATATTTAAAATTCTACTTATAAAATATATTTTAATCAGGCTAAAATATTTTAAAAATAAAACTATCATAACAAAATAAATAAAATATAATTTTAAGTAATTTTAAATACAAACCATAATTTTTGGAGTATAATAAAATAAAAAAGGTAAAAATTATGAATGATAAAACTTATAAATTTCATCCAAATGACACAAAAATGGATAAAAAAATAATTCAAATTACTGAAAAATCCGGATTTAAAGCGGCTGTGTTTTCTATGGCCGCTATGACTATGCTAGGAAGCGTAGTCATTTCATCTGCTCTGCCTGCTATCAACAGACATTTTGAAGAACTTTTAACCCAAAGTGGTGCTACTCTTACTTCAAGTTTCACACTAACTCATCTTGATATACTTGTTCGCTTAGTTTTAACCATCCCTGCTATTTTTGTTGTCATTTTATCTCCATTTGCTGGTATTTTAATGGATAAATTTGACAAATTAAAATTCATTCTTCCAGCTATGGTGGTTTGGACTATTTCTGGGGTAAGTGGCTTTTTCTTAAATGATATTTATGCTATACTGACTTCAAGAGCTATCTTTGGTATAGCAACTGCTTTTATAATGACAGGCGCTTCAGCCTTGCTTGGAGATTATTATAGTCGTGGTGGCTTTAATCGCAGAGAAAATGCTTTAAGTCTTCAAGGATTTTTTTGTGCAGTAGGGGGCGCTGTTTTTATTTCTATTGCGGGATTTGTTTCGAGTTATTCTTGGCGTTATCCTTTTTTGGTATATGGACTTGGAATTTTAATCACCTTAATGGCTATCATTTATCTTTTTGAACCTAGAAAATTTAAATTCTATAATCATACAAAAATAGAAGCAAAAACAAATTATTGGCAATTTTTCCCTATCTATTTTATAGGTTTTTTTATCATGGTAGTTTATTATATTTCGCCAACTCAACTTCCTTACTATATAGAAGAACATTTAGGATTGGATCCTAAATATATAGGTATTTCGATGTCTGTATCTGCGCTATGTTATGGTTTTTTCTCTCTAAGCTATAGATATATTATAAAATTCTTAAGTATTAAAACTATCTATGTTTTAACTCTTTTTATCGTATCTTGTTCTTTTTTGCTGCTTTTTTTAGTAGATAGCTTTTTTATAGTTTTAATCGCCTTAGCTTTGCTTGGAATGGGCGGAGGTATTATGCTTGTAAATAATACGGCTTATCTTTTTTCAATCTGTCCTGAAAATGCTCGCGCTAGGGCTTATGGAATTTTAGCAAGTTGTATATTTTTAGGACAATTTTTAAGTCCTATTATCTCTCAACCTATCGTTAGGAAAATGGGTCTTGTAGATGCTTTTTTAATATGGTCAATAGTAATTTTTATAGTGTGCATTGTGTTTTTATTTTTAAAGCAAAAACCTAGGATAAATTAATTTAATTAATTATATTCTTCATAATTTTTAATTAAACCTGATAAATTATTTAGGATTTACAAACTCTTTCTTAGAGCTTTATAATTATAATTTTTATTGAAGACAAGTTTTTCATTTTCCTTAACCTGCATTTTACCCTTGATATAAAAATACTCCTTATCACTGGTTTAGTCAGAACAATATCAGCATCCATCATGCAATTTTCCCTACCAATATTCATCTTTTGAGTGATAGTGTATTTAGCACTTATCTGCTAAATATTCACCCAAAGCATAAGAAAAAAGTCCTAACAAACCATAAGCATTACCTAATAAACCCATTTGAAAATTATCTAAATGATACAAAGCCATATAATCATAAATAATACTTTCTAAAATAAGGCGAACCATAAATAATGGAGCCACAAAAAGAAAGCAAAATCAAAGTGAAAAAATTCTTTTTTAAGGTATTCTTCATGGCTTCTCCCAAACAAATCTAATTTTAGTATTGCATATTTTTAGTATTTTTTTTAAAAATTAAAAAATTTTAAAAGCTAATTTAAATTTTTGTAGATTATTTACATATTTGATAAAAAATAAAACATACAAGAAAAAGAATAAAAAATTATTTCAACAAGGAAAACTATCCTTGTTGAAATATATTACAAACCTACTGCACTTAAAGTTTGGTATTTACTCATATAAATTTGAGCTTCAATTTTTCTCATCGTATCAAGTGCTACTTGAACTACAATAAGTACGGAAGTACCACCAAAATGAAAAGGTACACCCATAAATTTCACCAAAACCCAAGGCAAGGTTGCAACAAGCCCTAAATAAATAGAACCTGATAAAGTCAAACGAGAAGCCACTTCGTTAAGATAATTTGAAGTTCCTTCACCTGGACGAATTCCAGGGATAAAACCGCCTTGTTTTTTTAAATTTTCTGCTATATCCTTGGCATTAAATACAATAGAAGCATAAAAATAAGCAAAGAAAATTACAAACAAGAAAGTTAAAACGTGAAACAAATAACCATTTGGATTTAAAAAGTCATTAATGGCTTGTAGATAAGGATTTGTACTAGTTTGTAAAATTGTTGTTGGAAACATCAAAATCGCACTAGCAAAAATCGGTGGAATAACCCCACTAAGATTTAGTTTAATAGGAATATAATTCATAATACGTTTGTTTTGATTTTGCATTACAACTTTACGAGAATAAGATATAGGAATTCTTCTTTCTCCAAGTTCTACATAAATAATCACGCCTATGGTGATTAAAATCAAAGCAAAAATTGCAAAAGCGGTTAAGAAATTCATCTCGCCTGAATTGATTTGTCCTACAGTTCCTGAAATCGCCCTTGGAATACCTGAAACAATACCTGCAAAAATGATTAAAGAAATACCATTTCCTATACCTCTTTGTGTGATTTGTTCGCCAAGCCACATTAAAAGCATAGTTCCTGCAAGCATAGAAATAGCACAAAGTGCGATAAACATATTTAAATCTTCCACCATTATAGCCCCTGCACCACCACGACCATGTAAGCTTTGTAAACCTATAGCAACGCCTATACTTTGAACCAAAGTAATCGCGATAGTCGCATAACGGATAATTTGCATATATTTTTGCATACTATCACGCTCTTTTTTCATCTTACCGATATTTGGAAAAGTTGCCGCAAGAAGCTCCATGATAATAGAAGCAGTAATATAAGGCATAATACCTAAAGAAATGATAGAAAAGCGTTCAGCTGCTCCACCACTAAAAACATTAAATAAACCCAAAGCATTGTTTTGATTGTTATTAAAAAATTCCGCAATCACATCAGCATTGACGCCAGGAACTGGCACATAAGCCAGAACCCTATAAGCAAACAAAAATGCTAAGGTGATTAAAATCTTATTCGTCAATGCTCTATTCATTATTTTGATCCGGTGACGCTAATATTCTCGTCTTTGATTTTTGATACTAAGTCTTTTGCACTTGCACCAATTAGTTTGATTTTATTCACAGATTTTGAAATTTTGTGAACACTTTTAATGCTCTCAAATGTAATGTCACTAAGCTCTTTTACAGCTGTGATTTTTTCAACATTGATCACATAAGGTTTTTGAATTTTAGAAGTAAAACCTACTTTTGGTAATCTTCTTTGAAGTGGTTGTTGACCTCCTTCAAAACCTCTTTTCTCATTATAACCTTTTCTAGCAGTTTGACCTTTACCCCCTTTAGTGGCAGTTTTACCCATACCAGAACCTTGACCACGGCCAATTCTTTTAGTTTTATGCGTTGAACCCGCTGCTTTTGTTAAATTCATCTTCTTATCCTTTTAACATTGTTAAAGCTTTGATTGTAGCACGAACCACATTAGCTGAATTATTTGAACCCAAAGACTTGGTTAAGATGTCTTTAATACCTGCAAGTTCCACGATAGGGCGTGTAGAACCACCTGCGATAACTCCTGTACCTTCGCTAGCTGGTTTAAGTAAAATTCTACTTGCATTGTATTTTACTTCTACATCATGAGCAATAGTTGAACCCTTAGTTTTAACTTCAACAATATTTTTAAATGCATCATCAACAGCTTTACGAATAGCATCTGGAACTTCTTTAGCTTTACCATAACCAACACCTACTAAACCTTTACGGTTTCCAACGATAACTAAAGCAGTAAATCTAAATCTTCTACCACCCTTAACAACCTTAGTAACTCTGCCGATATCGACGATTACTTCTTCAAATTCTTCTCTATTATATTTTTCCATCGATTTACCCCTTATAGCTTAATGCCATTTTCTCTTAAAGATTCAGCCAATGCTGCAATAACACCATGATATACATAACCATTTCTATCAAAAACAGCTTGTTCTATCTTTTTAGCTTTTAAAGTTTTAGCAAATTCAGCAGCGATTTTTTTAGCACCTTCTTTATTTGCTTTGACGCCAAGTTTGCGTCCATCAATTGCTGCTAAAGTTATAGCTTTTACATCATCAATCGCTTGGATATATAGAGTTCTGTTTGATTTAAATACAGAAATTCTTGGAAAATTTTCACAACCTAAAATTTTCGCTCTAATTCTTTTTTTTCTTTTGATTCTTAAAGTTAGTTTTCTTTTTAATACATTTGCTCTCATATTCTACCCTTACTTCTTAGATGTTTTACCAGCTTTACGGATAATGCGTTCATCAGAATACTTAACGCCTTTTCCTTTATAAGGTTCTGGTGGTCTAAATTCACGAATTTGAGCAGCAACTTGACCTACAACTTGTTTATCACTTCCTTTAACCACAATGGTATTTTTATCCACTACAATCTCAATTCCTTCTGGAATATCATAGTTAATAGGATGCGAGAAACCGAGACTTAACTCCAATACTTTGCCTTTTAAGGCTGCTTTATAACCAACTCCGTTAATTTCAAGAGTTTTTGAAAAACCTTGAGTTAAACCTACAACAATATTATAAGCTAAAGCTCTATAAGTTCCCCAATAAGCTCTACTTTGTCTATCTTCACCTTTTGGAGAAAAAAGAATATTATTATCTTTAATCTCAACATTTACATTTGCTTTAGTATCAAGTTCTTTTGCTAAATTTCCTTTTTTAAATTTAAGCAAATTTCCTTCTAATTTTACTTCTACTCCAGCTGGAATAGCAATTGGTTGTTTACCTATACGAGACATATTTTTCCTTTTTATTTGTCTAGGATATTTCTACTTTTTTGTAAAGAATGGATACCCAATGCCATAAAAAGCAGATTTTTACCAAATAGTACATAAAATTTCGCCGCCAACACCTGCTTTATAAGCTTCATCATTAGCTAAAACACCATGACTTGTGCTAACTATGATAGTACCATAACCATTTTTAAAACGCTTTATTTCATCTTTGCCTTTATAAACACGACGACCAGGTTTAGAAATTCTTTTAAGCTCATTGATAACACTCTTACCCCTTTCATCGTATTTTAAAACTACATTAATAAATTTCTTTTTATCTTCTTCGATAACATTAAAACTCTCAATATAGCCTTTAGCTTGAAAAATTCCAACCAAAGCTTCTACAACTTTAGAATGTAAAAGCTTAGTCGTTTCAAGCTTTCTCATTCCTGCATTTCTGATACGAGTGAGTGAATCTGAAATAATATCATTTATCATATTTTATCCTTACCAACTTGCTTTTTTAAGACCTGGAATTAAGCCCTCATTGCCCATTTTTCTTAAGCAAACTCTACAAATTCCAAAATCTCTATAAACCGAATGCGGACGTCCACAAATTTGGCATCTTGTATAACCCCTAACTTTAAATTTAGGCTTGCGTGCCGCTTTTGCAATCATTGATTTTTTAGCCATCTTACTTTCCTTTTGTAAATGGCACACCCATAAGTTCTAATAACTTTTGTGCCTGTTTGTCATTTTGTGCTGTTGTAACTATAGAAATGTTCATACCATGAGTTCTTAAAATTTTATCATACTCTACTTCTGGGAACATCAACTGTTCATCAAGACCGAAATTATAGTTTCCGCGTCCATCAAAACCATCTCTACTTAAACCTCTAAAATCTTTTACCCTTGGTAAAGCAATAGAAATTAATTTATCAAGAAAAGCATACATATTTTCTTTTCTTAAAGTCACCATCACACCTACAGGAAAACCTTCGCGAACCTTAAATCCTGCAACTGATTTTTTAGCTTTAGTAATTACAGCTTTTTGACCTGCAATTAAAGAGATAGTATCTGCAATATTTTGTAATACTTTTTGATCTTTGGCTAATTCGCCAGCACCCACACTGATGACTACTTTTTCGATCATAGGGATAAGCATAGGATTTTTAATATCAAATTCTTTAACCAATGCAGGCTTAATGCTTTGATTATATTTTTCTTTTAATCTCATCATTGCTTACTCCTGAACTTTTGCCACATTGGAAATATCCATTGGCATTTCTTTATTGATAAAACCACCATTTGGATTTTTTTCGCTAGGTTTAATAGCTTTTTTAGCAATCTTACATCCTTCAACTACCACTTTAAGTGTTTTTGGATATACCGCTAAAACTTTACCTGTTTTACCTTTATCATCGCCTGTGATAACCTTAACGCTATCACCTTTTTTGATTTTTAATTTAACTGCCATTATAATACCTCCGGTGCTAGCGAAACAATTTTCATAAAACCACCATATCTAACTTCTCTGCCCACTGGCCCAAAGATACGAGTTCCAATAGGCTCTCTTTTGTTATCAAGAATAACTGCAGCATTTTCATCAAAACGAATCAAAGAACCATTATCTCTATGAATTTCTTTTTTAGTTCTAACAATAACTGCTTTTACCACTTGACCTTTTTTAACTTTTCCATTTGGTAAAGCTTTTTTAACAGACGCAACGATTACATCACCTACAGTAGCATACCTTCTTTTACTACCACCTAAAACTTTAATACACATTAATTCTTTTGCACCGCTATTATCAGCAACTGCAAGTCTTGTAAAACTTTGAATCATTACTCAACTCCTGTAGCTAATACAGATTTTAAGCGAAATGATTTTCTTTTTGAAAGTGGTCTACACTCTACTGCCACAACAGTATCACCCACTTTAACTTCATTTCTCTCATCATGAATTAGATATTTTTTAAAGCGTTTAACAATTTTTCTATATCTTGGATGAACCACTTTTCTTTCAACCAAAACACTTGCTGTTTTTTCACCAGCGATTTTAACAACAACGCCTTGAATTTCTCTTTTAAATGCCATTTTCTATCCTTATCTTAAAGCGTTAATTGCTGTATTTATTCTAGCAATGTCTTTTTTTACTTGGCTAATCTCTTTTGGATTAGTAAGTTGCATTGTTTTTAGCTTTTGTTTTAAAGTGAATAAAAGCACCTTTTTTTCTTTTAGCATTGTTGCAAGCTCAGCTGCTGTTTTATCTTTAATCTCAGTATATTTCATTTTGGCTCTCTCTTGTAACAAACTTAGTTTTAAATGGAAGTTTATGCATAGCTAAAGTTAATGCTTCTCTTGCCATTTCTTCGCTTACTCCTGCCATTTCATAAATAATACGACCTGGCTTGATATTCATTACCCATTCTTCAACAGCACCTTTACCTTTACCCATACGAGTTTCTAAAGGTTTTTTTGTTAAAGGCTTATCTGGGAAAACTCTAATCCAAGTTTTTCCTTGTCTTTTAACAAAACGAGTTAAAGCAATACGTGCTGCTTCAATCTGGCGTGAATTAATGCGTCCTGCTTCAGTTGCTTTTAATGCAAATTCACCAAAAGTAAATTCTGTTCCACGATTAGCATAACCTCTGTTACGCCCTTTCATCATTTTGCGATATTTAGTTCTTTTTGGCATTAACATGATTATTTACCCCTTCTTGTGCGTCTTGGCTTTTTAGCTGGAGCACTTTCTTCAGTTTTTTCAGGTTGCATACCTTTGTGTAATACTTCACCTTTAAAGATCCATACTTTAACCCCTATATTTCCATAAGTAGTTCTAGCTTCTGCAAAACCATAATCGATTTTTGCTCTTAAAGTATGAAGTGGAACGCGTCCTTCAAGATACCATTCTGTTCTTGCCATTTCAGCACCGCCTAAACGACCAGAAACTGAAACTTTAATCCCTTTAGCACCTGCTTTTTGAGCACCTTGAATTACTTTTTTCATCGCTCTTCTAAAAGCAATTCTTTTTTCAAGTTGAGTTGCAACACTTTCAGCAGCAAGTTGAGCTGAAGCTCCTGCTTTTCTTTCTTCTTTGATATTGATATTTACATCTTTGCCAATTAAATCTTGCAATTCTTTTCTTAAATTATCAACATCACTACCTTTTTTACCGATGATAATACCAGGTCTTGCAGCCACAACAGTTACACGAAGTTTTTTAGCAGTTCTTTCTACTAAAATTTGACTAATTCCTGCATAATAAAGTTTTCTTTTTAAGAAAGCTCTAATTTTATAATCTTCACCGATATTTTCTACTAAATTTACTTTAGTTGGAAACCATCTTGATTCCCAGTTTCTATTGATTCCTAGTCTTAGACCAATTGGATTAACTTTTTGTCCCATTAGCTTTCCTTTTTCGCCATTGCTTTTTTAGTGCTTGTTGTTTTCTTAGCTGGAGCTTTTGTTGTAGTAGTTTTTTTAGCTGCTGGGGCTTTTTTAGCTACTGTTTTTTTCTCTTCAGCTTTCACTTCCGCTTTTGTCACTTCTACTAAAATATGTGAAGTTGGTTTTCTAATACGACTTGCACTTCCTCTAGCTCTTGGTCTAAATCTTTTCAATACAGCAGCAGCATCAACACGGCAACTTTTTACAATAACCTCATTTGCCTCAAAGCCACCATTTGCCACCGCACTTGAAATTGCATTTGAAATATATTTTGCACCTTTATTTGGCATAAATTTTAAACTAGCCATAGCTAATTCTGCATTCATCCCCTGAACTTCTCTAGCAATCAACCTTGCTTTAGTTGGGGATAGTCTTATGAATTTAATTAATGCTTTACTCATATCTTACCCCTTTACTTACCAATTTTCTTTTGTACAGAGCCTTTATGCCCTTTAAATGTACGTGTTGGAGCAAATTCACCAAGCTTATAGCCGATGTGATTTTCAGTAATATAAACTGGTATAAAGCTTTTGCCATTATGAACATTAAATGTAAGTCCTATCATATCAGGAATAATTGTGCTTCTTCTTGACCAAGTTTTAATAGGTTTATTATCATTAGCCTTTTTAGCAGCGATGACTTTTTTCATTACATGATCATCAACAAAAGGACCTTTTTTTAGTGATCTAGCCATCTTACTTTCCTTTTCTTCTTGAAATTATTAGCTTATCGCTAGCTTTTTTGCGACGAGTTTTCGCACCTTTGGTTGGCTTACCCCATGGAGTTACTGGATGACGGCCTGAATTTTTCTTACCTTCACCCCCACCATGCGGGTGATCTACTGGGTTCATAGCCGAACCTCTTGTTTGTGGACGGATACCTCTGTGGCGATTTCTACCTGCTTTACCAATAGTTACGTTAGCCCATTCTTCATTACCCACTTCGCCGATACTTGCCATACATTCAGCTAAAACTTGTCTCATCTCACCACTTGCAAGTCTTAAGATAACATATTTTTCTTCTTTACCCATGAGTTGCGCATAAGCTCCTGCAGAACGGATCATTTGACCTCCTTTTCCTGGCTTTAGCTCAACATTATGAACAATAGTACCCACAGGAATATTTTTAAGTTTCATTGCATTACCTGGTTTAATATCAAGTCCACTTTCAGCAGCTGCAACGATATCACCAACGCTTAATCCACGTGGTTGAAGAATATATCTTTTTTCCCCATCTTTATAAGCAATCAAGGCAATTCTACAATTTCTGTATGGATCATACTCAATCGCTTCTACTTTACCTTCTATGCCAAATTTACGACGTTTAAAATCAATAATTCTGTAAAGTTTTTTAGCGCCCGCTTCTTTATGACGACTTGTAATTCTTCCATAGCTATTACGACCTGCGTGTGCTGGAAGTTTAACAAGTAGTGAGCGTACACTTGGTTTAGCTGTAATATCTTCAGAACTTAAACCTGTAATATATCTTCTACTTGGAGTATATGGTTTATAAGTTTTAATTGCCATCTTAAGCCTCCGTATTTTCTAAGCTAACACCTTCAGGTAGCTTAACATAGAATTTTTTATAATCGTTTCTTTGACCTAAACGACCTCTAAAACGCTTAACTTTTCCATCCATTCTTAAAGAATTGATGCTTTTTGGAGTTACACCAAAATACTCTTTTAAAACTGCTTTTAAACCTGTTTTAGTCATTTTTGGTGAAGTTTGAATAACTACGACACCTTGCTCTTGCAAATTCAAACTTTTTTCTGTGTAAAGTATAGTCTTTATATCAGTAATATCTGCCATAATTATCCCTCTTTTGTAATAGATTCTAACACTGATTTTTCCATAATAACAGCATTAAATACAGATACTAAATAAGCATTTACCTCAGTTACATCAACTACATAGCAATTTGCTAAATTTCTGTAAGCTAAAAGCGTTTTTTCATCTAGTAAATCTTTAACGATTAAAGCATCTTTGACGCCAAGTTTTTTAATCACAGCGTTTGCATCTTTTGTTTTACCACTTTCAATAGCCAAAGAATCAGCAGTAAATAACACACCCTTAGCTGCTTTATCTGCTAAAGCTCTTTCAAGCGCCAATCTTTTTTGTTTTTTATTTACTTTTTGGAAGTAGTTTCTTTCATTTGTTGGACCAAAAGCAACCGCACCGCCTACCCAAACGTTAGTTCTTGTTGAACCTGCTCTAGCACCGCCACGACCTTTTTGCCTCCAAGGTTTTTTACCACCACCACTTACATCACTTCTACCTTTAGTATGAGCTGTATTTGCTCTTAAACTTGCAAGGTAAGATTTTACATACAAGTAAAGATTATGTGGATTTACTTCCGCATATTTTGAAGGTAAATCAAGTTCACCTGCTTTTTCTAATTTATCATTTAAAACAACTACTTTACTCATTTTGCAATCCTTATTTTACCCATAGCACCATTATAACCTGGCACTGCACCTTTAACTACTAAAATTTTGTTTTCAGCATCATAAGATACAACTTCGTTTTTAACGGTTACTTTAGTATTTCCATAGTGTCCTGCCATTTTCATACCTGGTTGAACACGACCTGGCCATTCTCTATTACCAATAGATCCGTGGCGTCTGTGAAATCTCGAACCGTGACTTGCTGGACCCCCTGCGAAGTTATGTCTTTTCATAACACCGCTATAACCTCTACCTTTAGTGTTAAAGCTTACTTTTAAAATTTTTGCTTCATTTAATGGAGTTTCATCTAAATCTCCTGCTTCAGTGTTTGCTACTTCTAAAGTCGCAAATCTATTGTATTCTGCAGAAAGATTGTATTTTTTTTGTTGTCCTGCGACACATTTATTACTTGCTTTACCTTTTGGATATGCTACTAAAGCCTTTCCGCCTTCAACTTCACATACTTTTGCATTTACAACTCTTAGTAAAGTTACAGCGATACTTGGATTAGTAATTGTTCTGCTCATTCCAATTTTTTCTACAATATATTCCATATCTTATCCTTACTTACCCATAGCTCTTACTTCAACGCTTACTTCTGGCGCTAAATCGAGCTTAGTTAAAGAATCAACTGTATCTGGAGTCGCTGCTACTATATCTAGCATACGCGCGTGAATTCTTATTTCAAACTGCTCACGAGAATCTTTGTTAATGTGTGGAGATTTTAAAACTGTATAGCGTTTGATTTTAGTAGGCATTGGTATTGGACCTCTGATATCCGCACCTGTTCTTTTAACAGCTTCTACGATTGCTGCAACTGTTCTGTCTAGTACTCGATGGTCATAAGCTTTTAGCTTAAGCCTAATTCTTTCCATAATATTTCCTTTAAAAAGAACTCGTTAGTTGGAAACTAACCAATTTATAAAAAATTGAAATGAGAGTATATAAAATCTTGTTTTCAAAGTCAAGGAATTTGATGAAATTTTTCTATTATTTTCCTTTTAAAAAGGATAAAATAGAATTTTTAGAATTTAAAAATTATCATTATTTTTTAAATTTTTGTATATAATGGTCAATATCTTATTTCATTAAATTTTAAAAAATCTCTCAATTTTTCATATTCGCCATTTTCTAAATAACGATGTTTTCCCGCCTTTAACACACCAAGATCTAAAGCCCCAAAAGCAACACGCTTAAGATCCATGACTTCAAGATCAAAATGTCCAAAAAATCGTCTAAGCTCTCTATTTTTACCTTCATTTATAACTACTCTAAGTTTGGTATAACCTCCGCTTGATCCAAAAATTTCAAAGTCTATAAAAGGAGCAAAACTCATAGAGGTAATTTTAGTTTTTGCGTGTGCGCCTTTTTTTTCGTTTTTAATCTCAAGTCCATTTTGCATTGCCTCGATGACTTGTTTACTCACCGTACCTTTAACTTTAAGGTAGTATTCTCTTTCTAAATCGCTATGCATTAAAGCATCAGCAATCACAGGAGAATCTGTAAGCAAAAGCAAGCCTTCGCTTGCATAATCTAGCCTGCCTACACTAAGCCAAGTACTAAATTGTCTTGGCAAGGTATCGTATATAGTTTTTCTTCCACGATCGTCTTTTTTACTGACAATTTCACCTTTTTGTTTATGGTAGATTATCACGCTAAATTGCGTTCTTTTTTGCACTCTTTTACCTTTAACAAAGACTTTATCATCAAATTTAACTTCATCGCTTAAAAGGGCAATTTTGTTGTTTATTTTTACTAAGCCTTGCTTGATAAGTTCATCAGCTTCACGGCGTGAATAGCGGGTGTTATGGGATATAAATTTATTAATTCTCATTTGATCTTCCTTAAAAAGGGCGTCTTTGCCCTTTTTTACATAACAAAAATAGTTGGAACTATAGTAGGGTATTTTTTAATCTTTCTAAAGATATGCTTTCTTAAAACTTGACGAATTTGATTTTCTAAAAATCTTGGATCATTAAGCGCTTCATCTTTAATATTGATGAAAAATTGCCCCAAAACCTCGGCCATATCTTTACTAAAAGCGTGATCATGTTTATCTGCTACAAGTCCATAGCTAAATACTCTTGGCTTGTTGATAAGTGCCTTTGTATTTTTATCAATTTGTGCAATGATAACAACTATACCACTATCTGCAAGTTTTTGACGATCTATAACCACATCATCAGCAATTTGCTTGTTGATTTGATTATCTACGAAAACCTTACCCGTTTTTACAGTTTTTACACGCTTGATATATTTTTGGCAAAGTTCTACTTGATCACCATCGCTCATAAGATAGATATTTCTTTCAGGAATGCCGCATTTCATCGCTGTTTCTTTATGTTTGGTGATGTGATTGTATTCCCCATGAACTGGTAGGAAAAATTTAGGTTTGGTAAGGGTTAGCATAAGCTTTTGCTCTTCTATACTAGCGTGTCCGCTTACATGAATTTCACTAAATTCTTGATACGCTACTTTAGCTCCTGCTTTTAAAAGATAGTCAAGCACCGCAGAAACGCTTGCTTCATTTCCTGGTATAGCTTTGGCTGAAATGATTACTTGATCTGTAGGCTTAATCTTTATAAATTTATGCTCATCTGTTGCCATTCTATAAAGCGCACTCATGGTTTCGCCTTGACTTCCTGTAGTTACGATAAGCACTTCATTGTCTTTATATTTACTTACTTCATCAGCATCGATGAAAATTTTTCTATCAAGTTTGATGTAGCCTAATTCCATAGTGGTATAAAGATTTCTTTCCATAGAGCGACCGATAACACAAACTTTTCTGCCGTATTTTAAACCATAAGTGATAGCTTGATAAACACGGTGGATATTAGAGCTAAAAGTACTCATGATCACCCTGCCTTTGGTGCGTGCAAAAATTTGATCAAAAGTTGGTCCTACAGAACTTTCACTTTTTGTATAGCCTTCTTTATAAGAATTTGTACTATCGCTTAAAAGACATAAAACCCCTTCTTCTCCATAATGTGCCAAACGTCCTAAATCCGTTGGATAACCATCAATTGGGGTTTGATCGATCTTAAAATCACCTGTATGGATGATAGTTCCTGCCTTCGTTTTGATTGCAAGTGCTGAAGCATCTATGATAGAATGCGTGATGTGGATCCACTCTATATCAAATTCTCCTATTTCATAAACTTTGCGTTTTTCTACAGGGCGAAACCATTTGCGTTCTGCTTTTAAGCCATGTTCTTCGAATTTATTTGAAATCATTCCTAAAGCTAAAGGTGTAGCATAGATAGGAAATTGAAATTCTTTAAAAAAATAAGGTACCGCACCAATATGATCTTCATGTGCATGAGTGATTACTATACCGCGAATTTTATCTTTAATTTTTCTTACATAGTCAAAATCAGGAATAATAATATCTACCCCATGCATAGTTCCATCAGGAAAGCTCATTCCTATATCTACTATAATTGCATCTTTATTAGTTTCAAAAATACTAATATTTCCACCAATTTCCCCTAAACCTCCTAAAGGAGTGATGCGGATTTTATGTTCGCTAGAATTATTATATTTTAAAGGGTGTAAGCGGTTTTCATGTGAAACACGGTTAGCTTCTATACATTCTGCAAGAGCGATTTGCCAATCTTCATTGCCTGTGAGTTTTGAAGGAAGATTACGATTTTTCTTCTTTTTTTTCTCAGTTTTATTTTCTGAGTTTTCAGAATTTTCCTTGTTGGAATTTTGATCGATTTTTGGAGTATCGTTTTCATTTTGCAAAGAATCAGCTAATTTTTTTCTACGATTTTTATATTTATAGCGTTTATTGTTTTTTGAATTTGAGTTTGGATTTTGTTCATTTTTATTTATCTCTTTGTTTTCGTCCATATTCATCCTTTAATTTGTCATAAATTTTAAGGTATGAATCAACGCAAATTTCATGTGGTCTGATGTTTTCTTTTAAGCCAAGAGTGCTTAAAACTTCTAAAACTTTTACTTTATATGTTTTTAAATTTCCTAAGAGTTGTTTTCTAGGAGCTTTAAAACAGTCTTTTAGAAAATTTTTGAAATTTTCTATTTCAAAAAGTTCATCAAAATCCTTAGTTTTAATCAAACTCATTACCGCTGACATAACTTTTGGCGGCGGATTAAAACATTGTGGATCAACATCAAAAAGTATTTTTCTTTCGCAAATCATTGCACTTAAAACACCTAAGGAAGAAAACTCACTATTTCCTTCTTTAGCACAGAATTTTTCAGCCATTTCTTTTTGCACCATTACAATAAGCCCTAGACAATTTTTATCTTCTAAAGCTTTTAATATAATATGACTTGCAACATAATAAGGCAAATTTGCAACCAAAAAATATGGTTTTTCATCAAGACTAGGATTAAAAGCTTCGCTTGCGTCTTGATGGATCAAGTTAAATTTTCCACATTCAAGTTCTTTTTGAAATTTCTTTTTTAAAATAGGTATGAGATCATTATCGATTTCATAAGCTTTTACTTGAGAAATTTTTAAAAGTTCTTGCGTTAAATCACCTAAGCCAGGCCCAATCTCAATGATATTGTTCATCTCTTTAGGTATGGCTTGGATGATTTTTGCCAATACGCTTTTATCGATTAAAAAATTTTGTCCGTATTGTTTTTTTGCTTTAACCATGAGAAATAATTTTATCTAAAAATTCTTAATTAAGTCTTTTTAGGTAGAATTATTTTTTGTAAAATTTCATAAGGATCAAAATGATTGTTTGTGCGGGTGGAAATGAAAATTTTTCTTTTGCAAAAGCTATAGGTATAGGTTTAGTTGAATCCACTTTTCATTTAAGCCAACTTTGCTTAAATGAAAAACCATCAAAGCTTATATTTATAGGAACTTGTGGGCTTTATGATAAAGGAGAAATTTTAGAAATTTACAAAAGTTCTCACGCTTTCAATATAGAATTTTCTAAAATTTCACATGCTTTTTATACTCCTGCAAAATATGAAATTTGTTTAGAAAAAGAAAATGTTTCTCGTGAAACAATTAAAATTAATTCTTCAAATTATATTTGTCAAAATTCAAAAGCAGCAAAAGAATTTTCAAAATTAGGTTTTTTTGCAGAAAATATGGAAGCTTTTTCTGTTTTAAGTGTAGCTAAAAATTTAGATATTGATGCAGAGTGTATTTTGTGTGCGACAAATTTTTGCAATGAAAATGCTCACGAAGATTTTATAAAAAATCATCAAAAGGCGAAAGAAAAACTAGAAGAATATTTGAAAAAATATCATTATATTTAAAAAGGGAAATAATTTTGAAAGAGCTTGTTAATATTTTAGATTTTTCACCTGAGGAATTAGGAGAAAAAATCAAACCTATGTTTCGCGTGAAACAAATTTATCAATGGATTTATCAAAAATACGCCAATAATTTTTCCGATATGTCAAGTTTACCAAAAGATCTACGTTTGGAACTTACACAAAATTTTCATTTTTCTCCTGTAAAATGCGTTAAAAATGAGCAAAGTAAAGATGGAAGTATAAAATATCTTTTTGAACTTACTGATGGTTTAAGAGTGGAAAGTGTGCTTTTGCCTATGAAAGAAGAAAAAATAGATACAGAAGGCAAAAGAATTTCTCATGCGAGATATACTATCTGTGTTTCTTCTCAAGTAGGTTGTAAAAGTGGCTGTAGTTTTTGCCTTACTGCTAAAGGAGGTTTAAAAAGAAATTTAAGCGCAGGGGAGATAGTCGGACAAATTTTATGGGTCAAAAAACAAAACAATATCCCTTATGAACGCCGTGTAAATATAGTATATATGGGTATGGGTGAGCCTTTGGATAATCTTAAAAATGTTTCTAAAGCGGTAAAAATTTTATCACAAAATGATGGGCTTGCCATAAGTCCCCGCCGTCAAACCATCAGTACTAGCGGTTTGGCAAAACAAATCAAAGAATTAGGTCAAATGAATTTAGGTGTTTTACTTGCTATATCATTACACGCGGTTAATGATGAGCTTCGAACCAAACTTATGCCTATCAATAAAGCTTACAATATCGCTGCGATTATGGATGCGGTGCGTGAATTTCCTATAGATCAAAGAAAAAGAGTGATGTTTGAATATCTTTTGATTGATGGTATCAATGATAAGCTTGAACATGCTAAAGAATTAGTCAAACTTTTAAATGGTATTAAAGCTAAAGTGAATTTAATACTCTTTAATCCACATGAAGGAAGTTTATATAAACGCCCTAGTTTAGAAAATGCGATTAAATTCCAAGATTTACTCAGTAGCAAAGGTGTAACTTGCACTATAAGAGAAAGTAAAGGGCTTGATATTTCAGCTGCTTGCGGACAGTTAAAAGAAAGGGCAAAAGAACAATGACAATGCTAGATATTTTTGAAATCATTTTTATAACAGCTGTTGTGATTATAGGTTTTGGTGGAATTGTTTTTGTAGTAACAAAAGAAAAAAAATAACTATTACACTTAATGGTGTCAAGGGGGAGACTTGAACTCCCGACCTCCGGCTTATGAGACCAGCGCTCTAACCAGCTGAGCTACCCTGACTAAAAATAAAAATATAATTATACTATTTTTTACTAAAAATTTTCTGATTTTTTAAAAAAATAATTTTATTTTCAATATTTAAAAAATTTCTTTATTTTTAAAGCTTTTATAGATATAATGAACGCTTTATTTCATAGACAGGTGTCCGAGCGGTTGAAGGAGCACGCCTGGAACGCGTGTAAAGTGCAAGCTTTCGAGGGTTCGAATCCCTTCCTGTCTGCCATCAAATAAACTTTAAGGCAAACTAAGTTATAATACAAACTTCATTTGGGGCATTAGCTCAGCTGGGAGAGCACAACGCTGGCAGCGTTGGGGTCAGCGGTTCGAACCCGCTATGCTCCACCATATGGTTCCGTAGCTCAGCTGGTAGAGCACTACCTTGACATGGTAGTGGCCGTTGGTTCAAGTCCAATCGGAGCCACCATCACCCTTTCCTTATGCAAAGGATTATTATGCAGAACACTATCATACAAAAAGCCGTCCATAAAGATTTAAATTCTATACTTGAAATCACAAAAGATGCTTTAAATACTATGAAAGCTATGAATTTTCACCAATGGGATGAGAATTATCCCAATGAAATAATTTTTCAAGAAGATATACAAGCACAAGAACTTTATGTGTTTAAAGAAAATGATGAAATTTTAGACTTTATCTGTATCAATGAAAAATTTGAACCTGAATTTTACAAACAAGTTATTTTTAACAAAAATTATGATGATAAAGCCTTTTATCTACACCGTTTAGCCGTCAAACAAAATGCAAAAGGCAAAGGCGTAGCACAAAAACTTTTAAATTTTTGCGAAAATTTTACCTTAGAAAATCACAAGGCAAGTTTAAGAGCAGATACTCATAGTAAAAATTTTCCTATGAATTTACTTTTTAAAAAGCTCGATTTTAATTTTTATGGAAACTTTGACATACCTAACTACCAAGATCCTTTTTTAGCTTATGAAAAAATTCTAAGCCAAAAAGCTTTTTGAGTTTTTTCACATAGGTTTTGATTTGTGCTTCATGTTAAAGTCAAAGTTATATTATCAAGTCCTTCCAAAAGACAAATTCTGTAAAAATCATCTAAATCAAAAAAATCTTATCTTTAAAAAATACTCTTTTTTTCCAGTAAATAAATTTTTATGTTTTTATCTTGAGATTTTTTTAATTCTTCAGCTATTTCTAAAATCTCATCTTTAGCAAATTCTATGGCAAGCAAACCATTTCTTAAGGCATTGTTTTAAAAATATCCGCCCAAAGTAAGCCCACAGTATCTGGGATATTTATAGTTTTAGCTCCAGTTGCCATAAGCAAAATTTCATCAAAATCTTTTTTCAACTTATCTTGTATATGCAACTCTGAAGTAGCTATAAAAGTATGAATTCTAAAATTTTAGCTTCTTTTAAAAGCCTCATAAGCCATATCTATATCTAATGCTCTAGAAAGTGCACAAATGGTTGAATTTTAACCTTAGAAGCAATACTTTGAACCACCCTAAAATCCTCTTTTTGAAGATACAGGAAAACCTGCTTCTATAATATCTACGCCTAAATTTTCAAGTGCTAAAGCGATTTGTAATTTTTGATTAATATTCAAAGAACTGCTTAAAGCTTGTTCTCCATCACGTAAAGTAGATAATTCTATTATCTTTCATAATTTAATTCTTTAAAATAAACAGACTAAATGAATTTGAAAATTCAAAAACTTAAAAACGATGATAAAAATAAAAAATACAAAAAATGATTAAAAATAAAATTGAGTTTTAGAGTGAGAGTTGCAGTAGCAGATTAAAAGTATCTTTACTTTTTTGTTGGACTGAATTTGAAATTTTAAAAATTTGTTTCATCTTTTCCTCCTTTGTTAAAATTAATCTTTAATGTATCATATTTTTAGTAAATGTATTTGTAAAATTCTTAAATTAAGAAAATTATTGATATAATTGTAATTTTAAGTAACAAAAAGGATGTTGATGTTAAAAGAACTCTTAGAAATTAAAAAAGAAATGGAACCTGTTATTCACGAAGCCAATGTAAAATTAAATATGCTAGCCCGTGAAGTCATAGTCCGAAAAAAAGAATACGAAATTTATGGCCCTATGGTAGATCGTGTTTATCTTGATAATGCCATTTATGTTAAAGTTATGTCAAGTGGACGCGATGTAAAAACAGACAATGTAGCTATAAAAAATGGTTTTTACATGGTTTTTGTCGCCCCTGAAAAAGAAAGTACAAAAGATATCAAAAACAAACTCAAAGTAGCTTATGAGGGGCTTGATAACAAATTTATCGCTACGCTCATACGATCTTGCCAACGCTTTAAAGAGATCATAAACAAAACCCAAGCTACACTCGCTAAAGCTTCTAAAATGAATGTAGTAGTAAAAACAAATTTAGGCGAAGCAAGTGCTGCACTTAAATTTAACATCAATATAGAATACACTAGAGATGCTCAAAAACTCACTCGCGAAAATTCAAAATCAGCAGGAAGCTTCAGAGACACAAAAACTTATATCAATCTTGTAGTAGAAAAAAACACAGATTCTCAAATTTGCGAAAAGCTACTTGACGATGTTGAAAAATATTTTATCGGTGGAGGTTGATAAAATGCAACTTTAAGTTGCATTTTTTTAAAATTTATAAGCATATCCTAAATAAATACTATAGTTTGTTTGTTTAGGATCATAAAAATTTGATCCAATACTATTTTCATAAAAATTTCTAGAATTATATCTTATTTGTTCAGCTTTAACACCTAGTTCTATTTCATTGTGTTCAGTTAGCTCATATATGACACCTGCTTTAACTCCATAAACAAAACCATCAAATTTTTTAGATAAAGATAAACGCGAAGTTTTTAAATCAATATCTGTTCTTGCGTAACCAGAATACACGCCTAAAACTCCTCTTGTTTTTTCAAAAAGTTCTGGAGTAAAATCATAACCTAATAAAAATTTATTTATAGAAAAATCAGCTTCTATATTAAACTGAGGAGTTGTAATAAAATCATCAAAGCCATCAGAATTAGCATAAAGAAAATAAATTCTATGGAGTTGATTTAAACGATATCCTATTTTCAAATCTAAAACCGGAATATTTTCTATCATATCTCCATTGATCACTGAACTTTTATTCCCATTATGCTTAAGATCGCTTTTTACTTTAGTATGCAAAAAAGCTGCATCAGCACCTATAAAAAAACCAGAATTCTCATCTGCTAAAGCTAAATTTGAAAACAAAGTAGCACTTGCAATAATACTTAATAATTTTTTATTCATAACCTAACTCCTTATATAATAAAATTCGATCTAAAAAATTTAGATCTTTTTATTATACATTCTTCAAAGGTTAAATAAGATCTTTTTATAAAAATATTTAATCTTTACATAAAAATATGTGAATATTTTACTCAATATTATTTTGGAACAACTATATCACTACGACATTCTATTACCGTATGCACATTTCCACGCGGGTTAAAATCCCCTACAACTTTAATCCACTTTGGTTTTAATTTATCTTTTAAAGTATTATAAATTTCATTGATGCTTGCTTCATGTGAAACATTTCTATACATAAAAGTATTGATATAAAGTTTTATCGCCTTAAGCTCAACCACAAATTGATCAGGTATATACTCAAGATAAATCGTCGCAAAGTCAGGATAACCTGAACGTGGACAAGCACACATAAATTCAGGTAAAGTAATTTTTATGATATAGTCATTCTTCGCATCATTTGGCCAAATTTCCATTTTTTCTACATCAAATTCTTTGATTTCTTTTTCACCATAACGCATAGATTTTCCTTTAAATTTAAATTCAAGCAAAAATTATAACAAAATAAGTTTTTAAAACGATTATGATACAAGCAAATAAATACAATTTTATTGCAACTCACCCCTAGCAAGAGTGAGTTAGCAATAAATTGAAGGCAGTTCAAGCCTAAGCCCAGTATTACAAAACTACCAAGATAGGCTTGTAAAGCAAGGCTTGCTCCCTTTAAGGGAGCAAAAAAACAATATTTTATAGAATGCTAAGCTTAAATTATTGTTTAAGCTGGATCAAAGTTTGAAGCATTTGATCACTCGTTGAAATGGTTTTAGAGTTTGCTTGATAACCCCTTTGTATGATGATAAGCTCTGTTAAAGAACGGCTTAAATCCACATTTGACATTTCAAGAGCTGAGGTTTTCATCTCACCGCGTCCACCTGTTCCTGCTTCCCCTACTACGATATTACCACTATTTGCAGTAACTTTGAAAAGATTTCCACCTATTTCTTCAAGACCTGAGTTATTTGCCACTGAAGCCATAGCGATTTTTGCTACTGCAAAGGTTTTACCATTGGTAAATTCACCTAAGATATTTCCTTTATCATCAACGCGAATTGCATCAGGTTTTAAGTTTCCTGAAGTATAACCATCGGTTGCTTGAGAAGTTAAAGTTGAAGCAGAGTTTGAGCTTACAAGGCCATCATTGCTTCCGCTTGTTCCGAAAGAAAGTTTGATTTGTTGATTTGGTGCGGCACCATTATTTGGTGAGAAATTTATAGTTCTTGGAGTATAGTTTGATAAAGATCCATCATTATTAAATCTTGCACTACCTACGATAATATTGTTCGGACCTTCGCCTGTAGTGTTGATCTCTGCAGGTTCTGGTACGCGAATGATCATTTGCCATTCATTACCCCCATCTTGAGTGGTGCTTTGTTTTACAAATTGCACTTCTAGGGTGTGTTTAGAACCTAAAGAGTCATAAATTTCAAGTCCAGCTGAAAAAGCACTAAGTTTTAAAAGTTCACTTTGTTTAACTTGATTTCCAGCAGGAAAAGATCCATCAAGTCCTTTAAAGATCTTTGTAAAGGCATCATTAGTGCTTACAGTTCCTTTTTCATCTGTATAAGCAGTGATATTAAAATTCATATTATGAGGTCCAAAATCTAATGATCCTTGACCACCTGTAACAAGTGCTGGACTTTTTGAAGTTTCATTAACATTAGTGATAGAAAAAGCCCCTGATGAATTTACAACTACTTTAACATTTTCATTTACATCTGCTGCAGCAAAAGTTCCACTTCCATCATAATCAACCCCATATCTTGCATCTCTTTGTAAAAGCTCTCTTAAATCCTCAGTAGTGTGAAAAGTCCTTACATCGGTATTTAATAAAGATCCATTCATTACTGCATTATAATAATTTTGCGAACCCACATTAGCAGTATCTGTGCCATTCCAAGTAGGATTTCCATCTCCATTTGTTCCTGGAACATAAGCATAACCTCCATCAGGATTATACATAGGAGGAAGAGTTTGAGCTGAAGAACTATAAATATATTTATGAGCAGTGATAACTTGAGCATTTCTACCACCTGTTAATTTATCTTGTTCTCCTGCTGTTCCACCTGTTGCTGTCCATAGAGAAGCATTATTTTGTTGTACTTGTGCATATTCAAATGAACCATCTGCACCATCTGCACCATTTTTCCAAGTTGCTGTCCAAACCTCACCTGCAGTATTATCAGAATTTACTACAAGATTGATATTTTTCATACTATCTGTGGTACCATCAGAATTTGTATTAACAAAATCAATTCCACTTCCATCTTTATTTTTAACCGCTTTTACTCCAGTTCCTGTTCTTGTGTCATTAGAAGCTGTGAAAGTGTTAATATAAGTTATAGCGTCATCTATACTTGTTATATTTTCATTTTCTATTTTAACACCATTTAGAACTATGCTTAATTTTGTTTTTTGATTGTCATTTCCCCAAAAAGCCGCTGTTTGAGTTTTATGATTATTTGCATCAAAAGCACTTAAACCTACTTTATTGGTAGAATATTGTGCATCTGCATATGAAACCCAAATTCCTTGACCATCTCTTAGATTAAGCCCTTGACCATTAGAATTAAACAAAGAAGCCGCATCCACACCTTTTTCAGTTACTTCAACTGAATTTTTAGAAGTAGTATAAAACTGAGTCGTTCCTGTATCATTTTCATCTTTAGTTTCACTTGTTTTTACATTATATCCATGAACAGAATCAAGTGCATATAAAGGGGTGCTAGCTGTGCCTATACTAAGCCCACTATTTAAATTTGCTTTGATAGCCACTTCGGTTGATTGTGCTGCAGGGATATGCATACCTGGATCGATGAAGATGTTTTGTGGGCTTCTTGAACTATCTATACTTTGAGTATCCCAGTTGATATTCCATCCTTGAACCACAAAGCCTGCATTATTAACAAAATTTCCATAAGCATCAAGTTTAAAATCCCCTGAACGTGTAAGATAGTTTGTAAGTCCGCCATCATCACTTACCATAAAAAAACCATCACCATTGATAGCAACGTCAGTATTTTTATCTGTAGTTTGAACTGAACCTTGAGAGTGAATTCTTGTCGTAGAACTTACTGAAACACCAAGACCGATTTGAAGTGGGTTTGATCCACCTCTTCCGTCAGTTGGCGCTGTAGCGATTTTCACAGTTTGGCTAAACATAGTCCCAAAATCTGCACGAGAGTATTTAAAACCAGTGGTATTAACATTTGAAATGTTATTACCTTCAACATCCATCGCAACTTGATGTGCTTGTAGTCCGCTCACTCCGGACCAAAGTGATCTCATCATCTTAAATCCTTTATAAAATATTGCTTTAAAAATTTAACGCTTTGGCTTTAAAAAACTTTTGCGTTTATGTGAAGTTTATAAGCAAGTTCTGTTCCAACTTTTAAAATTTTTTAGGAAAATTTAGAAAAAATATAGAAAAAATTTAAAGGTATTTTCGGAGTTTATGGAGCTTTGGGCTTTTGTGTAATGAAAATTACCAAAATCACACCCTAACTCTTAAATTTGCCGCATGAGTTAAAGCCACTGCGATAGCATCTGTGATATCTAAAGGCTTGATATCTTTACTAAGTCCTAAAAGTCTTTTTACCATAAAGGCAACTTGTTCTTTTGTGGCTTTTGCCTTACCTGTAACGGCTTTTTTCACTTGTAAGGGAGTATATTCTACAAAGTCTCCATGAATTTGAAGGATTTTTAAAGATAGAGCTCCACGAAATTGTGCGAGTTTTAAAACGGTTTTTGGATTGTAAGCAAAAAAGATATCTTCTATAGCTACCTCATCAAAAGAATGATTTTTAAAAATCAAGTCCAAACCCTCGCAAAGTTCTGTGATTTGATACTGTAAAGTACTTGGCTTTATCTTTATAAGTCCTGCTTCTATGAGAATGTTTTTTCCTTTGTTGGCTTCTATGATAGCATAACCGCAATTTCTCGAACCTGGATCTATACCTAAAATTTTCAAATCCATACCTTTTGAAAATAAAATACAAAAGCGGATTTTAACCTTTTTTTATGAAATTTAAGATAAAATTTATACATTATACAAAATTTAAAGAGAGATTATGAATCCAAGTCAAATACTTGAAAATTTAAAAAAAGAATTAAGTGAAAACGAATACGAAAACTATCTGTCAAATTTAAAATTCAACGAAAAACAAAGCAAAGCAGATCTTTTGATTTTTAACGCTCCAAATGAACTCATGGCTAAATTCATACAAACAAAATACGGTAAAAAAATCGCGCATTTTTATGAAGTGCAAAGCGGAAATAAAGCCATCATAAACATACAAGCACAAAGTGCTAAACAAAACAACAAAAGCACAAAAATCGACATAGCTCATATAAAAGCACAAAGCACGATTTTAAATCCTTCTTTTACTTTTGAAAGTTTTGTTGTGGGAGATTCTAACAAATACGCTTATGGAGCATGTAAAGCTATAATACATAAAGACAAGCTTGGAAAACTTTATAATCCTATCTTTGTTTATGGGCCTACAGGACTTGGAAAAACACATTTGCTTCAAGCAGTTGGAAATGCGAGCTTAGAAATGGGAAAAAAAGTCATTTATGCTACAAGTGAAAATTTTATCAATGATTTTACTTCAAATTTAAAAAATGGCTCTTTGGATAAATTTCATGAAAAGTACAGAAACTGCGATGTTTTGCTTATAGATGATGTGCAGTTTTTAGGAAAAACTGATAAAATTCAGGAAGAATTTTTCTTTATATTTAATGAAATCAAAAACAACGATGGACAAATCATCATGACTTCAGATAATCCACCCAACATGCTAAAAGGTATAACTGAACGTTTAAAAAGTCGTTTTTCTCATGGGATCATAGCTGATATAACTCCACCTCAACTAGATACAAAAATAGCCATCATAAGGAAAAAATGTGAATTTAATGATATCAATCTTTCTAATGATATCATAAACTATATCGCCACTTCTTTAGGGGATAATATAAGAGAAATCGAAGGTATCATCATAAGTTTAAATGCTTATGCAACCATACTAGGACAAGAAATCACACTCGAACTTGCTAAAAGTGTGATGAAAGATCATATCAAAGAAAAGAAAGAAAATATCACTATAGATGACATTTTATCTTTAGTATGTAAAGAATTTAACATCAAACCAAGCGATGTGAAATCCAATAAAAAAACTCAAAATATAGTCACAGCAAGACGCATTGTGATTTACCTAGCTAGGACACTTACAGCTTTGACTATGCCACAACTTGCGAATTATTTTGAAATGAAAGATCACACGGCTATTTCACATAATGTTAAAAAAATTACAGAAATGATAGAAAATGATGCTTCTTTAAAAGCAAAAATCGAAGAACTTAAAAACAAAATTCTTGTTAAAAGTCAAAGTTAAGTGAAAGGATGTGAAAAATAAATTCTAGAGTGTGAAAAAAAGAAATTAAGCAAAGTATGATAAAATACAAATTTGATTATTTTGCTTTGAAGAATTTCACAATTTCAACAAGCTTATTATTACAACGAATTTAAAATTAAAATAAACCAAGGAGAAAAAATGAAGTTAAGTATCAATAAAAATACTTTAGAATCTGCAGTGATTTTATGTAATGCTTATGTAGAAAAAAAAGACTCAAGCACCATTACTTCTCATCTTTTTTTTCATGCTGATGAAGATAAACTTCTTATTAGAGCTAGTGATTATGAAATAGGTATCAACTATAAGATAAAAAAAATCCGCGTAGAATCAAGTGGTTTTGCTACTGCAAATGCAAAAAGTATTGCAGACGTTATTAAAAGTTTAAACAATGAAGAAGTTGTTTTAGAAACCATTGATAATTTTTTATTTATAAGACAAAAAAGTACAAAATACAAACTTCCTATGTTTAATCATGAAGATTTTCCAAATTTTCCAAATATAGAAGGAAAAAATCAATTTGACATTGACTCAAGTGATTTAAGTCGTTCTCTTAAAAAAATATTACCAAGTATTGATACAAACAATCCAAAATACTCCTTAAATGGTGCATTTTTAGATATAAAAACAGATAAAATTAACTTCGTAGGAACTGATACAAAACGCCTTGCAATCTATACTTTAGAAAAAGCAAATAATCAAGAATTTAGTTTTAGTATCCCTAAAAAAGCTATCATGGAAATGCAAAAACTTTTCTATGAAAAAATAGAAATTTTTTATGATCAAAATATGCTTATCGCTAAAAATGAAAATTTCGAATTCTTTACAAAACTTATTAACGATAAATTTCCAGATTATGAAAAAGTTATACCAAAAACTTTCAAACAAGAACTTAGCTTTTCAACTGAAGATTTTATAGATAGTCTTAAAAAAATTAGCGTTGTAACTGAAAAAATGAAACTTCATTTTAACAAAGATAAAATCATCTTTGAAGGTATAAGTTTAGACAATATGGAAGCAAAAACAGAACTTGAAATTCAAACAGGAGTGAGTGAAGAATTTAATCTTACTATAAAAATCAAATATTTACTTGATTTCTTAACTTCTATAGAAGAAGAAAAATTCACTTTAAGTGTAAATGAACCTAATTCAGCATTTATAGTCAAATCTCAAGGACTATCAATGATTATCATGCCTATGATTTTGTAATAAAACAAGTAATAGATAAAGGAAAAATATGCAAGAAAATTACGGTGCAAGTAATATTAAAGTCCTAAAAGGCCTAGAAGCTGTTAGAAAACGCCCAGGTATGTATATAGGAGATACAAACATAGGCGGACTTCATCATATGATTTATGAAGTTGTGGATAATTCTATCGATGAAGCTATGGCAGGACATTGTGATACTATAGATGTAGAAATCACTACTGAAGGAAGCTGCATAGTTAGTGATAATGGTAGAGGAATTCCTGTTGATATACACCCAACTGAAAATATGCCAACTTTAACTGTTGTTTTAACTGTCCTTCATGCTGGAGGAAAATTTGACAAAGATACTTACAAAGTTTCAGGCGGTTTGCACGGTGTTGGAGTTTCAGTTGTAAATGCACTTTCTAAAAAACTTGTAGCTACAGTTGAAAGAAATGGAGAAATTTATCGTCAAGAATTTTCAGAAGGTAAAGTTATCAGTGAATTTGGTGTGATAGGAAAAAGTAAAAAAACAGGAACAACTATAGAATTTTGGCCTGATGATCAAATTTTTGAAGTGACTGAATTTGATTATGAAATTTTGGCTAAAAGATTTCGTGAACTTGCATACTTAAATCCAAAAATCACTATAAATTTTAAAGATAACCGCGTAGGTAAACATGAAAGTTTTCACTTTGAAGGTGGAATTTCTCAGTTTGTTACAGACTTAAATAAAAAAGAAGCTTTAACCAAACCAATCTTTTTTAGTGTTGATGAAGAGGATGTAAACGTAGAAGTAGCTTTACTTTACAATGATACTTATAGTGAAAATTTACTTTCTTTTGTAAATAATATTAAAACTCCAGATGGTGGAACACACGAAGCTGGTTTTAGAATGGGCTTAACTCGTGTGATAAGTAACTATATAGAAGCAAATGCAAGTGCTAGAGAAAAAGATAGTAAAATCACAGGTGAAGATGTGCGTGAAGGTTTGATCGCTGTTGTAAGTGTCAAAGTACCCGAACCACAATTTGAAGGACAAACTAAAGGCAAACTTGGTTCAACTTATGTACGTCCTATAGTTTCAAAAGCAAGTTTTGAGTATTTGACTAAATATTTTGAAGAAAATCCTATCGAAGCTAAAGCTATAATGAACAAAGCCTTAATGGCAGCTAGAGGAAGAGAAGCAGCGAAAAAAGCTAGAGAATTAACGCGTAAAAAAGAAAGTTTAAGTGTAGGGACTTTACCAGGGAAATTAGCTGATTGTCAAAGTAAAGATCCAAGTGAAAGTGAAATTTATCTTGTGGAAGGAGATTCTGCTGGGGGTTCTGCAAAACAAGGTAGAGAAAGATCTTTCCAAGCTATACTACCTTTACGTGGTAAAATTTTAAATGTTGAAAAAGCAAGACTGGATAAAATTTTAAAATCTGAGCAAATTCAAAATATGATTACCGCTTTTGGTTGTGGTATAGGTGAAGATTTTGATCTTTCAAAACTTAGATATCATAAAATCATCATCATGACAGATGCTGATGTTGATGGATCACATATACAAACTTTACTTTTAACATTCTTCTTCCGTTTTATGAATGAACTTATAATTAATGGACATATTTACTTGGCTCAACCTCCACTTTATCTTTATAAAAAAGCTAAAAAACAAATTTATTTAAAAGATGAAAAAGCTTTAAGTGAATACCTTATAGAAACTGGAATAGAAGGTTTAAACTATGAAGGTATAGGAATGAATGATTTGAAAGATTATTTAAAAATCGTTGCAGCTTATCGTGCAATCTTAAAAGATCTTGAAAAGCGTTTTAATGTGATTTCTGTGATACGCTATATGATAGAAAATTCAAATTTAGTTAAAGGAAATAATGAAGAATTATTTAGTGTAATCAAACAATTTTTAGAAACACAAGAACACAATATCTTAAATCATTATATCAATGAAAGTGAAATTCGAGCTTTCGTTCAAACTCAAAATGGCTTAGAAGAACTTGTGATCAATGAAGAACTTTTCACTCATCCACTATATGAAGAAGCAAGTTATATTTTTGATAAGATTAAAGATAGAGGTTTGGAATTTGATAAAGATATTTTAGAAGTTCTTGAAGATGTTGAAACCAATGCTAAAAAAGGTGCTACTATACAACGCTATAAAGGTTTAGGGGAAATGAATCCTGAGCAACTTTGGGAAACCACAATGGATCCAAGCGTAAGAAGACTTTTAAAAATTACTATTGAAGATGCACAAAGTGCAAACGATACCTTTAATCTCTTTATGGGCGATGAGGTTGAACCAAGACGCGATTATATCCAAGCACACGCTAAAGATGTAAAACATTTGGATGTGTGAATTTATCATTGAAGAAATCATTTCTTCAATGAATTTTATTTTGCAAGAGTATAGCTAGAGGTAGTCTTCTTCTGGTATTATATTTTTCTCCGATTTCATAATATCCTTTTGTTGGTATGGATATTTGAGTGCTCCATTTTTGCTATGCTAATCTATTTAATGGTTTTTCTACCTTTGCTTTAATCCATGTTACACCATAATCATTGCTTATATAAACTTCACTAACTTCAAGTTCTCCAGCCCAAGCTTTGCCTCTAACTTCAAATTTTTTATTTGCTTTTATTTCAGAACCGTTTTTAATATTAGTAATTACAGATTGTGCTTGCAGGATAACCTCCACAAACAAGTCTAATTAGGTAGTTTTTTTGCTAAAACCTTGCTTCCTAAAAAATTCTCAAAAGAAAAATTTGACAATACGCCGATACCAAGCAAGCTAAATCCTATATTTTTAATAGTTTTTATTTTATTATAAATTTTTTAGGATTTAAATAATTAACTATATTAATCTTTTTGATTAAAAAAATTAATTATTTTTATAATTTTGCATATTAAAATAAAATCATTATATGTTCGAGTTTTATTACATTTTAACTAAGTTTTTTCTACAATTAAATTTTTAAAAAATATTTAAGGAATAATTTTGACTTTACTTACCAATCCTATTATTATAAGTGTTGCCTTAATGACTTTACTTTGTTTATTTCGTTTTAATGTACTTTTAAGTCTTTTAATCTCAGCTCTTGTTGCAGGAGTGTTTTCTCACCTTGAACTTATAGATACTATGAATATACTTATAAGTGGAATGAAAGAAAATCTAAAGACTGCCTTAAGTTATATATTCTTAGGAGCTATTGCTGCAGCGATTTCAAAAACAAATTTAACAGCATATTTGATTAAGATAGTGAGTCATTTTATTTTTCATAAAAAATATTTATTGCTTTTGTCTATAGCTTTAATTTCTTGTTTTTCTCAAAATTTAGTTCCTATCCATGTAGCTTTTATACCTTTGTTAATTCCACCTCTTTTAAGTCTTTTTAACAAGCTTAAAATCGATCGTAGAGCTGTAGCTTGTGCTTTAACTTTTGGACTTACTACACCTTATATGGTCTTGCCAGTAGGTTTTGGACTTACTTTTCAAGATCTTTTAAAAGATAATTTAAATGCAAATAATGTAAATGTTTCTTTAAATGATGTTACAAATACTATGTATTTTGCAGCTATTTGTATGATAATAGGACTTTTTTTAGCACTTTTTGTGTTTTATAGGAAACCAAGAGAGTATCAAGAAATAGAGATTGCTAAACTCGATTTAGAAAATCTTAAAATGACGCGTAAAGAATGGGGCGTTTTAGTTGGACTTATTTTGACTCTGATTTTGCAAATTCTAACTATGGATTTACCTTTATCAGGACTCTTGGGTTTTGTTTTAATGGTTGTTTTAGGTGGAGTTGAATTTTCTAAAGTCAATGAAGTTTTTGATGATGGACTTAAAATGATGGGTTTTATAGCTTTTGTAATCCTTGTTGCTGCGGGATATGGAGAAGTTTTAAAACAAAGCGGATCAGTAGCAGAGCTTGTAAATTCAGTTGTTCCTTGGATGGGACAAAGTAAGTTTTTAGCAGTATTTTTCATGCTTTTAATAGGACTTATTATCACTATGGGTATAGGCACTTCTTTTGGGACTATACCTATCATAGCTACGCTTTTTTGTCCTATTTGTTTAGAACTTGGTTTTAGCACAGCACTTATTATATTTATTTTAGGAGTAGCAGGAGCTTTAGGAGATGCGGGAAGTCCAGCTAGCGAGACAACTATGGGAACTACTGTAGGTTTAAATACCGATAAGCAACATGATCATATTAAAGATACTTGCATACCAACTTTTATTTTTTATAATGGCCCATTATTGATTTTAGGTAGTATTATTGCTATGTTTTTATGATTTTTTATATAATTCATATAAATCCATTAAAATATTTTTTAATTTATTTATTTTTAAGATAAAAAATATATCGATTATAAAAAAAATGTATGCTATAATCTTTATAAAGCTAATAAAATTTAAATCAGTTTTATAAGAAGAGCAAAATGGATTTAGAAAATATTCTAGAAAATAATCAAAGCATAGGTTTATATCACCCAATACTAATGCAAAAGAAGAAGCAAAAGAGATATTTTTACAAGGCTTAAAGGATAAAAAACTTGAATTTTTAGGTTTTAAAGAGGTACCTTTTATCCTAGTGATATAGGTTTAAGCGCTTTAAAAGCTATGCCTTATTTTTTACAAGCTTTTGTAAAAAAACCAAGTAAAATAAGTGCAGGACTTGAGTTTGAAAGAGTGCTTTATAGTACGTGTCGCCTTATAGAAAAAAGAGCTTTAAATGTACCAAATTTTATTTTTCAAGCTTTTCTTTACGTACCATAGTTTATAAAGGAATGCTTTTTAACTCATTATAGCAAAGCTTAGTAGCGATTCTGCAATGTTTAATAATACTTTAGAATTTTTAGCTTTAAATGGTCGCACTTTAGAAAAAGCTTTTATGATGATGGTACCTGAACCTTGGCATAAGAATGAAAATATGGAAAGTAAAAAGCGTGCTTTTTATGAGTATCATTCTTTATTGATGAAACCTTGGGATGGACCTACTGTTATAATTTTTACTGATGGAGTGATTATGGGACAAGTTTAGATAGAAATGGTTTTCGTCCTTCAAGATATTATCTTACAAAAGACGATATGCTTATACTTTCAAGTGAAACGGGAGCTTTAAAATTAGATGAAAAGAATATCAAAAAGAGGGGTTATAGCTGATAATGAAATCAAAGAGTATTATGCTAATGCTAAGCCTTATAAAAAATGGCTTAAAATTTAGTTGAACTTGAAAAACAAAAAAGTGGAGTTTATAAACATCAGTTTTTAAAAGAAGATGAGATTTTAAAACTTCAAAAAGCTTTTGGTTGGAGTTATAATGAGCTTAAAATGAGTGTGGCTGCTGGCTTAAAATGGTAAAGAAGCTATAGTAGCTATGGGAGTGGATACTCCTTTGGCTATATTTTCTAAAACTTATCAACCTTTGTATAATTATTTTAAACAACTTTTTGCACAAGTAACTAATCCTCCTCTTGATGCTATAAAAGAAGAGATTGTGACTTCTGCAAGGATTTATCTAGGAAGTGAAGGGAATTTGTTAAAACCAGATGAAAATAATGCAAACTTTGCTTGCTGTTTCTGGAGTGCATAATCATCTAGTAAAAAAATTAAGAACGCATACAAGCCTTATCATCGAAAGCGGTGAGTCTAAAGAAATTCATCATTTTGCATGGAGACTATGAAAAGATGTCAAAAATGCTTGATCTTTATAAAAATGAAAAAGAACCAAATTTAGCAGCATTTTTGAAAATTACACAAAAATAAGGAGTAAAAAATGGGAAATGCAAGAGATTTTTTAGACTTTAAAAGAATGGATTTTAAAAAAATTGCTCCTAAAGAAAGGGCTTTAAATTATAAAGAATTTACTATACCTTTAGATAAAAAAAGAACAAGAAATTCAAGGTAGGCGTTGTATGGATTGTGGCGTGGCTTTTTGTCATGCAGGTGTTATGAAAGACTTGATTTTACTAATCCTTTCCCTGAATTTACTGGTCGTGTTTGCCCTGCTCCTTGTAAGGATTCTTGTGTATGTGCAATAAATGGTATAAGTGTGAGTATTAAAATAATAAATTATCCATTATAGAAAATGCTTTTAAAGAAAATTTAGTAAGAGTAAATAAACCTAAGCAATACAATGACAAAAAATCGCTATCATAGGAAAAGTGGGCCTGATGGGCTTGCTTGTGCTAATACTCTAAATTCACTAGGCTATAAAGTAAGTGTTTTTGTAAGAAGTGATAAAATAGGCAACTTTTGATGTATGGTATCCCTGATATGAAGCTTGATAAAAGTATAGTCGATAGGCGCGTTAATTTACTCAAAGAAAGTGAGATTGAATTTAAAGTGAATGAAAATATAGACAGCAAAGATAAGGTTTCAAAACTTCTAAGAGTTTGCATCAAAATTTAGCAAAATAATCATAAAAGTTTAAAACTTTTTCGGTGGAGTTTGCAACTTCCAAATTTAGCTATAAGTTCTTTATGTGCTTTTGTACCATAGGCTTTGTTTTTTTCAAATTCATAACAAGGAAAGTCTTTAGCTAAGAAATTCATCACCCTATCTTTGCTGACTTTTGCAAGTATGCTAGCTGCACTTACTTGTAAAATGTTGGTATCGGCTTTGATTTGTGTTTTTATTCCACTTATGCCTAAACTAGTATTGCCATCATATAAAAAGTTATCCTCTGTTTTAAAATGTTTTTTTATAAGCATTAAGCCCGTTTTTAAACAAGTGCTTAAGCCTAGTGTGTCGATTTGTTCTGAAGAAAAAGTAAGTATGAGATAGTTTGAATTTTTAATAATAATTTCATAAAGTTCTTCGCGTTTTTTTTCGCTTAATTTTTTAGAATCACACAGCCCATCAAGTTTTTTGTTCAGTTTACAAGCTGCCATCATCATAGGACCTGCTAAAGCACCGCGTCCTGCTTCATCAATACCGATTAAATTTATATCAAATTCGTTTAAAAGTTCTTTTGTGTCAAATAAAGTTTTCAAAATTTTTCCAAAAAGAAAGGTAAAATGCCCTTTTATTCTACTGTAATATTATTTTTGATTTTTTCAAAAAGCTTATCACCTATGCCTTTAACTTTTTTAAGATCGTCAATACTTGTAAAATTTACTTCTTTGCGGTACTCTAAAATCGCTTTAGCCTTGGCTTCGCCAATACCATTTAAGCTTTTTAACTCTTTTAGTGTTGCAGTGTTGATATTTACAGCACCAAATAGAAAAGCTGTTAAAGCAAAAAATAAAAATAGTAATTTTTTCATTTTCTTATCCTTTTATTAAAAAATAATTATAATATTATCTTAAAAAGGATAAGAATTTTTTAATTTAACCCAAAAATTCGCGTTTAAAATACTCTTTTGGTGCTTTACATAAAGGACAGGCTGCTGGAGCTTTTTTGCCACGGTGTATATGTCCGCATACTTCACAAACCCATAGTTCTTCTACTTCACTATTGAAAAATTCTTCTTCTTCAAGCATTTTTTTAAGCGCTAGATATTCTCTTTCATGTTCAATCTCTACTTTACCAATAGCTGTAAATAGTCTTGCTATGGCTTTTTTGCCTTCATCTTCAGCAATTTTTGCAAAATTTGGATACATGGTTGTATGTTCGTAGTTTTCACCTTCTGCGGCACTTACTAGATTTTTTGTAGTTACTTCTAAAGGTTTGCCATCAACGATTTCATGATAAGCTTTAAATTCTGCCCTTGCATGCCATTTTTCATTTTCAGCTGCTTCTCTAAAATGTCTAGCAACCGCATGCCAACCTTCTTCTTCAGCTACATCAGCAAATAAATCATATTTATTTCTTGCCATAGATTCACCTGCAAAAGCTTTCATCAAATTTACCGCAGTTAAATCTGTAGTGATACATTGCATCTCTTCACCACAACAACTAAGCTTACCGCCACCCACATTTTGAACTTCTACTTCATTGCCACATTTTTGGCATTTATAGGTTTCATATTGTCTCATTTTGACTCCTTTTTGATTATCAAAAAGCATTGTATTATAAAAAAATATCTTTGTCAATTGATAATTTTTATCATTTATGAAAATGTATATCAAAATGAATTTCATAAAAATTAAGCTTTGCTAAATATAATTTTAAAAAATTATTATCAGGAGTTGCAATGAGAAGCGATGCGATAAAAAAAGGACATTTAAAAGCACCTAATCGTTCTTTACTTCGTGCTTGTGGTTTGAAAGATGAAGATTTTGACAAACCTTTTATAGGTGTAGCAAATAGCTATATAGATATAATCCCAGGGCATTATTTTTTAAATGATTATGCTAAAATCATTAAAGATGAGATACGCAAAAATGGTTGTGTACCTTTTGAATTTAATACTATAGGCGTAGATGATGGTATTGCTATGGGACATGATGGCATGCTTTATTCTTTGCCAAGTCGTGAAATCATCGCAAATTCCATTGAAACAGTGATGAATGCTCATCAACTCGATGCTTTAATTTGTATTCCAAACTGTGATAAAATCACTCCTGGTATGTTAATGGGAGCTTTAAGGGTAAATGTTCCAACCATTTTTGTAAGTGGTGGGCCTATGGCTTCAGGACTAACCAAAAAAGGAGAAAAAATCAGCCTTAGTTCTGTATTTGAAGCTGTTGGAGCTTATGAAGCTAAAAAAATTAGCGAAGAAGAATTTAAAGACATAGAATGTTCAGCCTGTCCAAGCGGTGGATCTTGTTCTGGAATGTTTACAGCCAATTCTATGAATACTTTATGTGAAGCTATGGGCATAGCATTAGAAGGTAATGGTACTATTTTGGCTTTAAGTAAAGAAAGAGAAGGGCTTTTAAGAAAAGCAGCACGTCGTATTTGTGAAATTGCTTTGGATGAGCGTTTTAAAATTCGCAATATCATCACTCAAAAAGCCGTGCGTAATGCTATGGTAGTAGATATGGCAATGGGAGGAAGTAGCAATACTGTTTTACACATGCTTGCGATTTCACGTGAAGCAGGTGTGGCACTAGATATTAAAGATTTAAATTTCATTTCAAGCAAAGTCGCACACATAGCAAAAATAGCTCCATCGCTTAATAGTGTTTATATGGATGATATTCATAAAGCAGGAGGTGTAAGTGCGGTTATGGCTGAAATTTCAAGCAGACCAGGACATATTTTAGAGCTTGATGCATTTACTATCACAGGAGAAAGTCTTAAAGAACGCTTAAAAAATGCTAAAATCAAAGATGAAAATATCATTCGCAAAGTAGATAATGCTTACTCAAAAGTGGGTGGGCTTGCTATTTTGTTTGGAAATTTAGCTGAGCAAGGTTGCGTCATAAAAACTGCGGGGATAGTTGGAGAAAGAAAATTTAAAGGTAAAGCAGTTTGTTTTAATTCTCAAGATGAATCTATAAAAGGTATTATCAAAGGTAAAGTACAAAAAGGAAATGTTTGTGTGATACGTTATGAAGGCCCAAAAGGTGGTCCAGGTATGCAAGAGATGTTGAGTCCTACTTCACTTTTAATGGGTATGGGTTTGGGTGCTGATGTGGCTTTAATCACTGATGGACGTTTTAGTGGAGCTACAAGGGGTTTAAGCATAGGGCATATTTCACCTGAGGCAGCTGAAGGTGGGCTTATAGCGCTTTTAAAAGATGGAGATGAAATAGAAATCGATGTAGATGCTTATACTATCCATGTAAATCTAAGTGAAGAAGAAATTGCTAAACGCAAAAAAGAATTTATACCAGTTAAAAAAGAAATATCTTCAAGATGGCTTAGAATGTATCAAAAACTTGTTAGCAATGCTAGCAAAGGTGCGGTTTTAGATATGGAATGAAAGATTTCCTTTCATTCTTCTATTTCTTTGGTTATACGATTTCTTATATCTCTACGAACTATTTCCATACCCCATAGCCAAACAATATGGCCAAAAATTTCAGACAGATGCTCATCAAGAGGAATTTCAGAAAGTGGTGGAACTTCTGCAATTAAAGGCATTACAATAACATGGGCAAAAAGATAAACAAAAAATCCAAAAACTGCACCTTGCCACATAGTAATACGATGCCATTTTTCCGCTATCATACAATAAGCCACTCCAAAAATGATAGAAAAACCAACATGCACTATAAAAATTGACAAAGGCATTTGCATACCTGAAAACATATAAGTCCAATCAGTAGGTAAGCCTAGTTGTTCTAGAAAAATTTTAGGTGGAGTAACGCGTTCTAAAGCATCTGTTGGCCAAAAAACATTGGGATTTCTTGGAGGAAAAGGTACTTCCCAACCCCATTTAACAATAGCTCCGAAAATACCCGCTAATATACCTATAAAAAAGGCTAAAGTATAGCGCTTTTGAAAGTATTTATTCATAATGACTCCTTTATATTTTATACAAAATAAAATTTGAATTTATAATATTTTTGTTTAAAATATATTGAAAATAAGAGTATAAAAACCATATTTAAATTTTAAAATATTCTCTTAAACTTTCACAAATTTCAAAAAAATTTACTCCATCTATAGTAGGATTTTCTTTAAAAAACTCATGCATTCCTAAAAAACCGCTTTCAAGCTCTTTAGACTTTACACCATAACTTATACTAAGTCCTGCTTCTATAAAAGCAGCGATTTTATCACAGTATTTAAGTGCCTTACCATCTATAGCACCAAATTCATTTTTATTAAATGAACTCAAACTTCCGCTGCAAAGCTCTATTTTAGCATTTTTATAAGTACGATTTTCAAATTCATTTTTTACAAAATTTGACTCATCGTTTCTGCCTTCTCTAATGCCTAAAATATAAGAAAACTCAGCCCTTAAACCCTCAGGTACAAAGGGTAAAATTCTTTCATTAATCAGTTTCATTTCATAATCATTTATGATGTTATGAAGTCCATCAATACCGTATTTTACGGGGCTTATAATATCACGCGTTAAAGATTCTGGCAAATCATGAAATAAAGCACAGTAAAAATTATTCTCAAGTCTTTTATCACAAGCCTTGATTTTTAGTGAGTAAAAATATCCTAAGATTGCTACTACAAGCATATGTCCTAAAACTGCAGTTTCTGGTATGCGTGGAGTTTGAGCCCAACGCTTTTGAAAGCGAAGTCTTCCGCTAAGATCAATAATTTTGGCTATTTTTTGATTTAAAGCGATTTTTCTAGCCCCTATAAGCTCATAGTAATCTTCTAATTCTTCTTCAACTTTGTTTTTAATCTCATCAATATCATTTAAAAAAGCAGAAGTTTGATAAACTATGTTAAATTCCCATCTTGTAGCAAAATATGATGCCGCTTTTAAGATAAGCCTTTCTTTAGCATAAGCATTGCCATTTAAATACGCTTCAAAACGCTTTAAAAACTCTCCTTCTTCTATATCTTCTATCATAGGTTCGATTTTGCTTAAAACCCAAGCATTTACTTCAGCCTTTTTTTGACGTACGATTTCATGATAGACATCAGGGCGTATATCGGTTACTACCACACGACTTAAAAACTCAAAAATTCCCCCTTCTATAATCATTCTCATATCCACATCTTTTTCCATTTTAGCGATAAAATATGCGATGATGAATTTATGAGCTTGTTTGTCAAGTTCGACTAAATTTGCCATTCTTGGATAATCATTCCAGCGACTGATAGAAGCAGCTTTAAAAATATGTTCTATGAGTTTTATGTTTATCATGCTTTTGCCTTTTTTGCAATTTAAATTTAAAAATTTTCGTTAAAATTGCGAAATTATAGCAAATTTAAGGATAAAAATGAGTAAAAAAGCACTTTGTATTATAAGTGGTGGTATGGATAGCACTTTGTGTGCTTATCTAGCTAAAAAAGAAGGTTATGAAATTATTGCTTTGCATTTTGACTATGAGCAACGCACACAAGAGAAAGAAAGAGAATGTTTTAAGCAAATTTGCAAGGCTTTAAAAGTAGAAAAATCTTATATTTTAGATGTGAGTTTTATCAAAGATATAGGGGGTAATGCCTTAACCGATAAAAGTATGGATATTCCTAAAAATGATCTTTGTATAGGTGATACTCCGCCTATTACTTATGTACCTTTTCGCAACGGAATTTTTTTAAGTATAGCAGGAGCTTTAGCTGAAAAGGAAAATTGTGAGAGTATTTTTATAGGCGTGGTAGAAGAAGATGGTAGTGGTTATCCTGACTGCACCAATGAGTTTATACAAAAGGCACAAGAATTTGTCAATGAAGGTACAAGTGAGAATTTTAAAGTTTGTATAAAAACTCCGCTTGTTAGACTAAACAAAGCTCAAATTGTAGAACTAGCCTTAAAAGAAAATGTGCCTTTAGAACTTACTTGGTCTTGTTATGAAAGTGAAGATGAAGCTTGTGGGGAGTGTGATAGCTGTTTGCTTCGTTTAAAAGGTTTTGAAAAAGCAGGGTTTAAAGATAAGATTAAATACAAGTCCTAGTTGCAAACTAGGACTTAAAGTTTAGTTTAGAGTATAAAGTTTATTTACTCCATCTTGATAAGAAAGAATGTTGATTTTTCCATCTTTAAAGAAAATGCTTCTAGCATTAGTGATAGAGCTTGGGAAAGCAATGGTTTTTACTACTTCTTCTTTGATTGGATCAATTACGGCAATCACATTGTGATTTTTGCTAAGTGCATAAATTTCTCCATCTTTAAAAGTCATAGAAGTTACATAAAGATCGCCTAAAGTTTTACCTTCTTTAAGATTAGCTTTTGGAGTAAATTCTCCTGAAAGAACACGATCTTTTAAAGAAACTTTAGAGATTACAAAAGTTTTAGCGTCTTTATTGTTTGGAACAGTTGCAAGATAAAGATAATTTCCATCTGTAGTCATGCTTGCTACATGGTTAAATTTCGCTCTTACAGTATCAAGTCTTCCACGACCCAAACCTTCGCCTTGGCCTTTAAATTTATCATTGCCTTTTACAAAATCAGCGTATTGTTTAGCGATATCTTCTTCACTTGCATTAGGATTTTTTGCAAATCTTAAGAAAGATTTGTTTGAACCCATAAGAATGAATTTATCGTTCATATAAGGTATGATACCGATGATTGGATCGATGGTAGCTGAGAAATAAGGATCGAGTTCAAAACCTTCTTTAACGCTAAAATTATTGTCTAAGAAAGCTACATCCCATTTAGAGCTTGCTACAAATTCATTGTTGATATAATCAAGAGTATTGATTGCTTTGTCAAAATTTATGGTTTGTTCATTTGTGATTTTAAGCTCATCATTGATTTTTACAAATGGAGCATTGTTGATATCATTATCAAATTTTATGCCAAGTTTTTCACTTGCAGGTGCAAAAGCATAATCAGGAGCTTTAACATCGCGCTTTCCTAAGAAAGAAATATTTTGCCACAAACTATTCCAACCTTCTTTACTCCAAATGATGTATTTTGGATTTAAGCTAAATCTTACAGGATCGCCTTGTCCTACATAAGGAGGAATTCCTGTGCTTACAAAAGCTTGGAAAACATTTGAAGCTACTACAATCGCACTGATAACTACAGCTGCAAGAGAAAATTTCGTATATTTTCTAAATTTTTCTCCGTTTAATTCTGTTTCAAAAGCATTAAATTTAGGAGCAAAAGCAAAAATCACACCTAAAAGCAATACAACAGCCCAAAATACCACTTCAGCCCAAAAATAAGTATGGATACCAAAAACTGCTAAACCAAAACCTTGATCTAAATCTCTATGAGCGTGATTACCATAGTGAGCAAAAGATTGATAAAGTCCTACTGCTGTCATGATTAAAAGAGCAGCAAGGTATTTGCCTTTCATACCATAACGAACAATGAAAAGTGCCATTACACCGATAAAGATCATTGCTTCTCTTTGTCCCCAGCAAAGCGTGCAAGGACTATCTCCTAGCATATAACCAAATACAAAATTTGCAATACCTACAGGCAAGAGTATGATTAAAAAGCCTGCTAAACACATTAGTGTGTAGAAATTTTTTGTTTTATTGATTTCGTTCATCTAGCCCTTCCTTACAGATTCATTATTGTTAATAGTGCGCCTGTTTTGTGGCCAACATAGAAAAAAACCATTAAAAGCCAAGCTACCATTACCAAACCAAAAGCCAAATTTTCTTTTTCTGGTTTTTTGATAATCAGTATCAAGGCGATTAAAACTAATAAAAGTTCAAGAAACTCCATAGTATCTCCTTTGAAATAAAAACCGCTAATTTTACTTGAAAAACATAAATTAAAAATAAATTTTTTATTAAAATTTCGTGTTAATTTAAATTAACACGAAAAAAGTTACTGAAAGCTGCTCAATTTTTCAGAGAGTTTAGAAGCGCCATTTAGAACATTTTGAGAGATGTTGTTGATTTCGCATGATAAATCTTTAACAGAATTTGCAAGTTCGTTAACCTTGTCTATGCTTGTTCCTAGGATAAGCATTTTATCTTTTACTTCCATGCTTTTATCTTTCATGGTTTGAGTTGATTCTATAGAGCTTTCTAGTTTATGCATAGAATTTACAAGTTCTTGTTGTAAATCATTGGTTTTTGAAGAGGTTTCCTTCATAGAATCATGGATAAGATCCATCAAGGCTTTGTTGTCATTGATTTGTTGAACTATAGCATTAACAGTAGCATTGATATTTAAAAGAGATTTACTTGTTTTATCGGCAAGTTGACCTACTTCATCAGCTACAACTGCAAAACCACGCCCATGTTCACCCGCTCTTGCAGCTTCAATAGCTGCATTTAAGGCAAGTAGATTGGTTTGATCGGCTATATCTCTAATAGAACTTGTAATTTCTATGATATTATCTGCACTTTGAGTTAGGTTATCCATATTGGCTACTATATTTTGTTCTTTTTCATTGTTTTCATTTATCAAATTTACAAGTTCAGATAGAGTAAGTTCTACCTTATCCATCAGTATGTGCATATCTTGCATATTTTCTATGCTTTCTTGTGCTAAATTTCCCGCAAGATTGATATGATCATCTAAGACATAGGTGATTTCTTTAACGCCTTGAATTTGCTCATGTTGTGAATTAGAGCTGTTTTCAAGCATCATAGAGTTGTTTTTGAGCTTTTGTGAATTTTGATGACTTGATTTTGCGTTTTCTATAGCTTCTATGATTGAGTTTTGAACGGTGGAAATAAATGAATTAATATATTGAGCACTTTTTCCAAGCTCGCTTTTTGGATCTATATTTAAACGAGAGTGTAGATTGGCTTCTTTGCTAGCTAAATTAGCGCTTAGTTTTTCTAAAGTATGAATTGGTATGATGACTTTTTTTAGTGTTAATAAAATAAAAAATACAAATAATATAAGAGTGATTCCAAACACTGTTAAAGCGATATAAAATTTAAATAAATTAGATTGTTCTATAGCGTTTTGGGTAAAAGTGTTAAGTTGTTTTAACTCTTTCATAAGAGAATTATTTTCATAAATAGAAGAATTATCTTGCATGATAGAAATCTGTTTTACAATCATTTTATAGTGTTTTAAAAAAAGTTGTAAATTTTCACTTTTTGTATCGTTTTTGATTTCTTTCATAAGACTGTTGAGTTGATTAAGTGTTGTTTTTTGCAAAATACTTTCAGTTGAAAGAACGCTTAACATAGAACTCATTATTCTATAGTTGTTTTTATTTGTTTCGTGGTTTTGTTCTAATTCTTCAAAATAATTTTTAGCCAATTCAAATAAGTAAAGTTTTGAATTTACTGCTATGGAATTTGCGGATTTAAAATAATTAAGCTGGATTAGTTTAGCATTAAAAATTTCTTCTGCTTTGCTTATGTTAATCCCAAAATTTTTAAGCTTTTCAAAATTTTCTTGCATTTTTTTTATTGCCTGAACACTTGGATCGTAGTTAATAAAATTAAAACTATTTTGAAAAACGGAATTGATTTTTTCATCTGAAATTTGTAGCTGCTGAACTATGTTTATTAAGTCTTTATTATCTTTAGATGAAGAATAATTATTAAAAATAATACCTAATAAAACAAGAATGAAAGCTAAAACTAGCATAGACAAAATAATAAATTTTATCAAAAATGAACTTTTTTTATTTGTCATGATATTCTCCTGTTAAGCTTTCTAAAAATGCAACTATATTATCAACTGTTTCTTGATCTAAAAATTTTCCCAATTGATAGTAAGCCATAAACTGAACACAAGCATCTAAAGTAGGTATAGATCCATCATGAAAATAAGGTGCAGTTTTAGCTATATTTCTAAGACTAGGAACTTTAAATACCATTTTATCAGCTTCTCTTTTTGTGATTTCGTAGCGTCCTAAATCTTCTTGATTTGGGTATTCTTCAAAAATACCAATTTTTTGAAACATATTTCCACCTATATTTTGACCTTGATGACAAGAAATGCAGCCATTAGCTTTAAAATCTTCATAACCTTTTTTAGCTTGAGTTGAAATAGCATTTTGATCTCCGCTAAGATAGCGATCAAAAGGAGAATTTGGAGTGATTAAGGTTTTTTCAAATTCAGCAACTGCAAGAGCTATATTTTCTACCGTAACTTCTCCATAAAGTTTTTTAAAAGCTTTTACATAATTTTCATTAGAATTAACTTTTTGTAAAAGAAGTTCAGGACTTAGCCCCATTTCTTTTGGATTAAAAAAAGGCACCTTTGCTTGTTCTGCTAAATCTTTGGCTCTACCATTCCAAAATTGCACAAAATTAAATACCGAATTAAATGTTGTAGGAGTGTTAAAGGGTTTATCGAGTTGATTATTAACTCCTATTGAAAATTCTAGTCCATCAACGCCGTGTTGATCAAGCCTATGGCAAGTATTGCACGAAACTTTTCCATCTTTGGATAAACTTTTATCCATATAAAGACTTTTTCCAAGTTCAGCTTTTTCTTTATCATAAGAGATGGAATTTGGAATAGGGGTTATCATATCTATTGCAAAGACTATATTTGCATAAGATAAACATAAAATCATTATTATTTTTTTCATGATAAATTTCTGCCTTAATTTAAGTTTTTAAAGTGCCATTATAGCGTAATTTTAGTAAATTGTTTAATAATTGATATTTTTTATTTTATTTTATTTTATTGCAAAGTTCTCCTAAATTTTCTATGACGCAACGTACTTTATCTCCTGATTTTAAAAAAGTAGGTGGATTTAATCCCATGCCTACTCCACTAGGAGTTCCCATAGATATAATGCTTCCAGCTTTTAAAAGCATGCCTGTACTAAGTTCTTCTAAGACATAAGCAATATCAAAAATAAACAATTGGGTGTTAGAGTTTTGGCGTAGTTCATCATTGACATAGCTTTGAAGTTGAAGTTTAGGAGGATAAGAAATTTCATCTACGCTTGTGATGTAAGGTCCCATTATAGTGCTACCTTCAAGACTTTTTGCTCGGTAGAATTGTTTGTGGCGTTTTTGAAGTTCACGAGCTGAAATTTCATTGATAATAGTATAGCCAAAGATATAATCTTTTGCATCTTTAGCTTTGATTTTATAAGCATCTTTACTTAAAATAAATGCAAGCTCACATTCATAATCAAGCTGAGAAGTTACATCTGCATGTAAAGGTATATCACCAAAAGGTGGCGTAGCTTGATTGCAGCGTTTTCCAAAATATACAGGATACTCTCTTTCTTCAAATTTTTCACCCTTAAATTTGGCAGATTCTTTAGCATGATCTAAAAAATTAATCCCAAGACATATAATATCTTGACGAGGTTCTATAATAGGAGCTAGATAATTTTCTTTTGGGATTTCATAAGCTGTTTTAGAATCCAAGTCTGTAAGCTTGTGTTTAAATTTATCAAAATGGATAATAAATTCATTCATGTCGTTAGTTTCGATGCCAAGATCAGTAAAACTTACAATTTTTCCGCTAGAATTTAGTACTCCTAGATGGGGTTTTTGATCCTGTATAAAATTAACAAATTTCATTGGAAAATCTCGCTTTTTTATTTAATTATACTTAAAGTTTTAGCAAGAATTATTTTTTTGTTTTAAAATTTTGGTAAAAAAGTGATTGATTGTAGCGTAGTGAAACATCATTTTATTTTATAGAATTGTTGAAAATTTCTTTTATATTTATTTTTGAGTTGATATCAAAATTTTGATTTTTATATTGAAATTTCAAACGATAAGAATGCAAACACAAACGCAAGGCACCTGTAAGTTTTAAGCGTTCTTTAGGATTTAATTTTTCATCTAAAATACTTTCGATTTGTTCTTTGCTAAGTCCATAAAGTGGATCGCCTAAAATGGTATGGTTTTTATAATGCAAATGTACTCTTATTTGGTGTTGTCTGCCTGTTAAGGGTTTGCAAAGCAAAAGGGTAGCATTGATTTTAGGAAAGTATTCTAAAATTTCAAATTCAGTGATAGCTTGTTTTCCTTCTTTACAAATTTGCATTCTTGTTTTTGCATCATTGTAGTTTTTGGCTAAATTTATAGCTTTATCAACTATAAAATTTTCTTCTATTTTTCCATGAGCTAGAGCAAGGTATTCTTTTTGAATCAGTTTTTTTTCAAATAAGCTTTTAAGATCAATCTGTGCTTTTTTATTTTTGGCTACAAGTATAAGCCCACTTGTTTCTTTATCAAGCCTGTGTGCTACGCAAGCTTCTTTTCCCCAAAGATGCCAAATTTCATCACTAAGACTGTATTTACAATGCCTACCATTTGGATGGCTTAAGATCCCACTTTCTTTTTCAAGTATGGCAAAGTCTTCATTTTCAAAGACAATTTCTACCCCTTTGGGATTGTTTTCATAGACTATAAGCTCCACTAAACCATTTAAAATTTTATTCTTTTCTTCTACTAAAATTCCATCACAAAAAAGTCTTTTTTTATCTATGAGTTTTTGTGCTTCATTTATGCTAATTTTTAAATTTTCCATAAGGACTTGAAATGCCTTTTTTCCATTGTTTGAGAGTTTTATTTTTATGTAGGCCATTTAATAACTTTCTTAGGATAATTTGATATAATTTCTGTTTTTTAAAATATAAAATTATAGCTAAAAAGGTTTCAAAGATGGTTGAAAGATATAGCAGAGAAATCATGGCTAGAAAATGGGACACACAAGCAAAATATAATGCATGGCTAAAAGTAGAATTAGCTGCAGTAAAAGCTTGGAATAAACTTGGTCTCATTAATGACACAGACTGTGAAAAAATTCTTAAAAACGCAAAATTTGATATTGCAAGAATAAATGAAATAGAAAAAACCACAAAACACGATGTTATTGCTTTTCTTACAAGTGTAAGTGAAAGCTTAGGAGAAGAGAGTCGTTTTGTGCATTATGCAATGACAAGCTCTGATTGTATAGATACGGCTGTTGCTTTACAGATAAAAGAGAGTTTAGAACTTATTTTAGAAGATGTTTCTTTGCTTTTAGAAACGATTAAAAAACGTGCTTTAGAACACAAAAATACTTTAATGGTAGGAAGAAGTCATGGAATTCATGGAGAGCCTATTACTTTTGGTTTGGTGTTAGCTATTTGGTATGATGAAATTTCGCATGCAAAAGAGCTTTTAGTACATGCAAAAGAAGTGATAAGCTATGGAAAAATCAGTGGTGCAATGGGAAATTTTGCCCATGCTCCCTTAGAATTTGAAGAAGAAGTTTGTAAAAATTTAGGTCTTAAAGCCGCTCCTGTTTCAAATCAAGTGATTCAAAGAGATCGTTATGCTCAAGTTATTTCTGCTATTGCAATTTTAGCTTCAAGTTGTGAGCAAATCGCTGTAGCCATAAGACATTTTCAAAGAACTGAAGTTTATGAGGCTGAAGAGTATTTTAGTGTAGGACAAAAAGGAAGTTCAGCTATGCCACATAAAAGAAATCCTGTTTTAAGTGAAAATATCACAGGGCTTTGTCGTGTGCTTAGATCTTTTGTAACTCCAGCTTTAGAAAATGTTGCACTTTGGCATGAAAGAGATATATCTCATTCTAGTGTTGAAAGATTTATTTTGCCTGATGCTTTTATCACGGCTGATTTTATGCTTATGCGTCTTACAAATTTGATTGATAAGCTTTTGGTTTATCCTGAAAATATGATGAAAAATTTAAATCTTACAGGCGGGCTTGTATTTTCAGGTAGGGTGCTTTTAGAACTTCCATTTAAAGGCATTAGTCGTGAAGAAGCTTATAAAATAGTTCAAAGAAATGCAATGAAAGTATGGACAGATTTGCAAAATGGCAAGGCTGCCATCAATGAAAAAAATGAAAGTTTGTTTTTGTTAGCGCTTTTAAGCGATGAAGATTTAAGAAAAAGTTTGAGCGAAGAGGATGTAAGAAAATGTTTCGATTATAACTACTATACAAAAAATGTTGATGCAATTTTTAAAAGAACATTTAAATAAAAAGCAAGGAAGGCAATGAAAGTTATTAAAAGAAATGGTCGTACAGAAGAATTGGATATTTCTAAGATCAAAAAATGCACCTCTGATGCTGTAAAAGATTTAGAAGGTGTGAATTTAAGCGAACTTGAACTCGATGCAAAGATTCAATTTCGTGATGGAATTTCAACTGAAGAAATTCAAAAAACTTTAATTAAAACTGCAGTAGATAAAATAGATATTGATTGTCCAAATTGGACCTTTGTTGCAGCTAGACTGTTTTTATTTGACTTATATAAAAAAGTTAATGGCATGAATCGTTATAATCATTTGCGTGAATATTTTGAAAAAGGTGAAAAAGAAGGAAGAATTTTACTTGGTCTTAAAGAAAAATACGATTTAGATGATTTAAACGCTTATATTAAACCTGAACGCGATATGCAATTTACTTATCTTGGTATTAAAACTTTATATGATAGATACTTGATTAAAGATAGTAAAGGTATGCCTATAGAGCTTCCTCAGCAAATGTTTATGGCTATTGCAATGTTTTTAGCGCAGAATGAATTTAATCCCCAAGAATGGGCAAAGAAATTTTATGATCTTATTTCTAAATTTGAACTCATGCTTGCAACTCCAACTTTATCAAACGCTAGGACAACGCGCCATCAACTTAGCTCTTGCTATATAGGTTCAACTCCTGATAATATTGAAGGCATTTTTGATTCTTATCAAGAAATGGCTTTGCTTTCTAAATTCGGAGGAGGTATAGGCTGGGATTGGTCTAAAGTGCGTGCAATGGGTGGAAGCATAGATGGACATAAAAATGCTGCAGGTGGAATTATACCTTTTTTAAAAATTACTAATGATATTGCCGTAGCTGTAGATCAATTAGGTACTAGAAAGGGAGCTATTGCAGTTTATATAGAACCTTGGCACATGGATATAAGTGATTTTATCGATTTGCGTAAAAATTCAGGCGAAGAAAGACGTCGCGCTCATGAACTTTTCCCTGCTTTATGGATCAATGATCTTTTTATGAAAAGAGTTAGAGCAAATGATAAATGGACTCTTTTTGATCCTGCAGATACAGCGGATTTGTGTGATTTATATGGCGAGGCTTTTGAAAAACGCTATGAAGAATATGAAAAAGACGAAAGTATTACCAAAGAAATCGTAGAAGCTAAAGAGCTTTGGAAGAAAATTTTGCTAAATTATTTTGAAACAGGCTTGCCATTTTTATGTTTTAAAGATAGTGCCAATAGAGCAAACCCAAATGCTCATGTGGGAATTATTAGAAGTTCAAATTTATGCACTGAAATTTTTCAAAATACTGAACCAAATTATTATCAAATCAAAGTAGTTTTTGAAAATGGAGATGAGCTTCATTTTGATGAAGAACAAAAGGTGGTCATTGATGGAGGGTATGAAAAACCAGCCAAAAAAATATCAACTTTAGATAGTATCAATGGTAATAAAGTTTATATAGTAGAAAAATATAAAAATGATGGAAAAACAGCCGTTTGTAATCTAGCAAGTATAAATCTTAGCAAAGTATATACTAAAGAAGATATAGAGCGTGTTGTGCCAACGGCTATTCGTATGCTTGATAATGTAATCGATTTAAATTTTTATCCTCATAGAAAAGTAAAAGATACAAATTTAAAATCCCGTGCTATAGGTCTTGGAGTCATGGGTGAAGCACAAATGCTTGCTGAGGCTAAGATTCATTGGGGAAGTGATGAGCATTTAAATAAAATTGATGAGATTATGGAGCAAATTAGTTTTGAGGCTATTAATGCGAGTTCTAATTTGGCTCTTGAAAAAGGATCTTACGAAGATTTTGAAGGATCAAATTGGAGTAAGGGAATTTTTCCTATTGATGTAGCAAGTCCTAAGGCTAAAGCTTTAACTTTAAGAGAAGGTTTATTTGATCAAAGTGAATGCGACTGGGTTAAACTTAGAGAAAAAGTTAAAAAAGATGGTATGAGAAATGGTTATTTGATGGCCATTGCACCTACTTCTTCTATTTCTATCTTGGTGGGTACTACGCAGACTATCGAACCTGTTTATAAAAGAAAGTGGTTTGAACAAAATTTAAGTGGTATGATACCTGTTGTTGTGCCAAATTTAAGCCTTGATACTTGGCAATACTATACTCCAGCTTATGAGCTTGATCAAAAAATTCTTGTAAAAGCTGCGGCTGTACGTGGTAAATGGATCGATCAAGGACAAAGTTTAAATATCTTTTTATCTCTTGATAAAGCAAGTGGCGGATATTTAAATGAAATTTATCAACTTGCTTGGGAGCTTGGAGTAAAATCAACTTATTATTTAAGAAGTGAAAGTCCAGATAGTGAAAAAGTAAATATTGCGGATCGTAGTATAGAGTGTGAAGGTTGCCAATAATTCTTTAAAACCCAATAAAAATTTGGGTTTTAAGGAATTAAGAATTGTAAATTTCCTTATTTAAAGCTTTTAAATTTTTTGCAGTACAAAGTGCTGAGGTCATAGCTCCTGAAACATTACTTGCTGTTCTTGCCATATCGATAATAGGATCAATAGCCAAAATTAAACTTAACATAACAAAATTGTTTCCAAATCCAATTCCTGCTAACATAATAGAAGCTGCCATAGTTGCACTCCCAGGAACTCCAGCTATACCCAAGGATCCAATAACAGCTACTAAAATTATCATTAAAGCAAAAGTAAAATCAATTGGTGTATGTGTAGCATAAGCTACAAAAATCGCTACTAAAGCTGGAAAATATCCCGCACAGCCATTAAGTCCTGTTGTTGTACCTATAGAAGCTACAAAATTAGCTATTGCGGGATTAACTCCAAATTTATTTTGTAAAGTTGAAATTGTCATAGGTAAGGTACCTAGTGAAGATCTTGAGCTAAATGCAAATAACCACACGGGAAAGGCTTTTTTTTGCATATTTTATAGGATTTAATCCTTGAGAAGTGAGGAGTAAAAAATGCACTCCAAACATTATAAACATAGCTATATAAATAAGCATGATAAAAAGTCCAGTTGTTTTAATGGCTTCAAAGCCATTGCTTAAAAGCACATTAGCCATCATACAAACTACGGCATAAGGCATAAATCTAATAATTGTAGCAGTCATACTCATCATAATATTATAAAAGGTTAAAATAAAATTTTGAAAACTTTTAAAAGCCTGATTATATTCTTCTTTTTTGGAAATTTTTTTAGCACTAATTCCTATGAAAAAAGAAAAAATAACAATAGCTATGATATTTTCTTTGTTAATAGCTGTAATGATGTTGCTAGGTATTAGTCCTAGTATAATATTTGAAAAGGTTTGAATTTCACGAATTTGTTTATCTCCTTCATGAATAGCAAAATTACTTCCTAGATCAAAATTATAACCTAAAAATATACCCAAGCTCGCAGCTATAGCTGTGCTAAAAAGTATCCAAAAAAGACTTATTCCAAGTAAAGAAGATATTTTGATGTTTTTATCAATTTCTATAATAACTTTTATAATGCAAATACTTACAAGAGGGACAACTAGCATTTTTATAAAAGCTACAAAAACAGAGCTTATGAAGGCAAACCAATGTTTTATTTCGTTATACCAAAGAATATTACTTGATTCTTCATTATTTGGGAAATTAGCCAAGTATTGCAAAGCAAAACCAAACCCCAAGCCTATTAAAAGTGCAAATAACATGCGAATAGAAAAGTTGATTTTGATATCTCGCATTTTTTTTAACACATAAAAAACAATACAAAGCATAACAAGAGTAGCCATGGTATGAGTTTGCGAAAGCATTAGAAAATCTTGAAAAAATTGTTTATCCATAAAAAGTCCTTATAAGAAACTATAATCAAGCACAAGGTATATGAAAATATACTTGCATAAAGTTTGATTTTGCAAATAATAACACAAAAATATTTTTAACAAGATAAAATTAATATTTTATTTTTCTATGTCTTTATGTAAGCAATGTTCAAATATAAATTTGTGTTCTTGTGGCAAAGCTTCAAATAAAGCATTTGCTAAAATTCTAATCTCCCAAAGGGCTGATTTTGAACTACGCAAAGAGATAAAATTTTGCAAACTTCTTGCATTAATTGTTAGCGTAAGTTCAGTTTTATAACTTTCTGGTAAGCAGTATTTGGCCATATCTAAACTGATACTTTTTTGTAAAATAGTGCGTAAATTTTCTAAAGCTTTTATGCTTGCGTTATCAACATCTTCATTACCACAAAGCACAAGATAACGGCTTGCGTTTTCAAAATCTCCTATTTTAAACTCAGCTTCATTGCGAAGTTCTTTTAAGGTATAACGCGTGCTTTTTACACTAGGACTAGTGTGACGGTGTCTTGCAACTTCTTGTAAACAAGCTCTTGAAATTCCTTGTATGTAAAAAGTGTAATTTAAATGTTCTAAAGTCGAAGCGTGTTTAAATTTATTGCCCACGCGATCGATAAGTTCTTTATCTTTTTCGCCACCACAATCGCCTTTTTCAAAGCTTTGCCAACAAGTTCTTGTTGCATGAGAACAAATAGATAATGGAGTGTGAAAAAGTAAAGTGATTTGCATACTTATTCCTTTTTGATAAAAATATTTTTTGTAATTCTTGCATTTTTTACTTAAAATTCTAATGAAATAAAAAGTTTTATCAAGCTATAATTAGATAAAAAATAAGGCTTATTATCAATGAAACAAACAAAATATATTTTTGTAACAGGTGGAGTTTTAAGTTCTTTAGGTAAAGGAATAGCTGCCGCTTCTATCGCAACACTTTTGAAAAATTCAAGGCTTAAAGTGAGTATTTTAAAAGCTGATCCTTATATTAATGTCGATCCAGGCACTATGAGTCCTTTTGAGCATGGAGAAGTTTTTGTTACTGATGATGGAGCAGAAACTGATCTTGATTTGGGACATTATGAGCGTTTTTTAGATGAGAGTTTATCTCAAGATAATAACTTCACCACAGGACGCGTTTATCAAAGTGTGATTGAAAAAGAAAGGCGCGGAGAATATCTTGGTAAAACCATTCAAGTAATCCCACATATAGTAGGAGAAATTAAAGATCGTATTAAAAAAGCAGGAGAGGATAAAGATATACTTATTGTTGAAATAGGCGGAACTGTTGGGGATATAGAAGGCTTACCTTTTTTAGAAGCTATTCGTGCTTTGCGTTTAGAAGTGGGTAAAAATAATGCTATGAATATTCATCTTACTTTAGTGCCTTTTATTAAGGCTGCAGGTGAATTAAAAACTAAACCTACCCAACATAGCGTAGGTGAATTAAGGCGTATAGGTATTAGTCCTGATATGATTATTTGTCGTAGTGAAAAAGCTCTTGATAGGGATTTAAAGGATAAAATTGCCATTTCTTGCGGAGTGGAAAAAAATTGTGTAATAGAAAGTGTTGATGCAGCAAGTATATATCAAATTCCACTTAATTTTTTAAAGCAAGATATTTTAAGTCCTATTGCTGAAATTTTAGATTTAAAAAATTTAAAACCTAACATGGAAAATTGGGATTCTTTAGTAAAAAGAGTTATAGCTCCAAGTAATGAGGTTAAAATTGCTTTTGTGGGTAAGTATGTGGATTTAAAAGAAAGTTATAAGAGTCTTACTGAAGCTATTATACACGCAGGTGCGGCACTAGATACTAAAGTGGAATTAAAATGGGTGGATAGTGAAAAACTTGAAAATATGGAAAGTGCTGAAGTATTTAAAGATGTAAGTGGAATTTTGGTTGCTGGGGGATTTGGATATCGTGGCGTAGAAGGTAAGATAAAAGCTATTCAATACGCAAGAGAAAATAAAATTCCTTTTTTAGGAATTTGTTTGGGTATGCAGCTTGCTTTGGTGGAATTTGCTAGAAATGTATTAAAACTTAAAGATGCAAATTCAAGTGAATTTGATGAAAAATGTCAAAATCCTGTGGTTTATTTGATTGATGAATTTATGGATACAAATGGAGAAAAACAAATTCGTACTGCAAAAACTCCTTTAGGCGGAACTATGCGTTTAGGAGCCTATAAATGTGATATCAAGGAAAAATCCCTATTGGCTAAGGTTTATAATGAAGCAAAGAGTGTAAAAGAACGCCATCGCCATCGCTATGAAGCAAATCCAAAATATAGAGCAGATTTTGAAAAACACGGTTTGATTGTAAGTGGTGAAAGCAAAGGATTGATCGAAGCAGTTGAACTTAACTCCCATCCTTTTTTCTTGGCTGTGCAATTTCATCCAGAATTTACTTCAAGACTTGAGCATGTTAACTCTGTGATTTTCGGTTTTATCAAGGCAGCTATAAACTATGAAGATAATTAATAAAAATGAAATTAAAAAAATTTTGGCTTCACGCTTTGAAAAAGATTTGCATACCAAACTTTGTGATTTGCCTTTGCCATGCTGTTTAAAGGATGCATATAAAGCAGCTAATCGCATCAAAGAAGCTGTAGAAAAAAATGAGAAAGTAGCTATAGTAGGGGATTATGATGTTGATGGAATCATTTCTTGTGTTATTATGGCAGAATTTTTTGATGATATAGGTTTTGATTATATAGTAAAGATTCCAAATCGTTTTAAAGATGGATATGGATTAAATGCTGAAATTATTAACGAACTTGATGTCAATTTGATTATAACTGTGGATAATGGTATAGCTGCTCTTGAAGCAGCTAGACTTTGTAAAGAAAGAAATATAGATTTAATTATTACTGATCATCATATGCCCCAAGATGCTTTACCTGATGCTTTTGCTATTGTAAATCCAAAGCAAAAAGATTGTGATTTTCCAGAAATTGAAATTTGTGGAGCACAGGTAGCTTGGTATTTAATAGCAGCTTTAAAAGAGGTTTGCAAACTTAAATACGATATGAGCAAATTTTTAGAGCTTTTAGCAATTGCAATTATTGCAGATATGATGGAGCTTAGAGATTTAAATCGTGCTTTAGTAAGGCGTGGTATAGATCATATTAACAAATCCAAAAGAGCTGCTTTTAGGGCTATTAAGCATTATTATCAAAAAGATAAATTTGCTCTTGATAATATAGGGTTTTTAATTGCTCCACTTATAAATAGTGCTGGAAGAATGGATGATGCAAGTATTTCTTATGAATTTTTACACACTAAAGATTTTAATAAAGCTTTAGAATATCTAGAGCAAATTGTTAGTTTTAATGAAAGTCGTAAAGATGAAGAAAAACAGCTTTTTGAAGATAGTTTAAATCAAATCGATGAAAACGATTCTTGTATTGTGGTATCGGGTTTAAATTGGCATGAAGGGGTTTTAGGGATTGTGGCAAGTCGTTTAGCTAAACATTTTAATAAACCTGCTTTTGTATTTTCTCAAAATGAAGAACACTTAAAAGGTAGTGCAAGAAGTGTTGGTAAGATTGATATTTTGGCTTTAATTTCTAAGACAAATTCTATATTAAGCAATTATGGCGGTCATAAAGGTGCTGCTGGAATTAGTTTAAATTTTGAAAATTTTGAATTATTTAAAAATAAAATTAAAAAGGAATGTTCGCAAATTTCTGAAAGTGAATTTTTGGATACAGATGAAATTTTAGGAATTTTAGAGCCTAGTGAGATTGATTTTGAAATGCTTGAAATTTTAGAATCTTTTGAGCCTTTTGGTCATAAAAACCCGCGTCCTTTTTTTGTTTTGGAAAATCTTTGTGTAAAAAATAAAAAACTTCTAGGTAAAGATGAAAAACACTTAAAGCTTGTTTTAACCAAGGAAAATAAGACCATAGAAGCTTTATTTTTTAATTTTGATAAAGAACCAAAATTAAATCAAAATATTTCTTTACTTGGAAGTATTTCTAAAAATGAATTCAGAGGATTAGTAACTCCACAATTTGTTATTAAAGAAATTTTATAAAATTTTTATTTATTATTTATTAATATTATATAAGTTTCATTAATGAAACGAATTTTAATAAATAAGGGAAGAATTGTGAAAAAGTTACTATTGTGTGTATTGGTATTTTTATCTATAGGAGCATGTATGGCAGAAGCTAAACCAAAAATTGCTATTTTAGCAACAGGTGGAACGATAGCAGGTTCTATTGATAGCGCTGTTGCCACAACAGGTTATACAGCTGGAGTTGTTGGCGTAGATGTTTTAATCAAAGCGGTTCCACAAATTCAAGATTTAGCTAATATTAGCGGGGAACAAATAGCAAATATTGACAGTTCAAATATGTGTGATGAAATTTGGTTAAAACTTGTTAAAGAAGTCAATAAGCTTTTGGCTGAAGGGATAGATGGAGTGGTTATAACTCATGGCACTGATACCATGGAAGAAACTGCTTATTTTTTAAATTTAGCCATTAAAAGCAACAAGCCTGTAGTTTTAGTTGGTGCTATGCGTCCATCAACTGCTATAAGTGCAGATGGACCAAAAAATCTTTACAATGCTGTAGCTTTAGCTGCCAACAAAGAAGCTAAAGCTAAAGGTGTTATGGTAGTCATGAATGATAAAATTTTAAGTGCTAGGGGTGTGGTAAAAACTCATAATTTAAATGTTGATGCTTTTTCTTCTCCTGATTTTGGAGATTTGGGCTATATAGTAGATGGTAAAGTCTTTTTCTATAATAATATTGCTAAAGCTCACACAAAAAACGCTCCTTTTGATGTAAGCAAACTCACAAGCTTACCAAAAGTAGATATACTTTATACTTATTCAAATGATGGTAGTGGTGTAGCTGCAAAAGCTTTATTTGAAAATGGAACTAAAGGCATAGTTGTTGCAGGAAGTGGTGCAGGAAATATACATGAAGATCAAAAAAATGTCTTAAAAGAACTTATAAAGAAAGGGCTTGATGTTGTTGTAAGTTCAAGAGTTGTTGCAGGAAGTGTTGTTGTGAGTGATTTAGACAAGAAATTAGGTTTTGTTAGTGCTGAAGATTTAAATCCTCAAAAAGCAAGAGTTTTGCTTATGTTAGCACTTACAAAAACAAGTGATCCTAAAAAAATTCAAGAATATTTTTTAAAATATTGAAATTTTTAAATATTTCTAACTTAAGGAATTTATCTTTCCTAAGTTATATGTCTTAAATATTTATAGTCATACTTATCTTGTAAGTTTTCTTTGTATTTTTATTATTATCAATTCCTAACCCCCCCCCCCATTTTTTAACCCACCAAATATTTACACAAATATTTATACTATTTAATCCTTTATTTAATCCCCTTTTAAGTTTAATTAGTTATACTTTCATTTCCTTTTTTTGAAAAAGGACTTAAAATCTTTTAA
>NZ_JBMJAO010000011.1:0-43940 GCF_049221745.1 Campylobacter jejuni
AGAGAGAATAAGGGTGTTTTTAGGGGTTGGAAAGTTTAATATCTTTGTATGGAAAGTAAAATAAATTAAATTTTATTCACACATTCTTTAAAGACTTTTCCACGTTCCACAAGAGATAAGAAAACTTATTTATAATCTAAATAATTTTAAAATTTTTTGAGACTTTTAAAGTGTAAAAATGCTAGATTTAAAATTTGTAGATATAAATAAACTTAGTTATGACAATCTTGATAAAATTGTTAATAAAATAGACTTATTTTGGTACAAATTGAATAATTAAATTTTTAAAACTATCTCAAAGTCTATTTTTTAATTTTATTTTTTATTTTAAAATATATTGTATTCTTATAAAAAAGTAACTAATAAAAGTTTAGTTATATAGACTAAATAAAATTAAGTATATTTTTTTATATTTATACTTGACAAAATAACACTCAATGTTGTATAATACTTCTAGCAATTAAAAAATAGAGTGCTAAAAATTTAAGGAAAGAGCTATGAAAAGCCGAGATAAAAAGGATTTGATTTTAGATTCCATCATCCAAACTTATCTTTTAGATAATGTTCCTATTGGTTCAAATGAATTAAATTTAAATCTTTGCATCCCTGCTTCGACTATACGCGTTTATCTTAAAAGACTTAGCGACGAGGGTTTGATCACTCAGCTTCATATAAGTAGTGGTAGAATTCCTACTATTTTGACAATGCAAAATTATTGGCAAAGTTTTTGGAAAAAAGAACAAGACCAAGATATCAATATCAAAAGTGAGAATTTTTTAAAAGAGTTAAGCAAAGAATTTGAAATTTACTGTCTTGTTTATGGCGGTAGAAGTTTAGTGCTTAAAGAAGTACTTGATCTAAATGCTAAGTTTATAGTGCTTGATTTTAAAGAAGAAGAGCTCGTTTTAAAGTATGAAAAAGAAGCATGGAATTTTTTACAAAGTCTTATAGGATTGGATCTTTTTAGTATAGAAAAAATAGCTTTGAGAGTTCATTTTATGGAACTTATAGAAAAAATAGCTAGTTTAAGACAAAATTTGATTTGCTATAGAAGTAATGAAGAAAGAGCTTATCAAATTTATCAAAATGATGAATTTGTTAAGCTCTTAGATTGTGGAGTTCATCGTTATTTTAAAGAAAGTCTTGAATTTGAACCTTTATTTAAAGAAGGTTTCATGGGGCTTAAGGTGGATGCGCAGTTTTTGGGTGAAGATGTAAATATTATCTTAGCAGGTAGTGTTTATACGGATTATAAAAAAATATTACAATACATAAAGGAGGCGGCGTGAGCGAGCAAAAGCAAGAATTTGAAAACGAAAACACAGAAGATTCTGAATATTTGCAAGATGAGAATTTGCAAAATATCGAAGATGTTGAGCAAAACAAATTGCAAAAAGACTATGATGAATTAAAAGACAAATATATGCGTGCAAACGCTGAATTTGAAAATATTAAAAAAAGAATGGAAAAAGAAAAGCTAAGTGCTATGGCTTATGCAAATGAAAGCTTTGCAAAGGATTTACTTGATGTTTTAGATGCTTTAGAAGCAGCTATCAATGTCGAATGCCATGATGAAATTAGCTTAAAAATCAAAGAAGGAGTGCAAAACACTTTAGATTTGTTTCTTAAAAAACTTGAAAAGCATGGAGTGGCTCTTATTAAAGAAGAAAAAGAGTTCGATCCAAATTTACATGAGGCAATGTTTCATGTAGATAGTGAAAATCATCAAAGTGGTGAAGTGGTTACCGTACTTCAAAAAGGCTATAAAATAGCCGATCGCGTAATCCGCCCAACCAAAGTTAGTGTAGCAAAATAAATTTTAATAAAAGGATAAAAAATGAGTAAAGTTATAGGTATAGATTTAGGAACAACCAATTCTTGTGTTGCTGTGTATGAACGTGGTGAGAGTAAAGTAATCCCAAATAAAGAAGGTAAAAACACAACTCCTTCTGTGGTAGCTTTTACAGATAAAGGTGAGGTTTTAGTAGGAGATAGTGCAAAACGCCAAGCAGTAACCAATCCTGAAAAAACTATCTATTCTATTAAAAGAATTATGGGTTTAATGATAAATGAAGACGCGGCTAAAGAAGCTAAAAATAGACTTCCTTATCATATTACTGAAAGAAATGGCGCTTGTGCGATTGAGATCGCAGGTAAAATTTATACTCCACAAGAAATTTCAGCAAAAGTTTTGATGAAGTTAAAAGAAGATGCTGAAGCTTTCTTAGGCGAGAGTGTTGTAGATGCGGTTATCACTGTGCCTGCGTATTTTAACGATGCACAAAGAAAAGCGACAAAAGAAGCAGGAACGATAGCAGGGCTTAATGTATTAAGAATTATCAATGAACCTACTTCAGCAGCTCTAGCTTATGGTCTTGATAAAAAAGATAGTGAAAAAATTGTAGTTTATGACTTAGGTGGGGGAACTTTTGACGTTACTGTGCTTGAAACTGGAGATAATGTGGTAGAAGTTTTAGCAACAGGCGGTAATGCTTTCTTAGGGGGCGATGATTTTGATAATAAACTTATAGATTTTCTAGCTAATGAATTTAAAGATGAAACAGGCATAGATCTTAAAAATGATGTTATGGCTTTGCAACGCTTGAAAGAAGCAGCAGAAAATGCTAAAAAGGAATTAAGTTCAGCTAATGAAACTGAAATTAATTTACCATTTATCACGGCAGATGCAAGTGGGCCAAAACATTTGGTTAAAAAACTCACTAGAGCTAAATTTGAAGGCATGATTGATTCTTTAGTAGCTGAAACTATCACTAAAATCAATGAAGTAGTAAGTGACGCAGGGCTTAAAAAAGATGAGATTAAAGAAATTGTTATGGTAGGGGGCTCTACTCGTGTTCCTTTAGTGCAAGAAGAAGTGAAAAAAGCCTTTAATAAAGATCTTAACAAGTCTGTAAATCCTGATGAAGTTGTGGCAATTGGTGCTGCAATTCAAGGCGCAGTTATAAAAGGTGATGTTAAAGATGTACTTTTACTTGATGTTACTCCACTTTCTTTAGGCATTGAAACTCTAGGCGGTGTGATGACTAAGATTATCGAAAAAGGTACAACTATTCCAACTAAAAAAGAGCAAGTTTTCTCAACAGCCGAAGATAATCAAAGTGCTGTAACTATCAATGTTTTACAAGGGGAAAGAGAATTTAGCCGTGATAATAAATCTTTAGGAAATTTCAATCTTGAGGGAATTCCACCAGCTCCACGCGGTATGCCACAAATCGAAGTTACTTTTGATATTGATGCAAATGGTATTTTAACTGTTAGTGCAAAAGATAAAGCAACAGGTAAGGCTCAAGAGATCAAAATCACAGGTTCAAGCGGACTTAGTGAAGAAGAAATTAACAATATGGTAAAAGATGCTGAACTTCACAAAGAAGAAGATAAAAAACGCAAAGAAGCTGTAGATGCTAGAAATGCAGCTGATAGCTTGGCTCATCAAGTAGAAAAATCTTTAAGTGAGTTGGGTGAAAAAGTTGCCGCTGCTGATAAAGAAAATATCCAAAAAGCTCTTGATGATTTGCGTGAGACTTTGAAAAATCAAAATGCAAGCAAGGAAGAGATTGAAAGCAAAATGAAAGCTTTAAGCGAAGTTTCTCACAAACTAGCTGAAAATATGTATAAAAAAGATGAGCCAAACGCAGCAAATGATAAAAAGAAAAAAGATGACGATGTAATCGACGCTGAAGTTGAGTAATCTTAAAATCTTCATTCAAGCCTTGTTAAAAGGCTTGAACTCAATTCTATTTTATCTTATTTAATTTTTAAAAATTTTTTAGTAGTGATTTTATATAATATATTATTAATAAAAACACAAGGAATACATCATGAGACAAAGCCAATTCCAGCCCATTGTCAACTTTATATGGAGTGTGGCAGATGATTTGCTTCGTGATGTTTATGTAAAGGGCAAATACCGTGACGTTATCTTACCTATGACAATCATAAGAAGAATTGATGCGGTTTTAGAACCTACAAAAGATAAAGTTCTTAGAACCTAATAATACCTATAAAGATGAATTTGAAAATTTAGATTTCTTGCTAGGTGGAAAACAAGGGAATAATCTAGGCTTTTTTAATTATTCTCGATTTAATCTACAAACCCTTTTAAATGATCCAAAAAACATAAGAATAAATTTTGAAAATTATCTTGATTGTTTTAGTGAAAATATCAAAGATATCATTTTAAAATTTAAATTCAAAAATCAACTCGATACCCTAGAAGAGTCAAACATACTTTTTGGTGTTATAGAAAGATTTTGCTCGCCTAAGGTAAATTTCGGTATAAAAGATATTTTAGATGAAAAAGGCAATGTTATCCATAAAGGCTTGAGTAATCTTGGCATGGGGTATGTTTTTGAAGAGCTTATCCGTAAATTTAACGAAGAAAATAACGAAGAAGCCGGAGAACACTTTACTCCAAGAGAGATTATAGAGCTTATGACTCATCTTGTATTTTTACCTGTAAAAGAACAGATCAAAAAAGGAACATGGCTTATTTATGATAATGCTTGCGGAAGCGGTGGAATGCTCACAGAGTCAAAAGAATTCATCACAGATCCTGATGGTCTTATACAATCAAAAGCAAATATTTATCTTTACGGACAAGAAATCAACCCCGAAACCTACGCCATATGCAAAGCAGATATGCTGATAAAAGGCGAAGATCCAGATCATATAAAATTTGGCTCTACTTTAAGCAATGATCAGCAAAATTTGCAATTTGATTTCATGCTTAGCAATCCACCTTATGGCAAGTCTTGGGAAAATGATCAAAAAATTTTAGGCGTAGAAAAGAAAGGTTCAAATTCAACTTGCAATGACCCAAGATTTAGCGTAGGTATTACGAGCAAAAGCGATGGGCAAATGATGTTTTTGCTCAATATGCTTAGCAAGATGAAAACAGATACCCCTTTAGGCTCTCGCATCGCAAGCGTGCATAATGGCTCATCACTTTTTAACTCAGATAGTGGCATGGTAGCCATAAGAAAACATATCATAGAAAAAGACTATCTTGAAGCTATAGTCGCTCTACCTACAAATATGTTTTACAATACAGGAATTCCTACTTTCATATGGATCATCACCAACAAAAAGCCAGAACATAAAAAAGGCAAAGTCCAACTCATAAACGCTACAAGCGAAGAGTATTTTTCTAAGATGAAAAAATCTTTAGGCTCTAAACAAAATCAAATGACTAAAGAACATATAGAAAAAATCACTAAGTTATTTTTAGAAAATATTTCTAACAAAGACTGCAAAATTTTTGACAATGAAGACTTTGGCTATACTAAAATCACTATAGAAAAACCAAAAAGTATAGAAGTTTTAAAAGATGATGAAAAATTTGTAAAATTCAAAGACAAAGACAAAATCTTAGAAAAATTACAAGAGTTAGAGCAAAACCCACAAGATTTTGAAGATAGAAACGAATTCATAAGCTTTTTAGGTGTAAAACTCAAAAAAAGCGAAGAAAACCTCATCATCGATAGCGATAAAACCAACAATACTGAAAAAATCCCACTCAAAACAGACATACAAAGCTACTACGACACAGAAGTAAAACCCTATGTGAAAAATTCTTGGATAGCTTGGGATAGTGCAAGTGTGGGTTATGAAATACTTTTTAACAAATACTTTTATACCTATACTCCACCAAGAAAACTAGAAGAGATAAACAGCGAATTAGAAAAGCTAGAAAAAGAAGTGCAAGATCTTTTAAGAGAGATCATACAATGAAAAATTTCAAAGATAGCAGTATAGAATGGCTTGGCGAAATTCCAGAGCATTGGGAGGTGGTGAAAATAAAGCATATTTTTAGTATTGGAAGAGGTCGTGTAATTTCTCAAGAAGAATTGGATGAAAATGGAAATTTTCCAGTTTATTCTTCTCAAACAACTAACAATGGAATATTAGGATATATAAAAACTTATGATTTTGATTGCGAACAAATAACTTGGACAACTGATGGTGTTAATGCAGGCACAATTTTTCTTAGAAATGGAAAATATAATTGCACAAATGTATGTGGAATATTAAAACCACGAAATAATGAAAATATGTCTTTTTTGACTTATGCTCTTCAAAATGTTGTCCCTTATTATAAGCGTCCTGACACTAATGGAGCAAAAATTATGAATAATGAAATGGCCAATATGCAAATAGTTTATCCACCATTAAAAGAACAAGAGCAAATCGCAAAATTTTTAGATGAAAAATGCGAAAAAATAGATTTATTGATAGAAAAAACCGAAAAACAAATAGAACTCATAAAAGAATACAAAACCACACTCATAAACCAAGCCGTATGCGGTAGGATTGATTTATAAAAGGATAGAAGATGATTACCAAAATTTCTATGAAAAATGTAGCAAGCTATAAAGATGAAACAACACTAGAGACAAATAAGCGTATTAATTTGATTTATGGTTTAAATGGAGCAGGAAAAACGCAAATTTCTAAATTTTTAGCAAATCAAGAAGATGAAAACTTTAAAGATTGTAAAATAGAAGGTTTAAGCAATGAAGAAAATTTAGTTTATAATCAAGATTTTATTGAAAAAAACTTTTATGATACAGACAAACAGCAAGGAATTTTTACACTATCCGAAGAAAATACAAGCATAAAACAAGAAATTGAAAATTTGCAAAAAGAATTAATAAGATTAAAATCTAGTCAAGATGAAAATGAAAAAAATTAAAAGAAAAGCAAGAAGATATAATAAAAATAGAAAATGATTTTAAAGATAATATTTGGAAAATCAAGCAAAATCACAGTGATAATTTTAAAGATTTTTTTGAAAGAAAAATGGGAAGCAAAGATAGTTTTCTTAATTTTATAAATCCAAAAATAGAAGAAGTTTTATCTCTTGATACAATAAATCAAAATACAAATTTAGAAGAATTAAAGAAACAATATAATATTCTTACTGATGCGACACAAGTTAAATTAGAAAATATCAATGGAATTTCAAATATAGAATTTAAAAATATAGAAAATAACTTAATATTTAATGAAATAATAGTAGGTAATCAAGATAGCATCATTGCAGATTTAATCAAAAAGCTAGGAAATGAAGATTGGGTAAAAGATGGTTTTGATAAGTATGTTTTGCAAGATTCTCAAACTTGCCCTTTTTGTCAAAATGATACAATCACTCAAGAATTTAAAAACTATTTAGAGGATTATTTTGATAAAACATATGAAGAAAAAATAAAAGAAATTGAAAAATTAAATGATGAATATCAAAATTTATTTTCAAATATACCAAGTATAGAAACTTTTTATAGAAAAGATATTTTAGATAGTAAAGATTTGGAATTTGAAAAATTATATTCTCAAGTAAAATTAAAACTTGAAGAAAATATTAGAAAAATTCAAGAAAAGATTAAAGAACCTAGCAAAAAAATAGAATTAGAAAAAATTGATGAAGTATTTCAAAATTTTAATGATTATATCAAAGAAATACAACAAAAAATCATAGAATTTAATAGCAAGTTGGATAATTGTAAAAATGAGAAAGAGAAATTAGAAAAACAATTTTGGGAATTTGTGATTTTTGAAAAAAAAGGAGATTATAGAAAAATATAAAAAAGATAAAAAAGAAAAGGAAGATTTAAAAAAAGACTTAGATGAAAAATATGAAATTATCATAAAGGAAATAAAAAATATAGAAAATACTATAAAAGAAAAACAAAAAGAGGTAATTAATATCCAAGAAGCGGTTGATAAGATAAATAACCATTTGAAAGATTTAGGAATTTTAAGTTTTTGCATCAAAACTCAAGATGATGAAAAACAAGATTACATTATCGTAAGAGAAGGAGAAAATAAACCTAGTTTTAAAACCTTAAGCGAAGGTGAAAAAACTTTAATTTCATTTTTGTATTTTTTACAGCTCTGTCAAGGTAAAAAAGAAAAAGATGAAGTAATTTTAGATAAAATTATCGTGATTGATGATCCTATTTCTAGTCTTTCTTTTAATTATATTTATGAGATAGCCCAACTTATAAAACACACTTTTTTTGAAAATGCTTTATATAAACAAATTTTTATTTTTACACATAATTTGTATTTTTATCATGAATTTTTTAAAATTATCAATAAAGAAGATAAAAAGAATAATATTACTTCGTTTAGAATATTTAAAAATCAAAATAATTTTTCTTGTATTAGTAGCTTAAAAAGAGATGAAATTTTAAATGATTATCAAGCTTATTGGCAAATATTAAAAGAGTATAAGCAGGAAAAAACACATAAAGCGATAATACCTAATACAATGAGAAATATTTTAGAAAATTTTATAGCCTTTGTGTATGCAAAAAAATTGATTGATATTGTTAATGAGTATTTTGCAAATGATATACAATATAAAGCTTTCTATAGATATATAAGTAGAGAATCTCATTCTGATAGAGAAAATATATCAGATGTAAAAGACATTGATATAAATATGTTTTTTGAAGCATTTGAGAATTTTTTTAATAAATTAAAACATGAAGAACATTATGAAAAGATGATGGGAAAAAACAATGACTAACTATCAAGAGAAAGATTTAGAAGATTTCATAGAATCATATTTGTTAGAAAACCATGCCTATATCAAAAGAACAAATGAAAATTACGATAAAAATTTATGCATAGATGTAGAGCTTTTTGAGAATTTCTTACAAGCTACGCAAAGTGTAGCATTAGAAGAGCTTAAAAAGCGTTGCAGACAAAACTATAAAAAAGAGCTTTTTAATCGTATTTTCTCACAGATCAAAACCAAAGGCATAGTCAAAGTCTTGCAAAGCTATGTGGAGATCAAAGGCATTAAAATTTACCTAGCCTTTTCAAAACCAAATACTAGTGCAAACGAAGAAAGCGTGAAAAAATACGAGCAAAACACCCTTTCTATTATACGCCAACTTCACTATAGCACACAAAATAAAAACTCCCTTGATATGGTGATCTTTTTAAATGGCTTGCCCCTTATCACCATAGAGCTTAAAAACCATTTCACCGGGCAAAATGTCTTTCACGCTATAAAGCAGTATAAAAAAGATAGAAACCCAAAAGAAGCTATATTTAACTATACGATAGTGCATTTTGCACTAGATAATGATCTTTGTTATATGAGTACAAAATTAGATCAAGATGTGACTACATTTTTACCTTTTAACCTTGGTTTAAATAATGGTAGTGGCAAAATAGCCTTAGCAAATGGAGCAGGCAACCCGCCAAGTGATGGTATAAAAACAGCTTATTTGTGGGAGAAAATCTTTAAAAAAGATACTTTGTTAAATTTATTTTTTAATTTTGTGCAAGTTGTAAAAAAGAAAAATGAAGAAATCATCATATTTCCTAGATATCATCAATTTGATGTAGTAGAAAAGCTACTCGCCCATGCAAAAGAAAACGACACAGGGCAACGCTACTTGATCCAGCATAGTGCAGGAAGCGGCAAGAGCAATTCTATATCTTGGCTTGCACATAATCTCGTAAGTTTGCATAGACTTGAAAAAAATATCTTTGATTCTATCATCGTAGTAACCGATAGAAAAGTGCTTGATAGGCAAATAAGAGAAAATGTAAAATCTTTTTCACAGAAGACAAAAGATCTAGTCGAAGCTATCACTCATGGAAGCAAACAGCTTAAAAATGCTTTAGAAGAAGGTAAGAAAATCATCATCACAACCATACAAAAATTTCCTTTTATTTTAGATGAAATCAAAACTTTAAAAAGCAAAACTTTTGCTATCATCATCGATGAAGCACACTCTAGTCAAAGCGGAAGCAACGCTCAAAAAATGGCAGAAGCCATAAGGGATAAAAGCAGTGATGAAAATCAAAATTTAGATGATGAAATTTTAGAAATCATAAAAAATAAAAAACTCCAAAGCAATGCTTCTTATTTTGCATTTACCGCTACGCCTAAGCCAAAAACCTTAGAAATGTTTGGTATGCCTTGTGATGTTAATGGAGAACAAATGTTTATCCCTTTTCATCTTTACTCGATGAAACAAGCTATAGAAGAAGGTTTTATACTCGATGTATTAAAAGGCTATACAACGTATAAAAGTTACTATAAAATCATATCTTGTACAAATGACAATCCAAAATACGACAAAAAAAGAGCAAACGCAAAACTAAAAGCCTATGTCCAAAACAATATCAAAACAATCGAACAAAAATCACAAATCATGTGTGAGCATTTTTTCCAAAATAGCTTTAAAAAGATAAATGGCAAAGCAAAAGCTATGGTTGTAGCAAGCTCAAGAGAAAATGCTGTGAAGTATTATCTTGTTTTTAGAGAGTATTTAAGAAAAAATTATCCATATTTTAAAGCTATAGTGGCTTTTTTTCAAGTGAAGTAATGAAATTTATAGTGAAAGTGGTTTGAATGGTTTTTCAGAAAATGCTTTAAAAGATGAGTTTAAAAAAGATGAGTATCGTTTTTTAATCGTTGTAGAAAAATACCAAACCGGATTTAATGAACCATTATTACATACTATTATTACATACTATGTATGTGGATAAAACATTAAGCGGAGTAAGTGCAGTGCAAACTCTATCAAGACTAAACCGAACTTGCAAAAACAAAGAAAATACTTTCGTGCTAGACTTTGCAAACACCCATGAAGATATAGCAAAATCTTTTAGTATATTTTATGAACAAACTTACTTAAGCGAAGCCACAGATGATAATAGAATTTTTGATTTAAAAGCAAATCTAAATGAATATGAAATTTATACCCAAGAAGAAATAGATGATTTTACAAATGCCATTTTAAAAAGTGAAAAAGAAAATATCATTCATTCAAAATTAGACACAATATTAACCAAATTTGATCAAAAAAGCGATGATGAAAAATTAGATTTTTATAATAAAGCAAGGACTTATCTTAAAGAGTATTCTTTTTTAGCTCAAATATTACCCTATGAAGATATAGAACTTGAAAAGCTTTATATACTGCTTAAAAAACTTACTAGCAAGATCATCTTGCCTAAATCAGAGGACTTAGCTAAAGGAATTTTAGATAATGTGGATTTTGATAGTTATCGCTTACAACTTGATAAAACACAAGATATCATTTTACAAGGAAATGGAGAGCTAAAGCCTTCTTTTGCAGATGGTTCAAGTAAAAGTGTCGAAGCTGAATTAGAAAGCTTTCAAACATCATCAAAGATTTTAACAATAAATACGCAAATATAGACTTTAACGAAAACGACAAAATAGCTAAAATCTTATATGACATAAAAGATGATATAGCGAAAAATGAAGAAATACGCGAAACTTTTAACAAATCAGGTATGCAAAATTCGCGCATTAGATTTGATGAAATTTTAGAAGACAAAATTCAAGATCTTTTAAATTTAAATTTGGAACTTTTTAAACAATTTACTCAAAATAATGACTTCAAAGACAAAATAGCAAATACAATGTTTAATATGGTTTGTGATGATTTTTAAAGTATAAAGTTGTCAAAAAAGGATAAATGTTTGTGAGTGTAGATTTTTTTAAAACCTTTGATATTTCCAATACACAACGATCAAAAGCTAAAAAAGTGCAGGGCAAAAAATATGAAATTTTTCTTAATGAAAACGAGCAAAGTCTTATAACTCCTAAAGTATCTTTTAGAGAAATTTTGAGGTATTATTATCTTTACCCAAAAAATGCCATTCCTTCTTTTAAATTACCTTTTTTTAAGCCTGATTTGAGTGATTTTAGCACCCCACATATTACTTGGCTTGGGCATTCTTCGCTTTTTGTAAGTTTTAAAGAATATAAAATTTTGATTGATCCTATTTTTAACACTCATGCTTCGCCTATTTCTTTTATCAACAAGGCTTTTAAAAATACTCCTGTTTATAATGCAAATGATTTTAATGAAATTTTTGCTGTGATTATCACGTATTCGCATTTTGATCATTTAGATGCTAAGAGTGTAAAAGCTTTAAAAGATAAGGCTAAATTTTTTATTACTCCTTTAAAAGTGGGAAATTATCTAAAAAGCTATGGGGTGAGTGAGAAAAAAATCATAGAGCTTGATTGGTGGAGTGGAATAGAATTTGATGATTTAAAAATCATTGCAACATCTGCACAACACAGTTCAAGTAGGGGAGATGGTAAAAACAAAACCCTTTGGGCTTCTTTTGTAATGGAATTTTTAAGTGTAGATAAGAGAGTATTTTTTAGCGCAGATGGAGGATATTTTACACATTTTAAAAAAATAGGTGAATATTTTGGAGGTTTTAACCTAGCTTGTCTTGAAAGTGGACAGTTTAATATCGCTTGGCCATATTCGCACTCTTTTCCTGAGCAAATTTTAAAAGAAGCAAAAGATCTTAATGCAAAAGCCGTCATGCCTATACATTGGGGGAGATTTTTAGCAGGAACTCACGCGTGGAATGAAGTGGTAAAATTTCTTTATGAAAATTTAGATTTACCCCTTATCACACCAAAAATGGGTGAAGCTTGTGAAATAGGGGCTAAATTTAAACAGGATTTTTGGTGGAAAGAAGGATAAATTAACACAAGTTTATAATCTATATTTTGGTTTTTGCTATAGTTTTATAAAACTAAGAAAAGGAGATTTTATGAAAATCATTCAATGGAATAGGGCGGAATTTAGCCCAAAAGAAGTGAAAATCAATGTTTTAATTGATAATGAAAAAGGCAAAGAAATTCAAATTTTATTAGCTAAAGATAGTGTGATGAAAGAGCATAAGGCTCCTTTTGCTATACACGTTCAAGTTTTAAGCGGCAAAATTTGGTTTGAAGTGGAAAAGGAAAAATTTGAATTAAATGCTTTAGATATGATAAGCCTAGAGGCAAATGTAGCGCATTCTTTAGGTGGATTAGAAAATTCTATAATAAGATTGAGTTTAAATAAATCAGATAGTGTTCAAAGGGTAAATGCTGTGCTTAAAAAGCCCTAATTTTATTTTGATTTATAAGGTTTTAATTTGCCTAAATAATTCTAGGCTTTAACCTAGAATTATTTATAGTTTTTAATGAAATTTGTTATTCTTTCTAAGCCTTTTTTGATAAGTTCATCGCTCGTAGCGTAAGAAAGTCTGAAGTATCCATCCATTCCAAAACCTATGCCTGGAACAACGGCAACTTTTTCTTGTTCAAGCAATTTTTGGCAAAATTTCATAGAATCTTTTTCTATTTTTTGTATATTTACAAAAAGATAAAAAGCACCTTCTGGTTTATAAACACTGATATTTGGGATTTGTTTAAGCATATCTAAGGCTAAGTTACGGCGTTTTTCAAAGGCTTGACGCATTTTTTCTATATCTTCATCACATTTTCCATTTAAAGCAGGAATGGCTGCATGTTGAGTGATGGAGCAAATATTTGAAGTGCTTTGTCCTTGAAGTCTTTTAACGGCTGAAATTAGGGCTTTATCTTTGCTTGCCATATAGCCAAAACGCCATCCTGGCATAGCTCCACATTTGCTAAGTCCGTTAATAGTTACAGTGCGTTTTAAAGCATCTTCGCTTACGCTTGCAAAAGCTACAAAATCAAAACCATCATAGCGAAGTTTTTCATACATTTCATCGCTTAAAATAGTGATTTGCGTTCCTTCTAAAACTTTAGCAATTTGAGTTAATTCTTCTTTAGAATAAATCGATCCCACAGGATTTGAAGGAGAATTTAGTATCAAAACCTTGGTTTTAGGCGTGATAACTTTTTTTAATTGTTCAGTGGTAATTTTAAAGCCATTTTCTTCTAAGCCTTCTATAAATACAGGTTTTCCACCCGCAAATTTTACCATTTCAGGATAGCTTACCCAGTAAGGACTAGGGATAATCACTTCATCATCTTTTTCTACTAAGCATTCTATACATTCAAAAAGGGAGTGTTTTGCGCCTACATTGGTGATGATTTCATTTGTTTCATAATCAAGATTATTATCCTTTTTTAGCTTGGTTTGAATAGCTTTTAATACTTCAGGAATTCCCGCAACGGCAGTGTATTTTCCACATCCTTTTTCAATAGCATTTATAGCGGCATTTTTGATGATTTGCGATGTGTCAAAATCAGGTTCGCCTGCTGAAAAACTAATGATATCTTCGCCTTTAGCTTTAAGTTCATTAGCAAGTGCAGTGATGGCTAAGGTGATAGATTCTTCTAAAACTTGAGATCTTTTTGTAAGCATTTTTCAATCCTTAATAATTTTTGTTTAATTTTAGCAGAAAATTGCATTTTTACAATAAATTTAATTTAAAAATGAGTTATAAATTTCAGCAAATGTGAAAATTTGTATTAATTTTTTAGAAAAAATTAGTACGCATAATAATACGTATAATTTTATGTATTATAAAAAATTATTATTTTTGTAATTTAAGTTGTTTTTAATATAAGATTTTCAAGTTCTAAAATTTTCTTTTCTAACTTTTCTAGTTTGTCATCGCAATTTGCATCTATAGCTCTAATATTTTTATTTTTACGCTCTTCGATAATATAAGCAGGAATTCCAACGGCAGTTAAATTTGCACCTACATCTTTAACCACTACAGCATTTGAGCCTATTTTGGCATTTTCTCCTATGGTGATATTGCCAAGTACTTTTGCGCCCGAGCCTATGATCACTCTTTTTTTTATGGTTGGATGACGTTTAGTGCCTTTTTCAAGACTTGTTCCACCTAAAGTAACGCCTTGATAAATCAAAACATCATCTTCTATGATCGCTGTTTGGCCTATAACCACTCCATTAGCATGATCTATAAAAATACGTCTTCCAAGTTCTGCTCCAGGGTGCAAATCTACTCCAGTTAGAAATTGTGAAATTCCACTAATCATTCTGGCAATGCGTTTAAAATTTCTTATGTAAAAAAAATGTGCAAAACGGTAATTTACTACAGCCCATACTCCAGGGTAATTAAAAAAAAGTTCTATACAAGAATTAAAAGCTGGATCTTGTGCCTTTGGTTGAGAAAAATCTTCTTTTATAATACCCCAAAAATTCATCTAAACTCCTATACTTTTTAAATAACCATTATCATTTAAGAAGAGATAAAGTTCCCCTAAAATATGTTTTTTTTGTTTGTCATTTACAAGCTTGGAATTGCTTATGCGTTCATTAAGTATATCCATGATAGCGTGTATATCATAGTCTAAATCTTCTAAGGCATCAAGTATGGATTGTGCTTCTATAATCCCCTCAACTTCATAACCTTTTTCATTGATACTTATAATAGCTTCAGTAGGATGAGTGAAAAGATTGTGTTTCATTCCAAGTACTTCTTGATAAGCGCCTACAAGAAAAAAACCTAGAAAATAATTTTCTTTTTCTACATCTACATCGTGTAAAAATAAAGGTTTATCTTTAGAGTATGAAATTTCTCCATCGCTATCGCAGGTTATATCCCAAATACTTGCACTTCGAGTCGGTTCTTCATCTAAGCGATCAAGTGGCATGATAGGGAAATTTTGTTCTAAGCCCCAAAAATCAGGCATGCTTTGAAAGAGTGAAAAATTTACCAAATACCTTTCTTGCACTTCATCTTGTATGGCAAGTAAATCCGCAGGATTTTGCTTATCGCCTAAAAGCAAGATGGCTTTTTTTGTAATCAAATGAGTTAAAATTTCAGCATTGGAGCGATCTTGCAAATCGACATAGCCCAAATCAAAAAGAGTTAAAATACTCTCTAAATGATCTATGCTATCGTGTAAGTATTCTAAAGCATTGGAAGGTTTTATACTTTTATAAAGATCGTAAAGTTCATCGATAAGTTTTGGATTTTGTTTTTTAAGTACGAGTTTGTTTTCTGCATATTCTTGGGAAAAAAGTTCTAATACAGGAGCGATTAAAACGGCGTGATTGGCTGCTACAAAACGCCCACTTTCTATAAAAATATCAGGCTCTAAATCTTTTTTTTGTTCGGCTATGTTTTTTAGGATAAAAACTACATCGTTAGCGTATTCTCTTAGGGTATAATTTCTACTTTTTTCATTTTTAAATTGCGAGTATTCCACAGCCAAACCACCACCAAGATTGATAGCTTTTAGATTTTTAGCTCCCATTTTTCTAAGTTCTGTATAGATATTTCCTGCTTCATTTAGGGCTTTTTTTAAAGGATGAATTTCAGTAATTTGAGAGCCTAGATGAAAGTGAATCATGGTAAATTGTTCTAAAAGTTTGTTTTCTTTAAGTAAATTTACTGCTTCTATGAGTTCAGTGGATGTAAGCCCAAATTTAGAATTAATCCCACCGCTTTTTGCCCAAATTCCAACTCCAGCAGAATGCAAACGCACACGTAAGCCTATATTTGGTTTAGGTTTGAAACGCTCTTTGGCTATGTCTATGATAGCTTCAAGTTCATTAAGTCCTTCTATGGTTAAAGTGATATTATGTCCCATTTCAGCTGCGATAAAGCCTATATTGATAAGTTCTCTATCTTTAAAGCCATTTACGGTAATAGGTGCACCTTCGTTATTATAAGCCATAGTGAGTAAAAGCTCTGCTTTAGAACCTGCTTCAAGTCCGTAGTTATAGTCTTTTCCAAGCTTTACAAGATTCTTTACAAAACCAGGGTATTGATTGACCTTTAAAGGATAAACTGCGTTAAATCCTCCTTTATAGCCAAATTCTTTTCTTGCTTTATTAAAATTTCCGTAAATATTTTCAATTTGTTTTTGGATAAGATGAGGAAATCTTAAAAGTAAAGGCCCCTTATATCCATCATCTCTTAATTCTTTAACTATATCAATAATAGCAGGTTTTTTCTCGTGATTGATACAAACTTTACCATTTTTGATAATGAAATTTTCATTTCCCCAAATATCAATACCATAATCCATCATAAAACCTTTTTTAAGTCTGAAATTTTAATTATTTTTTCTTCTTTTTTTGCTAAATTTTTATAAAACAAACTTTCATTTTGTGCTTCATTTTCTCCCATACAAAGAAAAATTTCAGCATTATTTTTATCCGCGTTTTCAAGATGTTTAGCTAGCTTTCTTGCTTCATAGCTTAAAAGTACTTTATATTCTTTTCTTAAATTTGTAGCGATATGCAAAAGTTTTTGGATATAAATTTCATCCATAGCGCAAAGATAAATTCCTTCTCTTTGGATTTTTTCTTCTTTTTGTTCTAAAATAGCTATAATTCTTTCTATGCCCATGGCAAAACCTACACCAAAACCACTTTTTCCATCAAGGTATTCAATGAGTCTATCATATCTTCCGCCCCCAGCAATAGCAGCTTTTGCGCCAATTTCATCGCTAATGAATTCAAAAGCTGTTTTAGAATAGTAATCAAGCCCTCTAACAAGCTTAGAATCCACTTCAAAATCCACTCCATTTTCTTTTAAAACGCTTTGTAAAATTTTAAAGTCTTTTTGGCAAGATGAGCATAAATTTTGATTTAAAAGCGGAGCATCGTTAAGCAAGCTTTGACAATGTTCATTTTTACAGTCTAAAACACGAATGGGATTTAAGTTTTTTCTACGCAAACAATCCTCGCAAAAACCTTCTTTGCTATCTAAAAAATGTATTAAATTTTCACGATATTTTGGCATACATTCTAAACAACCTAAAGAGTTAATCAGTAGTTTAAATTTAATATCTAAGCGTGAAAAAATTTCTACTAACATTAAAATAATACTGGCATCTTCATAAACACTTGCGTTTCCAAAACTTTCAACGCCAAATTGATGAAATTCTCTTAAGCGTCCCTTTTGGGGTCTTTCATAGCGGAACATAGAGCCATGATAAAACCATCTTTTCACACTAGTGTTTTTATCGAGTTTTTTTTCTATATAGGCACGCACCACCCCAGCAGTTCCTTCAGGACGCATGCAAACATGATTTTCGCCTTTATCGATAAATTCATACATTTCTTTACCTACTATATCAGAACTTTCTCCTACACTTCTTTTAAAAAGGGTGCAAAGTTCTAAATGCGGTGTGTTGATAAAAGTAAAGCCATAGTTTTTAGCTACTTCTTCACAGGTTTTAATCACTTTTTCATAATAATATGCATCTTTATCTAATAAATCTTTCATTCCTTTTAAAGCGTTAATCATTGTAAAAATTCCTTTATTTGTTGGTGTAATTTTTCTTTACTTTCTTTTGCGTCAAGTGTTAAAATTTCTATAGAAATTTTTTCTTTTAAAAAATGAAGCACTTTTTCGAGTTTATCTTGCACGCTTAAAAAATACTCAATGCCACGTTTTTCTATGCTATCTAGTTCTTTTTGACTGAGGCGTTCTTGGATAAGGCTTGCATCTCCTTTTAAAAAGATAATTTTTTGTGGAAAAAAATTTTCTAAAGCAAAACTATTTAAAGCAAAAAGCAAATCGTTTTCAAAATCTTTGGCATAAGCCATGCCTGAAATAAAACTTCTATCGCTAATAATGAGTTTGTTTTGATTGGTTTTTAAGATTTCTTCAAAATGTTGAGCACGATCAGCTAAAAAAAGCAAGAGTTCAGCTCTTTTACTAATAGGATGAGTTTTATTAAGTAAAATTTCTCTTAAGTGCTTTCCAAGTTCTGTTCCACCAGGTTCGAGTGTGAAAATGGCGTCTTTGTAAATTTCTTTTAAAAGTGAAATTTGCGTACTTTTTCCTACGCAGTCAATACCTTCAAAAACTACATACAAGAATCATCCTTTAAAAAAGGTAGAATTTCTTTTGGAACAAGAGAACTTACATCACCCCCATGTGCTACTATAGAACGAACAATAGAGCTTGAAATAAAAGCATGTTTTAGACTTGGCATAAGATAAATGGTTTCTATATCTTCCCAAAGTGCGTGATTTGCATAGCCAATTTGCAATTCGTATTCAAAATCACTCACTGCTCTAAGTCCACGGATTATAGTATTAACTTTTAATTCTTTGGCTAAATCTACAAGTAAATTATCAAAAGTAATAATTTTAACATTTTTTAAATTTTGTATTGCAAGCAGGGCTAGTTCTTTACGTTTTTCTAAATCATAGCAAGGTTTTTTATGTTCACTTTTTGCTATAGCAACGATGACTTCATCAAAAATTTTTAAAGCTCGTTTTATAACATCTAAATGTCCGTTGGTAATAGGATCAAAAGTCCCAGGATATAAACAAGTCATTTTTGCTCCAATTTTTTTTAAAAATATAACAAATTTAAACTAAAAATTTTGCCATTTTTCATATAAATTGTGTTTTATTTCTAAAAGATCTAGCCATTTACCTACGATAAAATTTTCCATTTGCTCTAGATTGTTTGCTTTGGAATAACTTGCGATAATAGGAGGTGCGATGATAACTCCCATTTGGCTAAGTTTTAGCATATGTTCTAAATTTAAAGTAGAAAAAGGCATTTCGCGTACACCTAAGATGAGTTTTTTTCTTTCTTTTAAGGCCACTGCTGCAGCACGCATTAAAAGAGTGTCTGCAAAACCAGCGTGAATTTTTGCTAAACTTGAAATCGAACAAGGAGCAATGATGGTTTTTTCTATTCCAAAAGATCCGCTTGCTACACTTAGACTCAAATTTTTATCATCTAAAAAATGAGTGTATTTAAAATTTTCTTGACAAATTTCTTCTAAATTTGCTTGATTTTCGGCTTTGAAACTAAGTTTTGCACCTTGGGTTAAAATACAATAAAGTTCGCATTGATTTTCTAAATTTTTTAATAATTTTAAGCCTAAATTGACACTGCTTGAACCAGAAATTCCTAATAAAACCTTCATTGTATAATCATCCTATTTTTACCCACTACGATGCCTTGCATAACTTTACCTTCTTTGTTTTTTGCACGAATCCTTTCGCCCATATTTGCACTTTGCAAGGCTACAAGTTCGATTAAAACATCAACATTTGCTTCGCTTAAAACCCCGATTATAGGATCATTTCGGCGTATTAAGGCTGTAGTTTTAAACATATTTGCTCTTAAAATGGTGTTTTTGTTAATATTGCTTTTAGCTATAAGATTATCCACATCATCTAAGGTTAAGGCATTTAAAGGAACTTTATCAAAATCAATCAATACACTTTTATAGTCAAAAGCTCCAAGTTTATCTCCTCTTTTTATAACACGTTCGCTTTTTAAAACTTCTAAATTTGCTTGAATGAAATATCTAAAAAATACATTTTTTTGTATATTTTGCGGAGTCTTAAATTCAGCCCTTAAAAATCCTTGTGCTTGATTAAAACGTCCATTAGCGATTCTTAGAAATTCATATTGTTCAAAATCTTTAGGTAGTGATGTTATTTTTAAATCAATTTGAGAAATGATAATTTTAGGAAAATTATTTCTAAATTCTTTAGCTAGCGCTGTTTTGATTTCTTCTAAACTAGCTGCTTGGATATAATTTATTACAATAAAAAAAGTTAAAAAAATAATTTTCATTTTTATCCTAAGAATTATAAAGCAATAAATAGTATTTTAGCTTTTATAAGTTTAACAAAGCCTTTAGAAGGCTTTGTATAGAGTTAAAAAGTAGGAATAACAGAGCCTTTGTATTTTTCTATGATGAAATTTTTAATTTTATCACTTGTTAAAATTTCTTTAATGACAAGACTTTTTTGACTTGTTTCTTTACCTTTTCTTGTAGCTAAAACAATAGCATATAAACTATCTTTATCTTCCATAAAAATACCATCTTTTGAAGGATTTAAGCCGGCTCCAAGAGCATAGTTTGTAGTAATAACAGCCAAATCAGTATCATTTAGGGCTCTTGGAAGTTGTGCGGCTTTAAGCTCTATAAATTTAAGATTTTTTGGATTTTTACTTATATCAATAGGGGTTTTAAGGGTGCTTTGACTTTTAAATTCTATTAAATTTGCTTTAGCTAGTAAATCAAGGGCTCTGCTTTCATTGGTGGCATCATTAGGTATAGCAACTCTAGCACCTTCTTTAAGATTTTCTAAATTTTTGATTTTTTTACTATAAACTCCTACTGGAGCTATAAGTACAGGCGTTGTTGCAATTAAATTTGAACCTTTTTTTAGGTTGTATTCTTCTAAAAAAAGGTTTGTGTTGATATAAATTTGCATCAAGTTCTTTTTCCTCTAATGCACGATTGGGCAAAATATAGTCTGAAAATTCTACTATTTTAAGTTCATACCCTTTTGTTTTTAAAATCATCTTTCATTAGTTCTAGCACAAGCTACCAAAAGGATTTGGAGTGGCTCCTATAGTAATGTTTTGTGCAAATAGACTAGATAAATTTTAGAATGCAAGTGAGTATAATAATTTTAAATAAATTCATAAAAACTCCTTTGTATTTAAGAAAAAAGCCCCTAGATAAGGGACAAAATTAAAAAGCAGGTAAAACAGATCCGTTGTATTTTTCTATGATAAATTGTTTGATTTTATCACTTTGTAGAGCTTGGATTAAGGCTTTGATTTTTGGATCGTTTTCATGTCCCACTCTTACAACAAGAATGTTTGCATACGGGCTTTCTTTATCTTCGATAAATACGCTATCTTTTGCAGGATTTAGATTTGCAGAGAGAGCGTAATTGGAATTAATTACAGCAAAATCAACATCATCTAAAGCTCTTGGAAGTTGTGCGGGCTTTAATTCTACAAATTTAATTTTTTTAGGATTGTCTATAATATCAAGAGGTGTTTTTAAAGTCTTATCTTTAAATTTTACCAAACCTTTTTTTGCAATAATATCTAAAGCTCTACTTTCATTGGTTGGATCATTTGGAATGGCGATTTTAATCCCTTCTTTAATATCATCTAGACTTTTGTATTTTTTGGAGTAAACAGCCATAGGTTCTATGTGTATGGCAGCTACTTTGATAAGTTTGGTGCCTTTGTTTTTATTAAATTCTTCCAAATAAGGAGTATGTTGGAAAAAATTTGCATCGGCTTCTTGATTATCAACAGCTAGATTAGGCAAAACATAATCCGTAAATTCTTTGATTTCAAGTTTGTAGCCTTGTTTTTCTAAATCAGGTTTTACTTGTTCTAGGATTTCAGCATGGGGGACAGGAGTTGCTGCAACTGTGATGGTTTCTAATGCATTTGCATTAAGACTTAATGTTAAAATACTTGCTATAAATAAAGATTTGATTTTCATTTTTTTCCTTTTTAGTCATTTTGTGCTTGCTTTAATCTTAATAAATTCACTCTGACTATCAGGAAGAAGCATATAAAAACTTATTGATAGTCAGATTAGCGCATCTGATACACCATTCCTATTTCCTTTAATTTTTTGTTTAAATTTTACTTAAAAAAACTTATATTTATCTTAAAAGGAGATATAATATCCTTATTTTTTGAAACCTTTATAAAGCAAACTTCCTAAAAATAAGATAAAAACAATTACTTGCCAAAAGAAATTTTCATCATTGTTTATATTGATAACTATGCTAACTCCAAGTAAAATCAATAGAGTGGCAATGATATATGTAGTTTTACTATTTTTAGCCCAAGTATAAAATAAATTACCTAGAATTTGAACTAACTGAACTAATATAAGTAAAATAACTACAGTTTGAATCATAACTTCTTTGTTAAATCTTTCATAACCATAGCGAATAGCTACATCTCCTAATCCACCACCACCGACAGTTCCAGCAAGAGCAGAAAAACCAATGGTAAAGATCAAAGTTAGGGTAATTCCGCTAATTATAGCAGGAAGGGCTTCGCTAAAGATAACCTTGAAGATAATTTGAATATTGCTAGCACCATAACTTTTTGCTGCTTCTATGATTCCTTTGTCTATTTCTTTAAAAGCACTTTCAAGCATCTTCGCTAAATAAGGAGCTATTCCGATAGCTAAAGGAACTATGGTAGCATTTGTGCCTATGCTTGTGCCTACTATGATTTTAGAAAGTGGTAAAAGAACAACTATAAGAATTAAAAATGGAAAGGCGCGCAGTATATTTGTAAAAAAATCTAAAATACCATAAGCGATTTTATTTTCTTTAATTCCGTTTTTATCCCAAATAGCAAGTAAAATTCCAGGAATGATAGCCAATAAAAATCCAAATAGTACAGCCATTAAACTCATATAAATTGTTTCATTAAGCGCAGGTTTTAAAATGTTTTCATAATTTTCACTGAAACTTGTGATAGAACTTAAACTCACTTCTTTAATATCCTGCCAAGAAAATTCATTAAAAAATTGAGAAATTCTACCAAAAAAAGCACTGATGATAGAGATGTTTTCTTCGTTCATGATGCCACCTCCCATAATACTCCACTTTTTTCTATGTAATTAAGAACCTTGTCTTTATCCTTTTCATTTATATTTATAACTAAATTTCCCAAGGCTTTTCCATTCAGTTTTTCTATTTTACCCCAAACTATGTTAAAGTCTATATTTAGAGTTCTTGCCATATGAGTGATGACGCTATTTTGGGCAACTTCTTTTGGAAAGTAAAGTTTGATATTAAGTCCGTGTTTAGGCAAGAAATCGCTTTCTCCTAAAAATTCTTTCATTTTAGCATTAGGCCTTAAAAAAAGCTCATCAATTGCTCCGCTTCCTATGATTTGTCCATGTTCAAGTAATAAAGCTTTTTGAGCTATGTCTTTCACCACATCCATTTCGTGAGTTACTAAAACAACAGTAATCCCAAATTCAGCATTGATTTTAGATATAAGCTCTAAAATATTTTTTGTAGTGTTTGGATCAAGAGCCGAAGTAGCTTCATCGCTAAGTAAAATTTTTGGGTTTAAAGCTAAGGCTCTAGCAATAGCAACGCGTTGTTTTTGCCCCCCGCTCAGTTCTCTTGGATAGGATTTATTTTTATGATCAAGTCCTACGATTTCAAGTAAAGAATTGACTTTTTGGGCAATTTCTTTTTCGCTCATGTATTCTTTATTAAAAAGCTTGGCATGAAATTTACACTGAGTATAGTGTGTTCTTAAAGGCATAGCAACATTTTCAAATACATTTTTGCGCTCCATTAGGGCAAAATTTTGAAAAATCATCCCTATATCTTTTCTAAGCACTCTTAAATCTTTTGATTTTTTTTGACTTAAATCTTTAATTTCTTGTTCAAAGACTTTTAAGCTTCCTTCTTGATAATTCTCAAGTCCATTAATACATCTTAAAAGAGTGGATTTTCCAGCTCCACTATGACCTACTATGGCGTAAATTTCACCCTTTTTAATCTCCAAAGAAATATCGTTTATCACGAGTTCCTTGCCATAATATTTTTTTAAATTTTTTATTTTTATCAAATTTTTAACCTCTTAGATTTTGAAGTTCAACTGATATTTTTTCAAGTTGAATTTTTAAATTTTCTAGAGCTTCTTTATTTTGCTCAATCACCTCTTTAGGTGCGTTAGCAATGAATTTTTCATTTGAAAGCATGGAGTTAAGTTTGGAGCTTTCTTTCTCGAGTTTATTTTTTTGATTTTCAAGTCTTGTTAAAATACCACTTAAATCAACATTTTCAAGCGTAATGAAAATTTCTAAATTCTCGCTAACATCACATACGGCTTTTGATAATTTTTCTTCAATAAATTCTATTTGCTCGCATTTTGCGAGCATCATGATAAAATGCATATAAGTTTTGATTTGATCTTTAACTTTTTTATCATTAAATTTAATATAAGCTTTTTCTATTTTAGAATTTCCAAGATCGATTAAACTTTTAGCACGGCGGATACCAACTATGCTTTCTATGAGTAAAGAAAAGATTTTTTCTATATTTTTATCTTGTTCTTTAAATTTTGGATATTTGCTTATCATAATAGAAGGGCTTGTTTTAAGCTCTGTATCGCTTAGTTTGTGGTATAAATACTCGCTGATAAAAGGCATAAAAGGATTTAAAAGTTTTAAAGCTTCTTTGAAAATACTACCAAGTTCTTTAACACTTGATTTTTCTGCTTTGCTAAGCTCTATACCCCAATCGCAAAAATCATCCCAAAAGAATTTATATAGGGTATTAGCCGCATCATTAAAGCGATAATTGTCTAAATTTTCTCTTACATCTTTAACACAAGTTTGAAATTTAGCATAGATATATTTTGCTAATTCTGAATGAAGTGTGATATTTTCTAAATCTTCAAATTTACTTTCATTTAAAAGCAGATAATTTGTAGCGTTAGAAATTTTATTTGTAAAATTTCTAACTTGTAAAAGTTTATCATTGCTAAGTTTAATATCACGTCCTTGTATAGCAAGAAGTGCCAAAGTAAAGCGTAAAATATCAGCACTATATTCTTTAATGCTTTCATTTGGGTCGATAACATTTCCAAGGCTTTTACTCATTTTTCTACCTTGCTCATCTTTTACAAGAGCGTGTAAATAAATATCTTTAAAAGGAAGTTGATGTAAAGCATTAGTGCTTTGAAACATCATTCTAGCTACCCAGAAAAATAAAATATCAAAACCTGTGATAAGTAAAGAATTGGGATAAAAATCTTTTAAATCATTTTCAGACCAAATTATATCTTTGCCCCAGTTTTCATTTCCCCAACCTAAAGTACTCATAGCCCAAAGTCCTGAAGAAAACCAAGTGTCAAGCACATCTTCATCTTGTTTGAAATTTTGACTTTGGCATTTTGGACAAGTTTTAGGCGTATGTTGGCTTGCCCATTCATGTGAACACTCACAATAATACACAGGAATTTGATGTCCCCACCAAAGTTGTCTTGAAATACACCAATCTTTTAAATCTTTCATCCAAGCATTAAAGCTATTAATCCAGTGATTTGGATAAAATTTGCTTTGACCAAGTGCAACTTTTTCTATACTTTCCTGGGCAATTTCTTTTTTTACAAACCATTGCTTGGAGATATAGGGTTCAACTATATTATTGCAACGATAACAATATCCTACTTGATTATTATGCTCTTCTATTTTTTCTATAAAACCAAGGCTTTCAAGTTTGGCTATGATTTTTTCTCTTGCTTCTAAACGTTCTAAACCTTGAAATTCTAAACAATGCTCATTTAAAATTCCTTTTTCATCAAAAATACTTATAAATTCTAAATTATGTCTAAGTCCTACTTCATAATCATTCATATCGTGCGCAGGAGTAACTTTTACAACTCCTGTTCCAAATTCTTTTTCTACATGCTCATCAGCTATAATTTTAATAGCTTTTTTGCTTATAGGTAAAATTACTTCTTTGCCCACAAATTTAGTATAGCGTTCATCATCAGGATGCACCATAACTGCAGTATCGCCAAAAAAAGTTTCAGGGCGTGTTGTGGCTACTACTAAAAATTCATCACTATCTTTTAAAAAGTATTTAATATGATAAAGTTTTCCTTTGTTTTCTTTGTATTCAACTTCTATATCGCTTAAAGCGCCATCGTGAGTACACCAATTGATCATGTAGTTTCCACGCACAATAAGTTTTTTATCATAAAGTTCCACAAAGGCTTTTTTTACGGCATTAACCAAACCTTCATCCATAGTAAAACGCAAGCGACTCCATGCAGGAGTGATGCCTAGTGTTCTCATTTGGTCTAAAATTTTTCCACCACTTTGCTCTTTCCATTCCCAGACTTTTTCTATAAATTTTTCTCTACCTAGTTCTTCTTTTTTAATGCCTTGAGCAAGGAGTTGTTTTTCTACAACATTTTGAGTAGCAATGCCTGCGTGATCAAGTCCTGGTTGATAAAGAACCTTGTAGCCATCCATTCTTTTATAACGCGTTATAATGTCTTGTAGAGTAAAAGTTAAAGCATGTCCTATGTGTAAAACTCCCGTGACATTAGGAGGAGGCATCATAATGCAGAAATTTTTATCTTTTTCTTGTATGGTTTTATTGCCATCGATCTCAAAATATCCGCGTTCTTCGCAAATTTGATAATACTCTTTTTCTAAATTTTTATCATACATTAATTTGCCTTTATTGTTTTAGCTTATTTAATAGAGCTAATTTCTATAATTTCACAAAACGGGAAGAAATATTGTGCTGTATTGAGTCCAGTTTTCAAACTTTTGATATGTTTAGAAAAATCACTTCCTTTGCCATCTTTTTTAATTTGAAGTTTAAGTCTTTCTAAAATTTCTTCACGTGCTACATGTTCATTTAATTCTTTTGGATTGTTTAAATATGGGCTTAATCTATCTAAACTAATATATTTATAAGCTTTTTTCATATCCGAAAAAATAATTTCTTTGTTATAGATAGTTAATTTCATTTCCCCTTTTGGTAGCATTTTAACAAAAATACTTAGATAATAATCTTTTGCATTATCTTGTATAACGCTTAGCATATCTTTTAACAGATTGATTCTGTATTGGCTTAAAAATTTTCCATCTAAAATATAAACTTTCATATTTTCTGTGCTAAGCTCAGGTTCTAAACGACTGTTTTTTCCTATGCTTAGATACTCTCTAGCGGTATTTAGATATTTATTTTTGTTTGATTTGTTTGATTGAAGTTCTTTTTTTACAGCCCTTTCTCTTTCTAAGATCTTTTGTTGTTTGCTGATTTCTTTTTTAAGAGCTTCTATTTTGGCTTGTTTATTTTCTTGTTTTAATTTTTCTTTATTCGTATCTAAAATTTGCTTATTTTCATTTGTATTAATATTATTACTTGTATTGGTGTTATTATTTAAGCTTTGATTGTTTTCGCTTATTGATGTATTAAATGTATTGTTATTTAAGCTTTGATTTTCATCTAATAGGTTTGTTTCTTGCTTTTGGATGGTATTGTTATTAATATTTACATCTGATGAGCTATTATTGGTTTGGATCGAGGGTGAATAGGAATTACCGTAGTTATTGGTATGCGATTTTTGTTCGGTGTAAGTGTTGGCGTTTAAGGTGTAATTCTTTGGTTTTGAATATTCAAAAAGATAATAATATGTTCCACCTAATATTACAATAACAGCAATTAATATGCCAACAATAATAGAAAAAATTTTCAAATTCATTTGCTATCCCTTAAAAACAGAAAGTTAAATAATTTTAGCATTGTACTATAATCTAATATAAAGTAATTTTAAATTTTTATATTTTTAAGTAATTTTTTTTATAATTTTAACTTTTATAAGGAAAATAATGCCGCTTTCAAAATTAAATAATGAACAATATCTTGCCGCTACTGCTGATTTTGGACACAATCTTGTCATTGCAAGTGCAGGGACGGGAAAAACTTCTACTATTGTTGCAAGAATTTCTTATCTTTTGAGTAAAGGAGTGGCACCACAAAAAATCATGCTTTTAACTTTCACAAACAAAGCCAGTAAAGAAATGATAGGGCGTTTGGGGAAATTTTTTGATAAAAATATTACCAGTAAAATACTTGCAGGAACTTTTCATAGTACAGCTTATACCTTACTTAGAAATGCGGATAAAAATATAGCCTTAAAACAAGCAAGTGAGTTAAAAACTTTACTTAAAAGTGTCTATGAAAAAAGGACTTTTAGGCATTTAAGCGATATAAAACCTTATCAATCAAGTTATTTATACGATCTTTATTCTTTGTTTCAAAATAAAGCATACAATCAAGATTTTTATACTTGGTTTTGTCAAAACTATGAAGATCAAAGTATTTATGCTGAAATTTATGAAGATATTTTAAAAGAATATGATAATGAAAAAAAGCGTTTTAATTATGTGGATTTTAATGACTTACTTATCAATCTAAAAGAGCTTTTAAAAGAAGAAAAATATGAATTTGATGAAATTTTAGTAGATGAATATCAGGACACAAATACTTTGCAAAGTTCTTTAATAGAGGCTTTTCATAGTAAAAGTTTGTTTTGCGTGGGGGATTATGATCAGAGTATTTATGCTTTTAATGGAGCTGATATTAATATCATAGGTGGATTTAAAGATCGTTTTAAAGATGCAAAAATTTTTTCTTTAAATAAAAACTACCGTTCATCAAGAAGTATTTTAGCTTTGGCTAATAAAGTGATTTTAAATAATGAAAGATTATACCCAAAAGAACTTATTGTTACAAGAAATGATGAGTTTAAAGCCCCATCTTTGCTTACTTTTGAAGAATTATTTGATCAGTATCAAAATATAGCTAAAATGATACTTACAAGCGGAGTAAGTTTGGAAGAAATTGCCGTGATTTTTCGCAACAACTCAAGTGCTGATGGGGTCGAAGTAGCTTTAAGGGAGCAGGGCATTGCAAGTGTGAGAAAGGGAAGTGGAAGTTTTTTTGAAAGTTTGGAGGTTAAAGCTTTTAGCGCTATGCTTGCGCTTGTGGTAAATCCTAAAGATATCATGGCTTTTATCCATTTGGTTCAATACACCAAAGGTGTGGGTGGAGTTTTAGCAAAAGAAATTTTTGACGCACTTTTGAAATTAGGGCATGGAAATTTAATAAAAGGTTTTTTAGATCCTGATAAAAATGTAAATTTGCAAAATCATCAAAAAAGAAATTATCAACTTGGACTTTTTGCGGACTTAGAAGAATTAGCCAGCGAAACTCGTTTTAAATTTGAGAGCGAATTTGATGCACATCCTATTTTAAGACTTTCAAAAATCAATGATTTGTGTGCTAGAAATTTGGAAAAAATCTATCTTTTTTTAAAAAAAGCTATGGAAATAAAACATTCTTTGACTTTAGTAAATTTAATTTGCGAAAATTCTTTTTATAGAGAAATTTGCGAAGAACTTGCAACCAAAAGAGCGACGAATAAAACAGGGCAGGTGGATTTATTAAGAAAGAGTGAAAATTTAGAAAAAATAGAAACAAAATTCAATGTCTTAAAAGAGCTCGCAAAAAATTATAGCGATATTTATAAGTATTATAATTTTCTAACTTTAGGTGCAAGCGAAATGAGTAGTGGTAAAGGAGTTAATTTACTTAGCGTACATGCAAGTAAGGGCTTGGAATTTGATCTTGTTTTTGTGATTGATCTTGCACAAGGTCGCTTTCCCAATCAAAAGCTTATGGGAATGGGTGGAAGCTTAGAAGAAGAAAGAAGACTTTTTTATGTTGCAGTAACTAGGGCAAAAAATATGCTTTATTTAAGCTATGCTAAATATGATAAAAACAAAAAAACTTCTTTCGCTCCTTCTCGTTTTCTTATAGAAGCAGGGCTTTGTAAGGGAGAGTTAACTATGGATTGATAAAATTTCCTTTCAAGTAAGTTATATTATAAAGAAAGGTTTATTTTATGAAAAAAATATTAATTTTAAGTTTAGCAGCAGCAAGTTTTTTAAATGCTGAAATTTTAGTTTATGGTCCAGGTGGTCCTGCTCCTGTACTAAAAGAGCTTGCTTTAAAATTTGAAGAAAAAACAAAAGAAAAGGTGATTGTAACCGCAGGTCCAACTCCAGCTTGGATAGATAAAGCAAAAGAAAATGCAGATTTGATTTTTTCAGGCAATACTTCAATGATGGATGATTTTGCTAAAAAAATTCCAGGTTTAAGTTTGGAAAATTTAAGCGTTTTAAATGTGCGTCCATCAGGTATTATCGTGCGTCCAAATAATCCAAAAAATATTAAAAATTTTGAAGATATTTTAAAAGATGGCGTAAATGTTATGGTGGTTGATGGTGCAGGACAAGTTGGACTTTATGAAGATATGGCTTTAAAAAGTGCAAAAAGAGAAAATTTGGTAAAATTACGTAAAAATATAAAAATTTATGCTAAAAATTCTAAAGCTGCCGTAGATGAGTGGAATAACAATCCAAATATTGATGCTTTAATCATTTGGTCTCATTGGGCAAAGGCTTTAGGTGATGATAAAGCTTTATTTATCAAAGATAAAAAAGCAGTGATTTATCGTGCAGCTGAAATAGCTCCTACAAAAAAAGGTTTAGAAAACAAAAAAGCTTTAGAATTTGTAGATTTTATTAAAAGCAAGGAAGCTCAAAAAGTGTGGAAAAAATATACTTGGAAAGAAGTAAAATAATTTTCAATGAAATTAAAAATAATTAATATTTATAGGATATAATCACTCCTAAAACATTAATTGTAATAATGTTTAAAATATCAAAAAAGGAAATTAAATGAGTACAGTAAATTTTAAAGGAAATCCTGTAAAACTTAAAGGAAATTCAGTAGAAGTTGGAGTAGATGCTCCTAAGGTAAATCTTAAAACTAAAGATTTAAGCGTGATTGAAATCGGTGCAGCAGACAAAACTCAAATCATCTTAAGTGTTCCAAGCTTAGATACACCAGTTTGTGCTACGGAAGCTAGAGAATTTAATAAAAAAGTAGCAAGTTACAATGGTGCTGAAGTGATTGTAGTAAGCATGGACTTGCCTTTTGCTATGGGAAGATTTTGCAGTACAGAAGGTATTGAAAATTTAAGTGTTGCAAGTGATTTTGTAGCAAAAGATTTTGGTGAAAAATATGGTGTTTTGATAAATGAAGGTGCCTTAGAGGGACTTTTAGCTCGTGCTGTATTTGTGATTAAAGAGGGTAAAGTGGCATATAAAGAACTTGTAAATGAAATCACAGAAATGCCAGATATTGCAAAACTTGATGCATTTTTTGGTGGTTCTAGCTGCTGCGGTGGTTGTGGTTGCCATTAATTTTTTGATTAAGCCCATTCTTAGGGCTTAATTTTTACATCTTCATTTTTTTATTATTTTAAGTTGATTATATTTTAATTGTTAAGTTGATTATATTTAATATTTATTTTGTGTAAGAATAATAAAAAAGGACAATAAAACTCCTATAAAATAGAGCTTTAAAATTATTATTTTTATTAAAATTTCAAGAGATTTTTATACTCCATTTTTTATAATAAGATGATTTTTTTATTTTGGAGGAATAAGGATGAATAGAAGGGATTTTATTAAAAATACCGCTATTGTAAGCGCTGCTAGTGTTGCAGGGCTTAGTGTTCCAAGTTCTATGCTTGGAGCACAAGAAGAAGATTGGAAATGGGATAAGGCTGTTTGTAGGTTTTGTGGAACTGGCTGTGGGATTATGATAGCTAGAAAAGATGGAAAAATCGTAGCAACAAAAGGTGATCCTGCAGCACCTGTAAATCGTGGACTTAATTGTATCAAAGGTTATTTTAATGCTAAGATCATGTATGGTGAAGATCGTCTTGTTATGCCTTTGCTTCGCATGAATGAAAAGGGCGAATTTGATAAAAAAGGCAAATTTCAACAAGTTTCTTGGCAAAGAGCCTTTGATGAAATGGAAAAACAATTTAAAAAAGCCTACAATAAACTCGGTGTTACAGGTATAGGGATTTTTGGTAGTGGGCAATACACTATCCAAGAAGGTTATGCTGCTTTAAAACTTGCAAAAGCGGGTTTTAGAACAAATAATATCGATCCAAATGCAAGACATTGTATGGCCTCTGCAGTAGTTGGTTTTATGCAAACTTTTGGTGTAGATGAGCCATCAGGCTGTTATGATGATATAGAGCTTACAGATACTATTATTACTTGGGGAGCTAATATGGCTGAAATGCACCCAATCCTTTGGTCAAGAGTAAGTGATAGAAAATTAAGCAATCTTGATAAAGTTAAAGTTGTTAATTTGAGTACTTATTCAAATCGTACTTCAAATATTGCTGATATTGAAATCATTTTCAAACCAAATACAGATTTGGCTATTTGGAACTACATAGCAAGAGAGATTGTTTATAATCATCCAGAGGCTATGGATATGAAATTTATCAAAGATCACTGCGTATTTGCAACTGGTTATGCTGATATTGGTTATGGTATGAGAAATAATCCAAATCATCCAAAATTTAAAGAAAGTGAAAAAGATACAGTTGAAAAAGAAAATGTGATCACCTTAGATGATGAAGAGGCTGCTTCTTTATCTTATCTTGGCGTTAAAGCGGGTGATAAATTTGAAATGAAACATCAGGCCGTAGCTGATAAAAACTGGGAAATTTCTTTTGAAGAATTTAAAAAAGGTTTAGCGCCTTATACTTTGGAATACACTGCAAAAGTAGCCAAAGGTGACGATAATGAATCTTTAGAAGATTTTAAGAAAAAACTTCAAGAATTAGCTAATCTTTATATAGAGAAAAATCGTAAAGTGGTGAGTTTTTGGACTATGGGCTTTAATCAACATACAAGAGGTTCATGGGTAAATGAACAAGCTTATATGGTACATTTTTTACTAGGAAAGCAAGCTAAACCAGGTAGTGGAGCTTTTTCTTTAACAGGACAACCAAGTGCTTGTGGAACAGCTAGGGAAGTAGGAACTTTTTCACATCGTTTGCCTGCAGATATGGTTGTAGCAAATCCAAAGCATAGGGAAATTTCGGAAAAAATTTGGAAAGTTCCTGCAAAAACCATCAACCCAAAACCAGGCTCTCCTTATCTTAATATCATGAGAGATTTAGAAGATGGAAAAATTAAATTTGTATGGGTGCAAGTGAATAATCCATGGCAAAACACTGCAAATGCAAATCACTGGATCGCAGCAGCAAGAGAAATGGATAATTTTATTGTTGTAAGTGATTGTTATCCTGGAATTTCAGCAAAAGTAGCTGATCTTATTTTACCAAGTGCTATGATTTATGAAAAATGGGGTGCTTATGGTAATGCTGAAAGAAGAACTCAACATTGGAAACAACAAGTTTTACCTGTAGGTGCTGCCATGAGTGATACTTGGCAAATTTTAGAATTTGCGAAACGCTTTAAGCTTAAAGAAGTTTGGAAAGAACAAAAAGTAGATGATAAACTTACCTTGCCAAGCGTTTTAGAAGAGGCAAAAGCTATGGGTTATAGCGAAGATGATACACTTTTTGATGTACTATTCGCCAATAAAGAAGCAAAAAGCTTTAATCCAAATGACGCTATTGCAAAAGGTTTTGATAATACCGATGCTAAAGGTGATGAAAGAAAAATTCAAGGTAGCGATGGAAAAGAATTTACAGGTTATGGCTTTTTTATTCAAAAGTATCTTTGGGAAGAATATCGTAAGTTTGGCTTAGGACATGGCCATGATCTAGCTGACTTTGATACTTATCATAAAGTAAGGGGTTTAAGATGGCCTGTAGTTAACGGTAAAGAAACTCAATGGAGATTTAATACCAAATTTGATTACTATGCTAAAAAAGCGGCTCCAAATTCAGATTTTGCTTTCTATGGTGATTTTAACAAAATGCTTACAAATGGGGATTTAATAGCTCCTAAAGATGAAAAAGAGCACAGTATTAAAAATAAGGCTAAAATTTTCTTTAGGCCATTTATGAAAGCACCTGAAAGACCAAGTAAAGAGTATCCATTCTGGCTTGCAACAGGAAGAGTTTTAGAGCATTGGCATAGTGGAACTATGACTATGCGTGTACCTGAGCTTTATCGCGCTGTACCTGAAGCACTTTGTTATATGAGTGAAAAAGATGGAGAAAAATTAGGTTTAAATCAAGGAGATTTGGTTTGGGTAGAATCTCGTCGCGGTAAAGTAAAAGCAAGAGTAGATATGCGTGGAAGAAACAAACCACCTGTAGGGCTTGTGTATGTGCCGTGGTTTGATGAAAATGTATATATCAATAAAGTTACTTTGGATGCGACTTGTCCGCTTTCAAAACAAACTGACTTTAAAAAATGTGCTGTAAAAATTTATAAGGCTTAATTTAGGGTTTTGATTAAATGAAAGGTAGAAGAGAATTTTTCGTTAGTGCCTTTAAGGCTGCATGTTTATGTACAGGAGGCGGATTTTTGGCTAATTTGGCTTTAAAGGCCGATGATAATTATGCCTTGCGTCCTCCTGGGGCTGAAGATGAAGCTAGGTTTTTAAGCAAATGTATTCGTTGTGGGCTTTGTGTAAAGGCCTGTCCTTATGATACTTTAAAGCTTGCTAGTTTGTTAGATAGTCCAAAAAATGGTACGCCTTTTTTTAAGGCAAGAGAAATTCCTTGTTATCTTTGTAAGGATATTCCTTGCATTAGAGAATGTCCAACTGATGCTTTAGATAAAAAGCATTTAGAGCAGGGTATAGAATCTTTGAAAATAGGTATTGCTATTGTTGATAGTGCTTCTTGTGTGGCACACTGGGGAATTCAATGCGATGCTTGTTATAGAGCTTGTCCTTTGATAGATAGGGCTTTAAAACTTGAGCTTAAACGCAATGAACGCACCGCCAAGCACGCTTTTTTACTACCTAGCGTGGATCATGAAGTGTGTGTAGGTTGTGGGCTTTGTGAACTTGCTTGTATTACTGAAAAACCGGCCATTCGTGTTTTGCCAAGGGAGTATGTATTGGGAAAAGCAGGTTCGCATTATGTAAAAGGCTGGGATGAAAAAGATGAAGGTCGTATAAAAAATGCAGATACTTCAAAACATTTTGATGCTAAAAAAGCAACCAATTATTTAAATGATGGAGAACTGTGATGAAGTATTTAATTGCTAGACGCATCGTTCAGCTTGGAATTTTAGCGCTTTTTAGCTTTAAAGCCGCAGATTTTATCTTGCAGGGAAATTTAAGTTCTTCTAAACTTTTTAATACCATACCTTTAAGCGATCCTTTTGCGGTTTTGCAAATCATTTTAGCAAGCTGGAGTATAGATTTAATGGCTTTAATAGGAGCTTTGATTATATTTTTTATCTATGGTTTGCTTTTAGGAAGGGTTTTTTGCTCTTGGGTTTGTCCTGTTAATTTAATCACGGATTTTGCTGCTTTTGTGCGAAATAAACTAACCCTTAATAATAAATTTTTAATTTTGCCTAAAAATTTACGCTATTTTGTATTGGTCTTGGTTTTAATCCTTTCTTTTGTATTTTCATTGCCTGTGTTTGAAAGTTTTTCTTATATAGGAATGATACATAGAGGGATTATTTTTGCTACAAGTTCTTGGATTTTTGTAGCCTTTATACTTTTTTGTATCGATACTTTTTTAAGTCCTAGGGCAATTTGTTCACATTTTTGTCCACTAGGAGCTTTTTATGCTTTTATTTCTCGTTTTGCTTTGCTTAAAATAAAGCATGATAGTGATAAATGCACCAAATGTTATGAATGTATCCGTATTTGTCCTGAAAAACAGGTTTTGTGGATGGTTGGAAAAGAAAGCACTAGTGTGAAATCAGGAGAGTGTATAAGGTGTGCAAGATGTATAGAAGTTTGTAATGATGATGCTTTGAATTTTAATATTTTTGATTTAAGGAATAAATGATGAAGAAGAAATTGGTTTTATTAGGAAGTGCTGCAGTGGTATTTTTTGCCGCTTGTGCAATGAATAGTGGAATAAGTTCGGAACAAATTGGACTTAGAAAAGTAAGTTTAGAAAATGAAAATAAAGTAAATTTAGTGGAAGCAAATTTCACAACTTTGCAGCCTGGGGAATCTACTCGTTTTGAGCGTTCTTATGAAAATGCGCCACCATTAATTCCGCATGCTATTGAAGATTTATTGCCTATAACCAAAGATAACAATATGTGTTTAAGCTGCCATGATAAGGCTATAGCAGCAGATGCTGGTGCAACTCCACTTCCTGCTAGTCATTATTATGATTTTAGACACAATAAAACCACAGGAGATATGATTAGCGATAGTCGTTTTAATTGCACTCAGTGTCATGTTCCACAAAGTGATGCAAAACCTTTAGTGGGAAATAGCTTTAAACCTGAATTTAAAAATGAACAATTAAAAAGTCGTTCAAATTTAATTGATGTGATTAATGAGGGTGTAAAGTAAATAAATGAAAAAATTTCTTTTTATTTTGAGTCTTTTTTGTGTTTTGTCTTATGCTTATGAGCTGAAATTAAATGCCAATATAACAGCTTTAAAGCTTGATAAGCAAAACTTATATATAGGCACTGATAAAGGTGAAATTTTACAATATAACATTAAAGATAAAAGTTTAAAAGAACTTTTATCTTTACCAAAGATTAAAAATTATTATGGTAATGATTTTGCTAAAATTTACAACGTTGATGTTTTTAAACATACACTTTTAATACTTAGCGAGGGTGATTTTGGTGCTAAAAATTTAAGTTTTTATAAGGAAAATTTACAAATCAAAAAGCTCGAAGAAAATAGTATAATAAAAGCATTTTTTATCAATGAAAATACTTATCTTTTGATTTCTATTGGTTCTGAAATAGAATTGATTGACAAAAGTTTAAAAAATATAAAAAAATTTAAATTTTCCCATTCTAGTCTTAATGATGTAGTTTTAAATGAAGATAAGAGTAGACTAGTTGCAGGTTTTGAGAGTGGTGAAGTGGAACTTTTTGATTTGAAAAATTGGAAGATGTTAAAAAACTATAATAAAATGCATAAAGATAATATCTATCAAGTAGATTTTAAAAATAATGTTATTTTAAGCTGCGGAACGGATAGGCGTATAGGAGTTGTAAAAAATGAAGAGCAAAATTTTTTACAAAAAGATTTTTTGATATATACCTGTGCCTTAAGTCCTAATGGGGAATTGGCTGTTTATAGCGATAATGAAGCTGGAATTAGTGAAGTTTTTAGTATAAGTGATTTTAAGCCTGTTAAAACTTTTAATAATGAAAATTTGATGAGTGAGTTTATTATTTTTTTAAACAATAAAGATTTTATCATTTCAGGCTTTGGTGATAGTATAATGTTTAGGAGTATTGATGAATAATCTTTCTAGTGTTTTGATTTTAGCAAAAGAAGAATATATAAATGATTTAAAAAAGGCTATATCTGAAATTCCTTTTTGTTCTGTAGAACTTTGTGAAAATGAAAAGATTATAGTTGTGATTGAAAGTGAAAATTTAGAAGATGAATTAAACTCTTATAAAATGCTTGAGAAATTGCCAAATATTATCAGTATTAATATGGTTTTTTCTTATCAAGATTTAAATGATGATATCCAAAAAGCAATCAATAGTGGTGCAATAGAAACGATAGAAAAAAATGAAAATGCTGAGAATATTCGCTACTATGGTAGTGTATTTAATCAATTTTCTTAAAGTGCAAAGTATATGGTATTTTTAATCCCATTGCTTATTATAATTGGTGTTATTTTTGGAGTCGATTATGTGTATTTTAAAAATCAAGATTTAAAAGTGCAAGTTAAAAAAGAACAAAAAGAATTAAACTCTAGCTTAGAAAAAGAAAGAAGAGAATATATAGAAAAATTGTTTAAAACGAAATAGATATTAAGAATCATATTATTTTCTTAAAGATAAATTAAAAAGCTTTTTGCTAGAATTAAAGAAAAATTTTAGGAAATAGCGATGAAAAATACAGTCACTGAAGCTTCTATCTATGAGGCTCAAGGGTTAAAAGACGAAGCTTTAGAAATTTATAAAAATATCTTAAAAGAAGATCCTAATAATCAAAACGCTATTGATGCAGTTCGTCGTCTTAGTGGTTTTAGATCCAAGCATAAAGATTTAAACACTCAAATGCTGGATTTTTTTATTAACATGAAAAGCGATGAAGAAATCAATGAATTTAAAAGGTGGTTGATAAAAATATGAATTTAGAAGATTTAGCTAAGAGAACCATTAGTGAAGTTAGTTCTATCATGGAAGAGCAAAGAAGACAAAATGAAATTTTAAAAGAACAAGAATTAAGCAGAAAAACTGAAATAAAAGATGAATTACCACCTATGGAGTTTGTATGCGAAGAGCTTAATACTCCGCAAGATTTAGAAGATAAAATTTCTATGGCAAAACTTGGAGAAGGGCAAAAAGTACAAAATAATATTGAAATTTCTACTCAGGAAAATAAAGAGTTTAAAAAAGAAGAGCCTTTTTTACAAAGTGAAATTTTAAATCCTAGTGTTATGACAGAGGTTCAAACGCTTAATGAGGATATTTTTTTAAAACATCTTAGAGAGAGAATTTTAGTTCTTTTTGAAGGTTTAAATAGTATAAAAAAAGATGATCTTGAAAATAGGTTAAACTTGACTATAAATTTTTTAGAGTTTTTACTTGCAAATATCGAAGATAAGCTTAAAAAATAACCCCGATTTACAGTTTATTGCTGAGTTTTTAAAGCCTCATACCAAACGAGCGTATTTGGTTGGAGGTAGCGTTAGAGATTTGTTCTTAGGCTTAAAAATTTGTGACTATGATATAGAGCTTTATGATATAAAACCTAAAGATTTTGAAAAGATTATGCAAAAATTGGGTGCACAAGGCTTTGGAAAAAGTTTTTTTGTGTATAAGTTTAAAAATTATGATTTAGCTCTTGCTAGAACCGAAAACAAAATAAGCTATGGACATAAAGGTTTTGAAATTCAAATTTGCAATGATGAAAAACTTGGTGCCAAAAGACGCGATTTTACCATAAATTCTATGATGATTAATCTTTTTAACGATGAGTTTTTAGACTTTTATGGAGGATTAAAAGATCTAGGGGTAGGCTTTTTAAGATATATTGATAAACAAAGCTTTCAAGAGGATAGTTTAAGAGTATTAAGAGCGGTAGTATTTGCTTCAAGATTTAATTTTAAGATAACTGGCGAAAGCTTGAAATTGATGCAAAGTATGAGTATAACCGATCTTAGCAAAGATAGGATCAATGCGGAGCTTTATAAATTCTTTAAAAGTTCTAGACTTGATGTCGGCTATAGATATTTGCAAGAACTTGGCTTAGAAAAACAGATTTTTGGCTTTGAGAGTGTTTTTAAGAGTTTGGAATTTCAAAATTTACTCAGACAAAGTAGAGAATTTGTAAAAAGTGATGCTTTATTCTTGTATTTGTATTTGAATTTTTTTAATTTAGAAAAAGATATATTTTTTAAAAGAACTAAACTTAAAAAAGAATACTTAAAATACGCAAATCAAGCTTTTTATCTTGATGATATAAGTGATTTTGAACTGGCAAAAATTGCTTTTGAAATGCCTTTGAAGGAGTGGCTTGGACTTTGGAGTAAAAAGCGTATTGAGCAAGCTAAAAAATTAAGGCTTTATGAGAATAAGTTTGAAAGTAAAATTTTAGCAAAAGATTTCATAAATGCTGGATTTTGTGGTAAAATTCTTGGTTTAAAGCTTCAAGAAGCAAGAGAGAATGAATTAAAAGAATATATAAAAGGTTTAGCTAAATGATTTCTGTATTAAAAATTTGCACCAAAGATCAAAAAGGTTTAATTTATAGAATTTCTGATGTTATTTTTAAATATCATATCAATATAGTAAAAAACGATGAATTTGTAGGCGAAGAAATGTTTTTTTTCCGTGCTCTTTTAGAAGGTGAATTTGATAAAGAAGCTTTTATAGGAACGCTTGAGGCTATGCTTGGACAAGAAGCCTTGATAGAGCTTTACGAGAAGAGAAAAAAAGATATTGTTGTTTTTGCTACTAAAGAAAGTCATTGTTTGGGAGATTTGCTAATAAAGCATTATAGTAACGAACTTGAAGCAAATATCAAAGCTGTGATTTCAAATCACAACTCTTTAAAGGATTTAGTTGAGAAATTTGAAATTCCTTATCATTTTATCAGTGCTGAAAATTTAGATCGTAAAGAGCAAGAAAATCAGATTTTAAAATGTCTTGAACGATATAAATTTGATTATTTGGTTTTGGCAAAATATATGAGAATTTTATCTCCTGATTTTGTTAGGCATTTTGAAGGCAAGATTATAAATATTCACCATTCTTTCTTGCCTGCATTTATAGGAGCAAATCCTTATAAACAAGCCTTTGAAAGAGGGGTTAAAATAATTGGAGCTACGGCGCATTTTGTAAATAATAATCTTGATGAAGGTCCTATTATCACTCAAGCTGTTTTACCTGTAAACCATGAATTTACTTGGCAAGATATGCAGCAAGCAGGTAGAAATATAGAAAAAGATGTTCTTTCAAAAGCACTTGATTTAGTTTTTGAGGATAGAATTTTTATATATAATAATAAAACTATAATATTTTAATGCGATAATTTTACTATGGTTTTATTTAAGGCATTAAAAAAATAATCAATATCCTCTTTTTCATGCGTATAATGCAAACTTATTCTTAACCAACCTGGTTTTGTTTTAAGTTTTTGATTATCTTTTAAGCCTAGCAAATCATGACCATAAGGCCCAGCACAAGCACATCCAGCGCGTGTTTCTATGTGGTATTTTTTGCTAAGTTCGTAAGCGATATCAAAAGGAGAAATTCCTTTGATATTGAAAGCAAAAATAGGTAATCGGGTTTTTAAATTCTTTGCGTATAAAATTAAATTAGGTATAGTTTTTAGTTTTTCAAAAAAATAATCTTTTAAAATTTCTTCTTTTTTTTCTATATTTTTAACCCCTATAGAATCTTTGATTTTAAAAGCTAAGCTAGCACGGATGAGTTGTAAAATTCCAGGTGTTCCTCCTTCTTCTAAGGCTTCTTCATTGCAAAGATAACATTGAGAAGTACGAGAAACATAACCCACAGTTCCACCTGCTGCAAAGCTAGGCTTGTTTCCGCAAAGATCTTTTTTGATGGCTAAAAGTCCAGAACCGCCAATACCACCGATTAATTTATGAGAACTTATAAACAATGCATCATAGTATTGACAAGATATGTTTTTATAAGGAATGAAACTAGATGCATCAAAAGCAATCATCCCTTTAAATTTGCGAACCATTTCAGAAATGCGTTTGTAATCACTTAATATCCCAGTAACATTTGAAGCTAAAGAAAAGCTAGCGATTATTTTTCTTTTTTTGTTTTTTTGTAAAGTTTTTTCTAGAAAATCAAAATCAATTTCTCCATTTTTATCTAAGGGAATTCTAATACATTCACACAAGCCTTCTCGAAATGAAAGTTCATTAGAATGATGTTCATAAGGCCCTACGATAACTAAAGGTAAAGTATTTTTATCAATTTGCGTAAAATATCTTTCTTTTACAAGAGGAGGAATGTAGATGCCGATCAATTCTTGAAATTTTTTAATAGCACTGCTTGATCCTGTTCCGCAAGCTATAAGGGCAAAATTTTCATCTAGTGATAAACTTTTTTTTATATCTTTTCTTGCTTGTTCGTAAATTTGTTGAGTTTTAAAAGAATTCAAAGAGCTATCAGAATGCGTGTTTGCATAGGTTGGAAGAATTTTTGAAATTTCTTTTTCTACACATTTTAGGGCTAAAGCACTTGCTGTGAAGTCAAAATGCAAAATACCTTTTTTTAAGATCAATTCTTTTTTTAAATCTGAAATTTGCAAATACAATCCTTATAAAAATTTGCTAAAATTATACTATAAAAATGCTTTATAAAAGGAAAAATATAAAATTTAAGAACTTTGTAGGTTTGTATAAGAATTTGTCTTTAAATAAGCTTTTTGATTTTTATAGTGTGTTTGAAGGTTTTAAAAAATTAAACATTTTAAATTTTGAAGACGATGTATTTACAAATATAGAGCAAATTTTGCTTGATGATTATCTAAAAATTAAAAGTTATTTCGCCTTGGATGAAACAAGTTCTTACGCTCTTACTTTACTGGCTAAAAACAATCGTAAACGTTTTTCTATCAATAGAAAAATTCAGCATTTTAAAGCTTTATCTACACTTAAATATCTTTTAGAAACAGGTATAATAAAACTTGAGTATAGCAAGGAAACTAAAAAAATAAAAGATAAAAGACAAAAAATCAAAAAAGAACTAAGATCTTATGTTGTCCAAGATAAGATTATATTTAGCAACCAATTTACTCGTTTCTTTTTTTATTTTTTAAAGCCTAACGAAAAGCTTATTTTGCAAAATCGTTATAAAGAAGTTTTAGAATGCATTAAGGAAAAATTTGAACTTTATCAAAGTTTTTGTTTTGAACAGCTTTCTAGAGAATTGCTTGAGAAAAAATTCAATATCAATGGAGTACAAAGTTACTGGGATAAGAATTTAGAACTTGATCTTTATTATCAAGATGAAAATTTGTGTTTTGTTGGAGAAGTTAAATTTAAAAATAAAAAAATTTGTAAAAATATTTTGAATCTTTTAAAATCAAAAGCAAAGTCTTTAAATTTGGCTCCAAATTATTATATTATAATCTCAAAAAATGGTTTTAGTAAGGAATTTGATAAAATATGCGAACAGAATTTGCTTTTACTTGATTTGAATGATTTTAAGATTTTATTAGAGGAATAATAAATGAATGAAAATATTTTAAAAAGTTTAGACTCAAATGAAAAGGAAACCCTACAAAAAGGATTAGAAAGTCTTATAGAACAAACTTATGTAATAGAAAATGAATATAAAACTTTAAATGAAAACTATAACTCCTTACGCGCAATGGTTGATGAGATTATAGAGGTGTTGCCTAGTGCGCTTTGGATTTTAGATAAAGAAAAAAATATTATTTTACAAAATCAAGAAGCCTTGAAAAATCCAAAATTACTTAGCATTATTAGTCTTGATAAAATTCGTGATGAGCTTGAATTTGAAGGTAGGTTTTATGCGGTAAAAATCATAGCACATAATGAAAAAACTATAGTTTCAGCTACAGATATTAGCGATGAAAAACGCAATGAAAGGCTTGCAAGCATGGGTAGCGTAGCGGCTCATTTGGCGCATGAGATAAGAAATCCTATTGGATCTATATCTTTACTCGCTTCAACCCTTTTTGCTCGTAGCGAGCTTAAAAATAAGCATATAGTTCTTGAAATCCAAAGGGCTATTGCTAGAGTGGAGCGTATCGTAAATTCAACTTTGCTTTTTACTAAGGGTGTACACATCAATGCTTTAAATTTTAATCTTTTAGAGTTAAAAGAAGAGTGTGAAAGTGCCATTAACTCTTATAATTTTACTTCTCAAATAGACTTTGAAATATCTTTTTTGGATAAGCAGATTTGTGCTGATAAAGCTCTTCTTGGTTTGGTTTTGCAAAATTTGATTTATAATGCTATTGATGCGATAGAAGAAAGTGAATGTGAAAAGCCTATGATTAAAATTTTAGCAAGTTGTGATAATGAAAAGATATGCATCAGAGTGTATGATAATGGTTGTGAAATAAAAGATGAGAAATTGGTTTTTGAAGCTTTTAAAACAACAAAACTTAAAGGCAATGGGCTTGGCTTGTCTCTTTCTAAAGAAATCATAAACGCTCATAAGGGAGAGTTAAGTTTTCAAAGCGATCCTAAGAATTTTTATTTTACCTTACCTTTGGTGTGATAAATATTTTCTCTTCACTCCAAAACAGGAACAGATCTTGCTTATATTATTTAATATATTTAGGTTGAAGGCAAAAAAATCTAAATCAAGGAATTAATATGAGTATCTTTAGCATCAATGATAACTC
>NZ_JBMJAO010000012.1:0-43642 GCF_049221745.1 Campylobacter jejuni
ATTATGCAAAATACATTTAAATAATTCAATATTAAAAAATTAAAATTTTTTAAAGTCTTATATCCCCGTAGCTAAAGCTATGGGCTTTACGGCTAGATTTGGTAAAATTGCTCCAAATTTGTAGTATTTTAAGTTTTTTTTGTATTATCTAAAACCGACTTGATCGTAAATTTTAACAGCCTCTTTAATATTTTCTGCTATTTTACTCACAGGTATTTGATCCTCTTTGAAAGTTCCAAAATCTTTCACCGTTTGACTTAATTCTACATCATTTCTTATAGGAAATTCATAATTGCTATCAATAAGAATTTTTTGAATTTCAGGAGTTAGCATAAATTCCATAAATTTTTTAGCTGATTCTTGATTTTTACTTGATTTTGTCATAGCAATACCACTAATATTAATATGCGTTCCTCTATTGTCTTGATTAGGGAAAATAATACCTAAAGAATTACCTACTTCTGCATCTTTTGGGTTTTTAGAATTCTTTAAAAGTCCTATATAACTAAGTATTCATAACTGCGAATTTAGCCTCACCTGAAAATACTTATTTAGCTTGATCTCTATCTCCACTTTTTGGATTTGTTGCAAGATTATCAAGCAAACCTTTGGCCCATATTTTAGCCTTTTCATTTCCATCATTAGCTACAATAGATGCCAAAAGAGTTTTACTATAAGGAGCTGTGGCACTTCTCATAACAATTTCTCCTTTAAATTCAGGTTTTGCTAAATCTTCATAATTTTTCATTTTACTAATATCAATATTTGCATTTTTATTATAAGCAATAATTCTTGCCCTTTTTGTGATCGCAAACCATTCTTTATCTTTATCCCTTAAATGAGCAGGTATAAATTCTTCTAAAAATTTTTGATGAAACAGGAGATAAAAGTCCTAAGTTTTTAGCTTCTGTAAGATTTGAAATATCAGTAGGAGAATTACTTCCCTCAAGAGAAAGTCTTTTTATAAGTTCTGAAGCTTTAGCTTGAGTATGATTAACCTTAATGCCTGTTTTTTCTTCAAATTTTTTATGATTTCAAAATTGGAATCATAATGCCTTGCTGAGTAAATATTAAGCTCATTGGCACCTAAAAATGAAAAAACCATTAAAAATATAGAAAAGATTTTTTATATCTTATCCTTTATTGAGAATTATACTCGGTTTTATTAAGATCTTTAAAATCGATATGAGAATGTTCAGAGCAAGTAAAAGTAAAGCCAACACATAGTAAAAATAAAATTATTTTTTCATAGATATTAATTCCTTTTTAGATATTTTGATAAGAAATATCAACATTAAAAAGTAAATATGATGTAATCTTTATATTTTTTTTAAGAATAAAGAGGTTTATTTTTGACACATGTGTTGATAAATTTATGATTTTTAATAAACTCTTGATTAAATAAAGTTGATTAAAATTTTTCTTTTAAAAGGTGGTAACATGTTTTCTTCATTTTTTGCAAGTAAAAAATGGGCTTTATGGGCTTATTTAGGACTTTTTTTACTCTTATTTTTTCTTTTCATTCAAACAAATCTTAATGTTGCTATAAATTCATGGTATAGTGATTTTTATAATGTCTTGCAAAAACCTAAAATAGAAATTTTAGATTCAAATTTAACACAAAAAATAGAAACTAATTTTGAAAATAATACCACTTTAATCCAAGAGGCTAATCAAAGAGCTGAGCAAAATTTCCAAAAAGCTAATTTTATCAATAAAGGTGCATTGTATTATTATCAAAATTTATTAGAATATTTTTTCAACTCTAGAGCTATGATTGAAAAGCCGAATTATTCAGCAAATGATTTTTATGCTTTGATTTTAGTTTTTTTGGCTATTGCTATTCCTTATGTTTTAATCGCTACGATTAATATCTATTTTGCTAGTGTCTATGCTTTTAAGTGGCGTGAGGCTATGACTTTTTCTTATTTAAAATTTTGGAAAAATAAAGATGATAATATAGAAGGAAGTTCGCAAAGAATTCAAGAAGATACTTATAATTTTTCTAAAATCGTAGAGAGTTTAGGACTTAGTTTTATAAAAGCTTTGATGACTCTTGTAGCATTTATTCCGATTTTATGGAGTTTAAGTGATGTTGTGAGTAAAGCTTTATTTGCAAATTTAAGTGAAAATTCTTCTTTTTATTTTTTAAAAAACATTGATGGTTTGCTTGTTTATATTGCACTTTTGATTTCTTTAGGAGGTTTGGTTGTGTCATGGTTTGTAGGTATTAAGCTTCCTGGACTTGAATATAACAATCAAAAAGCTGAAGCAGCTTTTAGAAAAGAGCTTGTTTATGCTGAGGATAATCGCAAAGAATACGCTAAAAATGAGACTATGATAGAGCTTTTTACGGGGCTTAAATTTAACTATAAAAGACTTTTTTTACATTATGGATATTTTAATATTTGGCTTATTTTATTTGAGCAAATGATAGTTATAGTGCCATTTTTAATCATGGCACCAGGGCTTTTTGCTGGAGCTATAGGACTTGGTATTGTAATGCAGATTAACAATGCTTTTGATCAAGTGCGAAGCTCTTTTAGTGTTTTTATCACAAACTGGACAACTATCACTCAACTTAGAAGTATATATAAGCGTTTAAAAGAATTTGAGAAAAATATTTCTTATAAGTCTTAGTTTTTATCTTATAAAATACAAGAAGAAATTCAAATATTAAATTTACTTTTAATTGTGTATAATAAGGTTTAATAATTATTTTATTTCTTAAGGAGCTTCATTGGACCCCAGTCAGGTTTTGGATTTAAACCAAACTTCTACAGCATCTTTTGATGCAGGATATTCTATACTTATGGTTGTTGTTGCACTTGCTCTAGTGTTTTTAAATGGTTTTTTTGTTTTGTCTGAATTTAGTATTGTTAAAGTACGTCGTTCCAAGCTTGAAGAAATGGTAAAAGAAAAAAAAGCTGGTGCTAAGAAAGCTTTGGAGGTTACTTCAAGACTTGATACTTATCTTAGTGCTTGTCAATTAGGAATTACTTTAAGTTCTCTAGCTCTTGGTTGGATAGGTGAGCCTGCTATTGCAAAAATGCTAGAAATTCCGCTTATTAATCTTGGTTTTAGCACTGTTATTATCCATACTATAGCTTTCATTATTGCTTTTAGTATTATTACTCTTTTACATGTGGTTCTAGGAGAACTTGTGCCAAAAAGTATAGCTATTGCAGTTGCAGATAAAGCGGTTTTATTTATAGCTAGACCTCTTCATTGGTTTTGGATGCTCTTTTTACCTTGTATTAAAATTTTCGATTTTTTAGCAGCTATAAGTTTGAAACTTTTTGGAATAAAACCTGCTAAAGAAAGCGAGCTAACTCATAGCGAAGAAGAAATTAAAATCATAGCAAGTGAGAGTCAAAAAGGTGGAGTTTTAGATGAATTTGAAACAGAGATCATACGCAATGCTGTTGATTTTTCAGATACTGTTGCTAAAGAGATTATGACTCCTAGAAAAGATATGATTTGTCTAAATAAACAAAAAAGTTACGAAGAAAATATGCAAATCATTTGTGAACATAAACATACTCGCTTTCCTTATATTGATGGTTCTAAGGATACTATTTTAGGGGTAATACACATACGAGATATAATACAAAATGAATTAAACCATAAAAGTCAAAATTTAGATACTTTTGTTAAACCTTTGATTTTGGTTCCTGAAAATATTAGTATTTCAAAAGTACTTGTAATGATGAATAAAGAACGCTCTCATACTGCATTAGTGGTTGATGAGTATGGTGGAACTGCTGGAATTTTAACTATGGAAGATATCATGGAAGAAATTATTGGTGAAATTAAAAGTGAGCATGAAGAAGACAGCTATAAAAAGCTTGCTGAAAATATCTATGAATTTCAAGGACGCTGTGATATAGAAACTGTTGAAGAAATGCTTGTAATAAACTATGATGAGGATTTAGAACAAGTTACTATAGGTGGATATGTATTTAATCTTTTAGGACGCTTGCCTATGGTAGGAGATCGCATTGAAGATGAACTTTGTTACTATGAAGTTAAAAAAATGGACGGGAATTCTATAGAGCGTGTTAAGGTGGTTAAAAAAACAAATAAAGATGAAGAATAAGCCTCTTTAGGCTTATTTCTTTTTGTAAATTTGGTTTTTAATTTCAATACACTCAAAACCTTTTTTATCTAGTGTAACTACGCGTAAATATCCACCATCATCTATTTTACCCTCGCATAAAAATACTCTTTTGGCTATTTTCATAGGAAGTTTTTCTTTATTTCTGTGTCCAAAGATTTGATAAAGATTGTCTGAGGTGAAATTACAAAATTGATTTGCTACTTTTTGACTGTCTTCATATCCACCCACACCATAAATAAAATCATGGCTTGGTATAAAACTTATTTTTTCAGGTTTGGAGGGTATAAAATTTACTCCTCCATGTGAACAAAATATGAATTTATTTTGGAATTTGTAGTATAAACATTCTTTTAGATGAGGATAGAGTTTTCTAGCATCTCTTGGAGTAAGTTTTTCTTTTCTAAAATCCTTTAAAGTATTTTCATTAAATTCTTTGGAATTTGACAATTCTCCATTAGCCCATTTTATAAGATGTCTTTCGTGATTTCCTTCTAATAAGCATACATTTTCTTTTTCGCAAATTTTTAAAAGAAATTTTATTACTTTGCCATTTTCTATACCTCTATTGATATAATCTCCTAAAAATATATAAAATTCATCTTCTTTGATTGTTTTAATGTATTCTTTTAAAACACTATAACAACCTTGTAAATCTCCTATATGATGAATTTTTTTGTATTTGCTTAAATTTGGCATTTGGTAAAGACATTTTTTCCAGTCATTTGAGTCTAAAATTGGGTATTTTTTTAGATTTTTTTTGAGTAAATCTTGAGTTTTTTCTAAAAGAGCATAAGGGATGATATATCCATTTTTTTTAGCTTCTAAAAGATTTTTTTCTTGACATTGTCTTAAAGAGCTATCAAAAACAATAACATACATTTTATAGCGATATTGTTTAGCTAAGTCTTTGTAAATTTTTAATGTTTCATTGTAAGTGTTTATGATGCAAAACTCACCTTTTTGCATACGCATTTCTAGAAGTTTGAGTAAAATTTTACTCAAATCTTCATCATTTTTAACATTTAAAATTTTATATTCACTGACTATATTTTTAACGTTTCCTGATAAAAGACGCAAAGCATTTAAATCAAGTGTATAATTTTGAAGTTTATTATTTTTGATAAATTCTTTTTGTCCTGCGTAATAATTCCCTCTTAAAACAAGTAAGATTCGCACATTCTTTGCCTAGATTTTCTTTAAAAATTCAGTTTTTAAAACAATAACGCCAAATTTATCTACTCTAGCCTCAATTTCATTTTCTTTAGAAGTGAGCTTAATATTTTTTATAGTAGTTCCACGTTTTAAAGTTGTGCTTATTCCTTTAACCTTAAGATCTTTTATTACACTCACGCTATCACCTGTGTTAAGTTCTGCTCCATTAGCGTCTTTAGCCATTTTTTTCCTTTCTTTGATCTAAAATATTTAAAATTTGAACTACTAAAGCAAAAGCCATAGCAGTATAAATATATGCTTTATCAATATGAATATTAAAACTTTCAGCAACTAAAACTACGCCTATTAGTACCAAAAAAGCTAAGGCTAAAATTTTAATGCTTGGATGTTTTTCAACAAAATCTGCTATAGGTTTAGAAGCAAAAAGCATCACAGCTACTGCAATAATAACAGCGATAATCATGATGGTTACATCTTGAGCAATTCCTACTGCAGTAATAACGCTATCAAGTGAAAACACTATATCAATCACAGCAATTTCAGCTACAACTATCCAAAGCTTATTACTTGCTTTAAAATGACTCTCACTTTCTTCTTGATGAGAAATTTGCTCTTTAATTTCTTTAATAGACTTTACAATCAAGAAAAGCCCACCTAATAAAAGAACTAGATCTCTTCCTGAAATTTCATTGCCCAATACACTAAACAAAGGTGTTACAAGTTTCATCACCCAAAAAAGAGATAAAAGAAGTAAAATTCTTGTAATCATTGCAAAAGCTAAACCTAAAATGCGTCCTTTATCACGATGTTCAGGGGGTAGTTTGCTTACCAAAATAGCTAAAAAAATGATATTATCTATCCCTAGTACAATTTCAAGAGCACTTAAAGTAGCTAAAGTAATCCAAGCATCAATACTAAATATCCATTCAAACATAAATTTCCTTGAAAATTTTAAAATTTTTAAAAGCGATATTTTATAGTTTTAAAGCAAATACCTTTAATTTTTTAAGAAAAAATTTCAATCACACTTAAGGGTAAAATTTCATGTTCTAGGCTATGAATTTTTTCTTCAAATTCTTCAAAACTTAAATTTCTTTTCTCAAAAGCTTTTTGAGCTATAATCATTCCACCATCAAGTTCTTCACTGACCCAATGCACACTCACACCAGCCACTTTCATATCGCTTTCATAACTTTCTTTAATTGCATGTGCTCCTTTAAAAAGTGGTAACAAAGAAGGATGAAGGTTAATTGCTTTAATATTTTTTGTAAAAATAGGACTTAAAATTCTCATAAAACCTGCTAATACAGTAAGATTAGCTCCACTTTCTTTGATTTTTTGCACTAAAATCGTATCAAATTCTTCACGAGTACTATAAGCCTTATGATCAACAATTACAGTATCAAGACCAAATTTTTTTGCTCTTTGTATACCAAAAGCATCTTTTTTATTGCAAAGGCAAAGTACTACTTCATAGGTATTTATCCCTATAGTTTTTTTATGAAGTTTTTCTAAAATATTTTCTAAATTACTTCCATTTCCACTAAAGAGTACAGCTAATTTTATAAGCATTTTAATCCTTTGATAAGTTTTAAAGCATCAAAACTATTTTTATTAAATTTATACTTTTTTGCAACAAGTCCATGAGCTAAAGTAGCATTTTTTGCTGATTCTAAAGCATTAAAACCAAAGCCTAAATGCGCAGCAATCATACCGCTTAAAACATCGCCACTCCCACCTTTAGCTAAGGCTTGATTTCCTAAATTTACAACAAATAATTTTTCTTTTTGCACAATAATAGGATTTGCTCCTTTTAAAACAAGAACACAATCATAATTTTGCGAAAATTTTCTAGCATAGAAAAAGCGATTTTTTTGCAATGTTTCTATATCTAAATCCTCATCAAAGCACATTTTATAAAGTCTTATAAATTCTTTTGGATGAGGGGTTATAACAACATCTTTTCTGTTTAAATACCAAAGCAAAGCTTCACTTAAAAAGCAATTTGCATCCAAGATTAAAGGAGTGTTTTGCAAAATTTCATCTTTTAGAAAATCCAAATTTTCAAGTCCCATACCTAAAGCAATAGCACTTGCATTATTTTCAATTTTTTCTTTTAACATCAAAAGAGGCGAGAAACTTTTTTGTGCCACTAAAGAAACAAGACCTGCTCCAAAATTTAAGGCTGCAAGTCCTGCTAAAGTTCCAGCACTTGCATTGGCAACTATGTAAATATGGCCAAAATTTCCTTTATTGGCGTTGATTTTTCTATCTATAGTTTTTAAATCTTTTTTTTCAAGTAAAAAAGCTTGAGAATTATGATGAAATTTCTTAGAGCTAATGCCTAAATTTGCTATTTTAATCCTTCCTGCAAATTCCTTAGCAAAATCCTCAAGTAAAATTTCCTTTAACGCTCCCATACAAAGGGTAATATCAGCTTTAAAACAAGGATAAAATCCCAAATTTGTAGGTATATCATAAGCTATTTTTAAAGCCTTGCTTTTATTTACTTTTTTTAAAATTTGCTTTATTTTTTCATCTACTCCACGGTTTATACCTGTACCTAAGATGCAATCAACTATAATATGAAAATCTTTAAAATCAGGTTCTTTTTTACAAAATTTAAAAGCATAATTTTGTAAAATTTGCTCTTGTTTTTTAAAAAGCGTATTTTCTTTAAATCCTATTTTATAAGCTTTAGCGTGTTTTAAATTTCTTAAAGCCACTAAGCCATCTGAAGCGTTGTTGCCCCCGCCTAATAAAAAAAGTATTTTTACTTTTTTAATCTTACGTTGAATGCGGATTTTTTTAGCTTCTTTTTTAATCAGCTTAGCTAAATTTAATCCCGCATTTTCCATTAAAATAAGCTCATCTAAGCCTTTATTTATAGCATTTTGTTCTAAAATTTTTATATTATCAATAATAGCTTTCATAGTCTTTTTTTACTAAAAAATATATATTTTTTTCTCTTTCTTCTTCAAATTTTTTCATTTTAGGTAAAAATTTCTGGATCAAAGCACGAAAATTCTTAAAACCATAATTTTGCGGATGAAAATCTGAGTATTTGCGGTTCATATTAGTGCGGATTTGTGCGTATTCGGCACGTCCTTTTTCATCGATGAGCTGTTCGGTGATATTGATTAAAGCTCTTAAATAATCCTTACTTAAAATATCTTCTTTTTTGTTTTCATTTTTATCTAAATAAAAAAATTCGCTAAAGGCATTTACATAGGATTTTATAGATTTTTCAAGCCCCATTCCTATAACTTGTTTTTTATTTTCTCTTAATTTTTGTATGAGTGAAGTATAATCACTATCGCTTGAAACAATAACAAAAATGTCTATGTTTTTTTCATAAAATATGGACATGATTTCAGTGATTAAATACATATCGCTTGAGTTTTTATTGGCTACAAAATTAAATTGTTGCATAGCAATTAAAGAATATTCAGCAATTTGCTCTCTCCAACCTTGTATATTTTTTTGAGTCCAATCTCCATAAATGCGTTTAATGATAACTTCTCCATAATCTGAAGCGATATCAAAAATACTTTTAGCATATTTTGCTGGGATATTTTCTGCATCTATAAAGATAGCTATACTTTTATTTTCCATTTTAATTCCTTGCCCTAAAGCTTAAAGCTTCTAAAATATGGGTTTTGTTAATATTAAGACTTTGTTCTAAATCCGCTATACTTCTTGAAACTTTTAAAATTTTATTGAGTGATCGCAAAGAAAGATTATAACGTGAAATTGCTAAATCTAGTGTATCTTTAGCATCTTTTTCCAATACACAAAAACGACTCAAATCTTCATCTTTTAATTTACCGTTAAATTCTTTTTGCCCCCGTTTTTTACCAAAAATAAAAGCTTGTAAAATTTTTTCACTCATTTCTTTAGAACTTATGCTTGATTTATCATCCTTGTTGATCTCATCCATAGCTACATAAAGATCAATCCTATCCATAATAGGAGCTGAAATGTGATTTTTGTATTTTTTAATCTCATTTTCACTGCAAGTGCAAGAAAGGTTTTTAGAAAATAAATTTCCGCAAGGACAAGGATTTTGAGCAGCTATAAAGCTAAATTTTGTTTCATAAGTGATTTTAGAATTTACTCTTGAAATATGAATTTTATGATCCTCTAAAGGCTCTCTTAAACTTTCTATGATTTGCTTATTAAAATGTGGAAATTCATCAAAAAACAATACTCCACCATTTGCAAGTGCTACTTCTCCAATTCTAGCATTTTTTATTCCTCCGCCAAAAATACTTGCTCTTGTAGAAGTATGATGAGGATGACGAAAAGCACGAATTTTAGTAAATTCACAATCTTTTGAATTTAAAGACATATAAGCATTTTGCATTAAAATTTCACTTAAACTTTGAGGAGGCATGATATAAACAAGGCGTTTAGCACACATACTTTTACCACTTCCTGGACTTCCTTCAAATAAGATATTATGCATACCTAAAGCAGCTATCATACAAGCTCTTTTGGCTTTTTCTTGTCCTTTAATATCTTTAAAATCAAGTTTAAAATCCATATTTTGTAAAAAAATTTCATTTTCTATTTGTAAGGGATTGGTAAATAAAGGATGATTGCGCGAGAAGCGAAAATTTTCATAATTTTTTTCTTTAAAAAACTCTATTGCTTCATTTAAATTTTCAAGTCCATAAACCTCTAAATTTGGTATCATAGAAGCTTTTTGTGCTATACTTTTTGGAACAACGATTTTAGCTTTTTCAATTTTAGCAGAAAGAAACAAAAGCAAAGAAAAAAGCTCATTAGTGCTTTTAATGCTTCCATCAAGTCCTAATTCTCCTACTACAAAAAAGTCATCTAATTCTTCATTTTGCAAAAGGATTAATAAAGCAATAGCCAAATCAAAATGCGATCCCTTTTTTGGGATGCCTGAAGGACTAAGATTGATAGTAATTTTTTTAGCAGGAAAAGCAAAATCACAACTTAAAAGTGTGGCTTTGATGCGTTCGACACTTTCTTTAATCGCTACACTTGCAAGCCCTACTATGCTTAAGTTTGGCAAACCTCTTGTAAAAGTGGATTCTACTTCTATAATGTCTAAGCCTTCATGAAAGCTTATGCACTTTAGTTTTTTCATTTCTCTTTTTTATGATTTTTCTTCTTTTTCTTAAATTCTTTATCGAATTTTTGACGCTTAGCAAAAGAAATTTTTTCTATAAATAAATGTCCGTTTAAATGATCATTTTCGTGTTGAATAGCCACAGCTAAAAAACCCTTTGCTTCAAGTTCTTTAAATTCTCCAAAGCGATCTTGATATTTAAGTAAGATATGATTATAGCGTTTTACTTCTTCGAAAAAATCTGGCACACTCAAACACCCTTCTGTGCAAGTAATCATTTCTTCATCTAAAGGAATAATTTCAGGATTGATAATCTCTAGCAAATCTTCTTTTTTTTGTTCATCATTTTCATCAAAAATATTTACAAGTAAAGCACGCAAAGGAATATCTACTTGAATAGCTGCTAAACCTACTCCATTACTTGCTATCATAGTTTCATACATATCATCAAGCAAGGTATGAAGTTCTGTATCAAATTTATTTACAATTTCAGAGTTTAAAAAAAGTCTAGGATTAGGATAAGTGATGATTTTTCTAACCATTAAAAAACCTTTATTTTAAATGATCTCTAAAGAAATCATTTAAAACTTTTTTCCAAAACCTTATCAATCAGCCCATATTCTTTAGCTTCTTGTGCTGACATGAAAAAATCTCTTTCTGTATCTTTTGCTATTTTTGCAACTTTTTGCTTAGTATTTTTTGCCAAAATATCATTAAGTATAGTTTTAAGTCTTAAAATTTCTTTGGCTTGAATTTCAATATCTGTGGCTTGACCTCTAGCTCCACCTAAAGGTTGATGAATCATAATGCGTGAATTAGGCAAAGCAAAACGCTTTCCTTCTGCACCACAACTAAGCAAAAATGCTCCCATAGAAGCAGCTTGTCCTATACAAATCGTACAAACATCAGGTTTGATATAGTTCATAGTATCATAAATACTAAAACCACTTGTAATTACACCACCTGGAGAATTGATATAAAGATAAATATCTTTTGTAGGATCTTCAGCTTCTAAAAAAAGAAGTTGCGCCACGATAGAAGCAGCAAGTTCATCATGAATTTCGCCACTTAACATAATAATCCTATCTTTTAAAAGACGCGAATAAATATCATAACTTCTTTCACCACGACTAGATTTTTCAATAACATAAGGAATAAACATTATTTATCTTCTTTCTCTTTTTTGCTCGCTTTTTCCGCTTTTGGCATAAAAATATCATTAAAAAGTTTTTCTTCAATTAAAGCCATTTTCACAGCAGGCAAAGCTCCTTGTTTTTTATAGTTTTCTAAATGCTCTTTTGGATTCATACCATAGCGATATGCTTCAAAATAAATTGCTTGAATCAATTCTTGATCATTTACTTCAATCTTACGCAATTTTGCAAGCTCATCGATAATAAAGGTAAGTTTTACGCTTTTTTGTGCTTCTTTTTTAAAAGAATCACGTTTTTCTTGATATTTTTCTTTACTTGCTTTAAGCTCTTCAATTTCTTTTTCACTAAAAGTATTAAAAGCTGCACGCATTTGCATATCAGTTTCTTGTTCTACTATGCCTTTAGGTAAATCAAAATTATATTTTTCAATTAAGGCATCTGCAAATTTGCCTTTTAATTCATCATTTACAAGTTTGAAAAGTTTTTCATTTTTAATTTGCTCTTTTAATTTTTCATCTAAAACTTCAACACTAGCTTTTTCTTCTCCTGGTAAAAGTTTTTTAAGCATTTCATCGTCAAGTTCTGGAATTTTAAGCTCTTGAATTTCATGTAGTTTTACTTTAAATACGGCATCTTTACCCGCTAAGTGCGCTGCACCATATTCTTTAGGGAAGGTTACTTTAATATCTTTTTCTTCACCTATTTTCATTCCCACCATACCATCTTCAAAACCTGGAATAAATTGCTTAGAACCAATTTCTAAAACATAATTTTCAGCCTTACCACCTTCAAAAGCTTTATCGTCCACAAAACCTTCAAAATCAAATTTTGCAAAATCACCTTCTTTTAAAGCTCTTTTTGTTTTTATAGCTTCAGGAGTAGCAAAACGCTTTAAAAGTTCATCTTTTTTCTCATCAATTTCTTTTTTGCTTACTTTTGGAGTTTGGTATTCAGGGATGAGTTTTTCATAACCATCAAGTTTAATTTCAGGTTTAAAAGAAAGTATTAACTCAGCAATAATTTCTCCATCTTTACGATCAAATTTTTCAAAATATGGCTCACCTACAAGCTCTTTACTTTCTTTTTTAAGTTCTTGTAAAGCACTATTTACAGCGGATTTAAAAAGATTTTGTTCTGCATCTTGAGTGAGTTCTCTTTCATATCTTTTAAGTACAGCACTTACAGGAACTTTTCCTGGTCTAAACCCATCCATTTTTACACTTTTAGAAGCTTTTTTTGCTAAATTTTCTACTTCACTTTTGATCATTCCCGAAGGAATTTTTACACTAGCAGTCGCATTAACAGAATCTAGTTGCTTTGCCTTTACTTCCATAGTTTTTTTCCTTATAAAATAAAATTTGCTTTCAATGATAGCAAATTTTTCCTTATTACTTGCATAAAATTTTAAAGTAATTTATGATAAAATTGCAATATTACATTATCATTAAAATATAAAAATATTTTTGGAGAAAAATTTGCAAAAAAAATTTGAAGATTGTGTTAAAACCATGCTTGAAATTATAGGAGAAAATCCAAATCGTGAAGGACTGATTAAAACACCAAATCGTGTTTTTAAAGCTTATGAATTTCTTACTAGTGGTTATACGCAAAATGTCAAAGACATTTTAAATGATGCTTTATTTGAAAGCTCTAATAATGAAATGGTTTTGGTGCGTGATATAGAATTTTATAGTCTTTGTGAACATCATCTTTTACCTTTTTTTGGACGTGCTCATGTAGCTTATATTCCTAATAAGAAAGTGGTGGGTTTAAGTAAAATTCCACGCCTTGTAGAAGTATTCGCAAGAAGACTTCAAATCCAAGAGCAACTTACTGAACAAATCGCACAAGCTTTAATGGAAAATGTCAATGCAAAAGGCGTAGGTGTAGTCATAGAAGCAAGACATATGTGCGTTGAAATGCGTGGAGTTCAAAAAGCAAATTCTACTACCACAACTTCAGCTTTGCGTGGAATTTTCTTGAAAAATGAAAAAACTAGAGAAGAATTTTTTTCTCTTATTAATTCTGCTAAACAGGTAAGATTTTAATGAATCTTGAAAAACTACGCTCCAAACTTGGCAAAGAAAATTTAAGTGCTATTTTTGGAGAGATTACAAAAATTTCTGCTACAAGTATAGAAATTCGTGGGCTTAAAACAGGGGTTGGAGATATAGTGAAGTTAGTTTCCAATGAAAATGAAAATTTAAACACTCTAGCTATGGTCGTAGAAATTAAAGAACAATTTAGCTATTTAAGCCCATTTTCTTTTATAGAAGGTTTTAAAATAGGCGATCGTGCTTTCATAAGTGATGCAGGTATGCAAATAGGCGTTAGCGATGAACTTTTAGGCAGGGTAGTAGATCCTTTTATGCGTCCAAAAGATGGTAAAGGAGCTATAGAAGTAAGTAAATACATGCCTATAATGCGTGCACCTATTGATGCGATGAAAAGAGGGCTTATAGAAGAAGTTTTTCCTGTAGGGGTTAAAACCATAGACGCACTTTTAACTTGTGGTGTAGGGCAAAAACTTGGTATTTTTGCAGGAAGTGGGGTAGGAAAATCCACTCTTATGGGTATGATAGTTAAAAATTCCAAAGCTCCTATTAAAGTTGTTGCACTCATAGGAGAAAGGGGGCGTGAAATTCCTGAATTTATACAAAAAAATTTAGGTGGAAAGCTCGATGATACAGTGCTTATCGTTGCTACAAGTGATGATAGTGCTTTGATGCGCAAATACGGCGCTTTTTGCGCAATGAGTGTGGCAGAATATTTTAAAGAACAAGGCAAAGATGTACTTTTTATCATGGATAGTGTAACGCGTTTTGCTATGGCGCAAAGAGAAATTGGATTAGCATTAGGAGAGCCTCCTACAACAAAGGGTTATCCACCAAGTGTTTTAAGTCTATTGCCTCAACTTATGGAAAGAGCGGGTAAAGAAGAAGGTAAAGGCACTATAACAGCCTTTTTTACCGTTTTGGTGGATGGAGATGATATGAGCGATCCAATCGCTGATCAAAGTCGTTCTATCTTAGATGGACACATTGTTTTAAGTCGTGAATTAACAGACTTTGGAATTTATCCTCCTATTAATATACAAAACTCTGCTTCAAGGGTAATGAGCGATATTATAAGTCCTGAACACAAACTTTGGGTAAGAAAATTCAAGCGTTTAAACTCGCTTTTAAAAGAAAATGAAGTATTGCTTCGCATCGGTGCTTATCAAAAAGGAAGTGATAAAGAGCTTGATGAAGCTATTTCTAAAAAAGAATTTATGCAAAAATTCTTAGGACAAAACCCTGAAGAAAGCTTTGAATTTAATCAAACTTTAGAGCTTTTAAGTCAAATTGATACACCAAATACTCCTCCACCCCAAAATATAAATACAGGAAGTGCAAGTGCAACCTTGCCTAATCCTAATTTAAAATAAAATTATTTAATAAAATAATCTCCATCAAAACTGATTAAAGAATATTTTCTTTCATCGCCTATGCTTTGAGTTAGCTCTTCTATGCTTAAAAAACTTAGCGTATCAGCTTCTACATATTCACGCACTTCTTCAGCATTTTTATTTGCGCTGATAAGTTCTTCAAAAGTTGGAGTATCTATGCCATAAGTATCAGGAAATTTGATCTCAGGACAAGCTATGGCAAGATGGATTTTGCTCACTCCTGCAGTACGAAGTAAAGAAATTATTTTTTTAGAAGTAGTACCACGCACCAAACTATCATCAATGACTACGATTTCTTTGCCTTCTAAAACCTTACGCATAGGGTTAAGCTTTAATTTTACTTTTAAATTTCTAAGCTCTTGAGTAGGTTCTATAAAGGTTCTTCCTACATAATGATTTCTTACTATTGCCATTTCAAGAGGGATTTGTAAATATTGCGCAAAACCTATGGCCGCACTTACTCCACTATCTGGTACAGGCACAACAAAGTCTGCTTTATAAGCAAATTTTTTAGCTAAAGCTTCGCCCATTTTTTTACGCACTTCATATACGCTTTTACCTTCTACTATGCTATCAGGTCTAGCAAAATAAATGTATTCAAAAGCACAAATTCTAGGAGTTTGAGAAAAAAGTTCTATGCTTTCAAATTTATCATTTCCCTGAGTAAAAATCAGCATTTCTCCTGGTTTAACATCACGAATAAATTCAGCCTCTATAAGATCAAAAGCACAAGTTTCACTAGCGACTATATAGCCTCCATCTTTTAAACGACCCAAAGACAAAGGACGTACCCCATGAGGATCTCTTACAACATAAAGTTTATCTTTGCTTGCTAAAACAAAACAATAAGCCCCTATACATTCTTTCAAACTCTCAATAAATCTATCTTTTAGACTTTTTTGCTTGCTTCTTGCAATAAGATGAATCACATTTTCTGTATCCATATTGGTTTGAAAAATAGCCCCATCTTGAATCAAACTTAATCTTACTTCTTCTTTATTAACTAAATTTCCATTATGCGCTAAAGCAATATCACCTAAAACTGAAGTGGCTGCTATAGGTTGTGCATCGTTTAAGCTTGAATTTCCCGCTGTAGAATAGCGATTATGCCCTATAGCGATTTCACCCTCTAAAGTTTTTAGATTATCAGGATTAAAAATTTGACTTACTTCACCTTTGGCTTTAATGGTCTTAATATTTTTACCATTGCTTACACTAATGCCGCTTGCTTCTTGACCACGATGTTGCATAGCAAAAAGTGCATAATACGCATAAGTGCTAGCATTTTTTGAATTGATAACTCCTACAACTGCACACATTTAAATTCCTAAAAAATCATTGATTGAATACATTTTTGCTTTTTGCTTACTAAGCCAAATAGCGATTTTAATCGCACCTTTAGCAAAAGTCGCCCTTGAAGTAGCGGTATGATTAAGTTCTAAAAATTCTCCATCTTCATAAAAACCTACCATATGGCGTCCTACTATATCGCCTCCTCTTAAACTCATCACAGCAATTTCATCTTTGCTTCTTTCACCTATAATGCCATCTCTTCCACTTACTCTTACTTTTTCAAGTTCTAAATTTCTAGCTTTTGCTACACTTTGGGCTAAAGTCATAGCTGTACCACTTGGTGCATCTTTTTTATGGCGATGATGCATTTCTAAAATTTCTATATCAAAATTTTTTAACATTTGACTCGCCTTGCTAGCAAGATAATTTAAAACTGCAACGCCTAAAGACATATTAGTTGCATAAAAAATCGGCATCACTTCACTAGCACTTTGCATCAAATGTAAAATTTTTTCATCAAGTCCTGTTGTACCTATTACCAAAGGTTTAGGCATAGTTCTTGCATAATTTAAAAGCTCATGAGTTCCACTTGGAGAAGAAAAATCAATAATCACATCACTTTTTTCAAAAAGCTCTTTTAAATTTCCGCCCTTATCATAAAGTATCGAAATTCGTGCTTGTGTTTCGCTTTTTAAACATTCTTCAATCTGTTTTCCCATGCGTCCTTTAGCGCCATAAATTCCTATTTTAATCATCTTTTTCCTTGAAAATAAAATGTTGATTTTAGCATTTATTTTGTAAATTTTAAATAATAAAATTAAGCTTTATGGTTTTTTAATTTATATAAATTATCTAACAATTTTGCTTCTTCTCCTAAGCCCTTGCTATGATAAAATTTTAAATTTTTATTAAGATATTTTTGCTCTACCCAGCCACCAAAATCATGTGGATAGAGATAATTTTGTTTTTTCTGATGATGATTGTTAAGATAATTGGGTATTTCCAAAGGCTCGTTATTTCTTACATAAGCTAAGGCTTTATTGATGGCCTTGTAGCTTGCATTTGATTTTATCGCACTTGCTAGATAAATCACACATTGGGCTAACATGATTCTTGCTTCAGGATAACCTATATTTTTAACAGCTTCTAGAGTCGAAACTGCTAAATTTAAAGCATTTGGATCGGCATTTCCGACATCTTCACTTGAAAAAATCACCAAACGCCTGGCGATAAAATCCGCACTTTCTCCTGCATCAATAAGTCTTGCAAGATAATAAAGTGCTGCATCAACATCACTTCCACGTAAACTTTTTATCATTGCACTTGCTAAAATATAATGTGTATCTTTTGAGCTAACACCTTCACTATTTATGGTGTTGCGAAGTTTTTTAAGATTTTCAAGACTGATATGTTTTTCATCTAAAACCAAGACAAATTCAAGCAAATTTAGCATAGCTCTTGCATCAGCACTTTTAAGTAGAAAATCTTTAGCTTCTTTATCAATACTAAATTTCATTTTTTCTTGCACACGCAAGAGTAAAGTTTCAAGTTCTTTTACCCCTAAAGATTTAAACTCAAAAAGTATGGAACGACTTCTTATACCAGAACTTAAAACAAAATAGGGATTTTCAGTGCTTGCACCGATTAAAATTAAACGGTAATTTTCCATAGGAATTAAAAGCATTTCTTGTTGGGTTTTGCTAAGGCGGTGAATTTCATCAATAAAAATTAAAGGCTTATAAAGACTATTTTTATAATTGTCTAAAATTTTTCTTAGTTCTTCGAGTTTAAAATTTCCTCCATCAAATTCATAAAAATCTAAGCCAAATTCTTTTGCTACAACTCTAGCAAAAGTTGTTTTTCCAGAACCTGCTGTTCCAAAAAAAATACTATGAGGAAGTTTTTGTAAAGTAGTAAATTTTTTGAAAATTTCTATAAGCTCATATTGTCCTAAAATATCATCAAAATTTTCAGGGCGAAAGGTCAAAGCTAGGCTCATTAATTTAAATCCATATTTGAAAATTCACTACCATTAATTTTTAGCTGAGGATTGGCTAAGCTATCATAGGATAAATTTAGAAAAAAGTTATTATTTTCTTTTAAAAAATATTGATTTAAACCTCCATAATCCTTTGTCCAAGGAAAAATTTCATCAGGCTCATCTGAACTGATAACTTGTAATTTTGCTTGATAAGAGTTGTTAATACTTAAATTGCCTTGTAGACTGATATTTTGTTTATTTTTTTCAAGGATTAAATTTTGTATTTTTAGATCAAGATTTTTTTGAATAAAATGAGAGATATTAAAATTTGTATTAAGAAATTTATTTATGGTTATATTAAATTTTGTTTTGTCAAAATTCAAATTCTGACCCAATAAAGATTTAAGATCAATATCAATTTCATTGGATTTTCCTTGTATGTTTAAGTTTACTGTTGAATTTTCTTCATTAAAATTTACTTGGTTTTTACTATAAAAAGAATTGATTTTATTGTTACCTAGCACAAGATAATCAAAGTTGATCTCTTGTTGGCTATCGCTAAATAAATTTAACTCATAAAATTGTACAGGATTGTTAAAAAATTGTTCGTAATTTAAATTTTGTAATACAAATTTAGTATAAAATTGAGAAAAATCAATCATATTAAAATGTATTTTAATGTTTTTAATTTCTAAATTTTTATTCATTAAAGCTTCAATATATCCGCCGTTTATGATGGTATCTCCGCCTTCATTGCTTAAATTTATATCTTTGATATTTAGAAATACTTTAGAGTTGTTATCGTGTAATTTGAGAGTAAAAGTTCCTAATTTATTGTTTTTTAACACTTCATCTAAAAAATCAAAAGGATTTGTAAAATTTCCTTTTATAATTTTATTTAAGAAAAAATAATTATTAAATTTAAGGTTAATTTTGGTTGAAAGCTGTGTATGAGAGTGATTTAAAGTAAAACTTCCCTTAGAAGTTAAAAAACCTTTTTTGAAGTAAATATCTGTAATTGTATAATCAGGATTGCTGTTTTTAATAAATTTATTAAATAAAAGTTCGTTAGTGTATCCTATATAAAATATATGAATAATAAAACCTAATATAAAACAAAAAACAATAAAAATCCATTTTTTCATTATTTGCCTTAGATGAAAATATAAGTGTTATTTTATAAATTGCTTGTTAAAAAAGAGTTTAAATTTTTATTTAAGAGTGATGAAGTAGCTTAGCAAAGAATGATTTTATAAATCCCTTGTTAAGGGATTTATATTAATAAGCTTTTTTATAACATTGAATTTCAATTTTTCTAGCTACTGGAATAGCTTGAGTATTTGGTGTAGCAGGTGCTCCATAAGAAATTTTACTTTCTAAAAAATTTCCAACTTGTAAATCTTTAAAAGTTCCATCTTTATCTGTTCCAAAAATACCACAATCATCCATTTCTATTTCGGTATTTGGTAGAACCTTTATAGCCATTTGTCCGCCATAAATTGAGTCAATAAGCAAGGTTTTATTGTTATCATAAATTTGTGCAATAGTACCTTCAAGTTTTAGACTATCTGCAAAAAGCATTGAGCTAGTTAAAAGTGCTGATGCAAATAAAATACTTTTTTTCATAATTATTTCTCCTTAATGTAAAGTGATGACATTATAAAATTTTTAAGTGAAGTGAATGTGAAATTAAAAATTTTGACTTTCATAAATTAATACGCTTTGATTATTTTCAAAAAAAGTTTGTGGAAAAAGATATAAACCTTCATTAAAAGGAGCTTTAATTAGGGTATATTGAAGATGAAATGGGGTAATGGAGTTAATAGATTGCTCTAAAAAAGTAGTGCAGTAAAAAGCATCTTTGTTTGTACTTATGATAAATTTTCTGCCTAAATGTTCCAAAGCTTTAGTAACTATTTTTTGTTTGGTTTTTTCATCAAATTTTAATCTTTTAATAGCAATTTTATGACTCAGTTTTAAAAAATCATCTATAGAGCTTAAGATGACTTGGTTTTTAGCATTTTTGTCATCATCTATTGTAGCATGTATGAGTATAGTTGGAGAAGTTTTAACTACCATAGCGATATGAGAATAAGAGCTTTGACTTAAATTTTCTATTAAAAAACTTTCACTTCCTATTCCTGCACGAAAGACAAGATCACCTATTTCAAGAGAAGGTAGATGGGATTTTTTGATGATTTGATTTGAAGGATTGGAATTTAGAAAGAAATCCCAAATTCCAATCAATAAAAATAAAATTAAGAAAAAATATAAAATTTTATTTAAGTAAAACAAGCCATTTTCCATCTTTTTTAGCAAGAAAAACATTGCTGCTTTGATTATTATCATTATTAAATAACACTAAAACTCTGATTTTAGCAGAATCTTCATTGATTGTTTTTTCTTCAATTTGAATATCTTTAACACCGCCCATTCTTTTTGCTTTGGCTGCATTTTCAGTAACAACTTGAGTGATTTTACCACTAACAAATGTTTTTTCTTCATCACTTTTAGCTTCGCTAAGATCAATGTAATTCATAACAGATTTAGCATCACCACTGTAAAGATCTTTTGTAAAATTTTTAGCTAAATCTTCAGGATTTGAAGAACCGCAAGCCACTACAAAAAAGGCAACTAAAGTTAAGAAAGAAAGTTTGAAAAATTTCATTTTTTTCCTTTGATAGTATAAATTAAAATACTTATAATTATAGCAAAATAATTCAAAATTATTTTTTTATTCTTGTTTAAAATGGTTACACTAGAAAATATATTTTTTTCAAGAAGCTATAAATTTAAACACATATAAGTTGGATTTAAAATATCCTATTTTATTATCGAATAAAAATGATACAAAAGGATAGGATATGGAAATTTTTTAGCTTTATTGGGTTTTTTTCTCGTTAGGATTGATAGTTTGGCTTTTGCTAAAAGATTATACTACTCCAGCATTAGCTTTTATAAGTGTAAGTATTAGTATAGCTGTATTTTTGCTTATTCTCGAACAACTTGGCTTTGGGGTAGGAACAGCTTTAGGGGTTAAAGGAGGTGTTTTTGATATTAAAACATTGGTTGCTTTTATTAAAGATGGAGTCAAAAGCGTAACGGATACGGCAGCTTTGTTTGTTTTTTCTATACTCTTTTTTAGTGTTTTAAATGCAAGTGGTTTTTTTACTAAAATTTTAAATGCATTTTTATCAAAAATGAAAGCCAATGTATATCAAGTTTGCATTCTTACTGTTTTTATTGCTGCTGTACATTTAGATGGTTCAGGTGCTTCTACTTTTCTCATTGTAATACCTGCATTATTACCTATTTATGAGCGTTTAGGTATAAGAAAGACTTCAATGTTATTGATTATTACTTCAGCTATGGGGGTTATGAATGTTATTCCTTGGGGTGGTCCTACTTTAAGAGCGGCTACTAATATAGGAATGGATGCAAATTTGCTTTGGCACCATATCATACCAATTCAGATTGTAGGTTTGGTATTATCTCTTCTTTTGGCAATTTGGATTGCTAAGTATAGAAATAAAAAGAGGTGCAGGTGCAGGTAATTTATCAGGAATAAATTTAAATATAGAAAAAAGCGAACACCATAATGAAAAATGGTTTTGGTTAAATTTACTTGTAGCTATTGGGGTTATTGGGCTTTTAATTAGTGGTATTATTCCTAGTTATATTTGCTTTATGATAGGACTTGCAATAGTTTTACCGCTTAATTATCCTAATTTAAAAATAGCTAAAAAAGTTTTAGATCATGCAAGTGGCGGTGCAATGCTTATGTATATTACTTTAATCGGTGCTGGGATATTAATAGGTGTATTTGATAAAAGTGGTATTATGGAAAAAATGGGTGTTTTGATTTTAAATTTTGTTCCAGATTATTTAGGTACTTATATTCCTTTGATGGTAGGGATATTGGCTGTTCCAATGGCAATTATTTTTTGTACAGATTCTTATTTTTATGGAGTGATGCCTATAGTTTTGAGTGTAACTAAGGCTTTTGGCGCTGAACCTTTGACTATAGCTATTATCATGGTGATAGCAAGAAATTGTGCGACATTTATTTCTCCTGTTGTGCCTGCAACTTTGCTAGGTTGTGGTTTAGCAGAGGTTAATATTAAAGATCATATCAAAAGAAGCTTTTTTTATATATGGGGTATAAGTATTATTTGCTTGATTTTTGCTGAGGTAGCTGGGATAATATAATTAAAATAAAAGAACTTTTGATTTTTCAATGATTGGTTCGTTGTTTTATGATATTTTTGAGTCAAAAATTTATAAAAATATAAGCGTTTTTTTGTATTATTTTATTTTACTTTAGAGAAAAATTATAAATTTAAACTTATGAGAATATTTTTTAAGTTGTAAAGTAAATTTTAAAACGGAGAAATAATGTACAAAAAACAAAATTTACCAGAACTTACCTTAAGGGGTTTGATTTTGGGAAGTATTTTAACTATTATTTTTACAGCTTCAAATGTATATTTGGGGTTAAAAGTGGGACTTACTTTTTCATCATCAATTCCAGCTGTGGTCATCTCCATGGCGGTTTTGAGTCTTTTTAAGACTTCAAATATTTTAGAAAATAATATGGTTCAAACTCAAGCTTCAGCAGCAGGAACGTTATCATCAGTTATTTTTGTTATCCCAGGGCTTTTTATGTGTGGGTATTGGAGTGAATTTCCACTTTGGCAAACTTTTATGATATGTCTTTGTGGTGGCGGACTTGGAGTGCTTTTTACCATACCATTAAGAAGGGCTATGGTGGTTGAAAGTAAACTTGCTTATCCTGAAGGTAGAGCCGCAGCTGAAATTTTAAAAGTAGCCAATAAAGATCAGAGTAATAAAAAAGGAAAACAAGGTATTAAAGAAATAGCATTAGGCTCTTTTATAGCTGCTATTTTTAGTTTATTAAGCAATGGTTTTAAACTCGTTGCAAGTGAGAGTAATTTTGCTTTTATTTGGAATAAAATGGCTTTTGGTTTTTCTATGGGATATTCTTTGGCACTTTTAGGAGCGGGTTATTTAGTTGGTTTAGCAGGTGCTATAGCTCTTTTTGTAGGTATGTTTTTAGCTTGGGGTATTTTTACTTCTTATCTTTCAAATTTTGAATTTGATAGTGCAAAAAATGCCGTAGATTTAGCTTCTAGTGTATGGAGTTCCAAAGTAAGGCTTATAGGAACAGGAGCTATTGCTATAGCAGCGCTTTGGACTTTAATAGAACTTTTAAAACCTGTTATTAAAGGTATTAAAGAAATTGTTAAAAATGTTAAAATTACTAATCAAGAAAAAAATAAAAGAACTGATACAGATCTTTCTTTAAAAAGTATTTTTATACTTTTTGTTTTAATGGTTGTGGGTTTATTTATTACTTTTTATAGTTTTGTTGAAGATGCTAACTTAAGCATTTATTATCAAATGCTATTTTCATTTGTTGGAACTTTAGTTTCTGTTTTAATAGGTTTTTTTGTTGCAGCAGCTTGCGGATATATGGCAGGACTTGTAGGATCTTCTTCTAGTCCTATTTCTGGAATCGGACTTATTGGTGTTATTATTTCTTCTATTGTTTTTTTGGTTTTAGGTATGGAACTTTTTCAAGATCCTATGCTTTCTAAATTTGCTGTAGCATTAGCTATTTTTACTACTAGTGTTATTTTGGCTACAGCTGCTATTTCGAATGATAATTTACAAGATTTAAAGACAGGACATTTAGTCGGAGCTACTCCTTGGAAGCAACAAGTTGCTTTACTGATAGGCTGTGTTTTTGGTGCTTTGGCTATAGTTCCTGTTTTAAATTTGCTTTATCAAGCTTATGGTTTTGTCGGAGCAATGCCAAGAGAAGGTATGGATGCTTCATCGGCTTTAGCAGCTCCACAAGCAAATTTAATGAGTACTATCGCTCAAGGAATTTTTCATCACAATATAGAGTGGGGTTATATGGCTTTTGGTGTATTTGTAGGAATTTTAATGATTATTATAGATAAAATTTTAAGAAGAACGCAGAAAATGTCTTTGCCACCTTTAGCCGTTGGAATAGGTATTTACCTTCCTCCCGCTGTAAATATACCTTTAGTTATGGGCGGAATTTTAAAATATATTGTAATGCAATACTTGACTAAAAAATATGCAAAAAATTCTCATAAAGAAGAAAAACTTGCGAGTTGTGAGCAAAGAGGCACGCTTTTTGCTTCAGGGCTTATAGTGGGTGAAAGTATTTTTGGGGTAATTATCGCAGGAATTACTGTATTTTCAGTAAGCATGGGTGGTAGTGAAAATCCTTTAGCTTTAAATTTAACAAATTTTCATGATAGCGAGCTTTTCGCACTTATCTTTTTTGTGGGAGTTGTATTATATTTCATTAAACGTATTGTTAAAAAAGATGCTTAATTTTTGGGGTTAAAACCCCATTTAATTCATTTTGATATAATTTTTCTTCAATTATCATTCAAGGATTAAAATGGAAAATTTATATGCTTTAATACTTGGAATTATAGAAGGTCTGACTGAGTTTTTACCTGTTTCTTCAACAGGACATATGATTTTAGGTACGACTATTTTAGGTATTGATATAGATGAGTTTTGGAAAAGTTTTTTGATTATCATCCAGCTTGGTTCTATTTTGGCGGTAATTTTTGTATTTTGGCGTAAATTGTTTCAAGGGCTTGATATTTGGTTAAAACTTGCAGCGGGATTTTTTCCTACTGGAGTTATAGGGCTTTTTGTGGCAAAATACTTAAGCACTTTATTTAATGGTTGGGTTGTGGTTGGAATGCTTATTTTCGGTGGTGTTGTGCTTATTCTTATAGAACTTGCACATAAAAATAAACAATATCGTATCAATTCCTTAGAAGAAATAAGTTTTAAACAAGCTTTTTGTATAGGTATTTTTCAATCTTTAGCCATGATTCCTGGAACTTCAAGAAGTGGAGCAAGTATTATTGGTGGGCTTTTGTTAGGATTTAATAGAAAAGTGGCTGCTGAATTTAGCTTTTTGCTTGCCATTCCAACGATGATTATTGCTACAGCTTATAGCATTTATAAAGAGCCTGAATTGCTTAGTAATACAAATTCTTTAATTCCTTTAGGTATAGGTTTTATCACTGCTTTTGTTGTTGCAGTTTTAGTTATAAAATTTTTCTTAAAATTTATTTCTAAATTTGACTTTATCCCTTTTGGAATTTATCGTATTATTTTAGGATTTGTTTTCTTTTATTTATATTATAGTGGGATTTTAAATGCTGGAAGTGAATTTAAGCTATAAATAAATATTAAATTTATTCTAAGATTTTTTTAAAAATAAGCTGAATTTCAAAAATAATTAAGTCTTAGAAAGTTAAAATTAGAACTTTATAAACACTCACAGGGTAAGTGAGCGACAAAGGGTTAAAAATATGGAAAAAGAAGTTATTGCGTATTTGGATAATGAGATAATAATTGACTCTCAAAGCGTGAAAGATACAAATCTAAAAGAAATTTATTTTGATAATTCTAAAGAAAGTTTAGAGGTAATCCGTCATTCTTGTGCACACTTAATGGCACAGGCAATTAAAAGCTTGTATCCTGAGGCTAAATTTTTCGTTGGTCCTGTTATAGAAGATGGATTTTATTATGATTTTCGTGTGAAAAGTAAGATTGGCGAAGAAGATTTAGTAAAAATTGAAAAAAAGATGAAAGAACTTGCCGAAGCAAAGATTGAAATTTCAAAATATGAAATCACAAAAAACGAAGCTTTGGCTAAATTTCAAAATGATGATTTAAAACAAGAAGTTTTATTGCGTATTCCTGATGGAGCTGTAAGTATTTATAAGCAAGGTGAATTTGAAGATTTGTGTCGTGGTCCTCATGTGTCAAATACGAAATTTTTACGCTTTTTTAAACTCACTCGTGTTGCAGGAGCGTATCTAGGTGGCGATGAAAAAAGAGAAATGCTTACTCGAATTTATGGTACTGCTTTTGCAGATAAGGAAAGTTTGAAAGAGTATTTAACCATTATCGAAGAAGCTAAAAAACGCGATCATAGAAAGCTTGGAACAGAGCTTAAACTTTTTACTTTTGATGATGAGATTGGAGGAGGTCTTCCTATCTGGTTAAGTAATGGTGCAAGACTTAGATCTAAACTTGAACATATGCTTTATAAAATTCATCGTTTGCGTGGTTATGAGCCTGTGCGTGGGCCTGAACTTTTAAAAGCAGATGCATGGAAAATCAGTGGGCATTATGCAAACTATAAAGAAAATATGTATTTTACACAAATTGATGAACAAGAATATGGTATTAAGCCTATGAACTGTGTAGGGCATATTAAAATTTATCAAAGTGATGTAAGAAGTTATCGTGATTTGCCTTTGAAATTTTTTGAATATGGCGTGGTGCATCGTCATGAAAAAAGTGGCGTTTTGCATGGACTTTTTAGAGTGAGAGAATTCACTCAAGATGATGCACATATTTTTTGTATGCCAAGTCAGATTAAAGAGCAGGTTTTAGAAATTTTAGCTTTTGTAGATAATCTGATGAAATTATTTGATTTTAGCTATGAAATGGAAATTTCAACTAAACCTGAAAAAGCTATAGGCGATGATGAAATTTGGGAAGTGGCGACTAAGGCTTTAAAAGAAGCTTTAGATGAACAAGGTTTAAAATATGGCATTGATGAAGGTGGCGGGGCTTTTTATGGGCCAAAGATCGATATTAAAATCACTGATGCTTTAAAAAGAAAATGGCAATGTGGAACTATACAAGTAGATTTTAACTTACCAAATCGTTTTAAACTTGAATACACTGATAGTGATAATGAAAAAAAACAACCCGTAATGCTGCATCGTGCGATTTTGGGTTCTTTTGAAAGATTTATAGGAATTTTAACCGAACATTGTGCGGGTGAGTTTCCATTTTTTATCGCACCAACTGCGGTGGGTATAGTGCCAATAGGCGAAGCACATATTGCTTACGCAAAAGAAATTCAAAAAGAATTATTAGAGCTTAATATCGATAGCGAGGTGTATGAAAAAAATGAGAGTTTAAGTAAAAAAATTCGTATCGCTGAAAAACAAAAATTACCTATGATTTTAGTTTTAGGTGATGATGAGGTGGCAAAGCGTAGCGTTGCTTTAAGAGATAGAAGAGCTAAAGAACAAAAAAATCTTAGCTTGGATGAATTTATTAAATTAGTTAAGGAGAAAATGAGTGAGGTACACTTTTGAGTAAAGAAAAAGAAGTATTGCTCAATGAAGAAATAAGAGCGGATGAAATCAGATGTGTTGGCGATAATGGCAAGGTTTATGGTATTATCAGTAGTGATGAAGCTTTAGAAATTGCAAATCGTTTAGGACTTGATCTTGTAATGATAGCTGCAGATGCTAAGCCACCTGTTTGCAAGATCATGGACTATGGTAAATTCCGTTATCAACAAGAAAAAAAACAAAAAGAAGCAAAGAAAAAACAAAAAGTGATTGATATAAAAGAAATCAAACTTTCTGTAAAAATTGCTCAAAATGATATTAATTACAAGGTAAAACATGCTTTAGAATTTTTAGAACAAGGTAAGCATGTGAGATTTCGTGTGTTCTTAAAAGGACGTGAAATGGCAACTCCTGAAGCAGGTGTAGCTTTGCTTGAAAAAATTTGGACTATGATAGAAAATGAAGCTAATCGTGACAAAGAGCCAAATTTTGAAGGTCGTTATGTAAATATGCTTGTAACTCCAAAAAAAGCTTAATCCACTTTTGTGGATAAGGCTTTTAAAGGTTTTAAATTTTGAAAGAAAATCCTTCTTTTTTAAAAGAGCAAATTATAACTTATCTTGGAAATAAAAGAGCACTTTTAAGTTTTTTAAATAAGGGCTTTAAGGTAGCTAAAAAAGAACTTGGTAAAGATAAATTTAGCTTTTGTGATATATTTAGTGGCTCAGGTGTTGTAAGTCGTTTTGCAAAGGCGCACTCAAATTTCATTATAGCTAATGATTTAGAAGATTATTCGAGGGTTATTAACGAATGTTATCTTAGCAATAAAAATAAAAATTTAAATGAACTTATAAAAAAATATCACAAAAATTTAACTCAAAATTTAGAACTTCAAAAAGGTTTTATCAGTGAGCTTTATGCTCCAAAAGATGATGATGATATTAAAAAAAATGAAAGGGTTTTTTATACTTTTAAAAATGCTTTATACCTTGATACCATAAGGCAAAAAATCGAAAATGAAATTCCAGAAGAATTAAGGCGTTTTTTTATAGCACCTTTAATCTATGAAGCAAGTGTTCATTCTAATACGAGTGGAGTTTTTAAAGGTTTTTACAAAGGAAAAAATGGCATAGGAAAATTTGGAGGAGAAGCTGGAAATGCTCTTAAACGTATAAAAGGTGAAATAAAACTTAAAATGCCTATTTTTTCAAATTTTTTTTGTGAATTTAAAGTTATACAAAAAGATGCGAATATACTTGCAAAAGAACTTGATGATATAGATGTAATTTATCTTGATCCTCCTTATAATCAACATCCTTATAGTTCAAATTATTTTATGCTAAATTTAATTGCAAACTATAAAGAACCTAAAGAGATTTCAAATATAAGCGGAATTCCAAAAGATTGGAATCGTAGTATTTATAATAGTCAAAAAAATGCTGAAAATGCTTTATTTGACTTAATTTATAATTTAAAAGCTAAAATTATTTTATTATCTTATAATTGTGAAGGCTTTGTACAAAAAGAAAATTTTTTAAAACGCTTACAAAATCTTGGAAAATGCTTTTTATTGGAACAAAAATACAATACCTTTAGAGCTAGTAGAAATCTTAAAAATCGATCTATTTATGTCCATGAGCAACTTTATATTTTAGTTAAAAATTAATTCCGTATTAAAATTATGTATTAAAAGAAGAATTTTCAGAAGTAAATGATATACATTTATAGTAAAATATTTATTTACAATAGAGTTAATACAGTTTTCAAAATTTTTTAAAGAAGAAAAATCAGAAAATAATAGACTTATGTTATATGAAAAAGTTTTAAAATGCTGGATAAAAATTCATTTTTGTACAAATGTAAATATTTAAGATTTATATAAAGATTAAGCTTTAATTAAAATAATAAAAAACTAAGAAAGATTTTAAAGAGTTTTTATTTTTGATAAATTTTACAATATTTTTATTCTTTTCCATTCACTATTGGTACAAATAAACATTCTTCTAAAACTTCTTTTTGTAAATTTGTGCCATTTTTTCTAATGCGTGTGATGAATTGTTTGCCATTGTGTAAAATAGGAGCGACTAAAATTCCACCATCGCTTAATTGATCTAGTAAAATTTCAGGAATTTGTGTCGCATAAGCAGAAAATAAAATTCTATCATAAGGAGCATAATTTTTCCAGCCATTTTGTCCATCATCAAATTTTACATTGATATTAAAAAGTTCTAATTCTCTGAAAGTTTGAGCGGCTTTTTTGGCTAAATTTTCTATGCGTTCTATGGTAAAAACACGCCTTATGACTTTGCTTAAAATCGCAGCTTGATAGCCGCTTCCACAACCTATCTCTAAAATACTATCAGCATTTTTAAAATCTAAAGCCATAGTCATTTTAGCTACGGTTAAAGGCGAACTAATCCATTGAGAATTTGCCAAAGGCAAAGCATCAAGGCGATAAGCATGGGCTTTTAAAGGAGAAAAAATTTCACGCGGAATTTGACAAAAAGCATTGAAAAGTTCTTCATTGATAAAAACTTTTTGTGCAATTTCTTCAGCCATATTTTGACATCTTTTTTGTTCAAATGCGTTCATTACTTCTCCTATAAATTTAAATAAAAATTGTAACTAAAAAAGTTGAAATAGAGTTAAACTTAGCTATACTTAAATAAAAAGGAAAAAAATGCTTATAAAATTTAAAAATCACAGTCCCAAACTAGGTCAAAATGTTTTTGTTGCAGAGGGTGCTAAAATCATAGGAGAAATAGAAATAGGAGATGAAAGTAGCATTTGGTTTAATTGTGTTTTAAGAGCCGATGTTAATTTTATAAAAATTGGCAAAAGAACCAATATTCAAGATCTTAGCACGATACATGTTTGGCATAGGGAATTTGATGAAAAAGGAAAGTTAAAAGATGCTGGTTTTCCTACGATAATAGGAGATGATGTAACCATAGGGCATAATTGCGTTATCCATGCTTGTGTGATAAAAAATCGTGTTTTAATCGGAATGAATGCTGTTATCATGGATAATGCTTTGATAGAAGAAGATAGCATAGTGGGTGCTGGAAGCGTTGTAACAAAGGATAAAAAATTTCCGCCACGCTCTTTAATACTTGGAAACCCTGCAAAATTTGTGCGTGAATTAAACAATGAAGAAGTAAGCTTTCTAAAACAATCTGCTTTAAATTATGTGGATTTTAAAAACGAGTTTTTAAAAGATCTTCAGTGATATTTTGAAGTTTAGGCGAGAGTTTTACTTCAAATTTCACAAAACGATCAAGATCTAAAAAACTCTCATCGAGTTTTGAAATTTGCTCTTTTGTATAATCTTGAATAGTATTTAAAGATGACTTTTTAAGAAGTCTTTTTTCTTTGTAGACTAATTCTAAAAGTTCTTTGCGTTCTAAATTTTCATCTTGATTTGGGTTTTCGTCAAAAACATAAAGCTCATCAAAAAGGATTTTCTTTGTGTTTTTATCATAAACCCTAAAAAGCTTTTTAAAATGAGGTAGAGTTGATTTTTCGTTATTTTCACTGATTTTGATTTTAGGTTTTATGCCTTGATCTTCTAAAGCTACGAGTTTATAAACGCAACTAAAAATAGGATCGCTTGAAGCAGTGATCAATCTTTCGCCTACACCAAAGATATCAATAGGTGCGTTTTGTTCTTTGAGTTTTTTAATGCTCCATTCATCAAGGGCATTAGAAACTATAATTTTGCATTTTTGAAGTCCTACTTGATCAAGTTCTTGTCTGATTTTCAAACTCAACTCAAGTAAATTTCCAGAATCTATTCTCACACCGCCTTCTTGGATACCAAATTCTTTAAAAACTTTAATCGCATTTTTAAGTCCGCTATTTAAACAATCATAAGTATCGATCAAAAAAACAGGATTTTTTGGATAAATTTTCACATAAGCTTTAAAAGCTTCAAATTCATTTTCAAACATTTGCACCCAAGAATGTGCCATAGTTCCATTGATAGGGATATTATAAATTTTTCCTGCTAAAGTACAAGCGCTTCCTATACAACCTCCTATAAAAGCTGCTCTTGTTCCTTTTAAGGCTGCTTCACTTCCTTGTGCTCTGCGTGAGCCAAATTCTAAAATTTTACTTTCTTTGGCTGCACGCACAATTCGATTTGCTTTAGTAGCAATAAGACTTTGGTGGTTTAAACTTAAAAGTAAAAAAGTTTCTAAAAGCTGTGCTTCTATGGTTGTAGCTTTAATACAAAGTAAAGGTTCGTTTGGAAAAATCACTTCTCCTTCACGCATAGCATAAATTTCGCCCTTAAATTTAAAGCTGGCTAAAAAATCTAAAAATTCTGTATCAAAAATACCTTGTTTTCTTAAAAATTCTATATCTTCTGTATCAAAACTCAAATTTTCAACAAAGTCTAAAACATCTTCAAGACCTGCAAAAATAGCAAAAGACCCTGAATCTGGAATTTTTCTAAAAAATATATCAAAATAACAGATTTGATCTTTTTTATTGTTTTTGAAATAGCCTTGAGACATTGTAAATTCATAAAAATCACAAAGCAAGGCTAAAGAAGTTTTAGAAGTCATCAAAGCTTATGCTACCCTTAGAATAATTCGTTACTTTACTTTCAAAGAAATTGCTCTTTTGATCGTTAAATTTTGAAAAATCATCTACCCATTTAATAGGATGTTTTGCATTGTATAACTTATCTAAATTGATCGCACTTAATCTTTGATCTACAAGATAATGGATATATTCTTCTATGATATCATCAGTAAAGCCCATGATTTGATTTTGAGTGATGTATTTACCCCATTTGATCTCAAGATCTCCAGCTTTTTTAAACATATCATAAATTTTATTGATATTTTCATCATGGAACAAATCAGGTCTTTCTTTGCGTACTGAATTGATCATATTTTGAAATAATAAAAGATGTGTGATTTCATCTCTTTGGATAAAGCGGATCATTTGTGCTGAACCTAGCATTTTTCCTGCACGTGCAAGTGCGTAAATAGCAGTAAAACCACTATAAAAATATACTCCTTCTAAAATTTGATTTGCCACCATAGCTAAAAGAAGTTTATTATCATCTACATCGCCTGCTAATTCTTCATAAATGCTTGAAATAAAGTCATTTTTTTCACGCAAAGTTTCATCATGCTTTTCCATTTCATAAATCAAATCTGTATTATCGCAAATCGCTTCTACCATAACAGCGTAAGATTTTGAATGGTTTGCCTCTTCATAAGCTTGGCGTGCTAAAACCGCATTGATTTCAGGAGCCGTGATGTAAGGGTTGATATTATCTGCTAAATTATTGGTTTGAAAACTATCCATAGAAATAAGCTGACTCCAAACCAAATCATACATTCTTTTTTCACCTGCAGTTAAGTTACAGCGATAATCAAGTGTATCTTTAGTTGTATCCACTTCTTTTGGAAACCAAGTATTTGCCTCCATTAAATCCCAAAGTTTTAAAGCCCAAGTATATTTTGCCTTAGTGAAATTTAAAATTCCATGTGGGTTACCATCAAAAACTTTACGATCTCCTAGGGTTTCGTTTGAGCTTGGATTGTAAATTCTTTTTCTTTGCATTTTTAACCTTTCTTTATGCTTTGGTAGCTATACAACTTTGAGTTAAAATATCGTGTAAATTTAAACGATCTTTTCTTACAAAACTGACAAATAAACCAAAGAGTAAGCCAAAACTTATAATAAATATCACATATCTTAGTAAAATTCTAAGAAAACTTAGTTTCTTTCCCGTTTTTATATCAATAAGATATAAATCATATGCTTTAAGACCTGGGCTTTGTGCCTTTTTTGTTAAAAAAATAGCTTGAATCAAACCAAATAAAAAAGTACATAAAGTTGTGATAAAATGGTTGTTTAAAAAAGCTTCTTTAGAGCCTAATAGAAAATAAAATAAATACAAAATAGGAACGTAAATAAGAAAAATATCTATAAGCAAAGCTCTAAATCTTAGCCATCTAGAGGTAATTTTTGCTTTAGTTTTCATTTAATTTCCACGACTTCCTGGTTTTATAGCTTTACTCCCTTTTTTACAAAGCGGGCAATTTGTTTCATCGTAAATTTCAAATTCAAAATTTCCTAGAGTAAAGAGTGGTAAATTTTCAGGTAATTTCGCATTATCTTTTCTTGGAGATTTTAAATTTTCTACTGCACAAAAACCACGATTTGCCAATGCTGCAAAACCTACAACAATGCCACCTAAACTTTCAATGATTTTTGCACTCTCTAAAGCACTACCACCTGTAGTAATGATATCTTCACAAATTATAAATTTTTCACCCTTTTTTACTTCAAAACCACGTCTTAAAGTCATTTCTTTATTTACTCTTTCAGTGAAGATAAAACGTTTATTGCAAGCTCTTGCAAGCTCATAACCTGCTAAAATTCCGCCTAAAGCAGGAGAACAAATGCTATCAAATTCTATCTTATAGCTTGCAATAATTTTTGCAAGTTCATCACAAAGTTTTGCTGCTAATTTTGGATTCTCTAAAATTTTTGCACTTTGAAGATAAAACTGCGAATGTTTACCTGAACTTAGTAAAAAATGCCCTTCTAAATAAGCACCACAATCTTTATAAATTTGCTCTAAATTCATAGTTAAACCTTTAAAAGTTCACTTTCTTTGCTTTTTACACTCTCATCAATTTTTGTTGTATAGGCGTCGGTAAGTTTTTGTACTTCATCATAAGCTTTTTTTGCTTCATCTTCGCTTATTGCCTTATCTTTTTCTAGTTTTTTAACTGCATCGTTGGCATCTTTGCGTATATTTCTTATAGAAACTTTTGCCTTTTCACCCATAGCTTTAGCTTGTTTTACGTTTTCTTCTCTTTGCTCTCTAGTCATTGGAGGAAAAAATAATTTTACACTTTCGCCATCATTGTTTGGATTTACACCGATATTTGCAGCTGCAATAGCGCTTTCTATGGTTTTTAGTAAAGGTTTTTCCCAAGGAGTGATGCTAATAGTTGAAGCATCGCTTGCTAAAACAGTTGCCACTTGATTTAAAGGGGTTTGAGTTCCATAATAATCCACTGTAATATGATCTAAAATATGGGTATTAACTTTTCCAGTTCTTAAAGTGGTGAAGTCTTTTTTTAAGGCTTCTAAGGATTTTTCACTTTGGATTTTTTGTTTGTTAAAAATTTCATTTAGCATTATCATTTCCTTATAATTATTTACTTGAATTAATATCGCCTGGAAGTTGTGGTGCACTTGGAGCGATAGAATTTGTGTTTGGGGTAGTAGGTATAATAGGAGCACTTGGAATAGTAGTGTTGTTTTCTACTTTAATTTTCTCTGCTAGAGAGTCCTTGCTAGTTTTATTGTATAAATAACCAAGACCAATAGTATTTGCAATAAGTAAAATTCCCATAACAAAGGTAAATTTTGCCAAAAATCCAGCCGGTCCTTTAGCGCCAAATAAACTTTCATTGCTTCCACTATAAGCTCCAAGTCCTATACTTGAACTTTTTTGAAGTAAAACTGCTATACAAATAACTACAACGATGATAAATTGTAAAATGATTAAAAGAGTGATCATTGAAAATTCCTAAAAGTTAATTTTTAAATGATTATTTTAACTAAATAAAACTTGAAAAGTTTTGAAACTTGAAAAGTTTTGTGAGAAAAATCCCACAAAAACTTATCTGCTATTGAAGCTTCTTAAGATATTAAGTAAAGATACGAAAAGATTAACAAAATCAAGATAAAGCGCTACTGCACCTTCGATTGGAGTTTCATAATTTCCGCGGATAATGTTTTGCGTATCATAAAGAATGTAAAATGAAAATAATATTGCAGCTACTGCTGAAATAGCTAGATTAACTATACCGCTTTGGAAGAAAAGGTTTAGTAAAGATGCTGCTACAATAACGATTAATACTATAAATAAAGCTTTACCCATAACAGTAAAATCTTTTTTTGTATTCATAGCAAATACACTAAGTCCTGCAAAAGCAACTGTTGTTAAAGCAAATGCTTGAGCGATGATAATTCCTCCAGCTGGTAGAGCTAAAACTGAAATAAGCAAAGGTGTAAGCGTTAAACCTGAGCAGAAAGTAAAACCAAAAAGTAAAACAAGATTTAATGGAGCCTCTCTTTTTTTCCATTGCAAAGCAAATAAAAGTCCAATTTCAACAGCAAAAAGGATCCAAAAAGTTACTTGTGATTGTATAAAAAATGATGCTAAAGCAAAAATTCCTACATACGCACCTACTGTTGCAGCTAATAATGAAGCAGCAAAAAGTTGATAAGTTTGTTTAATAAAAATACTTAATTCGCTTGAGCGTGTATTTTCAAATTCTTTTGATCTTGAGTAGTCTCTATCATAAAGACTCATATATTCTCCTTGCAAAATTGTTAGATTTTTTAAAATCTTGAGCGAAATCTAACATATTAGACTAAATAAAAAGTTAATTTATATAATATCTTATGCTTATAATGAAATCTTTGCTGAAATTTTGTTATAATTTCAAGATTTTAGTTTCAGGTTGGTTTTATGGATAATCTTATTAGCGGTGCGATTAAGTTTATGCAAGAAGACTTTAAGGAGCATGAAGAACTTTTTGAAAGTCTAAAAAATAAGCAAAATCCCCATACTCTTTTCATAGGTTGTTCTGATTCTAGAGTAATTCCAAATTTGATCACTAATACGGGTCCAGGTGAGCTTTTTGTAATACGAAATATTGCAAATATAGTTCCACCTTATCGCGTTGGAGAAGATTACTTGGCGACAACTTCAGCAATAGAGTATGCTTTAAATTCATTACATATTAAAAATATCGTCGTTTGTGGCCATAGTAATTGTGGAGGTTGTAATGCTCTTTATTATTCTGATGAAGAGTTGAATAAAATTCCTAATGTGAAAAAATGGCTTACTATGTTAGATCCGATAAAAAAAGATGTGATGATTTTTACAAGAGATGATTTAGCTATGCGTTCATGGCTTACAGAAAAATTAAATTTAGTAAATTCTTTGCAAAATATACTTACTTATCCAGGCGTGCAAGAAGCTTTGGATAAAGGAAAACTTGAAGTGCATGCTTGGTATTATATTATAGAGACAGGTGAAATTTATGAGTATGATTTTAAAGCAAAAATTTTTACTTTAATACAGGATAGGAAAGTTCAATGAAAAAAATTATTTTTAGTTTATGTTTTTTTATTTTATACCTTGGAGCACAAGAATTTAAATTTATTGATGCAAATATTAGTAAAGAGGATGAAGGAATTTATACTTTAGTTGAAAAATATGTTGATCTTAACAATCAAATTAAAGAATTTAAGAAAAACAATGATGAAAATTCAAGCACTTTTAATGGCATTTTAAGTGAATTTGAAAAAGACAAAAAGGCTATTTTAGTAAAAATACCCGATATGATAGTAGGACAAAAGATTAATGAGGAGGCAGTGGCTAGATTTTTAAAAGCAAAAGAAAAATTACTAGATGTTCAAAAAAAGAATATTAATAAGCCTTATATTTATACAGATGCCACTCTTAATCTAGTTTATTTTAATATTGTGGAAAGTTTTTATTCTTCTTTGTTTGAAGTGGAAAAACTTTTTAAAAATACAGCAAGCAGCGAAGATTTGATTGCTACTGTTGATAAGGCAATGGAAAATTTACAAAATTCTTCTAATGTTAATTTAGATAGTTTTAAAAGCAAAATTACAAATCCAGAAGAATTAGAAAAAATTTCTTTAAAGGAAGAATATATTAGCAATGCTGTGGATTCTTATTCTGAAATTCTTAAGTATTTACGCTCAAATGCAGATTTGCTTGAAAGTAATTATATTTTTTCATTACTCGAGCTTCAAGTTTGGATAGATCGTATAAATGAGGTAATTGGGGTAAGTTTTGTTAATATCGGAAAAATAGTAATTTCTGTTTTAGTTTTGGCATTTTTTGTATCTTTAAGACGTTTTTTTTCTAATATAGTATACTTTTTTCTTGTTCAGATTTTTTATAGAAATAAAAATGATGTAGATGATATTAAAGTTATTTTTATTGAAAATATTAAAAAACCTGTAGGTTTTTTATTAATTATTTATGCTATTTCTCTTTGTCTTACTATAGCAACTTATCCTGCACCTTTAAGTATAAGTTTGAGTAATTTTTTTCATATAATTTATGCAGTTTTGATTGCATGGCTTGTTTTAAGAATGCTTGATGGCTATGGAGTGGTATTAGTTTCTAAACTTGCTCAAAAAAGTGGAAAAAAAGAAGTTGTAAATTTAATTATTAAAATTTTATATTTTGTTATTATTATCATAGCTTTATTATATATTCTTGCTCAACTTGGCTTTAATATTTCAGCTATTATTGCATCTTTAGGAATTGGGGGTTTGGCTGTTGCTTTGGCAGCAAAAGATATTATTGCAAATTTCTTTGCTTCTATACTTTTACTTTTTGATAATAGTTTTAATCAAGGAGATTGGGTAGAGGTTTCAGGTATAGAAGGAACTGTGGTTGAAACAGGACTTAGAAAAACTACTATTAGAACTTTTGATAATTGTCTTGTATTTTTACCAAATTCAACTATCATGGGAGCTAATATTAAAAATTGGAGTAAAAGACGCATGGGTCGTCATGTTAGAATGTATTTAGGTGTTGGTTATGATGCTACCCCTGAAAAATTAGAACAATGTGTAAAAGATTTAAGGGAATTTTTGCATACAAGTGATTTAGTAGCTCACGAAGAAGATAGTGCATTAAAATACGGCGATCATACAACAAAATATCGTCAAAACCTTGTATCTATCAATGATTTAGAAGGTTATAAAAATGCTTGTTATGTCGCTTTAAGTGAATTTGCAGATAGTAGTATTAACATAGAGCTTTATTTTTATACCAAAGAAATAGGTGGAAAAGATTTTAGAGAAGCTAGACAAAGCTTAATGCTTGAGTTTATGCGTATAATCGAAAAAAATGGTTTAACCTTTGCTTTCCCAAGTCGTAGTATTTATATAGAAAATTTACCACCCCTTGAAACAAAAACTATAAAATAGCAAGATAAATTCTTGCTATTTTAAACTGGCATAACACGTATATTTGGACTTAATTCTTCTTGTAAAATAGTCTCAATGGCATAAAGTGTTGCACCACTTCCACTAGAACAACCACTACAAGCACCAAGATAACGGATATATACATCAATTGCCGCACCTTCGGCTTTTTGTATATCTATCACTTCTAAATCCCCACCATCATTATGAAGCATAGGACGAATTTCAGTATCTAAAACACTTTCAACTGCTTTTAATTGTCCCACTATAGTCATTTCATCAAAAGCTACATCGTTTTTCATTGTATTTTTAAGTTTTTCTCTGTCCATTTCAGCTCTAGTTTCAGCTAAAATATCTACAAGGTAATAATCTCTTTTTTCATGTCCTCCTGGTTTGATACAGGATTTACAAAAAGCACCCGCTTTGGTATATTGTGTAATTTCTTCTACGCTATGCAAATCATTAAGTTTAATTACTTCCTTGATAGTTCCAAGACTTACCCTAGCACATTCACAAACTATAATTTGATCTTCAAAATCTTCAGGACTTATGCCTTTATAATGCGCTGCTGCTTGTTTAATCACGTCATAAGCCATAACCGAACAGTGCATTTTTTGAGGTGGAACAGCTGGAGTTTCTGGATTATCACGCATAGCAAATTCTACATCTATATTTGTGATTTTTACCGCTTCATCTACAGTTTTTCCTATGCAAAGATCTACCATAGTGTCACTACTTGCTATAGCCGTGCCACAACCAAAACTTTTAAATTTTGCATCGATAATTTTATCGGTTTTTTCATCTACAAGCCAAAAAAGTCTTACCGCATCGCCGCAACTTTCTGCACCAAAATCAGCTACGATCAATTTTGCATTGCGTGCTTTAGCATCTTCTTCGCTAAATTCTCCCATATGTTGAGGATTATTCATTCTATCTTGAACTTTTTGTGAATACTCATCCCAAATGGATCCACCAATTAAACTATTTTTTCCCATTTTTCATCCTTATTTGTAATTATTTGGATTATAAGCATAAGTACAAGAAATTGCTCTTAATCTTTCAGTTGCATTTTTAATTTGTTTTGCTGCATAATCAATTTCTTCTTCAGTGTTAAAACGTGACAAAGAAAGTCTTAAAGCTGTATGTGCTAAATCATGCTCCGCACCGATAGCTTCCATAATAGGATTGCTTTCTAAAGCTTCACTTGCACAGGCTGAACCCGTGCTTGCAGCTATACCATTTTTGTTCAAATCCCAAAGCATTGCTTCGCCTTCAACACCTTTAATACTTGCTAAGATTGTATTAGGCACACGGTGTTCTCTTTTTCCAACCACTGTTGTATCAGGTAAAGCTAAAATTTGATCTTCTAGTTTATCTCTTAAACGGCGTATATGAGAATCTTCAAAATCAAGCATAGTATTTGCAATACGCAAAGCCTCGCCCATAGCCACTATATAAGGTACATTTAAAGTTCCACTTCTACGACCACTCATGTGTTCTCCACCATGTAAAAGCGGAGTAAGTTTAAGTCCTTTTTTTATAAAAAGTCCACCCACACCCTTTGGTCCATGAAATTTATGTGCCGAAAATGAAGCAAAATCAACTCCTACTTGAGTTAAATTAACCTTTATTTTACCTACTGCTTGAGTAGCATCTGTATGAAAAAGAGCACCAAATTCATGCGCAAGTTCTGCCATAGCTTTAATATCAAAAATCATCCCTGTTTCATTATTTGCCCACATAACACTTACAAGTGCCGTTTTATCGCTAATCACTTTACGCAAATCTTTTACAGTAGAAACCCCTTCTTCGTTTACAGGAAGTTCTATAACTTTTACTCCAAGACTTTTTAAAAAATAAGCAGCAGCAATAACGGCAGGGTGTTCTACGCTAGAAATAATCACTTCATTGCGTTCCTTATCTAAAATATGATCAAAATATACACCCTTAAGTACCCAGTTAATGCTTTCTGTTGCACAGGAGGTTATAACTATATCATCTAAGTCATTTGCTCCAAGTCCTGCATAAAGTTTGTCCAAAGCTTCTCTTAAAGCAGGATGCGTTGCACTTCCATATTGATGAAGGCTATTTGGATTTCCATACATATCCTTTAAAAAAGGTAGCATCAACTCATAAGCATTAGGATCAAGCATCGTTGTTGCGTTGTTATCTAAATATACTTTCACTTTAAAATCCTTAATTTATCCTTAATTTTAATTAAGATATTTTTTATCTTTATTTGAAAACGGATAATAGCAAAAATTTATAAAAATTAGGTTAAAAATTATAACAAAAATAAAATGCTAAAGTAAAATTTTAAAGTGAAATATTTTGTGAATTTTATATAGTAAAAATGAGAAATACTATTTCTTAGAATTTTTCTTCGTAATACTTTACTATTTTTGAATCTTCTTTGGCTGTATGTTTAAAGATAAAATCTTGAACAACGAGATTTAATTTTTCGGTCATTACATTTATAAATTTAGCTTCACTGATGATAATTTCTTCAATTTCTAAGATAATTTTTCTGTGCATTCTTGTATGATGGTTGATATAAGGATATTTTATTTCTCTCATAAAGGCTTCTTCATCTGAAAAATGTCTATTGATCATTATCAACAACTCTCTTAAAACAATTTTTAATTCTTTTGTTCCAACATGACGTTGGTTCATTAAAGAGAGTTTTTTAGAAATTTCAAAAAGTTCTTTATGTTGATGATCTAAAAGATCATTATTCATTGAAATAATTTTTTCATTAATAAGTCATGGTTTTGAGTACTTTTATATTTATATTTTTTGAGAGCGGATTATAATGCTATAATACTTAAAATTTTATTAATTAATTATATAAAAATTATTATTAAAGTATTTATAATTTATATATTTTTTAAAAAATTATTTTAAATCATCACAGACATATAAGAGTTTAAAATTTTATTTATATTTGCTTGTTTTTGACGACGATTTAAAAAATTTTCTATAGAGCTAGAACGTAGTTGATTTGCTTCTTCTAATCTTTGTGTGTCTTGACTTTGGTTTTGATATTGTTTTTTAAGAGCATCAAAATCATTGCGATTTTGATCGATATAAATTTGAAATATTGAACTTGAATTTGCAAATTCTCTTAAATCCATATCTTTTTGGTAGTTAATGTATTGTTGAAAAAATACAGATAGTTTGTCTTGAGTACTTGTTTTTTTATCTATACCATTAACATAAAGATAAAGATCAAAACTCATCTTTTTTTCATTTTCTTTTTTAATGTAATCTTCTATATCCATTTCGCCCTTGAGAATTTTTTGCAAATTTTGATGAGAGCTTAGTTCTAAAGTGGCAGGTTTCATAAAAAAGTTAAATTCTTTTTCGTTTTGAGTTTTTATATCATGGTAGATAAAATTCATTAAAAGACCAGATTTTGATACTTCTGCATTTTTAGTTAAATAAGGTTTTAAAATTTCATTAGAAGAAGTATTTTCTATGGCTTTATCAAAATGAAAATTAGTTATTTTATTATCTAACATTAAAGTATTTAAATTTGTGATATTGCTTAATGCCAAATCAATTTCTTCTTGATTGTTGTAAATTCTTGAAATTTGGCCTAAAAATTCTCCATTATCTGTTGAAAAACCTGATGATAGTTTTGAAATAAGATCGCGACTTAAATAAGCATTATCATCTTGTAAAAATTTTGAATTTATAGATTTTAATGAACTATAATAGCTATTTAAAAGATAAGGTAGATCAATTTTATTATAGTTTAAATTTTCATCTTGCTTCGCGAGTTCTTTTGCTATACTTCTAATGCTTTTAATGTTGATATCATAAGATTGCGGTATATTGGCAATTTTATTTAAATCTTTATCAAAAAAACCTTCTTCATTGATTCTAAATCCAAATTCACTAGCATAAGTGGTATTATTAAAAATATAACTTAATTGTTCTAAGCTATTTTCATTTCCTTCTTGTTCTAAAGCTTTGCTATCTTTAATCAAATTTAGAGCAGAGCTATTCTGTAAAGGATTAGATAAGGTAAAATTTTGATACGGATTTGCCGAATTTATAGTCATTTTAAATCTTTCCAAAATATTGCTGATTTTTTTATAAGCAAAAGGTGTGCCAAGTTTTTTAAAAATTAAATTCAGTCAAAAATTAGAAAAAATTTGATAGTATTTAGCTTTTCTTTTAATTTGAAAATAAAAATTTATCTAAATAAGGAAAGCGTATGCCAAAGATGAAAAGCGTTAAAAGCGCAGTTAAACGCTTCAAAGTAGGTAAAAATAAAATCAAAAGAGGCTCAGCTTTTAGAAGTCATATTTTGACTAAAAAACCTGCAAAAAGAATGCGTGATCTTCGCACAGCTAAATATGTGCATAGCACAAATATAAAAGCTGTTGAAAAAATGCTAGGAATTTAAGTTTTTGACTAAAAGTCATTCAAACTCCCCTCTGAAATAAAATTTCAAGGGCAAGCTCCAAATTTGGACGCCACTTTATGAAAGGAAATAAAAATGGCAAGAGTAAAAACAGGTGTTGTTAGACGCCGCAGACACAAAAAAGTTTTAAAATTAGCACGTGGTTTTTATAGTGGACGCCACAAACATTTTAGAAAAGCGAAAGAACAATTAGAAAGAAGTCTAGTCTATGCTTATCGTGATAGACGCCGCAAAAAAAGAGACTTCCGCCGTCTTTGGATTGTGCGTATCAATGCTGCTTGTAGGCTTAATGATTTAAGTTATTCAAGATTTATCAGTGGACTTAAAAAAGCAGGTATTGAACTTGATAGAAAAATTCTAGCAGATTTAGCTATGAATGATGCTGCTGCTTTTGCAAAAATTGTAGAGGCTGCAAAAAAAGCACTTTGATTTTTAAAATAAGAATTTCAAGATTTTACCTTGAAATTCTTAAAATTCTAAAAATCCTGTAATATCAATTTTTATTTTTAAAATCTTTCTTAATGTTATTTTATCCATTAATTGAATTTATAAATTTGAAGCAATAAAAACACATTTATTATGTCTTGAAATTTTTAAAACGGTTAAATTTTAAATTATCCAAAAAAACATCCATCCCAATAATTTTAAAATTATCAGGATGAAATTTTTAACAAGTAGGAGAGTAAACTAAATTAAACTAAGTATTATCTTTTTTGATATTACCAAAGATAAT
>NZ_JBMJAO010000013.1:0-29063 GCF_049221745.1 Campylobacter jejuni
AAACTACTAAAGATAATGTTGAAATTGCTAATGAATCAGCTATTATTTCTAGTACAGTAAGTGATATAGCTAATAATATCTTAGAAGATGTTAAGAAGAAGAGGTTTTAATTAATCATTTATACCTAGTGAAAAACTAGGTATAAATTTTTTTCTTCAATTTAATTTTTTATCAAAGTTTCTAAAAAGTTTCCAAATATTTTTATACTTCCATTGCTTTAAATTTTAATACGGAGTAAGAACAAATTTTTAGCAAAGCAAAACTTATGATGAAAATAAAATCATCGATATGAATGTAGTTAAAATGCTCATTTGGTTTTTTAGGGATAATGATGATGGTATGGGTTTTTCTACTTTCAAAAAACAGAGCAATTTTAGCCGTTAATAATGAATATATAAATCTTGAAATCATATTTAATCATCATGGCAAAAATTTAAGCAAAGAAAAAAGACGATGATTTTACTTGGAAAATTTTTACTCTTGCTGGAAAACCTGATAGCTAACAAGACTTATATAAAGATTCAAATAATATTACAAGTGAAAATAAATTCAATTCTCCTGATGAACTTAAATTTGATAGAGATGGGAGATTTTGGATGCAAATAGATGGATCTTATTTTAATAAAGATGAATGCGAAGGCATGCGAAATAACTGTATGCTAGCAGTAAATCCAAAAACAGGGGAAATCAGATGCTCTTTTTAACAGGGTCTATTGCTTATGAATTAACAAGGATTGCTTTTAGTGAGGATTATACTACAATGTTTGTAGACATACAATATCCAAGAGAAGGTTTAAAAGGTAGTACTTTTCCTTATGGAAAAACGCCAAGATCTAATGTAATAATGATAAGAAAACTTAATGGTGGGGTGATTAGGAAACTAATTAAATTCCAAGCCTTAAGCTCGGAATTTAATTACTGTATTAGCAATTACCAGTTTTTAAATATTTTATAATAGCTTCGCTAGCACGATAGGCTAAAGCATTTAAGGTTAAGGTAGGGTTGTAGCCTGGATTATGTGGAAAATTTCCTGCACCTACGACAAAAAGATTATCAACATCCCAATGTTGTAAATAAGGATTAACTACACTTGTGCTTTTATCTGTACCCATTATAGTTCCGCCAGCAATATGGGTAGAAGTATACCAACCATTTGAAACTACTCCATAATCTCCTAATTTTGGCGAAGTGTAAATATTCTGTGCTCCCATTTCTTGCATGATGCTTTTTAGTTTCGGAAGCATAAAATTATAAAGATTTTTATCTTGTTTGGTAAAATTATAGGTTACGCGGATAAGTGGTAATCCATAAGCATCTTTATAAGTTGGATCAAGGGATAAATAATTACCTATATAAGGAATAGATGCACCCTGAGCTCCAATATAAGTAAATCGAGTATAATTATAAATAGAAGCTTTTTTAAATTCGGCCCCCCATGAAGGTGTACCTGGTTTAATTGGATTTGATGCTATAGGTCTTGATCCATTTTGGGAAATTCTAAAGCTTGCTCCATGAATAAAATCAAGTTTAGAATGATCGAAATTATCCCCATTAAAATCATCTATCCAATTGCAAAGTGCCCCAGCTCCAAGATAAGAATTAAATGGATCTTTGAAAAAACCATTAACACTAGGTGTGATTTGATAGCTATAATTTTTTCCTAAAGTTCCTTTGCCTGTTTTTGGATTATAAGTTTCGCCTATATTAGAAACCATTAAAAGTTTAGCATTGTTGAAGACATAAGAGCCTAGCATAACCACTTCTGCAGGCTGGATAAATTCTTCTAAAGTTAAAGTATTGATAAATTTTACTCCTGTAGCTTTACCATCTTTATGCAAAATTTCTAAAACATTAGCATGCGTTTTAATATCTAAGTTTTTAGTTGCTAAAGCTGAAGGTATGGTTATTACTATGGGAGAAGCTTTTGCGCCATATTCACAGCCAAAATGCTCACAAAAAGCACAATATTGACATGCTCCTAAACTTTGTTTATCAGGATTTGTATAAGTTTGAGATGAGTTTGAAGCAGGAACCATACATGGATGATATCCAAGTTTTTTGGTTGCTTCATCAAATTTTTTTAACATAGTTGTTTTTTCTAAAGGAGGATTTGGATAAGAATTTTTTCTTTTTCCTGAGAAAGGACTTTTATCTTCTCCAGAAACTCCCATCATTTTTTCAGCTTTGTCGTAGTAAGATTCTATTTCATCATAGTTTACACCCCAATCTTGAATAGTGTATTCTTTAGAAACTTTATTTTTGCCATATTTTTCTTCTGTTAAAGATTTTATTTGAAAGTCATAAGGTAGAAAACGATAACTCATACCATTCCAATGAACTCCTGCTCCACCAACATTATTACCAACATCAAAAGCATAATTTTTTCTCATTGGCAAAGCAATTTCATTATCATTATTCCTAACACATATACTTTCTTTACTTAAATCTTGTTTCATCGCAGCATTATTTACATATTTATACTCATCATGCGCACCTAAAAAATCCGAAGTATCTTGATGACCACCCCTTTCTAAGGCGACAACTTTAATCCCTGCTTTAGCACATTCATTTGCAACAATAGAAGAACTCCAACCTAAACCTATAACAACAACATCTGTTTTTTTAAGTATTTTTGCCATTTGTATCCCTTTAATGCGACATATCAGCTAAAGAAATAGGCTCTATCACTTCAAATTTATCTCCATCTAAAACTTGAGCAGCGTAAGTCATTTGAGCTCCCGGGAATTTTTTCATGCGCCAAGCTTGCATATTTGCATTGCCACCATAAATTGGATCAGCATAAACTCCTGCTATAGTCATGTTTCTTAACTCTGTAAAAAAATCGCTTGCTTTTATCTTATCTCCAAAAGAAACCTTTGTTTTATCTTGTTCAAAAGCTCTTAAGACTTCATCTTTTTGTTTCGCATTAAGTTCTATAAAGCTTTTTTTATAACGAAGTTTTGCTTCTTCATCTAAAGCATTTACCCCCATTTTAAAAAGTTCAGCTCTAGTTAAAGGATATTGATAACCTTGATTTTTCTTTCCTTGTATAAAAGGTCCAAAGCGATAATCTTTTGCTCCACTTCCGTAATTTCCTGCAAGTTCATTATCTATAAAAATAGCTACACCTAATTTTTTAGCACCTGGTCCTAAATTATCTTCGGGAAAAATTCTTTCTACTGTTTCACTTAGAATATCAAGTTGTGCAGAATTATTAAAAAAAATTCTAGCACGATAATTTTGAGTAGAATTCAAATTGTTTTGATTGTGCGTATGAGCAAAAACCATACTTGGTGCGCTAGCACCTACTAAAGCAAACAAAGATGAGGCTTTAAGAAAATTTCTGCGACTTTGTTTTTTGTCCATGTTTATTCCTTCCTTATTTTTTTAACATAAATAAGTTATAGCTTTTAATATAAAAGATATATTAATTTAAAAAATAATATTTTTATATTTTTTTAAATGTGTAATTATGTAACAAAATTAAATATAATTTAAATTATATTTAAGATATAAAACATTATGAAAAAATATTTTATATTTTTAAACAGTGTTGATATAAAGATTTAGGCTAGGAATAATCTAGCCTAGTAAGAAAAAATCAATGCAAGCTTTCTATATAAGCCATAGCACTTAATGCAGCTACAGCTCCATCTCCTGCAGCACAGATAACTTGTTTTGGAGCATCTTTTCTCAGATCTCCTGCGGCAAAAAGTCCACTAACACTAGTTTGCATTTTAAGATCGACACTTACTTGTCCGCCTTCTTCCATATCACATAAAAACTTGCCATTATCTTGTTTTAAAATTTCATTTCTTACATTAAGTCCGACAAAAGTAAAAATTCCTGGAACATTTAAATCTCTGATACTACCATCTTTTAATTTTATTTTTACCCCAGTAAGACCCATTTTATCACCATATACTTCATCAATACTAGCACTTGTAATGAGTTCTATTTTTTCATTTTTCTTAACTTTTTCTACTGTAGATGGAGCTGCTCTAAACTCATCTCTACGATGGATAAGATAAACCTTAGAACAAATGTTTGCTAGATATAAAGCTTCTTCTAAAGCTGTATCTCCACCACCTAAAACTGCAACTTCTTTATTTTTATAAAAAAATCCATCACAAGTTGCACAAGTACTCACTCCTTTTCCAAAAAATTCATCCTCGCCTTTAAAACCTGCTCTTTTTGGTGCTGAACCTGTGCAAACTATCACAGCTTTAGCAAGTTCTGTTTTACCCCCTTCTAATTTGATAGTAAAACTTCCATTACTATTTTTTAAAATTTGTTCTACTCCAATCATTTCATGCTTTAATCCAAAACGCATACATTGTTCATTCCAAGGAGCCATAAAAGAAATTCCATCCATAACTTGGGCTACACCCGGATAATTTTCTATTTCGGAACTTGAGGTAATTTGTCCTCCAGGCATACCTTTTTCAAACATTACTACATTCTTAAGACCACCTCTAGTTGCATAAAGTCCGGCACTAAGTCCAGCAGGACCTCCACCTATGATTGCTACATCTAACATTTATATTTCCTTTATTTTGAATTTTATTATTAAAATGATATAAAAATTATTCTTAATAGTAGTTAATAAAAATTATTATTTAGTATAAATTTGAAATTTTTAAGAAGAAGGCTAGTTATACTAGCCTTTAGTTTATAGTAAAGAGTTTAGCTTATCGCTAATTGCTTGTTTAGATTGTGCACCAACTAGTTGATCTACAACTTCACCATTTTTAAAGAAAATAAGCGTAGGAATAGAGCGAACACCAAATTCAGCTGCTAAATCACCTTGTTCATCTGTATTTACTTTACAAATTTTAGCTTTACCGTCAAAGTCATTTGCAAGTTCATCAATAACTGGAGCAAGCATTCTACAAGGTCCGCACCATGGAGCCCAAAAATCAACTAAAGCTACACCTTCTTTTGCTTGAGCAAAATTATCGCTTGTTAATTCAATATATTTTCCCATAATTTTTCCTTTCTTTAATTTTTGTCTAATTGTATTTTATTTTTTTAAATATCAGCTTAAAAACTTATATTTTCGCAAAATTGTATTACATCATTTTTAATGCAAATCAGATCAATCTGAAAATCCGATAAAATTCCATTTTTAAGATGATAAAATTCTATAGTTTTTAAAATTTTTTCAAGTTTTTTTCTATCCAAACGCTCGGAAACTTCATAATTATTTTGAGTAAATTTAACCTCTATAAAATGTAAAATTTCATCTTTTTTGGCTATTATATCGATTTCTCCAATTTAGAACGGAAATTTCTTTTTAAAATTTCAAAGCCCTGTTTTTTTAAAAATTTACAAGCCTTATCTTCACCTAAAATTCCATCTAAATAAGCTTTTACACCCATTATTCTATACGCATCATAAAAGGCTTGGTTTTTATAAAATCTTGTTTGCGTAAAATTTCAAGCAAATTTTGTATGCTTTTTTCATAAGTTAAATGTGTAGTAAAAAACAAAGTACTGTAATTTTCATCATTTTTTTTAGGTTTTTGTAAAAAACTATCGATAGAAATATTATTTTCACTCATCAATTGTGTGATTTTAGATAAAATTCCTATTTTATCTTCAACTTTCACCCTTAGATAATATTTTGTATAAATTTCATCTTTGCTTAAAAGCTCGTATTCTAAAGTATTCACAAAACCAAGCATTGGTGCTTTTACCTGATCTCTTGCTATATCCATAAGATCTGAAATCACAGCACTTGCAGTGGCTTCTCCTCCTGCTCCTGCTCCATAATACAAACTTTCACCTAATAAATCTCCATTAATGCTTATAGCATTCATCACTCCATCAACTTTTGCAAGCATTTTTTCTTTATCTATTATAGTAGGATGCACTCTTAATTCTACTTTATTTTCACGCACCTTAGCTATACCTAAAAGTTTTATGGTAAATTCAAACTCATTAGCAAAATACATATCTTCAGGCGCAATTTCGCTAATACCCTCGATCAAGATATCTTCAGGTTTAGCTTTAAGATTATAAGCGATACTTGATAAAACAAGCAGTTTATGTGCTGCATCTTGCCCTTCTATGTCAAAAGTTGGATCAGCTTCTGCATAACCTAAATTTTGAGCTATTTGTAAGGCTTGTTTAAAACTCATATTTTTTTGACTCATAGAACTTAAAATATAATTACTCGTACCATTTAAAATCCCTTTTATAGCCAAAATATTATTTGCACTTAAACCTTCTTTTAAAACCTTGATAATAGGAATTCCTCCAGCCACACTTGCTTCATAACCAAAAGCTAAATTTTTAGCTAAATTTTCAAGTTCATAACGATGATAAGCAAGCATAGCTTTATTTGCAGTAACAACAGCTTTTTTCTTTTTTAAAATTTCACTCACTATTTTAAAAGCTTCATCCACCCCACCCATTAATTCTACAAAAACATCTACATCAGCATTTAAAATTTCTTCAACACTATGAGTAATTGGAATTAAAGCATTTTTTTTAGGACTTCTAGCAAGAGCGATCACAGGAGTTATGCTTTGCCCACATCTTGCACGAATAAGTTTATCGTTTTCTAAAAGAAATTTAACCACAGCACTTCCAACAGTGCCATAACCAAGAATCGCTACTTTCATAACTTACTCTTTTAAATATTTTTTGATATTACGTGCAGCTTGGCGTATGCGATTTTCATTTTCAATTAAAGCAATTCTTACATACTCATCACCTGCTTCGCCAAAACCTACCCCAGGACTTACTGCAACACTAGCACGCTGTAAAAGTTGCTTTGAAAATTCTAAACTTTTTAAATGTCTTTTGCTTTCAGGGAGTTTTGCCCAAACAAACATACTTGCTCTTGGTTTTTGAAGTTTCCAGCCTGCATTTTCAAAAGCTTCAAGTAAAATGTGCATTCTTTTATCATAAGTTGCACGGATTTCATCCACACAAGTTTGATCTCCATCTAAAGCTATGGTAGCTGCTACTTGAATAGGTGTATACATACCATAATCAAACCAAGATTTTATTTTTTTAAGCGCACTGACTAAGCGTTTATTTCCTATTACAAAACCTACACGCCAGCCTGCCATATTGTAAGATTTTGAAAGAGTGTAAGTTTCTACCGCTACATCTTTTGCGCCTTCAATTTCCAAAATAGAAGGAGTTTTATAGTCATCATAAGTTAAATCTGCATAAGCAATATCTGAAATAATATAAAATCTTTCTTTTTTTGCCATTGCTATTAATCTTTCATAAAAACTTTTCTCACAAGTTACTGTTGTTGGATTATGTGGGAAATTAACAACGACATATTTTGGACGCGGGATGCTTTCATTTAAAGTTTTATGTAAATTTTCAAAAAATTGATTTTCATCAAGTTCAAATTTTTCATTATAAGCTAAAGGCATTTTTGCTACATTTCCACCTGCTATAATAAAAGCTTGAGTATGTATAGGATAAGCAGGAGTAGGTACTATAGCGACATCTCCAGGATTTATAATCGCTCTTGCAAGATTTACAAAACCTTCTTTTGAACCCATAGTAGCTACAACTTCATTTTCAGGATCTAGATTAACATTATATTTTCTTTTATACCAATTACAAATTGCTAAGCGAAGTTTATAAATCCCCATGGATGTAGAATATCCCGAGGTTTTATCCTTGTTAGCACTTTCGCAAAGTTTATCTATAATGTGTTGTGGAGTTTTACCATCGGGATTTCCCATTGAAAAGTCGATGATATCCTCTCCAGCACGTCTTGCTGCCATTTTTATCGCATTTACTTCTGTGAAAACATAATTTGGAAGTCTTTCTATGGTATTAAAACGGATTTCATCAAACATTTTTAATCCTTTATTTTTTAAGTGTGATTTTTAAACCCCTGCGTATATTATCTAAACTATACATATCGCTTATAATAGCATATATAGCACCATTTGGAATAAGTTCTGAAAAATGATTATTTTTATTTTCGCTTTTTACCGCTTTAATTAGATTTAGATTTTTATCTAAAAAGAAGATTTTAGGAAACCAATTGTCTAAATCATTTGCATCAATAATCAAATTTGTAGCATTTTTTAAATCAAGCACATAGTCTTTAAGGGGCTTTTCTAATGATTTTGGAGTATTTAAATTAACATTTGTATTGGTTTTTAATGCAGCATTGGAAAAATTTAAATCATATTCATAGTCATATGCCCCAATACGCTTAATATTATCTATATAGACAGAATTTTCTTTTAAGAGATTGTAAAGTGTTCCAGGATCTAAAACATATTGAGATTCTACTTGTATAGTATAATCAATATTTCCTTCTCTTAAAATCAAATCTATAGGGATAAAATATATATATCCAGCATCCGTTAAAACATCGGATAAAATTTTAAAAAACATAACTTCATCAGCTTTTGCTTTAAAATTTAGTCTTAGACTTTGAGGATTTGATAGAGTTAGGGCAATTAAAGAATTGGTTTTTAATATTTGAGATATTTTTGCAATATCACAATTTCCATTATTATCTATGTAAGAATTATTTGAAAATAATAATTCTAGTTGAGAATTTTTACTAGGATTGTTTACTAAATTTTTTGCTAATTCAAGACTTGATATTGCAAAAGATATATTAACCCAAAGAGTAAGAATAATAATTTGTTTTACCATTCTTTACCTTTATTTAATTTTATAAATTCAGCAGCTGAAATACTTGTAATTTTTCCATCTTTGATTAAAAAACGTTTTGAATTCCCTGCAGGAAATTTTTGTTCTTTATTTTCTTGATCAAACATTGTTAAAGCTGCAGCTCCAGTTAAAACCAGTTGATCTTTATCTAAAGAAATATTAAAATCTTTTTCTTTAACAAAGCTTGTTTTTTTAAGGCTTTTTAAATCTATCAAACCTATCCAAATCTTGGTAGAGGTTTTAAAATGTGCTTCTTTTAAAGAATCAGTTTTTGGTGTATTTGTGTCTTCTTGGATTCGGGTATTTTTTTCTTCATCGAGTAGGGTTGTGTTATTTTCACTGATATTGTTTTCTATGCTTATGTTTTTATCATTTTCTTGCAATGAGATGTTTTGGCTTGGTAAAACGCTCTCTGTTTGATTTGTTTCTTGTGCTTTATTATTGTCTATAACAACAACATTGTTTTCACCTAAAGATTTTAAATTTTCTTGTGCTTGTCCTATTATATCTATAACTGTTGCACTAGTATTATTTTGTTCATCTTTGAAAAAAGTTTTAAGTGTATCAAAATAATAAATTCCACTTCCTATAATCACTAAAATAATAAAAGTAACCAAAAAAGGCCAATTAGAAGAGGTTTTTGGGCTATAAGCATCTAGTTTAGGGGTTATCATTTTTGATTTTGTTTGTGGAGTAGGATTGTTTTCGTTAAGATAAGCTTCATACTCTTCGTTAAAATCACTAAAGTCAAGTTCATATTCTCTGCTCAAAATTTTAACAAAACCTTTAACATTAAAACGACTTAAAACAGTAAAATTCTTTTCTACTAAAGCTTCAAGAAAATCAAGTTCAATTTGCGTTTTTGCTGCAACTTCTTTTAAATTTAATTCTTGTATTTTTTTCCAATTAAGCATTTAACATCCTATCACAAAGTATTGCAAAAGCAGCGCTGACATTAAGACTATCAAAACTATTTTTCATCGCAATGCCCACGCATTCATCACATTTTTTTACAATTTTAGAGCTTAAACCAAAACCCTCGCTACCCAAAACTAAAACTTTTTTACCTTTACTTATTTTTACACTGTGAATTTCTTTTCCTGAGCCATCGCTCGCATAAAAATAAAAACCTACTTGTTTTAGTTCATTTATTACACTTAAAGCATCGTTACTTATCACAATAGGTAAATCAAGAGCCGCTCCGCTGCTTGTGCGAATTACTCCTTCCATGGCTAATTTTTCACCAATAAAAATTAAAGCCCCAACCCCTAAAGCATAAGCTGTACGTGTGATAGCCCCTATATTTCCTACATCACTAATTCCATAAAGCATAACAATAAAATCATTTTTTTTGATCTCATTTAAATTTGCAAAAGAGCTTTCTTTAATGTCTAGCAAAAAACCTTGATGATTTCCACCTTTCGCATAAGCTTGAGCAGTTTTAAAATCGAGTTTTTTGATTTTAAAACCTGATTTTGCGATTTTGGAAAAAGTAGCTTTGTCACATTCTTTTGCTAAATAAAGCTCATTAATACAGTCTTTATGATATTCTAAAATATAAAAAAATATTTGCTTCCCATAAACTATCATATTAAATTTTACCTAATCTTGACTTAAAAGCAGTTTTTGATAAATTTCTTTTGCATTTTTTCCATTGATCTTTGATAATAATTTTGCCTTTGCTTTTAAAGGCAGCTCTAAATCCATAATATCCTTTTCACAAAGAGTATTTTGCAAAAAATTTTGCTCTTTTGATTGCAGTACTACAACCCATTCGCCGTTTAAATTAGACTTTTTTAAAATTTTAAAAAGCTCTTTAGCATTGCCTTTAAATTTATTTTCAAATTTTTTACTAATTTCTTTAATTAAAAAAATTTCTCTTTGGCTGTCTAGAATCATAATTTGTTCTATCAAAGATAAAATACGCTTAGGGGATTCGTAAATAATACATGGATAAGGAAAGTTTAAAATTTTTTCTATATCTTTTTGTCTTTCTTTGCCTTTATTTGCTAAAAAACCGATAAAGATAAATTCTTTTTGACAAAATGCCGAGCTTACAAGAGCAACTAAGGCTGCATTTGCACCTGGTAAAATTTCATAGGCGATATTATTTTCTTGTGCAAATTCTACCAAAGCCTTGCCAGGATCACTAATCCCTGGCATTCCTGCATCGCTTAAATAAGCTACATTTTTTTCAAATATTTTTAAATCAATACTTGCTAAAACTTCTTTTTCATTATGGGAGTGTAAGGCTATAAATTTAGAAATATGTATATGAGTGTGAAATTTGGTATTTAATAGCGAAATCAAAGACTTACTTACTCTTGTATCTTCGCAAAACACAAGATCGCAAGTCTTTAAAAGTTCTAAGGCTCTAAAAGAAATATCGCTTAAATTTCCTATGGGGGTAGGAATAAAATAAAGCATAATTATTGCATTGCGTATTTTTTCTTAAATTTCTCTACACGACCTGCAGCATCTACGATTTTTTCACTACCTGTAAAAAAAGGATGGCAATTTGAACAAATATCTACTCTTAATTCTGCTTTGTTTGACTTTGTTGTAAAAGTATTTCCACAAGCACAACTTACTTTGCATTCTACATATTCTGGGTGAATTTCTTTTTTCATTAGTTTTCCTTAAAAATTATAACAATAAGCTGTGATTATAAATTATTTAACATAAAAAAGAGATTAATTTAAGAAAAGTTAAAGCAAAATTTTTGAAGCTATAGCTATAATAGCTGTTTGACTTTTTAGAATATTAGAGCTTTTAAGAGAGATTTTCCGGTTAAATAATAATCTCTCATCATTGTTAAATCCACCTTCAGGACCTATAAAGTATAATTCTTTTTCATCGAAATGACTTTGTTGTTCTCCTTGAAAATCAACCATAATTGCATTTGGAAATTTTTGAACAAATTCTTGAGTGCTTTGATGGATAATTAAATCCATTTTAGTATTTCTACCGCATTGTTCGCAAGAAGAAATAATGATTTTTTCAAATCTTTCTAAATCGATTTTAAAATTTCTTTGTGAAAAATTTGCAAAAACCAAATGTAGCTTTTTTACTCCAAGTTCATTTAAGAAAGGTAGAGTTTTTTCTAAAATTTTAATATCTATAATGGCTAAGGCTAAGTTTAATTCACTTTGTTTTATATTTTGTGATTTTTTGTTTAAAAATTTTAAAGTGCAAGAATTCCTTGTTAAATTTATGATTGTATAGTTGTAAAGAAAATTATCTTGTAAATTTCTAAGATTTAGTTCCGAATTTTCCTTTACTCTTCTTGCTTTTAAATGGTTAAAGTTTTCACCTTGAAGTTGTATAAACTCTTCTCCAGCTTGCTTGTTATACAAAAATTGCATTTTATAGATATCTTTCTATTAAAAAAGGCAAAAACAATAAAAAAATTTCAAAAGGTAAAATCAAACAACTAATCCATCTAAAAGTTGCATATTTTCTAAATCTTCTTGCTTTTTTAAAACAAACAAAGTGAAAAATTGCTAAGGCAAAAATTAAGATCCAAGAAAAAATCATTACCCAGTTATTGACATTCATTTGAAATTGTTTCATTGCTGATAACAAACAACCTGTAAAAATAATCAAAGCTAAAAATAAATAATAAATTGGTAAAAACAATCGTATTCTGCGAATAAAAATGAATTCGGTTTTAAAATTTCCTTGTGTTAGTATAAGATAAAAAAGCATTAAAAAACCACTCGCATAAAGACTATAAAGATGTAAAGCTAAAAAGAACTCATAACTTTGATCCATTATTTTCCTTTGTTTATAAAATCAGCTAAATTTTGAATTTGTTCATCACTTAAAAAACTATGGTTTTTATCTTTTATCGTTTTTATTTTTTGTATAAAAATTTTATTACCCAAGGTTTTAATGGCTGTGCTATTTTTAGGTTTTAATTCTCCTTTTTCTCCATGACAAGTGGCGCATTTTTGTTTATATAAAGAGTTGATAATAGTAGGATTGGCTTCATGTTCATCATCTGAACTTTGTGCTTCATCATCCACAGGTAAAGGTAGGTTGGAGTCGCTTAGTTCTGTTTTTTCATCGTTTTGTTCTATTTGGACTACTTCTTGATCTGTATTTTGAGTCTTGGAAATATTTTTTTCATCATTAGAACAGGCGGATAAAATTAATAAAAAACTTAAGGTAATTAAAAATAATTTAGCTTTTTGCATTAAATCTCCTTTGGATTTATAAAAATTTCTTCATTTTTTAATTTGTTATAAAAATCTATATCATTCCATTCTGCTTTAATACCATTGGAAAATTCTATGTCTTGAAGTAAAATTTTTGGCATTAGCTTACTATAGGCATCTTCTCTAAAACCTTGTGCATAGCCTGTTCTTGTTTCATGAACAATGATGCTTTGTAAAGTCACTCCTTGTTCTCCATTTATCATTTTTGTTTGTTTTAATAAAGCATCTATAAGTATAAAAAATACACGGCAAAAATTTTCTGCACTTACATTTACAGGCAAACAAATCCAGCGGCTTGAATATTTTTTCATTTCTTCTAAATATTTTGCATCATCATATTTAAAAAGGGTGATGGCATGATCAAAACTATCAATAATTTGACGTATATAGGTTTTTAAAAGTCCAAAATCATAAACCATACCGGCATTATCTAAATATTTGCTTTCAAGTAAAACTTCAACTTTGTAAGAATGTCCATGAATGCTACTTTTGCAACGCTTAGAAGAACAAAATCTAACAATATGTGCGTTTTCAAATTCAAATAATTTTCTTATAATCATATACCCTCTTTATCGTTCCAAAGACGAATATGAATTCTATCAGAATAATTATAACCATTCTTAATACAAAATTCAGCAATTTTTTTGGCATTTTTTTTAAGGTTTTGTTCATTTTCACCCATAGGCATACAAAAAATTTGATTTGGAGCTTCTTTTAAAATTTCATTAATTTCCAAAAATGAATTATCAAGGGTATTGGCATCTAAAACAAATTTATAAAAACTATCTTTTGCATAATTTTTAAATGCTTTTAAAGCTTTAAAATTTAATCGTTTATCTTTTTTTATCCCACTATTTTGGAGTTTAACGCTTAAAGCAAAAATACATTCTTTGTAAAAAGGATATTTGTCAAAATCAATTTCTATGCTTCCATTGCTTTCAAAGTGTATTTCAAATTTGTTTTTTAACAACATTTGAACAAAGTTTATAAATTCGGGATTTTCATAATGGATTAATGGCTCTCCACCTGTAATGACTATTATAGGATTAAAGTTTTGTTTCAATTTTATCACTCTTTTTAAAAGTTCACTAGCATTTAAAGTTTCATAATTCTCTTTAAAATCTTTTGTGAAAACAGCTCTTATTGTATCGCATCCTATGAGTATTTTATCGTTTTTTAGTATTTTTACATTAAAACCCAAACAGTTAAAATTACAACCAGCAAAACGTATAAAAATAGCTAACTTACCACTATATTTTCCTTCTCCTTGAATACTTAAAAAACTTTCAACAAGTTGCAAAATTAACCTCCAGTTTGATAAAAAGCACGAGATGAGGTTTCATTATCAACAACACTCCATTTATTTTTTTCTGGTTTATTTCTTAATACTTCTTGTAATATTTTTACAGCGGTTTTAATATCACCTTTTCGAACCGCTTCTTTTATGCTTAATGCTTCATCAAAATAGAGGCAAGGTATTAACAAGCCTTCAGCACTTAAGCGTATGCGATTGCAAGAATCGCAAAATTCATGGCTATGAGGATCTATAATTCCAAATTCATAATCATCTGCCTTGTAAATACTCACAGGTGCTTTTTCATCTTTTTTTATAAGTTGAATTTGATATTTTTGACTTAAAATCTGTATGATTTCGTCTCTTTTTAATCCTTGTAATTTACCATAAGCATGAGTATTTTCCATAAATTCTATAAAGCGAATTTGAGCTTTTTTTGATTTTGCAAATTCCAAAAGAGATATCAGTTCATCATCGTTTAAGTTTTTAAGAGCTACGGTATTAAGTTTTACTTTTAAATCCAGATTTAAAGCTTCGTCAATTCCAGATAAAACACTATCTAATATATCTTTTTGTGCAAGGATTTTTGCTTTTTTATGATCTAGAGTATCAAGTGAAATATTGAGTCGTTTAAGTCCAGCATTTTTTAGATCTTTAGCAAAGTCTTTTAGTAAAAATCCATTTGTAGTTATAGCAAGGTCAATATCGCTTTTATAATCGCTAATCATTTTTATAAAAACGCTTAAGTCTTTTCTTAATAAAGGTTCTCCACCTGTTATACGGATTTTTTCAATTCCTTCGTCTATAGCTGCTTTAACAAATAAAAAAAGTTCTTCGAAGCTTAATAAATTTTCTTTTGGTTGATAATCGAAAGGAATTTTTGGCATACAATAAAGGCAGCGAAAGTTACATCTTTGTGTAACTGAAATTCTAAGATAATTTATCTTTCTACCAAATTGATCTATAAGCATTTATTTTCCATTCTATTTTATTAATTTCTTAAATTTTAAGACAAGTTCTACATTTCCAGTGCCAATGCGTAAATCTTTAGCGATTTGTTCTATGCTTTTTCCTTCTTTGAAAAGATTTTCTATTTTTTGTTCTTCTGTATCGTAATTTGGCGTAAGTTTAGCCATGCTTTGTGCTTTTTGTTCCAAATTTAAAAGACGATTTTGTTGTTCATTTTGAAAATCTTCTATGATATGTTCCATAGTTTTTAGTGTTCTTAAAACAGGAGTGATTTTTGAACTGATTTGTTTATCAAGTTCAATCATAATTTCTTCTTTTAAAAGAGAGATTTTATAGTCTTCATCCTCTTCATTATCATCTTTAACTCCTAATTCTTTACGAAAATAATGAAGTTTTTTGGTAATATCTTCTATCACATTTTGAAGTTTTGCTATTTTTGCGTTATTTTCTCTTTCTTTGATATTCATATAGGCTAGCATTGCAATTAAAAGCACAATTATAAAAACTAAATAAAGTACATCATCACTCATTCTTGGCCTTTCTTATTTCTTATCATATTTCTTTGAATTTCAACAACAAAAGCATCAAAAGCTATTTTATCTTCAGGCTTAATTTTGATAATTTTTGCCAATGTTTGGCTTTGAGCCTTGATAAAAATAGCTATTTTTTGATTATTTAAATCAAATCTTAAATAATATTCTTTATTTTCCTCTAAAATATTATCTAAAAAATTTAGATATTCAAAATTTAAAGATTCTATCACCCCTTTTTGTTTAAGTGGTATAAGTTCTTTATTTTTATCTAAAGAATTTTCAAGCCTTAAAATATCTTCTTTCAAACTTAAAAGAAGATTAAAAATAATTTTTTCACTTTCATCAAAGTCAATACGTAAAGCAAGTTTTTTCCATTTTAAAATTTGAGAAATTGCTCCAAGTTTTAGGTATTCTCCAAGAAAACGGTTATTTTCTATTTCGCAACATTCTAAATTAGCTTCAAATCCTGCTTTAAAAAGTGTTAATTCCATAATAAATCAATCCAAATAAAAATAAAAAAGATAATACTTAAATAACCATTTAGAGTAAAAAATGCTCTATCAATATGAGCAAAATTCTTATGAACAATTTTATGCTCAAAGGCTAAAATAATACCGCTTATAATTACCCCAATAAGTGCTATTTTTCCAAGTGCTACACCCCAAACTTCCCACACAAAAAGAAGCCAAAATAATACTGCTAAAATATGACAAAAGGCTGATATAAACAAAGTAACTTTAGATCCAAATTTAGCAGGGATAGAATGAAGCCCTACTTTTTTATCATATTCCATATCTTGTAAAGAATAAAGCAAATCAAACCCTGCCGTCCAAAAAGTTACACCTAAACATAAAATAACGCTATAAATGTGAATTTCACCCATAACTATGACACTCCCTGCAATAGGTGCAAGTCCTAAACAAAATCCCAAAACCAAATGTGCTAAGGAACTAAAGCGTTTAAAAGTTGAATAAATAGCTAATACAAAAAGCACAGGAAAGGAAAGATAAAAAGCCAAAGTATTAATTAAATAAGAACACGATATAAAAACTATCGCATTAATAATAATAAAGATCCATACGCTTTTTCTACCTATTTTTCCACTGACATTAGGGCGATTGGCACAACGAGGATTATCTTTATCTATATCTTCGTCAATTAAACGATTTGTAGCCATGGCAAAATTTCTTGCACTCACTGCGCAAATAATACCTAAAATCAATGCTTTAAAACCAAACCAAGCAGTGTCATTTGCAAGTTTTGATGCTACAATCATAGAGGAAAATAAAAAAGGTAAAGCAAAAATAGAATGCTTAAATACTACAAGCTCTAAAATATCTTTAAATTTTACCCAGAATGTCTTCATTTTTCTACTTTAAAATATTTTTTGCTATGATTTTACTAAAATTTTTATAAATTTTAGGATAAATATTAAAATGTTTTTTGAAATAGCATTAATAGGAACAACCGCGAGTGGAAAAACATATATAGCAAATACTTTAGCAAGAGAATTGGATGCTGTTGTTTTAAGTCTCGATAGTCTTTGTGTTTATAAAGAGATTAATATAGCAAGTGCCAAGCCTTCGCAAGATGATCTTGCGAGTATAAAATATTTTGGGGTAAATTTATTGAGCGTGAATGAACATTTTAATGTTGAGTTATTTATAAGAGAATATCAAAAAGCAAAAGAATTTGCTTTAAGCAAAGATTTACCTTTAATTATAGTAGGTGGAACTGGATTTTATTTAAAAACTATGATAGATGGTTTAAGTGAAAAAACCTTGGAGTCAAAAAGCCTTTTAAGTAATGATGAAATTTATACTCTTTTATTAAATATTGATCCAAACTATAAAATAGAAAAAAATGATACTTATAGATTAAAAAAATGGCTGGGTATTTATGAACAAACGGGAGAAATTCCTAGTAAATTTTTAAAAAAAACACAAAAAGCTGGGATACTTAAAGATATTGAAATTTATGAGCTTACATGGGATAAAGAAATTTTAAAAAAACGCATTCAAACTAGAACAAAAGAAATGCTTGATAATGGGCTTTTAGATGAGGCAAAAATTCTTTTTTCTAAATTTAATCATAAACTTAAAGCATTAAATTCTATAGGTTTGAAAGAGTGTAAAGAATATTTAGATGGTAAAATTTCCTTTAAAGAGCTTGAAAATTTAATCACAATACATACTACGCAACTTGCCAAAAGACAAAGAACTTTTAATAAAAAATTTCAAAGTAAAGCCTTGGAATTTGATAAAGCTTTAGCTACTTTAAAAATGAAATTTTCAATCGAAAAATAAATGTTCTATTAGAATTTTTACTCCTAGTATAACTAAAACTAATCCTCCTAAAAGTTCGGCTTTATTTTTAAGATAAATTCCAAATTTATTTCCTATTTTTAGAGCAATGATACATAAAATGAAGGTGATAATACCTATTAAAAATATAGCTAGTAATATTTTTACATCCAAAAATGCAAAACTTATACCAACGGCTAAGGCATCAATACTTGTAGCAATTGCTAAAGCTAACATGGTTTTAAAGCCAAATTGATTGGAATTGCTATCGCATTTTTCATTTTCAAAAGATTCTTTAATCATTTTTAATCCTATGAAAGAGAGTAAAATAAAAGCTATCCAATGATCAATACTTGCAATAAAAGATGCAAAAGTTATACCTATAAAATAGCCAATAGTTGGCATTAAAGCTTGAAATCCACCAAAATAAATTCCAACAATAAAATAATGTTTTAAATGTAATTTTTTAATGCTAAAACCTTTACATAATGATACAGCAAAAGCATCCATTCCTAAGGCACAGGATAAAAAAATAAGACTATAAAAATCCATCATCAATCCTAAAAATTTTATAAAAAATTAAAGATGGAATTATAATCAAATAAAGATAAAAATCATATAATTTTAATATATTTAATGAAATTTTAAGTAATAAATATATATAATTCAGTTTTATTTTTTAATCCTTAGTAAATTGGCCCATTCGTCTAGCGGTTAGGACATCGCCCTTTCACGGCGGTAACACGAGTTCGAGTCTCGTATGGGTCACCACTTTTTTAACTTGTCTTTAAAATAATGAATTTTTGTTTTATTATAGTAAATTTTAATAAATCTTAATAATTAGTTTTGTAGAATACAAATAGCTTTTTGATATAAGTCTATTAATAGACTTATATCAAGGCTGGGCATTATTGAGCTGATCTTTGTTCTTTTGATTCTTTTTTATGAGTTTTGGTTTCATGTTTTTTATCAGCTTTAGCTTTCGAATGATGAGTTTTTGTATGCGTTTGATTTACATCGCTTGGAGCGTTAGCTGCAAAAACATTAGCCACAAAAGCACCTAGTAATGCTGAAATTAATACAACTTTTTTCATATCTTTCTCCTTATAAATAATTTTTAGTTGCAAAATTAATTGTAGTGATTAAAAATCAACAAATAGATATTTTTTGAAAAATATTTTAAAAAAATATATTTTTTTTATTTATATTTAAATTAATATTAAAATATTACAAATATATTGATTTATTTAAAACTAAAATAAAGAGATTTTTTAAATATTAAGCTTTTAAGATATTTTTACTCTTTTTAATATTATTATGGTAATATTTTCAATATCAAATTAAAAACAAAGGAGAAATTATGTTTGAATTAAGAAAATTGCCTTATGATACCAATGCTTTTGGCGATTTTTTAAGTGCTGAAACTTTTAGCTATCACCATGGAAAACATCACAATGCTTATGTTACAAATTTGAATAATCTTATAAAAGATACTGAATTTTCAGGTAAAGATCTTGTAAGTATTATTAAAACTTCAAATGGAGGTGTATTTAATAACGCAGCTCAAGTTTATAATCATGATTTTTATTTTGATTGCATTAAACCAAGTACAGGCTGCGGCTGTGGTGGTTCATGCCAAAGCATGAATGCTAATTTACAAGCAGCTTTAGAAAAAGAATTTGGTTCTTTAGAAAATTTTAAAGCCGAATTTATTAAAGGTGCAACAGGAGTTTTTGGTTCAGGGTGGTTTTGGCTAGTTTATAATACTAAAAATCAAAAACTAGAATTTGTAAGTACTTCAAATGCAAATACACCAATTACCGAAGATAAAGTCCCTTTGCTTGTTGTAGATGTTTGGGAACATGCTTATTATGTAGATCATCGCAATGCACGTCCTGCTTATTTGGAAAAATTTTATGCTCATATTAACTGGGAATTTGTTTCAAAAGCTTATGAGTGGGCTTTAAAAGAAGGTATGGGATCAGTTAGTTTTTATGCTAATGAACTTCACCCTGTAAAATAAGTTTAATCTTTTTTGTGTTAGAATGAATTTTGGCTTAATTGTCAAAATTCTTACGCAAAAAAGGAAAAAATGGATAATTCTTTATCTGCATACACTCAAAAATATGACAAAGAAGGTTATGGACTACAATATCCTGATGGTCATGTTATAAGATTTTATGAGAGAATCTTAAAGTATAAACTAAATAAAACAAGTGAAAAAATTACTTGATTTTGGTTGCGGAAATGGCGTACATTTTAAGTATTTTAAAAATATAACTAGGGGGGGGGATTGAACCTTATGGCATTGATATAGTCTCTAGTTTAAAAAAGGTTTGGGAAAAAGATCCTTGTTTAGATTCTAAAAATTTTCAATCATATCTCCTAATTCTAGTTTTAAAAAACTCTTTAATATAAAAATAGATTTCATATTTGCAAATCAAAGTTTTTAATGTTTCAAGCCTTTATATCTATGCCTTGCTTATTCAGTATTTCTAAGATTTCTAAAACATCCATTCCATTTTCTTGTTGAACTTTTAAAAATTGTTGCCAAAAATTTGTTTTTACTTCATCTTTGTAAGTTTCGCTTTTACTTTCTGCTTGTATAGGTTTAAAAGTTTTTGTTTCTTGTTCTTTTTGGTTGTTATATTGTTCTTGTGCAGTTTGCATTTCTTGCTCAATATTTTTTCTGTTTTTCTCGGCAATTTCGCCAAATCTAGCTTCGTGTTTGGCTTGAAGATCTAACCATTTTTGTTTAAATTCTTCTACACTCATACTTGTGTGATAAATTTTTACATATTCTTTTTGTAAGTCTTCATCCAACCAATGTACCGAAGCTTTATTTTTTGCTTTAAAATCTTCTTGGCTTAATTCACCCTTTAAAATCTGATCTTGTATAGAGCCTTTAGCGATAGGAATTTCTTTTGTAAGTTCATCTAAATTTGCAACATTTGACTTGTTTTTATCATTTGGAATTTGAGCGGTATTTTTATCGCTCAAATTCCAGTTATTTGTTGTGCTTATTCCAAAAATGCTTAAACTCGAATTTATAGTATTCATATTTTTTACCTTTTAGGATACCAACCACCAAGAGCACTTTCCATTTGCTCTTTGTATTTACCCGCTAACTCTTTAATAATTATATTATTATTTAAAACAGCACTAGAATTTATTCTATAAGCAGTTTGTGATGAATAATTATATACAATAACTCCATAAGTGAAAAGCACATAAGGTTGTCCTAAGTCAGAAACTTTTACTTGTCTTTTAACTGTATATCCTAAAGCATTTAGGACAGGATCTCCAGCAACTTGCATATATTCTTGCAATTTGTTTTGACTTGGAGCACTACAAGTAGCAACACCTATACCGCATAATCCACTTTTTGATGGAACATAATTACCATTTTTATCGTATTTGATTTCACTTCCATCGCGATCGCCAAAATCAACTCCAGCATCGTGAGCATTTATTGTCGTAATGGCTAATGCACCAATTTCGTTATCCCCTATGTTAATAAAACCGACTAAATACCCACCCTTAACTTGTTTTATCTCATCTAAATTAAGAGCTTTAACCCCTTGAGAATTATCACTTAAAGCACCATTACTCACTTTAGCTAAAAAATCCCCAGCAAAAGCAGAACTTGCCAACAAAGAACCTAAAATCAATGAACTTGCTAATTTTTTAAACATAATTTTTTCTTATTTAATTATTTTTACTCTTTATTTGAATAATATCACAAATTATATATTAAAATCAACTTTTTTTATTTGGAACATTCATTGCTTTTTAAAAAAATTTTGAAAAATAGTTAGAAAGGTAACAATGAAAAAGATTTGTTTAGCATTTATGGTTTTAGTTAGTTGTGTTTTTGCTAGTGATGAGCTAAATATAGATAGTTTATTTAAAAAGCAAATAGGCTTAAGAAGCATTACAAGCTTTTCTTTACTTAGCACAGGAAATGCAAATTCGTATTCTCTTTATCCTAATATAACAATAGGCGAGATCCTACAATTTGGAATGATACAAAGCAAGTGTTTTTAACTCAAACTTTCATTTACACCCTAACACCTAAGTTTGACATACTTATTTCAGGGGGCGGAAGTTATGCAAGAGCTGAATATACAAACTTTTTTACAAATGAGTATTCTATAAAAACAGAATAGGTTTTGATAGTTTATGGCTAGGTTTTATTTATACAGGCGATAGCATTACAGATTTAATTCCACAAATTACCTTTCAAACTGCAGTCGTTCAAAGAGAAAAAGCAATCAATCAAACCAAAAACTTTTATCTAAAATCACAAAGCTTACAAGCTAGTTTAAGGGGATATAGCGATCCTGTAGTTTATAGTATTTATACAGGATTTGGTTATAATCAATCAAGAAAATTTAAAACCCTTAAAATAGAGTATGGAAATAGTATTTATGTGGCCGGGGATTTATCTATTATTCTAAGTCCTAAAATTACTTTAGATTTAGGAGCAGAGCAAAGATTTCAAACCGAGCAAAAAATTAATGGTTATCAAAATTCTGAAGTGCGTTCTATTCCAACTTCAAGTTTAGGTTCTACTTATAGCATTAATTCAGATACCGCAGTTTCTGTTAATGCTAGTTTTGGAGGAAGCTCTGCTTCGCCTGATAGCATATTTGGGATAAGCTTATGGAAAAAATTCTAAAAATTTTATTATTTTTACCCATTCTTGCTTTGAGTGTAAAAGCCGAATGGGTAGTTAAGTCTTATCAAGAAATTAAAAACGAAAGAGTAATAAGACAAACTTATGAGCAATCTTGTAGGGCTTCATCTTTAGCAACTTTACTTAATATACTTGATGATCAAAAAAAGTTTGATGAACTTGAACTTTTAAAGATTATGAGTGGACAAGAACTTTATACGGATATGGTAAGCTTTGCAGATTTAAGCGATGCAGTTAAAAAACTAGGTTATGAAAGCAATTCATATCAAATCAATAGAGAAAACTTGGATAAACTTGTAAATATTCCAATGCTTGTAAAAATTGAAGATGATCCACGCTTTCCACATTTTGTTATAATTATCAATCATAAAGGTAATTATTTACAAGTGCTTGATCCAAGCCATGGGGAATATATAAGTTCTAAAAGCCAATTTTTTAGTATTTGGGATAGATATAATAAAGGCGGTTATGCTTTAATTGTTGCTCCTAAAAAAGAGCTAAAACCTTTTAAGTTAAATACTCCAAAATCTTTACATTTTGATTTCAGCCCTTTTAGTTTGTTTTAGTTTTAATTTTTTAAACAAGAGAACAATTTTAATTTTAACATTAAAAATGTCTGTTTTAAGCATATTTATACCCTACAAGTGCCGAAAAAATAGGGGTTGATTTTTGTCTAAACAAGTATAAACAAGATATAATATCAAACAAGGGGAAAAATTAAAATTTTTGCCTTATAGTTTTAGTTCTTTTCTTTAAATAACTTAATCTTGTATTGTTATTTTCTCTTTGGTATAATATCTTTACTTCGGGCGAGATTATCTGATTTAAACATCATAGAAGAAAAACTTGATTTAAAAGATGAATTTTTTGCTTAGATAGCTCAAAAATTATATTTTCGGTTATACAGAACTTGAAATAGGAAGCCGTTTTGAAGCTAAAATTTTACAAAAAGAATTTTTAGGTGAGTTTTATAGACTTAAATTAAGATATAAAAATATAGAATTTTCATGCTACTAAGCTCAAGTTATAATTTAAAAGAAAAAATAAATTTTGATATTATTAATTTTTAGCTAAAATTTCTAAAAATCTTTGTAAGGATAAAAATTTAATGAAAAATCTTTTAATCATAGGTGCAGGTGGAGTAAGTCGTGTGGCTACTGTAAAATGCGCAATGAATTTGGATACTTTTAGTAAAATTACTCTAGCTAGTAGGACAAAAAGCAAATGCGATGAAATTGCTACTTTTATTAAAGAGCGTTTAGGGGTGCAAATTGAAACTGCACAAATTGATGCTAATGATAGTGATGCGGTTGTAGAGCTTATTAAAAAAACAGGGGCACAAATTTTGCTCAATGTAGCTTTACCTTATCAAGATTTAAGTTTGATGGATGCTTGTATAAAAGCTGGAATCCATTATATTGATACAGCAAATTATGAGCATCCTGATTTAGCTAAATTTGAATACAAAGAGCAATGGGCAAGAAATAATAAATTTAAGCAAGCAGGGATTTTGGGACTTTTAGGAAGTGGATTTGATCCAGGAGTAACGAATGTTTTTTGTGCTTATGCACAGCAAAATTTATTTGATGAAATTTCTTATATAGATATTTTAGATTGTAATGCAGGTGATCATGGTTATGCTTTTGCAACTAATTTTAATCCTGAGATTAATTTGCGTGAAGTTTCTGCTAAAGGGCGTTATTGGGAAAATGGAAATTGGATAGAAACAGAACCTATGGAGATTAAAATGCAATGGGATTATCCAGAAGTAGGTGTAAAGGATAGTTATTTACTTTATCATGAAGAGCTTGAAAGTTTGGTAAAAAATATAAAAGGTTTAAAAAGGATACGCTTTTTTATGACTTTTGGACAAAGCTATTTAACCCACATGAAATGTCTTGAAAATGTTGGAATGCTAGGAATTAAACCTGTAATGCATCAAGGTAAAGAAATCATTCCTATAGAATTTTTAAAAACCTTGCTTCCTGATCCTGCAAGCTTAGGACCACGCACTAAAGGTTATACTAATATAGGTTGTGTGATTCGTGGTATAAAAGAGGGAAAAGATAAACAAGTTTATATTTACAATGTTTGCAATCATGAAGAATGTTATAAAGAAACTGGAGCACAAGCTGTAAGTTATACTACAGGCGTTCCTGCTATGATAGGCACAAAGCTAGTTGCTAAAGGAATTTGGCAAGGAAAAGGTGTATTTAATATGGAAGAATTTGATGCTAAGCCTTTTATGGATGAGCTTAATTCTCAAGGTCTTCCTTGGAAAATTATTGAAATGACTCCAAGTTTGGGAGAGTAAGTGTTTAAAAACACTTACTTTTGTCCTATGTAAATAAAATGCTCTACACTACCTTCAAAATTATACAAGTTAATCAATTCATAATCTCCCCAAAATAAAGGTTTAAAAGGTTTAAAATCTTCTTTTAATTCTTCTATATTTTTAGTAAAAGTTTAAAAATTAAGAAAAGTTTAATGTTATTCTGCTCTCTCTAGCTATTAAGTAAAAATTAAGTTTATTTTTTCTCAAAAAATTCTCCAAAAATTAAAAACTAATATCGTTATTATATTATTTTAATTTAATTGTCAAGGTTTTTTCTAATAAAATGATACATTTTTAACATTTGAATATTTATTTTTTTCATTTTCTTGAGATAAGATATAGATTTTTTGCTTTTGTCTCATTTTTTGGTAAAAAATTTAGTTTTTAATTTTTGTTTCATAAAATTACCCAAAATGAAATCAGTTGAAACAAAACGGACTAAAATTATGAAACAAAATAGAGTTTTAAATATTCTTATTTTAAAAAGTTTGATCGTTTAATATTTTTGGATAACCTAATTCTTCCGTCATATACTTTTCAAATCCTTCAATATCTAAAACATTATATAATCTAATAACCTTGTAATTGGTTTTTTGTTGAATTAGATCATCTTCTGCTGTTAAATTATTCTGTATAACTAATAGTATTATCTAACATCATTTTTCTTGTAGAACCTCCTATTAGATAAAATATAATTTCATCTGCCTTTACCATTTGATTTTTCATGGTTTTAAACAATACACAAGCAAAGAAGTCTTTATCCATTTCATTAGGTTTGTAAAGATTATCATATTTGCATATGTTCTTAAAATTATATTTTGCATTGCATATTGCAAATTTAATACCATTTCTCGGAAAAGAGGATCGAACCTCTAATGTTTTACCATTGTTTAACAATAAATCTATTTGCCCTATGGATGATTTAAATTCTGTAAAATTAACAATATCTCCAAAATTTCTTTTTATATAGTAAAACCAACCATATTCGGCCAAAATTCCCCCTAAAGCATCTAAAATCAGCCTTTCTTTATCTCTTTGTGATGTGCTATCGTTTGCTTTAAGTGGATTTACTTGTTTTGCTAAGTCCCAAGCTTGTTGATAATATTTTGAAGCTTCATCAGTTTTATTTTTAAAAATACATCTAATTACTTTGTATGTTCTTTTTACATTCATTGTATCGTTTGGTTTTTGACAGTTTATTATTTCATAATTAAATAGCATTATTAACACCCCTATGTTTTATAAAAATTCTAGAGTATAGTCTTTTTCCATTTATATACGCTCTATCGGTTTTTCCATTCCAGTCATTTCGTTTAATATAAATAAGCTCTCCACTGTTTACTTGATAATCTGCCCCAATAATTTCAAATTGTTGTGGATTGTATTTATCTAAAAATGTAATAGGAACTCCCATTATTCCAGTATAATCTGAAGGTATATCTTTGGACTTTGAAATTTCAATAGCATTGTAATTATCATATGTAATATAATCTTGATTATTATATTTTCTATTTAAAGATATTTTTTTATTTCGTTTTTGGTTATTAATATTTGAAAACCAAAAAGATCTTGCTCCCTCTACCAATTCTCCTTTTGTGTTTATAAACCATCTAACGCAATTTTGTCCTAACCATAATTTATTTTTCATCATATAGTTGAAACAATTTTTATAAGAAATTGCATTAGCATTTCCTATAATCAAAAAATCTTTTTGATTAGATATAAGCATATCTATAAATTCCCTAAATAGTGAAAATGGTGGATTTGTTACGATTATATTAGATTCTTTTAGCAATTTAATTGTTTCATCGCTTCTAAAATCACCGTTATTTTCTAATAAACCTTGATATTTTGGCTTATTTTTTTCCATAATAAAAATTTTACCCTTACCATTAGTATTAAATGAAGTACTAATTAATTTTTTTAGTTTTAATCTATCAAAATTTAATTTAAAAAATTTTGTAAAATTACTTTTTTGTGGATCATCGCAATTACAATAAACTATCCTATTTTTAAACGCATTTTTATAAAAATTTAATTCTTTATTTATATCTTCATATTGTGTATAAAATTCATCGTTTTTTATATTTTTTGCATTATTTAATTTAGAGCTACTGTTTTTATTCATTTATACTTAACCTTCTATTATTTAAATATCAATCTCGCCATATCTTTTTATAGGTATTTTTAAATTTGGAAAATTTTTATCCATAGTATAAATAGCACAGCAACCTTCTTTTTCAGCACAAAAATATTGCAAATAGTCTTCAAAGTCTCCTCGATATTTATCATAATAATCACAAGTCATATTAATGACACTTGCACCAAAAGATGCAATATTAAAATCTTTTTCTAATGAAATATCTTTTAAAAAATGAGTGAAATTATTTAAATTTTCTTTTTTGATAAGATAAGCAATGGTAGAAATCATATCTTCAGAGAAAACTATTTGAATGTTATTTGTAATTAAAAAATATATCAATTGCTTAGCTTCATTATGATAAGTTCTTTCAGCATTGAAGTAATCTAGGAAAATATTTGTATCTAAATAAACTTTTTTCATTTTTATATTCTACCTTCTTTTAAACCTTGATCTAATTTTTCTCTTTTTAATTCTTTGGCGGATTTTGTAGGATCAAATCCACCAGTAAGTATCCCAGCATATTTTTCTACAAATAGTCTAGCTTCTCGTTCTTTTTGATTTTCATCAAATAAAGAAGGTTGTGTATCATTAGAGATAGAGACTTTTTTATTTATGCTTGACCCTTCTTTTTTATCGAAGCTATATTGATTATTTATAGAGTTGTTTTTTACTTTTGTCGTTTTATCATGCTCTTGATTTATTTCTTTTATTTGATATTGTTTTTGATTATTTTTTATCTCATCAAGACCTAGATATTCTTCTTCTACTTCTAAATTTTCTCTAACTTCTAAATTTTCAAAATCCCATTCTCTAGTAATAGTATGTCGTAAGTTTTTTAAATCATTCCAAGATCCGCGTCCTACTAAATTTGGATTAAATAAATAACAATCATCACTACCAACACCAGCATACGATTTAACAAAATCTCGATCTATTTTAAAAATTACTTTTTTTTCTATTAATCCATTTAAAGCTCTATACATTCCAGCTCTACTTAAAACTTTATCTAAAATAATATTTTGTTTCATAGATTTATCAAATCTCACAACATTTTTATAATCTACTGAAGAAAGTAATGTAAAAAATAAAGTTTTTTCTTGAGGTTCTAAATTAATAATATAATGAATATTTTCAGTAAAAAGTTTAATAAAACTTTCTCTTGTTTGAACTTTTCTAACAATAATTTGATTTCTTTCTATAACTTCTCCAGTAATGCAATCAGTAGATAGATTATCTTTTCTATAAACTACTTGCTGTTTATTATTTTTATTAATTTCATTTAAATCTTTAATTTCTATTTCATTGATCATATTTTACCCTTCTAAATTTATAAAATATTGTATCATAATTTGAGACAAAGTAACCTTAATCTGTCTCACTGATGAGACAGATTAAAAGTGCTTTGAAACACTAAAATAGGCATTTAAAAGCATTTTTAATTAAGCTAATTAAGCTATCTCTTCTATATCTATTCTTATAAATTCAAACTCTTCAACTTTTCCCAAAAAATGAAACATATTTAAGTAAAATTTGCTTTAAAAAACTTTTCTTCAAATGAATTTAATATTTCTGTGATTTCTTTATTTGATAAGTTTTTTTGAAAATTCTATCAAGTCTGTTGGATATATTTTAATTACTTCATCTTTTTGCTTTTCTTTTATTTTTGTAAGCAAAAAAACACAATAAATTCTGCTCTTGCTCTGTAAAGCTAGGTAATTTGATTTTATTAAAATCGTTGTGATATTTAACTATATCGCTCATCTTTTACCTTTTGAAGTATAACCCTAAAGGCAAGGGACTTCTCTGCCTCTGCGGTTTTGCAAAAATACCATCATTTTAAACTTAAAAAGCTTTAAATTTAGATATAATACTACTTTAAGACGCTTACTATGTCGTTT
>NZ_JBMJAO010000014.1:0-22006 GCF_049221745.1 Campylobacter jejuni
GTTAAATGGCAAAATGTATACGTAGGCAGCGGAATCTCTTTTGATAGAGAATTTCATCAAGCAAAAGCTAATGGTTGGAAAGCAAGTAGTGAAAGTATAAATTCTTTTGCTAATTCTATAGCGGATAGACTTAATAATCTTATAGGGCAGACTAGGGTTTAGAAAAAACTTTCGATTTTTTCTTGCATTATCTTAGCATCATTGATACGATTGACTTCATCTCTAAAGGCTGAAGCGTCTTTATGCCCTTTAGAATACTCGTGTAAATGCTTGCGAAATATACTTACGCCTTGATCTTTGTAGTGTTTTATCATTTCATCAAAATGAGTGAGTATGATTTCTTTTTTGAGTTTTTTATCTACGTTTTTACCGCTTTTGATTTCATAAAATATCCAAGGATTTCCCACGCTTGCACGCCCTATCATGAGTCCATCACATTTTGTGATTTTATAAACTTCTTTAGCGTTTTGTGCGTTAATATCGCCATTTGCAATCACAGGAATTTTTACACTTGCTTTAGCACTAGCAATGGATTCATAATCGGCTTTTCCGCTATAAAGCTGTTTTCTTGTGCGTCCGTGGATGCTTACAAAATCCACCCCTAAGCTTTCACAAATTTTAGCCATTTTTTCAGGATATTTTTCATTAAATCCTAGTCGAAATTTCACACTTGTAAGGCTTTTTTTATTGTTTTCTTTAATTACTCCTACAAGATTTTTAAAAAGCTCTAAATTTTCTAGCAAAGCACTGCCAGCACATTGTTTAACAACTTTATTTACAGGGCAACCGCAATTAAAATCGATCCCATCTACAAAATCCATTTCATTTAGCATTTGCACTGCTTTTTTTAACACTTCTTTATCTCCACCTGCAATTTGGACTATATAGGGATTTTCTAATTCAGCTCTTTCTAGCATATGTAAAGTTTTAGAACTTTCATAAACTAAGGCATTAGAACTTATCATTTCACTTATGGTAATATCAGCACCAAATTTTTTTACTACATTACGAAAAGGCAGATCTGAAAAACCTGCCATAGGGGCTAAAAACAAGGGTTTTTTGCTAAAATCTATCATTGTATGAGTTGGTTTAGATCGATTTTGATATTTTTTTCACGCAAGGCTAAGAAGGCTTTAAAATTATTAAATTTCTTATCATCATTGTGAATTTGCTCTCTTAACTCATCTAAAAGTCCAAATTCAGCTAAAAGATATAAATACGCTCTTAAAGCTTCGCTTTTTTCATTTTTAATTTTGTTAAAAATTCCTAAAATAGCATCAGGATTTAAAAGTTTAGTACTTAGTTTTGCTGCGTTAAGATAGTCTTTTTCGCTTAATATGTTGTGTGAAAGTAAAACTTCGTATTCTGCTGCACTAAGTTCTAAATTTCCTTCTTTAAAACGCTTGATAAGTGTGAGAATTTGAGAAGGCTTTTTAGGGATTTTTACATTTTTAATTTGCTCATAACTAGCTTTTTCTATAAGAGTGTTAAAAGCAATTTCTTCAAATTCATCTTTGATTTCATTAAGGTTTTTAAGTTTGTTATAGGCATAATTTGCATCGTTTTTGAGATGATTTTTTTCATTTTGCAAATATAAAACATTGTTATTTTCGAGTTTAAATTTGCTAAGGTTAAAAAATTCGTTTTTATTTAAACCATCAATAAGATCTAAAATTTCGTTGATTTTATTTGAGTGTGGAATTTTTTCATGTGTTTTTATGGTTTTAAAAAGTTGTGCTACAGCTCTAAATTCTTTTGTTTGAAAAGTGGTTTTAAGATCTTTTTCAAGGAGTAAATCTTGAGTATAAGCTTCAAATTTAGCTGCATCTTTAAAAAAATGCTTAAATTTTAAATAACGCAAAAATCCATAAAATGCTATGTGTAAAACGGCTAAAATCATATAAATAAATAAAGGAATAACAAGCCATATCATAATAGGTAGTTCAAAGGTATAAGTGCTGATATTTAGAGTATAGCTTCCTAGTTCTAGATGCCAAGCAAAGGCAAAAATAAGTGCTATATAAATAAAACTTGCAAGTAAGAAGAGTTTAATTTTCATGTTTTTTTCCTTGTTCTGCAATTTGACGGCAAGTGATACAATATCTTGCGTGAGGTTTGACTTTTAGTCTTTGAGAGTCGATTTCATCATCGCAAGATTCGCAAATTCCATAAGTGCCGTTTTTGATTTTATCTAAAGAATCTTCGATTTCTATAAGTTCTTCTTTGAGATTGGTACTGATAGCAAAGTCAATTTGAGAGCCTGTTTCTATGACAGAAAAATCTACACTATCGCTTGGGACGCTATTGTGAAGAGCTTCGATTTCATTCGAATTGCTTTGCAAATTTTCTAAGATGGCTTTTTTTCTTTCTTCTAAAATATTTTTGAAATTTTGTATTTCATTTTTTTTCATTTTAAAACTTTCTATTTGTGATAAGGGTGATTGTTGTTGATGCAAAATGCACGATAAATTTGTTCTAAAAGTAAGGTTTTAACAAATTGATGTGCTAAAGTAAGTTTGCTTAATGATAGTCTAAAATCCAAACTTTGATTAAATTCTTCTCTTAAACCATAAGCACCGCCTATAAAAAAACTTAATTCATTTTTATCTTGGATGAGTTTTGCAAATTCTATACTTGTAAGATCTTTCCCTTTTTCATCAAGAGCGATACAATAGCCTTTTTTATAAGGCATAAAAGCTTCTTCATAGCTTTTTTTTGCTTCTATGGCATTTAAATTTTGAGCTAAGGCTATTTTTTTATTAAAAACATTTATTTCTTTTAAAGTGGCGTATTTGGAGATGAGTTTAGAGTATTTCTCACTCCAAGTTTTAAATTCATCACTTTTTTGAATACAAAAGATATTAACTTGCAAATTATTTTCCACTAAAAAATTTTAGTACATCGCTAAGATATTGTTTTTGTTCTCCTCTTTCAACTATGGCATCTATAAGTCCATGTTCTAACAAGAACTCTGCTTTTTGAAAGCCTTCAGGTAAATCTGCTCCTATGGTTTGTTTGATAACTCTTGCACCAGCAAAACCTACTAAAGCTTCAGGTTCAGCGATGATTAAATCTCCAAGCCAAGCAAAAGAAGCACTTACCCCACCCATAGTAGGATCAGTTAAAATGCTAATATAAGGAAGTTTTTCTTTGCTAAGAAGTTTAAGTGCGGCGCTAGTTTTGCTCATTTGCATTAAAGAATAAGTACTTTCTTGCATTCTAGCTCCACCACTTGCACTTACGATGACAAGAGGGGTTTTACTTGTGATGGCTCTTTGTATAGCTCTAACGATTTTTTCTCCTTCAACAGAACCTAAAGATCCGCCCATAAAAGAAAAATCAAATACAACAAGTTGGGTTTTTAAACCATTGATTTCACATTCTCCACTGATGACAGAACTTTTTCTACCTGTTTTACTTTCACCTTCGCTAAGGCGTTTTTTATAGGATTTGCTATCAACAAATTTTAAAGGATCTATAGCTTCTAAATTTGCATCATACTCAATAAAACTGCCTTCATCACTTAAAAGTTTAATACGTTCATCAGCTGAAATTCTCATGTGATAATTACATTTAGGACAAACATTAAAACAAGATTCTATTTCTTTATAATACATCAAAGCATGACAACTTTGGCATTTTACCCAGTGATTTGGAGCTTCTTTAATACTAGGTTGTTGTCTTCTTATTTTTGAAAAAATATCTGCAAAATTCATATATTCACCTAATTATTTTTTAAAAATTCTAAGATTATATCAAAAATTTTCTTGTCTTGGCTTAGGAGAAGGAAATTTTCATTTTTTTCTATATATAAATTTTGATGAATTGTTAAAGCAGCTACTGTATCAAAAATTCGTGTTTTTCCAAGAATTAATACAAAACTAAAATACGAAGCATAAGCGAGACTTAAGGCTGTTGCACCCAAAGAGCGAAATTTTAATTGATTTTTTGTTAAAAAATCGAGAAGCTCTGGATAAAGTGAAATTTTTTCAACTATACCTATTTTAGAAAATAGATTAGGTGTTAAGGGTGAGTATTTTGGATCGGAAAGATTGGATTTAAAAGCTTGATTGTTATTAAAAGCAAAAATTTCTTGACTGACAAGATTGCAAACAAAAGCGCTTTTTGCTTGATCTTTTTCCATGAGAGCTACAGAAGTTCCATAAAATGGTATTTTAGAAACAAAATTTGAACTTCCATCCAAAGGATCAAGAATCATTTGTTTTGGGCTAGCTTTTCCGATCAATCCGCTTTCTTCAGAAAAAATTTGTCCAAAACAACTAAGATATTTTATGAAAATTTGTTCACATTTTAAGTCAAGCTCATAGCCTTGATTTTTATCATAGCCTAATTTAGAGCAAAGTTTAAGATCATTTTGTGGGATATTGTTTAGATACTTGCGTATTTGCAAATTTGCATTCAAGCAAGCATCTAAAAATTCTTTCATTAAAAGCGTGTTCCAAGATTAAATTCAAAACTATTAGTATCATCACCTTTTTTATCATTAAGAGGTTTGGCAAATACAAGCTGTAAAGGTCCAATAGGTGTAATCCATTCAATGCCTATACCTGTACTCATTCTTTTTATTTCATCTAAATTTTTACGTCCTATCATACCATAATCAAAAAACACGCTACCACGAAGTTTGATTCTATCAATCAAAGGAAAACTAAGTTCTACGGAATTGGCAAAAGCTATGGTTCCGCCTACTTCATCTCCCCATTGATTTTTGGGGCTTACCGTTCTGCTTTCAAAACCGCGTATCGATCTAATACCACCTAAATAAATTCTTTGATTAATTGGCAAATAGCCTTCATCCCATACTTTATAAAAACTCGCTTTATAGCGATAAATAAGATCATATCCTATATAGTCTTGCAAACCTTGATAAAAGTTAAATTTAGAGCTTGATGAAATAAATTCTTGATCTCCGCCAAGTCCAGCGTATTCTAAACTAGTTGAAGCAATGATACCTGATCGTGGCAGATAATAATCATCTGTATTGTTAAAGGTGATTGCTGGAGTTATAGAGCTTTTAATACTTTTGCCAAGTTCATATCCTGTTCTTAAAAGAGTTGGACTTAAGTGATATATATCGCTTTGTTCAAGATTATAAGTTAAGCTTACATTATAGTATCTTGCAAATTGGCGTCCAACTGTTATATCAAAGCCGTAATTTTTTTCTGAATAATTATCCCATTCATAGTCATTTGAATAAAGTGTTCCACCCAGACTATATTGACTATCAAGAACGCGTGGATTTATGAGACTAATCCTTCCTGATAAGGTATCATCGCTTTTATCTACGCTTACAGAACTTTTTATTCCTGAACCAAAGATATTTGTATCTGATAATGAAGCATTAAGCAAAATACCATCGCTTGATCCATAGCCAATGCCTCCAGAAATAGCTCCTGTAGAAGCTTCTTTAACATCAACAATCAAATCAATATGTGTATCATCAACTTTTTCTTCTTTGATATTTACATCGTCAAAATAAGAAGTTCTTTTTAAAGCATTTTTTGACTCGCTTAAGTCTGTTCTATTGTATAAATTACCTTCTGTTATATATAATTCTCGGCGTATGACGCGATCTACAGTACGTGAATTTCCTGAAATAATAACATTTCTTATATAAACTTTATCATGAGGGATTACTTTAAATACAACGGTGGCTTCTTGAGTTTGATCATTTTTTTGAATATCAGGATAGACTTCTACAAACGCATAACCCAAATCAGCACTTTGTGTTTCTATGGTTTTAACATCTTTTCTAATGTCTTCGATATTGATAGTTTTGCCAGCGCTTGATCTTAAATCTTTTACGGTTTGTGCATTTTGCTTATCATCAAATAAAGGATTTTCTATGCTTATACTTTTAATTTTATAAGGCTTTCCTTCTTTGATAAAATAAGTCAAATTTGCTTGATAAGTATCTGTGTAGGTTTTAAGATAAGGCGAAGATACTTGAACATCTAAATATCCTTTTTTCATATATTCATCAGCAATTCTTGAACTATCGTTACTAAGTTCAAAAACTTTTAATTTTCCATCATTGCGTCCCCACATCCATCCCATAAATTCTTTTTCTTTGTTAACAACAGCAGGTTCTATATCAGAATATGAAAATTTCTTGGCTCCACTTAAATGAACATCATCGATAATAATATTTTCGCCACGATTTACTATAAATTCAAGCTCTAGTCCATCAGTATTTTCTAAAGTCTTTTTTTTGTATTCTACAATAGTATCAAAATAACTTTTTGCTTCATAATAAGCTTTAATGCGTTCAATAGCTTCTTTTATACTTCCTTCATCAAGTAGTGTGCCTCTTTTAATCCCTAAAATACTTTCAATTTGTTTTCTATCATTTGAAGCTATACCTGTGATAGTAACCTTTGCTATAGTTGGTTTTTCAGTAACTATAATTTCTAAAATTCCATTGTTATTATCTACCGCGATATTTTCAAAATAATTTTGTTTATAAAGATTAAGAATAGCAGTGTTGATTTTTGCAGGATTTATTTCCTCGCCTATTTTAAGCCCTGTAATATTCATGGCACTTGTATTTGATAAGTGGTTTAATCCGATAAATTTAATATCTTTAATGGTTGCTGCATTGACTATAGCAACTAAAGCACAAATACTAATAAGATGTTTTTTCATTGATTTTTTACCTAAAGCTTTATTAAAATCTGTATAATAGCAAAAAAAATTTAACAAAAAAACTAAGGTAGAAAGTATGAAAATAGCAATTATAGGGCTTGGGCTTATGGGTGGATCTTTAGGGCTTTGTTTGAAAGAAAATAAGCTTATTTCTTGTGTTTATGGTATGGATTTAAGTAAAGAAAATGAAAAAGATGCCCTGCGATTAGGTCTTATTCATGAGCTTATAGAATTTAAAGATTTAGCTTTATGTGATATGATTTTTGTCGCAACTCCTGTTAATGCTATTATAGAAATTTTGCAAAAGTTAGTTGATTTGCCTTCTAATGTAACAATTATAGAGCTTGGAAGTACAAAAAGAAAAATTATAGAAAGTTTGCCTAAGAATTTAATCAAACAAACTCTTTTTGCTCATCCTATGACAGGAACTGAAAATTCAGGCCCAAAAGCGGCTTTTAAAGAGCTTTATAAAGATGCAGTTTGTGTTCTTTGTGATAGTGAAATAGCTGATGACTTGCATCAAAAACGAGCAGTGGAAATTTTTTCTCATTTAGGGATGAAAATTGTTTTTATGGATAGTAAAGCCCATGATCATCATGCTGCTATTATTTCTCATTTGCCTCATGTTATAAGTTTTTCTTTGGCAAATTTTGTAATGAAAGAAGAGGATAAAAGAAATATTGTTCATTTAGCTGGAGGATCTTTTAAAGGTATGAGCAGAATTGCCAAATCATCGCCACAAATGTGGGAAAGTATTTTTTTACAAAATAAAGATAACTTATTAAGTTCTATTGATTTTTTTCAACAAGAATTAGAGAGATGTAAACAAATGATACAATTAGACAAAAATGATGAATTAAGAGAATGGATGAAACAGGCTAATACTCTAAGAGAAATTTTATAAATTTGCTAGATATTTACTGAAAATATAATAGAATTTATACTAAAAACAACAAAAACATTGAAAATTTTTAAGGAAGGTTATGGCAAAAAGAAAAGGCAAAACTTATTTATCTGTTTTAATTTTAGTTTTAATAGCAATTTTGATTTTTTTTATTTCAAGATTAAGTATTTTTGAAAAAAATCCTCCTCAAATTTTAATGCCAGATGTTGTATATACTGATCTTAAAAAACCTATTTTAGTGCATGTTAAAGATGATGAAAGTTTTATCAAAAATGTACAAATTATATTGCATAAAGACGACAATACTAGTGCAATGATTATAGCAGATGAAAAGATTTCTAATTTAAAAGATATTACCTTACAAGTTGCTTTGCCAAAATTTGGTTACAAAGAAAATGTAAAATCTTTTGTTTTAGAGGTGATAGCTAAAGATTCTAGTTTTTGGAATTTTTTTAGTGGCAATGAAGCAAGAAAACAAATTGCGGTATTAGTAGATAATACGGCTCCAAAAATCAATATCATAAGCAATTCTTACCAAATCGAGCAAGGCGGTGCTGGGGCAGTTGTTTTTAAGGCCGATGATGCTAATTTAGATAAGGTGTATATAGAAACAAATAAAGGTAAAATCTTTAAAGTTACACCTTATGTAAAAGAAGGGTATTATGCGGCTTTGATTGCTTGGGATGCAAGAGATGAGGAATTTCGCGCATTTGTTATCGCTACGGATAAAGCGGGAAATATTTCAAAAGAACGTATAAGGTATTATTTTGTTAATCGTAAATATCGTGTTTCAAATATTAATTTAACGGATAAATTTTTAGATGGAAAGATTGAGAATTTAGCCAATCAATACGCTCCAAAAGATAATAATCTCAATCGTTATGAAAAATTTAAGTTTGTCAATGAAACTTTAAGAAATAGCAATGAAGAACTTATCCATGAAATCACTTCAAAAGTACCTGAGGAAAAAATTGATAATTTTGATTTGAATTTATTTTTACCTCTTAAAAATGGTATGAAAGTAGCGGATTTTGCTGATCATAGGTATTATTCTTATAATGGGCAATTTGTGAGTGATTCTTATCATATGGGGCTTGATTTAGCAAGTGTAGCACAAGCTCCTATCATAAGTAATAACGCAGGCAAGGTTGTTTTTGCTGCTGAAAATGGAATTTATGGTTTAAATTTAATTGTTTATCATGGTTTTGGTGTTTATAGTCTTTATGGGCACTGTTCTTCTAAAAATGTTGATTTAGATGAAATAATCAATAAACAAAGCATTATAGGTAAAACAGGAACAAGTGGTTTAGCTTTGGGCGATCATTTGCATTTTGGAGTTTTAGTTCAAGGTGTTGAAACCCGTCCTGAACAATGGCAAGATAAAAAATGGATAGAAAATAATATTTATAATGTCTTAAATGATGGTAAAAAGATAATTTTAGGAAAAAATTAATGAAACAATTAACTTTAGCAAAAACTGTCAAAGGCGTAGGTATAGGACTTCATAAGGGTGAACCCATAGAAATTACTTTAGAGCCTTTAGAAGCAAATAGTGGTATAGTATTTTTTAGAAGTGATCTTAATGCAAGCTATAAGGCAAGTCCTGAAAATGTGATCAATACTCAAATGGCAACTGTTTTAGGAGATGAAAGAGGGTTTATTTCTACAATAGAGCATTTAATGAGTGCGATTAATGCTTATGGAATCGATAATGTACGCATAGTTTTAAATGCAAATGAAGCTCCTGTTATGGATGGATCGAGTATTAGTTTTTGTATGATGCTTGATGAAGCAGGGGTAAAAGAACTTGATGCGCCTAAAAAAATTATGGTAATTAAAAAGCCTATAGAAGTAAGAGATGGTAATAAATTTGTGCGTTTAACTCCTACCAAAGAGCCTCGTATTAACTATACGATTAAATTTGACAATGCTGTTATAGGTGAACAAAGTTATAATTTTGAATTTAGTAAGAAAAATTATATAGAAAACATAGCAAGGGCTAGAACTTTTGGTTTTTTAAAAGATGTTCAAGCTCTTAGGAGTATGAATTTAGCATTAGGTGGAAGTTTGGAAAATACTATAGTGGTAGATGAAAATCGTATTTTAAATCCTGAAGGTTTGCGTTTCAAAGATGAGTTTGTAAGACATAAAATTTTAGATGCAATTGGAGATTTAACCTTACTTGGATATCGTGTTTTTGGAGATTATACTTCATATGCTGGGAGTCATCATTTAAATCATTTGCTTACTAAAGAAGTTTTAAAAGATAAAGATGCTTATGAAATCATAAGTCTTGAAAAAACAACTCAAAAAGCTTATGAAAAGGTATTTGCATAAAAACCTCTCTTTTGCTTAATGCCTTATCTAAGCCTTTAATGATCGGAATTTATCAAGATGATAAACTTATAAAAACTTATAAAAGTGAAGAAAAAGTAAGCGAATTTTTACCAAAAATTTTAGATGAATTGCTTAAAGAATATGATTTTACAAGTTTAATCTATGCCAATGGTCCAGGTTCTTATATGGGGATTAAAATTTCTTATGTAAGTTTGAGTACTTTAAGCATGGTAAAAAATATTCCTTTATTTGCGGTGAGTGCTTTTGAATTAAATGGCTATAAACCCATAAGTGCAAATAAAAATTTTTGTTTTGTATACAAGGAAGGTGAAATTTGTTTAGAGCAAAATATCCCAGCAGAGTTTTTTTTACCAAAGAATTTACAAGAGCTTAAACTAAATAATGATAATCTTCCCTTTTATTTTTTAGATGCAATTTAGGATGAAATTTGAAAATTTTAGTTCCCGCTACGAGTGCAAATTTAGGACCAGGTTTTGATTGTTTAGGACTTAGTTTAAAGCTTTTTAATGAAACTCAAATCCAAAAATCAGGTGTTTTTAGCATTAGTGTTAGAGGTGAGGGCAGTGATAATATTTTTCTTAAAAAAAACAATATATTTGTAAATATTTTTTATGAAATTTATGAAAAACTAAGCGGAAAAAAAGATAATTTTCGTTTTATTTTTCAAAATAACATTCCTCTTTCAAGAGGGTTAGGAAGCTCTTCAGCTGTGATTGTTGGAGCTATTACTAGTGCTTATTATATGAGTGGATTTAAGGTAGAAAAAGAACGTATTTTAGATGAAGCTTTAATTTATGAAAACCATCCAGATAATATCGCTCCAGCTACTCTTGGTGGCTTTGTATGTTCTTTGGTTGAAAAAAATAAGATTTATAGCATTAAAAAAGAGATTGATCAAGATTTAGCCGCTGTTATTGTAATCCCAAATTTGGCAATGAGTACAGAACAATCACGCCAAGCTTTAGCTAAAAATCTAAGTTTTAATGATGCAGTTTTTAATCTTTCCCATGCTTCATTTTTAACCGCTTGTTTTTTGGAGAAAAAATATGAATTTTTAAAATTTGCAAGCAAAGACAAGCTCCATGAAATCAATCGTATGAAAAACTTACCCGAGCTTTTTGAAGTACAAAAATTTGCCTTAGAAAATAAAGCTTTAATGAGCACACTTTCAGGTTCGGGATCGAGCTTTTTTTCTTTAGCTTTTAAAGATGATGCTTTAGTTTTAGCAAAGAAAATGCAAACAAAATTTAAAGATTTTCGTGTGCAATATTTAGAATTTGATGATAATGGCTTTGAAATTTGCTAAAAAATATAAAAAAAAGATATAATTTTGAAAAAACATATACCAATTAGAATGTGCATAGTGTGTAAAAACCGCTTTGAGCAAAATATGTTATTTAGATTTAAAGTTGTTTTAGGGGATATTATGCCTAAAGCAGAATATGGAAGAAGTGGATATTTATGTCACAACTGTATTGAAAAAGAAGATAAAATCTTACAAAAAGCATTTTCTAAAGTATGTAAAAATTTAAATACTAAAATTACTCAGCAAGGACTTAAGGAGATATTTTTAAATGGCAAAGATTAGAATTCATGAAATCGCAAAAGAATTAGGTTATGATAGTAAGGAAATTATTGAAAAGGCAAATGAATTAGGGCTTGGAATTAAAACAGCATCAAATGCTGTAGAACCTGAGATTGCGGCAGCTATTTATGAGTATATACAAACAAGAGAAATTCCAGAAGCTTTTAAGAAAAATATCAAAACTCCTACGGCAAAAAAGCCTAAAAAAGAAAATACAAAAGAACAAGAAAAGCTAAATGAATTTGAAAAAAAAGAACCTAAAAAAGAAGAAAAACTTAAGCAAGAAGTTAAAAAAGAAGAAGTAAAAGTTGAAAAAGAAAATGCAAAAGAGGAAGAAAAACAAGAAATTATTGATGCTCATAAGCCGCAAAGTCTTGCTAGTGCAACTTTAGCTAAAAGACGCGGACTTGTTATTGTTAAAAAGAAAAAAGACGAAGAGGAAATTCAAGTTAAAAAAGAAGAAGTAAAAAATTCAAATGATATATCTATCAATAATGAAGAGCGCTTAAGTTTAAAAACCATGTTTTCAAATGCTGATGAGAGTTTAAAGAAAAAGAAAAAAGAAAAAAAATCTTTTGTTGCGAGTAAAAAAGAAAGTACTGAAAAAATGAATTTTTTAGATGAGCATGATTTTGGCGATATTTCTTTAGATGATGAAGATGAGGTAGTGTTACCTGATTTTAGTGTAAAAGAACAAGAAAAATCACAAAATATCAATAAAAAACAACCTAATTTTATAAGACAAGCTGTTGGAAATTCTGCGGGTTTTGGACTTGAAGGTGGAATTCAAAGAAGAAGTCGTAAAAAACCACCTAAAAAGATTGAAAAAAAGGAAGTAGAAGAAGTAAGTAGCGTTGCTATTTCTAAAGAAATTCGTGTGTATGAATTTGCTGATAAGATAGGAAAAAGCACTAGTGAAGTAATTTCAAAACTTTTCATGCTTGGAATGATGACAACAAAAAATGATTTTTTAGATGAAGATGCGATTGAAATTTTGGCTGCTGAATTTGGCATAGAGATTAATATCATCAATGAGGCTGATGAGTTTGATTATGTAAAAGACTATGAGGAAGAGATTAATGAAAAAGATTTAGTGACTAGAGCCCCTGTTATTACTATCATGGGGCATGTTGATCATGGTAAAACTTCTTTGTTAGATTATATCAGAAAATCACGCGTTGCAAGTGGTGAAGCAGGGGGTATTACTCAGCATGTGGGTGCTTACATGGTAGAAAAAAATGGACGTAAAATTACTTTCATTGATACTCCAGGTCACGAAGCTTTTACAGCAATGCGTGCAAGAGGGGCTAGTATAACTGATATTGTTATTATTGTTGTAGCAGCAGATGATGGGGTAAAACCTCAAACTAAAGAGGCTATAAATCACGCAAAAGCTGCTAATGTGCCTATTATTATAGCAATTAATAAAATGGATAAAGAAGGTGCAAATCCTGATATGGTAAAAACTCAACTCGCAGAAATGGAAATCATGCCAGTAGAATGGGGCGGATCTTATGAATTTGTAGGAGTTTCGGCTAAAACAGGAATGGGGATTGAAGATTTGCTTGAAATTGTACTTTTGCAAGCTGATATTCTAGAACTTAAATCAAACCCAAAAGCCTATGCAAAAGCAAGTATTATAGAAAGTTCTATCCAAAAAGGCCGTGGTGCAGTAGCTACAATTATCGTTCAAAATGGAACTTTAAAAGTTGGAGATACTGTCGTAGCGGGTGAGTCTTATGGAAAAGTGCGTGCCATAACTGATGATCAGGGTAAAACTCTAAAAGAAATTAAACCAGGTGAATGCGGAGTTATCGTAGGACTTAGCGAAGTAGCAGATGCGGGTGAAATTTTAATTGCGGTAAAAACAGATAAAGAAGCAAGAGAATACGCTAATAAACGCCACGAATATAATCGTCAAAAAGAGTTAAGCAAATCAACCAAAGTTAGTATTGATGAGCTTGGAGCTAAGATTAAAGAAGGCAATCTAAAAGCCTTGCCTGTTATTTTAAAAGCAGATGTGCAAGGATCTTTAGAGGCCTTAAAAGCAAGTTTAGAAAAACTTAGAAATGATGAGATTAAAGTAAATATCATTCATAGCGGAGTAGGGGGTATCACACAAAGTGATATAGAGCTTGCAAGTGCGAGTGAAAACTCTATTGTGCTAGGCTTTAATATACGACCAACAGGTGAGGTTAAAGAGCGCGCTAAAGATAAAGGCGTGGAGATTAAAACTTATAATGTAATTTATAATCTTTTAGATGATGTAAAAGCCTTACTTGGTGGTATGATGAGTCCTATTATTTCAGAAGAGCAACTTGGACAAGCAGAAATTAGGCAAGTGATCAATGTGCCAAAAATTGGACAAATTGCAGGTTGCATGGTAACTGAAGGAGTGATCAATCGTGGAGCTAAAATTCGCCTTATTCGTGATGGAGTTGTTGTATTTGAAGGTAATGTAAGCTCACTTAAACGCTTTAAAGATGACGCTAAAGAAGTGGCTAAAGGCTATGAGTGTGGTGTTGGGATACAAGGATGTGATGATATGAGAGTGGGAGATTATATAGAAAGTTATAAAGAAGTAGAGGAACAAGCAAGTCTATGAACCCAAGTGAGATTAAAAAACTACGCACTGAAAGTATCTTAAAAGAGTTAATCCCTGAAGCTTTGGCAAATTTAGATGATGAAAATTTGAAAAATTTGTGTGTAGTGGATGTAGAGTGCAAAAAAGGCAGATATGATGCTTTTGTGTATCTTGATAAAATGTTTTTTAATGTTCATGAGCAAGAAAAAATTTTATCTTCTTTAAAAAAGGCAAGTAGAGCTTTGCAAAATTATTGCATGAGCGAGCAGGGTTGGTATAGATGTCCAAATTTTCATTTTAAATTTGATGATAGATTAGAATATCAAAATCATATGGACGCTTTATTTGAAAAAATAAAAAAGGAAAAAAATGAATCTTGAGGCCTTATGTAAAGAAGTGGGACTTGATTTTTATGATGATGAACTAGTTAGTGAAAATGGTAAAAAAATTTATAGAATTTATGTACAAAAAGAAGGCGGGGTAAATCTTGATGATTGTGTAAGATTAAGTGAAATTTTATCCCCTCTTTTTGATGTCGAGACGCCTGTAAATGGAGAGTATTTTTTAGAAGTATCCTCACCTGGACTTGAAAGAAAACTTAGCAAGATAGAACACTTTGTAAAAAGTATAGGTGAACTTGTGAAGATCACAACCAATGAAAAAGAAAAAATCGAAGCAAAAATCATTGCTGTAGATGATGAAAATATCACTTTAGAAAATTTAGAAAATCAAGCAAAAATTATCTTAAATTTTAATGATATTAAAAAAGCCAGAACTTTTGTGGAGTGGTAATAAATTTAAAAGATTTAGATAAAAGATATAAAGAAACATAAGAGTTTTAAACTGAGAAAATATAAAGAAATTAGATTGACAAGTAGCGAAATTTATAAGCCTTTCAAATTTTTAAAGACTGTAAAAAATATCTTTCACGTTAGAGTGAAATATAAAAATCTTTATTAATATAATATAAAAATATATTTACAAAGGTTAAAATTATGAATAGTATTAAAGGTATAACTGGAGAATATAAAGATAAATTTAAAGAATATTTAATATATTTTTTTTGGAAAAGCTAAAAATGGAGAAGAACAATCTTACGCAAATGATCAAGAAAAGTTTAGCTTTTTAAAAAATTATGGTTTTAATACTTGTATAAAATATGCAGCAGGAAAATTTTATAAAAAGCCTTATATTATATTTGTAAGAAAAGATACTCCAGAATACGAAGCTTCTCAGGGTGTTTATGTATATTGCGAAATCGAAAGAAGTAGCGGAGAGATCAATATATGTATCGGGAAAGTAAGAAAAATAAAATTGATTATATTGCAAAAGGAAAAGTGGATGATTATAATAAAAAACACAACAACAAAACTTATAACTATAAGATTTTAGATAACGATATAGATTTGATTGTTGATAAAATTTTTGAAAATATGCAATGGTTTGAAAAGCTGCCATTGAGCGAAATTCAGAACAAAAAGGGTGGTAAAGAAATAATGAAAGATAATCAATCAAAATCACCTTTAAATCAAATTCTTTATGGACCTCCAGGGACAGGAAAGACTTATCATACTATAGATAAAGCTTTAGAAATTTTAGGTGAAAATTTAACAGGCAGAGATGAGAAAAAAGCTAAATTTGATGAGTATGTAAAAAATAGACAAATAGTCTTTACAACTTTTCATCAAAGTTATGGATATGGAGAATTTGTAGAAGGTATAAAGCCTATTATAGATAGTCCTAAAGTTAGTTCTAAAGAAATAGAATATGAAATAAAAGATGGAATTTTTAAAGAATTTTGCAAGAGGGCTCTTGATACAAAACAGAAATTTAACTTTGTTCAGATTAAGGATAATTTTTTAAATCATTGTAGAGAAAAAAATCAATAATATATAAAAATAAAGAATATAAATTTGAAGAACCAAATAATTTAGTTACTGGAAATTTAAAATCCATATTAACTATCTTTGAGAAATGATAGAGCAGATTGGTTTATCTTATAGTAATTTATCAGATGCAGAAATAGATAGATATGTAAGGTTGAAAATCAATAGTGATGATAATATCATAAATAATTACAAGATTATCTTAGATTATTTTTATTATAAATATATCAATTTTTCTTTTGTATTTATTATAGATGAAATCAATCGTGGTAATGTAAGTAAGATTTTTGGTGAGCTTATAACTTTGATAGAGCCTAGTAAAAGATTAGGAAATGAAGAAGCATTAGAATTAACTTTGCCTTATAGTGGTGAAAAATTTGGAGTACCTAAAAATGTATATATCATAGGTACTATGAATACAGCTGATAGAAGTATCACTTCTCTTGATACAGCTTTAAGAAGACGTTTTGAATTTGTTGAGATGATGCCTGATCCCGAAAAATTAAAAAATTTAAACTATAAAGATGTAGATTTGCAAAAGTTATTAATAGCTATCAACACTCGTATAGAATATTTGCTCGATAGAGAAAAAACCATAGGACATGCGTTTTTCATAGGTGTTGAAAATTTGGAGAATTTAAAAAAAGTTTTTCAGAATAAAATCATCCCATTTTTACAAGAATATTTTTATAATGATTATGCTTTGATTAATGCTGTTTTAAATTATAATGGTATGATTGAAAAAGGCGAAAAAGATGATAACTATTTACAAAAAATAAAAAATTTAGATGATGTTGATAGTGAGAAAAATATTTATAATATTACTCCATTTAATAATAAATCAGTGTGGGATGAAATAAAAACATACCAAGCTATTTATGGTGGAGAAAAACAAGATAAAAATGAAAATGACAAAGAGTAATACCTTTTCTATCATTGAACACCAAGCTTTTTCTAAAGAAGATTTAAAAGAAATTTTCAAGGAAAAGGCCGAAGGGTTTTATAAAGAGTTAGAAGACTTTGCAAAAAAATAATGAAAACTTTTTAGGCTTTAAAAACAAAAATACTTTAAAAGCTAAAAATTATGTAGGCATTATCCAAACCAAAAGCAGAGTTTTGGAAATTTTACCAAAATGCACAAATTTAGAAAGTTACAAGTTAGAAAAAGATTTTTCGACATACGATAAAGAAAAATTAAAAAAGTGGTATGATCTAAGCGAAGGTTTTAAAGATAATGAAATTTATGCAAACAATTTTAAATTTAACCCTAAAATTCTTTTAATCAATTTGCTAAAACCTTAAAAAACTCCCCCTTCAAAAAATCGCAAATTTCATCTTTGCAAAGTTTTAAAATTCCTTTATTTGAAGTGTTTATCACTATGTTTTTAGATGAATTTGATAGTGTGTATAAAAAAGGTTTAATGAGATCTTATGTAAATTGTGAGGATAATAGAGCTTTTTTAAAAGGAAAACTACTTTTTAGTGAGCATATTAAACAAAATCTAGTTCATAAAGAAAAATTTTTTATAAGTTGTGATGAGTTTGTTTTAGATATAGCGCCAAACCGTTTAATAAAATCTACTCTAAATTTCTTAAAATCCAAAACAAATATAAATAAATTTAGACTCATAAAGTCCTTGCAAATGCTTGATGAGGTGGAATTTTCTAAAAATTATGAAAAAGATTTTAGCTATAAAATTTCAAGACATTTTGATTATTATGAAAACTTGCTTTTATGGTGTAAAATTTTCTTAAAAAATGAAAGTTTTATGCCATATCATGGTAAAAATGAAGCTTTTGCTTTACTTTTTTCTATGGAAAAGCTTTTTGAAGATTATGTAGCCCATATGCTAAAAAAAGCAAATCCAAGTAAAAATATCAAAACTCAAAGCAGTGGAAAATACTTGATTTCAAAAAACGATGAAAAATGTTTTATGTTAAAGCCTGATTTATATATAGAAAATACAATGATTTTAGATACCAAGTGGAAAATTCCAGATAATGATGAAGATAAAAAGCACGGCATAGCACAAAGTGATTTGTATCAAATGTTTGCTTATGCTTGTAAATTTAAAATTCATGATATTAAGCTTGTGTATCCTTTGTGTGGTAGAACAATGAAATTAAAAGAAAAATTCGAAAGTCCTTTAGTATTTAATGCAGGAAAACATTTTTGGTTTGAATTTGAAAAGCATTATTCTAAAAAAGATATAAAAGCTCAAGTGCTTTTTGTACCCCTACCTTTTTAAAAATTTTCCTATCAAATGCACTAAAAAACCAAAACAAGCTACAGCTATGATGCAAGCACCACTTGAGAGATTAAGATAATAGCTAAGTATAAGTCCTAAAATACAAAAAATCATACTTAAAAAACTTGCTAAAATCATGATAAAACCAAGTCTTTTAGTGAAATTTTCAGCAATAAAGCTTGGGATACTAAGTAAGGCCATAACTAAAATAAGTCCTACAAGACGTATAGAAATAACTATACAAAAAGCCATAAGGGCAATTAAAAGATAATGAAAAAAACTAGTATTAATGCCACGAACTTTTGCAAATTCAACATCAAAACTTAAAGCTTCAAACTGTCTGTAAAATAAAACTATCAAAATTATTACTACTATATCAACTATAGTCATAAGCCATAAATCTTGTGTTCCTATAGCTAAGATACTTCCAAAAAGATAAGCCATTAAATCTGTGTTATAACTAGGGCTTAAATCGATTAAAATAATCCCAACAGCCATTCCAAAAGCCCAAATTACAGCGATAATGCTATCGCTTCTGTGTTCATAGCGTTTAGCTAAAAAAGCTACTAAAAAAGCCAAAAATAAAGTAAATATTCCCGTGCTTAATAAAATAGGCAAGGAAAAATAAAAAGCTATACCTATACCCCCAAAAGCCCCATGTGTTATGCCTCCAGCCATAGAAAAAAGGCGATTTATCATTACTAAAGTGCCTATAATTCCACAGGCTATACTGACTAAAATCGCTCCTAGTAAAGCGTTTTGAAAAAAGGTGAAATTTAAAATTTCAAGCATTATTTTCCTTTGAAAATTTTAAACAAAAATTTTCTTTTTTAAATTCTGTTTTTTTCAAATTTCTTCTTGTAAATTCTTGTTCGCATAGTTTTTTACTATCACAATTTTCTTCATCACAAAAACAAGAATTTAAACTCATTTCTACATCACAAAAATGAGAATGGTTTTCGTATAAATGTTTTAAAAATGAACTTTTTTCTTTTTCTTTAGTATTGGTATGTAAAAAGAGTTCTTTATTTAAATGAGCTATTTTGTCGCTATAAGCTAATACAAGGTTGATATCGTGACAAATGAGTAAAATTCCCATGCCTTTTTGGTGTAAGGAACTTAGAAGTTCAAAAATTTGTATAGCGGACTTGTTATCAACGCTTGCGGTAGGTTCATCTAAAATAAGCATTTTACATTCACTAGCTAAGGCTCTTGCGATAAAAACACGTTGTCTTTGTCCTCCACTTAGAGAATCAATCGTTTTGTTCCAAAATTTTTCCATTCCTACGCTTTTTAAAGCTTGCATAGCTTTTTCTTTATCTTTTTTGCCATAAAAACCAAAAATTTTTTTACTCACAAGTCCCATAAGAACGATTTCAAGTACTCTTGGACAAAAGTTAGGATTGGCTAGAGTGTGTTGAGGAACATAGCCTATTTCTTTTCTTTGAAGAGCTTTAAAATAGATTTTATTTTTGGATTTTAAAAGCCCTAAGATAAGTTTTATAAGGGTTGATTTTCCTGCACCATTTGGACCAATGATAGAGAGAAAATCTTTACTATCATAGCTAAGATTAATATCTTTTAAAACTGCTTCGTTTCCATAAGCATAGTTAAGATTAGAAATTTCAAAAAAAAGCATTAAAAACCTAGTTATAAATTATGAGAAAAAGCATCAGCAGTTTTTAAAAGCTCATTTTCCCAATCATAAGATAAATGATCTATTTTGTAAATTTTTGCATCACATTCTTTAGCGAGTGTTTTTGCTGCATTTTCAGGGAATCCATTTTGAACAAAAATAACTTTTATGTTTTTATTTTTCACTAGAGTAATAAGATTTTGTAAATCTTTGCTTTTTGGTTCTTTACCTAAAATTTCTACAGGAATTTGTGTAAGATTATAGCGTTTTGAAAAATATGTCCAAGAAGGATGATAAACTACAAATTCTCTATTTTTTAATTTTTCTAATTTTGATGCAATTTGTAAATTTAAACTATCTAATTCTGCTAAAAATTTATCTAAATTTTGTTTATATAAATTTTTATTTTGTGGGTATTTTTGAATCAAGGTATCATAAATATTTAAAGCCATGGTTTGGACTAAAATAGGATCTAACCAAGTATGAGGATCAAAATGTTTATGCGAGTGATTGTGTGAATGTTCGTGTTCATCAGTTTCGATTAAGTTTATATTTTTTTGCATATTTGCAATTTCAAGTTTTGGGAAATTTTGTTTAAATTTATCCACAAAAACTTTTTCAAATTCTAAACCTATAGTAAAGTAAATATCGCTTTTTTCAAGTTTTTTCATAGTGCTTGGTTTGAATTCAAAATTATGTTCATTACTATTTGGAGGTAAAATTACATTAACATTTAAAGTATCTGCGGCTATTTTTTTAACAAAAAATGCTTGAGGTGCTATACTAACACTAACTAAATTACTACTAGTATTTTGTTCTTGCTTTAAATTTTTAGCCTGTATGAAAGTATAAAATACCCCTAAAGATAAGATAAATAATATAATTTTTTTCAAAATATTTCCTTCAATATAAATTTTTCTAAATTATAACGATATTAAGCTTAATACATAAGAATTTTTGAAACAGTATTTAAATAAAAATAATAAATATAAATTAATTTAAATATTTATTAAATAAAATTTAATCACTTTTAGATTTAAGTAAAAATTTAAAGTTTTTAATTTACAATTCTAAAACTTTATGAAGATATCCCTATAAAATAATATTAGAAAGGAGCGCTTAAATTATGAAAAGCGTAAAATTGAAGGTTTCATTGATTGCAAATTTAATCGCAATAGTGTGTTTGATAATTTTAGGTGTTGTAACATTTATGTTTGTAAAGCAAGCAATTTTTCATGAAGTTGTAAAAGCTGAAACAAACTATGTTAAAACAGCTAAAAATTCTATGGAGTCTTTTAAGGTAAGAAATTCTTTAGCTCTTGAAAGTTTGTCTAAAAGTATTTTAAAGCATCCTGTAGAACAGTTGGATAACCAAGATGCTTTAATGCGTTATATTGGAAAAGATTTAAAGGATTTTAGAGATGCTGGAAGATTTTTAGCAGTTTATATTGCTCAGCCAAACGGTGAACTTGTTGTAAGTGATCCAGACTCTGATGCTAAAAATTTAGATTTTGGAACTTATGGAAAAGCTGATAATTATGATGCTAGAACAAGAGAGTACTATATAGAAGCAGTAAAGCAAAATAAGCTTTATATTACTCCATCTTATATAGATGTAACTACAAATTTACCTTGTTTTACATACTCTACCCCTCTTTATAAAGATGGTAAATTTATAGGAGTTTTGGCTGTAGATGTTCTTGCGGCAGATTTGCAAGCTGAATTTGAAAATTTACCAGGCAGAACTTTTGTATTTGATGAAGAAAATAAAGTATTTGTTTCTACAGACAAAACTCTTTTGCAACAAGGTTATGATATTAGCACAATTGCAAATCTTGTGAAAACCAAGAAAGATCTTGAACCTTTTGAGTATACCAGATCAAAAGACGGCAATGAAAGATTTGCTGTATGTACAAAAGTTTCTGGAGTTTATACTGCCTGTGTTGCGGAGTCAGTAGAACAAATAGAATCTCCAATATATAAAATTGCATTTATACAAACTACTATTGTTATTTTTACAAGTATTGTTAGCGTAATCCTCCTTTATTTCATCGTATCAAAGTATCTCTCTCCACTTGCAGCTATCCAAACAGGTTTAACTTCATTCTTTGACTTCATCAATCATAAAACAAAAAATG
>NZ_JBMJAO010000015.1:0-20502 GCF_049221745.1 Campylobacter jejuni
TTGATGCTAAAGATACTCATATTAATTCCTTGATTTAGATTTTTTTGCCTTCAACCTAAATATATTAAATAATATAAGCAAGATCTGTTCCTGTTTTGGAGTAGAGTTATTTTTCTAAATAAATTTGTAAAGCCCTTTCATAGTCTTCTTTGGTATCAATCCCCATGCTTATTGTTGAAATTTCAAGCATTTTGATTTTTTTACCATTTTCTACAGCTCTTAATTGCTCTAACTTTTCCGCTCTTTCAAGTGTGGAGCTTGATAAAGAACAAAACTCTCTTAAAGCTTTTACACTATAAGCATAAATGCCTAAATGTCCTTTAAAACTTTCCTCATATTTTTCTCTTTCATAAGGGATTTTAGCTCTTGAAAAATACAAAGCAAATCCTTTTTTATCACAAAGTACTTTAACCAGATTAGGATCTTTAGCTTCTTCTTGAGTGATTTTTTTATAACAACTCGCCATAAAAGCCTCCTTATTTAAACAAGAACTTGCAAATTCTTTAAATTTTAATAAATTTTCACATTCTATAAAAGGCTCATCAGCTTGCACATTGATAATAATCTCATCATCTTTTAAAGCTAGTTTCTTGCAAGCTTCATTAATCCTATCCGTACCACTTTCATGTTCTTTACTTGTTAAAACAGTATTTAGACCATATTCTTTAGCGATATTTAAAACCCTTTCATCATCCAAGGCTATACAAACTTCATCCACACTACTCACTCTTCTTGCAGTAGCCACAAACATAGGAACTCCACCTATATCACATAAAATTTTCTCATGAAAACGACTTGACTTTAATCTTGCAGGGATAATAATCATTTTTGTATCCAATCTAAAATTTCTTCTTTTATATTTTTAGCTTCAAATACCTTTTCATCACTATTTCTCAAGTCAAATAAAGTCAAAATTTCATCTTTAACTTGAGCATTAAACTCTTTAGCTATAAATTTTAAATCTTCTTTTTCATTTTTAGAATCTCTATCATATAAAGCCTTTATCATACTTGGAGTAAATTTTGTCCATTCTGCTGTCGAAGTAATGATACTAGGTTTTAAAGGATCAAGCATTTTAAAACAAGTTGCTGTGTGCGGATCGATTAAAATCTTACTTTGTTTGATAAATTGCATACATTCTTCATCAGTGCAAAAATCTGCTTCAAAATCTTCTTGTAAACTTTGTAATTCTTTTTTTTCAAGTTTAAAATGTCTTTCATTTTTCAATAAATTCATCAGCTCTTTAGTTCTTTTATCTTTAAATTTTGCAAACAAAAGTCTTTCAACATTAGAAGAAACAAGTATATCCATAGCTGGAGAAATAGTCTTTTTAAGGCTTTTTCCACGTAAATCATAAATGCCCTGATTAAAAAATTCACTCAAAATATTATTCGCATTTGAGGCGATTTTAATCTTTGAAATTTTAGCTCCCATTTTTTTAGCATAAAAAGCCCCTAAAGCATTGCCAAAATTCCCGCTAGGAATGATAATCTCCACTTCTTCTAAAAATTCATTAAAAAGTTTTAAACTTGCATAATAATGATAAATAATCTGAAACAAAATACGTCCAAAATTTACAGAATTAGCTACACAAAGTTCATAATTTAAAGCCTTAATTTCATTTTGAAAATCTTTTGAAAAAAGCAATTCTTTTAAAGTACGTTGTGCTGCATCAAAATCCTCATCTATGGCAAAAACTTTCAAATTATCCTTATCTAAAGCTCGCATTTGTAGCTCTTGTACTCCACTTGTACCACCCTTTGGATACATGCAAACTACTTTAACATTTTTTGTATTTTCAAAGCTTTTTAGAGTTGCAGGTCCAGTATCACCACTCGTAGCACAGATAATTAAAATATTTTTATCCTTTGAAAATTCACTTAAAAGCACGCCAAAAGGCTGTAAAGCCATATCTTTAAAAGCTCTTGTAGGTCCATGCCAAAGCTCGTTAATATAGGTTTTTTCGGCAATTTTTTGCAAAGAAATAGGTGTATTTTTATCATCAAAGCTTTCATAACTTTTCAAAGCCTTTTTAAAAAGTTCTTCTTCACCAAAATCAAAACTCTCTATAAGCTTTAAGGCAAAATCTTTATAAGACAAATTGGCATATTTTTTCCCCTCAAAAATAGGCAAATTTAAAGGCGAATAAAGTCCTCCTTCTGGGGCGTTTGGATTGATTAAAGCTTCCTTAAAACTTGATACATTATTTACATTTCTACTCTCGACTAATTTCATTGCTCAAACTCCTTGATATAAGTTTTTATTTTTTCCCTTAATGAATCTTTTAATTCTATATTTAATTCTATAATTTGACATTTAAAACCAAAATCTTTAACTTTAACAAAATCCTTAAAAGTAAGCATTAGTGTATCGCAATTATGTTTTTTTAGCAAATTTTCTAATTCTTCTTTTTTAAACTCATAATGATCTTTAAAAAAATAACAAGCCCTTGCTTTGATAAAATGCTCATACAATCTAAAAGGTTTAGCAATAGCAGTTATCAAAACAGCCTTTGGATTTTCTTTTACAAAAGAATAACGCAAAAAATCCCTGCCTTCTAATGCAATAAAATCAGCCCTTTTTTCATAAAATTTTGGCAAACGATAAGCTCCACTTGGTAAGGTAAAATTAAAATAAGGTTTGATTTTACTTTCAAGTAAAATATCAAATTTTTTAATATGAAATTTAGAAAAAGCATCATCAAGTACAACGATTTTAGCTCCCAACTCAAAGGCTTTTTCAATACCTTTTACCCTATCTTCACTTACAATCACACCTTTGATATTTTCTTCAAAGGCATACTCCATAGCTTCATCGCCACTTTGTGCTAAGGTGCATAAAATTTCATTTTGATTTTTAACAACAAACAAACCTTTAGATTTTCTTTTATAACCCCTAAGCACTATAAAAACACCATCAAATTCCCTTGCTATAGCTTTACAAAGCGGGGTTTTTCCATTACCTCCAAAACTTAAATTACCAATACTAATAACAGGTTTTTTAAAAACTATTTTTTTACGAAAAAAAGTATTTAAAATTGCAAAAAAAGCATAAAGCATACTTAAAGGTAAAAGTACAAAAGCAAGGCATTTTTGCCAAAAATTAGGCTTAAAAAAATAATTATCTAACCAAAGTTCATAATTTTTTTCTTCGCTCATTATTTAAAATTCCAAAATTTCAGGCATTTTTCTTTTGAAAGCATTTTTTTGCATGCGATTTTTTAACATAGCAATCAAAGAAGAATCAAGTGTTCTTAAAAGTTTTTCGTCATTGCTTTCCAAAGCTTTTAAGCCCTCATCGATTTTTGTATAAGTAAAACCTAAATCTGCCTCATCGCTTTGATTCTCCCAAAGATCCGCACTTGGAGCTTTTTTGATGAAATTTTCATGCAAGTTAAGATATTTTGCTAAAGCATAAATTTCACTTTTATAAAGCAATCCTATAGGATTAAAAGCATAAGCTAAATCCCCATAAATCGTACCATAACCTAAAAGTAATTCGCTTTTATTAGAAGTACCTATGACTAAAGAATTTTTCAAAGCAGAATAATCATAAAGCAAACTCATTCTAATACGAGCTGCAAAATTTCCCAAAGATACTAGAGTAGTATTTTCACTTTGTTTTATAAAAGCATCTAAAATGTTTTGAATTTCTATGATTTTATATTCAAGATTTAAATCCGCACAAAGCCTTAAAGCATCTTCAAGATTGGCTTTATTTGAAATTTGAGTTGGCATTAAAAGAGCAAAAACATTCTCTTTTAAAGCTCTTTTGCAAAGTGTTGCTACTAAAGCAGAATCAATCCCGCCACTAAGCCCCAAAACCACACCTTGACTTTGAGAATTTTTCACTTTTTCTTGTATAAAATCACACATTTTTTCTGTAATCTTTTGCCAATCCATAAAGCTTGCCTTTTAAAAATTTAATGTATAATTATATTTATTTAAGGCAAATTTTTTATTAAAGAGGTAAAAAATGCAAATTATCAAACAAGCTTGTGGAGTTTATGAAACAAATTGTTATATTTTATTCACAGAAAAAGGTGAATTTATCATTGATCCAGGAACTAATGCACTTTCATTTATCAAACAACATGTAAAAAATCCTTTAGCTATCTTAAATACCCATGGACACCATGATCATGTTTGGGATAATGCTGAAGTTAAAAAAGAATATCATATCCCTATTTATATCCATAAAAATGATGCTTTTATGCTTAGTGATCCTTTTAATCAGGATTTTAAACCGAGCAAAGCTGATGTTTTGGTTGATGATGAAAATATTTTAAATATTTATGGTATTGATTTTAAATTCCACTTTCTACCAGGCCATACACCAGGTTGCACTATGATAGAAATTGTAGATAAAAATATCATGTTTAGTGGAGATTTTTTATTTTATAGAAGCATAGGAAGATGGGATTTTCCCTATTCGGATGCAAATTTAATGAAACAAAGCTTAGAAAAAGTTATGACTTATAAAGAAGATTTTAAACTTTTGCCAGGACATGGAAAAGAGACTACTTTAAAAGAAGAACAAGTCCATTTACCCTCTTGGCTTAGATACTTTTAAGGTATATTAAAATGGAATTAGATCAAATTTTATTATATGCTTTTATTTTTTTAAATCTTTTTGCCTTTTTGGGTTTATTTTTGGGAAATAAAAAGAAAAATCAATTTAACGATAAAAAATTTTATAAAATCTGCCCATGTAAAAAAATGGCAGAAAATGGATCTTTAAGTACGATTTGTATTTATTCAGCTGTGGGAGGATTTTTTTACAGCGTATTATCTATAGGCTTTATAGGTTTTGGTAATTGGACTTTAAATTTTATTTTTTTACTTGCATTATTAAGCATTTTTTTAGGGTGGAAATTAAAACTTGATTGAAAAATATTTTTAAGAAAAATCCATTGATTTTTCTTAATTTTTATTTAAAAGTTGTACCACCATCAACAATGAAAGTATGTCCTGTCACCCAACTTGCCTTACTTGAACAAATAAAAAGACATGCTCCAGCTAAATCTTCAGGCTGCCCCATGCGATTTAAAGGACTTAAATTTATAGTAGCCTGTTTTACTTCTTCATAATTTGTAAAAGCTCTTAAAGCATCAGTTTCGATAGGCCCACCACTTACGACATTTACACGGATATTTTTTTCTCCAAGTTCAGTAGCTGCATATCTTGCCATAGCTTCTACAGCAGCTTTTGCTGTACCATGACCTGAATAATTTTCTATATACACTAAATTTCCTGTAGATGAAATAGAAATAATACTTCCACCCCCTACTTTTTCCATCCTTTTAGCCGCTTCTTGTGCGCCCACAACAAAAGCATTCACTGTAGCTGTAAAGATATTATTAATTCCTTTTGGTTTTAACTTCATAAATTTAGTATAACCACCTACAACTGCACGTCCTGAAATGATAGCATTTGAGATAAAATAATCTACTCTATCAAAATCTGCATCAATTTTTTCAAAAAGTTCTTTATAAGTTTCAGGTTCTAAAATATTAAATTCATAAGCTCTAGCTTTGATTTTATAATTTTTCTCCAAATCTTGCACCATTTCATCAGCAATTTGCGCATTGGAATTATAAGTAAAAGCTATATTTGCACCCACTTTAGCAAATTCATAAACTATAGCCTTACCTATCCCACGAGTTCCACCACTGATTACTAAAGTTTTTCCTTGAAATTCTGTATTCATTAAAATCCTTTAATTTTATATTTTTTCATTACTTCTTCGATTTTAGCAAAATTTTCCTTACTTGGAGGACAAAGAGGAAGTCTAAACTCCAAACTTTCTATCAATCCAGCTATATACATAGCCGTTTTAATAGGAATAGGATTACTTTCGCAAAATAAAATTTTATTGATATTATAAAGCTCATCATTGATTTTTTTAGCTTCTTTATAATTTTCATCTAAAGCAAAATGAGTTAAAGCGCTAATCATATCAGGCAATAAATTTGAAGTTACTGAAATCACTCCCTTTCCACCGTTTGAAAGTATAGGATAATTAATTGCATCTTCTCCTGAAATAAGCATCATTCTAGGTTCATGCGCAAGCAAATCCACACACTTATCAATATTTCCACTCGCTTCTTTTACTCCATAAATATTTTCACAATCTCTAAAAAGCTTGATAATAGTATCCGTTGAAATTTCACAACCTGTTCTTCCTGGGACATTATATAAAAGCACAGGAATATCCACACTTTGTGCAATAGCCTTATAATGCTCGTAAAGTCCTTGTTGCGTAGGTTTATTATAATACGGTGCCACACTTAAAATCCCATCAGCGCCATGCTCTTTAGCAAATTTAGCTAAACCCACTGCCTCATGAGTTGCATTACTTCCTGCACCTGCCAAAACCTTAACTTTAGTTCCTTTGCAAGTCTCAACGGCTATTTCTATGCAAGTTCTATGTTCTTCATGAGTTAAAGTTGCACTCTCTCCTGTCGTTCCTACTGGAACTACCGCATCAATACCATTTTCTATTTGTCTTTTAATCAATCTTGCATAACTTTGCTCATCAACTTTTCCATTTTTAAACGGTGTAATAAGAGCCGTCATTGCCCCAATGATGACATTTTTATCCATTTGAATCCTTTCTTAGAATTACCGTAGTTGAATTTTCTTGAATAAAATATTTTTTAGCACAAGAAATCAAATCTTTTAATTCCAAATTTTGTATATCTTTCTCATAATTTAACAAAGGATTAATATCTCCTCTTGCTAGATATGAACCATAAATATTTGCCACTGCGCTAGCATTATTAAGCGAGAAAATAAAATCACTTTTAACATTATTTTTCACTCTTTGTAAATCTTTTTGAGAAATTTTACCCATTTTAAGTTTATCAATGATTTTTAAAAGCTCTTTTTCTACTTTTTCTGCATCAACATTGGGATTACAATTACAAATAAAAATAAATAAATTTTCATCTATGCAATCATTAACATAAGCATAATAATCATTGATTAAATTTAATTTATCAATCAAAATTTCACTCATTAAAGAACTTTTCCCACTTCCTAAAAGCTCGGATAAAGCATTTAAAGCAGGTATATCTTTGTGCTTGAAATTTGGAATTTTATAAGCAAGGGCTAATAGTTCAGTATCTGAGTTTTTATGCAAATATATTCTTTTTGCTCCATCTTGCTTAGGCTCTTTTGTGTGAATTTTAGGTATAGCCTTAGTATTTTTAATCTTTTCAAAATGTTTTTTTGAAAGCTCAAAAACTTCTTTATTTTCTATATCACCACTTACAAGTAAAATCGCATTTTTAGGTTGATAATAAATACTATGAAATTCTTTAATATCTTCAATACTCCAATTTTCTATATCTTTAAAAAAACCTATAGGAGTCCAATGATAAGGATGATACATAAATGCATGATTAAAAAGCCTAAAATAAAGATATCCTAAAGGGTTATTATCTGTTCTCCATCTACGCTCTTCTAAAACTACTGCTCTTTCAGGCTGAAATTCTTCATCTTTTAAATTTAAATTTGCCATAAGTTCAGCAAAAAGCTCTAAAGCTTTATCTAAATTTTTCTTCGCACATTTAATATAATAATGAGTATAGTCAAAACCTGTGCTCGCATTATCCACACCACCAAAACCCTTAACAATCTCATCGAATTCGCCAGCTTTTAAATTTTTAGTACTTTTAAAATTTAAATGTTCTAACATATGAGCTATGCCGCTTTTTCCCATTATTTCATTTCTTGAACCCACTTTATAAAAAATATCAACGCTAATCACATCGCTATTTTTATTTACAGGCAAAGCATAAACTTCAAGCTTGTTTTTTAATTGAATTTTTTCATAAGCAATCATTTTAAATTTACCCCAACAGCTTCACTAATGTGTAAAAAACTATCTTTTCTTAAAAGCTCTGTAAGATTTTGATTGATATTTTTTACCAAAAAAGGACCTTTAAAAATCAAAGCTGTATAAACTTGCACCAAATTAGCCCCATTTTTAATACGCTCATAAGCAATATCAGCACTATCAATCCCTCCACTTGCAATAAGCAAGGTTTTACCAAAAAGAATCTTAGCTACTTCTTTGAAAAAAATACCACTTTTTTCCGTAATCAGTCTTCCACTAATACCACCAAAAGTACGATTATTATCTAATAAACTATAATCAACACTAGTATTGGCTAATATAAATCCATCTGCACCCTTTTTAATAGCATTTTCACATAAATTTAAAGCATCATCTATTTTCATATCGGGAGCAATTTTTATCAAAATAGGCTTAGAAGTGATTTTTTTGGCTTCTTCAAGTAAGGTATTTAAAAAATCATTATTTTGCAATTCTCTTAAATTCTTAGTATTAGGAGATGAGATATTAACGATAAAATAATCACACAAATCCTTAAAATCTCTAAACAAAGTAAAATAATCCTCCAAGGCTTTATCATTTGGAGTAATTTTATTTTTCCCTATATTTATCCCTAAAGGCAAAACAAAAGGATAGGTTTTTGCAAGTCTTAAAGCAATCTTTTCAGCACCTTCGTTGTTAAAACCCATAGCATTTTGTATACTTTCTTGTTTTACAAGTCTAAATAGGCGTGGTTTTTCATTGCCTTCTTGAGGTTTTGGAGTAAAGGTTCCCACTTCCAAAAAGCCAAATCCTAAAGCACTCAAAGGTCTTATCATAGTGGCATTTTTATCAAAGCCTCCTGCTAAACCCACAGGATTATTAAAATCAAGTCCAAGTAAATTTTGTCTTAAACTCTCATCATCAACTATATATTTGTGTGCTAAAAAACTTAAAGCTCCTGGAAAACTAGCACTTAAAGCCCTTAAGCTATATTCAACCAAAGCATGTGCATGCTCAGGGTTTAATTTAAAAAGTAAAGGTTTTATCATTTCATAAGCCATTTTTTAATCCTTTTTAAAATTCTAACTAAAATTAACTAAAGCTAGGCTTTGTTTTTTCTTTGCTTTTAAATTTTTGATATAAAGAACAAGTTTGTAAAAGCTCTTCATCTTTACCTATTGTCAATACCTTGCCCTTATCCAATACTACTATTTTATCTGCATTTTCTATAGTGCTTAAACGATGCGCAACTACTAAAATCAATCTATCTTGTTTTAAATTTTCTATAGTTTTAACTATTGCTTTTTCACTTTCATTATCCAAAGCTGAAGTTGCTTCATCAAAAATAAGCACATCAGGATTTTTATATAAAGCTCTAGCGATTGCTATTCTTTGTTTTTGTCCTCCGCTTAAATTCTTACCGTGCTCTTTTACTTCAGCCCAAATCCCGCCCATTTCTTTAACAAATTCATAAGCATTGGCCAATTTTAAAGCTTGGACGACTTTTTCTTCTTTTAACTCTTCGCTATAAGCAATATTTGCAGCAAAACTATCATTAAAAAGATAAATATTTTGCGTTACAAGTCCTATTTTAGCATGTAAACTTTCTATGGTAAAAGTGTTAATATCTTCTTGATTGAGTAAAATTTTACCTTTTTGCTTTTCATAAAAATACATCAAAAGATTAATAATAGAAGATTTACCACTCCCGCTTGTTCCTACAAGAGCAAGCATTTGCCCTTTAGTAAAATCAAAATTTATGCCTTTTAAGACGCTTTTATGTGGGTTTTCATAAGCAAATTCAACATTTTCAAAGCTAATTCTTTCAATGTTTTTTAATTCTTTGCTTCCACCTTTAATTTGAGGTTCTAAATCCAATAAATAAAAAGTTCTTTCACTTGCCGCAACAGCACCTTGAAGTTTTCCATATAAAGACGAAAGACGCTTTAAAGGAGTGTATATCGCAAAAAGCGCTGAAATAAAGCTGATAAAACTTCCCACGCTCATAGAACCATTGATAACCTCTCTACCTCCTACGATAATCACCACAGCAACTCCAATTGAACCCATCATATCCATCAAAGGGCTTGTAAGCGCATCAATGCGTGCGGATTTTAGGTTTAATTTACATAAAGCATCATTATGCTTAGCAAATTTATCACTTTCTTTTTTTTCATTATTGTTAGCTTTGATCAATTCAATATTTGAAAAAATTTCACCCAAATAAGAAAGTAAATCCGAATTTGTCTCTTGTATATTTCTTGCATATTTTTTAAGTCTTTTAGCAAACCACACCAAAGGGAAAATAGCTAAAGGCAAAACCACTAAAGCAAAAAAAGCCAAAGTAGGACTTTGATACAAGACTACCAAAAGCAGTCCTATAGCAGTTAAAAGCTCTCTAAAAAAATCAGGAATAATGTTTGATACTATGCTTTGAAGCGCATTAATATCATTAGTACAACGACTTACAAGCTCTCCACTTCTATAGCGTTTAAAAAAATCCATATCCAAGCGTAAAATATTTTTTAAAACCCTAGCACGCAATACTCTTAACATATCTGTTCCTATAAAAGAAACATAAAAACTTTGTAAATAAGTTCCAAGATTTTTAAAAAAATACATCAATACTAGCAAAAAAGGTACTGTATAAAGTAAAGCTTCATTTTTTTCAACAAAAATATAATTTAAAATAGGTTCTAAAGCATAAAAACTTCCAGCAGTTCCTCCACTTGCTAAAATCATACCAAAAATAGCTATAGCAAATTGTTTCCAATATCTTTTATAAAAGGGCTTAAAGCGTATTAAAACCTCTTTTAAATTCATCTCATTATGCATTCATTTTCTCCCAAATTGTTCCATTTGGAGTATCTAAAAGAGTGATTTTTTTACTACTTAATTGCTCCCTTATTGCATCAGCTGTGTTAAAATCTTTGTTTTTCTTAGCCTCAGTTCTTTCTAAAATTAACTTTTCAATTTCTTCTCGTTCTTCTTTGCTTACGCCCCATTGAAAATATAAAGTTGTATCCATAAAACCAAAGCCAAAAATTTTAGCTAGCTCACTTAAAGCTTCTTTGATATTTTGTTTTAAAATTTTGTTTTTACTTTCTTTATCCAACTCTAAATTTGCATTACCGATAAAATCATCTAAAAGAGCTAAGGCTCTAGAAATATTTAAATCATCATTTAAAATCTCTAAAATTTGCTTAGCAATTTCGCTTTTTATTTCAATATCATTTAAAACATCAAAATCAGAAATTTCACCTAAATCCAATCTTTTTTTAAGGCGATAAAATTTATCTAAACGTTTTTTAGTATTTTCTAAATCCGATAAAGAATAATTAAAATGGGATCTATAATGAGAACTCAAAAGATAAAATCTTAAAGCCTCGCCCATAAATTCTTTTAAAGCATCTTTTATGAAAAAACTATTATTTAAACTTTTACTCATTTTCTCACCATCGATTTTTACAAAACCATTGTGAAGCCAAATATTTGCCAATTTTCTCTTACATCCACAACGACATTGTGCAGCTTCATTTTCATGATGAGGAAAAAGCAAATCTATCCCTCCAGCATGTATATCAAGAGTATTTTCAAAAATAGAGTTAATCATAGCAACACATTCAGTATGCCAACCTGGACGCCCTTTACCAAATTCACTTTCGTAAAAATTTTCATCAAATTTCCAAAGCACAAAATCGCTTTCATTTCTTTTTTGCACTTCATTACTTAAACGAGAGATATTTTCTTCTAAATTGCGATTTGATAGGCTTAAATATTTTTCATCTTTACTTGTATCAAAATAAATTCCATCTTCTAGAGTATAAATAAACCCATCCTTAGCAAGCTTTTTAATCAAATCAAGCATAGCTGTTATATAATGCGTTGCACGAGGCTTGAAATCAGCATCTAATACATTTAAAACCCTCATATCCTCTTCATAACTTTTGATATAAAATTCCGTAATTTCCTCTAAAGTTTGACCACTTTGAGCCATTTTTTTTAAAATCTTATCATCAATATCTGTATAATTTCTAGCAAATTTTACCCTATTGCCATTGGCAAGTAAAACCCTACGCAAAAGATCAAAACAAACACTACTTCTTGCATGTCCTAAATGTGCATCATCATAAACCGTAGGTCCGCATAAATAAATACTAATATCTTTTTTATCAAGTTTTATTTTCTCTTTTGTTACACTATCTAATAATCTCATTAAAAAACTCCTTTAAAACTTGCAAAAATTCCTATAAAAAAACTTAAAATATAAGGTTTAATCAAAATAAGCAAGATCGTAAAAACAATCAAAGCAACTATAACCAATAAGCAAATTTTAATAGATATTAAAGCAAAAAATTTCTTAAAACCAAATTCTTTGATATTAGCTCCAAGCAAATAAAAAGCACTAATGGAACTTGAAAGTGCTACTGCAATAACCTTTAAGCTTTCATCTTTAATCAAAAATATAAAAGCCATAGAACATAAAGCACTGATAATTAAAGATTTTACCGCGATCCAAGCTGCTGTTTTTTGTTTAAATTTTGCATAAAGCCACAAAGAAAAAAGCTTTTGCAAACCAAAAGGTAAAAGCCCTATAAGATAAGCAATCAAAACATAAGCTGTAATCACACTATCTTCATGGGTAAAATTTCCCCTTTCAAATAAAAGCTTTGAAATTTCTAAAGCAAACACAGAACCTATAATACTAGAAGCAATAAGCAAAATGCTTAAAAGTGCTAATGCTCTTTGCATGAATTTTAAAGCTAAATTTTCTTGATCACTTTTTAAATGTTTTAAAATTTTTGGAAAAGAAACTTGAGTTAAAGCGATAGCAAAAAGTGCAAGAGGGAGTTGGAAGACACGATTTGCATAATAAAGATAAGAAATACTCCCGCTCATTAAAAAACTAGCTATAGTTGTATCAAGTAATGAACTAAATTGAGTCGCAGAAGAACCTAAAACTCCATGAAAAAAATTGCCATAAAAGCCTTGTAATTTCGCCTTGGCTTTTTTAAATTTTATACTTAAAGCCATAGCACGGATTACAGGATTGTTTTTTAAAACAAGCAAATGTAAAATAAGCTGTGCCACCCCGCTTAAAACTGTTGCATAAGAAAAATAATAAAGTGTATTTTGCGGTGCATTTTTATCCACAAAAAAAGCAGCTATAACAATACTTAAGTTAAATAATGCCGCAGAAAAAGAGGTAATGAAAAATTTTTGTCTATAATTTAAAATAGCCCCTAAAAAAGTAACCAAAAAAATAAAAAACAAATACCAAAAATTAATCGCCACCAAAGGAGCTGCTAAGGCTATAGTATTTGCGTTAAACCCAAAAGCAAAAAGCTTGGTAAAAAAAGAGGAGAAAAAACTTACCAAAAGACAAAATAAAAAAACTATAAGGCTAAATTGCATCATTACACTAACGCAAAAAGCTCCCTTTTTTTTCGCTTTTACAAAATTGGGCAAAAAACTTTGTCCAAAAGCTCCTTCTGCAAAAATTCTCCTAAAAAAAGCAGGCATTTTTAAAGCCACAAAAAAAATATCGCTATAAAGCCCTGCTCCTAAAAAAAGTGCTATTAAAATATCTCTAGCAAGCCCTAAAATTCTTGAAAATAAAATTCCTAAAGCATTGATAATAAAATTTTTAAATACTAAACTCTTCATTAAATTTTTTCATAAATTTCAAAATATAAAAAGAACTATTTTAACTAAAATTGATTAAACATTGACTATAATTACATTCTTAATTTTTTACAAGGGGAAAGTTTTGGCTTTGGATGAAAAAATTATTGTCTATACAGAAAATCCAGCTCGAGAGCTTTTAAGCGTAGCTTCACGAACAAACCTTAGCTTAAATGAGCTTGATTTTAGTTTATTAGCATTTTCTACACAATATCGTTTTGGAGATTTAGAATGGGGAAAAATCTCTGAAAAAGAATTAACTCTTTTTGATAAAGATGAAATTTTTTTAAAAAATGATCTTCAAATCAAGCAAGAATACAAAATAGAAATTTTCCATAGCATAAACCAAAGCAAAGCATCTCAAGCAGTCAAATTGGTTGCGAATAAAAATTTAACCAAAATAGTTGCTCAAATTGATTTTACAAATTTAGACTTTTATGAAAAACTAGCACTAGAACTTTTGCAAAATATTTATAAAAAGATGTTGAAGCTTAAATTTTTAATAGGTATCCGCATTTTTGATTTTAAGAAAAATTTAATGTCTTTTTGCAACCAACATAAAAATACCCCTTTAAATAAAACTATACAAATCACCGTTGCGCAAGGCATTGATCCTATAGAAAGTCAAGACGAATCCCTGATCTTGACTTATAAAGAAAAAACCAAAAACTATACTATCGATGAAAAACGCTCAGGTATTATTGTTGTTGATGAAAATGAAGTTGTTTTAAAACACGCTAAATTTAAACAAGGTAAAGAAGGGAAAGACTTAAATTTACGCACCTTAAAAGTTTTAGCTGCAAATGAAAATAAAGTTAAATTTTCTTGTTCTTCGGCTTTTAAACAAGTAGAGCAAGATGGATACACAGAATATATAGCTTTAAAAAAAGGTTATGTAGTACAAGATGGTGAAAAATTTGATATTGCCAATGAACTAGATTTTAATGGGGTAGATTTTAAAAATATAGGGATTATAAGAGCTGGACTCGATAAAAATGTCAAAATCAATATAAAATTTCTTTCAGAAGTAAAAGATGCTGTAAATTCTGGTGTCGGGATAGAATGTGAAGAATTAAATGTAATCGGAAGCGTAGGAAGCAACACTCAACTTAATGCCACTAAAATGAAAATTGAAGGCACTACACACACTAAAGCCAAAATTCAAGCCAAACAAGCCTATATAAAAACCCATAGAGGATTTGCAGAAGCCGAAATTTTAAATATAGATTTGCTCGAAGGTGGAACAATCAAAGCTAAAGAAGTGAGAATTAAAAAAAGTTTAGGCGGAAATATACAAGCTGATAAAATCTATATAGAAAATTTAGAAAGTAATAATTCTTGTATGTTTTTTGAAAATACCACAATAGAACGTATCAATGGGGATAATAATAAATTTCATGCTAAAATTAAAACTCTTGATAAAAATTATGATGAAGAATTTGCGATTTTAGGAGAGAAAATTTCTAAGTTAAATCATAAAATAAATAAAATAAGACCATACATTTTATCAAGTAAAAATGGAATTTTAAGCGTTGAAAAAAAGATAACAGAACTTAAAAATCAAGGTCAAAGTGTTCCTGTACAATACGAAAAAGCCCTAAAAGATTTCTCTTTGCAAAATCTTGAATTAAATAAACTGCAAAATGAAGAAAAAGAACTTCTTGAACGCAAAAAATCTTTACAATTAGAATTAATCAATTTGCAAAAAATGCTTTTTGAAGCAACTTTTATAAATAAAAGCGGCAAATGGACTGATATGAATGAGATCAAATTTTCACTTCTAGAGCCTAAAGAAGATATTTTTTACTCTTCATTTGTTAATGAAAGTGCTAAATTTATAGGCATTAAAAAAGTCATACAAAATAACCAAGAAAGTATAGAAATACATAAAAAATTAGATTATGAAGAAAAGGATATAGCATGGTTGTCGGCATCGAAGGAATAATCACAAAAAAAGAACCTACTTTTATCATTGTTAAATGTGCTAGTGGTTTAAGCTATGGAATATTTATTTCGCTTTTTTGTTCTGCTAAAATTCAAACTCAAGAAAAGCATGAGTTTTTTATCACTCAAATCATCAAAGAAGATTCTAATAAATTTTATGGCTTCTTGGATAAGGACGAACAAAAAATGTTTGAAATGCTTTTAAAAGTCAATGGAGTAGGCGCAAATACTGCCATGGCAGTATGCTCTAGTCTTGATGTAAATTCTTTTTACAAAGCGTTAAGTTTGGGCGATGAAAGCGTGCTTAAAAAAGTACCTGGTATAGGTCCAAAAAGTGCAAAACGCATTATAGTAGAACTTTCAGATACAAAAACCAAACTTGAAAATGTAAGCGATGATAAAAGCGAAGCCTTAGCCGCACTTCTTACTCTAGGCTTTAAACAAGAAAAAGTCATAAGTGTTTTAGCAAGCGCTCAAGCAACAGGCACAAGTGAACTTATCAAAGAAGCTCTTAAAAAACTAGGATAAAGGAATAAAATGAAATTTGCAATACTTTTTGGCGGAAATTCTTATGAACATGAGATCAGTATAGTAAGTGCTGTAGTACTTAAAAAAGTTATCGATCAAAAATTAGAATTTATTTTTTGTGATGAAGAAAGAAGATTTTATCACATCCCAAGTGAAAAAATGAATTCTAAAACTTTTAGCACCAAAGATTATAAAAATGAAAAAGAACTCTTCATCAAACAAGGAGGTTTTTTTAGCAAAGGTTTTTTAAAAGAAAATAAACTAGAGTGCGAATGCGTGATCAATCTTATCCATGGTAGAGATGGCGAAGATGGAAAAATTGCAGCTTTATTTGAGTTTTATTCTATTAAATTCATAGGACCTAGACTTGAAGCCAGTGTATTATCTTTTAACAAAGAACTTACCAAACTTTATGCCAAAAGCGTTGGAGTAAAAACTCTTGATTATACCATGCTAAGAAAAGGACAAAACTCTAAAGAAAAGCTTAGTTTTCCTTGTATTATCAAACCTGCAAGACTTGGAAGTAGTATAGGCATTAGCATAGTAAAAGATGAAAAAGATTTAGAATACGCCAAAGATGTAGGTTTTGAATTTGACAATGATCTTGTAGTAGAAGAATTTAAAAACAATATCAAAGAATACAATCTTGCAGGATGCATGATCAATGATGAGTTTGTTTTTTCCATCATAGAAGAGCCAAAGAAAAAAGAATTTTTAGACTTTGAACAAAAATATCTTAGCTTTTCAGGGCACAATGAGCTTATAGAAGCAGATTTAAGCGAAGAATTAAAAGAAAAACTCAAAGATAGCTTTAAAAAGATCTACAATCCTTTGTTTAAAGGTGCTTTAATACGTTGCGATTTTTTTATACTGGATAATGAAGTATATTTAAATGAAATCAACCCAAACCCTGGTTCTTTAGCCAATTATCTTTTTAAAGATTTTAGTACCACTTTAAACGATCTAGCTGATCAAATTTCACTTGAAAAAATGATAAAAATCAACTACAACTTCCTTCATTCCATTAATGGGCAAAAAGGAAAATTATAAGCTTTTAAGTCAAAATACGTTAAATTTTACATAAAATTTAACGTATTTTAGGAAGAAAAATGCTCTCTTTTAAACAAGATGAAATTTACACTGCCACCGAGGTGGTAAGAAATTTTAGCCCCATTATGGAAAAACTCAAAAAAAGCGAAAGTGGAAAAATAGTTATTTTAAAAAATAATAAATTTGAAGCTGTAATGCTTAGTATGAAAGAATTTGAACGCTTACAAAATGCCATGCAACTTTTAGAAAATATCTATAAAAATCAAAAGGTTTAAAATGGCTCAAACACAACTTTCTTATAAAAATAAAACTTATCAAATTTCTTATGAAATTTTAGGTGATCTTTCCTTACCGCAAATACTTATCTTGCACGGCTGGGGGGCTAACAAAGAACTTATGAAGCAAAGTTTTTGCCCTTTTTTAAAAGATTTTTGTCAAATTTATATGGATTTAGCGGGTTTTGGAAATTCAAGTGTGGAAGAAATTTTAAACACTCAAGATTATGCCAATATCACAGAACTTTTTTTAAAACAAAAAAAACTCAATGTCTGTTTTTTCATGGGGCATTCTTTTGGTGGAAAAGTAAGCACCCTACTTGCACAAGAAAAAGACACCCTAATCTTACTTTCAAGTGCAGGAATTTTGGCTAAAAAATCTCTAAAAGTGCATTTTAAAATCCGTATTTTTAAAATTTTAAAACTCTTTGGTTTAGGAAAATTTTATCGCTATTTTGCTAGTAAAGATGGAGCAAATCTTAGTCCTATGATGTATGAAACCTTTAAAAAGGTTGTTGATGAGGATTTTAGTGAAATTTTTGCCAAGCAAAAGGCTAAAAGTTTGATTTTTTGGGGAAAAAGTGATGAAGCTACGCCTTTGTATTGTGGTGAAAAGATGCATCAACTTTTAAAAAATAGCACTTTTTATCCTTTAGAGGGGAATCATTTTTTCTTTTTGAAACATTCTGCTTTTATAGCTCAAAAAATTAAGGAAATTTAAATGCTTATCAATACTCTTTATTTTATCAATTCTTTATTTTTTAATTTTTGTATAGCTTTTTATCTTATGAGTGCTTTACAATGGTATTCTTATAAATTTAAACGCGTGTTTTTTCATTATCATAAACCTTTGTGGCATTTGTATTTTTTATTTATTCCTTATTTTTTATTCTTAGCCTTTCCTTTATACTCTTTGGCATATTTTACATTGATCCATGCTCCGATTTTATATTTTTGGAACAAAGATATAGATAAAAAGCTTGTTTTTACAAGCAAGGTTAAATGGTTTTTTGTTTTTGTTTTTGTTTATAACACTATTTTTGCTATCCTTGCTTTGCGTTTTTCTTTTCTTTTTAATCTTTTTAGTCTTCCTTTTGCTTTATTTAGTCTTAAAATTTATGAGTTTTTTACAAATTTATATTATAAAAAACAAGCCAAAGCCAAACTAAGATCCAATGAAAATTTAAAAATCATACTCATTACCGCAAGTTTTGGAAAAACAAGTATTAAAAATTTTCTATACGAACTTTTAAAAGATGACTTTAAAAGCTACAAAACACCACGCTCTGTCAATACCCTGCTAGGTATAGTTGCTGATATCAATGCTAATTTAAGTCAAGATACTCAAATTTACATAGCTGAAGCAGGCGCTAGACTTAAAGGCGATATCGATGAAATCACGCGTTTTTTACAACCTCATATCAGCATAGTAGGAGAGATAGGCAATGCACATTTAGAGTATTTTAAAAGTGTTGAAAATATCCGCTCAACCAAACTTGAAGCCTTAAATTCCAAAAGACTAGAGAAGGCTTTTTTACACTCTAGCACCCAAAAAGAAGAAGATAAACTCATCAGTCTTTATGATGATAAATTAAGCCTTATTCATTCAAATCTTGAAGGTTTAGATTTTAGGGTAAATATAGAAAATAAATCCTATGATTTTAAAAGCCAAATTTTAGGAGATTTTAACGCGCAAAATCTTTGTGTTTGTATACTTTGCACTCATTATCTTGGCATAAAGCTAGAAAAAATTCAAAAGCAAGTTTTAAATATAAATTCCGTAGAACATCGCTTGCAAGTGCTTTCAAGAGAGCCTAAATTTATCATAGATGATGGTTTTAATGGAAATTTTAAAGGTATGAGCACAAGCTATGAACTTTGTAAAAGCTATAAAGGACGCAAAGTTTTAGTAAGTCCTGGTATAGTGGAAGTAAGCGAAGAAGAAAATATAAAACTTGCTAAAATCATCAATGAGTGTTTTGATCTTGCTATCATCACCGCACAAATCAATGCTGAAATTTTTAAAAAAGAATTAAAAATAAAAACCATTATACTTAAAGAAAAGAATCAACTAGTTCAAACTCTAGCCAAAGAAACAAAAAACGGAGATTTAATACTCTTTTCAAACGATGCACCTAGCTTTATGTGATTCGTATAAGTATTTGCAAATGTCATCATTTTTTAATTTGACTTCGTGCAAATACTTCTTTAAACCCTAGTCTGCCCTAAAAGATTATTACTATCTATTATAGAACCAACATAAGAATTGATACTTTCACTACTTGCTTTCCAACCATTAGCTTTTGCTTGATTAAACTGATTATCAAACCAAGCTCCACCATAACCTATGCTTGTATTTTGCCATTTAACCCCTTTATCCATTGCATATATATCTGCATCAAGCCAACCCTCTTGTGCATAACCTTTTAATAAACTTGCAAAATCAACCTTACCTGTCATGATGTCATTTAAGGAAGTTAATGATCCATCAAAGCTTTCTTTAGCCATAGCTTCAGCATAAGACTTAGCTATAGGATTTAATGTTGCACTACCTTCTCTTGGCGATACACCCGTTGATTTTAAAAAACTCATAAACAAAGCTTCTTTAGAGTAGCTTCCATCTTCATTTTGTGGATAAACTAACATATCAGGATTAAAAGTATCTATTGCAGTGTCTTTATCTAAATTTTGAGTTTGCATACTTTGCGGAGTGAAATTTAATGGTTGTAAGCCTATATTAATATGCCCAAACATTCCTAATTGTTCTGCTTCATTATATTGCTCTTGTGTATTATAATAGTTTGTTATTGTTAGCTTATCATAATTTTTCGGCATAATACCTATAGTTTTATCAGATGATAATTCACTAATTCCCTTAGGCATAGAATTTATATCTGCTTCAGTGAAACTTGTTTTATTGGTATCATTAAAAGTATGATTAATAATTTGATTAAATTGATTATAGTATTGTTTTATGGCATCAGCCATATCTATGTTTGTATAATATTTATCTATACCTAAATATTTTTTTATATCTGAAGTATAAGAGTTATTTTCAGCCTTCCTCTCTATCTCATCCAAAGTAGATTTATGCATCTTAAAATCTTTTGGTAATCCTGCAGCTTTGTTAAAATCACTTCCCATATAGCCATCTTTATCTACACTATAACCATAGGCT
>NZ_JBMJAO010000016.1:0-14070 GCF_049221745.1 Campylobacter jejuni
TTATTTAAGCGGACAGGTTGGGCTTAAGTATAAATTTTAAACACAAACTTTTTGAGAATTCTTTGCAACGAAATTCTTGTTAAAACACAAGAATTTCAAAGTTTTAACCTATATAGTACGGCAATCTCTGCCGTGCATAGGATTAAAAGAGATATAACAAACACGCTTTTTTACTACGCAGTATAGATCAAAATGTAAATGTTTTTAAGAAATCTTTTATTATAAATAGTAATATCTCTTTTTTTTGTATTCTATTTTTTACTCTTAGTCATAAGGCTAAAAAAATTTTAGAAATATACACTAATCTTTTAATTTATTATCAAGTATTGCATTAAAAATTAAATTAGAAATAAATTTATTTTAAAATATTTTTAATCACTTTTACTTTGACTAAATTTAAAAAACATCTTAAAATTAATAATATTCCTTAATAAAAAATGCTAAAGTTTAAAAAAATAACCTTCACAAAACCTAGTGTTTATGGAGATTAGAATGATTAAAGAACGATATTTATAATTACTTTAATTGTTCTTATTCTTGTAGCTAATTTAATCAAACAATAAAATATGTTAAAACCTTACTTAATCAATCTTTAAACACAAATTCTTACTAGGCTTTGGTAGAGAGTTTAGCCTAGATCAAATCTCACCCCAAAATAAAAATCTAATTTAATTAAACTTATTTTATTAATGAAAAAAGCTCTTAATATAAAATATCGAATTTAAGTATAAGAATTTTATAAATATTTAAATTTAAAAATCTCTCTTAAACTAAGAGAGATTGATAAAAATTAAATTTTCACATTAGGATCATAAGAAAAATTAGGTTCAATTTGTTTTTTACTACTTAATTCTTTATACCAATAAGAATGTAAAATATAAACCTCTTCTTCCTCTTTATAACCACTAATCATAGAATGGATACTGCCTTTGATTGCAAATACTGCCATATAAATATGCACACCAAAAAATACTGCACATATTATTCCTAAAAAATTATGCACTATAGCTGAAATTCTTAAAAGTTCAATTTGAGTTAAACCAAAAAGACCTTGGATTTTTATGGAATTAAAATCAAGAAAATACATAAATCCACCTGTAATTATCATCAAAAATCCACCAAAAACAGCAATATAATACCAAGATTTTTGCCCAAAATTAAATTTACCTGCGGGCACTGGGCGTTTTATTTTACTCAAATAACCTCCAACTATCATCATCCATCTAATATCATAACTTGCAGGAAGCATTCTTTTAATCCACCATAAAAACATAGGGATAATAGAAATAATAAATAAAATAGTTGCAAAAGCATGTAAATTTTTACAAACCCTTACAAAAACTCCGCCACCAAAAGTTGCCCCAAACATCATCACAAAACCTGTTGGCACTAAAATCACCCAAGAAATCGCTGCAACAAAATGAAACAATCTTTCAAATAAAGTAAAAGCATAAATTTTCTTTCCATCATGAGAAAATTGTTTAGGACCTATAACCATATAATGCAAAGCAAATGCAGCCAATACAGCAATAACAGCGATCAAAGCTATAGTAGCTATGTATTCACCTTGTAAAGTTGTCCAAAGTTTACCAAAAGTATCATAATTTGGGATATTTGTAATACGATGAAAATCCCAAATTTGGGTATCTTGTCCCATTCTTTCACTACCATAAGCAAATAAACTTACTACGCTTAATAAAAGCATTATAAATACTTTTCTCATGAGCGTTCCTTTCCTGTGTAAGCAATCTTCCATTCTAAACTTTCTGAAGGATTTGAAATTCCATAATTTCTATTTATAAGTCTATTATGATAAATCTCTTCAATTTTAGAGCTTTCACCCACTAAAAGTGCCTTAGTTGAACACATCGCTGCACATACAGGAACTTTACCTTCTGCAATACGATTTTGCCCATAAAGCTCTCTTTCTTTTTCTGAATTAGTTTCTTCAGGACCTCCTGCACACATAGTGCACTTATCCATAATACCTTTATTTCCAAAAACACTATCTTTTGGAAATTGTGGTGCCCCAAAAGGACAGGCGTAAAGACAATACCCACAACCTATGCAAATTTCTTTATCATGTAAAACAATACCATCAGCACGGATGTAAAAACAATCTACAGGACAAACGATAGAACAAGGAGCATCATCACAATGCATACAAGAAATGGAAGTTGAAACCTCTTTTCCTTGAATTCCTTCATTTAAAGTAATCACACGACGACGACGAATGTGAATAGGAAGCTCATGTGCTTCATCGCAAGCTACTGCACAACCATTACAATCAATACAACGTTCGTTATCACAAAAGAATTTCAAGCGTTCTTTTTCTAAATTTGCAAAATTTATCTTACTCATTTTCCATCCTTACTGATTCTACAAAGCCCACCTTTAGTTTCTGGAATCTGACACATAATGTCATAACCATAATTTGTTACCGTATTAGCACTTTCTCCACTTGCATAAGGCTTGGTTCCTTTAGGGAAATTATGTGTTAAATCAACTCCTTGCATGATCCCTGTAAAATGAAAAGGTAAGAAAATCATATCTTTTGCTACACCTGGATTAACTTTCACTCTAACATGAATTTTAGTTCCTTCTGGAGAATGAACCCAAATCATATCTCCTGCTTTAATATCTTGCTCTTTTGCTAACTCAGGATTGATCTCACAAAACATTTCAGGTGTTAAACGTGTTAAATACATAGACGCTCTATTCTCCATACCTGCACCATTTAAATTTACAAGTCTTGCAGTAACAAGATTAAGTGGAAATTCTTTAGAATAATCCTTAGCTTGTTGCACAGAAATAAATTTAGTATCTACGCGGTAAAGTGCTTTTTGATCTTCAAAACTAGGATATTTTTGCACCAAATCATTTCTTGGAGAATGAAGCGGTTCGCGGTGAAGTGGAATTTTATCTTTAAAGGTCCAAACCACAGCTCTAGCTTTAGCATTTCCATAAGGAACTATACCTTTTTCCATGCACTTAGTTACAATAATATTGCTATCATCATAAGACCAAGTAGAACCCATTTTAGCTTTTTCTTCTACACTTAAAGTGATGCCTAAAACTTTTTCTATATTATCTTTAGTGATTTGTGGATAACCTGTATTAATAGGCGAATTTAAAGGTGCATTTTTAGCCAATAGGCTTTCGCCTTCATACTCAAGCCCAAAGTTATTTCTAAAACCCATACCACCTTTTGCTACTTCAATATCAGTATTATAAAGTACAGGAGAACCTGGATGTTTATCACTCCAACAAGGCCAAGGAAGTCCATAATATTCGCCTGAAACTTCATCTTTACCTTCTAAGGTTACCTCATCAAATTTATCCCAATATAAAGTATGTTTTTTAAGTCTTTCAGGACTCCAACCATTAAGTCCTATACTTCTAACTGCTTTAGCAATTTCTCTTGTGGCATTTTCAGGCCAAATAATTTCACCCTTTTCATCACGTAAGGTTTTAGTAAAATCTTCATAAAAACCGAGCTTTTTGGCAAGTTCAAATAAAATTTCTTGATCTTCTTTACTTTCATAAAGTGGATCTACAACTTTAAATCTCCACTGTCCACTGCGATTTGTTGCTGTTACACTTCCACTTGTTTCAAACTGCGTTGCTGCAGGCAAAAGATAAATTCCATCTTTTCTTTCTGCAATAATCCCTGCTTCATTCACAAAAGGATCGGCTAAGACAAGAAGTTCTAAAGCCTCCAAACCTTCTTTTACTTTAGCTTGCTGTGCAGTTGAAGTGATACCATTTCCCATAACCACTAAAGCTTTTAAAGGCGTTCCTGCATTATCAATAGCATCATTACCATCTTTACCATTTAAAGCTGCTGCCCACCATCTAGCTAGTGAAAGTCCGGTTTTATGCATCCAATCTTTACTTACGAAATTTCCTAAAAGCCACTCATAATCCACACCCCAAATTTTGGCATAGTATCTCCAAGTTGCTTCATTTAAAGGATAATAGCCAGGTAAATTTTCACTCAAACATGCCATATCAGAAGCACCCTGAACATTGTCATGCCCGCGTAAGATATTGACTCCACCACCAAATTTACCTATGTTTCCAAGTACCATTTGCACAATAGGTGCTAAACGTGTATTTGAAGTTCCTACGGTATGTTGAGTTAAACCCATAGCCCAAATAAGTGTAGTTGGTTTATTTTTAGCTACTTCATGAGTGATTTGTACTAAAAGTTCTTTTGAAATTCCTGTGACATTTTCTACTTCTTCAGCTGTCCATTTTGCTGCTTCTTCGCGAATTTTATCGATTCCAAAAACTCTTTCATCAAGATATTTTGTATCTTCTAAACCCTCATCAAAAATGATTTTTAACATTCCATACATAAAGGAAATGTCAGTTCCTGGACGAATTCTTGCATAAATATCTGCTTTTGCTGCACTTTTTGTAAATCTAGGATCTACAACGATAAGCTTTGCACCTTTTTCTTTTGCTTTTAAAAAATGCCTAAATCCCACAGGATGATTTACTGCTGGATTTGCTCCAATGATAATGATACATTTACTTCTTTGAATATCTCCAAGATGGTTTGTCATAGCGCCATAACCAAATGTATTCGCCACACCGGCGACTGTTGCGCTGTGTCAAATTCTAGCTTGATGATCTACATTGTTCGTTCCAAAAAATGCTGCAAATTTTCTTATGTAATAAGCTTGTTCATTATTAAGCTTTGCAGAACCTAAAAACATAACACTTTCAGGATTTTCTTTACGATAAATAGCTAATTTTTCTCCGATCTCATTTAAAGCTTGTTCATATGAAATGCGTTTCCATTCTCCATTTTCTTTTTTCATAGGATATTTTAAACGCACATGCGAACGCACCATATCGATCATATCAGATCCTTTACAGCAGTGCCCACCTGAACTTATAGGATGATCTTGAGCGATTTCTTGACGCACCCAAATACCATTTTGCACTTCTGCAATAATTCCACAGCCTACAGAACAAGCTGTACAAACTGTTTTTACTTTTTTACTGCTTTCATACGCTTCTTTAAGCTCATTAACACTCGCTTCTCTTAAAGTTTCACTTCTAGCAAGCAACGGTGTTGCTAGGCTTGAAAGTGCTGCCATTTTAAGAAAAGAACGACGCGTAAGCTTGATATTTTCACCTACACTTGACATTACTCAGCCTTTATATAATAATTTTCCCAATTAGCACTTCTTTGAAAAAGCACTTCTTTTTTCTTACTTTTACCTTTAACCAAATCTTTTCTTTCTTCATCTTTAGCTAGAGCTAAAGTCGTGCTACCAAGCACTCCAGCAGCCCCTAAGGCAAAAGCGGATTTTTTAAGAAATTCCCTGCGATTTTTCACGAGTCCTCCTTTGTTTATTTGCTTCTCTTCTTAAAAATTCTGAACGCGATAGATCGTTTTGCACTTTTTTAGAATTTATTTTTGCAGGTTTTTCCACTTCAAAGCAAAGTCTTTCAAATTCCATAAAAGCCGATGCAATACTTGCAATTTCCTTATATAAATTCGCATTTTTATTCATGAAAACATCGCCTAAAAACTCATCAATGCTTTTATTGATCACTTTTTCAAAAAGCTCTTTGACTAAATCATCTTCATTTTGCCTTAAAAATTCACTCATCAACAATAAACAAAATCCGACACTATCTTCACTTTCTTTAAAAAATTTTTCATTACGTCTTATTTTACTTTTGACTAAAATTTGACGCACGCAAAGTAAAGGATTTGAATTTTCAAAACCTTCTTCTATATAAGAAAAAGTTGTTGGAATGCTGTTTTTAAGACTTAAAAAAAGCAAATCATATTCTTTAAAAAATGCTTGTATAGAATTTTCATCATCTAAATGCTTAAGCAAGATATCAAAATTTGATTTTAAATTTTCATCAAATAAACATTCTTGCATTGTCTTTAAATACTCTTGTAATTTTGACAATCTTTCTTCAGAAAATGAAAAAACAAAAAGCTCTCCTAGACATTGATAATAAAGACTTCTAGCTAATCTTAATTTTTCCAAATCCATTAAAGCCCCCATGCATTCAAAATTTTCAAAAATAGCTTTAAATTTTGCTTGAATGAATATTATGCAAAATATACCTAATATTCATTTTAAAGCCGATTTTTAAATCGATTTATCTTAATACTATTTGATTTAAAAATCACTGAATTTCAATAAAATTCCACAAGGATTTAAAATCTTAAAAAATCATATCAAATTATTGAAAATTAGATATTTGAGTTGATTTTATATTTGAAAAAATAAAATACTTTGCATAAAATTTATGTCTTTGATTCTCTTCCAAGTAAAATCAACATTTTATGCAAATTATAAATAATACTAATTTCTTAAAGAATAATCCTTATAAGAAAATTCTCTTATCATTTGAAGTTCATTTTTATGGTCCAAAAGCATGAGATTTGGAAGTCTTATGCCATTAAAAGTTGTGTTTTTCACAATGGTGTAATGAATTTGATCTAAAAAAACGATTTTATCACCAATCTCAAGCTTTTTATCAAATGCATATTCTCCCATTACATCACCCGCTAAACAAGTATTTCCAGTAAGCAAATAGGAAAATTCGTTTTCTTTTAAATCTGAAATTTTTTCATTTTCTCTTGTAGCTAAAATTCTAGCGTTTAAAACTTCACTTGTATAAGGCATGATGATAGTATCTGGCATATGTGCTTCGCTTGAAGTATCTAAAATGGCAATTTGTTTTTCATTTTCTATGATATCTACTACGCTAGCGACCAAATTTCCTGTTTGCCAACCCACCGCTTCACCTGGTTCAAGATACACTTGTACGTCATATTTATCACTGAAATTTTTACACAAAGCAATAAGTTTTTCAACATCATAGCCTTTTTTGGTGATGTGATGTCCTCCTCCAAAATTCACCCATTTCATTTGCCCTATCCATTTGCCAAATTTCTCTTCAAAAGCTTTTAAAACAGCTTCTAAAGCATCAGCACTTTCTTCACAAAGTGCGTGAAAATGAAGTCCTTCTATAGCATTTAAATCCACATTTTCAAAATCTTTAGCACGAATTCCAAGTCTTGAGTATCTTCCACAAGGATTGTAAAGTTCTTTTGGGGCTAGAGAAAATTCAACATTGCAACGAAGACCTAAGGAATTTTTTTGTGTTTTGGCTTGAAATTTATAAAATTGAGCTAAAGAGTTAAACACTATATGATGAGATAAACTGGCTATTTCATCTATTTCATCTTCTTTAAAAGCAGGCGAATAAGTATGAATTTCTTTATCCATGTATTCTTTAGCAAATTTTGCTTCCCAAAGTCCGCTACAAGTACAACCTTTTAGGTATTCTCCGACAATTTTCATCGCTCCTGAAAAAGCAAAGCCTTTTAAGGCCAAAAGCACTTTAGCACCGCTTTTTTCACTTACACTAGCTAAAAGTTCACAATTTTTTCTTAATTTATCTTCTTCTAAAATATAAGCTGGGGTTTGAATTTTTTCATAAAACATTATTTTTCCTTGATTAAATTGCTAAAATCATAACAAAATTAAACCAAATTTTCAAAATAAATATTTACTAAAACTAAAAAAATAATGACTATAATATAAAAAATCAAGCAAAAGGAAAAACTAATGAATAGAAGAAATTTTTTAAAATTTAATGCACTCACTCTAGCAAGCATAGGTGTAGCCTATGCAAATCCTATGCATGATATGCACTCCATGCATAAAAATCATTCTATAAATCATGACTTGGATACTTCTTTTATCAACTTTGCTCCAAAAAATTTAAAACTTTTAGATCCAAAACAATTTCCCCAAGGAGAAATTTTAAAAGCCTTACCTTTGCTCAAAAATGAAAGTAAAGAAAAAAATATTTTTCGTGCTACCCTAGAAATCAAAGAAAATCATATAGAGCTTATTAAAGGTAAAAAAACCTTATTTTATACTTACAATGGCCTAGTGCCTGCTCCAAAAATAGAAGTTTTTGAAGGAGATAAACTTGAAATTTTAGTCAAAAACAAACTCAAAGAAACTACAACTATACATTGGCATGGCGTTCCTGTGCCACCTGATCAAGATGAAAGCCCACATGATCCTATCTTAGCAGGAGAAGAAAGAATATATCGTTTTGAAATTCCTCAAGATAGTGCAGGAACTTACTGGTATCATCCACATCCTCATTATACCACTTCTAAACAAGTTTTTATGGGTTTAGCGGGGGCTTTTGTGATCAAAGCAAAAAAAGATGCTTTAAGTCATTTAAAAGAAAAAGATTTGATGATTAGCGATTTGCGTCTTGATGAAAACGCTCAAATTCCAAACAATAACCTAAATGATTGGCTAAATGGTAGAGAAGGAGAATTTGCACTCATCAATGGACAATTTAAACCTAAAATCAAACTCGCCACAAACGAACGCATACGCATTTATAATGCTACTGCGGCAAGATATTTAAATTTACGCATACAAGGAGCTAAGTTTATACTTGTTGGTACTGATGGTGGACTTATAGAAAAACCTATTTATAAAGAAGAACTTTTCTTAAGTCCTGCTTCTCGTGTAGAAGTTTTAATCGATGCTCCAAAAGATGGAGAGTTTAAGCTAGAAAGTGCTTATTATGATAGGGATAAAATGATGGTAAAAGAAGAACCTAATACTCTATTTTTAGCTAATATTAGCCTAAAAAAAGAAAATTTAGAACTTCCAAAAAATTTAAAAATTTTCAAACCTTCAGAAGAACCTAAGGATTTTAAAGAAATAATCATGAGTGAAGATCATATGCAAATGCATGGCATGATGGGAAAAAATGAAAGCGAATTAAAAATCGCCCTTGCGTCTATGTTTTTAATCAATGGCAAAAGCTACGATCTAAAACGCATTGATTTAAACTCCAAGCTTGGAGTAGTTGAGGACTGGATAGTAATAAACAAATCTCACATGGATCATCCTTTCCATATACACGGCACGCAATTTGAACTCATCTCATCAAAACTCAATAACAAAGTTCAAAAAGCTGAATTTAGAGCCTTAAGAGATACTATAAATGTGCGTCCTAATGAAGAATTAAGACTTAGAATGAAACAAGATTTTAAAGGACTCAGAATGTATCATTGTCATATTTTAGAACATGAAGATTTAGGAATGATGGGAAATTTAGAAGTAAAGGAATAAAATGGTAAAAGTAGAATTTTTAGGCCCCATAAATAAAGAAAATTTAGAGCTTGAAGTAAAAAATTTAAAAGAATTAAAAGAAATTTTGCAAAAAGATGAGAGTTTAAAAGAATGGCTAGAACTTTGTGCTGTATCTTTAAACGATGAAATCATTTTTGATGAAAACACTAAGTTAAAAGATGGTGATAAAATAGCACTTTTACCGCCAGTTTGTGGAGGCTAAATGGAACATTTTACACTTTATCAAGGCTCTTTAGATATTCCTAAAATTTATAGCCAATGGTATGAATTTGCTAAAGACAAAAATTGCGGTGCTTTGCTGACTTTTTGCGGTATTGTGCGTGAAGAAGGAGGTATCGAGGCGCTTAGTTTTGATATTTATAAACCGCTTTTAAAAAAATGGTTTGATGAATGGCAAAAAAGAGTGGATTTTGATGGTATTACCTTGCTTTTTGCTCACTCTATAGGCGATGTGGCGGTACATGAAAGCTCGTATTTTGCAGGAATTTTAAGCAAACAAAGAAAATTAGGACTTAAACTTCTTAATGAATTTGTTGAAGATTTTAAAGCAAGCGCACCCATTTGGAAGTATGATGTGATAAACAAAGAAAGAATTTATGCCAAAGAAAGATCAACCAAACTTTGCGGTACAGGACTTTTAAAAGGATAAAAAATGTTAATGTCTTATGAAGAAAGTTTAAAAATTTTACACTCTCATATCAAAACTTATGAAAAAATTGAAAAAATAGCTCTTACAGAGTGTTTAGAACGTATTTTAGCTCAAGACATAAAAGCGCCTAAAAATCAGCCCGAATTTCCAACTTCAGCTATGGATGGTTATGCGATCAAATTTGAAGATCAAGATAAGCCTTTAAAAATTTTAGGCTTCACACCTGCAGGCACTATGCCACAATTTAGCGTGCAAAATGGCACTTGTGTAAAAACCTTTACAGGTTCACTTATGAGTAAAGGAAGCGATACTTTAGTCCCTGTTGAAAACGTACGTATGGAAAATGATACCCTTTTTATAGAAAAAAAAGTTCCTAAAAGCTTTGCGGTTAGAGAAATTGGAGAAAATTATAAAAAAGATGAAATTTTACTCAAAAAAGGCACAAAGCTAAATTATAGTGAAATAGCTCTTTTAGCTGAACTTGGATTTTTTCATATTAGTGTGTTTATAAAACCGATTATAGGGGTTTTAAGTAGCGGGAGTGAGATCAAAGATCTAGGAGAAGCTTTGGAAAATCCCGCTCAAATCCGCTCTTCGAATCATATCGCCATAGCTAATTTAGCTAAGAAATTAAATTGCGATACAAGAATTTTTCCGCTTTTAAAAGATGATGAAAAAGCTACCTTTTCCACTCTTGAAAATGCTTTGCAAAGTTGCGATATTTTAGTTACGACAGGTGGGGTTTCTATGGGGGATTTTGACTTTTTAAAAAAAGCTATTAAAGAATATGAAATCATCATCGATAAAGCCGACATAAAACCGGGTAGACATATCAAAATAGCTAAGGCTAATGAAAAATTCATTATCGCCTTACCTGGTTTTCCTTACTCAGCTATGGTAATGTTTAATCTTTATGTAAGAGAAATTTTAAACTCTTGGTTACTTCAGTCTAAAGATTATACTTGCAAAGCCTTTTTACAAGGAATCTATAAGAAAAAAACACCTTATTTAGAATTTGTAGCTTGCAACATAGAATTTGAAAATGGACGTATTTTAGCAAATTTAGAAGGCAAAAAAGAAGGTTCAAGTGCAATTATAAATAACCTTAACAACAAAGCTGCACTAATGATAGTACCAAAAGAATGCGAAATTTTAGAAAATGAAAGCTTAGTAGATATTGTTTTTATGCCTTAAAAGGTATAAATTTAGGCTAGCTATATCAATAGTCCTTTCTCATCACAAGTAAATATCTAGGGCTTGTAATTTATATCTTAATAATACCCAACGCACATACTCTCAGTGATCTTAATACGCTTTTCAAGAGGAGCTGGGCTAAAAAAATGGCATTTTTCTATATAAATATGCTGATGATAATTTAGCCCTAAAAAATCATAAAATTTTTTTAGATTAACAAATTTAATCCCACAAATCTCCTTAAGCTCTAAAAGTTTATAAATAGAAGAATTATTTTTTTCCACTAAATGAGAGGGGGCTAATCCAGTAAAAGAACAAAAAGCACTTGCCAATACAAAACCATTTAAACCACTACATTGCCTTAAAGCTTGCTGATGTTTTTCTAAAATGCAATTTCTATGCAAAAATATAATTCTTGTTCCTTGATATCTGCCTATTTCTACATTTTTCCAAAATTTATAAGCATTTTTTGAAATTCCAGCAAAACGATGGAATTCAGCGTTTAAAACATAATGATCTAAAAATTCATTAGGAGGTAAAATTAAACTTTTCATCGCTGCTAAGACTAAAGCTAAAAAGCTCTTTAGTCTTCTTTATTTAAATTTTCTTTGGCTTTATTAGGAAGCTTAGATAAAAAATTACTTAAATTAAAACTAACTCCTTGAGTTTTTGCTTCTTCAAGTAAAGCCACTGCAGCCTTTGTATTAAATGGAGAAGACCCATCATATGGAGCAAAAAGATGATCTGTTATTGCTAGAGCATAAGCGGATTTTTTCACTTCTTCACGAGCAGCATGAGGAGCGCGAACAAAACATATACTTTCAATCAAAATATCATCAAAATTCCAACGATGCAACAAAAATCCTAAGAAAGAAATATGATCTACACCTAAAAATTCATTCTCTGCTAAAGCAAGATTTTCATTTTTATTTAAAAAAGCTAAAAAATCCTTATCCTTATGATTTTGTATAAGAAAATTTGAAAAAATAACAATACCAAGTCTTAAAAGCATTGCACAAGGAACTAAAAGATGAGAAAGTTTTTTATCTTCATCATTGAGCCAATTTGTGATAAAAGTTGCCTCTTCGTTACAATTTTTTAAAAAAATTTGAGTATCCAAACCATATGGCGAAACATCTATTTTAAAACTATCTCTAATAGAATCAGCAGTAACTATATTGATGATATTTCCAACACCTAATAAAGTAATCACTTGATTTATAGTTGTAATTTCTCTTGTAAAACCATAATAAGGAGAATTCGCAAGTTGCAAAAGCTTAGCCGTCATCAATGGATCACTTGAAATAATTTCAGCAACTTTCATAGTTTCTATATTTGAATTAGCCTCGCTCATATATTTTCTTAACTTGCTTACAGTATCAGGTAAAGGTGGTAAAACTTCGACGCTTTTTAATAAAAGCTCGTTCATATCTCCGATCATATTTAATACATCCTTATTTAATATTCAATGTTCTTCATAGATTTACAATTATATCTAAAATTTAATTTACTTATTGCACAAAGTGAATACATTTAACGCTTGATTAAGTATAGCTAATTTATAGATAAAATATCTAAAAAATACAAAATCAAAAATTTTAAAATTTTATCTAGAATATAAAAACTAAAAAAATACACTTTTAAATTTATTTTAAATATATTTTAAAAATACCACAAAAATATTTACAATACTTCATATAATTTTACCCTCATTAAATCAATTTTTTATATAAAACAAATTTTAAATTTAAATTTTATAATTATATAATAATTAGTATTTAATTATACTTTAAGTTTAAATATTTTAATATTCCGCTATTTTATTGTTTGTATTTTATATTATTTTTAATTATATAATACATAAATACATAGGACAAATTATAAGGGAGGAAAATTTTATGAACAATTCGCATAATGGCGGGGGGGGGGGATTAAAGAATCCTGTTTAAATTCTAAAAAGATAGTTTTATTTTTAGCTACTATTTCTTTCTTAGCGAGTTGTGCTAATGCTACATTAAATTCTGAAATAAAAACTGTATGATGAAGCAAATAAAAATCTTAAGGCTAGATCAGCAAGTGTTTATAGTTCTCAATCTAGTAGTAATACTACTATAAACGGATCTTTAAATTCTACTCATACCATAAGTGGCACTGACAATACTCTTGTTATAGGAAGTAGTGGGACTATACAAATAAGCTCTTCTGGTCCAGCCTTAAATTTTGCAGGAGGTTCTTCAACTTCTAATTTTACAAATAAAGGATTATTAACAAGCAAAAGCGATGCAGCAACCATAAAAATAGGGGAAGCAAGTGGTGATAACGGTGCTACCATAGAAACTTTTATTAATGAAGGTATTATAGGCGATAGTAGTAGTTCTAAATTTGGTATTAAAATATGGAAAGGTTCTACTATTGATAATCTTACTAATAAAGGAACAATTCAAAGTAGTAATAGTGCAATTGATAGAGAGTTCTATATTAAATTTTGATAATTCAGGAACTATAAGTAGTAACAAGGGTATAAATTTAAGTCAATCTAATGCAACTATAGATAATTTTAGCAATTTTGGAACCATATCAGGCTCAGAAGTAGCCATAACTACAAGTGGTAAAATAAATACTTTCACTAACCAAGGTTTAATTCAAGCTACTGGCAATGGCAGGTGGAGCAATGGCATGTGGATAAGTGCATCAGCAACATTAGACACTTTTACTAACACTGGAACCATACAAAGTAGCGGTGAAGATGGAATAGTAATGAAAGGAACTATAAATAATTTTACTAATTCTGGAACCATTAAAAGTACGGGTTCACTTGAACCTTCCACGGATGATACAGTTTCATCAGGTATGTTTTTACAATCTGGCACAATAAAAACCCTTACCAATGAGGGTTTAATTTCTGGCATTGTGGGCATAAAAATAAGCACTAGTAAAATAAACACTCTTATTAATACTGGAATCATAGAATCAACTAGTTCTAATAGTCTTGCTGCAGGTATTAGTATCGCAACTCTTAGTGGTAGTCCTTCTACCATCAATAATTTC
>NZ_JBMJAO010000017.1:0-6857 GCF_049221745.1 Campylobacter jejuni
TCTTGCTGTTAGATTACCACCTTCTACAACTGATACGGTTTGAACTGATTCTTTAACGGCTTGATTGTCTTGTTCTAAACCTTTTTTAGTAGCAAGGATGTTTTCGTTGATCATTTTGCTCATTTTTCCAAGTTCATCATCGGCTTTGATTGAAATTAAATCAACTTCGTGTTTTTTGTGATTTAAAAAACGAAAGAAATTTTCTAAAGATTTTAAAATGACAGGAATTCTAGATCCAAGTATTTTTTTAACGCAGACATAAACTATAATTAATATGACAAGTAGTATAAAAAAAGAAATAACGATAAAAATAATTTCTAGTTTCTTTAAAGGTGCTAAAACTGAATTTTTAGGAGCAGTTACAACCATACTCCAATAACTTGAATTATTTGCAGTGCTAAAAGATGAAACGGATGCATAGCTTAAATCTCCAGTTGAAGCAACATAATCATCTATTATAACAGTTTTGTGTTCTTTAACGGCATTATTGACTAATTCCACAGAGGGATCTTTATTTATATCACCGAGTGTTTTTAAAATGGCATTATGATTTTTATGAATAGCAATAACACCTTTATCAGTCATTAAAAATCTTAAATCCCCTTCAAAAAAATCTAATTTTGGGTCAAGTATGGTTTCAGAAACTTCAGAAAAATCTAAAGTATATCCAGCAACTCCAATCAATTTACCTTTATTATTAAAAATAGGCATTCCAAAATTAATACCTAGAAAATCTTTTCCATCGTAGTTAAGTTTAGTTGGTGGTCCAACAAATAAACTATCTTTATCTCCATATTTAGCGTTTTTTTCCACTTGCTCTATAATCTTTAAATTACCAAAATTATTTGGCGTTTGAATCGTTTCTATTCCTCCAGATTTTCCATTGGTTTGATCAAAATAAATCATAGCAAAAGTTTTACCATCAGAACTTGTGTATCTTTTATCAATTCCTTGAGCATCCCCTAGCACTGAAGTATCTTTTAAATACAAAAAAGTATAAGCTGAATATAAACTACTATCAAATAAATTTTTCATTAAGCTTTCAATCAAATCAGCATCAACTTGATTATTGTGTTCAAACATATCATTTAAGGAAGTTGCGGTTCCTTTTGTAAGTGCAACAGTTTCATTTAGAATACCTTCCATATAATTGGTGTATCTTTTTGAAGTTAAAAATATTGAATCTTTGGCTTCTTTCTCCATATTTTCAGAAATATATATGGAAACTGTTGAAACTAATACGATAATACCTAAAATTACCCCTATAGCTACAGATAGAATAAGCTTAGTGCTTATATTTAAAGAACGAAAATTCATATTTTTCCTTAACTTTTAAAAATTTATAAAAAACGTTAGTATAATATTTTATAATTTTTTAAAATATTCTTAAAAATTTTAATATCTTTTGTATTTTTACCATATGTTAACTTTTTATAAATATAAGTATTTAAAATATTAAAATTTTATTGAAGCTAAGAATTATTAATGCAATTTACCTTTGAACAAATTTTTATCGCAATGTTACTGACTCTTTTTGCAGGTTTTTCTACAGCCATAGGTTCTATAATAGCCTTTTTCTCTAGAAAAGATGATTTAAGGGTGCTTTCTTTAGGACTTGGTTTTTCAGCTGGAGTAATGATATATATTTCTTTCATGGAAATTTTACCCACTGCACTGAAAGATTTTAAAAATCACTATGATTCGCATTGGGCTGAGCTTTTGGGATTGGCTTGTTTTTTTGGTGGAATTTTAATATCTTTATTGATTGATAAATTAATCCCAGAAGATGTCAATCCTCACGAGCCTAAAGAGGATTTAAGCGAGTTAAAAATTTGTCCCTTACCTCAAAAAGGACAAAATCCTCCGAAATTTCATCCTGGAGAAAAATTACATCAAATTAATACTAAAGCTTTAAAACGCACAGGGATTTTTACAGCTTTAGCTATTGCTATACATAATTTCCCAGAAGGTTTTGCTACTTTTATTTCGAGTCTTGATAATCTTACTTTAGGAATTGCTATAGCTATAGCTGTAGCTATACACAATATCCCTGAAGGTTTGGCTGTGAGTTTGCCGATTTACCATGCTACAGGAGATAAGAAAAAAGCTTTTATTTATTCAGCTCTTTCGGGTTTTGCAGAGCCTTTGGGTGCTTTTGTTGGAGCTTTGATTTTATTGCCTTTTATAGGCGATCTTACTTTAGCTATAAGTTTTGCTGTGATTGCAGGAATTATGGTTTTTATATCTCTTGATGAGCTTTTGCCCGCTGCAAAAACTTATGATAAGGCTCATGATAGTTTATATGGACTTATATTAGGAATGGCAATAATGGCTTTAAGTTTAAATTTGCTTGGACAATAGAAAGCCTTACGGCTTTCTTAAATTTAGTTCACACCTTTTGGTGCACTAAAGGCAGTAAGTTTTGGTAGTTCACCTTTAAATTTTTCTATGTTTACGAGCCCTGTGTGAGAGATATTGCCATTGGCAAGTTTTGAAGTTGGTATATCCATGGTTAAAACATTTGCATTTCCACATTTGCAAAGTCCGTTTTCGTCAGGATCATACCAAGCACCTTCACAAAGCCTTACAACCCCTTGCATGATTTCATCGCTTACAACCGCCCCTGCTAAAACTTCGCCGCGTTTGTTAAACACGCGTACTACATCGCCATTTTTTACACCAAGTTTTTTTGCATCTTTGGAATTGATTAAAATTGGCTCTCTATCTTTTATTGCATAAGTATCTCTTAAGCTTGTGTGGCAAAGTTGAGAGTGTAAGCGATCTCTTGGGTGATTTGTAAGTAAGTGGAAAGGTGCTTCTTTGGTTGCATTTCCAAGCCATTCAATCGGTTCAAACCAAGTAGGATGGGCTTTGCAATCATCATAATTATAATTTTTAATCGTTTCTGAGTAAATTTCAATGAGCCCTGAATCTGTACCCAGAGCATTTAAGATAGGATCTTTTATAAATTCTGAAAAACGAGTCCATTCTAAACTTTCAGCTGTTGGTTCAAAAGTGATTGGTTCGTTTTTAGCCCAAAATTCTTCAAAACTTGGCATAGGAGTGGCAAAAGCTTCGCCAAAACTCTGAGTTTGTTTTAAGGCACTGTTGTAGTATTCTTTGATAAAATCTTTAGCTTTTTTGCCATTTTCTGTGTAGGTATTAAAGACATCTTTTCCATAAATTTTACAAATATCAGAGAAAATTACATAATCATCTTTGCTTTCACCCACAGGCTCAACTGCTTGTTTCATAGGAGCTATATGCATATTTGAATAATCTCCTGTCATGGTAATATCATCTCTTTCATAAGATGAAGTTACAGGCATAACAATATCTGCCATTTTAGCTGTTGGAGTCCAGTAAATTTCATTTACCACAACGGTGCGTGGTTTTCTCCATGCTTTTACATTAGTGTTGGTATCTTGATGGTGTACTAAAGGATTTCCGCCTACCCAGTAAATAAAATCAATATCAGGATAGGTAAGCTTAGAGCCGTTGTGATCTATGGTTTTTCCAGGGTGAAGTAAAGCATCAGCGATTCTTGCTACAGGGAAAGAATAACTCGCTGCATTTTGAAGCCATTCTGCGCCTTCGTTTGAAGTTTCTCTTTTTGCTAAACCTTTAAATTTACCATTTTTCCAAATCCCTAAGCTACCTGCTATCATACCGCCGATAACTCCACCTTTGCAAGTTGGAACACCGCCATTGCTGTAATGATAGCTCAGCCCAAAACCACCTCCTTTTGTGCCGATTTGTCCTAACATCGCACAAAGAGTAACTAACATCCAGTGAGGCTGTTCGCCATGATGTGCTCTTTGCATACCCCAACCACTCATAATCATAGTAGGATTATCATAAAAAGTTTCAGCTAAATTTTTGATAGTTTTTTCATCGATACCGCAAATTTTACTTGCCCATTTGGTATCTTTTTTTACCCCATCTTCTTTACCTTCTAAATAGTCTTTAAATTTATCAAAGCCTGTAGTGTAAGTGTCTAAAAACTCGTAATTAACTTTTTTCTTAGTGATTAAATGGCTTGCCATGCCCATCATTAAAGCTGCATCGGTATTTGGGCGTGGAGCTATCCATTTGGCATTTAAAAATTTCGCTGTAGTGGTTTTTACAGGATCTATACAAATCACTTTGATTTTACTGTCTTTAAGTTTTTCAAAGTATGCCAAACCTCTTTGTTCGTTTGAAGTCCAAGCTATGCGTAAAGTAGAAAGCGGATCAGCACCCCAAATCACAACATATTTAGAATCACTTAAGATATTTTCCCATGAGGTTTGCTGCTCATAAACTTCAATCGATCCTACAACATAAGGCATAATCATTTGAGAAGCTCCTGTAGAATAATCCCCTGTAGCTCCTACAAATCCACCTGTTACATTTAAAAATCTATGAAGCAAGATACGTGAGTTTTGCATATTTCCACTTGATTTCCAGCCATAGCTTCCACCAAAAATCGCACTTGCACCTTTGTTATCTCTTGTTTTTTTAAGTTCTTTGGCGATAAGCTTGATCGCTTCATCATAACTTACACGAACAAACTCGTCTTTTCCACGAAGCTCAGGTTTAGGATTGTCAGGATTTTCAAGGTAGGATTTACGCACATAAGGGTATTTTACACGAGATTTATAAACCATATCGGCAGTATAGTGCTGTAAAGGATTATCCATTTTTGTAACTTTTTCCCAAGGTTCACTTTTTACTATCTTGCCATCTTTTATAGTGAGTTTTAAAATCCCCCAGTGTGCTGCGGTGATCACTTCTCCATTTTTTACAAGTCCGAGGCTAACTTTTGAAGCCTCTACGGTTTTTCCTGCACTTAAGCTTGGAATGAGAGGTAAAGCACTTAAGCTCGCTCCAATTTTTAAAAATTTTCTTCTATCTAGCATGCTTTCTCCTTATTTTGTTTTAAAATCTTTTGCGTTTTTTTGTAAGTATTCTATAACTAGCCATCTGTCTTTTTTATCAATACCTGTTCTATCGGCCATAGAACGGAAAATTGCAGGCCAAGCGTTAGCTGTAAATTCTTTTTCTTTGTGGATAGCATGACAAATTCCGCAGTTATTTACAAAAAGTTCTTTAGCTCGATTTAACATTTCTTTATTGTCTTTGACAAATTCTTTTTTATCTCCCCAAATTTCAAGGCTTACCTTATCCCATTTTCCATCTTTTCCAGTTATTCTTTGAGAGAAATTTAATTTTGCATTTTTAGAAAAAGCTGCAATAACAATTCTTTGAGAGTCATTGAAATAAATTACAGAAGGTGCTTTAGGATTTACATAACCATCAATTTTTAGTAAAACTCTGTTATTTTCGCTTTTTAACACTTCAAAAGGATTTGTAGGTAAAAGTCTTCCTATGACTTTAGTATCATCTTTATTAAGATAAAGTGATACAACTTCATCGGTATAGGCGGTATTTTTTGCCCATAAACATGTCGCTAGGACAACAAAAGAAATGAAAATCTTTTTCATTGCTATTCCTTAATATAAATTTGATGTAAATGTATTTTAACGCTATTTAATTTAATTATTAATTAATATTAATAAAATATTAATATTAATTAATAACTTTATTTTAGAAAAAAATAAGCATTTTATAGTTATAATTCGCAAATAAATATACAAGAAAGGAAGACAATGTTAAAATCTATCGGAACTAAATTAACCCTTTCAGTAATTGGAAGTATTATGGTTAGCTTAGTCTTTATGATTGCTATCATATCATGGGAAGTTTCTCAAAATATGGAAAAAGAAGCAGAAATTGCTTTAGATATAGCTTCAAAAAGATATGTAAATTATATGCAATCCACACTTAATGAACCTTTTTTACTCTCTAAAGCATTAGGTACTGGTATACAACAAGTTATCAATGATAATGGAAACATCGATATTAATATACTTGAAAATTTAACCAAAAAAACATTAGATTCAAGTATGTATACCACTTATGCTTTTTTGTATATTAAAGATCTCTCAATTTTATCAGGAAATAAAGAAAAATACACTCAATATGGAAATTTATCTATTGTTTATAATGATTCGACTCCAGGGGTTAATGGAGGCATTAAAACACTTACACAAAATGAAAATCTTTCCAAGAATATCCCTGTAATACAAAAAATTGAAAACGATGTACACAATGGACAGCAAAAAATTACTTTTGGTTCAGTTAAACATCTTAATTATGGTAATGGAGAATTTTTGGGAATTAATTTAGGAATGCCTATTTTTAATCAAAAAGGAACCCTTGCAGGAGTTATTGGTTTTTCTTTAGAACTTTCACAGATGTCTAAAACTTTACTTGATCCTTCTTTAAATTTTCATGAAGGAGATTTAAGATTGCTACTTACAGATGATGGAAGATTTGTTATACACTCAAATCCTAATGCAATTTTACAAAAAATCAATGAATACAACCACTCTCCTTCTGTAGCTCCAGTTTTAAATGCAATTAAAGAACATAGAGATATTTTGGTTGATAATTTTCTTACTTCAGCAGGTTTAACTAGTTATGCATCGGTAGCATCCTTTAGCACACTCGAAAATTCAAGTTACTGGAGTATACTTGTAACAACTCCTAGAACTTCAGTTTTAGCACCTTTATATCAACTTCAATTCATTATAATTATTGTTGTGGTTATATTTTTAATTATAATTTCAGCTATTGTATATGTATGTATAAAATATATGGTGAGTGCAAAAATTAATTCAATTTTTAAATCTTTACAAAATTTCTTTGACTTCATCAATCATAAAACAAAAAATGTTTCTACTATAGAAGTAAAAAGCAATGATGAATTTGGACAAATCTCAAGTGCTATCAACGAAAACATCCTTGCTACT
>NZ_JBMJAO010000018.1:0-6267 GCF_049221745.1 Campylobacter jejuni
AAATATTTACACAAATATTTATACTATTTAATCCTTTATTTAATCCCCTTTTAAGTTTAATTAGTTATACTTTCATTTCCTTTTTTTGAAAAAGGACTTAAAATCTTTTAAATTATAAAGTTTCACTAGCTTAGTAGATTTTATAAATTAACTCTTTTAGTTTTTATCTTAGTAAACTAAAAGCTTTTTTATAAATCTTGTTTTTATTTTAAACTTTTCTTTTAAAAATGATTTTTTGTTTTGTTCTTTTAATTTAGTATTGTTATTTCAAATCTTATTAGTCAATCTTTGAAATCTAAATAAGTGATCGATTGAGCCAGAAAGATTTAGGCATAAGCAATTATGTAAAATCTATCAAGTCAATAATTAAAGATTAAAAACTTTTCTTTTTAATCTTTCATACTTTTTCTTTGAAGAAAAAGATTAAACTATCTATAAAAGTAATAAGGTTTATCTCTTTAATGCAATCTAAGTAGTTTATCTATTAGTTGGCGGGGTAGGCCTTTAGCTTGCTTCTTAGTCAAGGCTTTGCCTTGACGCTAAAGAAGGTTTATTATGGAGAGTTTGATCCTGGCTCAGAGTGAACGCTGGCGGCGTGCCTAATACATGCAAGTCGAACGATGAAGCTTTTAGCTTGCTAGAAGTGGATTAGTGGCGCACGGGTGAGTAAGGTATAGTTAATCTGCCCTACACTGGGGGACAACACTTAGAAATGAGTGCTAATACCCCATACTCCTGCTTAACACAAGTTGAGTAGGGAAAGTTTTTCGGTGTAGGATGAGACTATATAGTATCAGCTAGTTGGTAAGGTAATGGCTTACCAAGGCTATGACGCTTAACTGGTCTGAGAGGATGATCAGTCACACTGGAACTGAGACACGGTCCAGACTCCTACGGGAGGCAGCAGTAGGGAATATTGCGCAATGGGGGAAACCCTGACGCAGCAACGCCGCGTGGAGGATGACACTTTTCGGAGCGTAAACTCCTTTTCTTAGGGAAGAATTCTGACGGTACCTAAGGAATAAGCACCGGCTAACTCCGTGCCAGCAGCCGCGGTAATACGGAGGGTGCAAGCGTTACTCGGAATCACTGGGCGTAAAGGGCGCGTAGGCGGATTATCAAGTCTCTTGTGAAATCTAATGGCTTAACCATTAAACTGCTTGGGAAACTGGTAATCTAGAGTGAGGGAGAGGCAGATGGAATTGGTGGTGTAGGGGTAAAATCCGTAGATATCACCAAGAATACCCATTGCGAAGGCGATCTGCTGGAACTCAACTGACGCTAAGGCGCGAAAGCGTGGGGAGCAAACAGGATTAGATACCCTGGTAGTCCACGCCCTAAACGATGTACACTAGTTGTTGGGGTGCTAGTCATCTCAGTAATGCAGCTAACGCATTAAGTGTACCGCCTGGGGAGTACGGTCGCAAGATTAAAACTCAAAGGAATAGACGGGGACCCGCACAAGCGGTGGAGCATGTGGTTTAATTCGAAGATACGCGAAGAACCTTACCTGGGCTTGATATCCTAAGAACCTTATAGAGATATGAGGGTGCTAGCTTGCTAGAACTTAGAGACAGGTGCTGCACGGCTGTCGTCAGCTCGTGTCGTGAGATGTTGGGTTAAGTCCCGCAACGAGCGCAACCCACGTATTTAGTTGCTAACGGTTAGGCCGAGCACTCTAAATAGACTGCCTTCGTAAGGAGGAGGAAGGTGTGGACGACGTCAAGTCATCATGGCCCTTATGCCCAGGGCGACACACGTGCTACAATGGCATATACAATGAGACGCAATACCGCGAGGTGGAGCAAATCTATAAAATATGTCCCAGTTCGGATTGTTCTCTGCAACTCGAGAGCATGAAGCCGGAATCGCTAGTAATCGTAGATCAGCCATGCTACGGTGAATACGTTCCCGGGTCTTGTACTCACCGCCCGTCACACCATGGGAGTTGATTTCACTCGAAGCCGGAATACTAAACTAGTTACCGTCCACAGTGGAATCAGCGACTGGGGTGAAGTCGTAACAAGGTAACCGTAGGAGAACCTGCGGTTGGATCACCTCCTTTCTAGAGTACTAAAGTAATAAGTCTCACAACTATTACTTCAATATATAAACTCAATTGATTCTTGTTTAGATTTCAAAGATTGATGATAAAGCTAATTGTTTATGGGGAATTAGCTCAGCTGGGAGAGCGCCTGCTTTGCACGCAGGAGGTCAGCGGTTCGATCCCGCTATTCTCCACCATTATAAGGGCCTATAGCTCAGCTGGTTAGAGTGCACCCCTGATAAGGGTGAGGTCACAAGTTCAAGTCTTGTTAGGCCCACCATAAAAAAATCAATCTTAAAAAAGATAAAGACTAAGATTATTATTTTAAGCTTTTTTAGTTTTAAGCTTTAAAATATTAAAAAAAGATTTGTCAATAATTAAAATTTATTAAAACTTTTTAGAAGAAGTTGCAATAAATAAGCTTTAAAATCTAAAGCAAGTATATATTAAGTATATTAAAATAATCTAATATAAAACTATAATAGATTTATTTTAATCTTCAAGTGTAAAATACTTTGATTATATATTTTCTTTAGGTTTTAAACCTAAATGTTCTTTTTAATTATCATTGTTAAGAGTCACAAGCAAGTTTTAATAAAAACAATTTTACAGGACTTGTTGAAGGATAAAACCTATTTATCTTTTCTTTAGTTTAACTTATAACTTTTAATTATCTTTATTTTTTGAATAAAGAGAATATTAGATTAAGATTTATAAATTAAAGACAAGTTTCAAACTCACAGCTTGGTTTAGAACTAAATTTAATTTTTAGTATTTATATTAAGTGTTTGAATGCTTTCCGTCTTAAGATAAAGAAGTCTTATCATAAAAACTTTAACAAGGAAGTGATGCGTTTTAGAATCAATATAAAAGGTAAAAAAGGTAAGCTACTAAGAGCGAATGGTGGATGCCTTGACTGGTAAAGGCGATGAAGGACGTACTAGACTGCGATAAGCTACGGGGAGCTGTCAAGAAGCTTTGATCCGTAGATTTCCGAATGGGGCAACCCAATGTATAGAGATATACATTACCTATATAGGAGCGAACGAGGGGAATTGAAACATCTTAGTACCCTCAGGAAAAGAAATCAATAGAGATTGCGTCAGTAGCGGCGAGCGAAAGCGTAAGAGGGCAAACCCAGTGCTTGCACTGGGGGTTGTAGGACTGCAATGTGCAAGAGCTGAGTTTAGCAGAACATTCTGGAAAGTATAGCCATAGAGGGTGATAGTCCCGTATGCGAAAAATGAAGCTTAGCTAGCAGTATCCTGAGTAGGGCGAAACACGTGGAATTTTGTCTGAAGCTGGGTCGACCACGATCCAACCCTAAATACTAATACCAGATCGATAGTGCACAAGTACCGTGAGGGAAAGGTGAAAAGAACTGAGGTGATCAGAGTGAAATAGAACCTGAAACCATTTGCTTACAATCATTCAGAGCACTATGTAGCAATACAGTGTGATGGACTGCCTTTTGCATAATGAGCCTGCGAGTTGTGGTGTCTGGCAAGGTTAAGTACACGCGAAGCCGTAGCGAAAGCGAGTCTGAATAGGGCGCTTAGTCAGATGCTGCAGACCCGAAACGAAGTGATCTATCCATGAGCAAGTTGAAGCTAGTGTAAGAACTAGTGGAGGACTGAACCCATAGGCGTTGAAAAGCCCCGGGATGACTTGTGGATAGGGGTGAAAGGCCAATCAAACTTCGTGATAGCTGGTTCTCTCCGAAATATATTTAGGTATAGCGTTGTGTCGTAATATAAGGGGGTAGAGCACTGAATGGGCTAGGGCATACACCAATGTACCAAACCCTATCAAACTCCGAATACCTTATATGTAATCACAGCAGTCAGGCGGCGAGTGATAAAATCCGTCGTCAAGAGGGAAACAACCCAGACTACCAGCTAAGGTCCCTAAATCTTACTTAAGTGGAAAACGATGTGAAGTTACTTAAACAACCAGGAGGTTGGCTTAGAAGCAGCCATCCTTTAAAGAAAGCGTAATAGCTCACTGGTCTAGTGATTTTGCGCGGAAAATATAACGGGGCTAAAGTAAGTACCGAAGCTGTAGACTTGACTTTGTCAAGTGGTAGGAGAGCGTTCTATTTGCGTCGAAGGTATACCGGTAAGGAGTGCTGGAGCGAATAGAAGTGAGCATGCAGGCATGAGTAGCGATAATTAATGTGAGAATCATTAACGCCGTAAACCCAAGGTTTCCTACGCGATGCTCGTCATCGTAGGGTTAGTCGGGTCCTAAGTCGAGTCCGAAAGGGGTAGACGATGGCAAATTGGTTAATATTCCAATACCAACATTAGTGTGCGATGGAAGGACGCTTAGGGCTAAGGGGGCTAGCGGATGGAAGTGCTAGTCTAAGGTCGTAGGAGGTTATACAGGCAAATCCGTATAACAATACTCTAAGAACTGAAAGGCTCTTTGAAGTCTTCGGATGGATAGGAGAACCCCTGATGCCGTCGAGCCAAGAAAAGTTTCTAAGTTTAGCTAATGTTGCCCGTACCGTAAACCGACACAGGTGGGTGGGATGAGTATTCTAAGGCGCGTGGAAGAACTCTCTTTAAGGAACTCTGCAAAATAGCACCGTATCTTCGGTATAAGGTGTGGTTCGCTTCGTATTAGGATTTACTCCGAAAGCGAAGAAACTTACAACAAAGAGTCCCTCCCGACTGTTTACCAAAAACACAGCACTCTGCTAACTCGTAAGAGGATGTATAGGGTGTGACGCCTGCCCGGTGCTCGAAGGTTAATTGATGGGGTTAGCATTAGCGAAGCTCTTGATCGAAGCCCGAGTAAACGGCGGCCGTAACTATAACGGTCCTAAGGTAGCGAAATTCCTTGTCGGTTAAATACCGACCTGCATGAATGGCGTAACGAGATGGGAGCTGTCTCAAAGAGGGATCCAGTGAAATTGTAGTGGAGGTGAAAATTCCTCCTACCCGCGGCAAGACGGAAAGACCCCGTGGACCTTTACTACAGCTTGACACTGCTACTTGGATAAGAATGTGCAGGATAGGTGGGAGGCTTTGAGTAATAGACGCTAGTTTATTATGAGCCGTTGTTGAGATACCACTCTTTCTTATTTGGGTAGCTAACCAGCTTGAGTTATCCTCAAGTGGGACAATGTCTGGTGGGTAGTTTGACTGGGGCGGTCGCCTCCCAAATAATAACGGAGGCTTACAAAGGTTGGCTCAGAACGGTTGGAAATCGTTTGTAGAGTATAAAGGTATAAGCCAGCTTAACTGCAAGACATACAAGTCAAGCAGAGACGAAAGTCGGTCTTAGTGATCCGGTGGTTCTGTGTGGAAGGGCCATCGCTCAAAGGATAAAAGGTACCCCGGGGATAACAGGCTGATCTCCCCCAAGAGCTCACATCGACGGGGAGGTTTGGCACCTCGATGTCGGCTCATCGCATCCTGGGGCTGGAGCAGGTCCCAAGGGTATGGCTGTTCGCCATTTAAAGCGGTACGCGAGCTGGGTTCAGAACGTCGTGAGACAGTTCGGTCCCTATCTGCCGTGGGCGTAAGAAGATTGAAGAGATTTGACCCTAGTACGAGAGGACCGGGTTGAACAAACCACTGGTGTAGCTGTTGTTCTGCCAAGAGCATCGCAGCGTAGCTAAGTTTGGAAAGGATAAACGCTGAAAGCATCTAAGCGTGAAGCCAACTCTAAGATGAATCTTCTCTAAGCTCTCTAGAAGACTACTAGTTTGATAGGCTGGGTGTGTAATGGATGAAAGTCCTTTAGCTGACCAGTACTAATAGAGCGTTTGGCTTATCTTTATAAAGCATCACTTCCTTGTTAAGGTTTTTAAAGAAAGCTTTGAATGTAAATAATATTTAAAGTTTAATAGAAATCTTTCAAGTAGGGTTTATATTAGAACTTGCTCTTAACATTGTTTTTTAAGTATTCTATGTAAAAGCTTATCAAAGATAAAAGATAAGTAAAAAATAAAGAAAGAAAAACAAAAGAAGAAAGAGAATAAAGAAATAAAAGATTAAGCTTTATTCTTAGATTGAATCTTTCAAAGAATATTTAAATAACAATGTCCGTGATTATACAGATGTGGAAACGCCTTGTTCCATCCCGAACCAAGAAGCTAAGCACATCGTGGGTGATGATACTACGCCTTACTGGCAGGGGGAAAGTAGCTCATTGCGGACTTGTTAGTTCTTATATTGCTTACTTTTTATAAAATCATATGTTTTTAGTTT
>NZ_JBMJAO010000019.1:0-4104 GCF_049221745.1 Campylobacter jejuni
AAGGCAAGGGACTTCTCTGCCTCTGCGGTTTTGCAAAAATACCATCATTTTAAACTTAAAAAGCTTTAAATTTAGATATAATACTACTTTAAGACGCTTACTATGTCGTTTCATAGTTAGCCTTGATTGATAAATTTCCGCCAAGAGTGAAAACTCAAGGTAGATTTTTTATTGTAGTATATTAAAAAGTCATTGTAAATATATTTCTCCCATTAATATTTCGCTAGAGCCCATCATATAGATCTTATAAAGCCCCATAAAAATATATAAAAACATAGAAAAATACGAGAGAAAAAACAAAAAAAGTTGAGTAAATTTTTCTCGACGTTTAATTAAATTTTTGATTTTTCTGTTATTTAATATTAAATTAATTTTTTAGTTTTATAATTTTTTATATATCAAAATTTTAATCATAGAAAGGATTAAAATGAAAAAAATTATCTTAGGTTTAGCAGTTATTGCTTCATTATCTAGCCTTGCCTTAGCTTCAAATCATAGTTATCATAGCAAGAAAAATTTTAATAATTCACAACAACAAGATAGAAGTATAACTTGTGCAACTTTTCATAATTGCCAAACAATACATCAGCCTATTTATCAGCATCAAGCTTGCGCTAAATTAGGTATTTGTATAAACCACTAAAGGATAATGATGGGATTAGTATATTCTCAATGTTGTAATCAAGTTATTGATACAAGCTTGCGTTATACAGCAAAACCACTATTAAAACTTGAGGAAGCTAAATTTGAACAAGAAAAAAAAGCTGAGAATGATAATACAAAAAAAGTAGAAGCTGAAGCTAAAAAAGAAGAACAAAATAATTCTACAAATGCTGATAATCAAGCAAATACTAGCAAAAAAGATCAGCTTTTAGATATATCTGCTTAATCCATTGTGAAAAGATTTTTATAATTTTGTGCTTCTTTGGCGTTAATTACTCTTTGCTTATCTAAGTAAAAAAGTTCTTCGGCTTTATCTTTTAACTTCTCTAAACTTTGTATATCTTTGAAGTTTTTAACTGGAAATGCTATATATTTATCATCGCTTTTTCTTTGTGCGATGATTGAAATTTTATTATCAGCTTCGTTATGATCGTAATGAGTTATAATCATTTCGCCAAAGCGTTCATCATAAATTGATTTGCCTATATAAGAGCTTAGAATTTCTTTTAAGTGATTAAAAACTTTTCTTTTTTAGCTTTTTCTTGTGCTATGCGTTTATCGTTATTCTTATAATCAAAAATAAATTCTAAGTCCGTTATTTTACGCCCTGTTTTGTAAGTTTTTATTTCTAGTAAAATAAGATTTGATTTGCCGTTTATATCTTTTTTGGCTTGATTTAACACTCGTCTTTGAAATCCTTGTCAATCTAATAGACTTTTGGCACTTCTAAAAGGTTTTGCAATATTGCAAGATTGATTTTAAGGCTTTGTTTGTTTTGTTTGAGTTCGCAAACAAGTATATTATATATTTTTATGCTATAAGCTGATTTCATTTGTTGGATATCACTAAATTTTAACTGGGTAAAATCTCTTTTTTGGTCTAGTAAATACTTCCATAAGGTTATCATTTAGTTGATAAGTAATATACCCTTGTGCTTGTCTGTATTCTATAAATTTAAAAAGTGGCATAGCTCTAAAAACACTCACTTCTTTCATTGTTTTTTCATCAAGTAATTTAAAGTCTTCAATATAAGCTTTTTTGCCATAGATTGACATAAATTTCTTATATAATTATAATCTACTTCTTTGTCATTTCCTTGCCAAACCTCCATAACTTCAGTTAATGGCATTTCACAAACTTGAAAAAAGCGTCTTTTTGGCTATTAAGCTGTGCCTATTCACATAAACATTTTAAGTTCATTAGTGTTCATATCGTATTTAGCATAAACGAAGCGATTATTTTGAGTTACTATAGCTTTTTGAATTCTTTTTTTATTAGTTTTTTGGTGTTTTCATTAGTTTTCCTAAACTTAAAAGAAGCAAGCAAGGGCAGTTCATTGTATAAAGGGTATAAGTGCTTGCCCTCATACCCTAAACCTCCCTTAAGCTTTAATAAGTTAAGGTTACAATTAAGCAAATTAATGCTATAATTACGATGAATTTCATTCGTTCCCCCTTTCGGCGGAGCAAATTAACCCTAGTGGAGCTGCAATCCACTAGGATTTAAACTCCACAAAATTATATATCACAATTTTAATTAATTCAGAGTATATTTTAAAAATATTTCTCGGTTTTTATCTACTTATTCCAAAATCTCTTTTAATTTGCTTTGCTTTTTTTATTGTCTTTTTAAAGCTGTTTCTAATTCGTTCTCTAAGTTTTGTATATTTTGATTGTATAATGTCTCTAACTGCTTTAATTCTTGCTTGCATGAGTATTGCGTCTCCTGTGCTTTCTCTTATGACATACTCTCCACGCATAAATGCGGGAGTTTCTAGTATCAACAAATCTAGCCTACCTTTGTAGGTCTTATAGATTCTCCTCTAAGAGTTGATGCCCCAACTCTATAAATATTTAAACTAGCATTATAGTCCCTATCTAATTTCATCTTGCATTTAGGACATTTAAATATTCTATCTTTTAAATTTAAATCATCTTTGATATATCCACAACAACTACAAGTCTTAGAACTAGGATAAAAATCTATCAATCTTAACAACATTTATTTTAGTGGTTAAGATTGATATAAATTTATTAAATGCTAAATCATTTATCTTTCTACCCCAAATTTTAGCCATAGCTTTAATGTTTAAATCTTTAATAAAAACATTATCGTATTCTTTAGCTATAGTATTGGCTAATTTAAAGAAATAATCTTTTCTTTGATTTGCTAGTTTTATATGAAACTTAGCTAATTGTAGTTTAGCTTTTAATCTATTATTTGAGCCAATCTTTTTTAAACTAAGTTTTCTTTGTTTGGCTTTTAATTCTTTTAAAGATTTAAGATAAAACATAGGAGATGCTATAGTTGTTTATCACTAAGAGTTAGAAAGGTTTTAAGTCCAAAGTCTATACCCACTTTTACCTGTTGTGATATGAGCTTTATCTTTTGTTTCTAAACTAACACAGATATAGTAATCTTCTATGTTATCCCTCTTAATAGTTAGGGTTTTTATTTTATCACTAGCATTTATCTTTTGATTTTTGCTAAATTTATATTCATAACCATTAAGAGAAATAACATTATTTTTTAATTTATAACCTACACTTCCTTTTAGAGTGAAAGACTTATACTTAATATGCTTTTTAAAGCTAGGTAGTCCTCCAAGTCTTTTAAAGAAAATTTCTTATAAGCTTCATCAATTCTTTCAGTGATTGTTGTATGGCTTGTGATCCTAGTTTATTCCAATGTTTATATTTATCAAGTTTTTTAAGTTTAGTTAGATGTTTTTGAAGTCTAATTTTATTTAAACTTTTATGATAAAGTTTATAATGTCTTTTATGAAGTGCAATGCAATGATTATAAATATGACAAGTTATATTGATAAGTTCATCAATATGTTTAGTCTTTTTTGTTTTATATAACTTATACTTGTAGGTTTTTTAACATAAGTTTTCCATTTTTGTTTTTTGTTTAGGGCGTTCGCTGATTTGTTGATTTTCAATGTATTGTTTTATAACTTCAAGTGATGCTCCACCAACCGATGAAATAAAACAAGAATTAGTCCATAAAGTAGGAAGTCTTGATTTTAAAAAAGCAAATTCATTTCTTAAAATTCTACTACTTCTACCTTTTGCAGTTTTTATAAATTTCATAACCTCAAAGCTAGGGTCAATATCTGCTAAAATGTGAATATGATCTTTATCTGTTTGCATTTCTAAAATCTCTACATTCATTTCTTTTGCAACTTGTATAATTATTTCTTTTAATCTCTTTTCAACTTCTCCAACTAAAACTTTACGCCTATATTTAGGACACCAAATGATATGATACTTACAAGAATAGACAATATTATTATTGGATTTATATTTTATATCTTTCATAAAATGAATTATGCAAAATACATTTAAATAATTCAATATTAAAAAATTAAAATTTTTTAAAGTCTTATATCCCCGTAGCTAAAGCTATGGGCTTTACGGCTAGATTTGGTAAAATTGC
>NZ_JBMJAO010000020.1:0-2342 GCF_049221745.1 Campylobacter jejuni
ATAAACACTCTTATTAATACTGGAATCATAGAATCAACTAGTTCTAATAGTCTTGCTGCAGGTATTAGTATCGCAACTCTTAGTGGTAGTCCTTCTACCATCAATAATTTCACTAATGAAGGTACTATTCAATCAAACTCTCATGGTATCTTAGCAGAAGCTGGAAATAAGATTAATACTATTACCAATAAAGGCACTATAGAAGCTGATTTAAATGGTTTGAGTTTTTATGATCATGGTAGTACTGGTGGAAGCGGTAACACTATGAAACTAGGTAAAATCATACTAGAAAGCGGTAGTAGCATTAAAGCTGGAAATAATGGTATAAATATAGACAATGGAGCTTCTAAAGCTATAGAAGCTGATGGTATAGAAGTTAAAAGTGGCGCTATTGTAAGTGGTGGTAACTCTGGTATTTATATAGGGGGTGGAAAAGAGATTGATACTCAAATCACCATTTCAGGTTCAGTTACAGGAGGAACTGCTGGTATAGTTAATGAAGGTGTTATAGGTAGTAATGCTAGTTCAGGTAGCACAGGCGGTATTATCATCTCAGGTGGTAGTGTTAGCTCTTCAAGTGGAGGATCTGGTATAGTAAATCAAGGTAATGGTTCTATTACAGGTGAAATCAAAGTAGAAAGTGGTGGTTCAGTAGAAGGTGGTATTACCAATACAGGAAGTGGTTCTATCTCAGGAAGTATAGTGGTTGAAAGTGGTGGCAAACTTGATTCTATTACTAATACCTCTTCTTCATCTACAGGTATAAGTGGTTCTATTACTAATAATAGTGATAATAGTCTTGAAATTTCAAATGGTGAAGGTGCAACCATAGGTGGAGGTATTGTTAATAATGGCAATGCAGACTTAACTATCTCCAACCAAGGCTCAGTAGGTAAAGATGAAAGCGGTAACACAGTAACCAATAATGGAAGTGGTAGTGTTGGAATTAAAGATTGGGTAGTAAGTACTGATAAAAATACAGGTAAATTAGAAACTGTAGTTGTAGGTGGAAATGGTGCTTCTAATGTAAAAGTAGAAAACATCACCGTAGATCAAAGCAATGTTAATCTTGATGAATTAAGTGATATAAATAATATTATTAGTGGAGTAAATCAAGGTAATATTGGCAATATTGGAACCAATGGTGGAGGAGAAATATCTTTAAGCTATGATCCACTAACAGGAAAGCTTACTACAGATTTTAACCTTAATGCCTCAATATCTGGAGCAACCTTTAGATCTTTAATCTCTACAACTTCAAGAAGATCAACCTTTATTGATAATGTTATGGGTAATTCTATGCAAAGCTTTACTTTAAGCTCTTCAAGCAAATCTCAAAGCATCGCTATGTCTGAAAAGGGTAATTTATATGCAGATGCAAGTGATTATATAAAGAGTGATTTAAATAATGGAGCTTATGGATACAATAAAGAACATTCTTTATTTATCCTTCCTTATGCCTCTTCACAGAATGTTGAACTTTCTTTAAATGAAGAAAGTAAAGGACATACTAAAGGAACTATCATAGGTTATTCTACTTTAAAAGATAGTGGAATATATGGTATATATGCAGGTTATGAAGATACAAAAATGAATTCAACTTATTTTAATATCAATAATAGAACCTATTATGCAGGTTTAAAATACTTTAATACCTTATTTACTACAAGTAAAGGTCAAGAAGTTTATATTAAAGCTCAAGGTAAAACAGCTTTAATTAAAAATGATTTAACTAAAAAAATAGGAAACAATGAAGCTAAAGCTGAACCTAATTCTTATGCTTATGGAGTAAATACTGGTTTAGGTATGAATTTCATTTCTAATAAAGATATATTCTCACCTGAAATAGGTCTTGCTTATGAAGGAGGTTATACAGAAGCTTTTTCTATGAAAGATACTATAGGTCAAGCAACAGTTAATGGTGGTGAGAGAACCTATGCAAACTACTTAAATCTTTTCTCTACTAAAACAAGCTTTACTTGGTTTAGAGATTGGTTGCCTAATTTAAAAACTTCAGTAGAACTTGGAGCTAAGTTTAATATCAATCCTAGTGTAAAAGCTAAGGCTAGATTTGGAAATATAAAAGTAAATGATGAGTTTTATTTACCAAGAGTACAAAAATTTGTAAGTACTTCTTTAATCATTCCTGTTAATGAAGCTTTCTATTTTAGTTTAAACTATAATGGAATGTTTGATAAAGATGGCAATACTCATACAGGATATGCTCAGTTTAATTATCTTTGGTAATATCAAAAAAGATAATACTTAGTTTAATTTAGTTTACTCTCCTACTTGTTAAAAATTTCATCCTGATAATTTTAAAATTATTGGGATGGATGTTT
>NZ_JBMJAO010000021.1:0-1234 GCF_049221745.1 Campylobacter jejuni
TTAAAAGATTTTAAGTCCTTTTTCAAAAAAAGGAAATGAAAGTATAACTAATTAAACTTAAAAGGGGATTAAATAAAGGATTAAATAGTATAAATATTTGTGTAAATATTTATATAAGTAATTGGTGGTTTTTGAAATTTATTTATGAATAATATATCAAAGATTGCATACTTTAAACATTCTTTAAACATTGTAAAAAGCAATTAGACTTAATTAAATATAAATTTAAAATAAGTATAATTTTAAAACATTTTATATCAAAGGAAGAAAATGAAAAAAATATTTAGTGTTGTTTTAGTTGCCTTAATCGGCTTATTTTTAGGTGCTTGCAATGATTCTAAAAACAAAGAAACAAATGCAAGCGTAGAATTAAAGGTTGGAACCGCCCCAAACTATAAACCTTTTAACTATAAAGAAAACTCAAAACTTACAGGCTTTGATACGGATCTAGTAGAAGAGATCGCTAAGAAAAACGGCATCAAAGTTGTTTGGGTTGAAACCAATTTCGATGGGTTAATACCTGCTTTAAAAGCTGGCAAAATCGATATGATTGCCTCAGCTATGAGTGCAACGGATGAAAGAAGACAAAGTGTTGATTTTACTAAACCTTACTATATGAGTAAAAATCTTTATCTTAAACTAAAAAGCAACAATTTACTTCAAACGAAAAATGATTTAGAAGGTAAAAAAATAGGAGTTCAACTAGGAACTTTACAAGAAAATACTGCAAAAGCTATCAAAAATGCACAAGTGCAAAGCAATAAAGATTTAAATATAGCTATTTTGGCATTAAAAAATAACAAAATCGATGCTATTGTCGCAGATGAAGATACTGCTAAAGGTTTTTTAGCTGAAAATCCAGAATTGGTAAGCTTCTACCAAGAAACAGATGGAGGAGAAGGCTTTAGTTTTGCTTTTGATAAAAACAAACAAAAAGAATTGGTAAAAATTTTTGACAAAGGTATAGATGAGACAAAAACCAATGGATTTTACAATATTTTGATCAAAAAATATAAACTAGAATAAGCGTGAAATTTCACGCTTATACAAGCTAAGCTTTCATTGTATTTTGTAAAACAATATTTAATCAAATTTTACCCTCATTAAATCAATTTTTTTATACAAAATAAACTTTAAATTGAAAGTTTATAGTTATATAATAATTATTATTTAATAATATTTTAAGTATATTTGCTTTATTATTCCACGATTTTATTTTTATATTTTATATTAC
>NZ_JBMJAO010000022.1:0-1111 GCF_049221745.1 Campylobacter jejuni
GGTGTCAAACTAGCCCTACAAATCAAAAAAGACACAGACAATACAGGTAAATCTGTATCTAATCTCAATTCAGCTTCTAGAGCAGTTAATACCACTATGAATATTTCTAATGATGTTTCTATAGGTTCTCGTGTAGCAATACTAAACAATCCTTTTGGAACTTATGCTTCTAAAATGAATAGTCTTAAATTTGCTGCTTTAGATAGTGATATAAGACCAAGCTATGTAAATGAATATACCAATAGTGTTTGGGCTAATGCTTTTGGTGGTGCTAATATTATCGATGGAGATAGTGGTGCAATGTATGGTGCTACTATAGGTGTAGATAAACAAGCTAATGATAATGTTTTATGGGGTGCTTATTTTACTTATGCAAATGCTAAAATCAAAGACAATAATTTAGAACAAAAAAGTGATAATTTTCAATTAGGTATGTATTCTACTATCAATATAGCTCCACAATGGGAACTTAATGTTAAAGCTTATGCTCAAGTTTCTCCAACTAAACAAGACAATGTTCAAACAGATGGTCCATATAACTCAGATTATACAAGCAAATTCTTAGGACTTAGTGCTAATGCAGGTCGTGTATTTGACTTTAGTGATAATACTTTATTTATCAAACCTTTTACGGGGATAAATTATTATTTTAGTTATACTCCATCTCATACAGAAAATGGTGCTATTGCTAAAGATATTGATTCTATGAAAAACAATTCTGTAAGTGTTGAAGTGGATGCTGAATTTAGAAAATATATGAATGAAAACTCTTATATTTTTGCAACTCCAAAAATAGAACAATCAATAGGGGTGATGATTACACAGCCAATTTAGCTGTAAATAATGCTTTCTTTACTAGCGTAGAAGCTAACAACAAGAAAAAAACTTATGGACAAATTATCGTAGGGGGTAATGTAGATTTTACAAATCAACTCAGTATGAATCTTGGCTTTGGTGCTAAACAAATACTAGCAGGTAAAGTGGATAGTAAAAACGAAACTTATTTAAGCGGACAGGTTGGGCTTAAGTATAAATTTTAAACACAAACTTTTTGAGAATTCTTTGCAACGAAATTCTTGTTAAAACACAAGAATTTCAAAGTTTTAACCTA
>NZ_JBMJAO010000023.1:0-916 GCF_049221745.1 Campylobacter jejuni
ATCAACGAAAACATCCTTGCTACTAAAAAAGGTTTAGAACAAGACAATCAAGCCGTTAAAGAATCAGTTCAAACCGTATCAGTTGTAGAAGGTGGTAATCTAACAGCAAGAATTACTGCTAATCCTAGGAATCCTCAGTTAATAGAATTAAAAAATGTCTTAAATAGACTATTAGATGTTTTACAAGCTAGAGTAGGTTCTGATATGAATGCTATTCATAAAATATTTGAAGAATATAAAAGCTTAGATTTTAGAAATAAATTAGAAAATGCTAGTGGTAGTGTTGAATTAACTACAAATGCTTTAGGTGATGAAATAGTTAAAATGCTAAAACAAAGTTCAGACTTTGCTAATGCTTTAGCTAATGAAAGTGGAAAATTACAAACTGCTGTTCAAAGCTTAACCACTTCTTCAAATTCTCAAGCTCAATCTTTAGAAGAAACAGCTGCAGCTTTAGAAGAGATCACTTCTTCTATGCAAAATGTTTCTGTTAAGACTAGTGATGTTATCACTCAATCTGAAGAGATTAAAAATGTTACAGGTATTATAGGAGATATTGCAGATCAAATCAATCTTTTAGCTTTAAATGCTGCTATTGAAGCTGCACGTGCTGGAGAACATGGTAGAGGTTTTGCTGTTGTGGCTGATGAAGTTAGAAAGCTAGCTGAGAGAACTCAAAAGTCTTTATCTGAAATAGAAGCTAATACTAATTTACTTGTTCAATCTATCAATGATATGGCAGAAAGTATTAAAGAACAAACTGCAGGTATTACTCAAATCAATGATAGCGTAGCTCAAATTGATCAAACTACTAAAGATAATGTTGAAATTGCTAATGAATCAGCTATTATTTCTAGTACAGTAAGTGATATAGCTAATAATATCTTAGAAGATGTTAAGAAGAAGAGGTTTTAAT
>NZ_JBMJAO010000024.1:0-525 GCF_049221745.1 Campylobacter jejuni
TCTATCTCATCCAAAGTAGATTTATGCATCTTAAAATCTTTTGGTAATCCTGCAGCTTTGTTAAAATCACTTCCCATATAGCCATCTTTATCTACACTATAACCATAGGCTGTATCAGTGCTTAAATCAGCTTGTTTATATTTTAAAGTATAAATAGAGTTTTTAAATTCACTTGATATATCATAATTAGGAGAACTTGTTTTACTACTTATACTAAAATTAGTATTATTGCTAGTATTTGTTGTATTAGTAGAATTTAATACTTCACTTCTTGCTAGAGTTTGTGAATTTGCATTTTGAATTTCATTTAATTTACTAGCATTTTATTTTAAAAAAGCATTAGCAAAACTTATTTTAGAATTTTCTTTATTTTCTTTATTAGCTTTTGCTTGTGAAAGTATAGAATTATAGTTTGAGTTATCATTGATGCTAAAGATACTCATATTAATTCCTTGATTTAGATTTTTTTGCCTTCAACCTAAATATATTAAATAATATAAGCAAGATCTGTTCCTGTTTTGGAGT